>CAVZYF010000006.1:0-440057 GCA_963779405.1 uncultured Solirubrobacterales bacterium
TGCCACGCAGGGGCCGTCGGTGCTGTGCGCAGGAGCTGGGCCAGATGTTTGCGATCTGGCTGACACAATGACGATGGAGATCGAATGACCCCAACCGCCACGCTCACCGAGACCGACACCGACTTCAAGGTCGCCGACCTTACGCTCGCCGCCTTCGGGCGCAAGGAGATCACGCTCGCCGAGCACGAGATGCCCGGCCTGATGGCGATCCGGCGCGAGTTCGCCGCCGAGCAGCCGCTGCGGGGCGCGCGGATCATGGGCTCGCTGCACATGACGATCCAGACGGCCGTCCTGATCGAGACGCTGACGGCGCTCGGCGCCGAGGTGCGCTGGTGCAGCTGCAACATCTTCTCGACCCAGGATCACGCGGCCGCGGCGGTCGCGGTCGGTCCCGAGGGCACGCCGGAGGATCCCCAGGGCGTCCCCGTGTTCGCCTGGAAGGGCGAGACCTTGGAGGAGTACTGGTGGTGCACCGAACAGGCGATTCTCTGGCCGGGCGAGGATGCGGCCCGAACATGATCCTGGACGACGGCGGCGACGCGACGCTGCTCGTGCACAAGGGCACCGAGTACGAGGCGCGCCGGCGCCGTGCCCGATCCGGCGAGCGCCGACTCCGAGGAGCTCGGGTGATCCTCTCGCTGCTGACGCGCTCGCTCACGGAGGATCCGCAGCGCTGGACGAAGCTCGGCGAGGGCGTCAAAGGCGTGACCGAGGAGACGACGACGGGCGTGCACCGGCTCTACCAGATGGTCGAGTCGGGCGAGCTGCTGTTCCCGGCGATCAACGTCAACGACTCGGTGACGAAGTCGAAGTTCGACAACCTGTACGGCTGCCGGCACTCGCTGATCGACGGCATCAACCGCGCGACCGACGTGATGATCGGCGGCAAGGTCGCCGTGATCTGCGGCTTCGGCGACGTCGGCAAGGGCTGCGCGGAATCGCTGCGCGGCCAGGGCGCGCGCGTGGTGATCACGGAGATCGACCCGATCTGCGCGCTGCAGGCGGCGATGCAGGGCTATGAGGTCAAGACGCTCGCGGAAGTGATCGACAGCGCGGACATCTTCATCACGACGACCGGCAACAAGGACATCATCACCGCCGCCGACATGGCGAAGATGAAGCACCAGGCGATCGTCGGCAACATCGGGCACTTCGACAACGAGATCGACATCGCCGGCCTCGCGCAGACCGAGGGGATCGAGCGCGTGAACATCAAGCCGCAGGTCGACAAGTGGGTCTTCCCCGACGGTCACGCGATCATCATGCTCTCCGAGGGACGCCTGCTGAACCTGGGCAACGCCACGGGCCACCCGAGCTTCGTGATGAGCAACTCGTTCACGAACCAGACGATCGCCCAGATCGAGCTGTTCACGAAGAACGGCGAGTACTCCAAGAAGGTCTACGTGCTGCCGAAGCACCTCGACGAGAAGGTCGCCCGTCTGCACCTGGATGCGCTCGGCGTGAAGCTGACGAAGCTGACCGACGAGCAGGCCGCCTACATCGGCGTCCCGGTCGACGGCCCTTACAAGGCCGATCACTACCGCTACTAAGCGATTCCGGTAGACACCAACATGAGAGCGATGGTCCTCGCCGCTGGGCTGGGAACCAGGCTGCGCCCGCTGACGTACGAGATCACCAAGCCGATGGTGCCGGTGCTCGACCGGCCGGTGATGGCGCACATCCTCGATCTGCTCGACCGGTATGGGTTCGATGAGGTGATCGCCAACCTGCATTACTTCCCCGAGACGATCCGCGAGCACTTCGGCGATCGACTGGAGTACCGCTTCGAGCCCGAGCTGCTCGGCACCGCGGGGGGCGTGCGCGGCATGCGCGGAGTTCTTCGGCGAGGAGCCGTTCCTGGTGATCTCCGGCGACGCGCTCACGGACATCGACCTGGGGGCGTTCGTCGCCCGGCACCGCGCGAGCGGAGGGATCGCGACGCTGGCGGTCAAGCGGGTGGACGACACGCGCGAGTTCGGCGTCGTGCTGCACGACCGCGAGGGGCGGATCACGGGCTTTCAGGAGAAGCCGGCGCCCGAGGAGGCGCTGTCGGACCTCGGCAACTGCGGCATCTACATCTTCGAGCCGCGGATCTTCGACTACTTCCCCGAGCGGCCGTTCGTCGACTGGGCCCAGGACGTGTTCCCGGCGCTGTTGGAGAACGACGTGCCGTTCCACATCCACGAGGTCGGCGAGTACTGGAACGACGTCGGTTCGCTTGGGCGAGCTGCGCCAGGGCACGTTCGACGCGCTGGAGGGGAAGCTGCACCTGGAGATGGCGGGGGAGGAGGTCTCGCCCGGCGTGATCGTCGCCGGTGCGCGGGCCTTGCCGCAGGACCTCGAGGTGGAAGGCCCCGTGTGGATCGGCCACGACGTGTCGATCGGCGCGGGCGTGCGCCTGATGGGGCCGGTCGTGCTGGGCGACGGCGCGCGGGTCGGCGAGCGCGCGCAGCTGCGTGAGAGCATCGTTTTCCCCGGCACCGTCGTCGCCGAGGAGTCGATCCTGATCGGCGCGATCGCCGGGCATGCGGGGATCCTCGAGAGCTTGCGCCCACGCGAGGCTTGAACGCAGAAGGCCCGCCGAGGGGGAGTTCTCTTGAGCGAACTGAAGAAACGATGGACATCCGCCTCCCTCAGGCGTAGCATCGGTGCCATCTCCAAAACAGCCGACGAAGGAGCCGTGATGCAGATTGACATCAAGGGTCGCAACGTTCCGGTCACCGACGAATCCGCGAGCACGCGGACGTCGCTTGGATAAGGTCGCGCGTCAGGTCTCGGACCTCGCCCGCCTGGAGATTGAGATCTTCGAGGAGCGAAACCCCTCGATCGCGGAGCGTGAGGTCGTGGAGGCGACGCTGTACCTGAAGGGCGTGACGCTGCGCGCACACGAGCACTCGCGCGAGATGGGGCACTCGCTGAACCTCGTCGTCGACGAGCTGGCGCGCCAGGTCAAGCGCCATCGGGACAAGCGCCGCAAGCGCCGCGAGGCGCACGCGATGGCGACCCAGTTGAAGTCTGCTCGCGCCGCGCTGTAGACGCGGCTCCTCGCGCGCTCACCGATTGGAGACCACGGATCTCCAATCGGCTAGCTAATCTGGAGATGTGTCCCCTTCAATTCTCGATCGCGCGCTGAACGTCGGCGAGGCGAAGAAGTTCAAGTCTTACCAGAAGCGCGTCGCGCTGATCAACGCGTTCGAGGGAGAGCTCGAACACGACTCTGACGCGGAGTTGCGCGAGCGGATGGACGCGCTGCGCGCCCGCGCGGCGGAAGGGCGAGTCGTTGGACGCGCTCTTGCCGGAGTGCTTTGCGGTCGTGCGTGAGACCGGCAAGCGCACGATGGGGATGCGCCACTTCGACGTGCAGCTGATCGGCGGGATGGTGCTGAACGACGGCTGTATCGCGGAGATGAAGACGGGCGAGGGCAAGACGCTGACGGCGACGCTCGCGGTCGTGCTGAACTCGCTCGCGGTCACCGATCACGCGGTACATAGGCAGGACCACCCCGACCCGGACTTCGCCGAGTACCCCGACCTCGTCGACCCGGACGCGGCGATCGACCCGGAGGCCGTCGAAGACGAGCTCAGCGACGAGGCGGTCCCCGCCGAGGCGGACGGAGCGCTCACCCGCAGGGGCGTGCACGTGGTGACCGTCAACGACTACCTCGCCAAGCGCGACGCGGAGTGGATGAAACCGATCTACGACGCGCTCGGCGTGAGCGTCGGCGTGCTGCAGAACATGCAGCCCTACGACGAGAAGCAGCGCGCGTATGCGTGCGACGTGATCTACGGCACGAACTCCGAGCTGGGCTTCGACTACCTGCGCGACAACATGGCGAAGGACCTATCCGAAAAGGTCCAGCGCGGGCACTACTTCGCGGTCGTGGACGAGGTCGACAACATCCTGATCGACGAGGCGCGCACGCCGCTGATCATCTCCGGGTGCGCCCGAACAGGCGGCGGACCTGTACATGAAGTTCGCGCGCTTGGCGCCGCGGATGACCGTGGGGAAGACGCCCGAAGGCATGGATCCGCGTACGAAGAAGGGCTTTCTCGCGGACTTCGACTTCGAGATCGACGAGAAGCACAAGAGCGTCTCGATCACCGAGCAGGGCGTGGCGAAGGCCGAGAAATTCCTCGGCATCGACCATCTCTATCGCGCCGAGAACGGGCACCTGGTCAACCACCTGATCCAGTCGCTGCGCGCCGAGTCGCTGTACAAGCGCGACGTCGACTACGCGGTGGTCGACGGCGAGGTGAAGATCATCGACGAGTTCACCGGCCGGATCCTCGACGGCCGGCGCTGGTCGGAGGGGCTGCACCAGGCAATCGAGGCGAAGGAGGGCGTGAGCGTCCAGGAGGAGAACCAGACGCTTGCGACGATCACCTACCAGAACTACTTCCGGCTGTACGACAAGCTCGCGGGCATGACCGGCACGGCGCTGACAGAGGCGACGGAGTTCATGAAGATCTACGAGCTGCCGGTCGTGCAGGTCCCGACGAACATGCCGATGGTCCGCGACGACCGCAACGATCAGGTCTACAAGACCAAAGAGGGCAAGTGGAACGCGGTCGTGAACGAGATCGCGGCGCGGCATGAGAACGGCCAGCCGGTGCTCGTCGGCACGATCTCCGTCGAGGTATCGGAGTTGCTTTCCGAGCGATTGAAGAAGCGCGGGATCGAGCACGCCGTGCTGAACGCCAAGCCCGAGTACGCCGCGCGCGAGGCCGAGACCGTCGCTGAGGCCGGGCAGCCGGGCGCGGTGACGATCGCGACGAACATGGCGGGCCGCGGCGTGGACATCAAGCTGGGCGGCAACGCCGAGCACCTCGCACGGCTGGATCTCGCGAAGGCGGGGATTCCGCCTGAGCACGAGGATCACGAGCCGCGCATGGCGGAGCTCCTGCCGGAGCTCGAGCGGCGCGTGGCCGAGGGACGGGAGCGCGTGATGGCGGCCGGCGGGCTGTTCATCTGCGGCACCGAGCGCCACGAGTCCCGGCGGATCGACAACCAGCTACGCGGCCGCGCCGGGCGCCAGGGCGACCCGGGCGAGTCGCGGTTCTTCCTGTCAGCCGAGGACGACCTCGTGCAGGCTGTTCGCGGGCGATCGCATCTACCGAATCCTCGACAAACTCGGCGGCGTCGACGAGGAGGGCAACGAGGAACCGATCGAGGCCGGGATGCTGTCGAAGCAGATCGAAAAAGCCCAGAAGAAGGTCGAGGAGCAGAACTTCCTGCAGCGCAAACACGTGCTCGAGTACGACGACGTCGCGAACGAGCAGCGTCGCGTGATCTACGCCTACCGCGACGAGGTGCTCGAGGGCAAGCCGATCGGCGAGGAGGCGCGCCGCGAGGTCGTGAACACGATCGAGCGCACGATCGAGCAGTACACGCCCGGCGACTTCATGGAGGACTGGGACCTCGACGGCCTGTTCACGGCGCTCGGGCAGTTCTTCCCGCTCGACCTCTCCGACGAGGACCTCGACCCGGAGAAGGTCGACCGGATCTCGTTGACCGACCGCGTGAGCGAGCTGGCGATCGAGCGCTACAACGCGCGCGAGCAGGAGCTCGGCGAGGAGTTGATGGGCGCCCTCGAGCGGTTCTTGCTGCTGGAGATCATCGACGAGCGCTGGCGCGAGCACCTGTTCGACATGGACTACCTGCGCGAGGGCATCCACCTGCGCGGCTTCGCCCAGCTCGATCCGTTGGTGGCGTACAAGAACGAGGCGTTCACGCTGTTCGGCGACCTGATGGGCAGCGTGTGGGCCGACTACACGAGGATGATCTTCAACGCGCAGGTCAACGTCGAAGGCCAGAACGGCGGTGGCGGGCAGGGCCAGCAGGCCCCGCCAATCCCCGCGTTCGCACCGGGGGGCTCCTCCACGCGCGCGGGCCGGGTCTCATACTCCGGCGGTCAGAGCGCGATGGGCGCCGGCGCGATCGCGGCAGCCGCGGCGGCGGGCGGGGTACAGGGGCGGCGCGCAGGCCTACGCCGAGAACGGCGGCGAAGGAGAAGCGCTGCCGGTGGTCGAGCAGCGCGTCGTCGATCACGAGCACGAGGTCGGTCGCAACGACCCCTGCTGGTGCGGATCGGGTAAGAAGTTCAAGAAGTGCCACGGAACCTGATGACAACCGCTCCTACCGAGTCCACGCCGCAGCGGTTGGCCGCGATACGCGAGCAGCTGAAGTTGCTCGCGGACTATCTTTGACCCGCAAGAGCTGAAGGACAGGGCGGAGGCGCTCGAAGCGCAGATGGGTGCGCCGGGCTTCTGGGACGACGCCGAGGCCGCCGGGCAGGTGGGCGCCGAGCACTCGCGGGCGACGAGGCGGCTGGAGGAGTTCACGGCGCTGCAGAGCGACGTGGAGGATCTCGACGGCCTGATCGAGATGGCCGACGAGGACGCGTCGCTGCAGGGCGAAATCGACGAGCAGTTCGCTTCTGTGGAGGAGCGGTTGGCCGCGCTCGAGGAGCAGCGGCTGTTCTCGGGGCGCTACGACCAGGGCGATGCGCTCGTGAGCGTGAACGCGGGCGCGGGGGGGACCGACGCGCAGGACTGGGCCGAGATGGTGCTGCGGATGGAGATGCGCTGGGCGGAGCGGCGCGGGTTCGAGGCCGAGCTGCTGGAGGCGAGCGCGGGGGAGGAAGCGGGGATCAAGTCGGCGACGTTCCAGGTGAAGGGCGAGAACGCCTACGGCCTGTTCGGCGCCGAGCGCGGCGTGCACCGTCTGGTGAGGCTGAGCCCGTTCGACTCGGCGCACCGCCGCCAGACGAGCTTCGCGGGCGTGGAGGTCGCGCCGGTGGTCAAGGACACGGGCGAGATCGAGATCAACGAGGACGACCTGCAGGTGGACACGTATCGCGCGTCAGGTGCGGGCGGGCAGCACGTGAACAAGACCGACTCGGCGGTGCGGATCACCCACCGCCCGACGGGGATCGTCGTGCAGTGCCAGAACGAGCGCTCGCAGTCATCCAACCGGGCGACTGCGATGGTCGTGCTGCGGGCGAAGCTGCTGGAGCGCAAGGAGCGTGAACGTCAGGAGGAGATCGCGCGCGAGAAGGGGGAGGTCCAGGACGTCAACTTCGGCTCGCAGATCCGGTCCTACGTGACCCACCCGTACACGATGGTCAAGGACCACAGGACGGGCTACGAAATGGGGGATGTGCAACGCGTCTTGGATGGGGATCTTGATGATTTCGTACGGGCTTTCCTGCTCTCCAACGCGTCATCAGGCGAATAGGGATGGATGGTCTCAGCGGGTTGGTCCGCCTTGCACTCGATGAGGACGTGGGAACGGGCGACGTTACGACCGATGCGACCGTCTCAGAGGAGGCGCGCGCGCGCGCGAGGATCGTGCAGAAGGCGCCGGGGACGATCTACGGCCTCGACGCGGCGGAGGCGGTCTTTACGCAGCTCGACCCCGATGCGCGCTGCGAGCGCCTGGTCGCGGAGGGCGTGTGGCGTGACGGGGGCCCGGTGCTGAAGGTCGAGGGGAGCGCCCGTGCGCTGCTGACTGGGGAGCGGACGGCGCTGAACTTTCTCGCACACCTGTCGGGGGTTGCCACGATGGCGGCGCGCGCCGCGCGCGCGGTGCAGGGAACCGGTGCGAGGGTGCTCGACACGCGCAAGACGACCCCGGGGATGCGGGCACTGGAGAAGGCGGCGGTCGCGGCCGGGGGGGCGAGCAATCACAGGGCGGGGCTGTACGACGCGGTGCTGATCAAGGAGAACCACATCGCCGCCGCCGGCGGCATCGCGCAGGCGGTCGCACGCGTGCGCGCGGCGGCGCCCTGAGCTGGGGGGCACGCTCGAGGTCGAGGTGCGCAACGCGCAGGAGATCGACGAAGCGCTCGCCGCCGGAGCGCCGAGGTTGCTGCTGGACAACATGGACGACGCGCAGCTGCGCGCCGCGGTCGCCCAGGTGGCGGGCCGCGCGGAGCTCGAGGCGAGCGGCGGAGTCACTCTGGAGACGCTCAGGGCGAGCGCGGAGACCGGGGTAGAATGGGTGTCGATGGGCGCTTTGACCCATTCGGCGCCCGCCTTGGATTTGTCGCTGATCTTGGAGGCTTTGCCATGAACCTGCCGATGGCCACCACACTGCCGATGGCTCCCACGGGGGAATTGCCGCGCCGAACTGTCGCCCGAGGAGATCGCAAGGATGCAGGCCGAGGTGCGCGCGCTCGCGCAGGAGCGCGGCGCGGTGATACTGGCGCACAACTACCAGGTGCCCGGAGGTGCAGGACGTCGCCGACTACGTCGGCGATTCGCTCGGCCTCTCGCGCAAGGCCGCGGCCGCGGAGGGCGAGGTGATCGTGTTCTGCGGCGTGCACTTCATGGCCGAGACGGCCTCGATCCTGTGCCCGGAGAAGACCGTGCTGATCCCCGACCTCGACGCCGGGTGTTCGCTCGCGGATTCGATCGACGCCGAGCAGCTGACAGACTGGAAGGCGCAGTATCCGGAGGGAGTGGTCGTGATGTACGTGAACACGACCGCCGAGGTGAAGGCGCTGACCGACTACTGCTGCACGTCGGCGAACGCGGTGGACGTCGTCAGGCACATCTACGAGACACGGGGCGAGGACACCGAGATCCTGTTCGGCCCCGACATGTGGCTGGGCGCGTATGTGGAGAAGGAGCTCGGCAAGACGAATGCACGTGTGGGACGGCGAGTGCCACGTCCACGCGGGCATCCGCCCGGCGGACATCGAGGCCACGCGCGCCGCGCACCCCGACGCCGACTTCCTGATCCACCCCGAGTGCGGTTGCACGACCAGCATCATGGAGTACGTCGCCAGCGGCGATGTCTCCTCGGAGGGTGTCCACATGCTCTCGACCGGTGGGATGCTCAAATACGCCGAGGCGCTCGAGCGCGTCGCGGGCGGGGCGGCGGAGAGCGCGGCGCCCGGCGGAGTCCGCCGGCAACGGCGCTCCCAGGCCAAACCCCGCGAGGCCGTGGTCGCCACCGAGATCGGGATGCTCCACCCCCTGCGGATGGCGGCCCCCGATGTGAGCTTCATCCCCGCGAACCCGAAGGCGAGCTGCAAGTACATGAAGATGATCACGCTCCCGAAGCTGAGGGACTGCACTGCGGGAGATGAAGTACGAGGTGCGCGTGCCCGAGGAGATCGCCGTGAAGGCGAGGGTCCCGATCGACCGGATGGTCGCGCTCGGCTAGAACTCGTCTGCGGTGTGGGGCCCCACGCAGGCAACGGCGAGGTTGTCCGCCACCCCCGCGGCGACCTCGCGGACCTCGTCGTAGGTGACGGCGTCCAGCGCGGCGATCGCGGCGTCGGGGTCGATGTCCTCGCCGAAGACGATCTTCTGGTTGGCGGCGTAGCGAGCGACGGCGTTGGTGTTCTCGAAGGCGAGCACGCGGCGGCCGGCGGCGTAGGCGCGCGCGCGGTGGACCTCCTCCTCGGTGGGGCCGTCGTCGCGCAGCTCGTCGACGATCTCGCGCATGCGCGTGTATGCCTCGACGCACTTGCCCGACTCCAGCCCCGAGCCGAGCTGCAGGATCGGCACGTCGGCGAAGGCGTGGTCGAGCGCGTAGACGGAGTAACAGAGGCCGCGCTTCTCGCGGATCTCCTCGAACAGGCGCGAGCCCATCGAGCCGCCGAGCAGCGTCGAGTAGATCGTCAGCGCCGCGCGCTTGCGGACGTCGGAGACGGCCAGGTCCGGGCGATAGATCATGCGCAGGTGCGACTGGTTGGTGTCGCGCTCCTCGACGAGCTTCTCGGGCGCGAACGCCGGCGCCGGCACGTAGGGCGCGGGATCTGACAGCGCGGGGAAGCGCGCCGAAGCGCTCCTGGAGCTCGGGCTCGCTCGGGCAGGTGGTCGAGGTTGCCCGCCAGGAACGCCCCGCCGCGCGCGCCCGCCCAGCGGCGCTCGCGGAAGGCGACGATCCCCTCGCGCGTGAAGCCGCGCAGGTTCTCCTCCGGGCCGAGCACCGTGCGCCCCAGCGGATGATCGCCGAACGCCGCTCGGTCGATCAGGTACTCGGCGATCGTCGAAGGCTGGTCGTAGGCGCGGTTGATCTCCTGGATCACCACGCCGCGCTCGCGGTCGAGCTCCTCGGCGTCGATCCGCGGGCGACCGACGAAGTCCGTGAGCAGGTCGATCGCCTGTGGAGCGGACTCGGCGCGGACGGTCAAATGGAAGGCGACGAGGTCGTGGCTCGTGTACGCGTTCAGCACCCCGCCGAGCCGCTCGGCGGTCTCGTTGACGTCCTTGTACGTCGGGTACTTCTCGCCGCCCTTGAACACGAGGTGCTCGAGGAAGTGGGCCATCCCGTTCTCGTCGGGCCGCTCGTTGCGCGCGCCCGCGTCGAACGCGACGAGCACGGTCAGCGCGCGCGTGCCCGGCAGCCCCAGCTTGTATACGGGCAGGCCGTTCTCGTCCGACGATGGTCGTTTGGATCTCGGTCATCGGCCTCACAATAGTCAGGGCGATGGTCCGGAACGGTCCTCGACCGCGCGCTCGTGAGCTTCGACGATCTGCAAACCGGCTTGCATGCAGGCAATTTGTCGTTCCCGCGGGTCTCCTCACGCTACTGTGCCCCGCGATGGCCGCCACGGAGAGGGATGTCAGAGAGCGCGAGGCGGTGCGTCGCCGTCGCGCGGTACCCGCCTCACGCGTACGTGCAGGCGCCCGGCAGACGCAGGCCCCGCCCCGGTTCGACCCCGAGTGCAGCCGGGCGCCGACACGGTCGTCGAGTTCCGCGGCGTCTCCAAGATCTATGGCCCGGGCGGCATCGGCCTGGAGCGCGCGACGTTCGCGGTCAACCGCCGGGAAATGGTGTTCCTCGTCGGCGCCACGGGCTCGGGCAAGTCGACGATCATGCGCCTGCTGATCAAGGAGCTGGAGCCGACCGAGGGCACGATCCGCGTCGCCGGGCGCGCGCTCGGGGAGATCGAGCGCAAGAAGGTTCCCTACTACCGGCGCAACGTCGGCGTCGTCTTCCAGGACTTCAAGCTGCTGCCGACGCGCACGGTCTACGACAACATCGCCTATGCCCTGCAGGTCACCGGTGCCTCACGCAAGCAGATCCGCGCCACGCTGCCGGACATCCTGCGCATGACGGGCTTTCGACGAAGCTGCACAACTATCCCCATCAGCTCTCCGGCGGCGAGCAGCAGCGCGTCGCCGTGGCCCGCGCGTTTGCCGGCCATCCGCCGCTGTTGCTCGCGGACGAGCCGACGGGCAACCTCGACCCCGAGACCTCGATCGGGATCATGCAGTTGCTGTACCGCATCAACCGCGCCGGCACGACCGTGATCGTCGCATCGCACGACAACGAGATGGTCGACCGCATGCGCCGCCGCGTGATCGAACTGCGTCGCGGGCGGATCGTCCGCGACGAGGCCTCCGGGTCCTACGGCTCGAGCGATGAGAGCACCGGCGAGCTGGGCGAGCGCTCCGCGCGAAAGTACATGAAGCCTGCGTTCTTCTTGAAAGAGGCGACTCGGTCGATGCGGCGCAACGCCGTCCCGAGCTTCGCGGCGCTCGCCTCGGTGCTCGTCACGACGCTCGTGCTCGGCGTGTTCATCCCTGTCGTGCAGGCCACCAACGGGGCTGCCAACGACATCCGCTCGCGCGTGCTCGTCGACGTCGATCTCAATCCCTCGGCAACCAACGCCGAAGTGGCCCGCGTGAAGAGCGAGCTGCAAGGCGCCCCGCACGTGAAGAGCGTCCAGTTCGTGTCAAAGCAGGAAGGTTACGAACAGGAGCGCAAGCTCAACCCGCAGGCGTTCGCCCTGGTCGGCTACAACCCGCTGCCCGACATCTTCCGCCTGACGCCGACGAACCCGGGTGAGTCGGGCGCGCTGCGGGCGGAGCTCGACCAGTCGAGCCCGCCCGGCGTGCGCGTGGTGACCGACCCCGCGATCGTCGACGTGCAGAACCGCCAGGCGCAGACGAACACGATCCTCTCCGCCACGCGCACGATCAAGCTCACGATGGCCCTGCTCGCGGGGCTGCTCGTGTTCGCCTCGGTGCTGCTTGATCTCCAACACGATCCGTCTGTCCCTGTTCTCGCGCCGGCGCGAGGTCGAGGTGATGAAGCTCGTCGGCGCGACCGACTGGTTCATCCGCTGGCCGTTCGTGCTCGAGGGTCTGTTCCTCGGCGCGCTCGGCGGCGCCGGTGCGATCGGGCTGCTGGCGCTCGCAAAGATCGCGCTCATCGATCCGCTCGCGAACACGTTCAAGCTGATCTCCCAGCCGAACATGATCGACTTCCGGCTGCTCGTCATCATCCTGATGGCCAGCGCGATCGCCGTCTCCGCGGCCGGTTCAGGTCTGTCGCTTGCGCCGCTTCTTGCGAGTCTGAGGCCCAGGGGTAGGGCTCTCGACTGGGCGTCTGCCCGCTCCTAGACGACAGCCCCTGATCGTGGTCCTGGCCGTGATGCTTCCGATCCTGCTGGTCATGGGGGTCTGGCTCGGCGGTCATCCGGAAGACCTGCCGAAGTTCGCCCGGGGGAGCGCATTCGAGGCCAACCAGCAGACGCAGGTCGTCGACGAAGCGCTCGGCGCGAATCGCCAGCGACTACTACCGACCGATCCCGAAGAGCCAGCTGGCGAACACCTCGATCGCCGGCGCGGTGGCGAGCCTGAACGACCGTTTCTCCCATTACCTGACCCCGAAGGAATTTCACGAATTCGACTCGCCGCCGAGCTTCACCGGCATCGGTGTGGTCGTCGCTCCGGAACACAGGGGTCTGCTGATCGCGCGCGTGTTCGACTCCTCCCCGGCGATGCGCGCGGGGCTGCAGGCGGGCGAAGTGATCGTCGCGGTCAACGGCCGCAGTCTCGTCGGTCTTTCCGCCGACGCTGCCACCTCCCTGATCAAGGGGCCGCCGGGCACCGAAGTCGTGCTCGGGCTCGAACGGCCCGCGCCGGCTCGAATCCCGGTATCGAGTCTCCGCCCATCCCAACGCTCATCCCACGGGGGCACACGCGGCGCGGCCGCCCACGGGACAACGCACACCGTGCACGTCACGCGCGCGGTGATCTCCGAGCCGGTCGTGGCCTCCGAGATGCACACCGTGCACGGGGTAAAGCTCGGTGTGGTCGCGCTCGCCACGTTCAGTCCCGAATCGCATGTCGAAGTGGCCGCGGCGGTCGAAAAAGTGCTGCACGAAGGCGCGCGCGGGATCGTGTTCGATCTGCGCGCCAACGGCGGCGGCCTGGTCGAGGAAGCGCGGCTGATCGCGAGCCTGTTCATCGCCCACGGCACGATCGTCTCCACGCGCGGGCGCACCCAGCCGAGCGAGACGATCACCGCGACCGGCCACCCGCTCGCGCCGACGATCCCGATGGTCGTGCTGGTCGACCACAACACCGCCTCCTCCTCGGAGATCACCACCGCCGCGCTGCAGGATCACCGCCGCGCGACCGTCGTCGGCACCCACACCTTCGGCAAGGGCGTCTTCCAGGAGGAGGAGCCGCTGTCCAACGGCGGCGCGCTCGACATCACGGTCGGCGAGTACTTCACGCCCGACGGGCGCAACCTCGGCGGCGGCGGCGTCAAACAGGGCGCGGGCATCACCCCCGAAGTGCCGCTCCCCAACAACGTGGTCGACACTCCGCAGGGCCTGAACATGGCGCTGAACACGCTCGCCGCGAAAGTCAAGTGAGCTCCGCCCGGATCGCGGGAGTCGCGGTCGGCAAGTCGATGAAACGTGCGCCGGATGTCTCGAGAAGCGGCCGGAGCGGTTCTGTCAGTCGCCCAAACCGCGGCGGTTCGCGGCGCTGCGCGGAGTTCGGACGGCGACCGCGCCGCGCTCCGACGATGGCGGACGACCCCGGCGCGTCCCGGCGCATCACGCTCGGTTCCAATCGCGTCGTCGATCCCGGGGGAGATGCCGCGCGCGCAGGGGATCTGGTGCTCGTGCAGGCAGGCCGGGCGAGGCGGGGAACGGGCGAGCGCAGATCACGCGCGTGCTCGGGCGCCCCGACGTGGCCCGCGACCTGATCGAGGGGCTGATGCTCGATCGCGGCTGCGCCGCGGGTTCGAGCCGGCCGTCGAGCGCGAGGCGCGCGCGGCCGCCGCGCGGAACGATCCAGGCGACCGGCCGGCAGGCGCGACCTGACGGGACCTGCCGACGTTCACGATCGACCCGGCGAGCGCACGCGACTTCGACGACGCGATCTCCGCCGAACGCCTGGTGGCGACGATCCGCCAATCCGCGGACGCGCGTGTGGGTTCACATCGCCGACGTCTCCGCCTATGTGCCCGAGGGCTCGCTCGTCGATCTGGAGGCCAGGCGACGTGGCACGAGCGTCTACGTGCCGGGGGCGGTGGAGCCGATGCTGCCGGAGGCGCTCTCGAACGACGCCTGCTCGCTCGTGCCGGGGAAGGAGCGCGCGGCGGTGACGGTCGAGCTCGAGTTGCACGGCGCGAAGGTCGCGAAGGCCGCGTTCTACCGCTCGCTGATCCGCTCGGACGAGCGCTTGAGCTATGAGCAGGTCGATCGAGATCTTCGCCGGACGACGAGCGGGCGAGCGAGCCCTGGGCCGAGCCGCTGCAGGCCGCGCGCGCGGCGGCGGCCGCGCTCGAGGAGGAGCGGCGCAAGGGCCACAGCGGCGCGCTGACGCTCGACTCCTCCGAGCCCGAGTTCGTCTTCGACGAGGAGGGGCACGTCGAGGAGGTGCTCGTGCGCGTGCAGACCGAGTCCCATCGCCTGATCGAGCACCTGATGATCGCCGCCAACGAAGCGGTCGCGCGGCTGCTCTCCGAGCGCGGCGCGCCGTGCCTGTATCGCGTGCACGAACGCCCCGAGCCCGAGCGCGTGAAGCGCCTCGTCGAGCAGCTGTCCTCGCTGGAGGTGCCGACGCCGCCCGTGCCGAAGAACATGTCCCCCTCGCAGGCGGCGGAGCTGATGGGGGAGATCTCGCGACGCGTCGAGGCGCACGTGCGCCGCGGGGGTGGGCGCGCGGCGCTGACCTCGCTGCTGCTGCGCACCCTCCAGCAGGCGGCCTACTCGCCCGAAGAACAGCGGCCACGCCGGCCTCGGGACGGCGTACTACTGCCACTTCACCTCGCCGATCCGCCGCTACCCCGACCTCGTCTGCCACCGCGCGCTGCTGTCCGCCGTCGGCGGGGGCGAGCGGGCGCCGCGGGCGGCGGGGATGGGTGAGCTGGCCGAGTGGACCTCCGACCGCGAGCGGGCGGCGATGACGATCGAGCGCGACGCGGACGACGTCGCGCGCTGCTTCGCCCTGGAGCGGGCGTTGTACGAGGACGGCTGGGAGCAGGCGTTCGCCGGCGAAGTGGTCGGGCTGATCTCGGCCGGCGCGTTCGTCTCCTTCGGGACGCCGCCGGAGCGAGTGGATGCGCAGGCAGAGGAGGGCGCGCGGACTCAGAGACGCCGGTGTCGCCCGATTACCGCGGGCATGCTGCCGGTCAGGCGCATGCGCGGCGCGGGCGGCGAGCGCGAGTGGTGGGAGCTGAACGAGCAGGGCACGATCCTCCACGGCGAAAGCCCCGGATCGACGCTCCGCCTCGGGGACGCGATCGAGGTGCGGGTGGCGCGCGTCGACGTGGCTCGCGGTCGTGTGGACCTGATCCCCGCCGGCTGATCGAGACAGCGACGCCGTCGCCGACGCGGGCAAAACGTCTAGGCTCGAAACCGATGGCCAAGAGCAAGCAGTCCAAGCGCAAGATCGGAGCGGGCGACGTCGCCTCGAACAGGTACGCGTCCTATCGCTACGAGCTGATCGAGCGCGTCGAGTGCGGGATCGTGCTCGAGGGCACCGAGGTCAAGGCGCTGCGCGAGTCCGGCGCCCAGCTGAAGGACGGCTACGCCGCGATCGCCGGCGGCGAGCTGTGGCTGCACTCGGTGCACATCCCCCCGTACGGGCCGGCCTCGCGCGAAAACCACGAGCCCGAGCGCCCGCGCAAGCTGCTGGCGCACCGCCGCGAGCTGGATCGACTCGCGGCGAAAGTGTCCGAGCGGGGATTGACGCTGGTGCCGACGAGGATCTACTTCAAGGGCTCGCACGCCAAGGTCGAGATCGCGCTCGCGCGCGGCAAGGACCTGTACGACAAACGCAACACGATCCGCGACCGCGAGTCCAAGCGCGACATGGAACGGGCCGTGCGCGAAGCGAGGCGCTAGATCGAGCCGAAGGTGTGGCCGCCGCTGGTGAGGATGTGCGTTTCGCTCATCCCGAACACGAGCAGCGCGATCAGGCCGACGTAGACTGCCCCCACGATCAGCCGGTGACGGGGCGCGACCCGGTAGTAGGCGGCCTGCTCGAGCGAGTGCGTTTTGCGTTGCTTCCAGCGGTGGTATGTCTGGAAGCCGGCGAAGATCACGATGATCAGCAGGATCGGGTTGCCCGGGTTCAGGAACGCGAGCGCGACCAGCACGCCGAAGCCGAGGAACCACATCCACGGTGTCATCGCGGCCGCCGCGCGGCCACCGTCGAGCGGCACGACCGGGAGCAGGTTGAAGAGGTTGATGAAGAAGCCGAAGTAGGCGAGCGCGATCAACAGCGAGCTGCCGGTGAGCTCGCCGACGAGCGCGACGGCCGCGGCGCCGAGCGTGCCGAGGATCGGGCCGGCGAGGCCTACACGCGCCTCCGCGAGCGCGTTGTCGCCGAGCGAGCGCGCGGTGATCACCGCGCCCATGAACGGGATGAACATCGGCGCGCTCGCCTTGATCCCCTCGCGGCGCAGCGCGATCACGTGGCCCATCTCGTGCACGAACAGCAACACGACGAAGCCGGCCGCGAACCACCAGCCGAAGAAGATGCTGTAGGCGGCGACCGAGACCAGCGCCGTTCCCGCGGTCACGAACAACTTCAGGTTCGGCAACGCTACGCAGCAGCGCTTTCAACGCGACGCCGAACTTCGCGATCAGCGCGATCAGGCCGGCAAACGCGCCGCCGATGCGCTTGCGCAGGTTGCCTACGGGCCCCGATCCGCTGCCTCCGTCCGCTGCGCTGCTCGCCGAAGGGGTTCTCGGCCTGTCGGCGTATGCGCGGATGCGGGCGTGATCGCGGCGGGTCGGGTCTGCGAGGGGTAGGACTGGCCGGCCGGGAGCGATGGCGGCACGGACGGGCCGGAGACCGGGGGCGCAGGCAGAGAGAAGTCGCCGCTATCCATACATCCATTGTGGCAGCACCGGTAAGCGCTCCCTAAGGGTTGTTCTTGGGACCCATGTCGCAAAGAGCCGTCCAGTTGTCCTGAGCTGTTCCCGCACGGGCCAAAACCGGTCCAGTTGTCCGCGGATCTCAACCCCCAGGGTCGCGGAAGAGCGTTTTTTTCGGAACGTGCGGGGTCTTCCTCGCGAAGGGGTTGCAATCGCCAAAGGGCCGAGCTACTTTGAATCCAGACGCGGAACCGAGCCGCAAAGAGCGAGGCCACTCGAGGTGTGAGGCCGCGCCACCCAAGCTGGCAAGGCCTTCGGGCCAGACGGGGCGGGTTCCTCAAGCGGCCCGGGACCGCGTCGATTTCGTTCTCCCCGTGGTTGGCTTCCTGCCGTGTCCGGCCGACTCCAACTACTGCGCGGTGGCGTCCGTTCGCGCCCGCCCGTCACTCCTACCGCGGTCGCCGGTGCCAACGTGCAGCCGTTCTCGGTGCAGGTGCGCTGCAGCCGGCCGGCGGAGATCGTCTCTACTAACCCGGCGAGCCAGCACGTCGGGCAACCCCGCAGCGCGACGAGGCCGGGCGGCGCGAGCAGCAGCGCAGCCGGGCCATGACTCGGGGTCAGTGCGATCGCCGCGCCGATTAGCCCGAAGCCGATCGCCCCGCGTGTGAGGTGGGTGGCGACGGATGCGCTGGCGAGAGCACTTCGGTCGGGGTCAGGCATCATCCTCGGGCGCCCGCATTTGCTCCCCCGCCGTCAGCGTCACCGCTACCGCTGGTCGTGTCCTTCAGTGCGCTGAGCTGTGAGTGCAGCGCTTCGCGTCCGCGGTGCAGGCGTGACTTCATCGCGGCGCGGCTGAGACCGAGCGCTTGCGCGGTCGCCGCTCCCGATTGGCCCTGGATGTCGCGTAGCACGAGGACGGCGCGCTGCTCGGCGGGGAGCGCCGCGATCGAGTCGACGATCCGCTCGATCTCCAAACGGGCGAGGGCGGCGTCTTCGGCGGAGGGCTCGGCCGTGGCGGCGGAGATGGATCTATGGAATGCGAGCCGCGATCTGCGGATGCACTCGTTGCGCACGATCTGGAACATCCACGATGCAAGCGCCGCTGTGGCGCTGAGCGTCCCGATCTTTCGGTACAGGACGATCAGGGCCTCTTGCGTCGCGTCTTCCGCATCCTCGGGCGTCGCGCAGAGGGTGTGGGCAAAGCGCTGCACGTGTGCATGCGAGCCGGAGACGAGCATCGCGATCGCGCGGGGGTCACCCTGCTGGGCGGCGGTGACGACCTGTTCGGTGGGCCAAGACGAACCGGTGCGGCTAATCACGAGAGCGGGCCCTCATGAAGAAAAACAGGCAGCCGCAGAGAACGACTGCGGCCACGATGAAATAGATGATGGTCATGACGAGTGCCTCCTCCTGAGCCACGCCACCGAAGGAACCCTTCGGGCCCGCAATCGATGTCTTGGGACACGGCCCGGGTCCGCTCTGTTCAATCGTGCTCGGTGCGCAGGTGGCGAACCCCTGAGGTGCAGCTTCGCGCCTGCCGGCGCCCAGTATTTGACCCCAGTGAGCGGCGGCGGGAAGCCGCCGTATTCGGTCCCCGAGATCGTGCCTTCAACCTGGATCACGGCGCCGGCGCCGAGGAAGTCGCCGGTGTGAGGGAACCCCGGGATCGGCAGGGCTGCAGTTTTGAACGTGAACGTCGGCGCCGCCGACGCCGAGGCCGACAGGCCAAGGATGGCGAGGACGAGCACTGCCAGAGAGATGGATGTTCTGCGCAAGCCGGCGATCGTCATGGTGAGCCTCCCGTTTTCCGGTCGACGGAGATGTCGACGCTTGCATAAGAGGCCCGCGGTCGCGAAAAGGATTCGTCGAGGGCTACACTGGGTCGGCAGTACATCCTCGGGGACGACAGGCTTCGACGTGGTCGGCTCGTGAGGATGGTGGCGAGTCGAGGTCCCGGGCGGCCTCGTTAAACACCCGGGAAAACCATAAGTGCGGACTCTCACGAGTACGCCCTCGCTGCCTAGCAAACACTAGGCGAGTGAGGTCTCGGGCCCCGCTTGCCTGCGGCGGGGAAGGCCGGGATCAGAAAGCAGGCTCACCCGGCAAGGTCCGCCTTTGCCAAGCCAGGGAAATCTAAGAAGGCTGGTCCCCGACAACCCCGCCGGCGAGGCGAGTCGAGGATGAGATCAGAGCGCCGGCTACGCTCGTAGAAGCCATTTTCACGCGATTACGGACGTGGGTTCGATTCCCACCGTCTCCATAAAGTGCTCATTTGCAGGGACTTTAAAAAGACCACCGGGAACAATTACATGATCAACCAGCGGCTGGCTGACGGGTTATTGCCATAGCCCTGAGACGGGCACTGCCCAGATTCGGTCTCCGAGGGGCAGCGTGTGCTCTCCGGAGTAGATGACGATCCCGGCCTTGAAGCGTGGGCCGAGCTTGTCTCCTAGCAGGCGTAATCCGCGCGTGTCGGAGGTGCTGGCGGTTGCTGCAGACTTCACCTCGATGCCAACGACATCGCCGGATGAGGACTCTATGACGAGATCTACCTCGCGCTTTTCCGCGTCGCGGTAGAAGAACAACTCAACTGGGGTAGCGCTCCACGTCGCCTGCTTTACGAGCTCCATCAGCACGAAGGTCTCGAACAGCATGCCCGCCACGGGGCCCTGGTCGGGAGCGGCATAGCGGGATGCGTCGACGCCGATCAGTGCGGCGGCCATGCCGGTATCGGTCAGCAGCAGCTTGGGGGTCTTGACCTGGCGAGCGCCGAGGTTAGTCGACCACGGGCGCAGCCGGTACAGCAAGAACAGTTGGGTGAGCAACTGCGCGTGGGCCTTGGTGGTCTTGTCGTCGAGTGTGAGTTCGCGCCCGAGCGCCGCATAGCTCACCAGGCCGCCGGTGCGTGCCGCGAGTAGTCGCAAGAGTGCTTCGAGGGTGGAGGAGTCGATCCGCACCTCGCCGATCTCCGATAGGTCGCGGCCGAAGATCGTCTGCAGGTAGGATCGGAAATAGCGTGACCGCTGGTGCGGGGCGCGGTCGCGAGCATCGGGAAATCCGCCGGCGACTACGAGCTCGGCGCTCGCCGCGCGGCCCTTGGGTGCGCCGGTGAGGAGGGGTGGAGTTCCGTCTAGCAGCGAGTCGATGACAGATGCACGCCTGCCGACGATCTCGGCCTGGGACAGCGGCCAGAGGTTCACGTACTCCACGCGTCCGGGGAGCGCGTCGGCGACGACTCTGGCGGTGAGCAGGTCGGCGGAGCCGGTGATCAGGAACTGACCTGGCGTTTGGTCGCGATCGAGGATCTGCTTGACGGAGAGCATCAGATCCGGGACGCGCTGGACCTCGTCGATCACCGCGGGGCGGGGGAGCGATAAGGCAAACCCGTCTGGATCTGCGCGTGCTGCGATGCGCGTCGCTTCGTCGTCGAGGCTGAAGTAGTTGGGAACGACGCCTTCGGCCTGCAGCTGTTTGGCGAGCGTGCTCTTGCCCACTTGGCGTGGACCGGTGATTGCCGCCGCGCGACTTACGCTGAGGATGTCGCGCAGCTCGCTTTCGATGCCCCGCGGGATCAATGCCATTCGACCAGACTACAACACGGGACCCGACAATCTCGGAGTAGCACACCCTATAAATCCGGAGTAGGACCACCTACTAATCCGGAATAGGGCCGGTTCGGCAGTCTTGCGCGGGTTCGATTCCCGCCGTCTCCACTAACGCCCATACGGTAAGCAGACTGTTGGGTCCGGTTTTCGGATGTAATCTCACAGGCACGTTG
Source organism: uncultured Solirubrobacterales bacterium (assembly GCA_963779405.1). Classification (GTDB taxonomy): domain Bacteria; phylum Actinomycetota; class Thermoleophilia; order Solirubrobacterales; family Solirubrobacteraceae; genus Palsa-744. The sequence goes on from CAVZYF010000006.1 coordinate 20,869, forward strand.
ACGATCGAGGTCCGTTATGCGCTGGCTGCGAGCACTTCGGCCATCGTCTCCTCGGCCGCTGTGTCGTAAGCCGCCCAATCGGCGACACATCCCATCGACTCATATCATTCGCCAGATGAGCGAGGCCGACCGCATCGCGGGGATAGTCAAGCAGGCAGCGGAGATCGCGGAGAGTGTCCCCGAGAACCTGCAAGAGGCGGCGTTCAATCGCGTCTTTGAGGCCTTGAGCCAAGCTGATACCGCACGGGCGCCGGCCGAGCGCCTGTCGGGGCGCGCGAAACAGAGCGCCGGAAAAACGCGTACGCACAGACTCGCTGCAACCGACGAGGATCCGAAGAATGTGGCGGACGATCTAATTGCTGCCCTCGACCGAACGGCCCACCCAGAGATCACCGGCGCCTCGCTCGTCCTCGACCGAGCGCTCGGCCTGCTGCTCGTTGCCAACCGGGATCACGGAATCGACGGCATGTCCGCGGCGCAGATTGCAAAGGTGCTCACCGAAAAGTTCCGGCTACCCACGAAGGAACAGGCCGTCAGGAAAGCCCTTACTAAAGCAGGCGGCTACGTGGACTTTGTACCGCAGGTATCGGGGGCAGCGATCTACAGACTGATGGATTCCGGCGAAAAATATCTCGACTCCGGGGACGGGAAACCCAGGAACGACTCCGGGGCCGGGCCGCCGAGACGGAAAACGGGTCGCAGCCCGAAAAAAGCAAGAAAAGCGAAAAAAGCAACGAAGTCGAGCTCGTCCTTGGGGAGCCAAGATGTCCCAAGCCGCAAACGCTCTGCCGGCAAAGGGCCCAAGTCGATGGTCGAGGCGCTGATCGAGGAGGGCTTCTTCGATAGCCCAAAGGTGATCAGCGACGTCCAGGATCAACTCCGCGACAAGAGGGGCGCAGTGTTCAAGGCGACCGATTTGTCTCCGGTGCTTGTGCGTCTACTCCGCGAGAATGCGCTCGACCGCGACCGCAACGACAGCAATCAGTTTGAGTACAAAGTTCCCTCTTGAGGCAGCGCTCACGCGGCTGCCGGCCGTGTTGCGGACGCGGCTGATCAAACGCTACGACGAACTCAAGCGCGCCTACGCCAACGGCCAGTACGACGCGTGCGGCCTTCGAGCAGGGAAATTTTCCGAAGTGATGCTGCGGATCCTTCAACACGAGCTCACGGGCAGCTACACGCCGTTGGGAGATCAGCTCAAACCGTTTACGGACGAGGTCGCCGAACTAGAAAAGACACCCAAGGCTGCTGGGCCCGACAGCCTTCGGATCATCATGCCTCGATCGCTTTCGTTCATGTACACGCTCCGTAACAAGCGTGGGATCGGGCACGAGGGCGGCGACGTGGATGCCAATGAGATCGACGCGGCAACGTGTGTCAGAACGGCCGACTGGTGCATTTCTGAGCTGATCCGCGTAGTTCACGAAGTCTCGCTCGAGGAAGCTCAGGCACTCCTGGACGCGATCGCATGGCGTGATGTTCCGCACGTGTGGTCTATCGCCGGCGTGAAGCGTGTACTCGATCCAGATCTAACGACGCGTGAGCAGGTACTCGTTCTGCTCTACTCGGACCCTGAGACAGCAGTGCCGGTCGAGGATCTGTTCATGTGGACCGAGTACAATCGTATCGACAACTTCCGCAGCAAAGTGCTGGCACCACTTCATGACGCCCGTATGGTTGAGTTCGACAGAGAGACCAGCACCGTGGTGCTGTCACCGCTCGGGGCGGACGAGACCGAGCGCCATGTGCTCCCGAAGATCAACATCTCAGCGAGCTGATCGGTGAGATCGCCGCTGCGAGACGCGGACGGATGGCTGGAGCGGTACCGCGAAATCTGGGAGGGCCGCTCGGATCTCCTCGAGCGGCGCCTCGACGACATGCAAGGGAAGGCAGGCAGAGATGAGTGAGCAGTTCGAGATGGCCGAGCGCACGATCGTGATCGAGCGCGAGCTCGATGCGCCGCGCGAGCTGGTGTGGCGGGTGTGGATCGACCCGGACGAGGTGACGAAGTGGTGGGGGCCGGAGCACTTCACGACGCCTCGCGAGAAAATCGAGTTCGACCTGCGCCCCGGCGGTATCTGCCGGATGACGATGGTCGGACCAGACGGGGTCGAGTATGCAAACGACGGCCACTTCGGGATCGTCGAGCCGCCCGAGCGGTTGTCGTTCGGCCAGGAGATCACCGACAACCCAATGCTCGAGTCGGGCGAGACGACGGTCGAGTTCATCGATCTCGGCGAGGACCGTACGAAGGTGGTCGTCACCTCACGCATGGTCTGCGCCGAGCAGCTGATCGCGATGGCGCAGGCCGGCTGGAGCAGCCAGCTCGATAAGCTCGAGGCGCTGCTCGCGAGCTGAGTGGTAGGCGGGCGTCGGCGGGACGATCCGCTGGCACCGTCGGCGTCTCTGCTGAAACCAGGAAGGCAGAAACCAGGAAGGCATCGTTAGACTCGACGGCCATGAGCGGTGCCCTCAACAACCACCATCGCGACACGCTGAGGAAGATCTTCGCTCATCCTGCGAGCGGCAACGTCGAGTGGCGCCAGGTGCTTTCGCTGCTCGAGGCCGTTGGCACCGTGGAGGAGGAGCACAACGGCAAGTTCAAGGTCACGCTCGGCGCCGAGACGGAGACGCTGGGGCGGCCGCGCGGCAAGGATGTCGACCGGCAGATGGTCGTCGACCTGCGGCGCATGTTGACCGGAGCGGGGCTTTCGCCGGACAGCGCCGACCGCTAGCCGCCCATCGCTGACACCCGTCCGAACGCCTGTCGATAGGTGCCCGTTTGCCACTCACCCCCCTGGTACGACCTCGATCCACTCCAGGCGCCGCCCGCAGAGCGACCGCCACCCGGCGGCGGGGGTGGCATGGAGCGTCGCCTGGGAGCCGGAGCCAACCGGCGTGAGGAAGATCGAGTCGAGGATCGCCGAGCCGCCGGAGCCCGGGGCCAGCAGGTTGGACGCCCCGCGCGCGATCGTCAGGCGATGAGGGCCGGCGGTGAGTGAGACGCGCAGCGGCGCCATCGTGTCGGGGTCCGAGGCGACGCCGGTGAGCTGGCCGCTGATCGACGCGAGCTGACGTCCATCGACGCTCACTCCGACCGCTGGCATGATCTCCCCCTTCACCCACAGATCCCACACGCCGGCGTGGGGAACCGTGAACGTGGCGTCGAGCCGGCCGTGTGGGGTCATCAGCAGCCCGAACCGGGACTCATGCCAGGCAGGATGCGAGGCGCTCGCCACGTCGATCCCAACGATCTCGGCGGGCTTGCGCTGACGAGCTGGGCGCCGTGTGACTGGGCCAGGCGCGCGAGGCCGGCCACGCTGAGGCATGGAACCGTACCCGTGCTCGACGCGGCTGACGTGCGCGAGCGCCGCGGGAGCGGCGGGCCGCCGGATCCACACCTGGTAGTAGGCGCCCTGCCACAGCAGGCGGTAGGCGGCCGGTGGTCGTTCGGAGGAAGGGTCGCGACGCGTGACGATCAGCGGGTAGGAGCGCAGTGCCGCCGGGTGTGATCAGATCGAGGTCGACCGGCTGGCCGCTCGGCTGCACGATCCCTCGCGGCGGGAACATGAAGCCCGGGCCGCCCACGTCGAGGTTGCGCAGCAGATAGAGCGAGTATTCGTCGTAGTCGGTGAACAGCGCCGGCCCCCGGCCGGCGAAGCGCGAGTCGAGCGACGCGAGCTCTTCGTAGCGTGCGGTCGGCGCGAGGTTGGAGCCGTGGTACTGCAGCGCGTCGGACGCGGCGACGCCGCCCACGAGCGCGAGCGCCAGCAGCACCGCCGCCGGTCGCAGCATCGGGCGGGAGAACGTGCAAGCGCGCAGCGCGGCGACACCGCGCCCACGCCAGCAGCACGACCACCGGCGAGCTCAGCATCAGCGCCTTGCCGTCGGCCCAGGTCGTTCCGTAGGCGGTCAACCCAGCCAGACCGCGAGCGTCAACCCGATCCACGCGGCCAGCGCGTATGCCTTCAGATACACGACATACGCGGCGCCGAGCAAGGCGGCGGCAAGCGCGATCAGGGCGAGCGTGTAGGAGAGCTCCAGGCGGCCGCCGACGGGGACGTGCTTGTAGCTGTCCACCAGCCACGTCCCGAGGATCTGCACGGAGCGAAGTGGGTTCTGCAGATTGCCCGGGTTGTTCGTCGATGCGATGTTCTTGGCCACCTGGAGCGACCCGGACACGTCGAGCCAGGTTCCCAGCGCGGCCACGAAGGCGACGAGCAGCCCGGCCGCCACGAGCAGCAGGAGCCCTCGTACGCTCAATCGATTCGGCTCATTGCCTCCCGAAGGGGTCTCACCCGAGGCCAGGTCCTCCGAGGCAAGATCCCCCGAGGCAATGTCCAGGATCACGATCGCCGCGAGCACGATCACTGCCGTCAGCACCCAGGCGCCGAACGCGACCCCGAGCGCCGAGACCCCGGCGGCGGCGACGAGCGCGAACGGGACGACACCGAGCGGAGGGCCGCGCAGCCAGCGCCGGTGCAGCACGACGAGCGCGCCGAGCGCGAGGATCATCGGCAGCGCGGAGATCTCCTTGACCGAGGCGATCAGCTCGTAGCCGTAGACGAGCGCCGGCAGACGTGATCGGTCAACGTCGCCAGCGCCGCGAGCCAGCCGTCGAGGCCGATCCGCCGCACGAGCACCCACGCCGGGCCGGTGGCCAGAGGCGAGCATGAACGCGTTGAACGGCTGGAAGGCCCAGATCAGGGGCACGTGCAGAAGGAACGCGCTGCCGCCGAAGAAGGTGTCCGCGCCTGAGGGGTAGGAGGTGTTGTAGTAGGCGTTGAGGTACTGGCCGGGAGAGTTGCGCAGGTCCAGGTGCGAGAAGTCCTGGCCGTGACGGATCAGGAAATCGGCCCCGAGCATGTGGAAGGCCGAGTCCGAAAGGACGCCGTACGAGGAGAACGAAGGCCGCCCCGCGAACAGGACCGGGGCCAGCGCGGCGACGTAGGCGATGCACTCGGCACGGCGAGCTGCCAGCCAACACCTCGCCGGCTCCCGTCCCGCAGCCACGCCCCAGCGCCGCTCACCCGCCGCCGCCCGAGCGCGAAGCCGGCGAGCGCGACCAAGGCCAGCAGATAGGGCGTCGCCGGCGCCGCAAAGACGGCGTAGGTCGTGAGCTGGGAGACGCCCGATCAGCGTCGCCGCGCCGACGACCGGCAGCAGCACGCCCGGCAGGAACGCCGCCACTGACCCGATCGATGAGCAGCCCGGCGCCGGCGCAGAGCAGCGCGAGCACGCACGGATAGAGCAGCGTTGCGAGCACGAACATCGACGTGGCCTCGGTCAGGTCGAGCGACGCGGTTCAGCGGTGGCCGGGCAGTGGGGTGGGCCGTACCGTCCTCGACCGCGCTCTAGGACTCCCGCGCGATGTGGGGCGCGAGCTCGCGCCGGGCGATCGACAGCTTGTGCACCTCGTCGGGCCCGTCGGCCAGGCGCAGCGTGCGCAGGTGCGCGTAGGCCCAGGCGAGGGTGAAGTCGTCGGAGACGCCGCCGCCGCCGTGCACCTGGATCGCGCGGTCGATCACCTTCAGCGCGATGTTCGGCGCCGCGACCTTGATCGCCGCGATCTCGGTGCGGGCGTGGCGGTTGCCGACGGTGTCCATCAGCCAGGCCGCCTTCAGCGTGAGCAGCCGCGCCATCTCGATCTCGATCCGCGACTCGGCGATCCAGTCCTGGATGTTCGCGCGCGCGGCGAGCGGCTGGCCGAACGTGACGCGCGCGGCCGCGCGCGAGCACATCGCCTCCAGCGCGCGCTCGGCGGCGCCGAGCGCGCGCATGCAGTGATGGATGCGTCCCGGGCCGAGCCGCGCCTGGGCGATCATGAAGCCCTCGCCCTCGCCGGCGATCAGGTTCTCCGCCGGGACGCGCACGTCGACGAAGTCGATTTCGGCGTGGCCCTCCTGGTCCTGGTAGCCGAACACGGGCAGGCCGCGCAGGATCGAGACGCCGGGCGTGTCGAGCGGCACGAGGATCTGGCTCTGCTGGCTATGGCGCGGGCCGTCGAGCAGATGTCTTGCCCATCACGATCAGGATCCGGCAGTGCGGGTGCAGCGTCCCCGAGCACCACCACTTGCGCCCGTTCAGGACGTACTCGTCGCCGTCGCGCTCGATCCGCAAGGAGATGTTCGTCGCGTCGGAGGAGGCGACGTCGGGCTCGGTCATCGCGAAGCCGGAGCGGATCTCGCCGTCGAGCAGGGGGCGCAGCCAGCGGTCTTTCTGCGCGGGGGTGGCGAACTGGGAGAGCACCTCCATGTTGCCGGTGTCCGGCGCGGAGCAGTTGCATGCCTCGGAGGCGATGTGCGAGCGGCCGAGCAGCTCGGCGAGCGGGGCGTAGTCGCTGTTCGACAGCCCCGCCCCGTACTCGGGGTCCGGGTGGAACATGTTCCACAGGCCGGCCGCGCGCGCGCGCGACTTGAGCTCCTCCATGATCCGCCGGCTGGTGGTGCGGGTCGCCGGACTCGTGCAGCTGGCGCTCGTAGACCGCCTCGGCCGGGTAGATCTGCTCGTCCATGAACGCGCTGAGGCGCTCCTTGAATTCGATGCAGCGCTCACTGGGCTGGAAATCCATCGGTCCTCCTTTGGACGGCGGGGTGGTGAGGGGTATATCGAGTCTGAGGCGCGCATAGTGGCGCGGTCTGCTCGCTTGACCCTTAGACTTGGCCCAGTTCACCGAGCGGGGGAGAAGAGAGTGATGCGCAAAGCATGTATGTACTCAGGCCTGGTCGCGCTGGCGGTCCTTGCCCTGCCGGCGTTCGCGTCGGCGGCGACGGTCACCGGCGTGAAAGCGGCGATCGTGCCGATCCCCGGCTTTCCCGGAAACCGGTGACATCCTCGGCGCCGGCGCCGATGTCGAAATCGAAGGCAAGCTCGAAGGCAACGAACTGCCCGGCGGGCTCCCCTTGCAGACACGCAGGCTGGTTCTGTACTTCCCGGCGGGGACGAAGATCGACCCGACGGGCTTCCCGACGTGCACGGTGGCCAAGCTCGAAGAGGTCGGCCCGGAAGGCTGCCCCAAGCAGTCCCGGATCGCCGATGGCACGGTCGGCGTGGCCGACCAGATCGGCTCGGGCGAAGCGACGCGTGAGGAAGGAGAACTGGAAGTCTTCATCACCCCGGGCAACGGGGTCGTGGCATACGCCAACGCCCTCGCGCCGATCTCCGCGCAGATCATCATCCCCGCGCACTGGGAAAGCGCCCCCGCACCCTATGGGCTGAAACTCACGTTCGAAATCCCCCTCGTCGACTCGGTCCCCGGTGCGCTCCCCGTGTCCGGGACCTCTATCAAAGAGAAGGCCGGCGCCGCGATCCGCAAGAACGGCAAGACCTACTACTACGGCCGCGTCCCGGCGAAGTGCCCGAAGGGCGGGTTCCCCGGCAAGGGCGAAGTGACGCTTGAAGGCGGCCAGAACATCGTCACCGAACTGAAGGTCCCATGCCCGAAGCGCTCGCTCGCGAAGCATCGCAAATAGTCTCCGGGGTATGACTGACCCAGAGACGCCGGGCGCCGCCAGCTACCGCGCGGCGGGCGTGGACTACGAGACGCTCGACGCCGGCAAGCGGTTGGCGATCGCCGGTGCGCTCTCCACCTCATCGCTGCTCGGGGCGCGGGGCGGGCGGGCGCTCGACTCCTCGCGAGGCGAGCCGGCGTTTGTGTTCGAGCTCGACTCTCGCGCGTTCGCGTTCGTCGTGGAGGGCTTGGGCACGAAGTCTGTGATTGCGCGGCACGTGCTCGAACAGCAGGGGGTCAACCGCTTCGGCGATGTCGCCTACGACACGGTCGCGGCGATCTGCAACGACCTCTGCTGCGTCGGCGCGCTGCCGCTGGTCGTGAACGCGTATTTCGCGACGGGGGCTTCGGAGTGGTATCGCGAGGGCGAGCGCGGCGCGGCGCTGATCGAGGGTTGGCGCAAGGCCTGTGAGGACGCCGGTTGCACGTGGGGGGGAGGGGAGTCGCCGACGCTGCCGGGGCTGCTGGACGAGCGCGAGATCGAGCTGGCGGGCGCCGCCGTGGGAGTGGTGCCGCAGGGGCGCCGTGCGATCTTGGGTGAGGGGCTGGCGCCCGGGGACGAAATCGTGCTGGTCGCCTCCAGCGGGCTGCACGCCAACGGTGCCTCGCTGGCGCGACTGCTGGCGGGGCGGCTGCCGGATGGCTACGCGACCGAGCTGGGAGACGGCACCACGCTGGGCGAGGCGCTGCTGGAGCCTTCGGTTATGTACGTGGGTCTCGTGCAGGCGCTGCTCCAGGAGCAGTTGCCGCTGTCCTACATCAGCCACATCACCGGGCATGGACTGCTCAAGTTGATGCGCCCGCCGCGGCCGTTTACGTATCGGATCGCCAGGCTGCCCGAGGTGCCGAGCGTGCTGAGCTTCCTGGTGGAGCAGGCGGAGCTGGACGCGCGCACGGCCTATTCGACGTTCAACATGGGGTCTGGCTATGCCCTGTACTGCGCGGCCGGGGCGGGGGAGACGGTCGTTCAGGTCGCACAGCGGCTTAGCCTGGGCGCACTGATCGCCGGGCGCGTCGAGGAGGGACCGCGGCAGGTGATCCTCGAGCCGGTCGGCGTGCGCTTCGCCGGTGAGGAGCTGGAGCTCTCATAGCCTAACCCTCTAGTTGAGCATGAGAGATCCGAGACGAGTGTCTTCAAAGCACGATGACCACCAGTCGCCTGGCCGTGCAGCCAGACGGTGGGGTGGGCGCGCTGCAGGCCTTTGCCCGCCTGACGGTTCGGGCTTGAAGCGATCGGTCGTGACGGATATGGTTGTTGTAGAGATCGCCATTGTTCTCCGGCTCGGTCAGCCGGAGATCTCGAGTCGCCGGACCGGCAATGGTTCCGGAGCTACCCGGATCGAGGGGATCTGTCCATCAAAATAAGAGGGAGAGAGATGATGCGCAGAATATCCACCTGCTTGGCCGTGCTCGGCCTTGCCGTCATTGGCCTGTCGGCCTCGGCGTCGGCGGCGCCGACAATCACGCTCAAAGCGGAGGCAGTGCCGATCCCGGGCTTTCCACACACCGGCAATATCCTCGGCGCGGGCGCCGCGCTCAAGGCCGAATACACGATCTCGGGAACCGAATACGGCGGCTTCCCGGCACCGCTGATCGGGGTCAAATTCTATGGGCCGTCAAGCGCCAAACTGCATCCTCAGGGCTTCGCCACCTGCGCGGAAAGCGTGATTCTGGCGAGCGGAACCGGACCATGCCCGAAGGCATCGAAAGCCGGTCCGGTGGGTTCGGCAAACGGCGTCGTCAGCTTCGGCACCGAACGTGTCGCCGAGACGGTCTCGGTAGAACCGTTCTTCGCCCCCGGCGGCAACCTGGAGTTCTTTGCGGACGGCCACTCGCCGGTCTCGATCGAAGTCATCTCAAAAGGCAAAGTCGTCAACTCCTCACCGCCGTTCGGCCCGACGGTCCTCGCTGAAGTGCCGCTGGTCGAATCGGTGCCTGGCGCGCTCGACGCATCCGTGAAAACGATCGACGTGCAGGTCGGCGCCGCTTACAAGAAGGGCAAGAAGACGACCTACTACATCACCGTGCCAAAGAAGTGCCCGAAGGGTGGCTTCCCGCTGAAGTCGGTGATGGAATTCGGAAACATCAACAACCCCAAGGAACCGGGCGAAAAAGCGGAAGCGACGTACAAGGCGCCGTGCCCTAAGAAGTAGCCGATAGAGGCGAGCTCACTCCGAATCGGGAGGTGAGCTCGACCGAAGCGCAAGCGTGACGGGGGGCGCCATCGATACGATGGCGCCCCTCGTCTCAGTTGAACCGCAAGGAAGTGATCGGGTTGAGGACGCAGATCGTCGGGTGGAGAAGGGGCACGGCCGGAATCGCCGGAGCTGTCTGTGTGGCCGCGCTGGTGGCGGTCGTGCTGCTCGCCACTTCGGCGGGCGGCTCGAACGGGAGCTATACGATTCGCGCGATCTTCGACGACGCCGGCAACCTCGTGTCCGGCGAGAACGTGAAGATCGACGGCGTCACGGTGGGAACCGTGGGGTCGGTCACGCCCACGCCGCAGGCGAAGGCGGCGGTCGTGCTGAAGATCCAAAACCCCGGCTTCCAGGACTTCCGCGCCGACGCCAGCTGCACGATCGAACCGGAGGCGCTGCTCGGTGAGAAGTTCGTCAACTGCCTGCCGACCCAGCCCCGCGCCGAAGGCACGCCGCTGCCGCCACCGCTGCACAAGATCCCGAGCGGCCATGAAGGCGCGGGCGAGGTCCTGCTGCCGGTGGCGAACACATCCAGCCCAGTTGACGTCGACCTGCTCAACGACATCAATCGTCTGCCCGTGCGCGAGCGCTTCACGATCATCATCAACGAACTCGGCGCCGGTCTGGCCGGGCGTGGCAGCGACCTCAACGAAGTCATCAAACGCGCCGACCCGGCGCTGCGGGAATTCGACAAGGTGCTCGGGATCCTGGCCGGCGAGAACAAGCTCCTCGCCAAACTCTCGCTGGACTCCGACAGGGCGCTCGCTCCGTTTGCCGCCGTGCGCGAACGCGTCGCCGACTACATCGTGCAGCAGAACACGGTCGCGACCGCCACCGCCAGGCACAACAAGGAACTCGCGGAAAACTTCGCGGACTTCCCCGCCTTCCTGAGGCAGTTCGGGCCGGCGATGGAGCGGATTGGCAAGTTCGCCGACGAAACGACCCCGACATTCACCGACCTCAAAGCCGCCGCGCCCGGGATCAACGGGATCTTCACCAACCTCGTGCCGTTCCAGAAGAGCTCCACGAAGTTCTTTGTGAGCCTCGGCAAGACCGCGCAGGTCTCCGGCCCGGCGATCGCGGCCACGCAGCCGCTGCTCGAACGCGTGCAGGCGCTGGGCGGCGCCGCCAAGCCGTTTGCCGGCAACCTCTCCGAACTGTTCACCAGCCTGCGCAACACCGGCGGGCTGGAGCGGCTGCTCGACCTGATCTTCCTGGGTGGCGGGAGCCTGAACGGGTATGACTCGCTCGGTCACTTCGTGCGCGCCGAGGTCATCGCCAAGAACTGCGTGGGCTACAAGGTGGTTCCCCAGGGAGGCTGCAGCGCGAACTTCGTCAAGGGGGCGGAAGGCTCCGCTTCCGCAGCTTCTGCAAGTGCCGCTTCCGCAAGCGCCGCCGGCAATTCCACCAGCCTCGTGATGGACCGCACGCTCGCGGTCCTGAACGGCGCCACCCCGGCGCAGGCGATCGCGAAGTACCCGGGTCCGGTTCCGACGCTCTCCGAAAGCGCCGGCGCGCTCTCGAGCGCTGGCTCTGAAGGCGGGACCGCGTCCACCACCCAGCCGGTCGGTGGCGCGAGCGCGGGCACCACCTACTACACGCCCTCGGCCGAAAGCTCCGGCGCGAGCGAAATGCTGCTCAATTACCTGCTCGGCAACTGATCGCCAGACGATGACCGCACGAACGACCATCCCCAGCCCCCAGACAGCCGGCCCACCTGCCGGTTCGGCGACTGCGGGCTTCTTCATCCGTCACGCGATCCGACCGCTGCTCGCGGCTCTGGTGGCGCTCGCGCTGGCGCCGGCGGCGGCGAGCGCCGGCGAACCGCCGTCTTCGACCGGCACGACGACCTCGGTCGAAACGACGACGGCACCGGCCGCGGCGATCACTACGCCCGCTCCCGAAGCGCCCGCCACCGTGCCGTCCACGAGCCCGACGACGACAACGACAGAATCCGCGCCTGTGCCTGCGCCCGCGTCGCCGCAACCTGGCGCGGCGGTCGAAGCCACGCCGCAGGTGCGGGCTCAACACCCGCAGGGGAGCACTCCCGGCGAGAGCTCCACCCACGCGCACCGGAAATCGAAGGGCGCCGCCGGCAGCAGCGGCGAACAGACCGAAACCGAAACAAGCGGAGGCACAACGACGGCGGCCACGCCGGGGAAGCATCGCGCCGCGCCCGCCCCGTCGGACCTGACGCCGCCGCTGCCGCTGACGCTTGGATCGCCGATCTCGGGCGTGTCGAGCTTCTTCATCGAAAGCTTCCAGGTGCCGCCGTTCCTGCTGCCGATCTATCAGGCCGCCGGCACCGCCTACGGGATCCCGTGGCAGGTGCTCGCGGCGATCAACCAGGTGGAGACCGACTACGGCCGCGACCTGAGCGTCTCCAGCGCCGGCGCGGAGGGATGGATGCAATTCCTGCCCGCGGAGTGGGCGCAGTACGGGGTGGACGCCAACGGCGATGGCTTCAAGGATCCCTACAACCCGGCCGACGCGATCTTCACGGCCGCGCGATACCTGAAGGCCGCCGGTGGTGACACGGACATTCGCGCCGCGGTGTTCTCGTATAACCACTCGCAGGCATACGTGGAATCGGTGATGCTGCGCGCGCAGCTGCTGGGCGGCACCCCGTCGGAGCTGCTCGGGGCGGTTACCGGGCTGACCGAGGCCCGCTTCCCGGTGCACGCGCCCTCTCATTACAGCGATGGCTTCGCGACCGTGCCCGCGAGCGGAACCTCGCCCGCCGGCACGCCGAAGACGCTCGTCGGGACGACGATCTACTCCCAGCAGGGTGCGCCGGTGATCGCGGTGCAGGACGGGGAAATCGTCGCGTCGGGCGAAACCCCCTCGCTGGGGCGATACGTAACCTTGCGCGACGCCTATGGCAACACCTACACCTATGCGGAGCTCGGCAGCGTGGCCACGCTGTACCCGGTGCTCGAGCCGCACGAGCACACCGCGGTCAGCTCGCGGATCGCCTCGTCGAACGGCTCGGGCGAACCCGCCCCGAGCGGTCCGGCCAGCGCGGGCGCGCAGCCCCGCTCGCCGCTGTCCGAAGGCGCCACCGTCTCCAGCCTGGCGCTGGGCGCGGCCGCCGGCCTGGAAGCGCCCCCGGCGTCCTCGACTCCGCCGCCGGCCTCCGCTGCCCCGGCTGCGGCATCCCCGGCGCCGGCAGCGACGCCGCGGGAGTTCAGCGCGGGCTCCGACGAGGTCTATCTGCACCCGCTGAGCGTCGGCGTACAGGTGCTCGAGGGCACCGTCCTCGGACACGTCGGTCCCGGCACGAGCTCCAGGCGGGATCGGTCGGCGCCGGTACCGGCATCGCGGCCGGCGGCGAGCGAACCGCACATGCTCTTCCAGATCCGCCCTGCCGGCGTCGGTGCGCCACTGATCGACCCGAAGCCGATCCTCGACGGCTGGGTGCAGCTCGAAAACACCTCGATCTTCCGCGCCAAGGGCGAGAACCCGTTCCTCGGCAGCTCCCCGACGGTCGGACAGGTGCTGCTGGAGTCCAAGGAGCAGCTCGAGCAGCAGGTGCTCAGCGACCCCGGGGTCCACCTCCCCGCGTGTGGGCGCCAGGACGTCCAGACCGGGCAGGTGGACCGGCGCGTGCTGGCGACGCTCGAGTTCCTGTCCGTCTCGGGCCTGCATCCGACCGTGTCCTCGCTGCGGTGCAGCCGCGTGGCGCCCGTCGAGGCCACCAACGCCGCCGAGACCGCCGCCGGCGACGCGGTCGCGATCACGGCCATCAACGGCATGCTCCTCGCCGGCGGTCAGGGACCTGGTTCGATCGCCGACATCACGGTCCGCAAGCTGTTGACGCTGCAGGGCACGATGAAGCCGAGCGAGATCTCGAGCCTCGACGAGCTATCCGGGCACCGATAACACGGTTGCGGCGCCTCGCTCACAGCGACAGCATCCGCGTCGAGTTCGCGCCGCTCGACAGGGCAGGCCCGCGTGGCCGGCGCGCCGGCGGCCCGGGCAGCGGGCGCCTTCGACACGGGCATCACACCGGGACAGTGGGTCCAGCTGATCGCGCGGTTGGGCGAGATCCCCGACCCGAAGGTTGCGCAGTGGGCCCTCGTCGGCGGCGATCCCCGATCGCCCGGGCGCCGCGCTCCTCGACCGGCTCTGCTCCCGCTGAGGGCTCCGAAGGCAAGGAAGACTGATGGCGACCGCCACGCCTCCGAGGCCGCCCGCCTCCTCGCCGCCGCCCGCCGCCGCGAGATCCATCGCCGCCTGGCCCCCGCCCCATCGCGCGGCTCATCGCGGGGTCTCACGCGGCCGCTCGCGGTGGGTGCGCTCGCGCTGGTCGTGCTGATCGTCGCCTATCTGATCTTCGCCGGCGGGGGCGGGGCCACCTACAAGATCCTGTTCGCCGAAGGCAACCAGCTCGTCAAGGGCGATCAGGTGCAGGTCGGCGGCGTGCCGGTCGGGAGCATCAAGAACATCACCCTCACCTCCGACTACAAGGCGCTGGTCACGGTCCACGTCGACTCTTCGCTGACACCGCTGCACGAAGGCACCACGGCCTCTGTGCGGGTGCCGTCGCTGACGAGCATCGCCAACCGCTACATCGCGCTGATCCCGGGGCCCAACAACGAGCCCGCGCTTGCGGCGGGCGCGACGCTGCCGACGACCGCCACGCACGGCGTCGTGGACCTCGACCAGCTGTTCAACACCTTCAACCCGAAGACGCTCAAGGGGCTGCAGGAGTTTCTCCAGGGCTCGGCCGAACAGTACGAGGGGACGAACCCCGACTTCAGCGTGTCGATCAAGTACTTCGGTCCGTCGCTGTCGGCCGCCAGCCATCTCTTCTCCGAGCTCGACCACGAACAGGCGGCGCTCACGAGCTTCCTCGTGGAAGGAGCGAAGGCGGTCACGACGATCGCCGCCCACTCAGAACAGCTCACGGATCTGATCGGGAACACCGACACGACCTTCCAGGCGGTCGGCTCGCAGCAGGCGAGCCTCGCCCGGGCTCTGCATGAGCTGCCGCTGGCCCTGCGCGCAGGGCAACCGCACGTTTGCCGAGCTGCCGCCCACGCTCAGCGCGCTGACACAGTTCGTGAACGTGTCCAAGCCCAACCAGAAGGAACTCCCGCTGTTCCTCTCCCGCTTGACCTCGCTGCTGCACACGGCGACGCCGGTCGTTGGAAACTTCAGCCAGGCGTTCAGCAAGCCGGGGCCGAACAACGACCTCACCGATGCGATCCGCGCCCTGCCGGCGCTCACGCAGGCGCTGTCGACCGCCTCTCCGAACGGCGTCACCGCGGAGAAGGAATCGGTCCCGATAACCGCTCCGTTCGGTCCCTACAGCCCCGATCTGCAGGGCTTCGTCCGCGACTTCGGTGCGGCCGCCGGCTACTACGACGCCAACGGCCACTACGCGCGTGCGGCCCCGGTGTTCGACGACTTCTCGCTCGGCGCAAACAACACGCTCACGCCCGTCACCCCGCAGCAGGGGCTGGAAGGCCTGAAGACCGGCCAGCTGCGCCGCTGCCCGGGCTCGGCGACGCAGCCGGCGGCCGACGGGTCCTCGCCGTTCATCGACAACGCGCTGTTGGGCTGCGACCCATCGGAGACGCCTTAGATGAGCCCGCGCAGGCGCAACTCCCTGGCTGGGAGCCCGCTGT
This sequence comes from uncultured Solirubrobacterales bacterium, assembly GCA_963779405.1. Classification (GTDB taxonomy): domain Bacteria; phylum Actinomycetota; class Thermoleophilia; order Solirubrobacterales; family Solirubrobacteraceae; genus Palsa-744. The sequence goes on from CAVZYF010000006.1 coordinate 36,210, forward strand.
TGATCGGCGGGGTCACGACGCTGATCGCGGTGGTGGCCGTGTTCCTGTCCTACAACGCCAACAACGGGCTGCCGTTCGTGCCGACGTACAACCTGAAAATCGTGCTGCCGGAGACCTCGGAACTGCAGCCGAACAACCAGGTGCGGATCGCGGGCACGCGCGTCGGGGTGATCAGCTCGTTGACCCCCCATCAGAGCCCGACCACCGGGCGCGTCACCGCGATCGCCGACCTGAAGCTCGAAAAGGGCGTCGAGCCGCTGCCGGCCAACACGAGGGCGGTCGTGCAGTCGACCTCGTCGATCGGGACGAAGTACCTGGAACTGGAACGGGGCACATCGCAAGCAACGCTCGAGCAGGGCGCGACGATCCCGGTCAGCCAGACGCGTGAACCGGTCGACCTCAACCAGTTCTTCGACATGTTCGACCAGAAGACGCGAACCGCGATTCAGAAAAACACGATCAACTTCGGCGACGGCCTCGCCGCGCGCGGCCTGGGGCTGAACGAAACGATCGCGACGCTGCGCCCGCTGGTCATCAACGCGACCCCGGCGCTGCACAACCTTGCCGCGCCGAAGACGGGCTTCGGCGAGCTGTTCTACGCGCTCGACCGGCCCGCCGCGCAGACCGCCCCGGTGGCCCAGCAGAACGCGAACTTCTGGAGCGACCTCGACACGTTCTTCAGGGCCTTCGCGGGCGTGGCTCCCTCGCTGGAACGGGCGATCGAAGGCGGGCCGCCGGCGCTGCAGCAGGCCACCTACTCGCTCGCGTACGAGGCGCCCTTCGTGGAAAAAAGCGCCGAATTCATGCGCCTGCTGCGCCCGACCGCAAGCGGGCTGCGCACGATCGCCCAGCCGCTTGCGCCACGCGCTCGCCGAAGGCGCCGTCAACCTCAGCGCGGCCACGGCGCTGAACACGGAGCTGGCCAATGCCGCGAAGGCGTTCCAGGCGTTCGCGCAGAACCCCGTCGTCACGCTCGGTCTGGAAGACCTGACGCAGACGACGACGCTCGGCAACCCGCTCGTGGCGGGGCTCGCGCCCGAGCAGGTGACGTGCAACTACCTGACGCTTGGGTTCCGCAACTTCGCGAGCCTCCTCTCCGAGAACATCGGCGTCGGCACGCTCGCCCGCGTGCTGCCGGTCCTCTCTCCGGACGGGTTCAACGCCGAGGGCTTCCCCTCCTCGGCGCCGGCCAGCGGTCCCTCGATCGATCGGGAAGCGGCGGCAGGGGACAAACCCGGTCCGCCGATCAACGACAACCACCTGCACTACAACCCCTATCCGAACGTCGCCGGGCCCGGCCAGCCGAAGGAGTGCGAAGCGGGCAACGAGACCTACGCGGTGGGCCAGACCGTGATCGGCCACGCGCCCGGCAACGCCGGCACCGCCCACGAAGCGACCACCCGCGAACTGAACCTGTACGGGCAGCCGTATCCGAGCTCCACGTTGAAGGCCCTGGGGTTGGAAAGCGCGCAGGAAAAGGCGGCAAAGGAAAAGAAGCAGAAGGAAAAGGCGAAGAAGGAACAGGAAAAGAAGAAGGGGAAGGGCAAGTGAGTCGCCTGCGTCTGCGCCCACGCCGCCGCCGCGACGAACTGTCGGTCGTCGAGATGCAGCGGTACAACCCGCTGCGTGTCGGGGCCGTGTTCCTCGCGATCATCCTGATCGCCGTGTTCTTCGCCTTCACCAAGCACATCCCGTTCAAACACGGTTACAGCCTGAAAGCGGTGTTCGCTACGGCTGTCGATATCCATCCCGCCTCGCCGGTGCGGATCGCCGGAGTCAACGTCGGCACCGTCAAGTCGATCCGCCGCGAGGGCCACACCGGCCTGGTGAGCATGGAAATCGAATCGAGCGGCCTGCCGATCCACGCCGACGCCACGCTGAAGATCCGCCCGCGGCTGTTCCTGGAAGGCAACTACTTCGTCGAACTGCAGCCGGGCAGCCCAGCGGCGCGGACGCTCTCCTCGGGCGCGACGATCCCGATCACGCAGACCGCCGACCCGGTCCAGCTCGACCAGGTGCTCGATGCGCTGAATACAGACACGCGCACCAACCTGCAGAACTTCCTCATCGGCTACGGCGACGCGTTGACACGCGAGCCCACGGCCGCCGAAAACGCCGAACAGGATCCCGATGTGTATGGCCTGAACGCCGCGCAGGCGCTCAACAAGTCATACCACCGCGGCCCTTCGGCTCTGCGCAGCTCGGCGATCGACGCCCAGGCGGTGACCGGCACCGAAGAACACGACCTCTCCAAATTGATCGCGAGCGTCGGTACCGTCGCCGCGGCGCTGAATGTCCACGAGCAGGATCTGGGCGAACTGATCGTCAACTTCAACACGTTCTTTCACACCTTTGCCGTCCAGGCGCCGAGCCTCTCAGCTACGGTCGCGGTGCTGCCGGGCGCGCTCTCGAGCGCCGATCGTGGCTTCGCGGCGCTCGCCGCGGCGCTCCCGCCGACGCGTACGTTCGCGCTCGACATCATCCCGGGGGTCGAGCAGACGCCCGCGACGATCAGAACGGGGCTGCCGTGGATCGAACAGGTGCAGGCCTCGCTGGCGCCCAGCGAGCTCGGTGGGGTCGCCCAGGGGCTGGTCACGGCCACGCCGGCGCTCGCCAAGCTGTTCAGCGAACAGCCCGCGTTCTACAAGCAGGCCGAAGCATTCGGCAAGTGCCTGACCAAAGTGTTCTACCCGGCCGCGAATACCAAGCTGCAGGATGGGGCGAACACCTCGGGCGTCGAAGCGTACAAAGAATTCTTCTACACGCTGGCGGGCCTGGCGAGCCTCGGCCAGAGCTTCGACGGCAACGGCGTGATGGACCGCTTCCTGGTCGGCGGTGGCGGCCCCACGTTCCGCTCGGCGCCGGTTGGGATCGAGGGCAGCAGCGCGAAGGGCCTCTCGCTGGTCTCCCGCTCGCCGCTGACCCCGGAAGGCACCCGTCCCGCGTTCCCGGCGCAAGAGCCGGCGTATAAGCCGCTGGTGCCGTGCTACACCCAGGCCGTGCCGAACTTCAACGGGCCGCTCTCTTCGGGGCCCGCGGATGGGAGTGGGGGATGAACCCGACCGACTCTCATGAGGGTGGCCTGAGCGTCGCCGACCAGATCCGCCGCTACCGCGCGGCGTTCATCGCGGTGGTCTCGATGGTCTTGATCGCGGCGTTCGTGGGCGGCTACATCCTGGCGCACGAGAACCTCAAACTGCCCGGCTGGGTACCGGTCCTGGGGAAAAACTACTTCACCCTGAAGGCCGACATCCAGACCGCCCAGGCGGTGACGCCCGGCCAGGGTCAGGCGGTGACGATCGCGGGGGCGAAGATCGGGGAAATCGCGAGCGTCGACTTGCACCAGGGGGTCGGGGTGATAACGATGCACCTGACCCCGGAATACGCCAACGGGCGTATCTACCACAACGCCACCCTGCTGCTGCGCCCCAAGACGGCGCTGCAGGACCTGACGGTCGAGGTCAGCCCGGGCACGCCCTCGAGCGGGTCGCTGTCCAGCGGCGCGACGCTCCCGCTGTCGCAGACCGCTCCGAACATCGACTTCGACGAATTCCTCGCGGGACTGGACGGGGAAACGCGTGCCTATCTGCAGGAGCTGCTGGCCGGCGCGGGCGAAGGGGTGAAGGGCAACGGGAAAGCGCTGTCGGCCGCGCTCAAGCGCTTCGACCCGACGGCGCGCGATCTGCAGGAGATCGGCTATCAGCTCGATGCCCGTCATGCGAACACCGCGAACGCGATCCACAACTTCCGGCTGCTGATCGAAGCGCTGGGCGGCAAGGACCAGCAGCTGAGCGAACTGGTCGTGTCCGCCAACACGGTGTTCAAGACCTTCGCCAAGGAGGAACAGAACGTCCAGAGCACGCTGCGCCTGCTGCCCGGCGCGCTCGGCCAGGCGCAGCAGGGCCTGGGCAAGCTCGCCACAGCCGCAAACGTGCTCGGCCCGACGCTGAAGGAGCTGCAGCCGTTCGCCAAGGCACTCGGCCCCGCCGAGGAAGCCTCGCAGGCGAGCTTCATCAAGACGACTCCGATCATCAAGAACCAGATCCGGCCGTTCGCACGCCAGATCCTGCCCGTCGTCACCGAGATCGGGCCCGCCACCAAGGAACTGAGTGAAGCCTTCCCGAAGCTGGCGAGCAGCTTCGCGGTGTTCAACGAACTCTTCAACGAGTTCGCCTACAACCCCGGATCCAATAAGGGTGGGTTCCTGTTCTACCTCGCTTGGGCCAACCACGACTTCAACAGCTCGGTCAGCACCGCGGACGCGCACGGAGCGCTCGGCAATGTCCTGCCGTACTTCAACTGCAACGTCGTGCCGATCCTGAAAGGGGCCGGCGAAGTCAACCCCACGGTCAGGCTGCTGCTCGGCCTGCTCAACGCGCCGACCGGGTCGTCCTGTACCGGGGGGAGTGCGACTGTGAAAGCGAGCGCGGCGCGCGGTTCGAGTAAGTCCACGAGCTCGACGGGCCTGCTCACCGGGCTCGCCGGCAGTGCGTTCGGCCAGAGCCACGCACACCCTCACACGGCCGCTCGCCGACAGGCGTCAGCAAGGCAGGTGGTTGAGCGATGCAGAAGCGCGCCCCCACGCTGGGCAACATCCTGGTGATCATCCTGTTCGTGTTGAGCTGCGTCACGCTGCTGCTGTTCCTGTGGGAGTCCTTCGGGGGTGCGCTGCCGCTGAAGCCGAAGGGTTATCGCTTCACGGTGGCCTTCCCGCGCGTGCTCGCGCTCACCGAACAGTCGGAAGTGCGCATCTCGGGCGTCGACATCGGCCATGTCGTCTCGTTGAAGGTGGGCAAGGACGGCCGCAGCCACGCGACGCTTGAAATCGACAGCCAGGACGCCCCGATCCGCTCGGACATGCATGCGATCCTGCGCCAGAAGACGCTGCTGGGTGAGACCTACGTGCAGCTGATCCCCCAGAGCACGACCGCGCCGTTCCTGCCCGACGGGGCTCAGCTGTCTGACAGCCAGGTCGAACCGTCGGTGACGCTCGACGACATCCTGGCATCGCTCAACCCAAAGACGCGCCGCGCCTTCCAGGTGTGGCAGCAGTCGGTGGAAGAAGGGCTCAACGGCAACGGGGAAGCGGTCAACAACGATTTCGCCACGCTCGACCCGTTCGTCCAGAGCGCCAACCAGCTGGTCGGTGTCCTCGCCTCCCAGGAAGGGGCCGTGACGGCGCTTGTGCACAACACCGGGGTGGTCTTCACCGCGCTCGCCGGGCGCGACCACGAGCTCGAAGGTCTGATCGTCAACGGCGAACACACCTTCCATGCCGCCGCCGAAGGCAGCCAGGCGTTCGCCCAGGCCTTCCGCGAGCTGCCGAAGTTCGAGAGCAGCTCGCGCGTGGCTCTGAAAGAACTCGACCACTTCGCCGCCGCCGCCAATCCGTACTACGAAGAGTTCCGCCCCACCGAGCTTCAGCTCTCCAAATTGGTCGGGGCGGCGAAACCGTTTACCCCCCCGTTCAACAGCTTCCTGACCTCGCTCGGGCCGCTGACCAAGGCGGCGAAGCAGGATCTGCCGGATGTCGCCAAGTCGCTCAACCTGACGGTGCCGCTGCTCGAAAACCTCAGCCCCGTCTTGCACAACTTCGATCCGTTCCTGCAGTACACGAGCGAATACGTGCCCGAGGTGCAGGCGCTGTTCGCCAATCTCACCGCCGCCACCGAGGCTCACGACACAAACAGCGACGACTCGACGGCAGGGGTCGAGCAGCACTACCTGCGCTCGATGCAGGCGCTTGCTCCCCAGGGCCTGGCGGTCTACTCCCAGCGAATCGGCACCGATCGGGCGAACCCGTACTTCAAGCCCGGCGCCTTCAGCTCTCTCGCCAGCGGGCTGCAGTCCTTCAGCACCAGCTCATGCGCGAACTCCGCGCCGGCGGTAACCGGCCCGCCCAACGCGACGGTTACCCAGAGCATCATCGAACAGCTGATCGAACTGCACATCGCCAACGCGCCGGAAACGGCCAACTCGGTCCCCGCCCCGCCCTGCCTGCAGCAGAGCCCGTTCACGTTCAACGGGCAGAGCAGCCAGTTCCCGCACGTGGTCTACGGCGGTAAACAGGCCGGCGGCTGACCTAGGGGGGTCGCCTCGGTGCTGCGTTGCGCCGGCGGCTAGACTGCTGGATGAGGGGTCGTTGCCGGGTGTGGGTTGGGAGGTCGTGTTGTGGGGTCGTGTGATGAACATGCCGGCTGAGGGCCGGCTCGGGTTGGACCTGTCGTTTGCCGGCGCCGCTCGGCGCTACTGGCTCGGCGTGTTTCCGCGCGTGTGTCTGGAGCGGCGCCGTCGCCGGGCGCGGGCGTCTCGGATTCCCGACGCGCTGTTGCGCCGCACGGCGCTCGATGCGCAGCGCAAGTGGGGCAATGTGGAGGGGGCGGCGGCGTTTGCCGCGTTCGTGCCATCTCCTCACCGGGCCGCGGCGGCGCGCGCGATGAGTTGCTTTCAGGCGGCCTACAACTACCTGGACATGCTCGGCGAGCAACCGTGCGCCGATCCTGTCGCCAACGGCAGATGCCTGCACAGCGCGCTGCTCGTCGCGCTCGATGCGGACGCGGAGCACTTGGACTACTACGAGCATTCCTCCCAGCGCGAGGATGGCGGCTATCTGCGGGAGATCCTCGACTCCTGCCGGGCTGCGCTTGCCACGCTGCCGTCATATTCGGCGCTCGCGCCGGAGGCGCTGCGGGCGGCGGAGCGGATCGTCGAGTTTCAGAGCTGCAACACCGGCGAGCTGCGGGGTGACCTCGCGGCGCTGGAGCGCTGGGCGCGCGCGGCGACCCCGCCGGGGGAGGACCTGTACTGGTGGGAGACCGCGGCCGCGGGCGGGTCCTCACTGGGTGTCTACGCGCTGATCGCGCTCGCGGCCGAGCCCACTTTCGAGCGCTCGCGGGCGCCTGTCTGCGCGCCGGCGAGCATCGATGCGGGCGCCCGCGCTGCCGATGCCCCCATGGGCGGCTCGGCGGCATCGTTCGATACGGTCACCGCGGTGCGCGACGCCTACTTCCCCTGGATCGGGGCGCTGCATTCGCTGCTCGACAACCTGGTCGACGTCGCCGAGGATCGCGCCACCGGACAGCACAACCTGATCGGCCTCTACGGCTCGCCGCTGCAAGCCGCCGAGCGTATGGGCCGGCTGGCCGAGCGCTCGCTGGGCGCTGCGCGGGGACTGCCGGATGCTCGTGCGCACACACTGCTGCTGGCGGCGATGGCGAGCTTCTATCTGTCGACACCGGAAGCCGCTACGCCCGCGGCGCTGCCGGTCGCTCGCGCGGTGCTCGGGGCGCTGGACGGTCCGGCCGATCTCGCGATGCTGGTGTTCCGAGCTCGCTCGCGCGCTCGAGGGCTCTTGCCCGGCGCGTCCAGACGGGGAGCGCGCGGGGCGGAGATCGTGATGCCCGCACAGACGGCGCCTGTGGCTCAGCCGTAGCGGGAGGCTCCGCGGGCGCCCGGGGTCCGTCCGGCGCCGGTCCCGGTCGGTGAGCCGCCGCGCGTGAGTGGGGCGCATGGCATGAAGTAGACTCGCGCCCGATTAGGTTCCTCATGGGGGTTTCGCCGGGTCGTGAAGCTCTCGTCGGTGCAGGCGGAGAGAGGTCGTACCTGGATGCTGGAGTTGCGCGAGCTGGTCAAGCATTATCCCGCGGTCGGCGGGGAGTCGGTGCGCGCTGTGGATGGCGTGTCGCTGTCAGTGCAGGCGGGAGAGATGGTCGCGCTGTATGGGCCGAGCGGGTCGGGCAAGACGACGCTCTTGCTGATGATCGCTACGCTGCTCGAGCCCACCGGCGGCACGGTGTCGATCGCCGGCCGCGACGTGTCCTCGTTGACCGAGCGCGAGGCGTCGCAGTTCCGCCTCTCGCAGCTGGGCTTCATCCGCCAGAACTTCGACCTGTTGCCGGGTGTCTCGGCGATCGACAACGCCGTGTTGAAGCTGCTGAAGGACGTTCGCTGGCGCGAGGCGCACCGGCAGGTCACCCCGCTGCTGCAGCGCCTCGGGCTCGGCGAGCGCTTGGGGCACCGGGCGGAGACGCTGTCGATGGGGGAGCGCCAGCGGGTGATGATTGCGCGTGCTCTCTCCACCGAGCCGAGCCTGCTACTCGCCGATGAGCCGACGGGGAGCCTGGACTCGCAGCGCAGCCGCGAAGTGCTGGAGCTGCTGCGCGAGCTGTGCCGCGAGCGGGGCGTGGCTGTGGTGCTCGTCAGCCATGACCCGCTGGCCGCCGGATATGCCGATCGTGTCTTCGCGCTGCGCGATGGGAAGCTCTCCGATTACCGTCCGGATCAGCCCGCGGCGCCACCGACCGTCCAATAGCCCGCCGGGCGAGGTGATCGTGTGAGACCGGGGAATGTCCTTCACCTGTATCGCGTCCGAGTGCGCGCACGGCTCATCCAGGAGCTGTTCGCCGTGGTCGGGATCGCCGCTGGTGTGGCGCTGCTGTTCGCCTCCCAGGTCGCCAGCCAGAGCCTGCAGAGCAGTGTGGCGCAGCTCTCTCACGGGATCGTCGGCAATGCCAGCCTGCAGCTGCTCGCGCGCGATCCCCACGGGATGCCCGAGAGCCTCCTGGTGGATGTGCGTCGGATCGCCGGGGTGCGCGCTGCCGCGCCGCTGCTCGAAGCGAGCGCTAACGCGACCGGCCCGAAGGGGACCAGGTCGGTCGAGCTCGTGGGGGCCGACTCGAGCCTCAGGGCGCTCGGTGGCGAGCTGATCCGCCACACCGAACTGGAACCGTTCGCAGGGATCGGCGCGGTGCTGTTGCCGGCGCCGCTCGCGGACGGCCTCGGCGTCAGGAAGTTCGGCGAGGAAGTGACGCTGAAGCTCTACGGCAGGACCGAACAGGCGCCGCTGTACGCGCAGCTGCACAACAAGCAGATCGGAGGGCTCGTATCCAGCCCGATCGTCGTCGCGCCCCTGTTCTTCGCCCAGGAAATGACGGGGCTGTCCAACCGCGTCTCGCGGATCCTCATCGAGCCCGCCCCGGGCATGGAAGCTCGGGTTCGCGCGGCGCTCGTGCGCCTGGTGGCCGGCCGCTCCTCGAGCGGTGCTCTGAACGTCGAGAGCACCAGCTACGACGAACGGCTGTTCGCAAAGGCTGCGGGGGCTAGCAATCAGTCGACCGCGCTGTTCGCGGTGATCAGCGCGCTGGTCGGGTTTCTGTTCGCGTTCAACGCGATGCTCCTGACCGTCCCGCAGCGAAGGCGCCTGATCGCCGACCTGCGCCGCGACGGCTACACGCCGAGGACCGTGGTCGCCGTCCTGCTCATCGATGCGATCGTCCTGGGCCTGGCCGCGTGCCTGCTCGGACTTGTGCTCGGGGAGGAGCTCTCGATCCATCTGTTTGGTTCGAACCCGGGGTATCTCGGCTCCGCGTTCTCCGTCGGCACCCAGCGCGTGGTCGGTGTCCAAAGCGTCGCGATCGCCGCGGGCGGGGGCATGCTCGCGGCGATCGTCGCGGTTCTCAGCCCGCTGCGCGACATCCTCTCTCGCGACCCGCTCGCCGCGATCACGCCAAAGGAGGGCTCGGCCGCCGGCGCCGCGAACATCCGCACGGCGATCGCGGGGATGCTCTGCCTGGTGGGCGCGACCGCGATCCTGCTCGCCGCGCCGAAGTTGGCGATCGCGGGGATGGTGCTGTTGATCGCTGCTCTGCTGCTCGTGCTTGGAGCGGCGCTGGACCTGGCGCTCGCACTGCTGCGGCGCGTTGCGCGCGAGCTGACGGGTGCGGTCCCGCATGTGGCGGGGATGGAGCTGAGCGCGGCGCGCGCGCGGGCGATCGGGGTCGCGGCGACCGGTGCGATCGCGGTGTTCGGCGCGGTGGCGATCCAGGGCGCCCACGCGGATCTGCTGAAGGGCCTGGAAAACGCGGCGCGCGATGAGAACGCGTACACCGACGTGTGGGTCTCGCCTCCCGGCGCCTACAACCTGCTCAGGACGGCTCCGTTCAGCCCCTCCCAGCAGGCTGAGCTGCAGCGCGTTCCGGGGGTGCGCGCGGTTCGCGTCTACCGCGGTGGCCTCTTGGACTGGGGCGAGCGCAAGGTCTGGGTGATCGCCCCGCCGAGCGAAGCGACGCCGCTGATCGCGCCCTCGCAGATCCTCGAAGGCAACGTCGCCCGTGCGACGGCGCGGCTGCGGGCGGGGGGGTGGGTCGTGCTCGCGCAGGCGCTGGCTCGCGAACACCACCTGCGGATCGGCGAGCGCGTCACGCTGCCGACGCCGTTTCCAACGACGGTGAGGGTGGCGGCGCTATCGACGAACATCGGCTGGGCGCCGGGGGTCGTGATCATGACCGCCGCCGAATACGCCCGCGCGTGGGGGAGCGCCGACGCAAGCGCTTACAACGTCCTGCTGGCTCCCGGCGCCTCGGTCGCCCAGGTCTCCCGCGGTCTCACGCGAGCGCTCGGCCCATCCTCAGGCCTGTCGGTCCAGACCGCGCGGGCCCACGCCGCCGAACAGAACGCGCTGAGCCGTCAGGGCCTTCAGCGTCTGACCCAGATCGCGACGCTGATCCTGGTGGTCGCGGTGCTGGCGATGGCGGCGGCGATCGGCAACATGCTGTGGCAGCGCCGCCCGCGCCTTGCCAAGCTGAAGCTCGAGGGCTTTCCCCGCAGCGAACTGTGGCGCACGATCCTGCTCGAGAGCCTGCTGCTGCTCGCCGTCGGCTGCCTCGCGGGAGCGATCCTCGGCCTCTACGGCCAGCAGCTGCTGGACCGGGCGCTGGCGAATGTCCTCAACTTCCCCGTCGTCTATTCGATCGCCGCGCTGAGCGCGCTCACGAGCCTCGCGATCGTCACCGTCACGGCGCTGCTGATCATCGCGATCCCCGGCTACCTCGCCGCCGGCGTCCCGCCCGCGGTCGCGCTGCAGGACTGAAGCCGCGGCGTCGGACGCCCACCACACTCACCGAGCCCGGCAGGCACACCGAACCTACACGGCTAGAACAACCACAAGCTAAGGGATTGCTTGGTATTCGGCTTTGGTTGCTAGGATCCGCGCGGAGGTTGACTGTGCTGCGTAGCGTTGCTCTTTGGCTCAGACCGGCGGGGTGGCCGCTTCTGTCCGCCGCGGCGCGTCCTCGGACGTTGCTGCTGGCGTGGGCGGCGATCCTCGCCCAGGTCGTGTTTCTCGGCGGGTGGGTGTTCGCGGGCGCCCTCGAACCCCATTACTCCGCTGTTCGCCAATACATCAGCGAACTCGGCCGAGAAGGCGCCGCGAATCCCTGGATCTTCATGACCTTCATGGCGATCTGGGGATTGGGCTGGATCGCGGTCGCGGTCGCGGTCGTGCCGTCGCTGCGTAGGAGGCCGTGGCCGCTGGCGATGCCGCTGTTCTTCGTGCTCGCCGGCGTGTGCGCGATTCTCGTCGGGCCATTGCGCATGGACTGCTCGACGATCCTGAGCGCGGCGTGCAGGTCATACGAAGCCACGGACGGGAGGTCGTGGCATTACGAAGCGCATGTCTGGTTGAGCCTTGGCATCAAGGTCGCGCTGCTGCTGACGGGCTTCGCGTTTGCCCGCTCGGCGTGGCCGAGCCGGCTCGGGCGACTCGTGTTGGGGGGCGCTGTCGTGCTCCTGGTCGTGGGGATCGTCACGTTTGTGCTGCACGGCTCGTTCACCGGCTACGAGGGGCTCGAAGAGCGTCTCTGGGCGTTCGTCGCCCAGGCCTGGGCTCTGGTGTGCGCGACGGTGCTGATCCTCGAGGCAACGCTCGATCCGGACACAGTGCGCCCTGCTGCGCCCCAGTCCCGGGACCTCCAAGCCGCCACCGTGGCCGCGAGCGTCAATCCAAGCTGATCCGATCGCCGGTTTAGCTGGCCTGTCGCACCGGACCGAGCGCTCCGACGTGCATTGGGCATACTTTTTCTCGCAAAATCCAGGAAGCTCCGGGCTGGGGTCTTGCGCTCGCCGCCGGGGGTACCTATGTTGCTCCTCGACGCGGAACCGAGTCGCAAAGAGCGAGGCCACCGAGGTGTGAGGCCGCGCCACCCAAGCCGGAGCGCCCAGAGGCGAGCCGGGGAGGGTTCCTCAAGCGGCCCGGGACCGCGTCGTTTTGTTCTGCAGTCAGGCAGGCTGTAGGCTCAGCGCAACGATCACGTTGCGGCGATCTGGCGTAACCACCGCCTGCACCACTTCAAGAACGAGCGCTTCTGGTTCGGCGTGACCTCGACCGTCGGCGACCGCGTGATCGGCACGCTCCCCGACCAGCACACCGTCACGCGCTCGCCCACCGCCCGCTCACTGCACGCCGGCCGGGGAAGCTAGAGCTGACGGTCGACCTGCCGAGCGCGGCGATCACGATGGAGCTTTACCGCCCCCGCGGACACGCAACGGTCTTCCGCGCTTCCGCCTGGGTCCCATCCAAAAAGCTAAAGGTAGCCGAGAACCGAGACCCCCCGCGCGGACAGGTCTTGGGCAGCACAACGCTCTTCGGCCTATACGGCACCATCTTCCCGTGCCGCCGTTCGTAGTAGGTGAGGTTCCCGCCGAGCGTCACCTGTACACGCACGACCGACACGTACGGGGCGCCGAGAAGGCTTTCGACGAGCGGCACCGTGAGCTTCAGGTCGCCGGCCCTTTTCTGTAGCGCGATGACGGATGCGTGAGACGCCGTTTTATGTCGGGATTCCCGCGTGATCTTGCCGTGCTCGAGCCCTGGGAGGTCTCCTTCGGTTTGCGTGGTTGCAGATGGGTAGGTTCCGGCGTGCGCTAGGGCTGTGCCTCGAGGATCAGGTTGAACGGTGTTTCGGTCGCGCGGCGTACGCGGGTGAATCCGCCTTGTTTGAGTACGTCGGTCAGTCGCGCCTCGCCGGCTTGGGCGCCGAGCGCTAGGCCGACCTCCTGGTCGAGTGACGCCGGGGTGCAGATCACGGTCGATGCGCCGTAGAAGACGCGCCCGACGGGGTTGAGGTTCTCCTCGAGGCGATCGTTCGCGAACGGCTCGACGATCATCCAGGTGCCGTCTGAGGCGAGCGTCTCCAGGACATGTGCGGAGGCGCCGACTGGGTCGCCCATGTCGTGTAGGCAGTCGAATACGCACACGAGGTCATAGTCCTCACCCGGGAAGTCCTTGGCGGAGGCGACCTGGAAGGTGATGCGCTCGGCGACACCCGCCGCTGCGGCCGCCTCGCGTGCACGCTCGATCGAGGCGTCGTGGTAGTCGAAGCCGAAGAACTGCGAGTTTGGGAACGCTTCGGCCATGATGATCGTCGACGCGCCGTGGCCGCAGCCCACGTCGGCGACCTTGGCGCCGCGCTGAAGCTTCTCCTGGACTCCGTCCAGGGCCGGAATCCACTCGGCGGTGAGATGCGCGCGGTAGCCGGGCCGGAAGAATCGCTCGGTGCCGCGGAACAGGCGATGATCGTGCTCGTGCCAACCCATTCCCTCGCCGCTGCGAAATGCCTCGATGATCTGATCTTCGTCGGCATACAACGATGCGATCAAGTCATACACGCCCAGGATGTAGAACGGGCTGTCTTCGTCCGCCAGCGCAAGCGCGTGCTCCTCCGGCAGCGTGTAGCGGTCGCTCGCGGGGTCGTAGGTGACATAGCCACCCGCGGCCTGGTTTCCCAGCCACTCGCGGACGTAGCGCTCAGCCGCACCTGAGCGCTCCGCGACTTCCTGCGAGCTCAGCGGCCCCGCATGGGCCATCGCTTTGTAGAGGCCGAGCTTCTCGCCGATCAGCATCAGCGGCCCGCTGATGATCGCGCTCATGTCCGTCACCGCCTGTCCCATGAAGGCTTCCAGCTTGCCCTCGTCGATCTCCGTCGCGCTCATCAGAGCACCTCCCAAATCTCGTGACGACCGCTCGGTTTGGGCCGCCGGTAGGAACAAGCAAACCACAGCAGACATGGAGACGTCGTTGCGCCGGTCGCCCGAAAGTCGGATCATTGGCGGGTGAGCTCCTGGAGCCTTCGCCCTGGGCGGAAAATCAGCGAGGCAATCGCAAGAGGCACAAAGCGCAGATAGCCGAGAGCAGACTACTTGCGCCGGCGCCGCACCGGGGCCGGGCACGGGACCGTCGTCGACGCGCTCGCCTGCGAGCCGTCCTGGAAGGCGAACGAAGCGTGGAACGGGAAGCCGCCGCGGGGACAGTGTTCGGGGACGCCGATGCCGAGCGGGTGAAAGGGCACGAGGTGGCCGTGGGAGTGCTTGTAGTAGGTGAGGCCGCTGGGACCGATTGTCGCGTTGACGCTGACGACCGAGACGTCCGGGCCGTTGGGGACGCTCGGGATCAGCGGCACCGTCGTTGAGAGCTTCGAGCCGAACAGGCCTGAGTCAGGCAGCACTTCGCCCGTGAACTCGAGTTGCGCGAACACCGGGGTCTGACCGTTGGCGTAGAACAGCACGACCATGTTGCCTTCCTTCGGTGGTCCCACGACCGCCTGGACTTCGGGGACCTCGTGCCCGGAGCCGGTGCCGAACGGCACTTCCACGAGCGCTGAGCCGGCGCCCAGACGCGAGTTGGGCGGGCAGCCCTTCGGGCCCTGCGCCTGCAATACCGCTGGCTGGCAGATCGCCAGGCCAAGCGTCGTCAGCGTGTAGTTCATGCCTGCGGGCATCTGCAGCACGATGCTTGTCAGCGGCGGCGGCGCGACCCCTTCCGCGGTCTGCAGATGAAACCCGAATGAGATCGTCGTGCTCGCACCGAGCCTGTCCGGCGAGAACCCCGCGCTCAACGATGCCTGCTCAGACACGCCCGCTGCGATCGCGCTCACTGCGCCCGCGAGCGACAGGCACGCCACCACCAGCGTCGCCGCGACGCTCAGAGCGCTGACTCTGCCTATGCGCATGAAGTGAGTGGTCTCCCCGCCGAGTCGGCTGCGCGCACTACGTGGACAGGGGACCGCTTAGGTGCACGGTCGTGGCGTCGTTGACGCGCTGGATCGTGCCGGTGAAGCTCAGTCCCGACGCGTGCGCGCCCGCGTAGCTGCCCGACCCGCGGGAGATCGACAGCGTCCCGGAAAACGTCGCCTGCCCACCGTCCGCACGGTAGTTGGCTGTCCCGTAGCCGGTCAGCGAGCCGCCGCTGGGATAGATGTTGACTTCGGCCGTCACGTGATTGGTCGAGCTCACGTCGAGATGGATGTAGATCGTGCCCTTGATCGTCCCCGACGCCGAGCCCTGCTCGTTGAGATGGAAGCCGTGGTGGCTGGTGAGATGCAGGCTGCCGTTCTCGTTCAGCGAGATCGTGCGCGCCGCAAGGGCGGATGGGGATCCAATCGCCCCGGATGCGCCGCCGACGCCGAGGGCGAGCGCGCACGCGACCCCACCGAGTACGACGACGGTACCGGCAAGACTACGACGAGCAACACCTTTGACGACCAAGACGACCCTCTCCCTCTAGACATCCAAAACCGAAACCCGGTGGGACTCTAGCGTTCCCCTGAAGGATCAGTCAAGCTCCTACCTGGATAATCCCCACCGCTGATCAGAACAAGAATCCGGTCCAGAAGTTGCGCCGCCCGGCGATCCGCACGCGGAGTTGATCGCAGGCGCGCCGCCGATTAGTATGGAAAACGTGGAGATCGTCGATGGTACGCCCGAGGACTCTGGGGGAGATCTGGATCAAGAGGGCCGGGCCGGCCTCGCGAGCGAGTTCGAGTACCACTCCAACGAGCTGGACCTCACCGGCGATCCGGGCGATGGCAACTGGTCGATCCGCTGCTTGGACGTGCACAAGCGCCTGGGCGGGATCCCCGTCCTGAACGGGTTGAACGTCGCGATCCCCGACGAGACGATCACCGTCGTGCTGGGTCCGTCGGGCACCGGCAAGAGCGTGCTGATCAAGCACCTGATCGGGCTGATGTTCCCGGACTCGGGCGAGATCATCGTGCGCGGGCAGTCGGTGCCGAACCTGACGATGCCCAAGCTGCTGGAACTGCGCCGCCGGATCGGGGTGCTGTTCCAGGACGGCGCCCTGTTCGGGTCGATGACCGTGTATGACAACGTCGCCTTCCCCCTGCGCCAGCACACCGATTACTCCGAGGCAAAGATCTCCGAGATCGTCCGCCAGCGCCTGCAGGACGTCGGCCTCACCGACGCGATCGACGACATGCCCAATCAGCTCTCCGGCGGAATGCGCAAGCGCGCCGGCTTCGCCCGGGCGCTGGTGATGGAGCCCGACATCGTGATCTTCGACGAGCCCGACTCGGGCCTCGACCCCGTGCGTACGGCGCTGCTGTGCGACTTGATCCAGGAGATGCACAAGGTCTACGGTGGCACCTATATCGTCGTGACCCACAACATCGCCTCCGCGCGGCAGATCGGCGAGTACATCGCGCTGCTGTGGCGGGGCCGGATCGTCGAGGCGGGCGACGCCGAGCGGATGTTCTCCTCGGACAACGCGTTTGTTCGGCAGTTCCTCAGCGGATCGGCGGAGGGGCCGCTGACGATGGATTAGGCGTGAGCAGAGGCTGCGCTGAACAGGATCGCGTTGCCGTCCGGGTCGCGCACGGCAAGTCGCCCATCGGCTTCGCGCGCAGGCGCGGGACTCCCATCCGCTTGATCCTCGGCCTCGGCCAGCCTGCGCTCCAGCGCGCCGAGCGTCTCGGCATCGCTCAGCTCTAACTCCACCTCGCGCAGTCCCGGTGCGCTGTCCGGAGCCGGCTGCCCGCCCTGGCTCTGCCACGAGTTCAGGCCGATGTGGTGGGGATAGCCGCCTGCGGAGAGAAAGCCGGCGGAGGGAAGCCGCGCCTGCTCCTCGAGTCCGAGGGCATCGCGGTAGAAGGCGACTGCCCGCGGCACGTCTGAGACCTTCAGGTGTACGTGGCCGATGGCGGTGTCCACTCCCATCGCCGCCGTCGCCTCGGCAGAGCCCTCGGCCAGCAGGTTGTCAAGGTCGAGCGGGAGCGTGACCATCTTCACGCCGTGCCCGTCCGCCGGCCTGTCCCAGAGCTCGCGCGGGCGGTCAACGTAGATCTCGATGCCCAGGCCGTCGGGATCGCTCAGGTACAGCGCCTCGGATACGCCGTGGTCGGAGGCGCCGTCGATCGGCCAGCGCCCGGCAACGACACGCCGCACGGTCTCCGCGAGCGCCGCGCGTGAGGGGTGCAGCCAGGCGACGTGGAACAGGCCGGTGCTCCCCGGCGGGGCTGGAGTGGGATCGGCGAGAGCGGTGAGCGTAAGTCGTGGGTGCTCGGGGTTCGGCCCGAGCAGTGCGCTGTCCTGTGCGCGTGAGATCACGGGCAGCCCGAGCACTCGCTCGTAGAAGTCCGCGCTGCGCGACAGGTCGCTTACCGCGAGTCGGGCGGAGCCGATGCGCAGCGCCGGATCGATCGGGGGGAGGTCCGTAGGCGGCATCGACTTCGAGGCTACTACCTGGTGCATTGCCAACCCGGTCCTGGATCTCAGCGGCTAAGCTCAGGCGCATGAACTTCCGCAAGCTCGGCTCCAGCGGCATCGAGGTCTCCGAGATCAGCCTCGGCTCGTGGCTGACCTACTCCGGCGGGGTCGCGCGCGAGCAGTCGGAGGCGTGCGTGAAGGCGGCGTTCGATGCGGGGATCAACTTCATCGACACCGCGAACGTGTATGGAAAAGGCGCGTCGGAGACGCTGCTGGGCGAGGTGCTCGCCTCCTACGAGCGTTCCGAGTACGTGCTCGCGACGAAGGTCTACTTCGAAATGTCACCGGCCGATCGGGGCCTGTCGGCGGAGCAGATCCACAAGCAGATCGACGCCTCGCTGAAGCGTCTGAAAACAGACTACGTGGACCTCTATCAATGTCATCGCTACGACGAGGACACGCCCCTGGAGGAGACGATGGCGGCGCTCACGGAAGTCGTCGAGGCGGGCAAGGCAAGGCACATCGGCTTCAGCGAATGGCCGACAGACAAGATCGAAGCCTCGCTCGCCCTGGGAGATACGGCCAAGTGGGTGTCCAGTCAGCCGCAGTACTCGATCCTGTGGCGAGGACCCGAGGCGGAGGTGATCCCGCTGTGCGAACGGGAGGGCATCTCGCAGATCGTGTGGTCGCCGCTCGCGCAGGGCGTGCTCACGGGCAAGTACCGCCCGGGCGAGCCGCCGCCGCAGGACTCCCGCGCGGCGAGCGAGAGCATGAGCGAATTCATCAGCTGGCTCGTCGAGCCCCGCGTGCTGGAAGCGGTCGAGCGCCTGCGGCCGGTGGCAGAGGGGGCGGGTCTGACGATGCCCCAGCTGGCGCTTGCCTGGGTGCTGCGCCAGCCGAATGTGGCCTCGGCGATCGTCGGCGCCAGCCGGCCCGAGCAGGTGCACGCCAACGCCTCGGCCTCCGGGATCGTGCTCAGCGCCGACACGCTCGCGGCGGTGGACGAGGCGCTGGGCGACCTCCTGGCGGCCTGAGCCTCACCAGAAGAGGTTGTCTGTCGATGGGCCGGCTCCCGGCTCCGGTTCCCGGCGGCTGGCGGGTCGCGCCGTGGTGACTCCGGCGCGACCCCGATTGTGTATCTGTCGATCAGGCCTTCACGGCGGAGATGTCGAGCTGGATCTTGACCTTGTCGAGACCAGCAGGTTGCCCGAGCCGAGCGCGGCGTTGAACGTCATCCCGAAGTCCTTGCGATCGATCTGCCCGATGGCGGAGACGCCGACGCGGTCGTTGCCCTGGGGGTCGGTCTCGGTGCCCTCGAGCGTCGCTTTCAGCTTCAGCGGCTGGGTGACGCCGTGAATCGTGATGTCGCCCTCGATCTCGAAGTCGTCCTCGTCGACCGGCGTGATTGCGGTCGAGCGGAAGGTGATCTCGGGGTTCTGCTCGGCGTCGAAGAAATCGGCCGAGCGCAGGTGCTCGTCGCGCTGGGGCTCGCGCGTGTTCACGCTGGCGACCTGCACGGTTCCGTAGGCGACTGTGTTCTCGGGCGAGACCTCGAGCGTGCCCTCGAACTCGGTGAACTGACCTTTGACGGTGGCGATCCCGAGGTGTTTGACCTGGAACTCGACGCTCGAATGAACTTTGTCGACCTGCCACGTGCCGGTCGGCAGCGCGGTGGCGGTGGGGGTGGCGGACTCAGGGGACATTGGATTGCCTTTCGAGAAGGGGGTTTGGACGCGTTCGCGGGAACGCACCTGATGACTGTGACCCTACCGTAGCAGTTGTTTGTGCATACAACTACCAACGTTAATGACTCTCTCAAGTGTGGGCGCCGGTGCTCGCCTGTGCACCACCCCGGCGAGTGGGACCGAGCGGTCGAACGAGCACGTGCGGACGTGGCGAGGGAGAATGGCGCGATGGCACCGCTGAAGCTGATCCTGTTCGACATCGACGGCACCCTGATCGACACCGGGGGTGCCGGGGCGCGCAGCTGGACGTGGGCCTTCGAGCACGCGTTCGACCGGCCCGGGGTGGACATCGGCAAGTATTCGAGCGCCGGGATGACCGATCCCGTGGTCGCGCGCAAGACGTTCACCGAGGCGCTCGGGTCGCGAACCCTCGGGCGAGGAGCTGGCGCGGCTGATGGCCGCCTACCTGTCGGTGCTGCCCGACTACGTGACGGCGTCGGAGGGATATCGCGTGCTGCCCGGCGTCGAGGAGCTGCTGCCGCGGCTGCATGAGGCCGGCGTTCTCCTTGGCGTGACGACCGGTGCGCTCGAGGCCGGGGCGCATGCGAAGCTTGGCCGCGCGAGGCTGAACCACTTCTTCCTCGTCGGCGGCTACGGCTCGGACTCCGAGGACCGCGTCGAGCTCACCACGACGGCGATCGGGCGCGGCGAGCGCCTGCTCGGCACATCGCTCGATCTGCGTCAGGTGGCGGTGGTGGGGGATACCCCATTGGACATCTCCGCGGCGAGGGCGCCGGCGTCGTCTCGATCGGCGTGGCCACAGGCAAATACGACCTCGACGAAATGCGCGCGGCGAACCCCGATCATGCGCTCGCCGACCTGACCGAGCCGTTCCCCGGCGTCCCGGCTGACCCGCTCCGCGCTTGCGACGAGCGCTCGACCGTCAGCGGGAGGAGGATCTCAGCGCGGCTGCACGACCAGCGTCTGAAAGGCGCGGCCGACCGCGCCGTGCTCGTCGTGCAGCACGCTCTCGGCCGTGCCGATCCCGCCGCTTGCAGTAGCGTGTGCGCGTCGAGCCCGATCCACTCGCCCCGCGGTGACGCCAGAGGTGGATCGTCAGGTCGGCGTTGATGAACAGGTACTCCTCGAACGGCAGCGCCGCGCTGACGCCGTTGCCGAAGTCGGCGGTCGCGACCAGCCGCGTCAGCGATGTCGTCTGGCTCGTCCGGCAGCAGTGGGTGGCGCAGGCGCATCCACACCTTGCCAGGACCCTGATCCCAGGGGTCGGTCAGCCAGCTCATCTCCATGCCGCTCGTCGCAAGGCTCGTCCCCGCGGCCCTGTTCAGGGCGAACTCGATGGCCTTGCCGTGCTCGGGTCCGGGCATTTTCTCTGGCGGCGTTGAACCGCTGTTGGGAAGATCCCCGGGGACCGGTTGAATTCGCAGTGCGCTGGCGCGGCAGACCAGATCCTCGCCGGCCTCCTCGTCGTGGTCGGGAGCGCCGCCGCCGGAGGCGGTGGTCAGCTCCGCCGCCAGCTCCTGCACGCGCCGTCCCTTACGCACGATCCGCGTCGTCAGAGTCAGCGGCGCGAGCGGGATCGGCTTCAGGAGCTCGAATCCCAGCCGCGCGATCGGCAGCTCCGCACCCGGCTCCATTCGCTCGAACGCGCGTGCGATCAGCGCCGCCGGCGCGCCGCCGTGCAGCGCCCGCGGGTCCCACGGGCCGCGCGCGTGCTCGGTCGGCTCGAAGCGCCCGTCCCCGGCTGGGGATGAAGATGCTGTCGGTCATCGAGCGCGGGATGCTATTCGCGGTGGTTACCCGGGTGGGGACGAGGATCAGTCCGTCGGCAGGCCGGCCACGAACTCGGCCAGCTTGCCCGGGTCGCGCAGCGGCGGCCCGTGACCGAAGCACGTCAGCGCCGGTCGCAGCTCGGCCAGCCTGCGCGCCGAGGCGCGGTTGCGCGCCGGGTCGGGGGTGGCGAAAGCCAGCGGTTCGTGCAGGCCGGTGATGCCGGTCTTCGAGGTTCATGTTCACGAGCACATCGCCGACGATCAGCACCGGTCGCGCTCGCGCCAGAAGGACACGTGACCGGGCGTGTGCCCCGGCGTCTCCAGCACGGTGAAGCCGGCCACCTCGTCGCCCTCGGTGAGCGCGCGGGCCACCGGGTGGGGAGGGCCGACCCAGAAGCGTTCTTGGAGGCTTTTGACGAGTGCAGGCGCGTTCCGCGCGATCACGTTGCCCGGGACCTCCATCGCGGGGACGTCGGCCTGTCCGCACCACAGCGGGATGCCGAGCTGCTCGCAGATCGCGTGGCTCGAGCCCTGATGGTCGGGATGGACGTGGGTCAGCGCGTGCGCGGTCACGGTCCGTCCCGCGATCTGGCGCATGATTCGCTTCTCCGCCTGGCGCGTCGCCGCGTCGATCAGGACGTCGCCAACCAGGTAAACGTTGATCACGTTCTTCGGCCAGCCCTTCAGTTGGTAAACGTCGTCGGCCAGTTGCTGCATCTGCGCCCTTCCTCTCGTCGGTCACCCGCCGCTCAGGTCGGCACACCCTATCCGGGCGCCCCTCCCAGGAGAAGCCCCGCACCGCGAGCCATCCTCCGAACGACGCCCCAGCCCGCGATCACGGCGAGCGCGCCGAGGTTGCTCTGCAGGCTCGACCCGGTCACGATCGCTCCGCTCAGCCCTTCGATCAGCGGCTTCAGCGGCAGTGCGTCGGCGATGTTGCGCAGCAGCGCCGGGGCGCTGGAGGTGTCGAACGCGTAGAACGAGACGAACACGACCGGCAGGAACACCGCATTCACGTAGGCGGCGGTCGACTCAAAGTTGGGGATTACGTGTGCGAACGCGACGCCGAGCGCGGCGAAGCAGACGACGCCAAAGACGCACGAACACGACCAGCTCGCCCCAGTGCACGGGCCAGCCGATCCCGAAGAAGATCCGCCCGGCGAGCACCACGATCGCGATCTGCAGCGCCGTGTTCGTGACCGCGTTTGCGGCGACGCCGCCGAAGTAGGAGCCAGTCGGCAGTGGCGTGCCGCGGATTCGCTTCAGCACGCCGCGCTCGCGCAGGAACACGATGTTGTAGGCGAGCGCGGTGAACGTCGTCGACATCACGCTCATCCCCGCGATCGCCGGAACGAGCTTGTTCAGGTCGCTCTGGTTGCCGTGCAGAATCGCCCCGCCGCCGACAGGAACAGCAAGGGCAGCACGAAGTTGAAGAACGCCGCGCTCGGGTTGCGCCAGAACATCTTCCGCTCCAGCCGGTACTGCCGCCAGGTGAGGGTCACTGCGTCACTCATCGGCGCGCCTTCCACGTCGAGTTCGACCGACCGAGAGGCGGGGTGTTCCTCACTCATCCGCGGTCAGCTCCAGGTAGACGTCCTCGAGCGTCGGGCGCCCGACGCTCAACTCCTCCAGGCGCTCACCCTTCTCCATCGCCTCTGTCGTGAGCTCGTTCAGCAACCGCGTCGGATCCTCCGTCTGGCGCTCAACCCGCGTGCCGTCCGCGTCGCGGTAGGAGATCGTGTACTGCGCCGCTCCCACTCCGAGCTCCCGCGGGGGTCCGACTGCCAGCACGCGCCCGTCCTTGACGATCGCCACCCGATCCGCCAGCGCCTGCGCCTCGTCGAGGTAGTGCGTCGTCAGCAGGATCGTCTTCCCGCCTTCGCGCAGGTTTCTGACCGTCTCCCACGCGTCTCTTCGCGCGGCGGGGTCAAAGCCGGTCGTCGGCTCGTCGAGGAAGATCAGCTCGGGGTCGCCCACCAGCGCCAGTGCGAAATCGAGTCTCCGCAGTTGCCCTCCCGAGAGCGTGCGACTGCGCGCGTCGGCCTTCTCGTCCAACCCAGACAATCTCAGCACCTCATCGACATCCCGCGGCGCTGGGTAAAAGCTCGCCCAGTGTCGCAACGCCTCGCGCGGGGTCACGTGGCTGTAGATGCCGCTGCTCTGCAGCACGATCCCGATCCGCTTTCGCAGCTCGATCTGCCTGCGTGCCGGGTCATATCCCAGCACTGAGACCTCGCCACCGGTGCGCTGTCGATAGCCCTCCAGGATCTCGACGGTCGTCGTCTTTCCAGCGCCGTTCGGGCCGAGCAGGCCGAACACCTCACCGCGCTCGACCGTGATGTCGATCCCGCGCACCGCCTCGTGCTCGCCATAGCGCTTGCTCAGGCCCCGCACCTCGATCGCGGCGCTCGCGTCCCCTACCAGTGCACGCCCCTCGTCAAGGTCGCCATCGCGATCTGCTCGAACGAGGCACGCTCCTCGATGTCCTTGTGCCCCTTCGAGGCGGCCGAGTCGGGGAACACCCGGTAGGCGAGGTGCAGCAACTGATCGACCGCGCGCGGGGCGAGGGTGTAGGCGACCTCCCCGAACGTGCCCAACCTGCGTGCCCATGTGCTTCGGGCGCGTGCGCAGGGCTTCGCAGATCATGTCGCCCGCCTCCTCCGGCGTGATCGCGGGGAAGGCGTCGTACATTTTCGTCGGGGCGATCATCGGTGTGCGCACGAGCGGCATGTGGATCGTGGTGAACGTCACCCCGTCGCCGATCACCTCGCTCGATACGACCCTGGTGAAAGCGTCGAGCGCCGCCTTCGAGGCCACGTATGCGGAGAAGCGCGGCGGGTTGGTCTGCACGCCGATCGAGGAGATGTTCACGATGTGCCCTTTCCCGCGCTCGCGCATGTGTCCCATCAGCCCGATGATCAGCTTGACTGCGCCGAAGTAGTTCAGCTGCATCGTCCGTTCGAAGTCGTGGAAGCGGTCGTAGCTGAGTGCGATCGAACGCCTGATCGAGCGCCCCGCGTTGTTCACGAGCATGTCCACGTTGCGGTGATCGGCCAGCACACGCTCGACCAGCCGGTCGACCGACTCCATGTCCGACAGGTCCGCCGCGTACACGTACGCCGTGCCTCCGCCCGCGACGATCTCCGCGCGCAGCTCCTCGAGCTTCTCCACGTTCCTCGCCACGAGCAGCGGCACCCCGCCCGCGGCCGCGACTTTCAGCGCAGCCGCCCAGCCGATCCCCGACGAGGCGCCCGTGATCAGCACGTGCTTGCCCGACAGCTCCTCCTGCAGCGAGCGCCCCCGCGTGAGGCCGCTGTCCATCTCGCGCTCCCAGTAGTCCCACAGTCGTGGCGCGTACTCGTGCAGCGGCGGCGGGCTCTCCAGCGCCGAGCCCTTCAGCGCTCTGGCCGTCTCGCGCGTGTCGAACTCCGGCCTCAGCTCCATGTGCTCGACCACCTCTTCGGGGATCCCCAGCTCGCGCAGGGTAAGGCTCTGCGCTTGGTGCAGCGGCGGCAGCGCCAGCGCCAGCTTCAGCGGCCACTTCGGCACGATGTCCGTCAACCTTTTGTCGACGCTGATCGCGACCTTCGGGGCGTGCGCGGCGGCCGCGAACTCGTTGTACAGCTCGTCGACTTTCTGCCCTTGTGGGTCGGTCAGGTGGAAGGCGCTGCCGTCGAGATCGGGCTCGTGCGCGATGTGATCGAGCGCGCCCGGCGACCCAGTCGACCGGCACGACGTTCGTCTTGCCGAGGTCGAGCCCCACGAGCGGCATCCACTCGGGCACCAGTTTCCGTGTGCGCTGGATCGCCTTGAAGAAGTAGTACGGCCCGTCGACCTTGTCCATCTCGCCGGTCTGCGAGTCCCCGACCACGACCCCCGGGCGGTACACGCGCCAGGGCACGTACGGCTGCTCGCGCACGATCCGCTCGGACTCGAACTTCGTGCGGTGGTAGGGCGAGGGCAGCTTCTGTCCCTCGTCGAACATCTCCTCGTCGAACCGTCCCTTGTACTCCCCCGCGACCGCGATCGAGGAGACGTGGTGCAGGCGCTTGACCTCCAGCGCCCGCGCCAGCTCGACCGCGTGTGTCGTGCCGCCCACGTTCGTCGCCGTGTTCTGCTCGGCCGGCGCGGTCATGTCGTAGATCGCCGCGAGGTGGAAGAAGTGCTCGATCTTGCCTCTGCAGCTCCGCCGTCTGCTCGGCCTCGACCCCCAGCAGCGGCCGGCGCAGGTCCCCGATCACCGGCTCCACGCGCTTGGCGGCGGCCACTCCCAGCAGCGCGCCCCAGCGCTCGATCAGATCGTCCAGCCTGCCGGTCGAGCCCGCGCGCACGAGCACGTACACCTTGCCCTGGCGCTTATCGAGCAACAGCTCGATCAGACGGCGTCCGATGAAACCGGTCGCTCCTGTGACGAAGTAGGCCATCTCTGCGACGAGGATATAGGTGCGGGTGGTTTTTGTTTGTTGGCGGGTGGGCTATGCCCCCGCGCCTGCTCCGCCGCGGCCCTCGCCGGCCGCGAAGCGCTGCGCCCCGCGCTGACCTGCCGCGAACACCTCCGGCCCCGCCTTCGCCTCCAGCGCGAGTCCTTCGGCGAGCGTCATCCCCAGGCCCTCGATCGCCGCGCGGCGATCCGCGAGCATCGTCTGTTGCGGGAACCGCGCCAGGCCCTCGGCCAGCGCAAGCGCGCGCTCCAGGTGCGCGCCGGCGGGGACGACCTCGGTCAGCAGGCCCATACCCAGCGCCTCTTGCGCGTCGATCATCCGGCCCGTCAGGATCAGGTCGAGCGCGCGTCCCAGCCCGACGATCCGCGGCAGGCGCTGGGTACCGCCGTCGATAAGCGGCACGCCCCAGCGGCGCTCGGGATAGCCGAGCGTCGAGCCCTCGGTCGCGATCCGCAGGTCGCACCACAGCGCCAGCTCCAGCCCGCCCGCGAGGGCAAAGCCCGAGATCGCGGCGATCGTCGGCTTTGACGGCGTCAACCGCGTGAAACCCATCGGCCCCTCGGGCGAGCCATCAAGCGGCCCGTGAACGTCTCGGTCGCCTTCAGATCGGCCCCGGCGCAGAACGCCTCATCTCCCGCGCCGGTCAGGACGAGCACGCGCGCCCCGTCTTCGGACTCAAATCGCAGGTAGGCCTCGTGTAACTTCGCGGCGGTAGGGCCATCGACGGCGTTACGTCGGTGCTGGCGGTCGATCGTCACCAGGCCGCTGCGCCGCGCTCTCGCGCTCGTAGCGGACGGCGTCAGCGGGGGCGCGGTTCGCGCTGGACGATCGCGGGAGCCTTCGGGCGATCGAGGACAAAGTCCAGCCCGGCCATGGGCCGCTGACCAGCCGCCGCGCCACTGGGCGTTGCCCGCGCGCGCTTTCTCTGCGGCTTTGCGTACTTCCTTGCGCTTCTCCAGATGTTTCTGCAACATGCTCATCACGAACACGAACGTCGGGAAGAAGATGATCAGGATGAAGCCCGCGTTCGTCACCACTTTGTCGTTCGTCGCCCCGTAGAATCCGCGGCCGTCGTTTTCGGTTTCGGCCAGCGCCACCGGCGCGAGCACGAGCAGCAGCAGGAGCGAGGAGGTGAAGGTGGTCAGCAGGCGGCGCATCGCGCGCTGGATGCTACCGAAGGCCGCGGGCGCTTTGCCGGACGGTCGCCGGATCGGCTGCCGCGGATGTCTTCGGTGTTCCGGGGTGGCGCCTACCATCAGCAGCCGATGGCCGTACTGATCGCATCCGACCTGCACAAGGACATGGCTGGGCAGCCGCTTTTGCGCGGGGTCTCGTTCAAGCTCGAGCGCCGCACGCGCATGACGATCGCCGGGCGCAACGGCGCGGGCAAGACGACGCTGCTGCGGATGCTCTCCGGCGAGGAGTCGATCGACCGCGGCGAGCTCAGCCTCGCGAAGGGGGCGCGGATCATGCTGCACGACCAGCGCCCTCCGCGCGACCGTGGTCGGCCGCTGCGCGAGTACGTGCTCTCGGGCTGCGTCGAGGAGCTTGCGATCGAGGCCGAGCTGGCCGAACTGGAGCGGCGCATGGGCGAGGGGGCGAGCGACGAGGCACTGCTCGCCCGTTACTCGCGCGCGCAGGCGCGGCTGGAGGCGCGCGGCGGCTACCTGTGGCGCGATCGCGCCGATCTCGATGGCACGCGGGCTGGGGTTCGGCGAGGACGATCTCGACCGCGGGCTGGACACGTTCTCCGGCGGCCAGCTCACGCGCGCATCGCTCGCCCGCGCGCTTGCCACCTCCGCTGACGTGTTGTTACTGGACGAGCCGACGAACCATCTCGACATCGAGTCCTTGGAGTGGTTGGAGCAGACGCTTGTCTCACTCGATGCCGCGATCGTCTTGGTGGCGCACGACCGCTGGTTCCTGGAGGCCGTCGGCACCGCCGTCCTGGAGATCGAGGCCGGCCGGAGTCGCTTCTTCTCCGGAACCTGGCATCAGTGGCGTCGCGAGCAGGCCGCGCGCGAGCTGGCGCTGGGCAAGGCGATCGACAAGCAGCAGGCCGAGATCGAGCGGATGGAGCGCTTCATCGAGCGCTTCCGCGCGAAGGCCACCAAGGCCCGCCAGGCGCAGTCGCGCGTGAAGCGGTTGTCGAAGATCGAGCGGATCGAAAAGGATCCCCGCGATGGGAAGGGGTTGGAGTTCGAGTTCTCCGCACCTGAGCGCTCAGGCCGGGTGATCTTCGAGCTTTTGGACGGGCGCGTCGAGGTGGGTAAGCCTGCGATCACCTTGCTGGAGCACGCCGAATTGTGGCTGGAGCGCGGCGAGCACGTCTCCTTGGTCGGGCCCAACGGGACGGGCAAGACGACGTTGATCGAGACGCTCGCCGGGCAGCGCCCCCTTGCGGCAGGCAGACTCAGCACCGGGCACAACGTGAAGCTCGGCTACCTCTCTCAGCACGCCGAGGAGCTGGGCGCGGGCGGGCATCCTGGACAGAGCGTGTTGGAGGCCGCGGCTCGCGCCACGGGGTTGGCGCCGAACAAGGCGCGGGCGCTGCTCGGGCGCTTTCTGTTCTCTGGCGAGGAGGCCGAGAAACCCTTGGACGGGCTCTCGGGCGGGGAGCGCCGGCGCCTGTCGCTGGCCGTGCTCGTCGGCGCCGCGCACACGCCCAATGTGTTGATTCTCGACGAGCCGACAAACCATCTCGATATCGAGTCGCGCGAGGCTCTGGAGGATGCGCTGCGCGCTTTTCCGGGCGCGATTTTGCTCGTCTCGCACGACCGGGCGCTACTCGACGCGGTGGGCACGCGCACCGTTGCTGTCGAGGATCGGGCTTTGCGCAGCTACGAGGGCGGCTGGCCCGAGTACGTACGGGTGCGCGACGAGCGGAGGGCGGGGCGGGCAGGTCCGGACCAGGCGGGCGCGGGCGTGAATGGCACGAGCAATGGCGCCAACGGCCGAGCTGGAGCGACCGGGGGAGGTCTCGACGAAGCCGCGTCCCGCACCGGCACGGAAGCTCGCAAGCCGGCGACGCCGGGTGGCGGGGCCAAGCCGGAGAAGAACGGGAAGTCCAAGTCCAAGTCCAAGCCGAGGGGCCCGTCGAAGAACCGCCTGAGCGCCCAGCAGCAGGCCGAGCGCGCGGTCGAGGACGCCGAGGCCGCGATGCGCGCGCTGGAGGACGAGCTCGCAGACCCGGCGGCGTGGGCCACGCAATACGAGTCGGCCAAGTCCGAGGCCCGCCACACCGCTGCGCGGCGGGCCGTTGAGGAGGCTTATACGCGGTTGGAGGCGCTCGTGGAGTGATGCTCGACCGATGGGCTCGACCCAATCCACCGGCATTCCCAGCCGGCGTTTTTGAGATCGCAGATTGCGATCTCAAAGGAGGGGTGAGGGCGGCTAACCTCTCTGCTGTGACCGACAGCCTCAAAACCGCGCGCAACGTGGCGATCGTCGTGCTGATCGCTGCAGGGGTCTACTTCCTCCCCGGGGGCGGCCGCGCCGCGAACACGTTCGAATCCCTTCTGTGGGTAGCCTTCGGTATCGGGATCGGCTACCTCGGCCTGCGCGGCTACCGCGAATATCGCGTCGCCCTGCACAGCCTGGGCGATCGTCATCGAGGGCTGCTGTACGGGGGAGTCGCGGGCGCCGTATTCGTCTACGCCGCCCGCGCGCGCATGTGGCAGACGGGTATCGGCGAGCTGCTCTGGTTCGTGCTGGCCGGCTTCATCGTCTACACGCTGCTCGAGGTCTATCGCCACTGGCGCGCGTATTGACGCCGCGCATCGGGCGCTGCGTATCCTGGGGTTGATGGCCACCGAGGCATCGACCACCGGCGCCCAGGAGGGTTGGGGCACGCTGGACACGAGCGGCACAACGGACAGGAAGGCGAGCATCGCCGCACAGCGTCGCGCGCTGCCCGACCAGCCCGGCGTGTACCTGTTCCGGGACGCCAAGGGCCGCGTGATCTACGTCGGCAAGGCGAAGTCGATCCGCAAGCGGGTGGCGTCGCACTTCGCCAAGGCGCAGGTGCCAAGCAGCCCGGGCCATGAGGAGATGGTGGCGAGCACGGAGCGGATCGAGTGCGTGGTCGTGGGCAGCGAGGCCGAGGCGCTGCTGACCGAGCAGGGTTTCATCAAGCAGTACCGGCCGCGCTTCAACATCCGCCTGCGCGACGACAAGTCGTATCCATTCATCGCGATCTCGCTCGACGAGGACTACCCGCGCGTGTACTTCACGCGCGAGCGCCATCGCGCCGGCAGGGCGTACTTCGGGCCGTATTCGAACGCCAAGCGCGTGCGCAGCACGCTGGAGGTGCTCGCGAAGGTGTTCATGTTCCGTTCCTGCACCGGTCCCGAGCCGGGCAGGCGCAGCGGCAGCCCGTGTCTGGACTACTACATCAAGCGCTGCGAGGCGCCGTGCGTCGGGTACGTGTCGAAGGAGGACTATCGCAAGAGCATCGATGGGGTGATCGATTTCCTGTCCGGGCGCTTCAAGCACGATCGAGCTCGATCTGCAGGCGCGCATGCGCGCGGCCGCGGCGGCGGAGGAGTTCGAGCAGGCGACGCTCGAGCGCAACCGGCTGCGCGCGGTGCACTCGCTGTTGGAGCGCCGGCGCGTGGCGAACGGGTCGGTGGGAACGTTCGACGCGGTCGCGGTGGCGGTCGACGGGCGGGAGGCGAACGCGCAGGTCTTCCAGGTGCGCGACGGGGTGCTCTCGGACCGCCAGTCGTTCTACCTCTCCAACGAGACCGAGCGGGGCGTGGCCGAGGTGGGGGAGGAGTTCATGCTCCAGTTCTATGCGGCGCACAGCTCGATCCCGCCGCTTTTGATCGTCCAGCGCGAGCTCGTCGAGGGGGCGCTCGACACGGCACTGATGGAGGCGCTTTCCCTGCGACGCGACGGGCCGGTCGAGCTGCGCGCCGCCGAACGTGGCGAGAAGCGCAGGATCCTGCAACTGGCCGAGCGCAACGCGCGCCTGGCGCTCGACGAGGAGCGACTGCGCGCCGAGCGCCGTCGCTCCAGCCGCGTCGAGGCGGTCGAAGGTCTGCAGCTCGCGCTGGGGCTCGACGTGCCGCCGATCAGGATCGAGTGCTTCGACATCTCGCATCTCGGCGGCACGCAGACGGTCGCCTCGATGGTCGTGTTCGAGGGCGGTGCGCCGAAGAAGTCGGACTACCGGCGCTTCAAGATCCGCACGCTCGAGGAGCGGGAGTCGGACGACTTCGCGGCGATGGCGGAGGTGCTCCGCCGGCGCTTTGCCCAGTGGGAGCGCCAGGCCGACATCTCCCCGCACGACCCGGCATACAACGCGAGCTTCGCGGCGCTGCCGAATCTGATCGTGATCGACGGCGGCAAGGGCCAGCTCGCGGCCGGCCTCGGCCCGCTGCGCGGGTTCCGCGAGCGCGGCGTGACGATCGTGTCGCTGGCCAAGCGAATCGAGGAGGTGTTCATCCCCGGGCGCGCTGCGCCGCTCCTCCTAGACCACTCGACCCCCGAGTTGCAGCTGCTGCAGCGCGTGCGCGACGAGGCGCACCGCTTCGCGATCACCCACCACCGCACACGCCGCGACAGGGCGATGACCACATCGCTGCTCGACGAGCTGCCCGGCGTCGGCCCCGCGCGCAAGCGCGCTTTGCTTGCGCACTTCGGTTCCCCGGACGCGGTCGTCGCGGCCTCGCGCGAGGAGCTCCAGGCGGTGCCCGGCCTGCCCGCAAAGGTCGCGCGGGAACTGCACGGGCACCTGCACAGAGCCGGCTGACAACGCCGGGTAACCACCCGTGTCCGTGATGCGCGGCACAATGGACACGATGCCTGCCAACGAGTCACGCCTGCAGGATGTCGTCGTGATCACGGGCTTCTCTGGCGCGGGCAAGTCGACGGCGATGAACGTGTTCGAGGACGCCGGCTACTTCTGCGTCGACAACCTGCCGCCGGAGATGATCCGCTCGCTGGTGGAGCTGTTCATGCACGAGGGCTCGAAGGTCGAGCGCGCGGCGGTCGTATCGGATGTCCGCGGCGGCGTCTACTTCGAGGCGCTGCGCGCGGTCGTCGACGATCTCGACGCGCTCGGCGTCGCCCACCACGTGCTGTTCCTGGAAGCAGCCGAGCAGACGCTGGTGACTCGCTACAAGGAGACCCGCCGGCGCCATCCGCTTGCGCCCGAGGGCAGCGTCAGCGCGGGCGTGGCCGCCGAGCGGGCGCTGCTCGAGCCGTTGCGCAGCCGCGCCGATCTCGTGATCGACACGACCGGCATGTCCGCGTCGATGCTGCGCGGGAAGATCGCCGACGAGCTCCTGCCCCGCCAGCGGGGTGGCAGGCTGGCGGTGACGTTCATGAGCTTCGGTTTCAAGCACGGCCCCCCGCGCGAGGAGGACGTGGCGCTCGACGTGCGCTTTTTGGCAAATCCGTACTACGTGCCAGAGCTACGCGAGCTGACCGGCAACGACGAGCTCGTGGTCGAGTACATCGCGCGCGACGGTCGCCTCCAGGAGCTGTACGAGCGGTTGCATCCGCTGCTCGACTTCCTGCTGCCGCAATACGTGGCCGAGGGCAAGGCGCACCTGGTGGTCGCGATCGGCTGCACCGGGGGGCGGCACCGCTCGGTTGCGATCGCGCGGCATCTCGCCGAGCGCTACGGCGATCGCGAGGACCTCGACGTGGCGGTTGCGCACCGCGACATCGACAAGCGCTCACGCGAGTCCTGAGGCCCGGTCGAGTTCGGAGCCCGAGCTGAAGAGTCGGGGCTCAGGGTCGAAAAAGTCGCGCTCCTGAGCTGAAAAATGGGGCCTCAAGGCTGAAAAACGGGGCTCGCTGATAGCCTTCCAGGGGCACGCCGGGCACTGGAGCGGTACTCCTGAGGCCCGGCATTGTTCATTTTTCGCTCACGGAGGCCGTGGAGAATGTCGGTACGGGTGGGAATCAACGGATTCGGCCGGATCGGCCGGAACGCGTTTCGCGCCGCCCAGGCGCAAGCCGCGGACGCGGGCGGAGGAGACGCGATCGAGTGGATCGCGGTCAACGACCTGACCGACGCAAAAACCCTCGCGCACCTGCTCAAGTACGACTCGATCCTCGGCCCCTACCCGGGCACGGTGAGCGCCCGCGAGGGCGCCCTGGAGGTCGACGGGCGAGAGCTGAAGGTGTTCGCCGAGCGTGACCCGGGCGCGCTGCCATGGGGGGACCTGGGGGTCGACGTGGTGATCGAGTCGACCGGCCTGTTCACCGACCGCGCGAGCGCCGCCAAGCACCTCGCGGGCGGCGCGAAGAAGGTGATCGTCTCCGCGCCGGCGAGCGATCCCGACGCGACGGTCGTGCTCGGCGTGAACTTCGACGAGGTATACGACCGCGACAAGCACGACGTGATCTCAAACGCCTCGTGTACGACCAACTGCCTGGGGCCGATCGCGAAGGTGGTCAACGACACGGTCGGCGTCAAGCATGGCCTGATGACGACGATCCACGCGTACACGGCCGACCAGCGCCTGCAGGACATGCCGCACAAAGACCTGCGCCGTGCGCGCGCCGCCGCGATCAACCTGATCCCCGCCTCGACCGGCGCGGCGAAGGCGATCGGGCTGGTGATCCCCGCGCTGCAGGGCAAGCTGAACGGCTTCGCCGTGCGCGCCCCCGTGCCGACTGGGTCGGTCGTGGACCTGACCGTGGAGTGCGCCCGCGAGACAAGCGTGCAGGAGGTCAACGGGGCGTTGAAAGCGGCGGCGGAGAGCGGGCCGCTGCAGGGCATCATGGCCTATACAGAGGATCCGATCGTCTCCAGCGACATCCGCGGGTCGCAGTTCTCGGCGATCGTGGACTCCCTGCTGACGGCCGTGATCGATGGCACGATGCTGAAGGTCGTGGCGTGGTACGACAACGAGTGGGGCTACTCGAACCGCCTCGTGGACCTCGTGCAGAGGGTGCTGTGAGTCTCGCTTCGGCCGGCTGGACACGAGCGGACAGGGACGTCCGTGGGAGATAGGTGCCTCGTGAAGGAGCGCAAAGCGAGCGGAGGGAGCCGATGAGGAGCCTTGACGACCTGGACGTGCAGGGCAAGCGGGTGCTTGTGAGGGTCGATTTCAACGTCCCGCTGGCTGCGGAAACAGAGGGCGAACCGGAGGCCGGCGGCGTCCCGCTCGTGAGCGACGACACGCGGATCGCGGCGGCACTGGCAACGATCGAAGAGCTGCGCGCGGGCGGCGCAAGGCTGGTGCTGGTCTCTCATCTGGGACGACCCGAGGGCAAACCTGTGGCGGAGCTGTCTCTGGCGCCGGTGGCGGATCGCCTGCGCGAGCTGACGGGCGCGAAGGTGACGCTGGCCCCGGCGGTGATCGGCGATGAGGTGACGGCGCTGGCGGAGGAGCTCGAGGAAGGGGACATCCTGGTGCTCGAGAACGTGCGCTTCGAGCCCGGCGAGACGAGCAACGATCCCGAATTCGCGCTGGCGTTGGCGTCGCTGGCGGACCTCTACGTCGACGATGCGTTCGGCGTGGCCCACCGCGCGCATGCGAGCACGGAGGGAATCACGCACCTGCTGCCGAGCGCGGCCGGACGGCTGCTCGAACGGGAGGTCAAGACGCTCACAGGGATCCTCGAGCATCCACAGCACCCCCTCGTGGCGATCGTGGGCGGTGCAAAGGTGGCGGACAAGATCGCGGTGATCGAGCGCTTCCTGGCGGTAGCTGACGTGGTGATGATCGGCGGCGCGATGTGTTTCCCGTTCCTGTGTGCGCAGGGACACGCAGTGGGGAAGTCGCTGTGCGACGACGAGGATGTCGAGCACGCGCGCAGCGCCCTCTTGCGAGCCAGTGACAGCCATACCCCGCAACCCGGACGAGCACGACTGCTGGTGCCGAACGACCTCGTCATCGGCGAGCGCCTGGAGGCAGACGCGGCCCACCGCGTGCTGGACGGGGTGGAGGTGCCGAAAGGCTGGATGGGATTGGACATCGGCCCCAAGACTGTGGAACGCTATGCAAGCGTGATAGCGAGCGCGGGGACCGTATTTTGGAACGGTCCGATGGGCGCGTTCGAGCTGGAGCCATTCGCCTCGGGCACCCTTGCCGTGGCGGAGGCCGTGGCGAGCGCGAAGGGCTTGACGGTCGTGGGCGGAGGGGACTCGGCGGCGGCCCTGGCGCAGTTCGGGTTGGAGGGCACGGTCGACCACCTGTCGACCGGTGGTGGCGCGACCCTCGAGTTTGTCGAGGGCCGGGTCCTGCCCGGCGTGAGCGCACTGCAGGGAGCAGGTGTCGCGTGAGTGCCCGCACACCGCTGATCGCGGGCAACTGGAAGATGTACAAGACCGAAGCGCAGGCCGAGGACTACATCCAAGCGCTGCTGCCACGGGTCTCCTCGGTTGACGGCGTGGAGGTCGCGATCTGTGTGCCGTTCACGGACCTGCGGGCGATGGTGGACAGCGCGCGTGGCTCGCGTGTGGAGGTGTACGCCCAGAACATGCACCACGAGCCCGAGGGCGCCTTCACGGGCGAGATCTCGCCCGTGATGCTCAGCGATGTCGGTGTGCAGGGCGTCGTGCTCGGGCACTCCGAGCGCAGGGCCTGCTTCGGCGAGACCGACCGGGCGCTGGCGCTGAAGGTACCGGCCGCGCTGGAGGCGGGGCTGAGGCCGATCCTGTGCGTGGGCGAGACCGAGGAGGAGCGCGACAAGGACGAAACACAGCGCAAGCTGCGTCAGCAGGTGCGGGACGGGCTCGCGGGGGTTGCGGACGAGCGCTTGGCGGAGGTGACGATCGCGTATGAGCCGATCTGGGCGATCGGCACCGGCCGCGTGGCGAGCCCGGAGCAGGCCCAGGAGGCGGTCGCGTTCGTCAGGGCGCTCGTCGGCGATCGCGACAAGCAGGCGGCCGAGCGCGTAAGGATTTTGTACGGCGGCTCGGTCAAGCCCGAGAACGCGGCCGAGCTGCTCGGGCTCCAGGACGTCGACGGCGCGCTCGTCGGCGGGGCGAGCCTGGAGGCCGAGTCGTTCGCGCAGATCGTCATAGCTGCGACATGAGCCGGCGCCTTCAGAGCTTGGATCGATGACTCTGCCCGCCGGTCCAGACGGGTTGCCGGTTCCGAGCGTCTGCCTGGTGATCCTCGACGGCTGGGGGCTCGCCGAGCCCGGCCCCGGCAACGCCGTGTCGCTGGCGAGCACGCCGGTGTTCGACGAGCTTTGGACGTCCTATCCACACACGACGCTGACCGCGTGCGGGCGCGCGGTCGGGCTGCCGGACGGCCAGATGGGCAACAGCGAGGTCGGACACCTGAACCTCGGCGCGGGCGCGGTCGTGCGGCAGGATCTGACGCGGATCGATGACGCGGTCGCGGACGGGACGCTCGCCGAGAACGAAGTCCTGCGGGCGGCGCTGGGGAGGCCCGGACGGGTGCACCTGCTCGGGCTCGTGTCCGACGGGGGCGTGCATTCGAGCATGGATCACCTGCGCGCGCTGATCGCGCTGGCGGGCACGCTGCATGGAGCGCAGACAGGGGAGGGGACGGACCTGGTGGTGCACGCGTTCACCGACGGGCGCGACACGCTGCCACACTCGGGCGCCGACTTTCTGAAGGAGCTCGACGCGACCGAGGGCGTGCGTATGGGATCGGTGGTGGGACGGTATTGGGCGATGGACCGTGACCGGCGCTGGGATCGAACGCAGCGTGCGTACGACCTGCTCGTACACGGCTGCGCGGAGCGGCGCGCGGACAGCGGCGAGGCGGCGGTGCAAGCCGCGTATGAGCGCGGAGAGACCGACGAGTTCATCGAGCCGACGCTCGTCGGTGGGGAGGCGCGGATCAGACCGGGCGACAGCGTGCTGTGCTTCAACTTCAGGCCCGACCGGATGCGCCAGCTGACGCGGGCGCTGGCCGAAGAGGGCTTCGGCGAGGACGCGCAGGCGCGGGGGGAGGTCCGGGAGAGCGAGGTCCAGCAGGCGAGCGACGGCCAGCAAGCGGGCGAGGCTCGATCGGCGATCGACCTGCCGGGCTGGATCGGACGCGGCGGCACGGGGCCGATCGCGGTCGGGGACTACGCGACGCTGACCGAGTACGAGGAGAGCTGGCCCTACCCCGTCGCCTTCCCGCCGGAGCGCCCGCAGACGACGCTCGGGATCGTGCTGGCGAACGCGGGGGTGAGGCAACTGCACGTGGCGGAGACGGAGAAGTACCCGCACGTGACGTACTTCTTCAACGGCGGCGAGGAGGCGCCGCTGGCGGGCGAGCGCCGGGCGCTGGTCGATTCGCCGCGGGACGTGCCTACCTACGACCACGAGCCGCAGATGAGCGCGCGCGCGGCGGCGGCGGCGTTTACGGACGCTTGGCGCGAGGATCCGCCGGCGTTCGGGATCATCAATTTCGCAAACGCCGACATGGTCGGCCACACGGGCGTGATCGCGGCCGCCGTGACTGCCGTGGAGACCGTCGATGAGTGTCTCGGCGAGGTGGTGGTGGCGGTGCACGAGGGGGGCGGCGTGTGCGTGGTGACCGCCGACCACGGGAACGCCGATCACATGCTCGAGCCGGACGGCAGTCCAAACACGGCGCATTCGCTGAACGAGGTGCCGTTGATCGTGACGGCGACGGGGCTGAAGCTGAGGGAGGGGGATGGGATCTTGGCGGACGTCGCTCCAACGGTGCTCGATCTGTTGGCTATGCGTCAGCCGCCGGAGATGACCGGGCGTTCCCTGATCGAAGCACGAAAGGAGGCGTAGTGGACAAGACTGCAGCGAACGTCCAAAGACGAGGATCGCTGAAGACACTGGCCGTGTTCTTCATCGGCTCAGGGGTGAACCACTTCGTGATTCCGAAGACATATGAGCAGATCGTGCCGCCGGGTTTGGGCGACCCCGCGACGCTCGTGCGGGTCAGCGGTGTGGCCGAGATCGCGGGCGGGGTGGGGGTGCTCCTGCCGCGCACGCGCAGGCTGGCGGGCTTCGGCCTGATCGCGCTGCTGGCGGCGGTGTTTCCCGCGAACCTATATATGGCGCTGAACCCAGCGAAGTTCGCGAAGATCCCAGTATGGGCGCTGTACGTGCGGCTGCCGCTGCAGCCGCTGATGATGTGGTGGGCGTGGCGGGCGACGAAGCCGTCGTGAGTGCTCGCCCCGGAGGCAGGAAAGTGGCTCCGACGCTGCTATGTTCGGGGTAGCAGGGTCACTTGTAACAAACGCCATCATGTCGACCGCGACCGCCGTCAAGATCCCTTCAGGGGAGGAGTCTCTCAGTGAGGGGGAGGTACGCGCTTGGCGCGGTCTGCTGCGAGCCCACGCATGTCTCGCCAAGCGCCTGGATGCAGAGTTGGAGCAGGCGCACGGCCTGCCGATGACCTCGTACGAGGTACTGCAGCATCTGCAGGACTCGAGCGGCGGACGGATGCGGATGTGTGACCTGGCCGAGCAGGCGCAGCTGTCGCGCAGCGGGCTGACGCGGCTGGTCGATCGGCTGGAGCGCGACGAGCTGCTGGAGCGCTGCTCGTGCGACCACGACGCGCGCGGGTCCTATGCATGTCTGACGGATCTGGGCCGGGAGCGGCTGGCGGAAGCGCGCGGCACTCACCTGGCGGTCGTGCGGGAGCACTTCTTCTCGCGCTTCTCCGAGGGCGAGCTGAGCGCATTGGCCGATCTTTGGGATCGCATCGCGCCCTGCGGCAACGGCAACGGCTGCTGAGTAAGTTCGCCTGAATCCTGGCGCTTTGAGATTGCAAAGGCCTCGCGGAGACGGCGGCTGGGGCAGACCAGTCTGAGGTCAGGGCTCAGGGCGTCTTGGGATCGGGCGGCGCCGCCTCGGGCGGCGGGACGGATCGTGCCTGGGTGTGGCGGCGGTGGCGGCGGTGCAGGAAGAAGGTGCTCACGATCGCGAGCAGGACTGCGACGAGCCCGTAGATGCCGAACGCCTCGATCGCTTTGCCGGCGGAGTGCCCGAGGAAGTAGGCGAGCAGCCCGATCCCGGTCGCCCAGCAGATCCCGCCGAGCGCATTCCAGAGAAAGAACGAGCGCCAGCGCATGTGCGTGGCGCCGGCCAGCCACGAGGCCCAGACGCGCAGGCCGAGGATGAAGCGACCGAAGAACACCGCCTTGGGGCCATGGCGTTCGAAGAACGGCTCGCCGGTCTCGAGCACATCCAGGCGCTGGCGTTGAAAGCGGCCGGGCCGTTCGAGCAGCCAGCGCCCGCCATGGCGGCCGATCTGGTAGCCGATGTTGTCGCCCACGATCGCGGCGACGGCCGCGATCGGAATCACGAGCTCGATTTTGAGCTTGCCGCCCGAGGCGAGCACGGCGGCGGTGATCAAAGCCGTCTCTCCGGGGATCGGAACCCCGGCCGACTCGGACATCACGAGGATGAACAGCAGCGGGTAGCCGGAGACTTCGACGAGGTGGGAGACGTTGACGAGGGACGCGAGCATGAGGGAGTCCCTCTTAGGATGCCGTAGAGATGGCCGCTTTCACGATCCAGGCCCGTGACAGCTTGACTGACGCTCGTGCGGGAGTACTCGAAACCGCGCACGGCGATGTTCGCACACCGGCTTTCGTGCCGCTCGCCACGAAGGCCACGGTGAAGGGTCTGCTGCCGGCGGAGGTGGCCGCGCTTGGATACGAGATGGTGCTCGGCAACACTTTTCATCTGCTGCTGAATCCAGGCCCCGAGCTGATTGGGCGCTTCGGCGGGATGGGTCGGTTCATGGGCTGGGATGGGCCGATCGTGACCGATTCCGGTGGATTTCAGGTGTTCTCGATGGGGCATGGGACAGTCGCGGAGGAGATCAAGGCCCGCCCATCCCGTGCCCGTGGCGGGGGCGACCGCGACGGGGTCGACGGGCAGGGCGGGGCGGGTGAGCGCGCCGCCTCAGGCAATCGTGAGGGCGCGATCTTGGCGATCGAAGAGGAAGGAGTGCGCTTTCGCTCATATGTGGACGGGCGCGAGCGGTTCCTCTCGCCCGAGGGCTCGATGGCGATGCAGGCGGCGTTGGGTTCCGACTTGGCGCTGGTGTTCGACGAGTGCACGCCGTTCCACGTCGACCGCGAGTACACGGCGCGTTCCACTGAGCGCACCCACCGCTGGATGGGGCGCTGCCTGGGGTGGCACGCCGAGCATGGGCCTGCCGGCCAGTTGGTGTACGGGATCGTTCAGGGTGGTGTCTACGAGGATCTGCGGCGCGAATCGGCCAGGACGATCGTCGAGAGTTGCTGCGACGGGGTCGCGATCGGCGGGTCGCTGGGCGCTGAGAAGGCGCAGATGTACGAGGTGGTCGGCTACGCGACGAGCGAGCTGGGGGGCGAGCACGAACGCAAGCCGAGGCATTTACTGGGGATCGGAGAGGTGGACGACCTGCTCAGGGGAGTGGAGCTGGGGATCGACACTTTCGACTGCGCGATGCCGACCCGCCTGGGCAGGCACGGCACGGCGTTGGTCCCCGATCCCGAGAACCGTTGGCGTGTAGACCTGAAGAAGGCGCGGTGGCGCGAGGCCGAGGAGCCGCTGCTGGAGGGCTGTGAGTGCCCGGCCTGCGCAGGGGGATTGTCATGTGCCTACTTGAGCTACCTGGTGCGAGCCGGCGAGTTGACGGGAGCGCGGCTGCTGACGATGCACAACCTCGCTTTCCTGGCGAGGTTGATGAAAGATTTGCGGGCCGGAATCCTAGACGGGGACTTGGAAAAGGTGGCACGTGGATGGCGCGCCGGAGAGTTTCACCCCAAGCGCTGAGTAGCTTCAGCGGTGGCTTTCCGGTGTGGTGTAAGGGGCAGCACGGATACCCGTCAAGTGTCAGATGCCGGTTCGAGTCCGGCCGCCGGAGCCATAGTTGAAGGCGACGGTTGAGGCTGCTAGCCTGCTGGCAATTGACGGGTGTCCAGCCCGAAAGGGCAGTTGCCTTACCGAGGGGCCCGCGTAAGCGGGCCTTTCGTCTTATTTGGTGTTTTCCGCAACCAGCTGTTTGAGCGCCGAAGAGGCCTGCTGAACGTCGGAGTAGACGACGTTGCGCAGCACGACCTTCGTAGGTGCGGGAGCGGTGGCGATCACAACCGCGACGATCGCAACAACGATCGCGAGCAGCACCAGAACCGCCGGCAGCAGACGCCCCCGCCGCCGGCCGGCGGGAGAGCCCGCGGAGGAGGCGGAGGCCGGCGCCACGACCGGAGCCTGCTGTCGCGGCGGTCCCTGGCGCGGACGCCGGGGGGTGACGGCCCCCGCGGCGGAGCCACTACCACCGCGCTCGGACCCGCGCGGCCCAGCCGTCGCCAAAAGGCTCGTCGCCGCGGTTGCCGGCCCTCCCCGCGCACCCCCCCTGGCGGGTTCCACTGGGGAGATCCCGCGCGCCCCGTCCTCGATCGCGCGCCCCATCTCGCGGGCGGTCTGGTAGCGATCGCGCGGGTCGAGCGCTAGCGCGAGTGCGATCGCGTCGGCCAGCTCGGGCACGACGGCGGCGACGAGCGTGTCGAGCATCGCGGGCTCCTCGCGCTGCTGCTTGAGCGCGAGCTCGGTCAGCGAGGTCGCCTCATACGGCAGGCGCCCGGAGATCAGCTGGTAGGCGACGACCCCGAGCGCGTACAGGTCGGCGCGAGGGCCGGCCTCCTCACCGCGCGCCTGCTCGGGTGCCAGATAGGCGGCGGTGCCGAGCACGGAGCCGACCTGGGTGATCGAGGACTGCTCGGTCGCCTTGGCGATGCCGAAGTCGGCGAGCTTGACCTCGCCCTCGCGGGCGCGGAGCAGGTTTCCGGGCTTGACGTCGCGGTGGACGACGCCGTGGCGGTGGGCGTAGTCCAGGCCCTCACAGGCCTGCTCGATGATCGAGACGGCCTCGTCCACCTCGACCCAGCCGTCGTCGCGCAGGATCTCCGCACAGGAGGAACCCTCGATGTACTCCATCACGATGAAATGCCGCCCCGAGGGCTCGTCCAGGCCCGAGTCGAAGATCTGCACGACGTTGGGGTGGACCAGGCGCGCCGCGGCCTGTGCCTCGCGCTGGAAGCGCGAGACGAAGGTGGGATCGTCCGCGAGGTGCTCGGCGAGCAGCTTGACGGCCACCTGGCGCTCCAGGCGCAGGTCGAGCGCGAGGTGCACGGTCGACATCCCGCCGAAGCCGAGCCTGCCCTCCAGACGGTAGCGCCCGGCGATCTTCACCTCGCTCATTTGCCGCTTTCCTGGATGCCGCCCGCCCCCGTGGCACCCGATCCCCCTCCGCCCGCGCCCGAGCCGCTTTCACCGCCGATGCCCGTGCCGCCTCCCGGTCCGCTGGACGCGCCGGGGGCGCTTTCGCTTCCCGGAGCGGGTGTGCCGCCGCCCGGGGTCGTGGCGGTGGGGGTGGTCGCCGTGGGGATGGTCGGGGTGGTGGTCGTTTCGGTGTGTGTCGGGGTCGTGGGTGTTGTCTGAGTGTTCGTTGTCGCCGTCTGAGTGCTCGTCTTCGTCGTCGAGGTCGCCTGCGGGAGGGGCTGCGCGCACAGCGCGAGCGCGCGGCGACGCAGATTCGAGATCCCCACCTCGAGTGTTTTGTGCAGGCCCGCGTCAACCGTCGAGGGCAAATCCGCGAAGTCCGATTCGGTTTTCTCGATTGCGGCTTCGGTGGCGGTGCAGTTCCCTTCGCCGCTCTGCGCCGCCTGGGCGACCGCTTCGAAATCGCTCTGCAGAGGTCCGGCGTTGGCGCTCGGGATCAGGCCCTTGCCGGAGCCGCCACAGGCGACGAGCAGGGCGGCGCTCACGCCGAGCAGGCCGGCGAGCAGGATGCGCAGGCGCAGATGGCTGCATACGCCAGGGACAGGGGACCGTTTGGCCGGTGAGCGACGATTCATGGTCATTGACCGTACTCCAGGCGCTCGGCGAGCGAGTCCGGCAGCCGCGCCGCGCGGATCGCGCCGGCCGCGCCGGCGATGTCGTAGTCGACACGCCGGAAGGAGGCCGTCTCCCCGTCGAGGTCGAGCAGCAGCCAGGAGGCGCGCGGGTCCCCGTCGCGCGGCTGCCCAACGCTGCCGGGATTCAGCAGCCATTCGCCGCTTGAGAGATCGAGCTGTGCGCCCTCGCGCTTGGGCTCGCCGGTGGCGAGTGCGCCCTCGTGGCGCACGAACGACAGCGCCACATGGGAATGGCCGATCAGGCAGATGCGATCGGGCTGGCGGTCCAGGCATAGCTCGGCGAGCAGCGCCGAGAGCACGTACTCCCACACGGGATCTCGTGGACTGGCGTGGTAGAGGCCAATCGGGCCCTCCTGCCCCTGCGGGCGCAACTCGGCGAGAAAGGCAAGGCTCTCGGGCGCGATCACCTCCTGGGTCCACTGCGCCGCGAGTCTCGCGCCGGGGGAGAACTCGTCGAACGGGATCTTGCCCACGACCGCGAGATCGTGGTTGCCGGCGAGGCACACCGCCGCGTGCTCGCGGGCGAGCTGCACACAGGTGTCGGGGTCAGCGCCGTAGCCAACGAGGTCGCCGAGGCACCACAGCTCGGATGCGTCGCTCGCGGCGACCGCGTCGAGCACCGCCTCGAAGGCCTGGCGATTACCGTGGATGTCGGAGATGACGGCGACCTTCATTGCTGTCGCAGTTCGTCCACGTGCAGCCCTACTCCTCCTCTGATCCGGCCTCCGTGCCACCGTACTCGGGCAGGTTCTTGATGCCCTCGCGGGTGCGCCACTTGGAGTAGTTGTCCTCCATCGCGTCGATCAGCTCGCGCATGAAGCGCGGCGAGATGTTGACGCGGGAGACGACCACACCCGGGACCTCATCGGACTCGACCTCGTGGTCCACGCGCGCGAAGGTGACGGTGAACTCGTAGTCGGAGTGGCTGACGTTGGCGAAATTCGCGTATACACCCCCCATGATCTCGGGGGACAGGTGGATGTTTATGTGGCGCTCGGCGCCTGAGTCTTGATCGTTCACGCAGCTAGTATCGCAAGCGGTGAGCCCGGATCGATGAACGAGTCCCAATGCAGCCTCTCCTGAAGAGCGCCCCCACTTCACTGGACGGCCTGCGCGAAGCCGTGCTGGCGGTGGCCGGTGAGCTGGCAGGCGAGTCCTCCGGCAAGGTCGGCGAGCGCGGGGGGATCGTGCTCGAGCGTCCACCGAGGGCGGACTTCGGCGACTATTCGACGAACGCCGCGTTGCTGCTGGCGCCGGGTCTCAGGGCGCCGCCGCGCGAGGTCGCGGAGCGTCTGGGCAAAGAGCTCGAACAGCGGCTCGGCGCGAGCCTCGAGCGCTTCGAGGTGGCGGGTCCCGGCTTTCTCAACCTGTTTCTCGCCGACCGCTGGCTGGCTGGCTCGCTCGCCGAGATACTCGCCGGCGGAGAGTCGTTCGGAGCGGGCGGTGCCAATCCACCCGAGCGGATCGTGGTCGAGTTCGTCTCCGCCAACCCCACCGGTCCGATGCACGTGGGACATGCGCGCAACGCCGCCTACGGCGACGCGCTTGCGCGGCTGCTCTTCCTGCACGGTCACGAGGTCACGCGCGAGTTCTACGTGAACGACGCCGGCTCGCAGGTCCGCAAGCTCGGGGAATCTATCCGCTCGCTGGCACGGGGCGAGGAGGTCGCCCAGGACGGCTATCGCGGGGAGTACGTCGAGCAGCTCGTCGCCCATCTCCCGGACGCCTCCGAGTCCGAGCCGGCCGAGTTGGGACGGGCCGCCGTGGCGGCGATGATCGACCAGATCGCCGCCTCGCTGAGCAAATTCCGCGTGAGCTTTGACCTGTGGACCTATGAGAGCAAGCTCCACGAGGGCGATCCGAGCCCCGTGGCGCATGCGCTCGAGATGCTCGAGCGTGAGGGGCACACCTATCGCGACGAGGGGGCGCTGTGGCTGCGAACGACCGACTACGGCGACGACAAGGACCGTGTGCTCGTGCGCTCAAACGGCGAGCACACCTACTTCGCCTCGGATATCGCCTATCACCAGGACAAGCGCGAGCGCGGCTTCGACCGCCAGATCGACGTGTGGGGCGCCGATCACCACGGCTATGTAGGGCGGATGAAGGCTGCGTACGCGGCGCTCGGCGGTGACCCCGGGCACCTGGATCTGTTGATCATGCAGCTCGTCCATCTGATGCGCGGCGGCGAGCGTGCGCAGATGTCCAAGCGAGCCGGGGAGTTCGTCACGCTCGACGATCTCCTGACCGAGATTGGCGTGGACGCCGCGCGTTGGTACCTGCTGGCGCGCTCGCACGAGACGACGGTCGACCTCGACCTAGACCTGGCCCGCGAGCAGTCGAGCGAGAACCCCGTCTACTATGTGCAGTACGCGCACGCCCGGATTGCTGCCGTGCTCGCAAGGGCGGGTCAGGAGCGGGTGGGGGCGGCGCTGGCGGGCATGGCTAATGGAGGTCAAGCGCCTTTGCATGCCGCCGAGCGGGCGCTCGTCATGCAACTGCTCGCCTTCCCAGGGGAGGTTCAAGAAGCTGTTGAGCGCCGCGCGCCGCACCGGATCACGGCCTATGCGCTGCAGCTGGCCCAAGACTTCACCGCCTTCTATCGCGACTGCCGCGTGCTCGGCGCCGAGCCCGAGGCGGTCGAGTCGCTGAGG
The DNA here is from genome assembly GCA_963779405.1 of uncultured Solirubrobacterales bacterium. Lineage (GTDB taxonomy): Bacteria > Actinomycetota > Thermoleophilia > Solirubrobacterales > Solirubrobacteraceae > Palsa-744. The sequence goes on from CAVZYF010000006.1 coordinate 80,879, forward strand.
ATCGCCCTGTCTGAGGCGAGCAAACGCACAATCGCAAGGTGCTTGGACCTGCTCGGGGTGAGCGCGCCGGCTGAGATGTAGGCGCGCGGGTACCTCGGCCGATCGGCCGGCTTCAGTCGAACCGCGCCAGGTCCGCCTCCAGACGGGCGGCGTCGGCGGAGTCGAGCTGTGCAGCGTCACCCGCGTGGCCGGCCTGCTCGCGGGCGTGGCGGCGCCAGCGGGGCAGCAGCATGGCGAGCGTGGCGAGCAGCGCCAGGAACGCCGCGAGCGGTACGAGGTAGACGGTCAGGTCGAAGCCGTGCGCGCTCGGCAGCCCCAGCACCGTCGGGCCGTACTGGGCGACTAGTGCGTCCTTGATCTGCGCTTCGGTCTTGCCTTCGTCGATCAGGCTCTGGATGAACGCCCGCTCGCGGTTGGCCTGCTGCGATTGGGCAACGTTGAGCGGGATTTTGCAGGTGACGCACATCACCTGGCGCTCGATCACCGGCAGGGAGGTTTGGGGCCTGACGTCCGCGGCGCCCATGCCGAGCGCGACGGATGGGATCAGACAGAGCAGCAGAGCGATCAGTGCCCCGGCGCCGCGTCTCATGAGCTCTCTGCCAGCGCGATTGCGCGGTCGAGGAAAGCCTGGTCGATCTCGCCACGGGAGATCGCCACGATGTGGCCGTGACGGTCGATCACGAAGCTCTCCGGGAGCTGGTCGGTGCCGTAGGAGTGGGCGAAGTCGCCGTTGGTGTCGCGCAGGTTCGGGTAGGTCAAGTGGAACTGGCGCACAAAGCTTTCCGAGTCGGGCGAGGCGTCGAGGTAGGTAATGCCGAGCACCGTGGCATCGTGGCGTTGCAACTGGCTCTGGGCATGCTCGAGCAGAGGGGCCTCGTCCTGACAGGGTTCACACCAGGAGGCCCAGAAGTTCAAGATGACCACCTTGCCACTGAACGAAGCCAGCGAGGCGCGATGAGCGCCAGAGAGCCCGGGTAGCGTTCGAGTGGCATTGGGCGCGAGCGGATGCTGACCCTGCGCCAGCGCTTCGTCGAGCGTGCGGCTGGCCGACTGATGGGAGATGCCGTAAATCAGCAGCCCGATCAGGCAGGCGCCGAGGATCGAGACGATGATCGGCAGCAGACGGCGGCGCACGGCTTCCAAGGGTAGAGCTATGCCGTTCCGTGGGAGTCGGCGCGGGCCGCGTCAACTCGGCACGCGCAGCGTAATATCTGGGTTCGTGCGGTGGTAGCTCAGTTGGTAGAGCGCAAGCTTCCCAAGCTTGAGGTCGCGGGTTCGACCCCCGTCCGCCGCTCTTGGGAAGTACCTGCAAACTTGCGGGTTTTGGATGACTTGACCGCTCGCCGGGTGCGCCTCTCGGAGGTGGATTTGGTGTTTCCGTCCCAATCGCCGTCCCAATCAACTCCATTTGACGGAATTTCAGGGCGCTTGGCGAGGTCTTTTCGGGCGTCGCTGACGAGCTTGTCGAAGTTCGCGCCGTGGTCGCGCTTGACGCGCTGCTGCAGCTGGTTGTAGACGTCCAAGGTCATCTTGCTGTCGGCGTGCCCGACCTGGTTCATCACGTACTTCAGGTCCCAATCCTTGGTGACGAGCGCGATCGAGATGTAGGTGCGCCGCAGGGTGTGTGGGGTCGTGTTCGGCAGCGGTGGCAGGCCCTTCTTGGCGAGCTTCTCGGACGCGAGCTCAGCCGCTTCGTGAACGATCTGCTCGACCCTCCCGTTGTCCATGCGGTTGCCGTGCAGGTTCGGGATGAGGTAGTCATCGGGTCCCGTCGGCGCGCCCATGCGGCGGAGGCGGTCGAGATGCTCGATGATCGTCTCGACGACAGCGGCGCTGATCTGCACCTCTCGGATGCCGGTCTCGGTCTTCGAGTCAGGGATCCGGAAGCGCGCCCCGTCGGGGTCGTGCAGGCGGACGTGGCCGATCTTGATGTGGCACAGCTCGCTGACCCGAGGTCCGCAGTAGCCGAGAATCTCGACCACGACACGCCGGCCTATGTAGCCGCGGCCGACCTTCAGACCGAGCTTGGAGAGGTGGTAGCTGACCGTTGACTTGACGAGTCCCAGCTGCTTCGCGATCTGCTTGGGAGTTCTGCCCTGGGCGTGGAGGTGCGCGACCTGGGCAGCTGTCAACCCGAGATCGATTGGAGCGACCGGTGCGGTCAGGGAGACGTCCTGCTCGGCGGCGGCGTCGATCAACGCGGCGAGCTCGTCGCGCTCCAGGAATGTGCGCTTGGGCTTGGGGACATGGACCTTCATCTTCTTGCCGCGGGCTGGGTTGTGGTCGATGAGGTCGTCTTCGACGGCTTCATCGAGGATCGATGCGAAGGTGTCGAGAACTTTGCGGATCGAGCTGGGCGACAGGGGGACGATTTTCTGGTTGCGCTCGTCGCGGAGGTCGGCGCCGGCGGCGATCGCCTCACGCAGCTTCCTCGACTGCTCGAGCAGGTGAGCCTTGAAGGCCAGACAGAGCTTGCGGTCGATTTCGTCCAGCCGGTAGCGCGCGAAGAAAGGCACGATGTGGCACTCCAGCCGGCAGCGATAGTTCTTCTCGGTGCCCTTGCTGATCGGTTTCTCGCCGTTGACGCCGTTGATCTTGTCCTGCAACCATTTGGCGCCATAGGGGACGAACAGCGGAGAACCGGTATCCACGGGCTTGGGCTCGGTCGACGGGCGCTTCGGCGGCTCCCACACCCCTGCCTTTACACGGGCGAGGATCCGGTCGAGCTCCACGTGGGCCGTGCGTTCGTTCCAGCCCCCGCCGCATTTGTAGATGCATTCGCAGTCGCGGCGCTCGTGTAGGTAGGTGGTTCGGCGTCTGCCGTAGGCACGAAAGCGAAGTCGGAATGCGAGGGTGCCGTCCGCGAGTGTCTCCGGGGTCATGCTGCCTTTGGGCTGTGGGGCCATCAGATGCACCTCATTCCGACAGGACGTCGCGCCAACGAGGCGCGAGCGCCGAGGATCCGTCGGGGGCGGCTTTCAAGCGGTGGAGCCTCGGGGCTGTAGAGGTCCGCCTCGGGCCGTCGCGGCGATCTGCGCGACTTGGCCTCAGCGGCCGCCGGCTCCCTACCTGCATGGATCTCGCGCAGCGCGGCCTTGGCGGTCTGGAAGTCGATGCGGATGCGGGCCTTGGGTCCGCTGCCGATGCGGGTCGCTCCCAGCTCGTCGGCGTGTTCGTAGACCCAGGCCGGGTTCAGTTTGTAGTAGGCCGCGAACTGTGCGACGGTGACCATGCCGACGGGCTCGTCCGTCTTGGCTTGCTCCTGCTGGTGCTGGCGGTGCAGCAGCTGCACGACACGACCGGCGACCTGCTCGACGGCTTGGGGGGTGAGATCGACGGCGGCTTGGCGCGCGACGGCTCCCAATCCGCGTCGGCGGGGTGGGCAGGGTGCTCGTGTTGCGCGCGTGGGAATGGCGCTTACGGCGTGCATGTACGGCTCCTTTCAGAGGCGGTCTTTTGGGGTGTGGGCCTCGGCGAGGCGAGGATCAGCTGTTCTGCGAGCGTGCTTGGAGGCGGTCGATGCGGTGCTCGGTCCAAGGATGTGAGGTGCGGCCGAACATCTTGAAGGGGGTCGGCAGATCGCCGTCGAGGGCGTGGGTGTCGAGGTAGGCCGTCAGTGCCGGTCCCTGGCCGAGCCTGGCAGCGTAGTCGTCGGCGAGGTCCTCTCGGTGGCGCCAGTAGATCGACCAGGGCGTCTGCAGGAAGTCCATTGCCAGCCGTCCGCTGATCAGCGATGCGAGCGTCTTGAATGGGATCGGGGCTCGCCTGCCGAGTGGGACTGTGAGGCGATAGACGGCCGCGGTGAGCCTGCCGTCGCTGGAGTTGTAGTGACCGAGCTCGTGTGCGAGCACGGCAGGCAAGAAGGGGTTGTCCAGCATGCCGCGGGTGAGCATCAGCGTGTCGGCGTAGACGCAGGCGTTGGGTTCTTGGTCGTCGGTCACGAACCAGCGGCGCGGGGGGCGCAGCGAGGGGTCCACACGGGTGAGCTCGGCGAAGGCGTAGTCGAGAGCGGTCCGCTCGCGCTCGGATGGTGAGCGTCCGCCGGTCTCCTGCTCGAAGAGCCAGCCCCCGAAGGGAAACACGAGGGTTCCAAGGGAGATCAACAGCGGTACTGCGGTGATCAGGATCGCCAGGTGTTTGACGGGCAGGTCCCAGAACTCGATCTTGTCGGGGACCCAGATGATCGCGTAGAGGACGAAGTAGCGAGCCACCGCGCAGACGCATTGGAGTACGAACGTGATCGCGTACAGCGTAAGCCAGCCAAAGCCGAGCTCCTCGCGACTGATGACGTACGCGCTCGGTGGCGCGTTCATTGCGAATCCTCCCGGTTATCTGTGCAGACATGGGTTTTCTACCCCTTCGCACTCGGGCCGTCATCTGTGTTTGAGAAACGCCCTGACTTCTGGCCGTCAACTTCCGGGTTGGAGAACCGTCCCGATTTGACGCCGCGACTGAGGTGCTGGGCGATGACGATCGGCGAGGCGTCCAGGCGCTGCGCGACCTCGGTGTAGGTCGACCCTGGGTGCTCGGCGAGATCGGCGGCGACCTCGTCCTGGGAGATACGCCGGGGCTTCTCCGGCAGTCCCGCTTCGATCTCCGCGCGGCGGGCGAGCAGTGCCCTGTACTGCTTCTCGATCTTTCGGATGTCCCGATTGACTTCGCTTCTAGATCCAGGGGTGCGGCGGCTCGGTGGCATTGCCTCTCCAAGACGAGATGGACTTGACTTCAATTAATAATAGTATATGGTCAATGCCAATGTCAAGAGCGGTCGCAAAGAAAAGTTGGGGGCCCTCCCATCAGGAGATGGCGCCTCCATTCGAGAAGCGGCCATCGAGGGTCTTGAAGGTCGTGGGCTGGTTCGTCCTGGCGCTGGCCGTGCACACGATCGTCGATCCCAAGGGCCGCGATGTGTTCGCCTGGAGCGTGCAGGCGCTCCTGATCGGATGGCTGGGGAAATGGTTCCTGCGGGCGGTGCTCGACGAACGGATCTCGATCCGCTGGCCATGGACCGGCGCCGAGACGCCGGCGCCAGAGGTGCTGCCAGCGTTGACGGGAGAGACACGGACGCCCGGAGAAGCGGTGCGGGCAGAGGTCGCGCGGCTGGGCGGAGGCACCTATCTCGGTCTCTCCCGCCGTGGCCGGTGGCTGCTCGCCGACCCGAAGCACGCGGTGCTGGTACTCGGCCCCCCGCAGTCGGGGAAGACGACCGGCGGCTTGATCCCGATGGCGATGGCCGCTTCGGGCGCGCTCGTCAGCGCCTCGACGAAGCCCGACGTGATGGAAGCCACCTTGGCCGCGAGATCCGAGGTTGGCCAGGCGTGGCTGTTCGACCCGTCGGGGACCGAGACGGTGCCGGACGGTGTGCGCCGCCTGTCGTGGTCTCCGGTCGCGGCGGCGGCGACGTGGGATGGGGCGCTCGTGGTCGCCCGCGCGATGACGGCCGCGACGCGTACCGGGGCCGGCACCACCAACGAGAACCACTGGTCAGAGCGCGCGCAGGCGCTGCTGGCGCCATTGCTGTACGCGGCAAACCTGACCGGCCGGCCGATCGGCGAGGTCCTCAAGTGGGTCCTGATGCACGACGTAGCCCCGGCGGTGGAGGCGCTTGGTGACAGCGACGCCGAGTTCGCCGCGCCCGTGCTGATCGGCATCCAGCGCACCGACGCGCGGGAGCGCTCCTCGATCTTTTCCGCGACCGCCGGCGTCCTCTCGGCCTACAACTCCGACGCGGTCAGGGCGAGCGCCGCGAACCCGAACTTCGATCCCGCCCGGTTCGCCGCGAGCACCGACACGATCTACATCACCTCCGCGGAGGAGTACCAGGCCCTGTCCGCACCACTGATCGTCGGCGCGCTCGAGCAGATCCGCCACGCCGTCTACCGTCGCACTCGCCGTACCGACGACCCCGGCCCCCCGATGCTGTGGGCGCTGGACGAGATCGCGAACATCGCCCCGATCCGCGACCTGCCTGCCCTGATCTCGCAGGCGGGCGGTCAACGCCTGCAGGTCGTGGCCGGGCTCCAGGACTTCTCCCAAGCCCGCGAACGCTGGGGCGACGCGGCAGCCGACGGCTTCATGAGCCTCTTCCAAACCAAGCTGATCCTCAACGGCATCGGAGACTCAAAGACGCTCGAATCCGTCTCCCTCGCTCTCGGCGAATACGACCGAAAGACGGTGGCCTCGTCGGTCGGGCTGAGCGAGCCGCAAGACTGGTGGTTTCCAACGGACACGCACAACGAATCGGTCAACTACCAAACCCAACGCCAACGAGTGCTCACACCCGGAGAGATCGCCCGGCTTCCCAACCGTCAAGCATTGCTGCTGCAAGGCATGGACTGGCAGCTGATGCAGCTGACCAAGTGGTACGAGAGCGAGCCCTGGAAGACGGTCGCGGGCCAGGAGGCGCTGAAGCGCGGGTCGGTCCCAAAGAGCGCCCCAAGGGGGACGAGCGAAGCGAGTGGGGCGCGATTCCGCGGCGCAGCCGCGGTGACTTGGCAGTAGTGCCGAGCGGTAGATTGCGGCCATGACTCTGCGCCGGAGCGATCTGATCGTGGGTGCAGGCGCGATCGCTCTGTTCGTCTTTCTGTTCTTCTTCAAGTGGTTTGGCCTGAGCACTTCGGCCGGGGGGACCAGTGTCGGCCACAGCGTGAATGGCTGGCACATCTTCACGACGAGCCGCTGGGTCTGGCTGATCACGATCGTCGTGGCGCTGGGCGCGGTGGTTCAGCACGGCCGTCAGCGCGACCCGAGTCTGCTCGTGCAGCCCAGCGCGATCGTCGCGGCGTTGGGCACCCTCTCGACGCTCCTGATCCTCTACAGGATCATCCATCACCCCAGCGGGAGCGGCACCGAAGGTACCGGCCTCGAACGCTACTCGTATTCCTTCGGCATCGAGATCGGCATCTGGCTTGCCCTGCTCGCGGCGGCGACGATCACCTACGGCGGATACCTCGCGATACGGGCCGAGGGCGCCCCGCCCGCCGATGCCGCGCCTACGCCTGGTTCTCCCGTGAGCAATGGCGATGAGTAACGACACGCGGCTCGAGATCGGCCAGCGCTAGAGGGAGCGCCCCAGGGGGAGCGAGCGAAGCGAGTGGGGCGCGATTGGGGGCACTGCGACGGGCGCATAGAGCCATCGGGGGCGTCGCGTAGCCTGTGTGCTCGTGTGGCTGAGGATCTGCCATTGGGACAGCAACGCACAGCTCGGATGAGCGCTAAGGCGGCGATTCCGGTAGCTTTCCCGCGACCAGTGACTGGAATCGTGCACCTACTTGGCTGGATGGGCGTTTCGTGGCGCAACTTGCGGGCTGGCCGTACGTTGTTAGTGTGGACATGTGAAAGGACTCGTCCAATGCGTCGCGAAGGTTTCAACGTGCGTTTAGCAGCTCCATCCGAGCTGAACCATGCCGCTGCCTGGACGATACGGTGAGCATGACCCGATCTTCCGGTTCTCGGTCTCAGCCATCCTCCGGGTCAACTCCGGTGGTGTTTCACGGCGTTGGGGCACTCCTCACCCAGCCTGGCTGGTTGACGGCCTGGCTGGATGAGCACCGAGATCGCGCGGAGCTCTTCCTAGATGCATTCAGCTGCGTTATCAGGCTCGGCTCTCAGACAGGATTGGAAGAGGAGCGTGTACTCGTCCAGATTGGCTGTGAGATTGAGACCGAGCAGGACTTGGCCAAGCTGCCGGCTGATGAGCTTGCAGCGTGTCTTGACTACATGCGCTGGAACGAGAAGCTGATCAGCGACCTCGATTTGGCCGTTGACAAGCGTCTGGTCCTCTCGGGCGCGGCGCGCTTCTTCTTGGCTTGCAACCGGAATCTTGATCGCTGCAGAGCAGCTATGGAGCAGGGCACGTTCTCAGCCAACAAGTATCTGTACTTCGGTGAGGTCGCGGAGGCGTGGCAAGCTGCATTCCGCGCTCTCGAAGGACCTCGGGGCGACCACGCCCGCGTAACGTACGACGACAATCCTTTTGTGAATGAGCGCACGCCACATTTGACCCCTGGACGGGTCGAGATGTTGGAGCGTGAAGATGCAGAGGAGTTGCTCGGGTCTCGGGTAAAGGAACGGATAGAAGCGCACCTGAAATCGTGCGAGAACTGTGGCAGGGCTGATCGTCGGCGCAAAGCAGCTCGTGCGCGTCAAACCGCTGAGCTTCCGGTCGCCCTTTAGCTCCAAGTGCCAGAGCGCGGGTCCATAGAGTCCTACGGCCTTGGGCTGTTCCAAATCCCATGGTTCACCTGAATATTGGACCGAGCGACATTTCGCTCGGTCTTCTAATACCCACGACCATTCGGGCAGGGTTCGATGTGTGTGTGGTGTGCAAACCTGGCGAGACCGGGGCTCTCGAGTTCGACGTCTATGGCTCAGACCTAACAAAAAAACCGACGTCGCATGAGGTCAAGTGGTTTGAGGGGCCGGACCGCGTCGAGGATCTGCCAGGCGATGTTCGGGAGCGGATTGGCGAGGGTGAGCCGCTCCTGGTGACCACAAGTCTGCGTGAGCACATCAAGGACCGCCTGCCGTTCATTGAAGAGCTACTTCTGCATGCGCGGCCAGCGACCGCGGAAGCCATCTTCCTGGCATGTGAGAACGAACCGGACCCGGCGTACGAGCGGGTTATCGATGTATGCAGTGAGACCGGGGTGCACTTCCTCAGGACCGTGGTTAATCGCATCTGCGTAGCCCTGCCATCCCATGATGATCGGCGTCGGGTGTCGGCGCATACTCTGGGAGAGTGGCTGGTCGAGCGACCGCCTCGGCCCCTGCCGATGCTTGAAGCACTGGAGAGGGTTCCCGAGGTCGAGCTAGTCGATGACTTCGACGCTCGGTATGACCGGAAGCTATGGATGGTCAACGGTGCGCATCAGGCGTTGGCATTGATGGCGCTCCGGGGGCGTGACGAGTTTCAGCTAGACACCGACGCCGGAGAGGAGCGGGACGATCTGCGACAAGCGATGGAGGACCCGCAGATTACGGCTCGAATCAGCCATCTGCATGCCGCGATGCACGAAGCTTTGAAGGTCAAGCATCCGCATCTGTCAGATAACCTTGACTACTGCACCGAATACCTCGTCGCTTATTCGGAGCACCCGGATAGCGTCTCGCGAATCCTCAAATCTCTGCGTCGTGCGGACCTAACGCCCTTTCTCATTAGTCTCCAGCGCCGGCTCATGCCGCCAGCGCCGATATGTCACAAACGAGAGTGCTCGATCGATGCCTTCTTATATGTAATCGATGTGTTTCTTGAACTCGTCTACAACATCGACACATTCGCTGACCGGGCTGACGTTCGGGCCGGGGCCGTGACTCTTGACGCTGACGAGGACGAGCGGGCGATTGAGTACTTCGAAGGGCTCCTGATCCCATGGGCGGGAGAGAAAGCGATCAAGAAGAACACCGAGCTCTTTTCGACTTTCCTCGGCGATCATCGAATGGCGATGGAGCAAATGCCTGATCCGTTGCCTTGAGAGGCGTTACAGCAGATGTGGCAGTTTCAATAGCACGCCGAGGACGTAGGGAATGACAACCGCTGCAAAGGTGCTGATGACGGTCAGAAAGACGGGGAAGTCGATCTTGTGTCGTGGCCGGCTCAGGATGTCGTTTGTGGTGGCGGTGACTTTGCAGTAGAGGCGCACGTGCTCGGCGCCTGAGAGCTCGAGACCTTCGAAGTCGCTCCGTAGCTCCGCGCACTCATTGAGTTGGTCTACGCGGAGAACGCTGCCGAGATATAGCGCTGGCCCAACCGTGACCGCGATTAGAGTGCCGGCGCACAGCAACCCGATTCCGACCGTTGCCACGATGAGGAATTGACTATTGCGGCCGGTCGAGTCCAGCGCAAGCAACGGCACCTCGCAAAGAAACAGCCCGGCGGCGACACGGAACATGACCCACATCAAGAGCGACCTGCACTCGACGATAGCGGGGTCGCTATCGGGGATGGAGGTCAGGCGGAGACTGTCGAGGCTACGAAATTTGCGCAGCCAATCGGCGCCCGAGAGAAGCCAGTAGACGGCGTTCCCTCCGAAGAAGCCTGCGGTCGCGACCATGACTATGAACGGCAAATCCCAGAGCACGTTGGTGTTCCCGGCGCGCGCGGCGAACACCGCAAACGCCGCCGACGCCAATCCGCCTCCGATAGACCACCGGTACTGCGCCCAGCGACGCAGTCGCGATCTCATCCATCCCGCCGCCAGCGCTCGCTCGGCTGGGCGTCGGACGATGTGATCAAGGTTTGGAGCGACGCGCTCAGAAAACTGCTTCCACGTGACTTCAGCGAACCCCACGAGCGCGAGCAACAGGCAGGCATATATGGGCGCGTCGAGATCGGGCAGGCCGCCCTGTCCGAATGCTGCGCAGCAGAGCGCACTGACCGTAAGGAACGCGACGATGAGGCACCAGCGTTGACGACCTCGGCGCGGCACATCTCCGTTCTTGGGAGAAGAGCCGAGCAGCCGGATGAACGCCAGCGTAAGCACCCGGGTCTCCGATCCCTTAAGGCTCTGTTGCAGCGTTTCCGGTCCGGGGTCGGATCGCGAGCGACGCGGCTCCCCGCGTCGACGCCATGAAGGCCAAGGCCGCCGTTCGATTCGAGAGGGGACTCGCTGTAGACCGGTCGACTGTGTTTGCATCCAAGCTCCTCGTGTCAGCTACCTTCAATCACAAGCAGTTGCAGCAGCCGATGGGGGCGCTTAGGTGAGGCATTTCGAGGGACGTTGCCTCCAATAACCCCAGTCGTGGGAGGTGGTTACATAACTCTGCACGCCCAGGCTGCTGCTAGGCAGATGAGGGCCTACTCGATCTCGAAGCCGCGGTCGGGGTCGGTGCCTCGCTCCCAGGCTTGCTGGCGGTCTCGCTCCTCCTGGATGGCCTGCTCGATTTGGGGGTTGCGGTCGGGCCGGCGCCGGCGCATCTCCTCGACGATGTTCCCGATCTCGCGGACAGCTCCCTGCTCCTCCTGGTTCGTGCGTGTCCACTTCGCGTCGGGGTCGGAGTGCTCCTTCGCGATCTGCTTGGCGATCGTGGCCTCGTCGGCTCCCTGATCTCGCATCAGCTCGGCGCGGCGTTCGACGTCGTCGATCTGCTGCGGGGTGTCGATGACGCGCTCGCCGGTTCGCTCGCGCTCGGGTTCGCGCTGGACGGGGTGCTGAGGCTCGGTGGTCCGCTCGGGTCCGTGGTCGGGGGTGTGGTGGCGCCCGGTGATCCGCTCGGCGAGGCGCTTGGTGATGCTCGCCTCTTGGGCGCGGCTGCGTTGCATTCGTTCGGCGAGGCGTTCCATTGCGCCGATGTCGAATCCTTGCTCGCCGAGGTCCTCTCTGGCGACGTAGATTTGGGTCTCCTCGCGGGCGCGGGTGAGCTCGGTGTAGATGTGCTCGCGGTCGGTTTGCCAGCCGCCGGTCATGATTCCCGATCGCTCGGCGGTGATGCCTTGGGCCTTGACGACGTGCACGGCGTAGCGCAAGGAGAGGTCTGAGAACTCGCTGGTGTCAACGTGCACCTCGCGGGGCTCGTGTTGCTTGGTCCTGAGCGTGACCCGGTTCTCCTGCTCGTTGCGGCTGGTGTCGATCACGGTGGCGGAGATCCCGTTTTTGACCGGTGGCTGGCCGGGACCGCGGAACTGGGCGGTGAAGATGACCTCGTCGCCCGCGCGTAGCCCGTAGGGCTTGCCGGGGAGCTCGACCTGGTGGGCTCCGAGCTCGCCAGCCTGGATGCGTCGTTCTTGGGCCATGGCGTTGACCTGGTCTCGCTCCAAGTTTGTGGCGTCGGTGATCATCACCGCCTCGTTGCCGGGGAGGGTCTTTCGGACCTTGTCCCAGTGGTCGACCATCGCGACGGTGGCCTGCGCGCGGGTGTCGTGGATGTTCATGCGGTCGTGGGCTTGGTAGGCGGCGAGCGCTGGGCCGGGTTCGCCGTTGCGGACTTGCTCCCAGGCGGTGCGCTCCCACGCGTGGTTGGCTCTGATGACCTTTGTGAGTTCGGCGGTCGGTGCGCGGTCCTGGAGCTCTTTGTAGATGCCGCCGGCGCCGATCGCGGAGAGCTGCGCGGGGTCGCCCGCGCCGAAGAACTTGCTGCCGGCCTGCTCGGTGAGCTGCGCGAGTCGCTCGTGGCGTTCGGTGTCGGCCATCGCGGCCTCGTCGAAGATCACGACGGTCTTCGGCCCGATCTCGATGCTGCCATTTTCGATTCCGTTGATCAGCTCGTTTGAGTTGTAGGCCTTGTCGAGTTTCGTTGTGTCCTTCAACAGCTCGGCGGTGCTGCCGGCGATCGAGGTGCCGATCACCTCATTGCCCTCCAGTTTCCATGCCCGCGCCGCCGCGGAGATCGTGACGCCCTTCCCGGTACCGGCACGGCCGATGAGCAGCGCCATGCCGCCAGGACCGGTGATCGTGCCCAGCGCTTCGCGCTGCTCCTGGTTCAGCGAGCCGTGGAGCTCTTTGCCGATCTCACGCCGGGCCTGCTTCAGCGAGGCCTCGCTGACAGGAGCGACGATCTCCGTCGCGCGGCGCTCGGCGATGTCGACGGTCGCTTGCTCAAGCTCGCGCAGGTGCCTGGTGGTCCAGGTGTGGTCGTCGAGCTCGAGCAGCTCACCGGAGCGAGTGAGCTCCTCGATCACACGGTCGCCCTCAGCGGGACGTCCCACGCCGGCGGACATCTCGTAGGCCTTGGCTTTGAGTTCGCTGCCGGTGATCATCGAGCGTTCGCTGGTGACCGCGGTGAGGATCTGCTGGCGCAGATCGACGCCTGAGTGCTGCTCGCGGTTGCGGTCGTTGAAGAGGCTCTCGACGTAGTCCTTGGTCAGCCCGTACTCCTCGCCCTGCGCTTTCCATGCCGCGTTGATGTCGATCGGCGACGCGGTGCTCTTGGGCCCCCGGGTCCTGGTCGTCAGCGAACTCAGCTCCCCGCCGCGCGGCTCGCGGCCGTATCTCTGTCGAAATACGCGGGCGGCACGATGGACGTCTTCGGCTCGTTTGGACCAGCGCTGGGCAAGATCCTCGGAGACCCCGTGGACCTCGAAGTAGCGCTCGCCGTTACCGGTCCGCCGGTCGAGCCGCAGGCCAAGCTTGGAGAGGTTGTTCGCGAGCTCCGCGCGGTACCACGCCCCGTTCTCCCGCGCGGTCCTATACAGCCGCTTTGATTCGACGGCGGCGAGCTTGCCATCCTGGCGCTCAGCCGCCATCACGATCACGTGCGAGTGCAGCTGCGGGTCGGGAATCCCACCGCGATCTTGGTCTTTCGCGAGGCGACTGGACGTGTGCACGAGCTCGGCCGCGAACAGGCTCTTGGCCTTCTCAAAACGAGTCACCCGACCTGTTTTCCGTCTGACCAGAGCGACCTCCCGCTCGGTGCGCTTCAACGCACTCGCGACCGCCTCGTGATGCGCCGCCTCGATCTGCTCACGCCGCTCTCCAGACGCCGTCGCCCACACCGCCGAGACCGTCTTCGGCGGCGCCATCTGCAGCTCGATCCCCGCGACCCGCTCACCGTTAGAGCCGACCGGACGCAGCGGCTGCTCCGTGCGCGGGTTGAACCCGTTCATCGTGATCACGAGATCACGCGTGCTGACCGTTTCATCCGGCGAGAGACCGAGGTCATCAAGGACCTGCTCCGAGCCATGCCACTTGCTCGGCACAACGAGGTTCGGATCGATCTTCCCATCAGCCGTGTAGTACTCAGCGCGGTTAGCGGTGAACGTCAAGTATTCCGCGTAGCTCGTCGCCGACGAAGCCTCAATCTTATGCGTCGTCTGCATCCACCGAACGTAGAGACGCGACCTTTTATTGGCAAGGGAAGGGGAAGCGAAACTTGAATTAGAAATAACTGCCAGTAACTCACGGTAATAACCTTTATCTAAAGCTCCATTGGTGCGTCTAGTCTGCTGCGAAAGGTGGCTGCATGGATGCCTCTCTTCAGAATTCCATTTTGCGTCCATGCAGCCACCGATTCTGCCGAAGGCCGTAACTTGGCTTGTACGCCTTCCGGCCGTATGGCCCTAACTTGCAGTTCCCAGCTCCGCCAGGTGCGTGCATTTTAAGACCGGGGAGTTCATCGCCCCCGCCCTCGCCCGAAGTTCATGACCGCCGGCGCGGCGACCGCGAAGTCCTCGGCTGTCGTGGTGGGTTGCTCCGTGGCGGGGTGGAGGTCTCTCACGTTGGCTGTCGGCGCGTCGAGGTGGGGTGTGAGCCGGGAGATGCTCTTGGCGAGGAGGTTGATCGCGCCGCCGCCTTGCTCGTGGCGCTCGAGGATGCCTTCGATCAGGATCAGCGGCTCGGTGCGGACGGTCAGGCGGTGGGCTTCGAAGAGCTTCACGGGGACGATCGCGTTGAGGGTGCCGCCCTCGTCCTCCAGCAAGAGGAATGTGATGCCGTTGGCGGTGCCTGGTTTCTGGCGGGCGATCACGAAGCCGCCGACCTTGACCCGCGTGTTGTGGCGCACCTTCGCGAGCGCGGTGATCGGTAGCGCTCCTTCCTCGTCGAGTTGCTCGCGGAGGAGTCCGAGGGGGTGGTGTTCGATCGAGATGCCGGTGGCGGTGTAGTCGGCGATCATCTGCTCCCAGCTGGTGAGGCCGGGCAGGTCGGGCGCTCTGGCGAGGGGGAGGTTGAGCGTGAGCTGGTCGCCGCCCTTGGTTCGCTTGGCGGGGGTGACAACGCCCAGCTGCCAGAGGGCGGTGCGGCGTGCGTGGGGACCGCCGCCGGCGAGCGTGTCGCAGGCGCCGGACCATGCGAGCACTTCGAGCGTGGCTGTGCTCGCGGCGGCGCGGGCGGCGAGGTCTTGCAGGCTTTGGAACGGGCCGCCGGTCGTGCGGGCGGTGATCAGCCGTTCGACGTCCTCGGCTTGGACCCCCTTGATGTAGTTCAGGCCGATGCGGATCTCTCCCGTGGGGGTGACGGTGCACTCGGCATCGCTGCGGATCACGTCCGCTGGGAGGATCGTGGTGCCGCGGCGTTGGGCCTCGTGGATCAGGCTGTCGGGTGGGTAGAAGCCCATCGGTTGCTCGTTGAGCAGCGCGCAGAGGAACTCCGGGAAGTAGTGCACCCGTAGGTACGTGGATTGGTAGGCGAGTAGGCCGAAGGCGGCGCCGTGGGCCTTGGGGAACCCGAAGCCGGCGAACCCGGCGACCATGCCCCAGACCCGCTCGACCACGTCCTCGCTGACGTCCGGATTGCTGGCGCGGGCACCGTCTACGAACTGCTGTCGGTGGTCGTCCATCGCCTCCCGAGAGCGCTTGCGCGACATCGCGCGTCTGAGGCTCTCTGCCTCCCCTGCGGTGAAGCCAGCGAACGCGCGGGCAACTTCGATCACCTGATCCTGAAACACGATCGTGCCCAACGTCTCCTTCAACGGCTCCCGGAGAGAGGGGTGCAGGAAAGGAATCTCAAAGTCAGGGTTGGCGAGGAGTGCCTGGCGGCGTTCGATGTACGTGTTGACGGCGCCTCCAACGATTGGGCCGGGACGGACCAGGGCGACCTGGATCGTGAGGTCGTCGAGATCCGCAGGCAAGGTCCGCCGTAGCGATCCCATCTGCGCCCGTGACTCGATCTGGAACACGCCGGTCGTGTCCGCGCGCTTGATCGTCTCGAACGTCTGCTTGTCGTCGAAAGGGATGCGCGACAGGTCGATTCGCTCTTTGCGGGTCTTGGCGATCGTCTCGACGCAGCGCTCGACGGCGGAGAGCATGCCGAGGCCGAGCAGGTCGATCTTCAGGAACCCAGCGTCCGAGCAGGAGTCCTTGTCCCATTGCACGATCTGCCGGTCCTCCATCGCCGCCGGCACGATCGGCACGCAGTCGAGGAGGGGCCGTGTCGCGATCACCATCCCGCCGGGGTGCTGCCCGAGGTTCCTGGGTAGCCCATAGGCCTGGTCGGCGAGTCGTGCGAGCCATGCCCAGCGTGGGTGCTCACAGCGCTCGGGGCCGAGCGCAGTGCGGATGTCTTCGGCGACGGTGCCGTGGCCGCCCCAGCCGTCAGAGCCCCTGGCGACACGATCGAGCTCGCCGGCCGGCAGACCGAGGGCCTTGCCGAGCTCGCGGATCGCGCCCCGCGCCCGAAACGTCGGGGAGGTGGCCACCAACGCTGCGCGATCGGGCCCGAAGTGCTTGGGCACGCTGCGGATCAGGACAGCGCGGATATCCCGCGGAAAGTCGATATCGATGTCCGGCAACCCTGTGATGTCTTCGTGCAGGAACCGGCCGATCGCAAGCTCGTTCTGGATCGGGTCGATATGCGACAGGCCGGTCAGGTAGCAGACGATCGAAGAGACCGACGAACCCCGGCCCCGTCCGGGCGGCAGCAGCGCCCTGGCGGTGTCCGGCCCACGGATCTCGACCGCGACCTCTCTGGCCAGCTCGAGGACCTCGTGATGCAACAGGAAGAACCCGGAGAGGCCGAGCTTGTCGATCACCCCAAGCTCCTGCTCTAACCGCCCGGCGGCGGCCGAGTGGTTCGCGGATCCGCGGGGGTAGCGACCCGCGAACCGGGCATGGCAGACCTCAGCCAGCTCACGGGTCGCCTGCTTTGAGTCCGATCCGGGATAGCGGTAGCCGAGATCTCCGGTGAGGTTGAACGTGAGCGTCTCCGCGAGGCGAACGCTCTCCGCGACCGCGTCCGGGTAGTCGGACAACCGCTGCGCCATCGCCTGCGGTCTCGCGAGGACGTGCGTGTCGTTGGGGCGGCGCTGCACCTCGCTGCCATCGAGCGTCAGGCCGTGCTTGATCGCGACGAACGCGTGCTGCAACAACGCACGCTCGCGGGTGTGCGCGTGCACGTCCCCGGTCGCGACCGTAGGTACTGACAGCCGGCGCGCGAGGCGCTCCCGGGCACGGTTACGGAGCTTGTCGCCACGGGCATAGGGGCGCTGCAACTCCACCCGCAGCCGCTCCGGACCGAACGCGTCGAGCAGCCGCCGTGCGGTCGGCTCGTCATCGACGCCGTGTTCCGCACAGCCCGTCAGACATACCAGGCCCTCGGCGTGGTCCAGGACTTGCTGAAGCGGGACGGATGGCTGACCCGCGTGCCGGTCGGCCGCGTCGCGCGTATGCGCGTGCGCGCGCGTGAGCAGCCTGCAGAGATTGCTCCAGCCCCTGGCGTCACGGACGAGCAACGTCACGTGCCGGTAGACCTCTCCGGCCGGGCCGGCCGGCGCGTCGATCGTGACCTCGGCGCCGAAGATCGCACGCACCGGGGACTCCAGCGCGCTGATCGCAAACTCCATCGCCCCACCGACCGAGTCGTGATCGGTCAACCCGAGCGCGGTGTGCCCGAGCTCCGCCGCTCGTTCGATCAGCTCGTGGGGATGTGAAGCACCGTCCAAAAACGAGAAGGCAGAGTGAGCATGCAGCTCGACATACGGTGGCGTCCCAGACATCTCCCAGTCACGCCGTCTGGCTGAACCACCCGTCGGTGAGCTTGTCGTGGAACACGACAACGTTGCGACCAGCGACGGTGATCGAGCTCCCAGTAGTGACGGTGGATCGGCTGCTCGGTCCACCAGCGATCCTCGACGATCCAGAACTCCCGGACCTCATCGACACGGACACCAGCGACCGCGACCGGCGTGCCATGCTCGGCCCGCACCCTCACCGGCTCGGGGGCTTTCGGGGCGGCGGGCCTGGCGATCGTGCTGCTCCTCATTGCTGCCACGGCGCGTAGAGGACCTTGCGCTCGGGTACGCGTGAGCGCGGATCGACAACCAGGACGCGTAATGCGGCGTTCGGTCCCGCGAGCGTCCGCACCTGACCGACCGCGTCCTGCAGCCGTGCGAGGCGCGCGGCGCGCTCCCCATCGAGCAGCCCGCCCTGATCGCCACCCGCCGGCCCGAACTCCGCCACCGCCAACTGCAACGCCACCGCCGGGGCCGGCAACAGCTGCAGGCGCTGGGAGAGCGCGAGACGAATCCGCTGCCGGTCGGACAGCGCCTGGCGGAACACCACCTCCTCCCGCCACGTCCCGCGCTCCACCAGCCGCGCGGAAAGGACCAGCGCACGCAGCGTCCGCCCACGGCGCTGCGGCCGCGCCAGCAACCTGTCGACGAGCACACCGAGAGTCCGCTCGAGCAGCAGCCCAGAGTTCGCCTCCCCAAGCTGCATCGACTCCGCCACTCGATCTTCGACGCGCCGCGTCTGCAGGGGCGTGTCGTGCCCGAGCGCGAGGCGCCGCGCCATGCTGCCGGGCTCGCCGAAGCGGTCGGCGATCGCGCCGGCGTCGAGCTTCACGAGCGCCCCAAGCGTCTGGATCCCAAATCGTTCCAGCGAAGGCAGGAGCGGTTCCGTCTCAGGGCGGTATCTGAGAGTGCTCACCGGCTGGGCGAGGAGATAACGCTTGGCTTCCCGCTCGCCGATGACCCTGGCGCGGCGGGAGCGAGCTTCCAACGTCGCCGCCAGCGAACAGAACCGCGTAGGGCCCGCGCCGATCCGCGGGGGGCGGCGCAGCGCCTCACCGGCGGCGGCAATCACCCCGTCCCGACCCCCATGGATCCCTTCCAGCCCGCTCCCATCGAAGTACGCAAGACCGGGACGGGCGAGCTCCAGCTGCGCGCCGATCCCTTCGAGCGCCCGAGCGGCTCGATCCCACCCCAGCGCGACCTTGACTGGGTCGCCAGGTATGAGCTCCAGCTTCGGGCAGCGCCCGAGCGCCTGATCCAGCGCCATCCCCGCCTGCACACCCTGCGCCTGAGCGCTCGGAGAGACTTCGCCGATCGCCATCGCCACGCCGCCGCTCGGCGCGATGGCAACCGCTCGCCCCAGGAGCTCTTGGGAGCCGCCAGCCGCCACGCGCAGCTGGAAGCGCGGGATATGCACGCACACGATCACGATCCGATCCCCCTCGCGGCGCACAACGCGGCTAGCTCGCCCGCGGCACGCTCGGGATCGACGGTCAGCGAGTCGAACGCGCTGACGATCACGAGATAGTCGCTGCGTCGCTGGCCCGGCGCCTCGGCCGCATAGCGCTTGATCCAATGCACCGAGGCCTCCTCGAGACGACCGGGATCCTGCTCGGCGATCAGCCGGCAAACCTCCGCTGCATCGGGCAGGCCGATCGCGATCGACCTGGCGTTTCGGCGAATGAACGCAAGGTCGACGCGCCCCGAGCGCCGCCTTGAAGCGGGGGTAGGAGATATGAAGTGGAGCAGGACCCGACACGAACACATGTTCGCACCGTTGTCAAGGCCCGATTTACGTCGTGGATCGCGAGCCCGGCGCTATTCGGACCTTTGCTTTTCGTCCTGAACAGGAGCCATCTCAACGGCGGTTCGGACTACCGCATTTGCTTGAGTCGTCGTCCTCGGTCGCCGACGGGAGCGTCCGAGTGCAGGGTGTCAACAAGCGAGCTCACGCGATCATGACTTTGCCGGCGTCTCGCTGCGCACGGCCTGGGCCTCGAGTGTCTGCTTGACGACATTGGTCCCTTGCCCCATCGCCTCGTCGGTAGGGCCGGCCAGCTCGTTCGGCAAGAGATCGGCGGTCCAGACGAACCTGGTCCCACGCTCTCCCTCTCCGAAGACCTGCGCTGAGGCATTGTGGTGGGTGTACGGCCCGTCAACGATCGACCATACGAGCCGGCGGGTCTCGTGGTCGAGGTCAATGAGGCGCTCGCGGAGTACGGTGCCGTTGGCGAACGTGACGATCCTGTCCTCCCCGTCGAGGCGCGTGTCGAGGGCGAAGCCGGGCACGAGGCGCTCGTGTAGAGCCCCCCAATCGCGCACGGCCGCCCACACATCCTCGGGGCTCGCGTCGATCAGGATCTCCTTGCGAATAGAAGCCATCTATATCTCCTTCTGTCGTGGTTCTCGGGTGAGCAGAACCAGTAGATACGCATCTCAGCCAGCATCCCAGCAACCGTTTGCGAAGTCTTGGATATTCGTGCGCGTCTGAGAGACTGGGTGTTGCATGCTGAGCGCACGTACCCTCCTGCGTCACGACGGTGTCGAGATCGCTGACGTCGCCTGCCGGCACCCACGCGGGCGCGGCCACGCCGGCGAGCAGGCCGGCGGTCATGCGATCGTGTTCGTTCGTCGCGGGTGCTTTCTGCGCAGCGCCGACGGCGTCGAAACCTTGCTCGACCCAACACTCGCCTACTGCATGAACCCGGGTGAAGAGCAGCGCTACGACCACCCGCACGACCATGGCGACGACTGCACCTCGCTCACCCTCGCCCCTGACCTGGTGGCGTCGCTATGGGGCGGCGGGCAGACCCTGCCCTTCCTGGCGCTCCCAACCTCAGCGGAGATCGACCTCGAGCACCGGCTGCTGCTGAGAGCAGGACATCGCGGCGGCGACCAGCACGAGACGCTGGAACGAGCGATCCTGCTTACCGCCCAGGTGCTCGAACAGGCCGATCCTCGGCGCCTCGCCGCCGGCCGGCCCAACGCCACCCGTGCTCGCCGCGTCCTAGCCGACGGCACGCGTGAGATCCTCGCGGCGAACCCCGAGCGCTCCCTGCCCTACCTCGCCGGCGAGCTCGCGGTCTCCCCCCACCACCTCAGCCGCATCTTCCGCACCGAGACCGGCCACACCATCTCCCGCCACCGCATGCGCCTACGCGCCCGGGGCGCGCTGGAGCAACTGGCCGGCGGCGAGCGAGACCTCGCACGCCTGGCCGCCGACCTCGGCTTCGCCGACCAGAGCCATCTCTGCCGCGTGGTGCGCGAAGAGACCGGACATACACCTTCCGCACTGCGCCACATCCTCGCGTAGCTGCTCGTCGCATGGGTGGTCGTGCTCGCCCTGGACTCGACGCCGTAGGGTTACGGCGCGCCCGTGGGTGGAGGAGTGTCAGCCTGGCGAGGTTCGACGAATGGGCTCGCCGCAGTCGCCGCGCGCGAGATAGTGGTCCTATCCTGGAATGGATCTGTGGCCGCTACACCAACACAGTTGGTCCTGAAGAGCTGACCGAACAGGTCGGCCGGCAGCTCGGCGTCCAGATCCGGGAGAGCGTCCGCACCGATCCGTGGGATGTACGGCCGACCGACCCGGTGCCGGCGATCGTCGCGCAAGATGGCCAGCCTGAGTCGCGGATGTTGCGGTGGGCGCTGGTCCCGGCGGGCGCCAGCACGAGTTAAGACGAAGAAGCCGTGGATCAACGCCACGGTGGAGGGCCTGCGCTCGAAGGGCAGCTACTTCGGCGTCAAGCCCGACGTGGCGCACCGCGCCTTGATCCTGGCTGATGGCTTCTACGAGTGGCCGAAGCCGGAGGATGAAAAGGCCAAGGCGAAGCTAAAACCGCCGCCGATGCGTTTCACCGTCGAGGGCGAGCGTGTCTTCTGTTTCGCCGGTCTATGGGTGACCGCTCGCCACGTCGAGGGCGGCCCGGTCGCGAGCTGCACGATCATCACGTGCGGCGCGACCGGCAACCGCGTGGTCGCGCCCGTGCACGACAGGATGCCCGTGATCCTCGCCGACCCTGACGTGATGAGGGCGTGGCTCGATCCCGGCGATCTCCCCCGCGGAGGCTCTGTCTCTATGCGAGCCGCTAGACGCCGATCGCATGTTCAGCGAAATTCGCCCCCTTGGAGACGCGAACGGAGATATCGCACAAGTCACGCTGCCGGTGACCTAGCCACCTGCTCGCGGGTTGGCAGAAGGTGCTCAGACCTTGGGCCGAGAACGCATGTCGAGTAGCTCCGCATGCCGGACGATCTCGCCGTCCGGTGACTGCAGGTATGTGAGCTGCTTGTACCAAGGATCGAGCTTGACGTATTTGCCACGGCCGGCTGATCCCCGGGCAATCCGCGTCAGCTTGTTTGAGAATCCCTTTGAGAAACAGAGGACCTCGACTCCCCAACCTTTGGCTAGGAGCCGATCGACCGACGGCTTAAACCCACCGTCTCCGGTGAGCAGGACAGCGACAGCCGGCTTATCTCTGTCAACCAGGCTGTTCATCATCTCAAGCTGCAACGCCTGATCGACACCTTGCTCTTTACCGCTTTGCGCTCCGCGCTCTTGTAGGTCAACGAGAACACCAGCCTTACCAAGACTCCGCCAGATGTGCTCCAACTCCGGTGGCACGGAGCCCACGGCGACTGCCTTCTCAACCTTACGTCCGAATGCAGCAAACTCAAACATGGCCGTGAACTTGATACGCGCATCGAATCGATGGCCCGGCTCCTCGCCATTGCCATCGCGGTCCTCGCACGTATCTTGCATGCGCGCAAATAGGTTCGAGTTGTCCCAAAACAGGTGCACGGCGCTGTCCATCTGCGCGAGACTAGCGGCTTGATCGTTCGCCGCGTCGCGAGACGGGCCGATCCGACGCAGGGCGCTCGCGGACGACCGCCCGGGCGTCCTTGTCCTCCCTCAGCCCCTTGTAGGAGGGGTGCCGGAGGGAGCCGTCCCGCGTCCACTCGCGGAACTCGATCTCGGCGACGAGGTCGGGCCGCACGAACCGTGCCTCCCGCGGCGGCTGGGCGCCCACGAACGGGCTCGTCTTCCGTGCACGCGCGTGCAGCTTCTTGCCGAGGCGCTCCAGCTCGCGGTCGGTGAAGCCGGTGCCGACGCCGCCGGCATAGCGCAGAGCTGGGGCGCCGTTGCCGCCCGTTCATAGTGCCCGACGAGCAGCGCGCCGAGGCGTCCGGAGCGACCTTTTTTACCGGGCAACCAGCCGCCGATCACAAGCTCCTGGCTTGAGACGTTCTTGATCTTCAACCACTCCCCCCGCCGGCCGCCGGGAACATAAGCGGAGTCGAGTCGCTTGGCGACGATGCCCTCCACATCCTGCTCCCTGCTGGCGGCGAGCAGCGCGGTGCCCTCGCCGATGTAGTTAGCCGGGACCTTGACATGGTCGCGATCCAGCTCCAGGGCAAGAAGGCGCTCGCGTCGCTCGAGGTAGGGAAGATCCAGCAACGACTCCCCGTCCAGCCACAGCAGATCGAAGACCATGTAGCTGGCCTGCCTGGCGCCCGGTGCATCGTGGTCGGCGAGCCCTTGGAAGCTCGGTCAACCTTGCTCGTCGAAGGAGACGATCTCGCCGTCGAGCATCGCCGAGTGCGAACCGATCGCCGCCGAGCGCCGCGGGCTCGGGGTAGCGGGTAGCGCGGTCGATTTCATTGCGGCTCAGCAGCTTCAGCCGCCCCGGCTCGCAGCGAGCGATCGCGCGGATGCCGTCCCACTTGACCTCGAACGCCCACAGCGACTCATCCGCCGGAAGGGTCGAGAGCTTTGCGAGCAATGGCTTCACGAAGCGGGGCATTGAGCTCATGGCAATGGAGAGGCTGAGCCCCTCTTTCTCGGAAACTCCAGGAAGGTTCTGGACCGGGGCCTTGTGCTCGTCGCCGGAGGGACCTATGTTGCTCCTCGACGCGGAACCGAGTCGCGAAGAGCGAGGCCACCGAGGTGTGAGGCCGCGCCACCGAAGAGTTGATTGAGCCGCAAGGCGAGACCGGCGAAGGGTTCCTCGAGCGGCCCGGGGCCGCGTCATTTTTTGTTCTCTCGTCGTGCGGCTGCCGGGCATCGGGGAAGTATTCAGTGAGGCATTTGTATACGTTGGTCTTCTTCAGGTAAGTAACCCGAGCAGCAGGAGGAGAGAACCGTGTCCGACTTTCTTGACCAGCGGCGTAAGGAAATCACCGATCGGCTGGAGGAGCTGCAGCCAAGTGGTGGATGAGGTTCGCCGACTCGAGGCCGCCGCGGTGGCGCTGGCGGAGGCGATCGGAAGTACGGTCGGCTCGGCTGCGTCTGACGCGGGCTCGGCTGCCGTCCGACCGTGACGCGCCGGCGTGGGCCCGGGCGTCCTCGGGGTCGGGCACCGGCAAAAAAGGGCCTGGGCGTCCGCGCGGCTCGGGCAGACGCGCACGCAAAGCGAGTGTGGCCGGGACCGGCAAAAAAGTAGGCCGTCCCAAAGCTCGTCGCGGTGGGCGGCCCAAAGGCGGAAAACGGGCGGCGGAAGCGCTGTCGTTGTGCAGGGTCAGCCCGGCATCACGATTCCCGAGCTTGCCGCGAAGATGGGGATCAGCTCGAATTATTTGTATCGCGTCCTACCGGGTCTCGAGCAGGAGGGCAAACTGGAGAAGAAAGGCCGCGGCTGGCACCCGAAGGCATAGGCCCCATCGTCGCCCTAGTCACGATCTGCCGGACATCGAACTCCTGATCTGCCGCGCATAGAATTCATAATCGGTCTGTGCATCGCATAATCTGTCCGGCCGCTGGGGTAAGCTTCATCGATGCCGCAGGACTGCTTACACGCAACGTTCGCCCGCAGGTGCTCCAGGCGCTTGCTGAGAGTCGCGCAGTTGCGCTGCTTGGGGCTCGGCGGGTCGGCAAGAGCACGCTCGTCGTGGACATCGCGGCTAACGAGCATACCGCGCAGTTGATCAGCCTCGACGACGAGCCGACGGCGAACGCGGCGCGCGAGGACCCGGCATCGTTCATGGCCGCGATCACGGGCCCGGCCGTGATCGATGAGATTCAGCGGGCACCGCGCCTGCTGCTGGCGATCAAGCGACGCCTCGACAGCGACCAGACGCGCGGTCAGTTCCTGCTCACCGGATCTGCGAACCTGCTCACGCTCCCGACCGTCGCCGACGCTCTCCCCGGACGGGTTCAGTACCTCAACCTCTCACCGCTCTCCCAGGGTGAGCTGCACGGCACGCGCGAGACGTTCATCGACACGCTCTTCGACGCGAGGTTTCCCCCCATCTCTGGGGCGGCGATCGGTCGTTCCGCGGCGGCGAGCATGCTCGTCACCGGCGGATACCCTGAGCTTCAGGGGCGCAGCCCCCGTGGCCGTGCGGACTTCTTCTCCAGCTATGTGAGCTCGCTGATCGGCCGTGACCTGCAAGACATCGCGAACGTGCGCAATGTCGAGAACATCGAGCGGTTGCTTACGTAATCGCTGCCCGCTCCGGCGGGCTCGCCTCGTTCACGGTATGGCGGTGGATCTCGGCGTGGACACCAACACCGCCAGGGCTCACACGAAGATCCTCGAAGATCTGTTCCTGGTCGCGAAGCTGGGGCCCTGGCACACGAATCTCTCGAGCCGCCAGATCAAGAGCCCCAAGCTATACATCCTCGACAGCGGGCTGCTGGCGTTTCTGATCGGCGCGAACGAGCGACGGATCGCCGAGGACGGCCCGCTCGCAGGCGCGATGCTCGAGAGCTTCGTCGCGATGGAGCTCCTACGCCAAGCGGATTGGGCGGAAGAGCCCGTGCGGCTGTTCCACTACCGCGACAAGCAGCAACGCGAGGTCAACGTGATCCTCGAGCGCCACAGCGGCGAGGTAGTCGGGGTCGAGGTCAAGGCAGCCGCAACCCCCACGAGCGCCGACTTCGCCGGGCTGCGCTACCTACGCGAGAAGCTCGGCAAGAAGTTCAAGGGTGGGGTGGTGCTCTATTTGGGCTCCGACACGCTCCCGTTCGGCGAGCGCCTCGCGGCCGTCCCGCTGCAGGGACTCTGGGCCGGTTCCTGAATCGCATTTTTTCGGAGAATGCGGGATCTCCTGTAGCGGTCACTTGCGCTGAGCGTCGCAGGTGCCTATGTTGCTTCTCGACGCGGAACCGAGTCGCGAAGAGCGAGGCCACCGAGGTGTGAGGCCGCGCCACCCAAGAGTTGATTGAGCCGCAAGGCGAGACCGGCGAAGGGTTCCTCAAGCGGCCCGGGGCCGCGTCATTTTTCGTTCGCCCCGTAGCTGACGGCCTCGCGCCCCAAAGGTCGCGATGAGAGCGGCGGACGGGGATCGAACCCGCGACTTCGACCTTGGGAAGGTCGCGCTCTACCATCTGAGCTACCGCCGCACGAGGGCCTGGCAAGCCATCTGCCAGAGCCGCGTCGGCTGATCTTACCGGGCGCTCCGCGGCCGCCGCGGGACCGCGTTGTTTTCGTTGCACACGAGTCGGCTAGTCGCTCGTGTCGATCACCGTCGCCTCGTAGGCACAGCACCAATAGAGCTCGCCGCTGACTGTGGGCGTGCCGTCCTTCGTGTCGGTTTCGATGACCTCCCATTCGCGGCCGTATGGATCGAGGATCGTGCGTCCTATCAACGTCTCGGGGTGCTCGCTCACGTCGATCTCCCCGGCTTCGATGCTGTCATTGTGAGTCGATGTCATGGTGTGTCTGCCTTTCCTGTTTTGTGGGGTATTCACTTACGTGGTCCGTCTGGTCATACGCTGCAGATGCGCTCGCACTCGGCCTTGAAGTCGAGCTGGCCGACATCGGAGGGGATGGGTCATTCGCACACCGTTTGGATGTACCAGAGCGATCCGTCCGGCGCCGGGGTTGCGGGGACGGTGGCGCCGAGCCTGAGCGCCCAGGCGGTCCATTCGGTGCGGTCGCCTCGGATGCCCGGTCGGCTGAGATAGCGCTCCAGGCCGTCGGCGAGGTCGAGCATCGCTTGCCGGCGGCGGGTGCGCTGGCGTGGGCGCCTGCCGCGTTGCCATGCGGTCTCGGGCATCTCGGGGCGGTAGCGGCGCCGTTCCGGTTGGTCCCAGATCCTCATCGTGGGTTCTCCGCCAGGTCCTCGGCGCCCTCGCCGGGCAGCACCGCGTCGAGCACGGAGCGAAGCGCCTCGGCGTCGGCAAGGAAGTGGTCGTAGGCGCGGGTGACGGCGATCGGGTCGGCGTCGTCGGCGCAGGAGATGTCGTGGAGGTAGTCGTGGAGTCGTTCGACGTGGTCGCGCAGGTCCTGGACCTTGGGCGGGATCTCTTCCGGCTCGTCCTCCGGGTCGTCGTCTGGTGCGGCCTGCGGCGGGTCGGTGGCCGGCGGTGGAGGGAGCATGGCGTCGGCCACGGCGCTGACCGTGGTGGCGACCACGTCGCCCTCGGGGCAGGCATCGAACACTTCGATCATCGCCTGCTCGTCGTGGTTGGCGAGAACCGACACCAATGCTCTCGTTCCGGTCGCGCCGGGAAGCGTGTCGGGGTACTTGAGGTCAACGCGCCCTCTGCGTTTAAGAGCGATGATCACCCGTCCCTGCTGGCTGAGCTTGTTCGCGTTGGCCTTTGTGAGTTCGAGGTCGGCGAACTCGGTTTCGGCCCACGAGCCGAAGGATTCGCGGCCGTAGGTGAGGTGCGCCTTGGCCTCCTGGAGGAGGTGGAGTTGGGCGGCGAGCAGCTGGCCTTCGCGCTTGAAGGCGTTCCCGTGTTTGCGGGCCTTGATGATGATCGGCCGCAGCTCGCGCTTGGAGAGCAGGGCGGGCACCACCTCCCCGGTCGCGGGGTTCGGCTTCGCGGAGCGCGGTTCAGTGGACAGCTGTCCACTGGGCGCGACCTTGGCGGGGAGGGTCGCCGGCGGCTCGGCCTTAGGAGTGACGCGCCGGCGGGACGTGGGGGTAGAGTGTGTCTTAGGCACGGGAGAAGTCACTTTCTCTTGTGTTTAGATTCCCCGGCGTTGGGTGACAGCCCAACGTCGGGGGTCGCCCTAGCTTTTTAGGTAAAGCCGGACGTTTACTTGACCCATTAATTATACTCCTGCGCCGGACGGAATCGGGGCCTCAGAGTAAATTGGCGCATAATTGGTGCAAATCGGGCACACAATTGATGGGGTATGCTTTTGTCGCGTCAGAGTAAAAAGTGCCACACGATGCCGAAGGGGGGTGCGAGCCATGCTTACTGTCATCCACCGCGACAAGACGCTGTCGTTCAACGGTGAGACCTATGGCGTGCTGGCGGGCGGCCCAGGCTCGGGCTATTCGATCCATCGCGAGTCCGGAGCGCTGGTCGCGGATGGGTTCTTCACGCTTGCCGAGGTGCGCCACTACGTGGACAAAGCACGCGCCGAGGGCTGGGAGCGACTGGGGGAGGACCGATAGATCGTCTACTTCGCTGCGGCGCCGTCACTTCGATTCTCGTAGCTTCCGGGCCTTTGCCTTGAACGCCGCGGCCTCCTGTGGGGTGCGCCCGGTCACCTCTTCGAGGGCTTTGGCGCGGCGGTCCTTCGGGAACCTGGTCAAGAGTGTTTCTATCTGCCCGTGGAGGTGTTCGAGCTCCAAGATGATGCTCTGCTCGTCGCACTCCCTCATGGCCTGAGAGTAGTCCGGCCCCTCGTCAAAGAGCAGGTGACCGAGGCGGGGAACCATCAGCATGGCAGCGTCGTGTAACTGTTTCTGCGCGAGCCGCCATTTGTCCGTCACAGGCTTGGTGGTCCACGACCCCGCCCGTACGTATCCGACTCCCTTGAGATGAATCATCTTCGGCATGGGCCATGGTCTATCAGGCCGAGCGGGCGGGACGCTCAAGGTGAATTTCTTGCAAGGTGTCAGTAAGCGGTGTCAAGGAAGGACCCTGGCGGCCTGTAGCGGATGAGAGGACTTGACACCGCGTGGCCGATCCCTCCGACCAGCCCATAATGCTTGTCTTTGGCAGGTCCTCCTGCCGAAGTGAGTGATCTCTTTTACGTGTCGCGCTCAGGCTGCTCTTCACGGGAGCCAGTTTGCGCGCGATCATGCTGGGCGGGCGTCGTCGGGCTCTCGACGCGCTCGAGCTCGCCAAAGGCGTCGTCGGGCAGGTCGATGGCGGGCTCGTGGCCGAGCCTCCTGAGATGCTCCATGAGTACGTGGATGTGCTCGTAGGCGCAGCCCCTTGGATCGTACGTGGGGTTCAGGCGCTGGTGGGGGTGCTCTTCGGTGTGGATTTCGTTGTCCTCGCCGGCCGGACCGAGCACGAGGTGGGCGGCGTGGGTGTTGACGCCTTTGTGCCCGATGAATATCGAGGTGAGCTCGAACAGGACGCCGTGGTCGGGCAGCACCGTGACGATGCTCAGCACATCGGGTCCCGCGCAGATCGCGGTGGTTTCGCTGGTCACCCGCTTCCCGCCGAGGGTGACCGTGAGATCGATACCGCGCCGCTGCTCGTTCATCATCTCACCGTAGCGCGCGCCTGAGACGACTGGCGAAGATGCTCGCGGGCGCTGTGGGAGGCAGCAGGGTCGCCGGAGTGAGCCGGATGCTCCGCCACGATGGGCGAGCGGCGCCCCGACCGTGGGGCGCCGCTGCGTCTGGCTACTCGCGGACCTCTGGGGTGAACGCCGCGAGGTACTCGAACTCGCCGTCCAGCAGTGGTACCTGCTCCGGGTATCGCGCCGCCCACGCAGCGCACTGCTCTAATGAGAGCTCGCCCTTGCGCATCGCGTTGATGCGCTGGCTGACCGTCATCTTCCACAACTTCGCGAGCCGCGTCTCGCGAGCCTTCAGAGCTTTGATCGCCTGCTCGTCGAGCGTGATCTGTTGCTTTGCTTTACTCATCAGTGCCTTCACCTTTCAGTAGTGAGCTTGCGAACTTGCCCGCTACTGATCGCACCGCTCCCTGAGTGTCAAGCAATTGATAATGTGAAATCAGTGCTCCCCCGCTAGGGGGAGACCCTCAATTGCTTGAAGGCGTAAGCCGATCTCTCAGGGAGGGGTGCGATACGACCCTCGTGCTAGAGAGATGAAGGCGCGGCAGGGTGCCTCTAAGCGGGGTCACCGAGGGTCGGTGTTCGCTGGGCGTAGGAAGCCCTGGTGTACGGCGTCTTTGATCAGCCGGTGGACCGCACTCAAGCGCGCTGGTTTGCTGCGGACGTCAGCAGGTATGGAGCGATGGCGAGGAGGATCACCAGGATCGAGATCACAAGCACTCCGTCCGTCGTCAAGCGAAGCGTGCTGCCGTGAGGAAGGAAGTGATGAATCGCGGCACTACTCAGCATGACTGCTGCGCCACCGACAACGAGCACCAAGCGCCGATCAGGAAGGGCCCGCCGCAGATCGGCGCCATCCCCCAGCAGGCTCAATGCGAATGCCGCTGGCAAGAGCACGTTCGCCCACCCGTGCCACGCGAAGCCCGCGAGGAGGCATACGCATCCCACTCCCAACAACACGCGCTTCCCTGTGCCTGCACGCACGCTCATCAGAATCGATATCGGCGGTAGACACCGGACTCTTGAGAAGCCTCCGGGATGCACGACGGGTTTACCGCGGTGAGGTTCGGCTGCCTACGGTGGGTGGGAGCAGGACCCACGGCTCTCCCCAGCGTGGATCTCGTGGCCATCCGTCTGCTGTGAGCTGGGCGCTCCACTGGCCACGGTCGCGGACCAATCGGGATGCACTAAGCGGCGACTCAGGCGTTGCGAGGCCTGGCGCCGAGCCACGGCGCGAGGGTGTGGAGGGTCTGGCGTAGCTGTCCTACGCCTCGGAGTTATTCAGTTGTCAAAAAACGCCGGGCCATCCTCGGCCCGAGTGCTGCGGATGCTGCCCTGCCGTGTCGCGGTTGTCGTGGCCTTCGTCCCGTTTCCGTTCGACTTCTCGAGCCGACCCCGTGGGTTCGCAGACCGGGCCGCAATCGGCACCGTCCAACACGCTAGAGATCCCCTGGGACGGGAGAGTCGATCGGGGCCCACAACACCTCGGGCGGGACCCAAACCTCAATGTTTCCGGGGCGCGCGGCAGAGAGCTGGCGCGAAACTGGTCGCGATCAGCGTCGGCGCCGAGGGCGTCTGCGCCTGACGCGAGCCTCTTCGGCGGGCCGTCGCCCGGGCTAACGCTCCCGCCGCGCCGCCGGCGCCGCGCACAGGAACGTCCGTCCGCGCATTCGCCTGCGCACCCCCGACGAACCCGACCTGCACCCCAAACGGGAACCCACCCCGCGGACACCGGTGGGGCAGGATCACGCCGGTTGGGTGGTAGGCCACGCGGCGGCCGTGCCTGCGTTCGTAGTACCTCAGACCGCTGGGGTCGAGCGTGAGGTGTAGCGAGACGAGCGCGATGTCGGACGCTTCGGGAAGGCTGGGGATCGGCGGCACGGCGATGTGGATTTGTTCGAACGGCGCGCTTGCCGCGAGCAGCACGCTCGAGAAGGCCAGCTGCGCGTTCAGCGGCAGGTGGGCTTCCGTGTAGAAGAGCAGCTGCGTGTGTCCTTCCAGCTCGGGGCCGCGAATGACCAGAAGCTGGCCGGTCTCGCCGATCGTCCCCGAAGTGAACGGCGCCTGCACTCGCGCGCTGCCAGTGCCCATGCGCGAGTCCTCGGGGCAGCCCGCCGGGCCGTGGACTTCGAGCCTGCTCTGCGAGCACGCTTCCAGTCCGAGTTCGCCGCTGGTGAAGCCAAGCTCCGAGGGGTAGAGGATCGCCAGCGTGCTCAGCGGCGGGGGAGAGGGAGGGGTGGCGATCCGAATGTCGATGTCCACCGCCGTAGCGCGGCCCAGGCGCCCTGGCGTCAGCGCGACGTGCAGGCTGACCGAAGGCGCAGCCTGGACGGCGACCGGCAGGCACGCGCAGAGACTCAGCGCGACGAGGAGGCCGCGCGCGACGCGCCGCGCCGGATGGCTGACCCGGCCGCGATCCGGACCGCCCGGCTTGCCTGGCTTCATCGCGTCCTCACCCGCTTAGTACGTCAGTCGTCCGGTCGTCTGGATCACGACCGAATCGGTGCGGCGATCGAGCACGCCATAGAGATGCTGCGCGGGTCCGTGGATGTGCGCGTAGCGACCGCTGCCTCTCGTGACGGTGAACGTGCCGGCGAAGCTCTGATAGGAATGGGCGGCGCCGGGGATGGCCGTGCCTTCGCCGGTGATCGACCCGTTGCGGTCTTGATCGTGAAGGAGGCCTTGAAGACCGCGCCCAGGTGAAGCTCGCCCCGCGCCGTGCCACTCAGCACGCCGGTGACAGGGCCTGCCTCTTCCAGCTCCGATCCTTCGACCTGCACGAGGTGAAGGTGCGCTGTCGCCTCGCCATCGAGCACTCCCGCGGCTTGGGCGGCGGCGCCGATGCATCAGCAGGGCGCCGACGGTGAACAGCACCGCTGTTAGGCCCGAATGCCTCTCGTTGGAGCTCCGATCATGACCGCGCCATTTTACGTCCGCCCGATGTCCGGTTTGAGCCGGTACTCGGCGATCAGCACTCGCCGTCGCCCCACCGGCACGACGACCGGCCGGGCTCGCGGCCGAACCCGTCGCGTTCGATCTCGCGCAGGATCTCCCGGTAGAGGGCCGCGGACAGCGCCATCGCCTCGCGCCCGCGGGCGAGCAGTCCGATCGCCGGCAGGCCCTCCTCATACAGGGCGTCGGCGCGGGCGATGTGGTCGCGCAGCAGCTCCTCGCGTGCGCCCGGCGCCGGGAAGCCGAACCGCTCGATCGCGCTCTGGGAGATGTATACGCGGCGGGCGGCGAGGTCCTCGTCGATGTCGCGCAGGATGTTCGTGACCTGCATCGCCCGCCCGAGCGCCGCCATCCCTTCCTTGGCGCGGTCCTCGTCCGGGCCCGCGGCGCCGAGCAGGACCGCGAGCACGATCCCGACCGAGCCGCCGGCCCACTGGCAGTAGCGGTCGAAGCCCGCGTCGTCGGCGATCGTCGCGCGGGCGATGTCATGGCGCATCCCGCGGCAGAACTCGCCGAGCTGCTCGTGGGGCAGCGGGTGGCGCCGTGCGAGCTCCTGCGAGGGCGTGCGCCTCGGGGGAGCTGGGCGCCCAGCCACGCGCCCAGCGCTCGATTGCCTCCACGCGTTCGGGCGCTGTCGGGTCGTCGTCGTCGACGAGGTCGTCGATCGTGCGCAGCACCCCATACAGCGTGCGCACGTCTGCCCTGGTCTGGCCCGGCAGTAGGCGCATCGCGGGAGCGAATGTGCTCTCGTCGGCGGCGAGCGCCCCGTCGAGGGTCGCCCGCGGCGTGGGGGCGGGTTTGTTCGGTGGGGCGGTGTCGTTCATCGCTCTCGCCATCATCCATCACTCCGTCGCGAGCGCGGCCGTCGGTTCGAGCGCGGCGCTGCGCGAGACCGCCACCAGCGATGCCACGAGCGCGATCACGGTGACGATCGCGGCCGTGCGCAGCCCGAGCTGCCAGGCCGGGGAGAACTGCACCGGCGAGCCGGTGCTGTGCGCCAGCCAGCGGTCGATCAGATCCTGCCCGAGGAGCCCCGCGGCGATCCCGATCGCGGCGCCGCACGACAGTGGCAGTCCGCTCTCGTAGAAGACGAGCCGCGCCAACTGGGTGAAGCTCATGCCGATCGAGGTCAGTTTGTCCAGGCGCGCGCGCCGCTGCCAGACCGCGGCGAGCATCAGCGCGATCACCGAGGCCCCCGTCGCGATCAGCACGACGAAGGTGGTGTCGTTCAGCCGCGAAAGCGTGCTGCCCAGCACGGCGCTGACTTCCGCGCTGCCGCTGTCCGGCCGACTGCACCGTGAGCGCCGTTCGAGATCCGCCTGCCCGCCCTGGGCCCCGCCCAACCCGAGCGCCGCTTGCACGGCGCGCGTGCCCTGCGCGATCGATACACCGGGCGCGAGCGTGACCGCCAGCTGGGTCGCCTCGGAGCTGCCCCACAGCCGCGCCTGTTCGTTCGCGTTAATCACGATCGCGCCCGGCAGCCAGCCGTAGTTGGCGACCGTCGCGGCCAGGCGCAGCGTGGTGAGACCGGAGGGCGTCGGCAACGTGAAGCGCTCGGCCGATCTGCAGGTGCGCTTCGCGCGCGATCGGCTGGCTGACCGCGCCCAACCGCCTTCGCGCAGGCGCCTGTCGGCGAGCGTCAGCGATCCCTGGCGCAGCTGGCTGGGGAGGATCTGCGCTGCCAGCGTCCGCGGCACGCCCACGACCCACACGCGCCGGTTGGGCAGGTCGAGGAACGCGTCGCGCCACGGCGCCACGGCGCTGACATCGCCGGGGGCGCGCAGGCGCTGCTCGGTCGGTGCGGCGGCGAACGGCTCGGTCGTGTAGACGTCCTGCGGACCGCCGGGCTTGACCCACAACTCGCCGCTGGAGAGCAGGTCGCCGGCGCCGCCTGCGCACGGCGTGCTGCACGTCCGCGACCGAGCCGCCGATCAGCGAGCATCAGGAAGGCGGCGACGTTCCGGTGGCGAGCAACGCGACCGAGCGCGCGGGGGCGCTGCGCAGCTCCGCGAGCGCCAGCCGCGCCGCCGGGTCGCCGAAGCGGTGGGCGAGGACCTGCGCCCCGGCCAGCAGCACGCGCGGATCAGCGGCAGGCAGATCACGATGCCGATCGCCAGGCCGACGAGCGCCACGACTGTCGTGGCAGGCGCCAGTGCCGCTGCCGCGACCAGACGCCTACGAGCAGGGCCCCGCCCGCGAACACCGCCGCCTGCGAAGGTGCGCAGCCGGCCGGCGAGCGACAGCGTGCGCCCGAGGCCGCGTCGGGCTCGGCGCTCGGCGCCCGCGCGCAGGACCCGCACCGACGGGCAGCGCCGCCGCGACGAAGGCGGCGAGGATGCCGCCGGCAAGCGAGAGCAGGACGTCTGGGAGTCGACGACGCGCTGCCCCCGACCGGGAAGGCCGCGGCGATGTAGCCGGGCAGCGAGCGGAAGGCGATCAGCGAGATCGACGTCGCCGGCGATCAGCCCCAGCACGGCCCCGGCGACGCCGAGGATCAGCGCGTCGAAGGCCAGCGAGGCGACGATCATCGAGTCGGGCGTGCCGGCCTTGATCAGGTAGATCACAAAGCGCCGGCGCTCGTCGCCCGCCAGCAGGATCGCGTTGTACGCGAGGATGATGCCCGCGACCAACGCGATCACGCTGAACAGCAGCGTCACCTGCGTTTCGGGGGCGGCGGCATTGCCCAGCAGCCGCGCTTCGCTGTTCGACCGAACGAACGTTCAAGCTCGCGCCGAAGCGTGTCTGGAGCGCCCGCCGCAACGCCGCTTCCCGCCCCGGCTGGGGCTCGATCAGCACGCGCGAGACGCGCCCGGGCAGTCCGCTCAGCACCTGCACGACCGTCAGCGGCGCCGCCGCCATCGGGCTCTGCGCCAGCGCGCCCAGCGTCGCCGTCTGGAACGACCGCGTCCAGCGCGAGGTGTTTGGTGCGCGCGCCGGCGAGGATCGTGACTTCGTTCATAGGCCCGCCCACCCCGCCCACCCGCACGCCGAGCGCGCGTGCGTTCGTTTCGCTCAGCACCAGCAGCCCCTGCTCGGAGCTCTCGACCGGCTTGCTCGAAGCGCTTCGAGAGGGCTCCTCCGAGCGTGCTGATGCTGTTCGGTCGCGCCGACGAGCGTGAGCGACCTGCGTCCGCTCGGTCCGACGGCGACGATCGGCTGCTGCAGGAGCGGCGCCGCCGCCTTCACGCCCGCCATCCGCTGCGCCTGCAGCGCGATCCGTTCGTCGAACCCCCGCGGGCCGCGCGCGGCCAGTTCGAGCGTCGCGTGGCCGGCGACGCCGTGCTCGATCGCTTCGAAGCTGCCCACCGTGCTCGACGTCGCGCGACCTGCACCGCGAACAGCAGCGCGACCCCGGCGGCGATGCCGGCGACGGCCATCAGCTCGCGCAGCGGCTGCACGCGCAGGTGCCGGCGGTAGAACAGCGCCAGCGTGCGCAGCTCGCCGATCATCGCTCGTCCACTCGGTCAACCTGCCGTCGCGCATCTCGAGCACGCGATCGGCCGCTTGAGCGATACGGGTGTCGTGGGTCACCAGGATCGTGCTCGCTCCGCGCTCGCGCGGCAGCACGCTGAGCAGCGCGAGCACCTCGTTGCCGGTGTCGGTGTCGAGGTGGCCGGTCGGCTCGTCGGCGAGGATCAGCTTCGGTTCGCTGATGAGCGCCCGCGCGATCGCCGTACGCTGCTGCTCGCCGCCGGAGAGCCGGCTCGGGATGTGATCCGCGCGGGCAGACAGTCCCACTTCGTCGAGCGCCGCCAGCGCGCGCCGGTGCGCGGCGGAATGGTCGACCCGGCGCAGCAGCAGCGGCATCGCCACATTCTCGGCGGCGGTCAGGCCCTCGACGAGGTCAAAGCCCTGACGAACGATGCCCACATTGGTGCGCCGATGGGCAAGCATCTCGCGCTTGGACAGCGCGGCGAGATCGTGGCCCTGGAAGCGCACGCTGCCCTCGTCGGGCGCCAAGCGCCCGGCGGCGAGCAGCAAGAGCGTGGTCTTGCCCGAGCCCGAGGGGCCGACGATCGCCACCAGCTCACGCTCTGCGAAGCTGACGCTGACGTCGTCGACGGCGTGGACCGGCCCACCGGGGCTCGAGTAGTACTTACGCGCGCGTACGAGGTTCAGCAGCGCCGGCTGAGGCGTCCTCGCAGCCGGCGGCTCAAGCGTGCCCGCGACTGCCGGCTCAGGCGTCGCTGCGACTGGTGGCTCAGGCATCCGCGCGCCGCGCCGGCTCAGGCGTCCGCGGCGGCGGCGGGCCGTCGCGAGGCTGCGCTCGGCAGCCGGTAGAGCTGACCGAGCTCCTGCGTCTCGGCGGGGTTGAACAGCCGGCCGTCGTGCAGGTAGCGGATCTCATCGGCGCCCACGAGCGCGTCGGCATCGCTGTCGGCGACGAGCACGGCGGCCCCCGCCTTGCGCGCCACCGAGCACAGCAGCGCCATGATCGCTTCCCCTTCGATCCGCGACAGCCGCGAGGTCGGGCCGTCGGCGATCAACAGGCGCGGCTCGGAGACGAGCGCGCGGGCGATCTCCACGCGCTGGCGCTGGGAGTCGGAGAGCTCCTCGCAGGCCATCCCGACGCACTGCTCGGCCTCACACGCGAGCAGCGCCTCGCGCGCTCGGCGCTCGGCGCTGCGGTGATGGCGGCGATCCACGAGCAACCGCATCGCGACGTGGTCGAGCACGCTGAGGTGCTCCTGGGAGGGCTCCGCGGCCCACACGCAGGCGATCTCGCGGCGGCGGTGGCGGGTGCGCTCCGAGCGGGACATCTCCTTGAGGCGCACGCCGTTGTAGGTGACGCTGCCGCTGCTGGGCGCCTGGCGGCCGGCGGCGATCCGCAGCATCGTCGTCTTGCCCGCGCCGCCGTGACCGTAGATGCCGATGATCTGCCCGGGCGCGAGCTCGAGCGAGACTCGATCCAGCGCCGGGTGCTCTCTTCCGGGGTATCGCTGGGAGACCTCGTGGAGGCGCAGGTTCATCGTGGCCGATCCTCGCGCCCGTCGAGCATTCGCTCGAACAGCTTCGTGCGGGCGTCCTCGCGCGCGCACTGGGCGGCCGAGCCGTTGCGCTCGGACTCCGAGGACCAGATCGCGTCACGGCCCTGTAGCCAGGAGATCAT
The DNA here is from genome assembly GCA_963779405.1 of uncultured Solirubrobacterales bacterium. GTDB lineage: Bacteria > Actinomycetota > Thermoleophilia > Solirubrobacterales > Solirubrobacteraceae > Palsa-744. The sequence continues at coordinate 117,758 of CAVZYF010000006.1, forward strand.
CTCGTGCGCGTGGTGGGTCCAGCGCAGCTCCGCCTGCAGGGCGTAGATGTCGGCGCTCAGGTTCAAGCGCAGCAGCACGTGGTCGGCGCGCACCCGGGGACCCGCAAGCGCGACCGACTCGTCGACGGAGTCGTGCAGGCGCGAGAGCTCGATCAGGCGCTGCGCGCACTGCGCCTCATAGGCGGCGATCTGCTCCAGCGCCTCGCCCAGGCGCGTGGGGCCGGCGAGCGCGAGCTTGACCGTGAGCGCCCGGCGCGTGAGGGGCGTCACCTTCGTTTCCTCTGCAAACCAGCGCTCGAAATCCTCCGCGCCACGGGCGGTCGCCTTGAAGACGTGGCGCTCCTTGGGTCCCTGCGCGTCGGGGTCGACGCGTTCGATCAGCCCGTCCGCCTCCATCCGCTTGACGATCTGAGACAGCTGCCCCGAGTTGACCTTATAGGCCGGCCCCAGCCGCTGCTCCAAGCGGTCGCCCAGCTCGTAGGGATAGGAGCTTCGCTGTAACAGGAACCCCAAAAGCGCATGCTTGGCGGACATCCAACCTCTCCTCCTCCGACCTCATCCACGGCGCGCCTGTGAGCGCGCCGACAGAGCGTACACCCATGCGCCCGGCGGCTAAAAGCCGACTCGACGAATGGTTACTTAAAGGGTCTTACGCGGTGGCGGGCCAATTCCCGCGCACGCGCGGGCTCGAAAGCCTCTGACTTAACGGCATTGCGAAGGTGGCTCAATCGGCCCCAATTCCTGTTACGAAACTAGCCCTTCATTGGCTTTCTATTCCCGTGGCACGGTGGCGAACGAGCGCTCGAGGCGGCCGACGCGATCCGCACGGAGATGGGCTGGTGAGGGTCATACTCCAGTCCCCCTGGGGCCCTGCATAACTCCTTGCTTTTAGACATCTAGTTGCGTAAAATAGGCGATATGCCCGATCGCGCAACTAGAAGCAATTACGCAGGTGTAGGCGCAGGCGTGCAGTTTGAGCGCGAGGCGCTGCGATCCCTACCAGCGATCCTCGAGGATCTGCTCGACGAGCCCGAGATCGCCGCGCTCCATCCGCAGCCGCCCGATAGCCGCTTCGACGCGATCATCGATGTGCGCGACCGCCGCTGGCTGATCGAGATCAAGTCCGTCGCGAGCCCCGGGGCCGTCGCCTCGGCCGCCGAACGGATGGACGCCCCGAACAAGAGCGATGGCATCCGCCTGCTGGTCGTGCCGTTCATGACGCCTGCCGGTGCAAAAGCGGCGGCCGAGCGAAATTTGAACTGGCTCGACCTCTCCGGGAACGCCAGCATCCGCGGGGAGAACCTGTATGTGTCAGTGCAGGGCCACTCCAACCGGCTCGCGACGCGAGGCCGGCCGGCCTCGGCGTTTGCGCCCAAGAGCTCGCGCGTGGCGCGAGCGCTGCTGCTGGACCCGGAGCGCTGGTGGCGTCAAAAGGAGCTCCGCGAGCACACCGATCTCGATGCCGGCCGCGTCTCGCGCGTCGTGCGGCGACTGGACGACGACGACCTCCTGGCCCGCGAGGGACCGCTGCTGCGTCCCCGCGATCCCGACCTGCTACTCGACGCATGGACCGACGAGTACCGCTTCGATCGCCACGACATCATCACCGGACACTTCTCAGGCAGTGGCGTCGAGCTCGCGCGCGCACTCGATGAGCGGCTAGGTCAAGCGGACGTCAACCACGCGTTCACCGGGCTGGCCGCCGCGTGGGCGCTCGATCGGTTCGCGCGATTTCGCCTGGGCAGCGTCTACGTCCATGGTGACCCGCGCGTCGCTGCCGATGCGATCGAGCTGCGCCGTCACGAGCGCGGCGCCAACGTGCAGTTGATCGGGCCAGCCGACCGCGGCGTCTTCGACGGCCAGCGGGAGATTGACAACCTGCCCTGCGTGTCGCCCGTGCAGGTCTACCTCGACCTGCTTGCCCTACCCGAGCGCGCCCCCGAGGCCGCTCGAGAGTTGCGCCACGGCGGAGGGCTCTGGCATGCCCAGCCCTGAGAAGCCGCGCCACCGCTCCGGCTACACCGCCGAGGAGAGCGAGCAGGTCAGGGCCGTGTGCCTCACCATCGCCGTGACGCTCGGTGCCCACCTCCACGACCTCTGCATCGTCGGAGGCCTCGTCCCGGCGCTGCTGATCGACACGGCGCGCACCGAGGACGATCACGAGGACCTTCATCCGGGCACCAACGACCTCGACGTAGGGCTTGCGCTCGCATTGCTCGACGACAAGCGCTACACCGAGATCAGCCGCCGGCTTCGCGCCGAGGACTTCGAGCCCGACAGGAACGACAACGGCAACGAGACCGTCCAGCGCTGGCGCCTCGGTGATCTGAAGGTAACGATCGACTTCCTGATAGCGCCCGCCGACGAACGGGAGCAGACACGCCGAATCCAGAATCTCGAGCCAGACTTCGGAGCACTCATCACCCCAGGGCTCGAGCTCGCCTTCGAGGAGCGCGTCCTCGTTGAGATCGACGGCCACACCCTCAAGGGAGAACACGCGCGGCGCCAGGTTCCGGTTTGCGGCCCCGCCGCATTCGTTGTCCTCAAGGCGTTGGCCCTGGGTGACCGGGGTGAGCCCAAGGACGCCTACGACGTCGTCTACGTCATCCGCCACACCCCCCGAGGCGCCACCGCGATCGCCGAGCGCCTGGCGCACCACGCTGAGAACCATCCCGAGATCGTCACGCGGGCACTCGGACTCCTCGCCCGCGACTTCGATACCCCCGACGACATCGGACCCCGCCGCGCGGCCGACTTCATTGCCACTGACGGCGCGGAGCTCGACGACGATGCCGCCGATGCGCACGGCTACATGAACGACCTGCTACGCGCCACCGGGAGACTCGGGCTGAGCCCCACGTGAGCTCGTCAGCACCAACCAAGAGGCAACGCAAAGAACAGCGGAAGCGGCCGTCCAACGTGCCGCTCAGCGCATGCTCAGACGCCTCGAGCCATAACCGGCCGCCGCGCCCCGCCGCCCAAAAGCCGCCCCAACGAATGGTTACTTAAAGGGTCTTGACGCGGTGTTGGGCCAAGGCCCGCGCGCGCGGGCCTTGGAATGCGCGTCCCTTAACGGCATTGCGGGAGCCGATCAGGGCAACGATCATTGAGGCCGTGGGTTAGGAGAGAGGAGAGGGAAGCGCCCCGCCGCCGATTCCGGGCCGAGCGGAGCGCGTCCTCCAAAAAGCATCGGGAAAGCCCGCGCCGGGTCGGCGCGGGCGGGGAAACGAGGGAGAGGGCATGCAAACGCACCACCGGGAGCAAATCTCACGAGGACGGCCGCGCGCCGATCGCCGCCCTGCAGGGGCCTGTCCGAGCGCCTCCTATCCCTCTCCGGGAGTGGCGCTCGTAGAGGCCCCGGTGGGTGTCCCCACGCGCGCCGGCGTCCGCAGTGCTGAGCGTCGCGGCCAAACCCTACGGCCGCGGCGCTCCTCAGCTTCTCGCCTGCAGGCCAGACCGTCCAGCCGCGGCCCGCGTCTATGGACGTTTCGGACCTACGAAACGGACGCGATAGAGCGGAGCATGGCTGACGTGCACCCGTCACGCCGCAACCGCTCCAGGGACCGCCCCCAGGCGCCCCACCCCCCTTCAAGCACCACCCCCCAACCAGGAGGGGTGCTCCCCTCTGCTTCAAAGGAGAGCTAGCAACGATGTCAAGAATAAAAAAGCACCTAACCCCCAGTACCGCGATCGCCTTCCTCGCCCTGATCTTCGCCGTAACCGGCGGCGCCTTCGCGGCCACCGGCCACGGCGGCGGCTCGGGCGGCTCGCACGCGACCCTGACGGCCAGCGCCGCCAAGTCCAAGGGCAAATCGGGACCAAGAGGACCCAAGGGCGCCACCGGCGCCACCGGCAAAACGGGCCTCACCGGAGCGGTCGGCCCCCAGGGCCCCCAGGGCGGGACGGGCGCCACCGGCGCGACCGGCGCCACGGGCCTGACGGGCCCGGAAGGCGAGAAAGGCGAAAAGGGCGAACAGGGCGAAGAAACAGTGGGGCAGCCCGGTAAAAACGTCGTGACCAAAGCGTTCACCGGTAAAACCGAACCCGCTGGGGAACCCTGTAAGAAAGCCGGTGGGGAGACCGTGGAAGTCGAAAACACCCCTCCGGCGACCAATGTCTGTAATGGCGTGGGCGGCTCGGGCTATCCCGTGGTGTTGCCGGAAGGAAAGACCGAGACCGGCGCGTTCGCCGTTCGCTTCACCGGGGCAGGCATTGCAGATACCTCGATCTCCTTCACGATCCCACTTGCGGCGCCGATCGCCAGCGGATCGACACATTTTGTCACCGCCGAAGAGCAGGAAAATGGCACGCAGCCCTCCCAATGCACTCACGGTACAGAAAAAGGGACGACTGAAAATCCTGTCGCAGAACAGGGAAATCTCTGTATTTATGAAGGATATTCTGAAGGCGCCAGCGGCTTTAAAGTCACGGCGGTCAACCAGGCGACGTTTGGAGAAACCAACACGGCCGGCCGTACCGGCGCCCTGCTCGTCATTAAATACGGCGGCCCCGAAGAAGGAATTCCGTTCTCAGGTACCTGGGCGGTAACCGCAGCCGAAGCACCGTAGGAGGCCAACCCACTCCCCGGGGCGCGCGCCGCCCCGGGGAGGGCAGGCAGCCACAGCATCACACGAACTGACGAATCCACCACTCCGACACGAAAGGCACGCGAATGAATAGCTCGAGCGACACTTCCAGGTTCATACTGCGCCGCGTTGGCGTTGCAAAGCTTTTCGTGTCGCTGCTCGCGGTCTTCGCGGCGGGGGCGGTGTCGGCCGCGCCGGCGTTTGCCTCCGGTAAACCGTTCGTGGAAACCAAGCCCGCCAGCGAAGTGCATGGCACCGAAGCCACGCTCAACGGCGTCGTCAATCCCAACGGCGCCGAAACGAAATACTACTTCGAATACGGCTTGGCGTCCGAAAAAGCGAAATACGAACACAAGACGGCCGAAGTCAGCGCGGGCTCGGGCGAAACCAATCTCAAAGAGCTCCAGCTCGTCAAAGGACTGATGGGGACCACGTCCTATCGATTCCGGGTGCTCGCCACAAACGGCAACGGCACTAGCGAAGGGGCCGAAGCGACGTTCACGACGACCGTCGCTCCACCCGAAGTGACCACAAGAACGCCGACGAGCGTGAAAGAAACGGAAGCCACGCTGCGCGGCTTTGTCAATCCAAACGGCGCCGAAACCAAATATTACTTCGAATACGGCACGGAAAAAGGCAAATTTACGCACAAAACGGCTGAAGAAAGTGCCGGCTCGACGGAAGAAGTGGCAGTGAGCAAAGTCCTCACGGGCCTGACTGCGAGCACGACGTACTATTACCGGCTCGTCGCGACCAACACAGGTGGAACTACCGATAGTACGGAAGCATCGTTTGCGACGTCGGCCAAGCCGACCGTGGAAACCAAAGCGGCCACCGGCGTCGTTGGTACTGAAGCCACGCTCAACGGGATCGTCAACCCCAAAGGCGCGGAAACCAAATACTACTTCCAATACGGCCTGGCGGCAGAAAAAAGAAACTACGAACACACAACGGTCGAAGTGAGCGCTGGTTCTGGTACGACTAACGTGGAAGAGTCCACAATCGTCTTTGGACTGACGCCGAGCACCAGCTACCGCTTCCGGATCGTCGCCAAAAACACCAACGGGACCATCTCGGGGTCCGAACACACGTTTACAACTACGACATCGGTCCTCCCGGAATTCGTCCTCCCCGAAGGCGAGACTCTACCGGCCACGCTCGAAGGCGCTTTTCCGTCCGTGAAAAGTAGCCTGGACAACTATGGCAACGAACCGCAATCGTGTTCAGGGGCCAAAGTAAAAGGTGCGATCGCCAGCGCCAAGGCACTGTCGCTCACGCTGGAGTTCGAAAAATGTGTGAGGAAAGAAGGTCTCAAATGTAAGACCGCGGGCGCGGAAGCCGGGCTCGAGCTGCTGCCCGGGAGCGGCGGCCTGGTCTATCTCGACAAAGCAAAAAAAGAAGTCGGCATTTTTCTTACGCTGAATGAAACCGTCAAAATTGAATGTGAAGAAGGCGAAAAGCTGGAACTGCGTGGCACCGTCCTAATTCCGGTCACGCCGGTCAACACCGAAACCACCAAAGTCAACCTGGCCGCGATCCACTCCGACGGAAAAGGTAAACAAACCGTCGAAACGTACGAAAACGAAAAAGGCGAAGTAGAGAAAGCCAAGCTCGAACTGGAAGCTGGCGGCGGCTTTAAAGCGGGCGCCATCGAAATTGCCGAAGCACTCGATCTGACCGCCAACAAGTCGCTCACGATCGAAGCCTAGCCCCACCGCCGCCCCGAGCTCACAACCAGATCAGGACAAAAAATGAAAACCAACCCCACAAAGCTAATCTCCCCCGCACGCCAAGCGCCCCTGGTCCTGCTCTGCACCCTCGCCACCCTCGCCTTCGCCACCGCCCCGGCCCTGGCGAACTCGGCGCACGCTTCCAATGAACACCCGCTCGGCTTGGGTCCCGGTGAAAAAGCGGGTCAGCTCGAGCTGCAGGCTGCCAGTGCAACTGGGGAACCGGACGCGGGCAGCAGCGTTGCGGTTAACGATGAAACCCATGATGTCTATGTCGCGGATACGGGTAACCACCGCGTCGATGAGTTCGAAGCTGGTGGTGCGTTTGTGCGTGCTTGGGGCTGGGGTGTCGTTAACGGCAAAGCGGAATTGCAGGTATGTGAAGGGACCTGTAAAGCGGGTATCTCTGGCAAAGAACCGGGCGAGCTTGAAGACCCGGTGTTCGTCGTGGTCAACAACGATCTGTTGAGCCCCTCCTACGGCGATGTCTACGTTGGCGATCAGGGTAACAATCTGGTCACGAAGTTCACTTCCGAAGGGGCTCTGGTCCCTACTTGGGGTAACAACGGTGAACATGAAACCCCCAACGGGCAGCTCGCCACCCTGCGATATCTACCTGGATCCTTGAGTTTTGGTGGTATCGCGGTTGATCTGGCCGGTAACCTCTGGGTTCGCATCGAAGCGTATATGTTCGAGTTTGCCCAGTCTGGCGCGCCGCCGATCGAGGAATGTAACACGAATGTCGGTGGTCATCCCGGCCAGGTCGGTGTCAATGGGTCTAATGATCTGTATTTCCTTGGCGCTGAACCGACCGGCCCGCTGGAAGAGTTCTCCTCGGGCTGCACGCGGGTTGGTGGGTTTGAGCCCACAGAAGCGGTTTCGGGTCTCGCTGTGGATTCCTCCACCAACGGCTTGTATCTCGATCTGCGCACTTCGATCGAGAGCGTCGCGCCGTCAGGTGAAGTCGCGGAAGCATTTGGCTCTGAACAGTTGACCGGCGGCGCCGGCGCCGGCCTGGCGGTCAACTCGAGCACGGGTGATCTGCCGTTCAGCGGCACGGTGTATGCGGCGAACACGGTTTCCGACCAGGTCAACGCGTTTGGTGTCGCGTTGGAAGTCAACCCAAAACCGGGCGCGGCGAGTGAAGTCAGGGCGAATACAGCGACGCTCAACGGCGAAGTCAACCCTGTGGGTTCGCCTGTGAGCGAATGTTATTTCGAATACGCCACGAGCGCTGTGTTTGCGGCCGAGCACGTGTACGACCACACGGCGCCGTGCGAACCCGACGCGGCTGGTCTTGGTGAAGGCACAAAAGCACTCCCTGTTGAAGCGAAGCTTCCGGGCCTGCTGGGTGGTACCGAATATCATTTCCGTCTGGTTGGCAAGAAGGGCACCACGACTGTTGCCGGTAACGACGAAGTGTTCACGACTGCGACGGTGCCGGTCGTCACGGGCGCCGAAGCAAAGAACCTGACCCTGCACCCCGCGAATCCGCCGGAAGAACCCGAAGCCACGGTTTCGGCGGAACTGCGCGCGAGCGTCAACCCCGAGGGGTTGCAGGTCACGCGTTGTGTGTTTGAATACGGGACGACCAGGGAATATGGCGCGAGCGCGCGCTGCGCGCAGAAGAAGTCCGCGATCGGCTACGGCACCGAACCCGTGCTCGTCAGTACGCAGCTCGTCGGTCTAGCGCCGGATACGAAGTATTACTGGCGGCTGTCGGTTAGGGATGAACCGGTGAAGGGTGAATCGCGTGAAGCTTTTGAACCTGGCCACACGTTTGTGTACGGCACCGAAGGTAGCGCTTTGCCGGACGGCCGGGCGTATGAGATGGTGACGCCGCCGTTCAAGGATGGCGCCGCGCTCGACATTGACAGGGTCGGTTTGGTTCCGAGTGTCGCTGAAGAAGGTTTGCGTGTGGATGTCCCGAGCGTGCAGTGTCCGCCGGGAGCGCTGTCGTGTACCGCTTCGAATGCTAAGACGACCGCCGGCGGCGTGTTTGAGTTCATGCGTACGCCCGCCGCAGGGGACAAGCCGGCTGAATGGAAGACGACCGCGCTCTCGCCGCCCGCGACACAGTACCCCGCTAATCAGGCGTGGGTTGCGGACGCGAGCTCGGGTCTGGCGCTGTACAGCGCCTCGACCCCGTCCAGCGGCCGCGAACAAGAGTTCTATGTTCGCGGCGTCAACGGCTCGTTTACCGCGTTCGGCCCGCTCGCGTTCCCGGGGTCCGATCAAAGCACTTTTAACTTCTCCAGCCCAGAACATACGGTTGAGACCTCGGCTGATTTTTCCCACGTCGTCTGGGAAGCCCCAAGCCACGAAGGGTTTTGGCCGTTCGATCAGACGACCGCAGAACGGTCCGTGTATGAGTATCCGCGCACCGGGAGCAACGAACCGCCGCTGCTCGTCGGTGTCAGCGGCGGGCCGGGCAGCCACGAACTGATCGGCGTATGCGGCACGGGACTGGGCGAGGGTGAAGAGGAAGACCAGCGCGATGCCGTGTCCGCGGATGGACGTACCGTTTACTTCACTCCTTACCTTGCGGCCGGGCTTGCGTGTCCGTCGAGCTCGGGCTCGGGTCCCGTCAACGAACACATCCCGGTCCCGGTACGGGAGCTCTATGCCCGCGTCGATGGTGAAGCGGCGGACGCGCACACGGTCGCGGTCTCCCAGCCCGACGCATTGGAGACCGCCGCCGAAACCTCTCCCGATGAAAAGTGTACGGGGCCGTGTAAGCAAAACATCGAAGCGTACGTCCCTCCGGCCGTCAACCCGAATTGGCGCGACGCCGATTTTGTGGATGCTTCTCAAGACGGCTCCAAGGTGGTCTTCGAGGATACGCAGCAGCTCACGAACGAAGCGACCGAGGGGGCGGGGAACGCCACCGGCAGCTATTGCGAAGCGGGCGGGGATTGCAACCTCTACATGTACGACTTCGACGAGCCGGCCGGTCACAACCTGATCGATGCTTCTGAAGGTGTGGGTGGCGCACCTGTACCCGGCGGTCCGCGGGTGCAAGAAGTGCTCACTGTTTCGCCCGACGGCTCGCACGTATATTTCGTCGCGCTCGGCAAGCTCGCGGACAACCGTGGCGCGCTCGGCGCCGAAGCCGTCGCGGGCGAGGGCAACCTGTACCTTTACGAGCGCGACGCGCGCTACCCGACGGGGCACACCGCGTTCATCGCATCGCTCCCGAGCACCGACTACAACCAGGGGAGCGCCGTTGATAAAGGTCCGAACGTGACCCCCGAAGGTCGCTTTCTTGTCTTTAAGAGCCACGGCGTGCTCACGCCCGGCGATACTCGCACCGATGGTTCCGAACAGGTCTTTCGTTACGACGCCGAAACAGAACAGCTGACGCGGGTCTCGATCGGCGCCGAAGGGTTCGACGACGACGGCAACGCCGGCGCCGGCAACGCGTACCTCAGCATAAGGGGACCGCACCGGCGTGCCGACCCGACGATGGCCAACGACGGCTCCCGTATCTTTTTCGAGAGCCCGATCGGTCTGACGCCGAAAGCGCTCGACGACGTCCCGATCGGTACCAATGCTGCAGGCACGCAGTACGCGGAAAATGTGTACGAGTGGGAGCAGGAAGGCGTCGGCAGCTGCCTCGCCGGTCATGCGGCCGGCTGCGTGTACCTGATTTCCGACGGCCGCGACACGGCAGAGGCCGGCGGCGCCGAAAGCGCCATCAAATTGATCGGCAGCGACGCGACGGGTGACAACGTGTTCTTCACGACCGCGGACCAGCTCGTGCCGGCCGACACGGATACCGAGGTCAACGTCTACGACGCCCGCGTCTGCGAACCGGCGGCCGGGAACCCCTGCATCGCCGAATCGACCCCGCCGTTGCCGCCGTGCCTGGGCGAACAGTGCCACGGCATCCCCGCGGCCACCCCCAGCCTGCTCGCCCCCGGCACCGCGAGCTTCAACGGCGAAGGCAACATCGCGCCGGCACCGGCCAAACCCGCGGTGAAGAAGACCCTGAAATGTAAGAAGCCCAGAGAAGCTCAGTCACGACAAGTGTGTACGGCCCAAGGCTAAGAAAGCTCAGAAGGCCATAAAAGCCAGCAACCGGAGGAGTAAATGATGCGTTTCTATCCAGTGGCTTTTGTAGCCTTTGTTCTAGCCCTTTTTGGACTGACGGGTGTCGCCGGCGCCGCCGGTGCGGCGCCCGGCTTCTCGATCGATTCCTTCGCCTCCCCAACCCACTTCGCGACGCCGAGCGAGCTCGCGGATTGCACCGGCGGCAGCGAATGTCGCAATTCCTATGAAGTGACCGTCACGAACGTGGGTAGCGAACCGACGGATGGCACGCCGGTCACGATCCTCGACACGCTCCCTCACGGGCTGAGCGTCGCCAGCATCGAACTCTTGCACTGGGTGCGTGTGACCAGGGCCGACGAAACGGGCATCCCCGCAAGCGATTGCGGGACCGTCACTAGCGGGGAAGTGGTCGAGGCCAAGTGTACGTTCCCGGGCGTGGTCGATCCCGACGACCGCCTGCGGATGATCGTCAACGTCAACGTCGGCGCGGAAGCGGGCCCGAAGCTCGAAAATCTCGTCAATGTCTCCGGCGGGGGCGCCGCGAGCGTTTCGAGCGCGGAACCGGGGCAGATGCAGCAGGTAAACGAAGTCAACCCGCTTGCGCCGCCGTTCGGGCCGTCGAACTTCAAGTTCTATAAAGCGGGCCCCAACGGCGCGCCGGAAACGCAGGCCGGCGGGCACCCGTATGAGCTCGTCACGACGATCGACTCCAACAACGCCTTCGAAGGCCGAACCGTTCGGCGAGGAAGTCACGAACATCGAACACGTCAAGGACATCGTCGTCAATCTGCCCCTCGGCTTCGCGGGCTCGACGCTCGCGGCGCCGGAGTGCACGCTCGCGCAGCTCTCCGCCGAAGCGGTCGCGCACCATCCCTACATCGGCGGCTGCCCGCCGGACACGATCGTCGGGTTTTTGAACACCGAATCGGAAACGGCCGTCTCGCAACATCGACGCGCCGATCTACAACATCGTCCCCGAGCACGGCTTCCCGGCCGAGTTTGGCTACATCGACATCCTCAAGGGCGCGCACACGTTCTACACGCAGCGTCGTGCCGACCCCGCAGGGCTACGCGCTGCAGACCTCCTCGCTTGAGATCCCCGAAAGTCAACCTCCGCAGGATCATCGTCACGTTCTACGGCGATCCCGCCGAGAAGCGCGCCGAAATCGCCCAGCACGAACAGGAACGCGAACTGCTGGTGAAAGCGGAAGCGCACAAACGGGAAATCGAAGCCGAACACACCCAGCGCAACGTGGAACGCAAAGAACGGGGCCAACCGGAAATCGTGTTCCCGCCGGTCCCGCTGGAAAGCACGACCGTCGAACGCGAACATCCTGCCATGCAGGTCCCGTTCTTCACGAACCCGACGGATGTGCTCGGGCGGGGAACAGGTCGCGACGTTGTGGATGGACTCGTGGGGCAACCCGGCGCAGGTCAACGGGCAGGGTCTCCCGGTCAACCTCGGCGAACCGCAGTGGAAGGAACTGAAATCGTATTCGCCGCCGGTGAGCGGGTGTAACGCGCTGTCGTTCACCCCGCAGCTGGGGGTGCAGCCGACGACGAACGCGGCCGACAGCCCCACCGGGCCTCGAATTCGAAGCGAAGCTGTCGCAGATCGAGACGTTCGGCACGAACGCGACGCCGGCGTTGAAGAACCTCACGGTCAAGTTCCCCGCAGGGGATGACGGTCGACCCGTCCTCCGCGGACGGGCTGGGTACGTGCTCGGAGGCGCAGATCGGCTTCGAGGGCCCGACGCTGTTCGATTTCTCCGAAGCCAAACCGGAATGTCCGGAATCGTCGAAGATCGGCTCGCTCGAACTGGAAACGCCGCTGATCCCGGGCAAGATCTACGGCGAAGTCTTCCTCGCCAGCCAGGACGCGAACCCGTTCGGCTCGACGTTCGCGATCTACGTCGTCGTCAACGACCCGATCACGGGCGTCGTCTTGAAGATCGCCGGCGAACTCAAAGCGAACCCGAGCACGGGTCAGCTGACGTCGGTCTTTGACGAAAACCCGCAGCTGCCGTTCACGCATCCTGAAGGTCCACTTCTTCGGCGGCCCGCGGGCGGAGCTCGCGACGCCCCGCGGCCTGCGGCATCTACACGACCAACTCCGAACTGGAACCGTGGTCCGCGCCCGACTCCGGCCCGATCGGCACGCCGTTCGACAACTACACGATCGACGAAAACTGCGCGACCGGGTTCAACCCCGCCTTCACCGGCGGCGCGACGAACCTGCAGGGCGGCGCGTACACGACCTTCCAGGCCTCGTTCGAACGCCAGGACTGACGATCAGGAACTGGGCGGCGCCGAAGTCAACCTGCCGCCCGGGATGCTCGCCGACGTGCCCAGCGTGACCGAGTGCGGCGCAGCGCGAACTCGCCGCCGAAGCCGCCGACGCGCCCACCGGGGGCTGTCCGGCCTCGAGCAAAGTCGGCACCGTCGAGGCGGGCGCCGGCCCCGGCCCGAACCCGCTGTTCGTCCCCGGCAACGTGTTCTGGACCGGCCCTTACAAGGGCGGCCCGTTCGGGTTGGCGGTCGTCGTCTCCGCGAACCCCGGTCCGTTCCACTTCGGCAACGTCGTCGTGCGTCAGTCGATCCGCATCAACCCGTTGACCGCCGCGGTGACCGACGTCTCCGACCCGTTCCCGACGTATCTGGACCCGGTCGGCCCCGAACGGTCAGACGACGGGCATCCCGATCAAACTGCGCCGCGTCGACATCGAAATCAACCGGCCGGGCTTCACGTTCAACCCGACCAGCTGCGCCAAAGAAACGTTCAAGGTCGGCGGCGCGATCACCAGCGTCAGCGGAGCGAGCAAGACGTTGGCGACGCCGTTCCAGGTCACGAACTGCGCGCACCTGAAATTCGCGCCGAAGTTCTCCGTCTCGACGAGCGGGAAGACGAGCAAAGCCAACGGCGCCAGCCTGACCGCGAAGGTCGCTCTACCCGAGCGCACGCAGGGCACTACGCCGAACATCGCCAAGGTCAAAGTCGAACTCCCGAAAGCGCTGCCGTCGCGGTTGACGACGCTGCAGAAGGCGTGCACGGCCAAGCAGTTCGAAGCCGAACCCTGCCGGCTGCCCGAGCGCGTCGCTGATCGGCCACGCGGTCGTGCACACCCCGATCCTCCCGGCGCACGCTGTCGGGTCCGGTGTACTTCGTCAGCCACGGCGGCGAAGCGTTCCCGAGCCTCGAGGTCGTCCTGCAGGGCGACGGCGTCACGATCGACCTCGTCGGCGCCACCTTCATCAGCCACGCGGGCATCACCTCGACGACGTTCAAGACGGTCCCCGACAGCCCCTGTTCGGAGCTTCGAAATAACGCTCCCCGAGGGCAAGTACTCCGCGCTCGCGGCCAACGGCAACCTCTGTACACCAGAAACTGACGATGCCCAACGAATTCATCGCCCAGAACGGCGCCGCGATCCACGAGACCACCGCCATCTGCGTCAGTGGCTGCGGCAAGACGCTGACGCGAGCGCAGAAGCTCGCCGCCGCCCTGAAGGTCTGCCACCGGGACAAGAGCAAGGGCAAAAAGGCGACCTGCGAAACGGCGGCTAAAAGGAAGTATGGGGTGGTGAAGAAGGCGACGAAGAAGAAGGGCAAGTAAAATGCCCACCAACCCCACAGATCAGGCCCACCAGGGACCGCCGACGACGGCCAAAACGTTTACGCGGAATAACAACCATTGGTGAACGGCACGTTATGGCCGGCAAGCAAGAGCGCGTGGGTAACCACCTAGCCGAGTTGCGTAGCTGTATTGACGAGACCCGGGCAACTCACCACAAACCCGGGTTGCCCACCTCACCCCTAACCGGCTTTGACCTAACACAAAAGGAAGGCATCGATGCACGTCTCTAAGTTCCTCCCAACCGGCGTCATATCGATCCTCGCCACCCTCGCCCTCGCCACCGCCCCGGCCCTGGCGAACTCGGCGCATGCTTTCTCTGGGATGATCGGCTCTGGCGCCGGCGCGGGCGCGGGTCAGCTCGATCTAGAGGCCGCGGTTAACGCGGTAAATGGGGGACCGGCTGGTAGCAGCCTGGCGGTCAACAATACGACCCATGATGTGTATGTCGCCGATACGGGTAACCGCAGGATCGATGAGTTCGATCCGTCAAAGCCGCCTGCCGAACAGTTCATGCGTGCATGGGGGTGGGGTGTGGCCGGTGGTGTCGGGTTCGAGACTTGCGGTCCCGACTCGGTCCCCCAAGTCCTTACCTGCGAAGCCGGCGCCTCCGGTTCTGCTGCCGGCGAGTTTGAATCGCCGACGTTCATAGTCGTCGATAACTCTGCTGGTGGCGGTGGCGATGTCTACGTCGGCGACCAGGCCAATAATGTGGTCACTAAGTTCACGGAAACGGGGGGCCTGGTCGAATCGTGGGGCACGAAAGGCCAGCTTGACGGCGCGAAACCCTACCCGATCGGTGGGATCGTGGTTGACACGGGCGGGAATCTGTGGATCCGTGATCTCGAAGAGATCTTCGAGCTGAACCAGGCGGGTACAGAACTCGGCAGCTGCGACACGCAGCGGGCCCGGCATCCGGGCCAGATAGGGGTTGACGCCTCCAACGGCTTGTACATCATGAATGCCTCAGCGGAAGGGCCGGTGGAACTGTTCAGCCCCGTTATCTCCGGGACGAACTGCACGACGCTGCCGGGTACGTTTAGCGCCCCTGAAGGAGGCCTCATCTCGGGTCTCGCGGTCGATCTTTCCGACAACTCGTTGTATGTCGATCTCGGTGGCTCGATCGAGAGCGTCGCGCCGTCGGGTGAAGTCGCGGAAAGCTTTGGCTCTGAACAGTTGTCCGGTGGCGGTGGCGCGGGTTTGGCGGTCGATTCGAGCGCCGGCGATCCGCCCATCAGTGGCACGGTGTATGCGGCGAACACGGTCTCCGATCAAGTCGATGCGTTTGGTGTCGCCCTGGAAGTGAATACGGGCTCAGCCGGCGAAGCCAAGGCGAACACGGCGACCCTCAACGGTGAAGTCAACCCCGTCGGCTCGGCCGTGAGCGAGTGTTATTTCGAATACGCGACGAGCAGCGTGTTTGAATCCCAGTATGTTTACGACCACACCGCGCCCTGTGAACCCGATGCGGAACATATCGGCAAAGGTACGGAACCGGTTGCGGTCCAAGCGAAGCTCGTGGGCTTGCTCGGTGGCACGGAATATCATTTCCGTCTGGTCGGTAAGAAGGGCGTGACGACCGTCGAAGGCGACGACGAAACGTTCACGACCGCGACGGTGCCGATCGTCACGGGCGCCGAAGCGAAGAACCTGCAGTTGCATCCGGCCAACCCGCCGGAAGAACCTGAACAGACGGTCTCCGCCGAACTGCGTGCGAATGTTAACCCGGAGGGCTTGCAGGTCACGCGTTGTGTCTTTGAATACGGCACATCTAAGGAATATGGCGCGAGCGCGCGTTGCTTGCAGAAGAAGTCTGCGATCGGCTACGGCACCGAACCGGTCTTGGTGAGCGCGCAGTTGGTCGGTTTGGCGCCGGATACGAAGTACTATTGGCGGCTGTCGGTGCAGGATGTGAACGGGGAAGCCTTCGAACCCGGTCACACGTTTGTGTATGGCACCGAAGGTAGCGCGTTGCCCGATGGCCGGGCGTATGAGATGGTGACGCCGCCGTTCAAGGATGGTGCTGCGCTCGATTTGGATCCTGCTGGTGCTGCTGTGGGGGCCAGTGTCGCTGAAGATGGTTCGCGTGTGTTCCTCCCGAGCATTCAGTGTCCGCCGGGGGCGCGGTCGTGTACGGTGTCGAATACCAGAAACACCGCCGGTGGTGTGTTTGAATTCTCGCGTTCCCCCGCGGGGTGGGTGAGTACGCCGCTGTCGCCGCCCGCGACGCTGTATCCGTCTAATCAGCCGTGGGTCGCGAATGTCAACACGGATACGGTGCTCTACAGCATGGAGACCCCGTCCAGCGGGAAAGAAGAAGAGTTCTATGTGCGCGATAACGAAGGGGTGTTTAACGTGGTCGGCCCGGCGGCATTCCCGGGATCGGCTGAATCTCTCCGCTCCAGTAGCGAAAGCTCGTCCGTCGCGTTCCAGACCTCGGCCGATTTCTCGCATATTGTGTGGCGAGCTGAATACCTTAACCATGGAGCTTTTTGGCCCTTCGATCAGACGAGAGCAGAACAGTCTGTGTATGAGTATCCGCGTGCCAGCGACAGCGAACCACCGTTGCTTGTCGGTGTCAGCGGTGGCGAGGACAGTCACGAACTGGTTGGAACCTGCGGAACGGGATTGGGTGGCGAAAAGGGGGTGCGAGGTGCTGTGTCCGCGGATGGCCGCACCGTGTATTTCATCCCCGATGCACCGTGCGCTTCGGGCTCAGGCCTGAACACTGGCAAAGAAGTCCCGGTGAGGGAGCTCTACGCCCGCGTCGACGGCGAACTCGGACCGGAAGAAGCCGGCAAGCTCGGGCTGTCGCAAGCGCACACGGTCGCGATCTCCCAGCCCGACGCACCGGAGACGACCAGCGAAAGCCCTCCCGACGACAATTGTACTGAGGAACCTTGCCTCAAAAATATTGCGGTCGGCGAACCCGGCAAACCCAACCCGAGTTGGCGTGATGCTGGTTTCGTGGATGCTTCCGAAGACGGCTCGAAGGTGTTCTTCCTCGATACCCAGCAGCTCACGAACGAAGCGACCGAGGGGACAGGCAACGCGAGTGGCAGTGCGAGTGGCAGTGATTGTGAAATCGACGGAGGGCCCGGAGGGGACTGCAACCTCTACATGTACGATTTCGACGAACGGTCCGGGTACAACCTGATCGATGTCTCCGCGGGGGATACGAGCGGGGGCGGTCCGCAAGTGCGGGAAGTGGAGGCGGTCTCATCCGATGGCTCGCACGTGTATTTCGTCGCGCTGGGCAAGCTCGCGGACAACCGGGACGCGCTCGGCGCCGAAGCCGTCGCGGGCGAGGGCAACCTGTACGTGTATGAGCGCGACGCGCGTTACCCGCAGGGGCATACCGCGTTCATCGCTTCCCTCCCGAGCGCGGACTACGGCGAGGGGGAGGCTGGTGATCTTGGCCCGAACGTAACTCCCGAAGGGCGTTTCCTCGTCTTTGCGAGCCACGGTGTGCTCACCCCCGGCGACACCCGCGGCGACGGTTCCGCGCAGATCTTCCGCTACGACGCCGAGAGCGAACAGCTGGTCCGCGTCTCGATCGGCAGTGAAGGGTTCGACGACAACGGTAACGCCGACACGGGCGACGCGCATATCGCGATAGTTCAGGATTCGGATCGGCGTGGCGACCCGACGATGTCCAACGACGGCTCCCGTGTCTTCTTCCAGAGTCCGATCGGTCTGACGCCGAAAGCGCTCGACGACTTCCCGATCGGGACCAAGACGGAATATGGTAAGGCAGGGCCCTACAAAGCCCTGACATATGCGGAAAACGTGTATGAGTGGGAGCAGGAAGGTGCCGGCAGCTGCCCCGCCGGCCGTGTCGCCGGCTGCGTGTACCTGATCTCCGACGGTCGCGATACCGCCGAGGCGGGCGGCCCGGGAAGCGCCGTCACATTGATCGGCAGCGACGCGAGCGGGAGCAACGTGTTCTTCACGACCGCGGACCAGCTCGTCCCGGCCGACACGGACACCGAGATCGATATCTACGACGCCCGCGTTTGCGAACCGAGCAGCCCCTGCGTGGCCGAACCGACCCCGCCCTTGCCGCCGTGTCTGGGCGAACAGTGTCACGGCATCCCCGCGGCCACCCCCAGCCTGCTCGCGCCGGGGACGGCGAGCTTCAACGGAGAAGGCAACATCACGGGTGGGCGGGAATCTAATTCGGCGGTGGTCAAAAAGCCCTTGACGCGAGCCCAGAAGCTCACGGCCGCGTTGAAGGCCTGTGGCAAGGACCGCAAGAAGGCGAAGCGAGCAAGTTGTGAAAGGACCGCAAGGAAGAACTTCGGTCCCGTCAAGAAGGCTCGGAAGTGAGGCTCGACCTATGTGTCGAGCCCGGGGATCGGGTCTGTCGGCAGCGGTCCGTAGATCGCTTCGAGCTCGGTGAGATCGGTTCCGTCCTGGGGTCGGCCCGCGAGGCGCTTGAAGCCGACGAGGCTCGGGAGGGCTGCCATGCGGACGGTCTGCCCCTCCCAGTCGGTCGTCTCTGCGCGCTGCGCGACGGTGTCGTAGTCGAGCGGTGGGAGTCCCCCGCGCATGATGTCGATGATGCCGTGGCGGCTGTTGACGCGCAGGCTCTCCGCGCCGGCGACGTCCCCGGGCGTGAGGATCTTGTTGTCGCGCAGGCGTCTGCCGTCGATGCGCTCGAGCAACCGCAGCACCGCGGCGTCGGCCTCGGGGCCGTCGGGCACGAGCAGGTCGCTGTCCTTGGTCGCGCGGATGTAGCCGTGATAGATAACAGCAAAGCCGCCGATCACGACATAGTCCAAGCCGACCGCGTTGGCGTCGGCGACGACGCCGTCGAGGTCAGGACCAGTAGGTTCGTCTGGGGGCATGGCCGGCGCGGATCGAGGCGGCCAGCAGAGAGACCGCCATCTGGGAGAGTTTCTGGCCTTGCGCGAGCCGCTGGACGGGGGTCAGCGCCATGTTGCTAGCGCGCAGTTGCTCGGCCTCTTCGCGGTTGATCGCGGCCCACTCGGCCTCATGCCCAACCGACATCAGGGGGGTGGTGCGCACACGACGTTTCATGGACTGGATTCTAGCGGGTGCCGCCAGCGCTTTGCCCCGCAACCACCGAGGGGCCTGCGCCTCGGGTGGGCGGGCACTCAATCCAAGCGGGAGGCCGCACGATGCTGCATAGAAGCAACACCAACCCCACAGATCGGGCCCACCAGGGACCGCCGACGACGGCCAAAACGTTTACGCGGAATAACAACCGTGTATCGAACCACGCAACGGCCGGCAAGCAACAGCGCGTGGGTAACCACCTAGCCGAGTTGCGTAGCTGTATTGACGAGACCCGGGTAACTCACCACAAACCCGAGTTGCCCACCTCACCCCTAGCCAGCTTTGAAATAACGCAAAAGGAAGGCATCGATGCACGTCTCTAAGTTCCTCCCAACCGGCGTCATATCGATCCTCGCCACCCTCGCCTTCGCCACCGCCCCGGCGCTGGCGAACTCGGCGCACGCTTCCAATGAACACCCGCTCGGTTCGGGTGCCGGCACGGGCGCGGGTCAGCTGGAGCTGCAGGCCGCGGGCCTGAGCGGAAACCCCGCCGGCAGCAGCGTTGCGGTGAACGACGCCACTCACGATGTCTATGTCGCCGACACGGGCAACCGCAGGATTGATGAGTTCGATCCGTCAAAGCCGGCGGGTGAACAGTTCATGCGTGCGTGGGGCTGGGGTGTGGTGAAAGGTGGCATCGGTTTCGACGAATGTACATCGACGTCGATGGGTGGATGCCAGGCGGGCGTCTCGGGTTCTGAACCCGGCGAGTTTGAATCCCCAACGTTCATCGCGGTCGACAACGATCCATCAAGCGAATCATTCGGCGATGTTTATGTCGGCGACCAAGCCGACAACCTCATCACCAAGTTCAACGAAGACGGCCAGCTGCTGCCGAGCTGGGGTAACAACGGATCCGGTGGGACTCCCAATGGTCAGCTCGACGTCAACCGGATCCTCGGAGGCGAATACATTCTCTTTGGGGAACTAGGTGGTTTTGCTGTCGATACGGCCGGTAATCTCTGGGTTCACGACGTCGAAGACACAATCGAGTTCACTCAGGCCGGAGCCGCCGCCAACAGTCCTGGTTGTAGTGAGAATTTGAGTAGGTATCCCGGACAGGTTGGTATTGACAGTTTGGGTGATTTCTATTTTATCCAAGGCGGAAATATCCAAAAGCGTGGTCCTAGCTGCGAAAGCCTCGGGAGTGCGTTCCAAGGCGATGAAATCTCGGGTCTCGCGGTCAACCTCTCCGACAACTCGTTGTATGTCGATCTCGGCGGCGCGATCAAGAGCATTGCGCCGTCGGGCGAAGTCGCGGAAACATTTGGTGCTGAACGGTTGGCCGGCGGCGCCGGCGCCGGCCTCGCGGTCGATTCGAGCGCGGGAACGCCGACGAGCGGCACGGTATATGCAGCGAACACGGTTTCCGATCAGATCGATGCCTTTGCTGTCGCGCTCGAAGTGAACACGGGCGCCGCGAGCGAAGCCAAGGCGACGACAGCGACCCTCAACGGTGAGGTCAACCCCGTGGGCTCGCCTGTGAGCGAATGCTATTTCGAATACGCCACGAGCAGCGTGTTTGCAGCCGAGCACGTGTACGACCACACTGAACCATGTAAGGAACCTGACGCGGAACAGATCGGCGCCGGCCTAAACGCGCTCCCGGTGCAAGCGAAGCTCGCCGGGTTGCTTGGCGGCACGGAATATCATTTCCGTCTGGTCGGCAAGAAGGGCACGACGACCGTCGATGGCAACGACGAAACGTTCACGACCGCGACCGTGCCGATCGTCACTGGCGGGGAAGCAAAGAACCTCACCTTGCACCCGGCCGCCCCGCCCGAAGAACCTGAACAGACGGTTTCCGCGGAATTGCGTGCGAGCGTCAACCCGGAGGGGTTGCAGGTCACGCGCTGTGTCTTTGAATATGGCACGAGCACCGCGTATGGCGCGAGCGCGCGTTGCGCGCAGAAGAAGTCTGCGATCGGCTACGGCACCGAACCGGTCTTGGTGAGCGCGCAGCTCGTCGGTCTGGCGCCGGATACTAAGTATTACTGGCGGCTGTCGGTTAGGGATGAACCGGTGACGGGTGAACCGCGCGAAGCCTACGAACCCGGCCACACGTTCGTGTATGGGACCGAAGGTAGCGCTTTGCCGGACGGCCGGGCGTATGAGATGGTGACGCCGCCGTTCAAGGATGGCGCCGCGCTCGATCTCGATCCCGCTGGGGTGCCGCCGAGTGTTTCTGAAGGTGGTTCGGCTGTCGATGTCCCGAGCATTCAGTGTCCGCCGGGGGCGCTGTCGTGTACGGCGAAAAATGTCAAGGCGACCGCGGGTGGCCTGTTTGAATTCACGCGCGTCGAGAGCGCGCAACCGTACAGCGGCCAGCTGTGTGCTCCCGCTGCGCCTCCGTGCTGGAAGACGACCTCGCTGTCGCCGCCCGCGACCGAGTTTCCGTCCAACGCTGTCTGGGGTGCCGACCCGAGCTCGGGGTTGGCGCTATATAGCGCGTCGAACGCCGTCCAGTGGCCGTGAAGAAGATTTCTATGTTCGCGCTCCCGGTGGGTCGTTTACCCCGGTCGGCTCGGTCGCGTTCCCGGGCTCCGGGCAAGGCGCTTTCGCATTCGAAAACGCGGAAGCTACGATCCAGGCCTCCGCCGATTTCTCCCACGTCGTCTGGGATGCCATCAGTCGCGAAGGCTTTTGGCCGTTCGACGAAACAATCGGTAAGGAAGGCCCTGGAGGACTGTCCGATTCTCTGTATGAGTATGTTGGTAGCGGTAACACGGAACCACCGTTGCTGGTCGGGGTCAGCGATGGCAGGACAGTCGTACCTGGTGAGAATCAAGGCAAGCCGCTCCCGGCGGGAGAACTTGATCAGCACCTGCGGGACGCTCCTGCCCAACGAGGACGGCGGGCAGAATGCGCTGTCGGCGGACGGTCGCACGATCTACTTCGCCCCGACCGGCCACGAAGCTGAAGGAGTCTGCCCGTCGGGAGCGAGGGCGCCCGAAACGACGCAGCTCTATGCGCGTATCGATGGGGAAGAAGCCGGCGCGGAAACTGTTGCGATCTCCCAGCCCGAGTGCGGTGCTGGAGCGGAACCGGCTGAAGTGCAGTGCAGGGAAGCCGCGGCGCACCCGAGCGCGGCCAGGTTCGCGGGGGCCTCGAGAGAACGGGCGGTAGCTTACTTTCTCGATACCCAGCAGTTGACCGACGGGGCAACTCAGGGCATGGGCAGCGCTGGGGGGTGTGTGCTGAGCGGCGCTGGTTGCAACCTCTACCTGTATGACTTCGCCGAGCCCGCTGGTCATAATCTGGTCGATGTTTCTGAAGGTGTGAGTGGCGCACCTGCGCCTGGCGGGGTGGGTGGGCCTCGAGTCCAGGGTGTCGCGGCCGTGTCCGAGGACGGCTCGCACGTGTATTTCGTCGCGAAGGGCAAGCTCGCGGACAACCGCAGCGCGCTCGGCGCCGAAGCGGTCGCCGGCGAGGACAACCTCTACGTGTACGAGCGTGACGCGCACTACCCGGCAGGGCATACGGCGTTCATCGCGGCCCTCCCAAACACGTACCACACCGTAGACGAAGAAGAAATAGAGCCCGGAGGGATTATAGACCTCGAGCAGAATGTGACTCCCGAAGGGCGTTTCCTCGTGTTCGCGAGCCACGGCGAACTCACGCCTGACGATACGCGCGGCGATGGTGGGACGGGCGGAGCCCAAATTTTCCGCTACGACGCCGCCACAGAACAGCTGACGCGGGTCTCGATCGGTGGGGAAGGGTTCGACGACGCCGGTAACGCCGGCGCCGGTAACGCGGAACTCGCGCTGGCCGTGGACGTGACGGGTGGGCATCGCCGCGACGACCCCACGATGTCAGACGACGGCTCCCGTATCTTCTTCACGAGTCCGGTTGGTCTGACGCCGAAAGCGCTCGACGACGTGCCGGCCGGCTATACGGTATCTGGAGAAGCGATCTATGTGGAGAACGTGTACGAGTGGGAGCGGGAAGGCGCCGGCAGCTGCCCCGCGGGCCATGTCGCCGGGTGTACCTACCTGATCTCCGATGGTCGCGATACCGCCGAGGCGGGCGGCGGCAGAAGCGCCGTCAAATTGATCGGCAGCGACGCGAGCGGCGACAACGTGTTCTTCACGACCGCGGACCAGCTCGTCCCCGCGGACACGGACACCGAGCTCGACGTCTACGACGCCCGCGTCTGCGAACCCGAAGGCTGCATCGCCGAACCGACCCCGCCATTGCCGCCGTGCCTGGGCGAACAGTGCCACGGCATCCCCGCGGCGACCCCCAGCCTGCTCGCCCCCGGCACCGCGAGCTTCAACGGCGAAGGCAACATCACACCGGCGGCGGCGCCGGCGGTGGCGGTGAAACCGCTGACCAGGGCCCAAAAGCTGGCGGCGGCGCTGAAGGCCTGTGGCAAGGACCGCAAGAAGGCGAAGCGAGCAAGCTGTGAAAGGACCGCGAGGAAGAACTTCGGGCCGGTCAAGAAGAGCAAGAAGGCGAAGCGGTGACCCTCCCCGGCTCCGGGTGCGTCGAAGAGCAGCTCGAGCGTGATGACCGGACAGGCGATCAGCTCATCGGCGGCCGCGGCGGCTTCCCATTGGGGCGCGACGTCGGGGTGGGATGCGCGCGCCCAGGCGGATGTGTCGGCGACCCAGGGGCCGGCGCCCCAGTTCAGCGCCACGCCCGCTCGCGCACGGTGCGCAGCTGGTCCAGGTCCAGGCCGGAGGTGCCTTTCGCCACGCTGATGAGGAAGGCGCGTGCCCGGCTGCGTGCGTCGCGCTGCGCGCTGCGGTTCGTTTTGCTCCGTGAGGCGATGATCTCAACGAATGTGTCGAGCTCCTCCTCGGGCGTCTCGTCGAGCAGTTTCTGGGCCTTCTCGCGTGTCGTCATGCCCCAAAGTCTAGCGCCGGCCATACCGCCCTGCAACAACCGAGGGGCCTGCGTCTCCTTCGGACCCCGTAGGAGGCTCCACGATGCTGCGTAGAAGCACCATCAGGCCCACGGGGTCAATCTCTCTCGGACGCACAGCAGCGGTCGAAACGTTTACGCGGTTTAACAACCGTGTATCGAGGCACGCAACGGCCGGCAAGCAGGAACGCTGCGGTAACCACCTAGCCCTGTTGCGTAGCTTGGTTTAAGCAACCCGGTTCTATTTCTATCAACCTCAGTCACACAACTTATTCAAAAGCTCACCAGGAAGGGTCAGAAGCAATAGTCAACAACAAAGGGGAGGTAGTTCATGTTCAGGCAGGTAAAACGCATGCTGCTGCTTGCAGGGATGGCGTTGATGGTGCCGCTGGTGTCGTTGGCGGCGGCGTCGCCGGCGATGGCGCAGCCGAAAGGCATCTTCTCGATCTTCGCCAACTGCCCGTTGGGCACGATCAAAGCCTTGGGTGTCCCGCCTGGTGACGCGCTCTGTCAGGACGGGTTGACGACCAGCGGTGAATTTGCGATCGGGTCCACGAAAGTCCCGATCAACAAGACGCTGACGCTCGAAGGTGGGGCGATCCCGACGGGCAACGAAGAAGAATACTTCCTGCTCCCGGGGGCCAACGGGGTGAGCCTCTCGAAGACGGAATTGAATGTCCCGGGTGGTTTGCTGGATCTGATTAACTGTGAAGAAATCAAGGGCGAAAAACTGCTCGAAAAGCTCGAGCGGGGAACGTGTAAAGCGATTTTTGAAAACAAAACAACCGGCGTTACGGCCACTACAGAAGTCGTGGCCAACGAACGCAACCCGGCGATCCTGAACACGGCGAACCTGTCGTTCGGGGAAGGCACCGCGATCACGCTGCCGGTAAGGGTGCACCTCAAAAACCCGTTGTTGGGTAGTGGCTGCTACATCGGTTCGGAATCGAGCCCGATCGAGCTGCACCTCACGACCGGGACTACCTCGCCGAACCCACCGAACAAACCGATCAAAGGCAAAGTCGGTAAAGAAAGCAACGAGAAAGAATTCGGGCATTTCCTGCTGAAGCTGAAGGAAAACTCGCTCGTCGATAACGCCTTCTCGGTGCCGACGGCGGAAGGCTGCGGCGAATTGCTCTCGTTCATCATCGACCCGATCGTCAACAGCAAACTGAAGCTCCCCTCGGCGGACGGCAGCAACACCGCGATCCTCAACGGGGAACTGAACACGGCGACCGCGGAAGCCGTGGAAGCCAGCGAAAAAGGGTAAGCCGCACGTAGCACCCCAGCCATGCGAATCGACGCGGGAGGGCCGGACGGACTCGGCCCTCCCATTCGCGGTCGCAGGCAATACGTCGATGACATCCCAAAACAACGATTTGCTCCCACCCGGTAGGAACCACAGAACGAGCCACGCTAGGCCCGCGAGGCGTGAGCGGCCGGTGGGTGTTGTCGTGGGCCGGTTCGGGGGCGTGGTTAACCGGGGGTTGCGCCAGATCCTGGGCGGCGCCAGGGGTCTGCGACTGCTGGGCGCCGGCCTCGATCACGACGGCCTCGAGGACGCGATCGCGCGCCGCAGAGCGCAGGTTGTGGTGCTCGACGAAGACAGCGCCGCCACCTCGGCGCTGCCGCGGCGGCTGTACGACGCGAGACCGGACGTAGGGCTCGTCGTCCTCGCGCACCGTCCGACCCGCGCTTACGCGACGAGGGTGGTCGCGTTCGGCGCGACGGCGTGCCTGTTAACCGACGCCTCCGCGGCGGAGATCGTGCGCAGCGTGCGGCTGGCGGCCAACGGCAGGGAGGTGCTGATTTCGATGTCCGAGCGTCCGTTCTCAGCGGTACGCATGGTCGGGATAACCGAGCTGACGCGCCGCGAGCGCCAGGTCCTGAACATGCTCGGCAGGGGCCGGCGCAACGCCGAGATCGCACAGGAGCTGCGGATCAGCGTCGAGACGACCCGCATGCACGCCAAACACATCTACCGCAAGCTGGGAGTGAGCTCGCGCGGGGAGCTGTTGGGGGTGGAGGTGTAGCCGGCCGAGCGGCATCGCCAGGCGCAGGACGTGAGCGTTCTCGCGCCAACTTTCTGGGGGAGAGGCCCGAAAACATTGGGGATTCTGGGTCGGCGGCGGTTCGATCGAGCGTTTCGTCGTAGGCGATGCGTAGCGTTGGTTGGACTATGTCAGCACCTATGCTCGAGGAGCTCGTCTACTCTGCGGCGCAGCGTGCGCTCGATCAGCAGAGTACGGCTCTGTCCGATCTTCGTACCCGCACGAGCACCCTCGTTGCCGCGGCGACTTTGTCGGCGAGCTTTCTCGGCGCCGCCGCGATCGGCCGTGGTGCGCCGGCGTGGGCGGTGGTGCTCGCGATGGCCGCGTTTCTATTAGCCGGTGCGTTTGCGGGTTGGGTGCTGTGGCCCGCACGGGTCTCGTTCGCGGTCGATATCGACCGTATGTACGACGAACTTGCCCGCGTTGGGCATGGAGACGCTGATGTGGACGCTCGCCCTTGCGCTAACCTGATTGCTATGCCAGATCAACCTACCCCCGCTCCCAACCCGATCCCAGCGCCACCCGATGTCGGGCGGATGTCACTCGACGTGTTCATGTACGAGAACGAAGGGGCGCATGAACGAGCGCAAGCGCGTAAGCGCGCCGTCAAGCGGTGGATTAATCGGCTCCTGAAACGCTCGAGCCAGATACCCTCCTGATCTGCGTCGCCACGATCGCCGGCCGCTGTGGCTGGTGGCACGAATCCCGACTTGCGGACGGCCGCTGAGATTCTTGGCCAAGTTCGGCCAAAACTAACCCGTTGTCACACCCAAAGATTACCGTCGGGTTATAGATCCTTCAGGGTGAAGCGGCGTCGCTGATGTTGCACGCGCGAGGAACCGGGACTGTATGATTACGGGAGGTTTTCGATGATGGGTTCTGGACAAAGAAAATCACCGTTTTCCTTGAGCGCCCTTCGGTATGCACTTGCCTCGTGCGCCATCCTGTCCGGCGGTCTCGTGCTCTCGGCTGCGCCGGCGCTGGCGGCCAGTGGCGAACCGCCGACGATCAGCGGGGAGACCCCGGCGGGCGTCACCGAACACGGCGCGACCCTCGAAGCCCAGATCGACCCGGAGGGCAGCGAAACGACGCTCGAAGTCTGGATCCAGTGCGAGCGTCCCCCCAGCGGGGGAGCTCCGTGCGAAGCGGCGGCGGTGAGCCCTCTTGGGCAGGACCATCTGGCGAGCGGCTCTGCTGCTGAGACGGTGGCCGCCGTGCTGACAGGTCTGGAACCAGGCTACTCCTACACTTATTGGTTCGTCGCGACCAATGCGGTCGGCAGGACCGAAGGTCGCCACCGCCCGTTGGAAACCCAAGCGCTTGGGGCCTGTAACGGTGGGTGTCCGTATAAAGCCGAGTTACCGGAATGGGTGCAAATCATGTCCGAAGAAGAATCGGCCATGAGGGTCAGGGAATTCGAAGTGCGACACGCCAAAGAACTGGAAGCCCTACACGCCAAGGAAGCGGAACAACAGACAGCTAGGGAAGCGACCGAGGCCCGCGAAGCTGCAGCGCTCAAACGCCAAAAGGAAGAAGAAGCAGCAATGACCGGCGGCGTGTCGCTCACCACCACGAGCGTCGGCGTTCAGCGAAATGGCATGGCGCTGCTGAAGCTCGAGTGCCTCGGCATCGAAAGTTGCCACGGCAAGCTGACGTTGACGGCGAAGGGTGCTGCCAACGCGAAGGGTAGGAAGAATCCGACACCCACGGCCGCCGCCACTACGATCGGATCTGTGGATTTCTCGATCGCGGGCGATGAAAAGAAGGCGATCGAGTTCAAGCTGAACACCTCCGGGCGCGCTCTGCTCAAAGCAGATCATGGCCATTGCGGCGCGAGCCTGGCGATCCTCGAGCTCGCGCCAAGTCCGGAGAGCACCCAGACGAAGCCCGTGCAGCTGGTGCGCCAAAAGGCTGGGTGAAGCGCTGGACCCGGGCGGTCGCGCCGCCCGTGACGCTCACGAGCCGCAGGCGGTGGCGTACAGCTTCTAGGGGCTCTACCGCCAAAAATAACCCGCTTTCACACCCCCAAGCACTACCCGTCGGGTTATAGACGTCTCGGCCGCGCTGCTGTAGACATTCCGGTCGTGCTCACCGGTGGGTGAGTACGACGTTTTAAAGCCCGATGCCGGGACGTCCCTTTGGGAAGAGACGGCGCCCCGGCATCAGACCGATCCAGGGAACGATACTATCAGATGGTAATAGTCCAGAGGGACCCGATCCTCGACGCGGTCGTGGAGGTGGTCGCCGAGCGTGGCGTGACGGATGCGTCGATGGAGCTGGTACTCGCGCGGGCGGGGGTATCGCGGCGCACGTTCTATGCGTGCTTCGAGGATCTCGACGAGTGCCTGGTCGCGGTGCTCGACGGGGCGCTGCAGCGCGCCGTCCGGCTGATCGCGGGGGCGTTCGGTGACTCGGCCCCCACCCACCCGTGGTGGGAGGGGATGCGCGCGGCGCTCGCGGCGATGTTCGTGTTCTTCGAAGCCGAGCCCGAGCTTGCGCGAGTCTGCCTGCTGGAGGTGCAGACCGCCGGTCCGCGGGTGCGCGAGCACCGCGAGCGTATCTTCGAGGCGTTCCGCGCGCTGGTCGTGGAGCGGATCGAGAGCGAGGTCTCGCACGCCTCGCCGCTCGCGGCCGAGGGCCTGCTCGCGTCGGTGGTCGGGATCGTCAACGCGCGGCTGCTCGCGCGTGAGTCGCGGCCACTGGTGGAGTTGCTCGGCCCGGTGATGGGGATCATCGTCGGCCCGTTCATGGACGAGGCGGGGGTGCAGCGCGAGATCGAGCGCGGCAACGAGCTCGCGCGGGAGCTGCTCGCCAGTCGCGACGATGAGGGTCAGCCCGAGTCGGGTCAGTCCGGGCGCTCAGTCGGCGCCGTGAAGGGGTCTGCTCTGACGCCCGATCCCGCAGCTGACGAGGTACCTATCGAGGATGTTCGTGTCGGGGTGGTAGCGCGACTGCGCGCGCGACGGGAGGATCTCGTGCAGGCGATCTTCACGCGGATACGCGCGGGTGGACTGGCGGGTTCCGGTGATGACGATGCCGAGTACATCGCGGGGTTGCGCGCCACTGTGGTCGCGGCGGTCGAGTATGTGTTGGAGGGAATCGAACGGGGGGAGGGCTGGATTGGCCCGATCCCGGCGGTCGCCTCAGAACAGGCGCGTCGCGCGGCGCGTGTCGGGGTGCCGCTGGAGACGGTGCTGCGGCGGTATCTCGTCGGGCATACGCTCTTCGAGCAGTTCGTGATGGACGAGGCCGAGCGCAGCGGTCTGTCCGATCAGCGCAATGCGCTGCGAGGAGCGTTGCGCGCGCAGGCGGCGGTGCTCGATCGATTGCTTGAGCGGATCGCTGAGGAGTATGGGGACGAGCTCGTGCGCATCGGCCGCTCGCCGGAGAGGCGCCGCGCGGAGTTGGTCAGGAGGCTGCTGGCGGGCGGCGCCGCCGAGGCAGAGGGGGCGGGGCTCGACTACGAGCTCGAGGATCGCTGGCATCTCGGCGTGATCGCGATCGGCGCCGGTGCGGCGCCGGCGATCCGCGAGCTTGCCCTGAGGGCGGATCGCCGGCTGCTGAGCGTGGCGCAGGGCCAGGAGGGCGTGTGGGCATGGCTCGGCGGCAGAGACCGGTTCGCGGTCGGGGAGATCGAGCGAGTCATTGGACCGGGATCCAAATCCAACCCACCCGCGGATGGAATCGAATCCGACCGAATCGGATCGGGTGGGAGGGGATCCCATTCGTCCGTGGTGTTGGCGCTCGGCGAGCCGGCGCGGGGGATCGAGGGCTGGCGGTCAACCCACCAGCAGGCCCAGGCGGCGCTGCTCGTCGCGCTGCGCCGGAATCGAATCCCACGGAATGAGAACCCACTGAATGGGATCCCACCCACCCGCGGCGGGGCGACGAGGTACGCGGACGTCGCGCTGCTCGCGACGGCACTCAAAGACGAGGGGCTGGGCAGGGCGCTGCTGGAGGTCTACATCGCGCCGCTGGAAGATGCACGGGGCAACGGTCCGAGCTTGCAGCGGACGTTGCGCGCCTACCTGGCGTCCGAGTGCAACGCCTCCTCCGCGGCCGCCGCGCTGGGAGTCGCGCGCAGAACCGTCGAAAATCGTCTGCGCACGATCGAAGAGCGGCTCGGCCGCACGCTGCACCCATGTCCCGCCGAGATCGAAGTGGCGCTCGAACTGGACGAGCTCGCCGCGACGCCAGGGCCGCCGGAGAGTTCAACTGTCGGGTGAAACTCTCGTGTGGATGCTAGCCGGCTGAAAACAGCGACGTGTCGCTCACAACGTGCGAAAGCGAGCCTGCTCGATCTGCGCACATTGGTATAGCGACCGGTGCTCGCGGGCGATTACTAATGGTCAGACCATAGACCGGTGCCCGCTCGCCTCCCTTTGGAAGAGACGGGGCGGGCGGGCGCTTGATCTGGACCGATACGAGGAGTGTTATCTGATGAGATTCAAGGGCAGGAAGGTGCTGGCCGCGTTCGTCGCGGTGCTCGCGCTGGGGGCCGTAGTCGCGGCGTCGGCGATGGCGGCGGCGCCACCGGAATTCAAAACCGGGACGGGCGAAAATTTCCCCGTCAAATTCGAAAAACACGGGACCGGCGAACCACGCCTCGAAACGAAAGCCAGGCAGTGGATCCTGTGCGGTGAAAGCAAGACCACGGGAGAAATCACCGCCGCCAAAACCGTATCGGTGAAGATGGAATGGACGAACTGCTTTGGCCCCCTACGTGAAAGCCAGGTCAACAGCAAGGGTTCTCCCGCGGGGACGGTTGTGATCAAAGGCAGCGGCAGCTTGGTCTTTATCAACAAAGCAAAAGAACAGGTCGGTATCGCGCTCAAGCTGGAAGAAACCACCGTCGAAAACCCGGCCAAGGAGTACGAATTCATCCTGCTGGGCCACCTCGTCGTCCCGATCACCCCGCTCAACACCAAAACGTTCGAAGTGGATCTGCCCCTGCACGCAAAAAGCGCGGGCACCCAGGAATTCACAACCTACGAAAACGAAAAAGGCGAAACGGTATCGGCGTTCCCCGAATTCGATTTCGGCGGGG
The DNA here is from genome assembly GCA_963779405.1 of uncultured Solirubrobacterales bacterium. GTDB lineage: Bacteria > Actinomycetota > Thermoleophilia > Solirubrobacterales > Solirubrobacteraceae > Palsa-744. The sequence continues at coordinate 148,807 of CAVZYF010000006.1, forward strand.
GCTTCGAAACCGCCTCTTATGTCATGTCGGGAGAAGACGCGATGTCCCTGAGCAAGGCGCTGACGGTCGCAACCAGCATCGCTCCGCCACTGTACCTGACCTCGTTTGGCTCGTTGGGCGCCGGCGCACTGCAATTTGAATACGCCGAAAGCGCCGCCGTCGCGTCCAACGGCAATCTGTGGGTCGCCGACACCTCCAACAACCGCATCGAGGAGCTTTCCTCCACCGGATCGTTCATCGAGACGATCGGCTGGGGCGTGAGCAACGGTAAAAACGAAGCCGAGATCTGCACGAGCAAATGCCAGGCCGGCATCCCGGGTTCGGGAGAAAGGCAGTTCAGCCGCCCACGCGGGATCGCCGTCAACTCCAGCGGCGACGTGTACGTCGCCGAAGAAGGCAACAACCGCGTGCAGGAGCTCTCTCCGGAAGGCAAACTCATCACCAAGTGGGGGTCTTTTGGTGTCGAAAGCAGCCAGTTCGAGTGGCCCTCGGGTGTGGCCATCGCCCCGAACGGGGACGTGTACGTCGTTGACGAACAGGAGCAGCGCGTACAGGAGTTCTCGTCCTCTGGAACATTTATCGAGACGATCGGTTGGGGTGTGAGCAACGAAAAAGACGAATTCGAGATCTGTAAAACCCAATGCCGCTTCGGCGGGATCTCGGGTAACGGAAACGGCCAGTTCAGCTACCCACACGGCATCGCCGTGGCCGCGAACGGGGACGTGTACGTCGCCGAAGAAGGCAACGCCCGCGTGCAGGAGTTCAGCTCGACTGGAACGTTCGTCACGAAGTGGGGCTCGCAGGGCAGCGGCGCCGAACAGCTCAGCTGTCCGCACGGCATCGCCGTCGGCACCAGCGGCGAAGTGTTCGTCGCCGACGAATGCAACGACCGCATCCAGGAGTTCTCCGCCGGCGGGTCACCGCTTACGAGATGGGGAACCCCCGGCACCAAAGAAGGGCAGTTCAGCAGCCCCTCGGGCGTCGCCGTCGCCTCGAACGGGAACCTCTACGTAGTTGACAAAGACAACGGCCGCATCCAGAAGTTCGAATGAGCGCCCGGCGGAGCCCGGTCGCGCAAACGGCCGGGCTCCGCTAGCAGCGGATCATGCGAAGTAGCAAGGGAGGGCCGGGAGACCGGCCCTCCCGCTCGTATCTCGGTCTCGAGCCTGCCGTCCCAAAGCGTTTGAGAGCTTAGAGGTCCTACGCCCTCTCGCCCAAAATAACCCGTTTTTACACCCTCACGTACTATTTCGTCTGGTGGCGCTGAGGAGGGCCCGTGACGGTACCCTCTGGGGATGAGGGGAGCGCGGGTTGTTGGGGTCTTTGCCGGTTGGCGCTGGGCGACGTCGGCTGTCCTGATGACGGCGCTGGCTCTGTGTATCGCCACCTCCGCGCGCGCTGCCACGCCGGCTGCGAGGTGGACGATATCCTCGTTCGCCGCGCCGACCGAGTTCTCGCCGGCGGCGGGGGGTAGCTACACGGTCACCGCGCGCAACGCGGGCAGCGTGGCAACCGATGGGGAACCGGTCACGCTCGCGGACACGCTGGGGCCGGGGCTGGAACCGACCGCGGTCGAATTCTCCTCGGAAAGACCCGGCCACGAACGCGAAGAGCTGGACTCCGAATGCACGAGCGTGCCGCTGCAGTGCACGTTCACCGGGCCGGTCGCGCCCGATCAGACGCTGCGGATGATCGTCTCCGTGAGCGTGACCGAAGGCGCTCTGAGCTCCTTTGCGAACCTGGCCAGCGTATCCGGCGGTGGGCCGCCGGAAGCGTCGACGAGCTCGCAAACGCCGCTGGAAAGCTCCGCGCCTTCGTTCGGGGTGTCGAGCTTCGACGCGAGCATCGCGGGACTGGACGGCCTGCCCGACACGCAAGCGGGCGGCCACCCGTACGAGCTGACGGCGACGGTCGATCTGAACAACGAGCTCAGGCCCCTGCCCTTCGGCCTCACCGACACCAGCGTTCAGGACGTCAAGGACTTCGTGGTGGAACTGCCGCTCGGCTTCCTCGCGAGCGCCCTGGCGACGCCGGAGTGCACATACGCCCAGCTGTCCTCGCGGGCCAAGGGTGGCTGCCCGCCGGACACCGCGGTCGGGCATCTGCGGACCGAACCGGAAGGCGGTGACTGGCTGGACGCGCAGGTCTACAACATGGTTCCCGAGCACGGGTTTCCGGCCGAGTTCGGCTACGCCGACTCGATCGCCGGCAGCCACATCCTCTACGCGAATGTGGCGCCGACCCCCGCTGGCTACGTGCTGCGCGTGACGGGCTCAGAGCTTCCCCAGGTCGCGCTGACGGCGCTGTACGTGACGTTCTTCGGCGACCCCGCAGACCGGGACGAAAGCACCGGCGCACCTGCTGCGATGCTGACGAACCCGTCCGACTGCTCCGGGCAGCCGCTCGTCGCGAGCGTGCACCTGGACTCCTGGCAGAACCCGGGCGAGTGGAGCGAAGACGGCAGGGAACTCCTCGCGCCAACCAGCCCGCAGGCGGTGCCGCTGCTCACGAGCCCGGGATGGGTGCAAGCGAGCTCGGAACTGCCCGCGGTGAGCGGATGCGAAGCGCTCGCGGGCCTGTTCGCACCGTCGATCGCGGCGGTCCCGCAGCGCGAGCAGGCGGAGAACCCGGCGGCGGTCGAACCGAACCGGCAGGCGGACAGCCCGGCGGGCCTCGAACTGGAGCTGAAGTCCCCGGCGAGCGAAGCTCCCGAAGTGGACGCCACGCCGCCGCTCAGACGAGCGGTCGTGACGCTGGGAGAAGGGCTGACGGTCGATCCCTCTGCGGGCGACGGCCTGCAGGCGTGCTCGATCGCGCAGATCGGCTGGCTCGGCGCCGAGGGTTCCGGCGGCGAACCGTTGCCCAACGGGGGTCTTGCGAACTTCTCCGCGCAGGCGCCGGAATGTCCCGAAGGGTCGAAGGTCGGTTCGGTCGAACTGACGACGCCGCTGTTCGGGGCCGTGCTATCGGGCGCGGTGTATCTCGCCGCCCAGAACGAAAACCCCTTCGGAAGCGCGCTCGCCGCGTACGCCGTCGTCGAAGACCCGGCGACGGGGGTCGTGTTGAAGATCCCCGCCGAACTGAGAGCGGACCCCCAAACGGGCCGTTTGAGGGTTGTACTCGCGGAAAGCCCGCAGCTGTCGTTCAGCGACCTGAAGCTGCACTTCTTCTCAGGACCGCGGGCGCTGCTCGCGACCCCGGATAGCTGCGGGACGTACACGACGACGAGCGAACTGACGCCGTGGTCGGCTTCTGAAGCGGATCCGGAGGGGGTGGGGGCGGGGCTCGGATCAAGTGCCGATCCGTTCGACGGCTTCACGATCGACGAAGGCTGCGTCGGCCGCTTCGCGCCGAGCTTCACGGCGGGCAGCACGAACCTTCAGGCCGGCGCGAACACACCGTTTCAGGCCTCGTTCTCACGCGAAGACTCCGATCAGGAACTGGGTGGCTGGAGCGTCTCGCTGCCGCCCGGCCTGCTCGCGGATGTCGGCAGCGTCCCGCTGTGCCCTGAAGCGAACGCGAACGCCGGGACCTGCCCGGAAGCGTCGCGGGTCGGCACGGCGCTCGCGGAAGCGGGCCCCGGCCCCAACCCCCTGTCCGTCTCCGGCAAGGCCTATCTGACGGGGCCCTATAACGGTGGCCCCTTCGGTCTGGCCGTCGTCGTGCCGGTGATCGCAGGCCCGCTCGACCTCGGCACCGTCGTCGTGCGCCAGTCGCTGCGGATCGACGCGAGAACCGCGCAGATCACCGACGTGTCGAACCCGTTCCCGACGGTGCTCGACGTGACCGGCGACAACGGCCAGACCGACGGCATCCCGATCAGGCTGCGCCGCGTCGACGTGAGCTTCGAACGGCCGGGCGGGGCTCCGTTCATGTTCAACCCGACCAGCTGCGCGAAGCTGCCGCTGACCGGCAGCGTCGCCAGCGCCCAGGGCGCGAGCGCGACGGTGTCGAGCCCGTTTCAGGTGACGGGCTGCAAGGGCCTTCCGTTCAAACCGTCCTTTACGGCCTCGACCGCGGCCCACGCCGAAGCGCTGAAGGACGGCGCCGGAGCGTCCCTGAACGTCAGGATCGCCTCAAGGGGCGGCGCGAGCGCCCGCGGTGAGGAAGCGAACCTCAAGCGGGTCGACCTGACGCTTCCCCGACTGCTGCCGGCGAGGTTGCAGCCGACGCTTCAGAACGCGTGCACCGCGGCGCGGTTCGCGAAGGACCCCGCGAGCTGCCCGCCGGACTCGTTCGTGGGGACCGCCACGGCGGTGACGCCGATGCTCGACGTGGCGCTGAGGGGTCCCGTGATCTTCGTCTCCCGCGGCAGCGCGGCGTTGCCCGACCTCGACCTCGTGCTGCAGGGGGAGGGGGTTGAGATCGTGCTGACCGGAGGTACCGAGATCAAAGGCGGGGTGACCTACGCGAAGTTCGAAGCGTTTCCCGACGCGCCGATCTCCTCGTTCGCGCTGAGCCTGCCGCAGGGCCCGCACTCCGCGCTGGCCTCCGGCCTGCCGACGAACAAGCACAGCCTCTGCGGGCAGAGCCTTACGATGCCGGCGACGATCGAAGGTCAGAACGGGGCGGTGGTGAAGCGGGCGGTCAAGGTGAGAATTACTGGATGCCCACCCGCCCGCCCCAGACACAGGACCAAGAAGGCGAAGCATCGCGAGCGTAAGACGAAGAGTGTGGCCGTGGGGTTTGGGTAGCGCGCGCCCACCCGGCTAGAAACCAGCTCGACAAATACCTACTTAAAGGGTCCTAACGCTCCTGTCGGGCCTATCCCTGCTCGCGCGCCCCATCCCGGGTGTGTGACTTAAAGGCATTGTGCTCGCGTGCCTGGCCGGTCAGTCTCTAGGTCTCAATTTGACTGACTTCTGTGATTTGGCCCTGTCGCACATCTAAAGCTCGCTGGTGCGCGATCGGGTCTTCAAAGCTTGCGCCCGTCACCCGCTCTCGAGCAGGGTCGGGCCGAGGGGAGCCACCCCAGGGCGGACACCCGTGAGGGCGAAGTATCTCCGCCGCCCGGCTTCCTGATCGTGGGCGTCGGGGCTGCTGACCCGGCCGGCGGCGCCCGGGGTGTCGTCGCTTCCCGGCGGCGGCACCCCTCCCCTTTTTGCACCGGATCGACATGTAGAAGATGCGAAGACGAATTCTGAAGGCAACGTACGTGGCGGGTCTCGTAGCTCTGGGTCTCGGCTTGGGCGGTCTGGCGTCGGCGCCGGTCGCGACGGCGGGTGAGTATCACGTGTATTCGTGTCGGACGCCGTCGGGGGAAGTGGCGCCGGTGGATGGGTGGGTCGGCGAAAAGGTCGTGGATTGGGATCGCGCGGAAGATACGTGCGGTCAGCCGGGTGGGGCGCTGGTCGCGGCGCTTGGCGACGAGGTTGAGCATCCGGTCAATAACGATCCGGCGATGTGGACGTTCAGCACGCCGACGGACGAGACGATGGTCGGGGCGACGTTGTGGCGGGCCGGAGACACCGATGGTGGTGGGGGCGCGACCGCGGAGTACGCGTTCTTCCTGTCCGGTCCTAACGATCTCAGCAACTTCGATCAATGTGCATACGAGTTCGGATGCCCCACGGGCGTGGGCGATCCCGCGGAACCTCTGTCACCGGTCAACAAGGTGGTCGTGCCGGCCGCGAACCTGGGCGCGCACCTCTACGCGTTCGTCTGGTGCAGCGGATTTGACGAAAGCAAGTGTCCGGCCGGTCAGGGCGACGCGAACGAATACGCGGCGGTCGTGTACATCTATGCGGCGGACATCGTGCTCGAACAGACCGCCGGCCCGACGGCGGGCAACGTCAACGGCGAACTGGCGAGTGCACCGACGGTGCAGGGCACGGAGGACGTGACGTTCAGCGCGACCGACCCCGGGGCCGGGGTGTGGGAGACGACGTTCAGCATCGACGGCAAGGTCGTGCAGAGCAGCGTGCCCAACGAAAACGGTGGGCGCTGCCGCAACATCGGACAGACCACCGACGGGCTGCCGGCGTTCCTGTATGTGCAGCCGTGCCTACCGTCGGAGAGCGTTGACGTGCCGTTCAACACGACGGCTGTGCCTAACGGTGAGCACCATCTGGTCGTGAGCGTGCTCGACCCCGCCGGCAACTCGGCGACCGTACTCGACCGCGAGATCAGCGTGCAGAACCCGGTGCCCGCGGCTCCCGTACCCGCCGTGGTTCCTGCGAAGCCCACGCCGAAGCGCCGAGCGCGGCTCACGTTGAAGGTCTCGCCGCACACCGTGAGGCGGAGCCAGCGCGTGTACTTCTCCGGGCGTTTGCTGGGTGGTCACCTCTCCAAGCTCGGGAAGCTGCTCGTGCTCGAGCGGCGACTAAGGGACGGTAAGTGGTCGGGGATCGCCGAGATCCGCACCGGCGCGCAAGGCCGGTTCCATGGGAGGTATCGGTTCAATTTCCTCGGGCCTGGTTACTACAAGCTCCGGGTTCTCGCCACGGCCGAACGGGGGTGGCCGTTTGCTACCGGGTGGTCGCGGGTGGTTGGGGTTCGGGTTTTGTGAGGGGCCGGCAGGAATGAGGCGGCGCGGGACCGAGAGGTACGCACGGATGAGCGAGGTGCAGCGGGCGCGGATCGTTGACGCCGCCGCTGAAATCCTCGGCGAGCTTGGCTACTGCCGGATAACCGTTGCGCAGATCGCCGGCCGCGCCGGCATCTCGCGCAAGACCTTCTACGAGCACTTCGAGGAGCGGGAGGGGTGCTTCATCGCCGCGATCGAGGCGAGGGCACTCGGGGCCGGCGGCGCGCGAGTGGTGGGGCAGGCCGATGGTATGCGCGTGGCGGATCGGCTCGATCCGGCAAAGGGCTTGGGCAGGTGCATCACCTACCGCACACTGTGTGTCCTTCAAGCGGTTGCCGAGCGGCCCGGTGGGAGTAATCGCGAGATCGCTGAGCTGGTGGGGCTTACCGACGAAGGCCAGATCTCGCGGATACTCCGCCGGCTGGAGGGGCTCGGGGTGGTGGCCAGGGATGGAGGACCTACCCACGCGAAGCGGTCGAGGGGCGAACGCAATGCCTGGCGGTTGACGGCGTGGGGGGTGGAGGTGCGGGAGGCCGTTGAAAAGCGCGGCCGGGTGCCTGCGAAATGACAAAGGTTGGACGGTGGGTTTTCGAGGGGCTGTTTGGCGTCAGGCCAGGGGAGGACGAGCCTGCTCTGGTGCAACTGCGTTATGTACGGCGTTGCTGGCTACGGATGATCTGGTTGGTGGTCGTTGTCACGGTGGCGTGGACCGTTATCGAAGGAAAGACCCTGGTTTTGTTAGTGGCTTTCGTCGATCTCGCCATCTTCGCGATGGTGATTATTGGGCTCGTGCGTGTGAACTGGAGGATTTGGCGGGAGAAGGGGTGGTGGAGAGGCGGGGTGGGTGAAGGCGGTGAGGGGAGCTGCGTTAGGGTTCAGCGAATGAGCGATTTACTCGAGAGGATGCAGCAGGAGATCACGGACCGGCTCGGTGAGCTGGAGCCGTCTGTTGACGAGTTCGAGCGCCTACGGGCAGCCGCGGCGGCGCTGGAGGATGCAGGTGCGTCGACCTCGATTCCGAGCACGCCGAGGGCAAGCACGCCGGCGCCGGCCAAGACCGCGGGGGATGTGGGGGCGGCGGCTTAACCTGAGGCGCACGGCTGGTGAGGTGGGAGGGGAGGAGCCGGCGCTGCTTCGGGGGCTTGGGAGGGGAAGGTCCGGCGCTGCTTCGGGATTCAGCTACGCAACTCGGCTGGGTGGTTACCGGAGCGTTCTTGCTTGCCGGCCTTGGCGTGGCTAGACCTGATTGTTGTTATTCCGCGTAAACGTTTTTGCCGTTGTTGGTGGTCCCTGAACGGCACAGGGCACCGGCCTTGTGGCGACTGCCTGGAGTCGGGTCACGGCGCGGAGGGTATCTGCAGCTTGGTCGTTGGTGGCTTGCGGACTGTGCAGATGAAGTAAATATCGAGCTGGAAGCGCTCGGTGGTGACGGTGTCGGAGATCGCCTTCAGGTCCTCCCAGGGCTGCGAGTAGGGATCGCCGGGGAAGACCGTGGCAATCGCCTCGCCGATCGGTCCGAGCACGCGACCAAGCGGGCTGGCCAGTAGACCGGCGTCCATGATCACCAAACGACCCCCGGGGCGCAGCGCCTGCCAAGCCTTCTGCAGCACCGTCGCCCGGTCGGGGAGCACCGCGTAGCTGAGGCTGAAGTAGACCGCATCCACCTGGTCCTCGAGCGCGAGCTCGGCCGCGTCTTGCTGGATCAGACGTACGTTCCTCCAGCCTTGGCGCTCTACCAGCTGGCGTGCGTGGGCGAGCATCCCGCCCGAGGCGTTGACACCGATCGCCTGGCCGTGATCGCCGACGGCGTCGCGGAGTAGCGCCAGGTTGCGGCCGGTACCGCAGCCGATCTCGAGAACCGTATCGCCGCGCTTCAAGCCGAGGCGCTTGACGGCCTTACGCCGAAACCCGGGTGCCAGCAGGATCAAGGGCCCAGCGAAGCGATACCAGCGCGCCAGGCGGTCATACCGCGAGGCGACACGCGTCAACGGTTGACGAACGAAGGTGGACTGGGACATCAGCCGATCATCCCACACGGGGTATCAGTCGAGCTTGATGAGACGGGATGCCACTGTGTCAGTCACGGTGAGAATGCCTTTGAGCGGCAGCATCAGCACCCGGACGAGCATTCCGCGTATGGGGCTTTTCCTGGCCGCCAGTGGCGGGCCGATCGCGGAGGCGAACACGGCGATGTCCACGAGCGGGCGGATCAGGACTCTGATCTCGGCGATCTTGCCCTGCTCGTCATAGCGCCCCGATCCACGCATCGAGGTCGCGCCCTTTCTGCCAATGTCGTGTGAGACGCTCGTGACCTTGTTATTACTGAGTCCTGAGGGCGAGAATGGAGCACGACGCGATGTTGGAGACGGAGAACGATGGTGCCGGCGGGCGCGTAGTGGAGCGAGCCGTAGGCGAGCGCAACGGAGGGGCCGCCGGGCGCTCCGCGCTGGAGGGGGTCCCGGACCCGGAGCTGGTCGACCGGCCGGTGCGGCGGCGGTTCTCGGCTGAGTACAAGCTTCAGGTTCTGCGCGAGGCTGACGGGTGCTCGGCGCCGGGCGAGGTCGGGGCGTTGTTGCGCCGCGAGGGCCTGTACTCGTCGTTGTTGAGCGAGTGGCGTAAGCAGCGCGACGCTGGGTCGCTGCAGGCGCTCTCTCGTCCGCGGGGACGCAAGCCGCCGAACCCGTTGGAGACCGAAAACGCCAAGCTGCGCAGGCGTGCCGAGCGCGCCGAGGGGGAGCTTGCGAAGGCGCGCAAGGTGATCGAGGTGCAGGGAAACGTCTCCGCGCTGCTGGGCGAGTTGCTCGAGCCCAGGGGCGCGACCGAGAACGGGAGCACCGAGCGATGATCGAGCAGACCGTGCAGGAGCTCACCCCGATCGTCGGGACCCGCCCAGCGTGCCGTGCGCTGGGCGCCGCCCCGGCGACGATCTACCGCCGCCGCCGTCCACCCGAGCCCAGGCCGGCCCGGCCGCGCGCTGTCCCGGCGCGGGCGCTGTCAGAGCCCGAGCGTGAGGCTGTCCTGGGCGTGCTTCATTCGGAGCGGTTCGTGGACTGCTCGCCCGCGCAGGTCTGGGCAACCTTGCTGGACGAGGGTCGTTATCTCGCGTCTGAGCGCACGTTCTACCGGCTGCTCGCGGCCCGGCACGGTGGCGTGCGTGAGCGCCGCAAACAGCTCGAGCACCCGGCCTACGCCAAGCCGGAACTGCTCTCGGAGCGTCCGAACGAGCTGTGGAGCTGGGATATCTCGAAGTTGAAGGGCCCGGCGAAGTGGACGCATTTCTACCTGTATGTGATCCTCGACGTGTTCAGCCGCTACGCCGTCGGCTGGACCGTCCAGCACCGCGAGAACGCACAGCTCGCGAAGGCGCTGATCGGCCAAGCCGCCGAGCAACAGAGGATCACGCGCGAGCAGCTGACCGTGCACGCCGATCGTGGCCCAGCGATGACCAGCAAGCCCGTCGCGTTCCTCCTCGCCGACCTCGGCGTGCTCAAGTCGCATAACCGGCCCTACACCTCGACGGATAACCCCTACTCCGAGGCGCACTTCAAGACGCTGAAGTACCGTCCCGAGTTCCCCGACCGCTTCCAAAATATCGAACACGCCCGCGCGTTCTGCCGCACGTTTTTCGACTGGTACAACCACCAGCACCGCCACTCCGGGATCGGGCTGATGACTCCCGCCGCCGTCCACCACGGCCACGCGAAGGCGCTCCACGCCGAACGCCAGCGCGTCCTCACCGCCGCCTACGCTCAGACGCCCGAGCGATTCGTCCGCCGTCCACCCAGACCACCAGCGCTACCAACCGCCGTCTGGATCAACAAACCCCCCACAGAGGAGGCTGCACACTAAATTCAACAACCAAGTGTCTCAATCGACTTGACAGGCTCCGGCGCGTGCGCCACGCCTTCCGGAAGGGATGATCGTTCACTGTGGCCAAACGTTAACGACTCAAACGCCTGTAAGGGATCCAGCTGTGCAACTTGGCTGGGTGGTTACCCTTGCGTGATTGCTTGCCGGCCTTTGCGTGCCGTCATCCGACGGTTGCTATTCCGCGTAAACGTTATGGCCGCTGTTGGTAGTCCCTGTAGGAGCGGTGCGGATGCTCGCGGCGATCATCGAGTTGGGTGAGCGAGGTACACTGCGATAGTGAGCGTTTCTGAGGCCCTCCTGAAGTTTCATCAGCGGCTCTATGAGAGCAGCGATGGAAGGGTTGGCCACAAGATGGTCGGGGTGCCGGCGCTGTTGCTGCGCAGCACCGGCCGGCGCAGCGGGGCACTCCGCTGCAACGCCCTGATCTACGCGGCCGACGGTTCGGACTATGTGCTAGTCGCCTCCAATGGCGGCTCCGACAGCGCCCCTGGGTGGCTCTACAACGTGCGCACCAAGCCCGAAGTCGAGATCCAAATCGGCCGTAAGAGAAGCCCCGGAATCGCGCGCGTGGTGGAGTCGGGAGACGAGGACTACGATCGCCTATGGCGGCTCGTGAACGACAACAACAAAGCGCGCTACGACGCCTACCAGGCAGGTACAGCACGCCCGATCCCGCTGGTCGTCGTCAGTCCCGGGTGAGGCTTCGCGGAAGGCAGATGGCTGTATCATCTTGTCGTCTGGTGGAACTTGTGGTGTGGATGTGATCGTGTGCCGTCGCGGAGGGTGAGCGATCGTCGGCTGGCGGCGATCGGTGAGCGCTATCTCGCGGCGCTGTGCGCCGCGGACGGACCGACGGCGGAGGCGGTCGTTACGGAGGCGCTGGGTGCTGGTGTCGCGCCGACGAGCATCCAGGTTCGTGTGATCGGGGCCGCGATGGAGCGGATCGGGGAGCTGTGGGAGCAGGAGGAGGTGACGGTCGCCGACGAGCACGTCGCAACGGTCCTGAGCTATCGGGCGCTGCTGCCTCTCCAGGAGCCGCTGCAGATCGCGCCACCGCGCTCGCGTGAGCGTGTCGTGCTTGCCGCTGTGGAGGGGCAGGCGCACGTGCTGGGGTTGCGGATGGTCGCCGATGTGCTGGAGGGCGCGGGTTTCGAGGTGCTCTATCTCGGTGCGGACGTGCCATCCGGCGCGCTGGGAGCGTTCGTCGCCGAGCACGCGCCGGCGATCACGGGATTGACTTCCACGATGACGCGCGACACACCCCGTCTGGCGGCGGCGATCGTCGCGATCCATGACGCGCACCCCGCGTGCCGGATCATGCTCGGCGGTAGCGGCGTGCCATTGCAGTGGCGCGAGGATCCCTATCCGTGCGTACCCGACGCCGCCGTCGTTCTCGACGCGGTCGAAGGGCTGCTACACAGCCCGCCCCAAGAGCTTGTGCCGATGATCGCGCAGCTGCACGCAAGCTACGCGCAGGCCGCACTGTCACTGCCCGCGTCCGCGATCGCCGTGGAGGATGAGCGTCTCGCTGCTGAGGTCGCCGACACGAGCGAGGTCGCCCGACGCTACGCGCGACTGGCCGCCGAGTACCGCTACCTCGCCTACCAAGATCCACTGACCGAGCTGCCGAACCGCCGGGCGTTCGACGACCGCATGATCGCACTCGACAGCCCAGGAGAGCAGAACGCGCTGCTCGTGATCGACGTCGACGAGTTCAAGACCTTCAACGACACCCAGGGCCACGAGGCCGGCGACGCGTTGCTGCGCCGGCTCGGGCAGACAATCCGCGACGCGGTCCGCGCCGGCGACACCGTCGCGCGCATCGGCGGTGACGAGTTCACCGTCCTCTTGCCGCTATGCACGCAGACCGAGGCCGGCCGCGTCGCCGAGCAGATCCGCACAGCCGTGCTGGAGATGAGCGGCGGAGAAGTAACGGTAAGCATCGGCGGAGCGCCACTCGACGCCGACCGGCGCGGCGCAGTACTCGGCGCAGACAGCGCACTCTACACCGCCAAGGCCGCGGGCCGGAATCGGTCGGAGGTCGTTGCGAGGTAGGGGTTTATTCGGCCCACGGTTGGTGTTGTCCCGGCTACGTATTAAATGCCCACCCACCCGGGTGGTGACCGACGGTTTGACAGGTGGAGGCCTGCTACGCCTGGGCTGGGCAGGGATCCCAACCAACTGTCGAGCGAGCACCACTTGCAACGTGTGGGTTGCCTTCCTGCTAGACCGTCGCCTGGCCTGGCTCGATGAGCGTGCCGTCCCGTAGGGCGTCGCGGATCCCAAGCGCGGATGCGTAGTTAGCCTCAGCCATGGCTGCTAGAGCGTCAGCGAACTGGCCAACTGGATCGTCTGGCATCGACTCGATCTCGGTCGCCAGATAGCCGTGCGGCACGCCGGACTGTTCCAGCCGGTTGACGAGCTCGTCTTCAAGGACGCCAGCGAGTGTGGTAGGGAGCGGCGGAGGCGTAAACGGTACACCTGAGAACCTTGCGAGGTCCGCGCGCACCAATCCCGTTTTCTCAGCTGAGACTTCTAGCTGAGAGCCGAGCCGCTCAGCGAACCGGAGTGCCTCGGCTTCTCGCTGCTCGAACATCACGCGGTCTCCCGCGAGCTCCGCACCAGAGGCGCGCTCGAGGGCGCGCACGAACGCATCGGAAAGGCGGGCTATCTGGTCCTCGATGCGCACGAACTCAGCAGCATTGACCTCGAATCGCGAGGTTCCTAGCAACGTCGGGTCGAACAGGTGGGGTCCGAGGGTCGTCTCTATATCGAAGTCATCCCGCGGAGGATCGCGGGCAAGTTTGCCTTGATGCACGCCCACTGCACCTATAGCAGAGCCGATCGTAACGATCCCGAGGGCGACGAACGGTCCTGCGATAGGTATGAACAGAGCTCCGGCAGCGGCCGGCGCCGCGGCGAGCGCCGCGTAGTTAGCGCGGTCTTGATTCTCGGAGGCCGTCGCCTTCTGCTCGGCGCTAAGTTCCGTCATGCCGTAGGGATCATAGACCCCAAACGAGGCCGGGATGCATTTTCGCCAGCGGGGTATCGGGAGGTCCTCCCGCCTTGGGCCGCCGCCACAAAAAGTGATCGCAGGCTAGATCATCGCGTGTCGCTGGCGGAAGGCTTGGGCGGCTCGGTCGCGTTGGTCCTGCCACCGGCGCTGGGAGGTTTCCGCTTCGGCCTGGCGGCGTTCGTTTTCCAGTCGGGTCTGCTCGATAGCCGTCGATCGTTCGGCGCGGAACGCCCTGAGTAGTCCCTTGTGCTCGGCGCGTGCTCGCCACGCCTGGGCAGCGATCGTCGGCCATGACGGCGGTCGCAGCCGCTCCGGGCTGTAGGGGGCGTAGGGCTTCGGCGCGCTCGTGTAGCGGCGAGCGAGAGCGATGTCCCAGGTGATGTCCCGCCCGTTCGTGCATGTCGTGAGGATGAGCCTTCCGGCGTCTTTGCTCGCGGGCCACAGGCACATGCCGCCCACCTGCAGCAAGGCATCTGAGCGGGTGCGCGACATCGACCAGCGGGGGCGTTCGTTCGCCCAGAACCCTTCGCAGCGGATCAGCTCCAGTACGTGCGGCTCGACGTGCGTCGCCATCCAGTCGCGGTAGCGGTTCAGTTGCGCTTGCTCGGGTCCGCTCCGTCTTCCGGACCCGATGTCTTCGAGCCTTGCCATCGCCTCAGCGACCTGGTCGGCGCCGGGGATGTCCGGTTGCAGGCGCTCAACGAAGCGACGCAGGGCGTGGGCCGAGACCGTGATGTACGGGATCTGGTCCTCGGTCACCAGCTGGGCGAAGTTTGGCTCGGGGGTGGTGCGTGGGCGGGGGGTCATGAGGTGCATTTTGGCCAATATGCGTGCGACGTTGTGTTGGCCTCAGGCGGAGCAACGGTCATGCTGTCTCGATGGGTCTCGCCAAGGAACGTCAGATGGAACAGGATGAGATGTGGTTCTCGGCCTTGCCCGGCTATGCCGTATGCGCGGCGTGCGTAGCTGACGTTGTGCTTGCAGAGTTCATCGCCGAGAACACAACGGTGTCTGAGTGTTGCTTCTGTGGCCAGTCCGGGAAGTCGGAGATCGCGGCGGATACGGACATGGTGCTCGCTCGGATCTCCGAAAGCCTTAAGACAGAGTGGTCTCGAGCGATCGACGAGCTTGGATACGACTCGGAGTCCAGGAGCGGATTTATGGGCAAGACCTACGACACCTGGGAAGTGTTTGAGGACGTGGGGGACGTCTTCGCCAACGACAAGTTTGAAGCGTTTGTCCTCGACGCGTTTTCGGAAACGTTGTGGTGCGCACGCGATCCATATGGCACGAGTGACGGCGACGCTCTGCGATACGGATGGCGGCAGTTGGCTGAGACCGTGAAGCACCACCAGCGGTTCGTGTTTCTGCTGCCAAGCGAGACCACCGAGGAAGACGAGCCCGGGGCCAAAGTGCCACACGGCATCGAGATGCTTGAGGAGCTTGCGCGGCTCATCCGCGAGTATGGGCTGATCGGGGAGGTGGCGGCCGGCACGTCGCTGTTTCGTTGTCGGCTCCACGCAGTCCGCAAGCGCTACTCGGCTGCGCAGGATCTAGGGGCGCCACCAGCCGAGAGGGCCTCACAAAGCCGTATGAGTCCCGCAGGCATACCGATGTTCTACGCGGCCGATGAGTCGGAAACCACGCTCGCAGAGACGATCAACGACCGCACACGCACGAAGGGAGCAACGATCGCCGAGTTCCGTCCCACGACTGCATGCCGGATCGTCGACCTGAGCGACTTGCCTGCACCTCCAAGCGTCTTCGATGACGATCCGGAGACGCCTCGGCGTCGTCACGAGCTCGGGTTTCTCAACGGCTTCCTGCGAGACGTGAGCGGGCAGGTCGAGCGCGATGGACGGGAGCACATCGACTACGTCCCAACACAAGTGGTGTGCGAGTACCTACGGCATGTCTTCCGCGACGAGAAGGGCGAGCCGGTGCACGGCCTGGCGTGGGAGTTCGAACCAGGCGCCCCGGCGCTCGCAACATCGTGCTGTTCATCGACAACGACCACTGTGTCGAGGTGGGCAAGCAGCCCGCGTGGCCGTCGGCGCCCGGGCTGGTCGTGGAGCTCATCAGTTCCGAAACCCAACGGTTGATGTGAGGCGACATGCCGAGCGAGCATCCAATCCCCAAGCCTGTGACGGATAGGCCCGAGGTCCGCGCGCTTTGCGAGAGGCTGGTGCCGGGCGTGATTCCGGTGCTTCTCAAAGTTGATGCGCCTCCTTGGGCGCAGCCGAACGACTGTATTGCGAACGTGGAGTCCGTGATCGAGATCCATGGCGGGACAGTCGAGTACGGGTGGCAGCTGTGGGAGACGTGGCCGGGCTTGCTGATCGAGGCGGAGTTCCATGCGGTCTGGGCCGACGATGAGGGTCGCCAGCATGACGTGACTCCGAAGGCGGTTCCGGGCATTCATCAGATCGTCTTCCTGCCAGATCCGCAGCTGGCATATGAAGGACGCCAGATCGATAACGTCAGGGTGCCCCTCAAAGACGATGCACTGATCAGGGAGTTCATTGAAGCTGCGGGGGCGTTTTACGAGGTGACCAACCACGGTGAGCTAGCCGACTACCATGGAGGCCTCACTATGACGGCAGAGATGCAGGCGATTCTGAAGCGAAGGACCTGTCTGGAGCTGGCGATCCTGCAGAAGTTCTACGCATTGCCTTCATGAGATAAATGCGTTCGGTGTCTGTTTGGTGGCCGAAGCTGGTGGCGACGATGCTGCTTCGGTGCTCTCCAGTGGGGTCCCGGAGCGTGGGTATTGCCCCAGTGAATTGGGGGGCGTCGGCACGCCGAAGGCTGGCATCGGGGCTTGGGAGGTGGTGGTAGGAACGAAGGGTTACTCATTTCCCATCTTGGTTGCCACTGGCGCTGATGCACCGGCTGGGGCGTCGACTGTTGATGCTGTGACTGCGCGGCGTCCGCCCATAGCCAGCTCCCGAACGTGGCAGCTGCGCCAGCGAGCAGCAGCGTCACGGCGAGCCACAGGTTGGTGAGCCTCGTCGCGATTTGGTTCTCGCCGGTTGCAGCCATCGCCGCGTAGTCCTTCGCGAGATCCTTGCTGATGTTGGCTTGGCGTTTGCTGAGAACGGCCGCATGAATCATTTCCATGTCAGCACGGCCCACCGCGGTCGCCGCCGCTCCTAGAGTCGCCCAAGCAACGAGCGCGAGGCCGAGAATCCACAGGAACCACAGAAGTGGTTCATTGACGGAACTCACGGCCGCCCGGAGACTCCCGGCAGCACCCTCCAGGCCGATTCCGAGTGCGAGCGTGACCTGGGCTCGCCCGCGCACGCGCTCCATATCTTCGGTCTGCCGGTCCAGATGCCGGCGACCCTCGTCAATAAGCGTCTTGATGTCATCGGCGGACCAGTCCGTGAGATCGCCAGCCGTATTGGTATCGGCCGGGTATACCGGCGCGCCGCTTCCGGGTCGAAAAAGAGCGACGACATGATGAGCGTAGATCCTCTGCTTGTCTAGTCGGCTCATGTCGCGTCGATCAGCCAGCGAGCAATCGCGAAGGTTGCCTCGTCGGCCACATCAGCCGGAAGGAAGCGCCATTGTCCGGCCGGGTTGAGATCGAGGAATAACGCAGCCCCGTTAGGGTCGATTACCCAGTCTTGGCTCGAGTAGCCAAGACCCATGCTCTCGGTCAAAGCGGCCGCCATGTTCGCGACGTCGGGCCTCGAAGTTGCCAAGAACGAGGAGTGCGCAGCCTCGTCGGCGCGCCAATCCAGCGGTCGATCTATTGCGTCGAGCTCGCAGACCCAGGCCTGCTGATTCACCGTGACGACGCGGAGGTGCGCGCGTGCTTCGACCCGTCGCTGAACGAGGAAGGGCGCTCCGGCGAGCAACTTGAGCCGCTCATCGGTGCGGTGCATCTCCGTGGCGTGCACGACGCGACCCGCGCCGGTCGCGTCGCGGAAGTGACCCACTGCCATCGGCTTGACCACGAGCCAATCTCCCAGCTCGGCAGGGATCCGCTCGGGGCGGGTGACGAGTGCGATTGGAGGAACCGGGATGCCGAGCGCGTGGCATGCCCGTTGCTGGGTCAGCTTGTCCTCGGCGGAGAACATTGCGTCAAGCGGCGAAAGCCACCGTACGTCGGCGAGGCGCGCGATCGTAACGAGGGCACTGACCCATGCGGAGCGCACTACAGCGTCGTGGCCTCCGGGAGGAGCGTCGTCGCGCCAGCGCTCGGGGGCCAGGCGCCTCAACCATCCCCTGGCATCGTTGAGATCCACAAGCTCCCCCGACGCATCGGGCAGCGCGACTCCGCCTTCGTGAACGAGAACATCCGCAGTACTGAGACTCTCGGCGTCCATCAGAACCAGTCGTCCCCCAAGGTCACTACGGCGGCGCCGACGGCGGTAGCATGAGGGTCGCTGCCCCTGCCGACAACGATGCTAGGTGTAGGGCGGGTCAGGCGTTCAGCCCTCGTCGATGGTCTCGTCCGTGGCGAGGGTGCGCGTCGTCTCTCCCCGGTCGTCCGCGGTAGCGCCCACGGAACATGCGAGAACGCCGTACAGGTCTACAGGGGACCAGTCAGCGAGGAGCTTCAGGACCTGATCGGCGCGATCTTCTGAACCGTCTCGGGAGCAGCGATTCTCGTAATCTCAGTCCGGCCTACTTCGGAACTGTCGGCGGCGATGGGGTCCCCGAGCACTGCGTAGAGATCGACGATGAGGCGGTCGTTGTCGATCGTCTCCCTGGTATCTCTTGAACCTTCAGTACGGCCTACGTCCTCAGAACCGTCGGCGATGACGGGGTTGCCGAGGGTCGCGTAGAGATCAACGAGCAGACGGTCATTGTCGATCGTCTCTCGGTCATCGGCCGTCGCCTCTGTGCGCTGGCGATCGAAACCAGGTGCTTGTCCTGGCACGCCCAGCTGCTGATAGAGAGTCGTGCTGCTCATCGACAGAGAACACGTGTACGCGATCGGGCAGACATGAGCAACGTTAAGCGGCCTTTCATACACTGAGGCGCGATCGCTCAGTTGGGAGCCAAGACTACGATCTCGTGTGTGGACAATCTGCGATCGGACCCGCGCGCGCGTCGTAGGGTGCTGTGGTTTCTCGACCTTCTTCTGACAGATGAGATCAGGGATGCGGGATCGGTATCGCTGGATGAACTGATTGAAATGGCAGATCGTCCATTCCAAGGCCGGGCCTCGCGCGAGACGATCGAGGAGTGGTGGGAGTATGCCCGTCGCCGGAGTTGGATCGAGGAACAGGAGGGCGGTCGTTGGCGGCTCACGGGCCTTGGTCGTGAAGAGCTACACGAGCGTAGACGACGTGCTTCCCAGCCAGATCCGCTGGCGGGGGCAAGGGCGGTCATCAAGTGGGGCTTGCCAGCGGGCGTGTTCGCGAGCGCGGTGGTTCTAAGCGGCAAATCCCTCACGACCGCTATCGCGTTGCTAGTGATCTGTGGAACGGTCGCCCTGAGTCTGCTGATCGTCGCGCTGATCGTGTGGTTTGTCGATCCTCCGCTGGACCGGTGGATCGCCCGACGTGCATGCGATTGGCTGGATGGTCGCGGGGTCAGGTTGTGGATACGGCAGCTTCCCGCGGTCGAGGGGGAGGTGCGGCGGCTCTATGGGGGGGATGAGCTGGTGGCAGCTGAGACCTCGCAAGACAATCCAGCAGCGTCTTACGAGGATCACGAGGAGCTCACCGAATGTGGGCACTGAGTCCCCGGCAAACAGGATGGCTCAAGCTGTCAACGGCTGGAGTTTAGGCCGCATCCGCATTGGCAGCTATTGTGCACAGCATGGAAGTAGAGGCTGACGCCCACTCGTACATACTTTTCGAACGTGCGGCGACGTTCGAGGCGATGGCTGATCGCGTAAGCGAGATTATGAAGGAGCAAGCCGACCAGGGCAACGTGATCTGCAGCCTGTCGCACGCCCTCGACCCGGATGACCCGAAGGGGCCGTATCAGTTCATTGTGATAACGAAGCGAGTCGAGCTGTAGGCTCACGGCCGGTCCGGACCTGGAGCCACGACGAACATTCG
The DNA here is from genome assembly GCA_963779405.1 of uncultured Solirubrobacterales bacterium. Classification (GTDB taxonomy): domain Bacteria; phylum Actinomycetota; class Thermoleophilia; order Solirubrobacterales; family Solirubrobacteraceae; genus Palsa-744. The sequence continues at coordinate 168,242 of CAVZYF010000006.1, forward strand.
CTCCTTGTCCGACGAGCGAAACGACTGCTACATTTCGCGTGCCTCGAACGTCTGCATCAGGAAGACGGCGATGCCACCCGCGAGATTGACCGCCAGCGCCGCGTGGCGCTCAGACAGGCGATAAGACGCCGACCGCCCCCGACCATGTGCGTCGCCGTGCTGGTTCCTAAGGCTGCCGACGCCCTCTACCACAGAGGTCGCCCCGCCAAGAATGCGCTTGATCTGCTCCTCGCCATAATCGGACGGCGCGAGCTTGAGGGTCTTCGACACTTTGTAGTAGAGCTTCGGCAGATCGTCGCTTGCCTTGTAGCTGTGTTCGGTGTCGTCGAGGACTGTCTTGCAGACGGACTCCAACAAGGTGCGTGCAGCCGTGATCGCGCCGTCCGGATCGGTCGCGCGGCGTTCGAGGGCCTTGCTCCATGCGGCGAGGACGGAGGCCGAGTTGAGATCGTCGGCTTCAGTAGTCATCAGGTCGTCCAGCGGCGAAGACGCGAATCGCTCCAGCGCACCGAGCAGAGGCTCGAACTCTTCGGTCAGGAACGCGCGCCGTGACGCGTACGTGGGGAGTTCGGGCGTACGCCCCTTGATGTATGCCCACACATTGTCCGGCTCTCGACAGATATGCGCACACTCGGGCGCGAGCGTCTTGGCCGTGAGGTCGGAGAGGACGGTGCTACGCGCCTTGCGGTAGGCAGCGGGGACGATCGTGCCCCCGTTCTGTTGCGCGGGCCATCATCATGTGGAGTAGTTCACTCGCGGCTTTGAACGTCGGGGACTGATCGGACATCGTCCTTGCAGCTTGCCATGGTGCCGCGATCCGCGCCGTTAGCGCCAGGTTCGCTAACGGTGGCGCACAGTACGCGTAAAGTAAATAAACCCTTGAACTTCAGCGGACCATGTGATATATTTATGGCATGCAAACAAGTATTTACAGCGAATGGCGCTCCAAGTTTGAGAATAGAGAAGCAACTTTAGTTGAGCTCAACGAGGTTCTCGATGACTTCAAGGGGACGGTGGCTGATGCTGACGCTGAGGTTCAGGCCGCGCGAGTCCGGCTGGACGCGCTCAAGGCCGACCTCCAGGCGCTTGAAGGGCTCCGCAACTTCTTGGCCCACGACACGGGTGGTGTCACCGTGCCACCGAGGCGTCAGGCGGCGCCGAGCGCGCGCCGCAGCTCAAAACGCGAGGCGATCCTCAGCGTTCTCGAGGACGGCCAAGAGCTTCACACCCGTGCAATCCGCCAGCTCCTAGTAGACGCGGAAGAGATGGAGCCAGACCAAGGCAGCTATCACACGCTTCAGGTGACGCTTTCTCAGATGTACCGTGCTGGCGAACTTCAACGACCAGCCCGCGGGGTTTACGGGCGCCCACCGGCACGAATAGACGGGCGTCCCGCGGGCGGTTAGCGATGAGTCCTGGATCTCAGCAGCGCCCGCAATCCCGGGGGCGCACACGACAGGCTGCGCGGGTGCGTCAACCCAACTGGCGCTCCATGGCTGCAGAATGGCGCCGGTTGCTCCGCGACGTCGGCCTGCTACCCGGCGTCCGTGCCTGGAAGGGCGCTGACGGCGCGACCTGGGTGCAGGTGGATCACTCGGTTCCTCATCTCAGTCTGCGCGGCCGGCCGCGATACCTGTTCACGACGAGTCAGAGATTCCTCGACCCGACAGGCTTTCCCGACCAGACGCTGCGGCAAAACATCGCCCAAGACGCGCAGAAGCGCCGTGGCAGGGCGCTCTACTGCTGGGATCTTCAACGCGCCCTCACGCTCGCGTCACTGTCGTTTCATGTCGACGAGCTGACCTCCGTGCCGTTGGTCATAACCGACCTCGCTATCCGTCAGGACGACTTGAACGCCCACAGCGTGTTCGCTGGCTGGATGCTGCTGGATGTCCTACAAGACGTCGCTGTCGCAGCGCCAGGCCGCGCTGACGACGAGATCGGGGCAGTGGCCAACGACAGATCCCAACAAGCTCACCTCGAGAGCTTCGGCCTGCGGCCCTGCCAACGCCCCACTCATCTGAGCAAGCCGGGGACCTGGTACTGCTACCGGCGCACGCGCGGAAAGCGCTAGCCCTCATCGTCCTCGTCGAAGCGCACACCTCGAAACGACTCAACCGGCTCGCCGCCACCCACGACCTCCAGCACCCGCTGGTACACGTCCTTCGGTAGCCGCCGCTGTGCTTCGGTGAGCCACGCATCATCCGTGCTTTGGCGCTGGGAAGAGCGGCCGGCTGTGAGATAGCGCTCGACATCGGCCTCCAGCGACTCGAGCTCATCCAGGCTATGCGCCTGTGGACGCGCATGCTCGACCAGCGCCGCGGCCAGCTCGCCGATGTCTCCTCGCCGGTAGTAGCGATCGCATAGTTCCAGCACCAGCGTGGGAGGCAGGCGACGCTCCTGGCCGTACTGCTCAGTTGCGACCCCTCGCCGTGAGAGCGTGGCGGGATCGATGCGCAACAGCTCGGCAGCGCGACGCAGGCTTGGCCACAGCCAAACGGGAGACGTCGAGCGGATGGTTGGCGCCGTTGCGGGGCTTGATGAGTGCTGGGATGGTGCGATACGAGTAGCCATATGAAACACACTACACGATGATCACAACGCAATCAACGCCTGCAACGGATGCAACGGTAGCTCAAATAGCGCCCGCGTATCCTCGTCGAGGACGACGTCAAAGTGGAGTGATGGAACCCAAGCAGGTCCCAATACGACCTGCGGTTGCAAAGGCATTCGGTTCTCCTCGGGCGCGCCGGCGCAGGTTCGCGGCGTGACGTGCGCCGCGAACCTGCTTGGGCCTCTGACCATTAGGTCTCGAGGGTCTCGGCGATTGCTGTGCGTAGGTTGCGCGCGGTGGGGTGCTGTGCGTAGCGCACCCACGCGAGCGCGGCGAGGGCGACTAGCGCCCATGCCCGTAGCTCAGAGAACACGGTGCCTCCTTTCTGCTCGTGGTCGACATGTAGACGAGAATGGAAGCAAGCCGGTCTTCTATCGATGCGACGTTTCGCGGACCCCTGATCTAATGCCACTTCAACGCCCAGATGACACGCTCTCCCTTGGCGAGCTACTTGCGGCGGCTGCTGCTCGTGGTGCTCCGACGACTGCTCGCCAGGCCAAGCGGCTGCGAGAAGAGGGGCTGCTCCGCTGTATCGATCAGCGGCATCCGAAGGGATCTCGGGGCTCATCGAGCCGGTATGCGGCCTCTGAGGTCGATCAGCTGGTGCTGGTGCAAGAGCTCGGTCGTCGGGAGCGTCGGTTTGACGAGCGGCGTGTGCTGGTCGCCTGGTATGGCGGCTGGGTAGAGCCGGAAGCCTTGCGTGACTCGCTGGTCCGGATTCTCGATGCTGTGTCCGCAAAAGTGGGGCGCGCTACAGAGGGCATCGAGGATCCTGCGGAGGCAGCCGATCAACTCACGCGTGTGGACCGGGGCAAGCGCAAGCCATCTGACGCCGTACAGCTGATGCGCGATCGTCTCGATGGAGACGCGAGAGCGCTGCAGAGCGCCATGTACGCGTTGGCCTCAATGGGACTGGGAGCAGACATCGAGTGGGAGGACCACGATCCGGAGTCCAAGGAGGAGTCGCTCGAGAGCATCACCGCGCGGGCAATCGGGATCGACAAGGCACGGTCAGATGAGCTAGTGCCTGGCAAAACGCTGATGTCCCCAACCGCGAGCGCCAAGGAGGTTCTCGAAGATCTCCGAGCCACAGGCTTGCTCGATATGCAGGACTTGGCTCGCGCGTTTCGGGAGGCCAGCCACGAGGCGGTCATTCGAGCATTCGGGGATGGTGGCTTGGTCTCTGGGATGGACTTGTTTGCCGAGGCAGCCGAAGCGTCTCACGGCCGGGACGTGGGCGGGCTGGGCAGTATCAGGACACTCCAGTACGACCGGATGGACGCAGTCGAGGTTGCGATGGTCGTGCGTGGGAGCTTGCTCACCCGGCCTACCGCGCCGGATGGCCGGTTCGAGGCAACCGCCGCTTCTCTCGAGCAAGCAAGTGGACCGACGCGGGTCATGCTCGAGATGCGCCGGGCGCTGCCCGCTTACGCCGAGCTGCTGGGCCTAGACACTGAGACAAGGCTCGCGGCGTTGCCGGAGCAGGAGGCGGAGAAGGTGCGAAGTGACGTACGCGCATGGCTCGATTCGCGCCCCGACATGCGTGCGTTGGTGGTCCGGAAGTCTGATGACACCGGGGCGGTGAGCGAGTAGATTTGTGGGATCTGGGTCAGGTCCTGGTGAGGTCTCTGCGACACATCTGATTGGGACGGAAGGCCGATCTACCGTCCCAATCAGGGTAGAAACGCCCGGAAATAGCGGTAATTTTGGGTCGGGTGGTGGCGGGGTCGACTACCAGTAAAGATCCTCCAAATCAGCGTCTTTCCAGATGTCCTCGGGGGCACTTCCCAAGCTTGAGGTCGCGGGTTCGACCCCCGTCCGCCGCTTGCAGAACACGCGAATTAGGGTACCCTAATTCGACGATGGTCCTGCCGGAATCCAGTCGCCTGCCACGTGGAGATCGTCCGGAGCCCGCATGAGCGCGGATCCAGCCACCACCACGCAGGCCACGACGCCGACCGCGAAACGCGCGAGCGAGCGCGCGAGCTTCTACGTGTGGACCGCGATCGTGCTCGCGGTTGCCGTGGCGGTGGTGATCCTCGGCTGGCACGCCCGCGGCGGGACGACCGACCCGACCGCACTGCCGCCCGGGCATCGTCTGAGCCGCACGACCGTGGTGCTCGACAGCGCGATCCTGGTGCTGCGCGAGGGCTTGGAGACGATCCTCGTGCTGGCGGCCGTGATGGCCAGCTTCCTCGGCGGCAACCGCGTCTACCGCCGCCCGGTCGCGCTCGGCGGCGCGGCGGCGATCGGCGCGGGGATCGCGACCTGGTTCGGGGTGGTGTGGTTCATCGGCCAGTTCCACGGCGGCGAGTTCGACGTGCAGGCAGCGACCGGGCTGCCTTCGTTGATCGTGCTGCTGCTCGTGATGAACTGGTTCTTCCACAAGGTCTACTGGACCGGCTGGATCTCCAACCACCACAAGCGCCGGCGCAGCCTGCTCTCAGCCGATCCGGAGACGAACATGCGGCGGATGCTGCTCGGCCTCGCGCTGCTCGGCTTCACCTCGGTATACCGCGAGTGCTTCGAGGTCGTGATCTTTTTGCAGCTCCTGCGAGAGCTGTACGGCTCGAGCGTCGTGCTGGAGGGCGTCGTGATCGGCTGCCTGTTCACCGCCGCCGCCGGGGTGCTGACCTTCGGGCTGCACCAGCGCCTGCCCTACAAGCGACTGCTGATCATCACCGGGGTGATGCTGCTGTTCGTGCTGCTCGTGTCGGTCGGCGAGGAGGTCAACGAGATGCAGCTCGCCGGCTGGATCGGGACCAGCGAAATCCACGGCCTCTACATCCCCGGCTGGATGGGCACCTGGTTCAGCCTGTTCAACAACTGGGAGACGTTCATCGGCCAGGCGATCGCACTGCTGCTCGTGCTCGGCTCGTACTTCGCCGCCCAGTACGTGCGGGTCTGGCGACCACGCAAACGCGGCCAGCAGGCCGCGCGGATCGCCGATCGAGCGCCTGAGGGGCCCGCCAAGGCCGCAGATCTGAACAGGCCGATCGCGGGTACGCTCGCGTAGGAGTGTCTCCTCAGGCGCCTAACGCGCTTGGATCGCGGACGGAACGCCCTCTGGCCAGCCGGCCAGTACCATCAACCGAACATCCCCCGGCAGCGACCCAGGAGGTCCCGATGGCGTCGGTTGAAAGCGATCTCGAGAATGTGCTCCTCACCGAGCCCGAGGTCTGGGAGCACGGCGTGCCGAACGAGCTGTTCGCGCGCATGCGCGGGGAGTGCCCTGTGCACTGGACCGCGGGTATCACCGAATTCCCTGAGGAGGCTGGCTTCTGGTCGGTGACCACGGCCGAGGACGTCCACGCGGTGAGCCGCGACTGGCAGACCTACTCCTCCGAACTCGGGGGCATCGTGGTCGCCAACATCGGCCTGCCGATCGAGCTCACGCGCGCGATGTTCATCGGCATGGACCCGCCCAAGCACGATCGCATCAAGGCCCTGTTCCAGGCGGGCTTCACGCCGAAGCGGATCGCCGCGCACGAGGATGCGATCAGGGCGATCGTGGTGGAGGCGCTCGAGCGTTTGAGGGCCACCGCCCGGGAGACGTGCGACCTGGTCGCCGACGTGGCCCAGCCGGTGGTCTCGCGCGTGATCGGCAGTTTCATGGGCATCCCGCCGGAGGACGACGAGGCCTGGGCGCGCCTGATGAACATGATGCTGGCGGCCGGCGACCCCGATCTGAACCCGCACGAGAGCGTCGTGGCGGGGGTGCAAGCGGGCGTCGCGGAGATCTTTGAGCGCTGCGGGAAGCTGATCGCGCAGCGCCGCGAGACCCCGACGGACGATCTGACGAGCGTGCTGGTGCACGCCGAAGTGGACGGGCAGAAACTCGAGGAACACGAGATCGTGATGGGCTTCTTCCTGCTCGTCGCCGCCGGCAACGACTCCACAAAGGCCACCTACTGCAGCGGCATGCGAGCGCTGATGGAAGACCCCGAGCAGCGCCGGCTGCTGCTGGAGGACCCGTCGCTGATCCCCGGTGCCGTGGAGGAGTCGCTGCGGATGTTTCCCGCGTTCGCTCATTTCCGCCGCACCGCGACCCGTGACGCCGAGCTGAACGGGCGTCAGATCAAAGAGGGTGAGAAGGTCGTCATGTGGTACGTCTCGTCAAACCGCGACGAGACTCGCCACGAGGATCCCGACCGCTTCGACGTGCGCCGCACCACCGAGCACCAGGCGTTCGGCGCCGGCGGTCGTCACTTCTGCCTGGGCACCGCGCTGGCCCGGCTGGAGCTCAATATCCTGTTCGAGGAGACCCTCGCCCGCTTCCCGGCGATGGAGCCGGCGGGCCGGCCGACGATCGTGGAATCGGTGTTCGTAAACCAGCTCAAGACGCTGCCGGTGCGGCTGTCGCCTGCGTAGTCCCCGCAGGGTGTCACCGTCGTATAGTTGTCCCTGCAATGATCGAAGCGACGCTCTACAGCGACCCGGCCTGCCCGTGGGCCTACTCCGCGAGCCCGGCGCTGCGCGTGCTCGAGTGGCGCTATGGCGAGCAGCTGAGGTGGCGGCTCGTGCTGATCGGCCTCACCGAGGACGCGTCCCAGTACGAAGCGCGCGGGTATACGCCCCTGCGCGCTGCGCGCGGCCAGCTGCGCTACCGCCGCTACGGGATGCCGCTTGCGCCCAGCCCGAAGGCGCGCATCTCAGCGACCGCCCGCGCCTGCCGCGCGTGCGTCGCGGCGCGGCTGCTCGACCCCGGCAGCGAGTGGCGCGTGTTCCGGGCGCTGACGCTCGCGAACTTCACCACGCCACTTTTGCTCGACGACGACTCCCAGCTCGCCGACGCGCTCGCCGAGGTGCCGGGCATCCCCGCCGCGCAGGAGATCGTCGCGAGGCTCGACAGCGAGGAGGTGAGCGAGGCCTACGAGCGCGACCGCGCCGAGGCGCGGACCGCCGCCGGCTCGGCCTCAGAGCTGCAGGGCAAGACCGCGACCTCGGACGGTCCCGTGCGCTACACCGCGCCGTCGGTCGTCTTCGAGCGCGACGGCCATCGGCTGGAGGCGGGCGGCTTTCAGCCGGTCGAGGCCTACGACGTGCTGGTCGCGAACCTCGACCCCGCGATCTCCCGCGAACCAGTACCTCCCTCGCCGCTGCCCTTGCTGCAGCACTTCACCGACGGCCTCACGACCCAGGAGGTGGTGGCGCTGTTGACCGAGGGCAACGATCTGCCCGATCGCTCCGCCACCGAGACGGCGCTGCTCGAGTTGGTTGCCTCGGGCGATGCGGTGCGCCGGCCGCTTGGGGATGACGCGCTGTGGCAAGTGGCCTGAGCCGGCGTCCACATGCTCACTCCACGATCGTGACCGGCCCGTGCGCGGCAAGAATCACGGGCGTGCCGGCCGGTAGGGCTTGATCGCCCTGCACCCGTGCGAGCAGCACCTGCTCGCCGTCGGACTCATCGATGCGGATGTGAAGCAGCGCGTCGTGACCGTAATAGCGGCACTGCTCAACCTCTCCCGCCAGTCCGTCGGTGATCGACCCTCCGCGAGGGCGCACCTCGAGCTGCTCGGGTCGGACCATCACGACCCCACTCGTCATGCCTGGTGCCCCCGCGCCCGGTGACCCGGGATCCGAGCGCAGTAACAGCATGCCCAGCGAGGTCCTCGCAGTATCTCGTTCGAAATTCGCGTCGATCAGGTTGACGGCGCCCAGGAACCGCGCCAGCTCAACATCAGCCGGCAGCGTGTACAGCTGATCAGGTGTCCCGCTCTGGACGATCGTGCCGTCGCGCAGCACCGCGACCGTATCGGCGAGCGACATCGCCTCCTCCTGGTCGTGCGTCACCAGCACGGTCGTCACTCCCTGCGCGCGCAGCAGCGTGTGCACCTCCTCGCGCACACGGGTACGCAAAGAGGCATCCAGCGAGGAGAACGGCTCGTCCAGCAGCAGCACCTCGGGCCGGCGGGCCAATGCTCGCGCTAACGCCACGCGCTGCTGCTCGCCGCCGGAGAGCTGGTGGGGATAGCGGTCCGCGAGCGACTCCAACCCGACCATCTCCAGCAGTTCTCCCACCGCATCGCCGCGGCGCTCCTCACGAGAGAGGCCGAAGCCGACGTTCCGCTTGACGCTCAGATGGGGGAACAGCGCGCCGTCCTGGGGCACGTATCCGATCCCGCGACGCTCGGGCGGCACATATGTGTGCTCGTCGTCGAGCACGCGCGTGCCGAGCGAGACCCGGCCACGCTCGGCACGCTCGAAGCCGGCGATCACCCTAAGCAGCGTTGTCTTGCCGCAGCCCGACAGGCCCAGCACCGCGGTCAGCGAGCCGCCGGGCACGTCGAGATTCACGCCCCTCAGCACCGGCTGGGCTGAGTAGCCCTTCCACAAGTCGGTGACGGTCAGCTCGCTCATCTCTGTCCCATGCGTGCCAGTGTGAGCATGCGGCGGCTCAGCAGATATGCCGGCACAGCCGAAATCGCGACCATCAACGCGGCGTAGGGGGCGGCGGCGCCGTAGGAGAAGTCGCTCGTGTAGGCCCAGAACTGGGTTGCCAGCGTGTTCACGCCGGTTGGGTGTAGTAACAGCGTCGCCGTCAGCTCGGTCGCCGCGGAGATGAACACGAGCGCGAACGCCGCCCCGAGTCCGGGGGCGAGCAGCGGCAGCGTCACCCGCCACCACACCACCACCGGTCGCCGGCCCAGCGAGCGTCCCGCCTCCTCCAGACTCTGCGAGGTGTGCGCCATCGCCGAGCGCACACCGACGACGGCGAGCGGCAGGAACAGGATCGCATAGGCCACGATCAGCTCCAGCGAGCTCTGATACAGCGGCAGGGCGTAGCGGACCGAGAACGACACGAGCCCGAGCGCGATCACGAGGCCCGGAAGCGCTTGGGGCAGATAGGCCAGGCGCTCGATCAGCACGGTCAGCCGGTTGCGGTGGCGCATCGCCAGCGACGTCACGGGCACCGCCAGCGCGGTTGCCAGCACGGCCGCGCAGGCGGAGAGTTCGGCCGTGTGCCACGCGTCGGTGAGGATCGAGGCCGGGGGCAGGGTGGTGGAGCCGCCGCGGATCAGCCAGTAGATCAGCGAAGCCACCGGCACCCCCAGTCCCAGTCCGCTCAGCGTGAGCAGGCCAAGCAGCACGGGAGCCTTCAAGCGTCGCAGCGCCACCTTCGGCGCCGGGCGCCGGGCGCCGCCGGCGCCGCCGCGTGTCAAGCGCCCTCGCCCGCCCAGCGCCAGCTCGCCGCCGAGTACGGCCACGCTCAGCAGGACCAGCACGAGCGACAGTGCGCACGCCGCGGCCGTGTCGAAGCCGAGCTTGAACTCGGTGAAGATCGCCACCGTGAACGTCTGGTACTGGACGATCTCGAAGGCTCCGTACTCGGCCAGCAGGCCGAGCGTCACCAGCAGGCAGCCGCCCAGCACCGCTGGGGAGATCTGGCGCAGGGTTACGCGCCAGAACGTCCGCCACGGTCCATACCCGAGGCTGCGAGCGACCTCCTCGAGCGCCGGGTCCACGCCGCCGAGCGAGGCGGCGACGGGCAGGTACACGAGCGGGTACAGCGACAGCGTCATGATCAGCACGGCGGCCGGGTATCCGTGCAGCCCCGGCTCCAGCGAAACCCAGCCGAAGCCGACGACGAAGTCGGGGATGCCGAGCGGCAGCACGAGCGCCACCGCCCACCAGCGGCGGCCGGGCAGCGTCGTGCGCTCCACGCACCAGGCGGCCGCCACGCCGATCGCCGCGCACAGGATCGTGCACGCGAACGCCAGGCGCACGGTGTTCCACAGCAGCACCGCCGTCTCGTGGCGCAATAGCAGACGTTCGATTTCTCCCCAGCTCGGCTGCAGGGCTTGGTCGATCAGGAACACCAGCGGCAGCAACACCAGCCCAGCGGCGAGCAGACCGCCGGCGACGCTCACCAGCGGCCAGCGCCGTCGCCCGGCCCACGTGCGTGCCCAGCCGCTCGACGCGGCCGGCTCGGAAGGGGCGAACGTGCTCACGGCTCGCCTACAACAGGCCGAGCTTCTGCTCGAGTTCCAGCGGCGCGTGGCCGTTGCCCAGGTCGGCGATCGTGACCGGCGCTAGCTGCAGCTGATCGAACGGCTTCAGCGGCTGGGCCGTCAGTACACCAGAGCCGATCGGGTACTCGTAGCTGTGGCTGTGGGCGAGGATCTCCTGCCCCGCTTTGCTCACGATGAAGGCGACGAACTTCTGCGCGGCCGCCTGCTTGGAGCTCGACTTCAGCACCGCCGCGCCCGACACGTTGAGCAGGTAGCCCGGGTCGTGCGGCGCGTAGTAGTGCAGCGCCGAATGCATGCCGCTCGTACCGACCTCGTCGCGCAGGCGGTACCAGTAGTAGTGGTTGATGATTCCGACCCTGCTCTCGCCGTTGTTGACCTGAGCCACAACCGTCTCGTTGTCGGGGTACACCATCGAGTTGGCCTGCAGTCCCTTCAGCCATTTTTCAGCGGCGGCCACGCCGTCGAGCTTCGTGATCGCGGTGACCAGCGGCTGGAAGTCGGTCTCCGAGGGGGCGAAGCCGACCTTGCCCTTCCACTTCGGCTGCGCAAGTTCGAGGATCGAGCTCGGCAGTTCCGAGGGCTTGATCTGGGAGGTGTTGTAAACGAGCACCGACACGCGGGCGGAGACTCCCACCCAGTCGCCCTGCGGGGAGCTGTACTTGGCAGGCACTGCCGCCAGGGTGGAGGCGGCGATCGGTGCGAGCAGGCCCTTTTCCTGCAGGTCCTCTAACACCGGCGTGTTCTCGGTATAGAACACATCGGCCGGCGAGCTCGAGCCCTCCTGCAGGATCTGGTTGCCGAGCACGTCCTCGTCGTCGGAGCGGACCTTCACCTCGATCCCGGTCTGCTTTTCGAATCCTGCCACCAACCGCGCGGTGGTCTGTTCGTGCTGGCCGTTGTAAAGCGTGATCGTGCTCGCGGAATCGGAGGAGGAGCTTGTACCGCCACAGGCGGTCAATGCGGTGGCCGCGGCGAGGAGGATCAGCAGCGAGAGGGCGGCGAGGGTCTTGCTCTTGGGCATCGATATCCGATCGGAGGAGTAGGGATTTCGGACAGCAAGTTACCACAGCACTTAGGGTCACCTAACACGGATGTCTGCAACGGTTCCTACGCTCGCACGCGTGCTCCGCCGCCATTTCCGAGAGAATGAGCCGATGCATGTCACCGCGAAGGCCGACTACGCCGTGCGAGCGGCCGTGGAGCTGGCCGCTGGGAGCCAGGATTCGCCGCGCAAGGTCGATCAGCTGGCGCAGGCCCAGGACATACCGGTGTCCTTTCTGGAGAACATCCTCACGCAGCTGCGCTCCGCCGGGATCGTGCGCTCACAGCGCGGGCCCGAGGGGGGCTACTGGCTGGCCCACCCGGCCGAGGAGGTCAACCTGGCGCAGATCATCCGCGCGGTCGAGGGTCCGCTCGTTGGCATCCGCGGCCAGCGTCCGGAGGAGATCGAATATCGTGGCTCCGCGGAGTCCCTGCAGCAGGTTTGGGTGGCGCTGCGCGCCAACCTGCGCAAGGTGCTCGAGCACGTGACGGTCGCCGACGTGGCCGCGGGCAAGCTGCCGGGGGAGATCGTGGCCCTCACTAAACAAGAGGAAGCCTGGGAAACCCGCTAGGACGCCGTGGACACGGCGCGAGGCTGTGTCCTCCCTCGCTCATGTGCCAAGCACATTTCGCTCGGTGCGTCCTTGCCTCGCTTGGTCCACGACGCCCTAGAAGCTAAGCGGCGAACACGCGCGGGGGCGGCAAACGCACGGCGAGGATCTGGCCCTCTTTGAGCTCCAGTTGCTCGGCGGTCTCACGGGTGACCTGGGCCCAGATGTCGCGGCCGTCGGGCAACGTCAGCTCGACGCGAACCTCGAAGCCGAGGTGCACGACTCGCTGGATCAGCGCCTCGATGCCGCTGCCTTCCGCCTCCGCGAGGATCTGGATGTCGTGGGGGCGCAGGAACGAGTCGCCGAGACGGTTGACGGGGCCGATGAACGACATCACGAACTCGTTGCGTGGGCTCTCGTAGAGCTCGTGCGGGGTGCCCGCCTGCTCGATCTTGCCCTTGTTCATGACGACGATCTGCTCGGCGACCTCCATCGCCTCCTCCTGGTCGTGGGTGACAAAGATCGTCGTCACGTGGATTTCCTCGTGCAACCGGCGCAGCCACTCGCGCAGCTCGCCCCGGACCTGCGCGTCGAGCGCGCCGAACGGCTCGTCCAGCAGCAGCACCTTCGGCTGCACCGCCAGTGCCCGCGCCAGCGCCATACGCTGCTGCTGGCCACCGGAGAGTTGTGACGGGTAGCGCTCGGCCAGACCATCCAACCTGACGAGCTCCAGCAGTTCCTCCACGCGCGGGGCGATCTCCGCCTTCGGCCGTTTGCGTACGGTCAGCCCAAACGCGACGTTGTCGTGCACGGTCATGTGCTTGAACGGGGCATAGTGCTGGAAGACGAAGCCCACGCCGCGGCTGCGCGCCGGAATCGATGTGACCTCCCGCTCGTCGATCACCACGCTGCCGCTGTCCGGGATCTCCAGGCCCGCGATGATCCGCAGCAGCGTCGACTTGCCGCTTCCGCTCGGCCCCAAAAGCGCCGTGAGCGAGCCGTCGTTGACGCGGATGCAGACATCGTCTAGCGCGACGAAGTCGCCGAAGCGCTTGTTGACGTTGAGCGCCTCGATCGCCATCGTTACACGGCCGTCCGGCGGCGGGTGCGTCGTGTCAGCAGGTTCATCAGTACGAGGGTACCCAGGGCCAGCAGCGCGAGCACCACGGCGGCGGTGTAGGCGCCGGTGGTGTTGAAGTTCTCGAACTGGTCTTGCACGTACAGCGGCAGCGTCTGCGTCTGGCCCTCGATCCGCCCGGAGACGACGCTGACTGCGCCGAACTCGCCGAGCGCGCGGGCGGTCGTCAACACGACGCCGTAGACAACGCCCCAGCGGATCGCCGGCAGCGTGATCCGCCAGAAGGTCTGCCAGCCGTTTGCGCCGAGCGTCGACGCGGCCTGCTCGGCATCGGTCCCGAGCTCGCGCAGCACCGGGGCGGTCTCGCGCGCGACGAACGGCAGCGAGACGACGGCGGTGGCGAACACGATGCCGGGCACGGAGAAGATGATCTGGATGCCGTGCCCGATCAGCCAGTTACCGAACCAGCCGGTTTTCCCGTAGACGAGCACGAGCGCCAGCCCGACGACGACGGGGGAGATTGCGAACGGCAGGTCGATCAGCATCCCCAGCAGGACCTTGCCTTTGAACTTCCCCCGCTCCAGCAGCAGCGCGATGCCGACCCCGAACGCCGTGTTCAGCGGCACCGCGATCGCGACCACCTCGATCGACAGCCAGAACGCGTGGACCGCGTTCGGTTCGTTGATCGCCGTCCACACCGGCGCGAGGCCGTGTTCGAAGGTCCTGTAGAAGATCATGATCACCGGCGCCACCAACAGCAGCGCCAGATATCCAAGCGCGACCGTGCGCGCAGCGAGCTTGCTAAAGGACATGTTGCGATCTCCATCGCGACACCAGCGCGAGGCCACCCAGCACGATCAGCGCTGCCAACAGCAGCACAACGGAGACGGCCGCGGCCGCCGGCAGGTTTTCGTCCTGGATCTGGCCGAACACGTACACAGAGCCGACTTCGGTCTTGAACGGCAGGTTGCCGGTGATCAAAACGAGCGAGCCGAACTCGCCCACGGCCCGCGCGAAGCTGAGCGCGACGCCGGAGACGATCGCCGGGGTGAGGGCCGGGAGCACGATCCGTCGCAGCACGGTCGCGGGCCCGGCGCCGAGCGAGGCGGCGGCTTCCTCCATCGAGCGGTCGAGCTCGATCAGCACCGGCTGCACCGAGCGCACCACGAACGGCAGTGTCACGAACAGCAGCGCCAGCGCGATCGACGCGCGGGTGAACGCGACGTCGATCCCGAGCGGGCTGCCGCCACCGTACAGCGCGAGCAACACCAGGCCGATCACGATCGTCGGTAGTGCGAACGGCAGATCGATCAAGGCGTTGACGATCCGCTTGCCGCGGAATTCGTCGCGCACCAGGACCCAGGCGATCAGCGTGCCGAAGATCGCGTTGACAAGGACCACGAGCGCCGAGATCGCGAGCGTCAGCTTGATCGCGGCAAGCGCCTGCGGGTTGGACACCTCGCGCCAGAAGGCCGCCGTGCCGCCCTTCGTGGACTGCGCCAGCAGCGCCGCGACCGGGAGCAGCACGAGCACCGACAGGTAGACGCCCAACAGGCCCCGGCCGAGCACCCCCGCGGAGCGGGCGCCGAGGCCGCTGCGCGGGCCCTCGCCGGCACGCCGAAAAGAAGGCCGCCGGCGGAGAGAGGGAAGCCGCCGACGGCCCGGCTGGCGCGGCAGCGCCAGGGTGGAGGGAGTGGAGGGACTACTTGGCAGTGGAGACTCCCAGCGACTGCTCGATCTTCGTGACGACCCCCGTTTCCGGTTCGAAGAACTGCTTGGTCACCGTCTTCCACCCGCCGAGGCTTTCGATCGTGAAGAGGCTCTTCGGCGTCGGGAATTTTTCGGCCCCCGGCACCCCGGAGATCACCGGGCGATAGCCCTCTTCGACCCAGATCTGCTGGCCGGCGGGGGAGAGCAGGTAGTTGACGAACTTCTGTCCCTCCGCCGTGTTGCCGCCGCTCAGCACCGCGATCGGGTTCTGGATCAGGATTGTTGCGCTCGGGATCACGTATTCGATCGGCGCGCCCTTTTTCATGTCGGAGATCGCCTCGTCCTCGTAGTCGATCAAAGCATCCCCGCGGCCGGCGAGGAACGTCTGCAGCGCGTTGCGGGCCGAGCTGTCCTGGCTGACGACATTTCCGAACAGGGCCTTCAGGTATTCCTCGGCCTCAGCGGGCGTCTTGCCTTCCTTCAGCTGCGCCCCGTAGGCGGCCATGATGTTCCAGCGGGCGCTGCCCGAGGTGAATGGGTTCGGCGTGATCACGCCGACGCCCGGCTTGGTCAGGTCCGACCAGCCGGTGATGTGCTTCGGGTTGCCCTTGCGCACGATGATCACCGCGACTGAGTTCGTAACGAAGCCATGCGTCGCGTTCTGGTTCCAGCTGGGCGAGACGAGGCCCGCCTTGACGAGCTTTTCGACGTCCGGTGCCAGCGAGAAGTTCACGACGTCGGCGTGCAGGCCGTTGACGACCGCGCGGCTCTGTTCGCCGGAGGGGCCGTAGGACTGGCTGAAGCTAACGCCCTTGCCTTCGCTGGTCGCCTGGAAGGCCGGGATCAGCTTTTCATAGGCTCCCTGCGGGGTCGAGTAGGCGACGAGGGCAAGGCTCTTGCTCGACGAGCCCGAAGACGAGCCGCAGGCGGCGAGGCCGAGCACGGCGGCAAGCACGGCGAGTAAGGAGACAGCAACGGCGGGGGTGCGTGTTTGCATAGCCACTTTCTGCATAGGGAACACCAAGCGCATGAGGATTGAACTTCAGCAAATTATCACAATCCTGCTAGGGATTAGGCCTAATAGGGTAGCTCTTGATTTGCTATTCAGGCAAGGCGTGTGGCGCCGACCGACGCAAGCACATCGGCGATACAGGCCTCTTGGACCCGTAGCGGATCGATCGTGAACATTTCTGGGATCCCGCCTGCCCCGCCGCTGGCTCCTGCGCGTACGCCTACACCGATTCGCGCCAGGTGCATTGTCCCCAGCGTCTGGGTGTAGAGATGGTTGGCGGTGAAGTCCGGATCCTCGACCGTGAATAGACCCTGCTCGGCGCCACGCGCAAGGATCCGTGAGAGGCGAGAAAGGCAGGCCGCCATGCCCTGTCCGAGACGGATCCAGACAGCGTCTGAGATCTCCTCTCGCAGATCCTCTGCCGGGCGACGCATGAGCGAGATGCCACAGTCCAAAAACGCGGGATGTTCGAGGCAGTAGCCGGTGTATAGACGCCAGCCCTCCTCCAACTGGGCGATTGGGTCCAGTGTCCTGGAGACGCCATCGAGCTGGTTGGCCAGATCGCCCAGGTACGTCGTGAGCGTCAGCACGAACAGCTCCTCCTTCGAGGAGAAGTACCGGTAGATCAGGCCCTTGTTGATGCCAACGGCGCGTGCGATGTCCTCGATCGGCGCATCCTGCAGGCCGCGCTCGTCGAACAGGCGCCGCGTGGCGGAGACGATCTCGCGCTCGCGCTCACGGCGCGCGGCTGCGCGAGTAGAGGCATTCGGCTTCTTGGTTTCCACGGTGGCCATCAGTGGCTACTATAACTAATGTAAACAATGTTCAAACTTCCGTTTGACAATCGTTTACAGGTTGATTAGCTTTTGTCACCGCAGCCGAGGATCTACCGGCTCGCCCCGCGCCAGCGCTCGCTCATCAAAGCCCTCATCAAAAGGAGAGACTCACCTAATGTCCGCCACTCCCGTTGTCAGCTCCGACACGACCGAGGCCGCCGAGGCCGCCGTGGAGGCGATCGCCGGCGCGGCCAACCAAGACGTGACCTTCTCGCTGCAACTGAATCAGGATCAGAAGGACATCCGCGAGTGGGTCCATGGCTTCGCCGCAGACGTCATGCGCCCCGCCGCGCATGAGTGGGACGAGCAGGAGAAGACCCCCTGGCCGATCATCCAGGAGGCCGCGAAGATCGGCCTGTACGGCTTTGAGGGCTTGGCGCAGTTCTTCGCCGACCCGACCGGTCTGACGCTTCCGATCGTCAACGAGGAGCTGTTCTGGGGCGATGCCGGGATCGGCATGTCGATCATGGGCACGGCGCTCGCGGTGGCCGCGATCTTCGGACAGGGCTCGGGCGAGCAGATCGGAGAATGGATCCCCCGGTGCTTCGGCACTCAGGAGGACCTGAAGGTGGCGGCGTTCTGTGCCTCGGAGCCCAACGCCGGCTCTGATGTGTCGAACGTGCGCACGCGCGCCAAGTTCGACGAGGCGACGAACGAGTGGGTGATCAACGGACAGAAGGCCTGGGCCACGAACGGCGGCATCTCCGACGTGCACGTGGTGATCGCGACCGTCGACCCGGAGCTGGGCTCCAAAGGCCACGCCGCGTTCGTCGTGCCGATGAGCGAAGCCAAGGGCATCTCGCAGGGCACGAAGGTCTCCAAGCACGGCCTGCGCGCCTCGCACACCGCGGACGTGTTCCTCGACGACTGCCGCGTCCCCGCCGGCTACGTGCTGGGAGGCAAGGAGAAGCTCGACGAGCGCCTTGCGCGCGTGCGGGAGGGCAAGAAAGGCAAGTCCCAGGCCGCGATGCAGACGTTCGAGTCCTCGCGCCCGACCGTCGGCTCGCAGGCGCTTGGGATCGCACGCGCCGCTTATGAGTACTCGTTGGAGTACGCGAAGGAGCGCGAACAGTTCGGTAAGAAGATCATCGAGAACCAGGCGATCGCGTTCACGCTGGCGCGGATGAAGATGGAGATCGACGCGGCTCGGTTGCTCGTGTGGCGCGCGTCGTGGATGGGCCGCAACCAGGTGCCGTTCGAGAACGCCGAGGGCTCGATGTCGAAGCTGAAGTCGGGCGAGGTTGCCGTGTGGGTGACCGAGCGGGCGATACAGATCCTTGGCGGGAATGGGTATACGCGCGAGTTCCCCGTCGAGCGCTGGCACCGCGACGCGAAGATCTACGACATCTTCGAGGGTACCGCGGAGATCCAGCAGCTGGTGATCGCGCGGGCGATCAGCGGCATGTACATCAGGTAGCCCGCTACCAGGCCTGCGAAGTGCCGCAGTGCGGGCACGAGACGGTCGTGGTGACCGGAGCCGCGAACAGATAGCCGCAGTGGCAGGTGTAGGAGGCTTGATCGAGCGGGCCGCCGGCCGCGCGCACACGCTCAACGGCGATGTCGCGAGGTGCGGGGGCAGGCCTCGGCTCGGGCTCCCGCTTGTGGGCGGGGGTGGCCCGGCGCGTGGGCCGGCGCCGGTGCGAGTGCCGCTCGGCGAGGGGGTGAAGGAGGCGCGGGCTCATAGCTCTGTACCCATAAGAACTCGGCCCACGGATGAATGTTTCGCTCCCCAAGCGTGATTTCCTGGCCGAATAGCCGGTTCGGTCGCCGCCGCTGGCACTGGATCGTGGTTGCCCGCGCGGCGCGCGAAGGGTTTGCGATACTGAGGAGCGATGAATCCCGCCCGCAAGCGAACGGTGCGGCTGGTGGTCGCGCTGAGCGTGGCCGTGGTGCTGGCGAGCGCGCTGATCTACACGAGCTTCAGCGCCGCCTCCCCGGCGCTCAACCCCAGCCAACTCGTGCATCAGGCACAGCCGGGACGCAGCTACCTGCTGACGGGTACGGTCGTCGCGCACTCGGTCGCGCGCGACGGCGCCGTGCTGGACTTCAGCGTCGCCGACCGCGCTGGAGGCACGACGGCGGTGCCGGTGGCTTACACCGGCACTGTGCCCGACCCGTTCCGCGAAGGGCGCGAGGTGATCGTGACCGTGGAGAAGCAGGGCGGGGAGTACGTGGGCGAACGCAACTCGCTGATCACGAAGTGCCCGTCCAAGTACAAGGAAGCGCCGTCCTCCGAGAAGCAGAGCTCCTGAGTGCCAGTCGCCCGAGTGCAGTCTTCATCCCTAGCGGTCGCGCGCGCTGATGGCCACCCTCGGCCGCGTCTGCCTGCTGCTCGCGCTCTGCGTCTGCGCGTACGGGATCGCCGCCTCGATCTACGGCGTGCGCACCGGACGCTTTGAGTTCTCGGAGTCCGGGCGGCGCTCGGTCTACGCGCTGGCGGGCATCCTGACGGTCGCGCTTCGCGATCCTGGAGGTGGCGTTCCTGCACAACGACTTCGCCTTCAACACGGTCGCGGACACCTCGAGCCGCACGACGCCGACCTTTTACAAGGCCGCCGCGGTGTGGTCCTCGCAGGAAGGCTCGCTGCTGCTTGTGGGCCTGGCTGATGTCGCTGTGGTCGAGCCTCGCGCTGTTCCTCACGCGCCGTCGCATTCGCGACGTGGCCGCCTACGCGACGGCGATCATGCTCGGCTTCGGTGGGTTCTTCATCGCGCTGATGGTGTTCTACGCGCAGCCGTTCGCCACCACCCACCCGGCGCCGAGCGAAGGCGTGGGGCTCGACCCGCTGCTGCGCTTCCCGACGATGATGATCCATCCCCCGATGCTCTACTCGGGCTACACGCTGTGCACGATCCCGCTGGCCTTCGGCATGGGGGCGCTGCTGGCGCGAAGGGTCGACGCCGAGTGGATCAGGGTGATCCGCCGGTTCGCGTTCGGCGCGTGGTTCTTCCTCGGGATCGGCATCCTGCTTAGGGCGCGCGCTGGTCCTACTCGGAGCTCGGCTGGGGTGGCTACTGGGGCTGGGACGCGGTCGAGAACGCCTCGCTGATGCCGTGGTTGACGGGCACGGCGTTCCTGCACTCGCTGATGATCCAGGAAAAGCGGGGGATGCTGAAGGTCTGGAACGTCTCGCTCGTGCTCGCCACGGGGACGTTGGCGATCATGGGCACGTTCCTCGTGCGCAGCGGCGTTCTGAACTCGATCCACGCGTTCGGCGGGCAGACGTTGGGCGTGCCGTTCGTGGTGTTGATCGCGGTGTTGATCGCCTCCTCGATCTACCTGGTCGTCTCGCGCCGGGACATGCTGCGTACGGAGCACCGGCTGGACTCGCTGCTCTCGCGCGAGTCGATGTTCCTCGCCAACAACGTGGTGCTCGTGGCGCTGTGCTTCGTAATCTTCTGGGGAACCTACTTCCCGCTGATCTCCGAGGCGCTGACCGGCCATGAAGCCTCGGTCGGGCCGCCGTGGTTCGACCGCTACACGGTGCCGCTGGCGCTGATCCTGGTGCTGCTGAGCGGGATCGGGCCGGTGATCGCCTGGCGCCGCGCGACGCTCGCGAACGCACGCCGCAACTTCATGGTCCCGGTCGCCGTCGCGCTGGCGACGCTGGTGGTCCTGCTCGCGGCGGGAGTAACCGGCAAGCCGGGGGCGATCGCGATGTTCTGTTGCGCCGCGTTCGTCGCCGGCAGCATCTCCCAGGAGTTCTTCCGCGGGGTGCGTGCGCGGCGGGCAATGGCCGACGAGGCGGCCCCGACTGCGCTGGTCGCGCTCGTGCGTCGCAACCGCAGGCGCTACGGCGGCTACATCGTGCACATCGGGATCGCGGTCCTGTTCGTCGGGGTCGCGGCCTCTTCCTCGTTCCAGCACGCCTCCGAGCTGGGCCTCTCGCCCGGGCAATCCGCGCGCGTGGGCGCCTACACGGTCCGTTACGTGCGCCCGACTGCGAGCGTGACCCCCGACTATGACTCGACGAGCACCCAGGGCGGACGCGAACTGAGCGCGGTGATCCGCGCCGAGCCGGGCGTGACGTTGGGTCCCGACACGGCGCGCACGGGCGCCACGCTAAGCCTCGGCGCGGTGCTCGACGTGAGCAAGAACGGCCATCACGTCATGACGCTGCGTCCGAGCGAGGGGTTCTATGCCTCCGAAGAACCGTCTCAGGGCTCGGTCGGGCACCTGATCGGCGGTCAGCCGGTCAGCCACGTGGCGTTGGACGCCGGTGTCACGCGCGACGTGTGGACCGCGATCGCGCCGAACATCGAAACCCCGCAGCTGAAGCGGATCGTCGCGCTGGGCAACAGGACGCTCCCCTACATCCATCCCGGCGAGGGGATGGTGGCGATCGCGGCGATGGCCGCCGCCTACATGAAGAGCCCACCGCAGGCCCAGTTCCACCTGATCGTCTCGCCGCTGGTGATGTGGATCTGGATCGGCGGCCTGATCGTCGTGGGGGGCGCCTTGATCGCGATCTGGCCGGCGCCGAGCGTCGTTCGCCGCCGGGTGAGGGCACGCTCGCGCGCCCGCGCCGAGCACGGCCTGGCTCGCGCCTGAGCTCTGCTCGCTCGCCGTTTGCGGGGTTCTAAATGGAAAGATCCTGATCGCAATCCTTGCGCTGGCCTTGCTGGTGGTGGTGGTCCTCGTCGTCAGCGCTCCGTTGCGCCGTGCCGCCGCATGGAGCTCACAGGACAGCGAGTCGTCGGTGGGGAGCGGGCCGGCGCTAGATGAAGGCCGGGGCGAGTCGGCGCAGGAGCCTCGCGCTGAGTTGGATCGGGACGGGGTGCTCGGGTCGGCCGAGGAACGTGTCGAGCTGGAAGCCCAGCGCGAGGCGAAGTACCGCGAGATTCGCGACACCGAGCTCGATTACCGCACGGGGAAGCTCTCGAAAGAGGACTTTGCGGTCACCGACAGCGCGCTACGCGCGGAGGCGGTCGAGATCCTCGACCAGCTGGTGCGCGACTGACGAGGACGCTGCTACGGAGTCCGAGGCGGTCCTAGGCCCAGGGGCGCTTGAGCAGGACTATTGCGTTGAGCACGAACAGGACGGCGAAGAAGACCGTCCAGCGGTTGAGGTTGCGCTCGACCATCGAGCCGCCGCCGAGCGGACCCTGGCCGCTGCCGACGCCGAAGGCCCCGGACAGGCCGGAGTCCTTGCCGGAGTGCATCAGCACCGAGGAAGATGACGATCACCGCGAGGGCGACCTGGAGGACCGAGAGGATCGTTTCCATGGCTGTGAAGGTTATCGTCGATCCCGGGCAGGAGGATCGAGCTGCCACCGAAAGTTCCCCGTGGCCCTTTCAAGCGATGCCTGATCAGCGATAAATCTGCCCAAAATCCGACAATTTGGCCAGCGTGGCCCATTCCGCCTCGGGCACCGATACGGTCCAGCCGCTCTGTTTGCCATGGCATCGACCGGAGAGGCGATCTTGCAACGCGATTACGAATCCTTTACGGGTTTCTGCTTGCCTGCCGATATGACTCTCAGTGGGCGTGCCTCCCGATCGTGGGCTAGCTGCGCCGATCACGAATATGGGAACGCACAATGACTAACTCCGGGGCAGCTAGCCGATGACGACGCGCGCGTGGCTGGGCATGGCGGGCGATGCTGTCCGCGCTCGCCGGGGGCGGGCTGACCGTCGCCGGCCTGGGCGGCCCCCTGGCGGGCGGGGCGTTCGCGGCCGATGCGCCGGCGAGCTCGCCATCGCCGAGCGAAGGCTCGACCGCGCCGGTCACCACGCCTACCTCAGCGACCCCCCCCGCCGCGACGGGCACATCGGAAACAGCCGCAGCGCCGGCGAACACCTCGACGACCAGTACTCCGCAGCCGAGCACCGCGCAGCCGAGCACGCCGCAGCCCGCGAGCACACCTGCGACCAGCT
This sequence comes from uncultured Solirubrobacterales bacterium, assembly GCA_963779405.1. Classification (GTDB taxonomy): domain Bacteria; phylum Actinomycetota; class Thermoleophilia; order Solirubrobacterales; family Solirubrobacteraceae; genus Palsa-744. Next base: position 190,935 of record CAVZYF010000006.1, read on the forward strand.
CCTGTCGTGGAAATCCCCGCGGTGGTGGTGCAGCGCCGGCAGAAGACCACCCCGAGCAAGAACACGAACCGCAACCTCACAGCCACGCACGGCCAATCCGCGGACATCCAGCCGACGACGGGCAGCACGCAGGGCCCGACGACGGTTTCCGGCCCCAACGGCGTCGCGCCCGTCGCCGCAGGTCGTGGCCGCGCAGGCAGGGGCACTCGCGGCGGAGCTCGCCACCTCGGCGGCGTCCGTGCAGGCGCTCGGCTTCTACCGGATCCCGCTGTTCCTGCTGCCGATCTACCGGGCGGCCGCGATCCAGTACGGCGTGCCGTGGCAGATCCTCGCCGCGATCAACGAAGTCGAGACCGACTACGGCTCAGACCTCTCGGTGTCGAGCGCCGGTGCGGAGGGGTGGATGCAGTTCGAGCCATCGACCTGGCTGCAGTACGGGGTGGATGCCCTGGACGCCGGCTATGCCGACCCATACAACCCGGTGGACGCGATCTTTGCCGCCGCTCGCTACCTGCACGCGGCCGGCGCCGCCAAGAACCTGCACACGGCGATCCTCGCCTACAACCACTCCGAAGCGTATGCGGAATCGGTGCTGCTGCGCGCCAAGCTGATCTCCAGCTATCCCAAGTCCGTGATCGCGACGCTGACAGGCCTCGTCGACGCGCGCCTGCCCGTGACCGGCAAGCAGGTCTCCTGGGGCCCGCTGCTGCCTGCGCCTACGTCGCCGTCGAGCGCGACCGCGAACGCGAAGGCCGTCGCTTCTAAGGCGAAGACCGGCTCGAGCGACGCAAGCGCGGCGGCGGAAGGGTCGACTGCAGCAGAGCGACTCCACAACCGCCGCCACCGGGTCGGTGCCGGGCTCCGTGCCCGCTCCGTCGCCCACGGCGGCGGCTTCGGGCGCGGCGAGTGGGGCGGAAAAGGCGGATGCGGCTCCGCAGTTCGTGGAACTGATGAGCGCGCCGAACGCCTCCGTGGTGGCGGTGCAGGACGGTCGCATCCTCGGGCTCGGAAGCTCCCACAGGCTCGGCAAGTACGTGATCTTGCGCGACATCTACGGCGACGTGTTCACGTACGCGGGGCTGGGCAGCATCGCGCCGAGCTACCGCCTGGCAAAGGTGCCATCAGCGGCGCTGATCGCATCGGCCAAGCTCGCGGCGTCTGCCGGCACCGGTGGTGACTCGCCCCTCACCTTGCGGGTGAAGAAGCTCGCACGCCCAGACCACCTCTTCACAGAACTCGGTTCCGGCGGGCTCGGCTGAATCGGTGCCGGCCACCACGGGCAAGGTGCGGCTGTTTGCCAACCCCGGCAATCCGGACGCGCTCGCCGCCGTCGCCCGCGTCACCACGTCAACGCCGGCCAAGGGCTCCGGGCACGGTGAGCGGCTGCGGCGTGGATCGCTCGTCGCCGAGGGCACGGTGCTCGGTCACGTGCTCGTGCCACACGCGGCGAAAGACGGCCATCTGCGCTTCGCGGTCCAGCCCGCGGGCGACACCGGCTCGATCGATCCCCGGCCGGTGCTCGCGAACTGGAAGGAGCTCGACGCGGCGCTGCATCCGCAGGGGGCCAAGGGGCAGACCGACCTGCTCGGGGCCACCGCGAGCGACGTGTTCCTGCTCTCCAAGAGCCAGCTCGAGCTGGCGGTGCTCTCTGATCCAGGCATAACCCTAGATGCCCGCGGCCGCCACGAGGTCGCATCGGGGGTGATCGACAGGCGCGTGCTGGCGGTGCTCGCATTCCTCTCGCGCAGCGGTCTGAAGCCGACAGTGCAGGCACTGCATCGTGGACCCAGCCTGTCCGCCGCTGCTCGGCTCGCTTCTCCGCGAGCGACAGCGACACCGGCGGCGCGGTCGATATCTCCGAGGTCAACGGCATCCCGATCGCCGGGCACGAGGGCTCCGGGTCGATCACCGACAGCACGATCCGGACGCTGCTCACTCTGCAGGGCGAATATGTGCCCAACCAGATCACCAGCCTGATGAAGTACCCCGATGCCGCGAACACGCTTGCCACGCGGGCGCATGCAAACGCGGTCCAGATCGACTTCCAGCCGTCGGCCGCGGCCCTTGGGCTGACCCCCGCTAAGACCGCCAAGGCGGCGCACTCCGCGAAGGCCGGCAAGACGGCGCCTTCGCCGTTCGTCGCGAGCCCCACCCTGAGCTTGGCGCAATGGAACGAACTGCTCACGCGCGTCGGCGCGATCCCGGCGCCGAAGGTGGCCGCCAAGCCGACTTCCGCCGCGATCCGCGACCCCCAGGCCGCGCCGAGCAACCGCGGCCTGGGTTTGAGCAAGCCCGCCTCCTCCGGCGGAGTAGCTCAAGCGGGTTCTCGGCCGTTTACCCGGCCGGGGGACCGGCGGCGCCGCCGGGGGCTTCACCACTGCTGGGGGGCGCTGCTCCGGGGGGTGCTCCACTGGCGCTGGGAGATCCACCGGCACCCGGCCCGCGCCGGAACGCCCCGCTCAGGTCGCTCTGGCACTTGGCCTCGGCCGTTTTGAACTGCGCGCTGCTCGTGTCGATGCCCTTGGTGTCGAACACAGGGCCGCTGCCCGAGGTGTTCGGGGCCGGTACGTTCACGCCGTTTTCACGCATGCAGGTAGCGAACTTCGCGAGCGCCGCTTTGAAGGCGGGGCTTTTGAAGCGGGCGCCGCCGCCACCGCGACCGGCAAGTTGCCGCCGCCGCACTTCTTCAGAGCGGCTTCATACTTGGCCTTGTTCACGCCTTTTGGCAGCTGGCGTCCGCTGGCGCCGCCGAATCGGGCCACGTGCCTGCGGCTGTCCGTGCTGGCCAGGTTTGAAAGCGGGCAGCGTCACGCCGTTCTTCTGCAGGCATTCGCGCATCGCGGCGAAGCGGCCGGCGTTCGGTCCTTTGGCGCCCGTCGCCGTGCTCGTGCTCGCGGCCGCCGTGGCGCTCGTGGACGAGCTGCTCGAGGAGCCGCCGCAGGCCGCCAGCCCGAGGCAGGCGAGCAGGAGGACCAGCACGGTTGCGGCCGCTGCCGCGGGTTTGCGTCTGATGCTGTCAGTGTGAGACATGAGAGCTCCTTTGTCGATGATCGACTGTGTCGGGTTGAGCCTGGCCTGGCTGGGTGCGAGGACTGGCGGGCAAGGTTAATCACGGCTGTCTTAATCGCCGTCTAAGGCCAGGTGCTAGCCGCCGTTTCCGAACAGGGCCGGCCCGCTGCTGCTGCCGCCGCCGGCGCTTGCGGCGCCACTGCCGCGGTCACCAGCACCAGCACCGCGCCGCCGCCGCCGAACAGCGCGCTGAGACCGCCGCCCGTACCACCGACGCTGATCGATTCGGCGCTGATCGCGCCGTTTGCGCCCGCGGCGCCGGTGACGGGCACGGTTTCGCCAGGATGGATGCCTTTGACGTCGCTTTCACGGTCTTTGTGACGGTCGTGCCGGCCGAGGTCGTGACCTTGACGGTGTTGCCTTCGGCGTTGGTCACATACAGCGTGCTCCCGGACATGTAGGCGACCTGCCCGGTGGTCGCGCCGGCCCGCCGTTGAAGATCGGCCGGCTCCGCCGGAACTCCCGAAGAGGCCGGCTGCCGCCGGCGCCGCCGGTCGATGCCGCCCAGCCGGCGCTACCGCCCGCGTGTGGCGCCACTCGTGCCGCCGCCAGGCGCCGCCGCGCAATGCGGCGAAGCGCGAGGCGAGGCCGGTCGCCCCGCTCCCGGCCGAGCTCGTCGAGGCTCTGGCCCTTCTCGACGAGCACGCCGCCGATGAACCCGCAGGCGATCAGGAGCACGCCGAGCAGCGCGAGGGGGATGGGATTCCCGCCCGTCCCGAGCAGGCGCCGACGCGGCCGGCGGGCAAGCTCCTCCATCGGCTCATCCCAGCTCCTCGTCCGCGGTCTCCTGAACGATCGTCTCATGGTCGGGCATGGCGGGCTCCTCGTTGGGTGTGTCGCTACTCAAAGCGCAGCGCTTCGATCGGTCTAGGCGCGCGGCGCGCGCGGCGGGGTAGGTGCCGAAGAACAGGCCGGACAGCGCCGCCGCGCCGAAGGCCAGGAAGATCGAGTAGGTGGCGATTTCCGGGTGCACGCCGGCGATCTCGAACTGGCTGCCGATCACGCCGACGAGCACGCCGGTGACTGCCGCCGAACAGGGAGACCAAGACGGCCTCGGTCAGAAACTGGGTGAGGATGTCCGAGCGCCGCGCGCCGATCGCCTTGCGGATGCCGATCTCGCGCGTGCGCTCGGTGACGGACACGAGCATGATGTTCATCACGCCGATCCCGCCGACGAGCAGAGAGATCGCGGCGACCTCGCCGAGCAGCGTCGTGAAGACGCTCGAGGTGGAGCTGGAGGTTTCCAGCAGCGAGCCCTGGTTGAGCACGCTGAAGCCCGGTTCGGCGGTGTCCTTGATTTTGTGGCGTTCCTCGATGATCGTCGTGACCTCCGCTTCGGCGGCGTTGAGCGCGGACTCGGACTTCGCCTGGACGGTGATCGAGTCGATCGGCCCTACGCCCGTGAGCTGGTCCTGGACGGTCGTGATCGGGGCCATCACGACGTCGTCCTCGTTGGTCGTGCCGTTGGTTCCCTTTTTGGCGAGCACGCCGACGACTTCGTAGTTTGAGCCGTTGACCTTCATGTTCTGGCCCACGGCGCTCTGCCCGGCGAACAGTTCCTGCACGACTTCCTGGCCGATCACCGCGACGCGCCGGTGCTTGCTGACGTCTTCGGAGGTGAACGAGGATCCTTCGGCGATCTTGTAGGAGTGGGCGGTCAGGTAGGAGGGGGTGGTGCCGACGAACGAGGACGGTTCGAAGCTCGTGCCGTCATAGACGAGGGATACATCGGTCGCGTCGACTACAGGGGAGGCGCTCTTGACATCCGGGGCGAGGCTCGGGTTCTGGAGCGCTTGCGCGTCGGCCTTCGTCAGCGAGACCGTCCCCGCAGTGCTCGCCCGCGCGCCGCCGCGAAAGCCGCCGCTCCCCTGCACGACCAGCACGTTGGTGCCGAGACTCTGGATCGTGGACTGGACGGCCTTGGAGGAGCCGTTGCCGACGGCGATCAGAACGATCACCGAGGCGACCCCGATCGTCATGCCGAGGATCGTCAGGCCCGAGCGGAGCTTGTTCGCGGTGATCCCGCTCCAGGCGATGCGCAGCATCTCGGTGGCGATCATGGCTGCGCCTGCACGAGCCGGTGGTCTTACTGGCGCCCGGAGTCCCCAGGCGCCCGGGGCCCTACGGCCGCGGGAGCATGGGAGGACTTCTGCTCTTGAAAGGAGGGGGGGGGATCGTGCACACCGAGCCTGCGCCGGTCCTCGACGACCTCGCCGTCGCTGAGGCGGATCACGCGCTTGGTCTGCTGCGCGACGTCGGGCTCGTGGGTGATCAGGACGACGGTCCGGCCTTCTTCGTTCAGGCGCGCGAAGATCGCGAGGACGTCCTCGGTGGAGTGCGAGTCCAGGTTGCCGGTCGGCTCGTCGGCGAGGATCAGCGAGGGATTGGTCACGATCGCGCGTGCCACCGCGACCCGCTGCTGCTGTCCGCCCGAGAGCTCCGCCGGCTCGTGCTGCAGGCGGTGGCCCATCCCGACCGAGCGCAGCGCCCCTTCGGCGCGGCTGGCGGCGCTCGGACCCCCGCAGCCCGGCGTAGGCGAGCGGCAGCTCCACGTTGACCAGCGCGCTCGTGCGCGGGACGAGGTTGAAGCTCTGGAAGATGAAGCCGATCTTGCGGTTGCGCAGGTCCGAGAGATCGTCCTCGTCCATGTGGCTGACGTCGACGCCGTCGATCTCGTAGCGGCCGCTGGAGGGTATGTCCAGGCAGCCGAGGATGTTCATCAGCGTGCTCTTGCCGCTGCCCGAGCTGCCCATGATCGCCACGAAGTCGCCGCGCTCGATCTGTAGCGTTATGCCGCGCAGCGCGTGCACCGCGATCTCGCCGATGCTGTAGGTCTTGCTGACGTCGTGCACGCTGATGACCGGCGCTCGCCGCCGGCGCTCTTCGCGCGCCGCGGCGGGGGTGTTGCGCGCGCTCGCCTGGCGCGCCACCAGCGGCTGGCTGCGAGGGACGACGGCGCGCGAGCCAGTCCTCGCTTTCGGCAGGCGCGAACGCAGGGAGCGGGGCGGGCTGGGATCGCGGGGATCCGGATCGCGGGTAGCCATCACCCACCGCCTCTGAAGAAGGCGCCGCCGCCACCGCCACCGGCAAAGCCCCCGCCCGCCCCGCCGATCCCGCCGCCGCCGAGTCCGCCGGCGCCCGCGCGGCCGCCGAGTTTGGAGAGCAGGTTGGTCGCGCTCGCGCTCGAGGTGCTCGCGGCGGGCAGGACGACCGTTTCTCCCGCTTTCAGGCCGCTGAGGATGATCGTCGAGGTGTTCCCGGCCAGGCCCGTGACGACGCGCTGGCGTACTTCTTTGCCGTTGCGCTTGACGGTCACCGAGTCGGCGGAGATCGCGCTGGTCGGGACGTTCACGCCTTCGGCCTGCTTGACGACGACTTCGGCGGTCGCGCTCATGCCGACCTTCAAGCCCGCTTCGAGCTGGTCGAGCTGGAAGGTGACGTCGTAGCTCACCGCGCCGCCGCTGCTGCTCGTGGAGAGCAGCGCGACTTCGCTGACGTGGGCCGCCAGTTTGGCGCCGTTGAGGGCTTCGACAGTGACCGTCGCGGGCTGGCCGGCCTTCACGTTGCCGATTTCCGATTCGCTCAGCGCCACCACGAGCTGCATCGAGCTGAGGTCGCTGAGGATCGCGAACGAGGAGCTGGAGGAGCTGCGAGGAGTCGGAGGATTTGGACGAGCTCGATGAGCCGGCGTCGGCGCCTGCCGCGGAGACGCCGCCCGCCGCGGCCGTGCCCGTCCCCGATCCGCCCGAGGAGGAGGAGACTGCCCGACGAGGCTTTGGTCGTCCCGCCGCCGGAGACCGTTTCACCGACCTGACCCGAGAGCGAGACGATCGTGCCGTCCTCGGGCGCGTAGAGCTTGGTGTTCTGGACGGCCTCTTCGTCGCTCTGCACCGTCAATTTGTCGCTCTTGACGGCCGCCCGCGCGGAGGCGAGGTTCGCTTCGCGCGTGGCCGAGCTGATGGTCGAGCTCGGGGAGGACGAGTTGGATTTCGTTTCTGCTTTGGTTTCTTTGGTTTCGCGGGCGCTGCCGCTAGTCCTACGTTCGCCCGTGGTCGTCGTGGTCGTGGGCTCCGCGGTCGTCGTCTTTTTGCTTGGCGGCTTGCCTGCCGGCGTTGTCGCCGGTGTGGTGGAGGTTGGTGTGGTGGTCGGCGTGGTGGCGGTCGGCGCGGGCGAGGCGGTGCTCGGGGTGCTCGAGGCGCCGGGCGTCGTCGGCTGATCGGCAGGCGAGGTCTGCGCCGGCGTGGTGTCGGAAACGTCGGCGACGGTGACGGTCCCCGCGTCGCTCGCGCCGGACGCCGGCACCACTGCGGCGGTGCTGGCGCTCGCGCTGCCTGTGCCCGCGCCCGGGTCCCCGGTGCCGCCCGAGCCCGTGCCCCCGGCCGAGGTTTCGCCGTCGGTTTCTTCCTCTTTGGCGAGTGCGGCTTCGGCGGACTGCAACGCGGCCCGCGACTGCTCCAGCGTGACTTCGGCGCTTTCGGGATTGAGCGTCGCGAGCAGCTGGCCCTCGGTGACGTGCTGGCCCTGGGTGACGTAGATGTTCGTGACCGTGCCGCTGGTCTTGAAGCCGAGATCGAGCTGGCTCGCGGCCTGCAGGTTGCCGCTGCCGGAAACCGTGGACTGGACGACCCCCTGCGCCGCAGTCGCCGTGCGGGTCACGGCGCTCTGGCTGCCCGACGCGGGGCCGACGACGAGGAAGGCGGCGACGATCGCGCCGGCGCACGCCGCGCCCAGCAGGTAGTTGAGCCAGGGTCGGGTGGTGCGTTCGGTCATTGTCTGCTGTGGCCTCTCTGCAAGGGTCGTCGAGGCTTGTAGGAATAGTGTGTGTAGGCGGTAAGAGCAGGCGAAGAAACCCTGCAAGGGGGCCTAAATTCGGCTAAATCCATGAGGCGCCGATCTTAATCTTCGCGACGTTTCCCCACCGTCCTCTGCGATGATCCGCCGCAATGGCGGCAAGCTACGGCGGGATCGACCTCGGCGGCACGAAGATCCAGGCGGTGATCGTCGACGAGCAAAACGAGGTGCTCGGGCAGGCGCGCCGGCCGACACCCACCGAGGGTGGCCCGGAGGACGTGGCGAAGGAGATGGCGCAGACGTTGCGCGACGCCGCCAAGACCGCCGATCTAGAGCCTGCGAAGCTGGGCGGGATTGGGGTCGGCTCGCCGGGCGTGATCGAAGGCGGCAACGTGAGCACCGCCCGCAACCTGCCCGGCTGGGAAGGCACGTTCGCGCTGGCCAAGGCGCTCGAAAGCGCGCTCGGTCCTGAGGTTAGGGTCGGCAACGACGTGCAGGTCGCGACCGACGCCGAGTTCAAGCTGGGCGCCGGGCGGCCCTACGAGTCGCTGATCGGCGTCTTCTGGGGGACGGGCGTCGGCGCCGGGCTGATCCTCGACGGCAAGCCCTGGCTCGGCCAGGGGGGCGCCGGGGAGATCGGGCACATGGTGGTGAAGATGAATGGCGCGCGCTGCACCTGCGGGCGCCGTGGCTGCGTCGAGGCCTACGCCGGGCGCGCGGCGATGGAGATCCAGGCGCGCAAGCTCCACCACGAGAAGGGCAGGCACACCGACCTGTTCAAGCTGATGAAGGAGCACGAGCGCACGCGCCTGACGAGCGGCATCTGGGAGCGAGCGCTCGAGCACGAGGACAAGCTCGCGACAGAACTGATCGAGCGGGCGATCCAGGCGCTCGGCGCCGGCATCGCCTCGGCGGTCAACCTGCTCGACGTCCCGGCCGTGATCATCGGCGGCGGGCTCGGCGTGCGTCTCGGCGACCCCTACGCTAAACGGATCGCCACAGCGATGCAGCCGCACCTGTTCGCCGACGACCGTCCCCCGGACGTCCACGTGGCAAAGCTCGGCGATCTCGGCGGGGCGATCGGGGCGGCGCTGCTCGCCGAGTCGGGCGGCGCCTGAAACCCTCGCCTCGACTTAGCCTCGAACGCTTGGAACCCCGAGCGTCTAGAAACACCAGGACGCCTGAAAACCCTCAGAGCCTAGAACCCCCCGAGCGTGATGACGACGAGGACCACCGAGAGGGTGGAGGTCACGAGGACCGTGATCCCCGTGGCGGCGCCGAGGGCCTTGCCGCTGCGGAACTTGCCCATCACGCGCGCGGAGCGCGAGAGCCGCCAGATGAAGAACAGGTTGATCGGCAAGAGCAACCCGTTGACGACCTGCACGCCGACGAGCAGCGAAATCACGGGAACTCCCGGGATCACGGCAACGAGCGCCGAGATGGCGATCATCGCGGTGATGATGCCGACGAACACCGGGGCCTCCTCGCGGCGGCGCCCGACGCCCTTCTCGTAGCCGAGCGACTCGGAGATCACATACGAGGTGGCGATCGGCAGGATCGCGGCGGCGAGCAGGCTCGCGCCGAACAGGCCGATTCCGAACAGCACCTCGGCGTAGGACCCGGCGAACGGGCTCAGTGCGCGCGCGGCGTCGGCCGCCGAGCCGATTTCGTGGATGCCGTGCGTGAACAGCGTCGCGCCGGTGGCGATGATGATCGAGGCGGCGATCACGTTCGCGAAGACCGCGCCGACGACCGCCTCGCGCTGCTCGTGGCCGAGTTCGTCCTCGCGCACCCCCCGCTCGACCACTGCCGACTGCAGGTAGAGCTGCATGTAGGGAGTGATCGTCGTGCCGGCGGTCGCGATCAACAGAATCAGGAAGGCCGGTTCGATTTTGATCGTCGGCGTGACGAACGCGTGGCCAACTTCGCTCCAGTTCGGGTGGGCGAGGATCGCGGCGATCGGGTAGGCGAAGAACGGGATCGTCAGCCAGATGAAGATCTTCTCCGCCGAGCGGTAGGAGCCGCGCACGATGATCGCCCAGATCGTGAACGCGGCGATCGGCACCGACAGCTGCACGGGCACGCCCGCGAGGCCGAGCGCGGCGCCGATGCCGACGAACTCCGAGATGCAGATGCCGAGGTTGGCGATCAGCACCGCGACGGTCGCGAGCACCGACCAGCGGATGCCGTACTCCTCGCGGATCAGCTCGGCCAGGCCCTTGCCGGTCGCGACCCCCATCCGCGCCGCGAGCATCTGCACGATCGCGAGCGAGAACGTGATCAGCAGGATCGTCCACAGCAGCGAGTAGCCGTACTTGGCCCCGACCGAGGAGTAGGTCGCGATCCCCCCGGCGTCGTTGCCGGCGTTGGCGGCGATCAGGCCGGGGCCGAGCAGCCCCAGGAAGACGATCAGGCGGGTGCGTCTAGGGCTGAAGCGGGCAGGCAGGCGTGGCCGGCCACGAATGGCCGAGCCGGCGCGACGCATGATTGGCGGTACTCGGACCGCCATCTAACTGGCCAGGGAGGTTGCTCACGCGGCCAGTCTATTCGCCGGGCCGCCGCGCGGACTCTCCGGGCGCATTGTTGCGCCGGCCACGCCCCCGCGCCGGGTGGGAGGAGCGCCGAGCATCAATCCTCGCCGAGCAGCCCGAAGCGCCTCCGCCAGCCGCGCGGGAGCATCGCCTCGAGCACGTCGTCCACGGTCACGACACCGATCATCTGATTCTGCTCGTCGACGACGGGGATCGCCGTGAGGTTGTAGTCGGCCATTAGCCTGGCAACCTCCTCGAAGGGTGCATCCGGGCGCAGGCAGGGGCTCTCGTGCTTGACGAGCTTCTCGAGCTGGCTACCCGGCTCGGCTCGCAGCAGGGCGGTGATGGGAATGCTGCCTTCGAGCGAGCCGTCGGGAGCGCTGACGAATACGGCGGTGAGCAACTCGGGAGCGATCAAGCTTTGACGAACCGTTTGCAGCGCGTCGCCGGCCGCCGTGGCATTTCTCAACAGCACGAAATCCGGGCTCATCAGCCCGCCCGCCTCGGCGGGGTCGTAGCCCAGCAGCACGCGGACCTTCACGCGGTGGCCGACGGGCAGCAGCGCGAGCAGGGGCTCGCGCCGATCCTCGTCGAGCTCGCCGACGATGTCGGCGGCATCGTCAGGCGCCATCCGCGAGAGGATCTCCGCGACCTGGGCGTTCGGCCGGTCCTCGAGGAACTCGCGCTGGTGCTGGTCGTCGAGCTCCTCGAACACGTCTGCCTCGAGCTCGCGGTCATCGTCGCCGACCGCCTGGATGATCTCCTCGCCCTCGCGTCGCGAGGCGGCCTCGACGAGATCGGCGATCTGCGCGGGGTGAAGCTTGGCCAGCTTCGGGTGAGGAACGCGCAGGCGCACCGTCGGCACGTGCCCGACGAACGGCTCGACGCCCGCCCAGTCGAGGAACTCGCCGGTGGCGATGTGCGAGCCGAGCCCCTTCGGCAGCAGGCGACGCAAGCCGCCGCGCGGGCCGGTGTCGACCCCGACCACACGCCAGGACCCCGCGAGGAGCGCCAGCTCGATCTCGTTCGCGCGCACCAGCCGAGCGCCCTCGACGTTGATCAGCTGTCGATCGAGCAGATCACGCTTGAGGAGCACCTCCTCGGGGCGCCGCTCGAAGGGCTGCAGGTCGAGCTTGGCCTTGCGCATGACCACCCCGTCGGTGCCGATCTCCGAGACCCGCTCGGCGCCGAGGTAAGAGGTCCGCCCGGCGACCGTGACCAAGAAGCCGGTGATCGGCGGGTAGCCCACGCCGCCGAGCCGCACGATCAGATCCTCGACCTTCCCCAGCCGCGCTCCGTCGGAGTCGCGCAGCGGGCTGCCGACCACCGCCGAGAGGTGCAGAATCGGCGGCGCCTGCATGGCGGTCGCGTTCACGCCGCTAATCGTAGGGGTTGCCCGGCTCGCCGGGGTAATTGCCCGCCCGGCGTGGCGTTCGATCCCGATGAGGCTCGTGGGCCGGGGTGGACGGTCGGGTCGTCAATCCCCGGCAAGGCTCGTCGGCAGCGGCCGGCCCGGCGGCGGCGGATCGTCGAGCATCAGGCGCGGAACCGTCACAGGTTCGAGGCCGCGCTTGCGCAGCCCCTTGATGATCGCCGGCAGCGCCGCGATCGTCTCCGAGCGATCGCCGCCGGCATCGTGCATCAGGATGATCGCCCCGGGGTGGGCGCCGGCGAGCGCGCTCTGCACGATCGCTTGGACACCTGGCAGCGTGTAGTCGCTGGTGTCGGTCGACCACAACACCATCAGCAGGTGCAGCTGGTGCAGCAGGTGAAAGGTGGTCGCGTTGAACGAGCCGTAGGGAGGCCGGAACAGACGCGGTCGCGGGCCGCCGAGCAGTTCGATGCGGGCGATCTGTTCGACGAGCTCTTCGCGTTGGTCGTGCGCTGAGAGGGTCGCCATCATCGGGTGGGTCTCGGTGTGATCGCCGACCACGTCGCCCGAGTGCAGCTCGAGCAGGGTGCCGGCGGAGAAGTAGCGCTCCTCCTCGCCGATCGCGAAGAAGGTGGCATGTACGTGGTACTTGTTGAGCACGCCCACGAGCTGCTGGGTGTAGGGGCCGGGGCCGTCGTCGAAGGTGAGCGCGAGCTCGTGACCCTTGCTACCGCCGCTTGTCACCGCGGGCGTGTAGGCAAGCACGGAGTCGACCGCCTTTTCTTCGGCCTGGTGGGTTCGCGCCTGCTGCTCGGCGGGGGTTAGGGCTGGGACGGCCGCATGATGTGGGGCGGGATCCGAGGCGACGTGATCGTGATGGGCATCGCTGCTGTCGCTGCTGTGTGAGCCGATCGCGGTGATCAGCAACGCGAGGATCGCCAGCAGCGCCAGGCCGGCGATGGCGCGGCGGCGGCGAAATCGCTTTTGGTCCTCGTCAGCCATTCAAAAGGTCCCCAGGGGCCGAGCAGCTTATCGGGCGAAACGGGCCGTCCGCGGTCGAACCTCGCACGATCTTGCGACTACCGCGCGCAAGGGGTCGAGACACATCTATGTTGATTGGCGATGCTCCCATTCTGGATATCGATCGGCGCGCTCTCGCTCGTCCAGGGCGCCTTGGTGGCGGTCCCGGGCGCGGGAGGTCTCGGAGCGCTCCGCCGGCTGCGCGGCCGGCGTTGGGCGCTGATCCCGCCGCTGTCGGTGATCGGCTTCGTGTTCCTCGCCCGGGGCGCCGAACAGGCGAGCGCGCAAGGTCTCACCTACCTGGCGCTGGTCGCGGTGCCCTTACTGGCGGCGCTCGCACTCGGCTGGCTCGCCTGGAACGCCCACCCGCCGCGCCCGGCACGGGCACTGCTGGTGGCGCCGCTGTTCGCTTTGGCCTGGGCGGATCGCGGCGGCCTTGCGGGGGAGGCGGCGGCGCTTGTGCTGTCGGCGCTCAGCTGTGTCTCGCTCGGCGTGCTGCTCGCGGCGGTGACGCCTCCGCGCTGGCTGGCCGCGGGGATCGTGGCGATGGCGTTGGCGGACACGACGCTCGTCGTCTCTGATCTGTTGCAGCGACCGAACAATGCGCTGAACGCCGCGCGCCCGGCGGCAGGATTGCCGCAGCTGCAGAGCGCCGTGTTCGGCACGGCGGTGATCGGCTACGGCGACCTGTTCGTCGCGGCCCTGCTTGGTGCGCTGCTCGCGGTTGCCTTGGGCCGCTCGTGGCAGACGCGTGGCGCGGTGCTCGCGGCATTGCTGGCGGTGGTCTTTGACCTGCTGTTCTTCTTCGTCGATGAGCTGCCGGCCACGGTGCCGATCGCGCTGACGCTGATCATCGTTGTGCTGGCGCGCCGGCGGGGATCCTCGCGGAGGCGCGAAGCTTCGGCGTCGGCGACAGGAGATCTGATTCGAACGGGGGCACTGTCGTCTCCGGCGTCTGGGCCGGCTCGGACGCCAGCTGCGCAATGATCGGGCGAGCGCCGGTCTCGACGATCGCCGGAGGCGTGACCTCGCGCTCGGAGCTCGCGCCGGCTGCCTCGATCCGCCGCACCTGCGGGATCACGCCTCGTTCGAAGGAGCCGACCGCTTTGTTGTAGGAGCTGACGGCGGAGTCGAGCTGCTTGCCGATCCTGGCCAACGGCTCGACGAAGCGCCCGAGCCGGCGGTGCAGCTCACGCGCGGACTCGGCGATCTCACGCGCGGACTCGGCGATCAGCTCCTGCTGCCATCCGTAGTGGACCGCCCACAGTAGGCCGATCAGGGTTGTGGGGGTTGCCATCAGCACCTGCTGGGAGACGCCGTACTCGATCAGCGCCGGGTCGTGCCCGAGCGCGGCCTGGTAGATGCCGTCGGAGGGCACGAACATAACGACGAACTCGGGTGTCGAGTCGAACTGTCGCTGATAACCCTTCGAAGCGAGTTTGGAGATGTGTTCGCGCGTCTGCTTGGCATGGCGGGCGATGTGCCCTTCGCGCTCAGCATCTGTGCCCGCCTCCAGCGCCGACAGGTATGCGTCGAGCGGGACCTTCGAGTCGACCACGACGAGCTTCCCGCCGGGCAGACGCACGAGCATGTCGGGTCGCAGCTGACCGTCGGGCGACTGCACGGTCGATTGCTCGACGAAGTCGCAGTGGGAGATCATCCCCGCCATCTCGACCACGTTGCGCAGTTGGATCTCTCCCCACGAGCCCCGTGTCGAGGGCCGCTTGAGGGCGGAGACGAGATTGCCCGTCTCCTTGCGCAGCGTGTCCGTCCCCTGCGTCAGCGAGCGGACCATCTCCGCGAGCTGGACCTGCCCATCCCGCCGCTCGCGCTCCAGGCGCCCGAGCTCGCTCTCGACCTTGCCGAGCTTCTCCTGGACCGGCTCCACCAGTGCTTTGATCTCCGCGGTTCGTGTCGCCATCTCGCCACGGGAGCGCTGCTCCTCGGCGCCCCGCTGGTCGGCCAGCCGTTGCGCCAGCGACTCGCCGGTCTGGGCGAGCACGTCAGCCGAGATCGACTGCATTGCGTCGCGCATCCGCTCGCGGTTGGGTTTGAGCACGGCGGCCGCGCCGGCGGCGCCGAGGATCAAGCCGATCAGGATTCCGAGCAGTAACAGCACAACGATCATCGCCTTTCGGGCCGGCTGTTTGGGTCAACAAAGGGAGCCAGCAAAAATGACATGCGGGTCGGACATGAGCCATCTAGATCGCGCGGCGCGGTGTGAGCGCCTCATACCGCGCGGCCGCCTCAGAGAGTGCCGAGAGCATCGCCGGGGCCGCTGGCAGCAAGCGCGCGCCAGCGGGCGTCGCCGCGACCACCTGACGTGCCGGCGGGCGCGGGGAGAGGGCGCGGATCGCGATGTCCTCGCGCACGACCGGATTCAGCGCCAGCTCGGGGATCAGCGCGACGCCCACTCCCGCCGCGACCAGGCCTTGGACGGTCTGGTAGTCGTCGCTTTCGAAGGACACCTGCGGCTCGAAGCCGGCCGCGTGGCAGCTGCGCACGACATGGCGCGCGCAAGGGCTGGCGCTGGAGGTCTGTACCCAGGCTTCCCTGCGCAGGTCCTGCAGGCGGAGCTTGCGTTTTTTTGCCAGCTCGTGCTCCCGGGGCAAGGCCAAGTACAGCGGATCCTCGAGTAGCTCCACGCGCGTGAGCTCGTCCGCACCGGCAGAGGGGCCGAACTCGAATAGCAGTGCGAGGTCGAGCTCCCCGGCGCGCAGCCGCGGCGCGATCTGCTCGGGCTCGCCCTCGGCCAGCGTCAGCTCGACGTCGGGGTGGCGCGCGCGAAAGGTGGCGATCGCCAGCGGCATCAGCGTCGCTCCAGCCGTTGGGAACGAGGCCATCCGCAGCCTGCCCCCGCGCAGGCCGGCGATCGCTCCGAGCGCCGCCTCGGCGGACTCCAGCCGCGCCAGGATCCCCTCGGCGTGGCCAACCAGCATCTGTCCCGCTGCGGTCAGGCTGACCCCGCGCGGGTGACGCTTGAGCAGCGTCATGCCGGCTTCTGACTCGAGCGCTGCGATCTGCTGGGAGATCGCGGACTGCGTGTAGTCGAGCGCGTCGGCCGCGGCTGAGAACGAGCCGCGCCGGGCGACTTCGTCGAGGACCTTCAGCCGAGCGACATTAAGCATAAGCAAAACTTATAGCAGCAATTACGACAATCATTGGCTCTGATGGCAGGATGCTGTCAGTATGGAACGAAAGAACTTCGCAAGATCTAAGAAATAAAAGGAGAACACCATGACCAAGATCATCGTTTCCTACGACGGAACCGCCAACGAGGCCGACGCCATCGCCTACGGCTCGCTGCTCGCCCGCGCCGGCGCCGAGGTGTCCCTCGGCTACGTTCGCCACACCAACGAGGCCGTGAGCGACGCGGAGGCCCAGGAAGTGCTCGCCCGCGGCGCTGCATTGTTCGACGGCACGTTCGCCTCGAGCCACGCAGTGACCGACCGCTCGACTCCGCAGGGCTTGAGTGCGCTGGCTGAGCAGATCGGTGCTCAGGTGGTCGTGTTCTGCTCGGACTCCCACACCGCCCGGGGCCACGTCACGATCGGCAACTCCGCCCAGCAGTTGCTGGAGGGTGGTCCGGTCGGGGTCGCGATCGCTCCGGCGGGACTGGCCGATTCCGATGGCGGGAAGTCAGACGTGCAGCGGATCGTCGCGGTCGGCGAGGCCGGCGGTGACGGCAGCGCGCAGACGACCGCCCAGTCTCTGGCCGGGGCGCTCGGCGCGGAGGTCGTGCCGGTCGTCGACGAGCAGACGGACCTGCTGGTGATCGACTCGCGCAAGGACGCCACGCCCGGCCGCGTCTCGATCAGCTCCTCGGCTGCGCACCTGATCGAGATCGCCACCTGCCCGGTGCTCGTCACGCCCAGCGGCGTGTCGCTGTCCTTCGGCAGGCCGGTCGCGCTGACCGCCTGAAAGTTCTAGCGAATCGTTCGTCGGAGCGCTCGCGCGAGTAGGTACCCCGCGAGCGCTCCGGTGAAATCGACCGCGCCCCCAGCGAGGTGCCCGACTGGGCCGGTCCATAGCCAGGTCTCGAGGCGCTTCCGGGGTGAGGGGGAGCATGGCTGGGTCATCGGCGAACGCATGGGCTCCTCCACGCCCGCCGAACCAGGGGCTTCACGGGTGAGCAGGAGCAGGGCGGGCCATCGAAGAGAGGCACGGTATCGTGGCGGGCGTGCCGAACCGGGAGACACTCGCTCCGCCGGACCCGGAGACACCCGTGTCCCCGAACCGGCCAGCGGCCGTCAAAACCACCGTCACCGAGCTTCCGGAGTCGCGCGTGCGCGTACAGGTGGAGGTGCCGCCGGGCGAGGTCGAGGGTCGCGTGGAGCAGCGTGCGCGCCAGCTCGGGCGTCAGCTGAAGCTGCCGGGCTTTCGCAAGGGCAAGGTGCCGGCGCCGCTGGTGCTGCAGCGCGTCGGCCGCGAGGCAGTGCTGGACGAAGCGGTGAGGGACTCGCTTGCGAGCTGGTATTCGGACGCGATCATGACCGCCGGGATCGTCCCCGTGGGCGATCCGAAGGTCGACCTGGGGGACATGCCGTCGCAGGGGCAGGCGCTGCAGTTCTCGATCGAGATCGGTGTGGTGCCGAAGGCCAAGCTCGGCGCCTATGAGGGCTTGGAGGTCGCGCGCCGCGAGCCGCAGGCCCCGGATGAGCTCATCGAGCAGGAGATCGAGCAGATGCGCGAGCGCTTGGCCCGCTTGGACACGGTCGAGCGCGCGGCCGGGAAGGGTGACTTCGTCGTCGTCGACTACGTTGGCTACCTGCCCCCGGGAGACTCCTCCTCGGGCGAGGCGCCCCAGCCGTTCGAGGGCGGCGAGGGTCGCGACCAGCTGATCGAGCTCGGCGGCGGCAACCTGATCCCCGGTTTCGAGGAGGGACTACTCGGATCCGCCGCCGGGGAGACGCGCACGATCGAGCTGAAGTTCCCCGCGGACTACGGCGCTGAGCACCTTGCCGGCCGGGACGCTTCGTTTGAGATCACCGTCAAGGAGGTCAAGGACAAGCGGCTGCCGGAGGTGGACGAGGACTTCGCGATCGACGCGGGCTTCGACGACGTGCAGGAGTTGCGCGCGGACATCCGGGGCCGGCTGATCGAGGCTGAGGAGCAGAAGATCGAGGGCGAGTTCCGCGAGGCCGCTTTGGACGCGGCGGTGGCCCAGGCGCAGATACCTGTGACCCCGGAGCTTGCGGAGGCGCGCGCGAAGGAGATGTGGGAGCGGATGCTGCACTCGCTCTCGCATCGCGGCATCTCGCGCGAGGCTTACCTGCAGATCACCGGGCGCGAGGAAGCGGAGATTCTCGCCGACATGCTGCCCGACGCCGAGCAGGCGCTGCGCCGCGAGGCGGTCCTAACGGCGATCGTCGCCGCGGAGCAGATCGTGCCATCTGAGGAGGATCTGCTGGAGGCGATGGGGCCGGTGGCCGAGCGTGAGGGCGTGGAGCCGGAGAAGCTGCTCGAGGATCTGAAGCGCGCGGGACGGCTGCAGGAGGTGCGCGAGGATCTCGCCGCACGGCAGGCCGTCGAGCTCCTCGCCGAGCGGGCGAGGCCGATCTCTGTGGAGCAGGCGCAGGCACGTGAGCAGTTGTGGACACCCGAGCAGGAGCAGGTGGAGAAGTCAGGCGACGGCGCCGCGGAGCCCGCGGGTCTTTGGACACCGGATCGACCGGATCGTTGAGGCCGGATCGTGGCTGCCGACCGTTCAGAGATCCGCCGGCCAGGTCCGGATCGTCCGGCGCGGGCCGCTAGGGTTTGCAGAAGGAATCGAGCAAGGTAAGCGAAACAGAGCGAGGACCATGAGCCCACTTGTCCCAATGGTGGTTGAGCAGACCTCGCGAGGCGAGCGCGCGTTCGACATCTATAGCCGGCTGCTGAACGAGCGGATCATCTTCCTCGGCACGCCCGTGGACGATCAGATCGCCAACCTGATCGTCGCCCAGTTGCTGCACCTGGAGTCGGAGGATCCCGACAAGGACATCTCGATCTACATCAACTCCCCCGGTGGATCGGTGTATGCGGGACTGGCGATCTACGACACGATGCAGTTCGTCAAGCCCGACGTGCAGACGATCTGCGTGGGGATCGCGATGTCGATGGGGGCGCTTTTGCTGGCGGGCGGCGCGGCGGGCAAGCGGATGGCGCTGCCGAACGCGAAGATCTTGATCCACCAGGTCTCATCGAGCTTCCAGGGTCAGGCCACCGACATCGAGATCCACGCAAAGGAGATCATCGATGTGCGCGAACGGCTGGACGAGATCATCGCGAAGCACACGAAGAAGGATTTGAAGGACGTTAGGAAAGACACGGAGCGTGACTACTTCATGAGCTCCGAGGAGGCGAAGGAGTACGGGATCATCGATCGCGTTATTTCGGAGCATTAGCTTCGAAATAACGTACCGATCGTCAGAGATCGGCCAGCATGACGCCACGGCGGGGAGAAAAGCAAAATGGCCAGACCGACAGATTCAAACGAGCAGCTGTTGTGCAGCTTCTGCGGCAAGTCCCAGCGACAGGTAAAGAAGCTGATCGCCGGGCCCGGCGTGTACATCTGCGACGAGTGCATCGATCTCTGCAACGAGATCATCGACGAGGAGCTCGCCGCCCCGCCCGCGTTCGATCTGGAGCACCTGCCCAAGCCGCGTGAGATCTACGAGGTGCTCGACGAGTACGTCGTCGGACAGGACCCTTCCAAGCGCACGCTGTCGGTCGCGGTCTACAATCATTACAAGCGCGTGCAGATGATGATGTCCGCCGGCGACGCTGACATCGAACTGCAGAAGTCGAACATCCTGCTGCTGGGCCCGACCGGCTGTGGCAAGACGCTGCTGGCGCAGACGCTCGCGCGGATCCTCAACGTGCCGTTCGCGATCGCCGACGCGACCGCGCTGACCGAGGCCGGCTACGTGGGCGAGGACGTCGAGAACATCCTGCTGAAGCTGATCCAGGCCGCCGACTACGACGTCAAGAAGGCCGAGACGGGGATCATCTACATCGACGAGGTCGACAAGATCGCACGCAAGGCGGACAACCCGTCGATCACGCGCGACGTCTCCGGCGAGGGCGTGCAGCAGGCGCTGCTGAAGATCCTCGAGGGCACCCAGGCCTCGGTGCCGCCCCAGGGTGGGCGCAAGCATCCTCATCAGGAGTTCCTGACGATCGATACGACAAATGTGCTGTTCATCTGCGGCGGCGCGTTCGCCAACCTCGACAAGGTGATCGAGCATCGGATCGGCCACAAAGGCGTCGGTTTCGCAGCCGCGATCGAGGCGAAGGCCCAGCGTGACACCGGCGAAGTGTTTGAGCAGTGCCTGCCGGAGGATTTGATCGAGTACGGGCTGATCCCCGAGTTCATCGGCCGCCTGCCGGTCGTGTCTGCCGTGCACCAGCTCACGCGCGAGGATCTAGTCTCGATCCTGACCGAGCCGCGCAACGCGCTCGTCAAGCAGTTCCAGCGCTTCTTCTCCTTCGACGGGATTGAGCTCGTGTTCTCCGAGGATTCACTCACGGCGGTCGCCGAGAAGGGCCTGCAGCGCGAAACGGGCGCGCGCGGGCTGCGCTCGATCATCGAGGAAATCCTTTTGGAGGTTCAGTTCGAGCTGCCCTCGCGGCGCGATGTGAAGAAGTGCGTCGTGACGAAGGAGACCGTCGAGAAGGGGCTGACACCGACGCTCGTGACCGAAGCCGCGCCCGAGCAGGACGATGTGGACGAGCTGCGCGAGGAGTCGGCGTAGCGGCGGCGCTACCGCGACCGCTACCATCGCGCTGTGAGCAAGTTGAGCAAGCAGTCGGGCGGACAGGACAAGTCCAAGCTGGAGCGCGTGAAGGATCTGCCGTGGGTGTTGCTGTTGCAGATGGGCGTCGTGCTCGGCAAACGCTGGCGCTCGCTGTCGGCGAAGGATCGCGCTCACCTGACGAAGCTCACACGTGAGTCCCAAGGCCGGCTTGGCAACCTCTCCGACAAGCAGCGCAAGGAGCTGAAAAAGCTCGTGGGTAAGCTCGACCTGAAGAGCACGAGCCGCGAACTGGTGTTGTTGACACGCGCCCGGCGCTGGCGCAAGCGCCGCTGAGCATCGCATGACCGACGATCTCGACCAGCTCTCGACGCACGAGCTTCACGACCGTGCGGTGCATCGAGCCGAGAAGCACCTGGACGTGAAATTCCTGTGGTCGTTACTGGAGATGATTCCAGCGGCCGAGACCGCCAGCGGCGACGTGGGGGAGGCCGATTACGACATCGAGTCCTCCAAAGGCCTGATCTCCGACGCGGTGCACAGCGGCGACGGCGCGCTCGGAGAGGCGTTGCGGCCCGTGTTCATCGACTACCTGCGCAAGCACGCCGACGCGTAGGTCGATGGCGCGCGTGCGTCCGGGCATGCAACCTCCGCAGAGCAGCCACTCCACAGCGCGCTGGAGTAACGAGCAGGCCGAGCGTCACCTGCGCTCACTGGAGCTGTTCGGGATGCGCTTTGGGCTCGACAGGATGCGACGCATGATGACCGCGCTGGGCTCACCGGAGCGGCGCTTTCAGACGATCCACGTCGTGGGGACGAACGGGAAGTCCTCGACCACGCGCATGATCGCGGCGATCCTGGAGCGCCACGGGCTGCGCACCGGCGCCTACACCTCGCCCCATCTGATCTCCTATACCGAGCGTGTGCAGGTAGCGGAGCGCGACCTGCAGAGCAGCGACTTCGCCGCCGCGATCTCCCGCGCGGCGTGGGCGGCCGAGCACGTCAACCACACGCTGGAAGGCGACGATCACGTGACCCAGTTCGAGCTGCTGACCGCCGCCGCGCTGTGGGCGATGGCCGAGCTCCAGGTCGAGGTGGCCGTGGTCGAGGCCGGGCTCGGCGGCCGGTATGACGCGACGAGCGTGATCGACTCGCGCGTGACGGTGTTGACGAACGTCGGCCTGGAGCACACCCGCTGGCTGGGACCGACAGTCACAGACATCGCCGAGGAGAAGCTCGCAGTGCTACGCGGAGGTACGACGCTCGTGCTCGGCGAGGATCTGGCGCCGGAGGCGCTCGCGGTGGCCGAGCGGGTGGCGGGGGAGCAGGATGCTCGGATCTTGCGTGCGGCCTTCGATCCTCGAGTCGGCGGGGACGATGCCGAGCGGCGGGGCGATACCGAGCTGCGCAACGATCCACCGATCACGCTGGCCGCGCCGGGTGCGTTTCAGCGGCGCAACTTCGCGCTCGCGCGCACGGCCGCAGAAGCCTACCTGCGCTCGGCGGGGGTCGAGCCACGTGAGCCGGCGGTGCGCGAGGCGGCGGCGGCCACCGCGGTGCAAGGGCGCTTGCAGGTGGTGGGGGAGGACCCGCTGACGGTGCTCGACGGTGCGCACAATCCCGACGCGGTGCGTGCGCTCGTCGAGTCGTTGCCCGAGTTGCTCGGCGATCGTCCCGTGGCGCTGGTGCTGGGCGTGCTCGAGGACAAGGACGCCGCGAGCATGCTCCGGACGCTGCTCGACGTGTGCGAGCGCGCCTGGTTCACCGCCCCCCCGAGCAGCCGTGCTCTCTCGCCCGCGGCGCTGCAGTCGCTTGCGCGCCAGCTTGGCTTCGACGCCGTGGTTTGTGACCGATCGGAGATCGTCCAGCAGCCGTGGCGCGCGCTCGCCGAGGCACAGCGCTGGGCGCGCGCCCGGGGCGAGAACGCGGCGGTGCTCGCAACCGGCTCGGTCTACCTCGTCGGCGATCTGTTGGGCCATCTGTGCAGCGCCGATGACGGATCGTCGGCAGACGGGTTCCCCGAATCCCCCGAGCGACGCACAAGCGGTGGTGGAGGGCGCTGAGATGAACGAAGAGGGGCCCTCCGTCCTGAAGATGATCGGCGCGGTCGCGCTGGGAGTCGCGCTTGTGATCCTCGTGTTCTTCGCGGCTGGTTATGGATTCGGCCGCTTGTTTCTCTAAACTCAGCCGGCCATGTTCCCGCTTGCATACTTCGGCATCGAAAGCAGTGGCTTGAGCCTGGCGATCGACCTGCTGATCCTGTTCGTCGTCGTCCTGTACTTCGCGCTGATCTACTGGACCTACGCCGACGCCCGCCGGCGGATCTACGACCCGATGCTCGTCGGCTGCGCGACGGCTGCCTCGCTGTTCCCGTTCGTGGGAACGATCGTCTACATGATCCTGCGCCCGCCCGAGTACCTCGAGGACGTGCGCGAGCGCGAGCTCGAGATGCAGGCCGCCGAGGCGCGGCTGCACGACCTCGATCACGGGCTGTGCCCGCACTGCGACTACCGGATCGAGCGCGACTTCATCCGTTGCCCGAGCTGTCTGCGCAAGCTGAAGGAGCGCTGCGTGAGCTGTTCGCGTCCGCTGGATCAGGCGTGGACGATCTGCCCGTACTGCGAGACCGAGGTTCCCGGCGCCGCTTCTCCCCGCCGCTCACGTCGCAGGCGTGCCACGGGTGAGAGTGAGTCGATGGTGATCGAGAGCGAGCGATCGGCTCAGCAGCGCCCGGAGAGCTGGCTCGAGGACACCACGGCTGATGGCGGGGGTTCGGCTCTGAGCGAAGATGGAGCGCAGGCGAGTGCCGCCGAGCCCGTCGCGGCCTCCAAGCCGGCGGCCCGATCCCGGAGCGCCGGCCGCGCTGGCGGTCGGCCGCGCCCCACCTCCTGAAACCCACGATCCGAAAAGGACCCAATGGACCGCACGCTGATCCTCGTAAAGCCGGACGCCTTCGCCCGATCGCTGAGCGGCGAGATCATTGCTCGCTTCGAGCGCAAGGGCCTCTCGATCGTGGCCCTGCGGTACATGAAGGTCACCCGTGAGCTCGCCGAGAGCCACTACGCCGAGCATTCAGAGCGCCCGTTCTTCGGTGAGCTCGTCGACTTCATAACCTCGGGCCCGATCCTGGCGCTGGTGCTGGAGGGCAAGGGCGCAGTGAAGGCGGCGCGGCAGGTGATCGGCGCGACCGATCCGCTGGAGGCCGCCACCGGCTCGATCCGCGGCGACTTCGCGGTAGAGATGGGCCAGAACATGGTGCACGGCTCAGATTCGCCGGAGTCCGCGGCGCGTGAGGCGGCGCTGTTCTTCCCGGAGTTGTAGTCACGCCTGCGCTGATCCTTGCCTCCCGCTCGCCGCAGCGCCGGGCGATCCTCGAGCGTTTGGGGGTTTCTTTCACGGTGCGTCCCACCGATGTTGAGGAGCTCGACCGCGGCGATCCCGGCGCGGTGGCACTCGAAAACGCCCTGCGCAAGGCGCGCGCGGCGCAGCGGCTCGGCGCCGCGGCGGAGATGGTGCTGGGCTGCGACACACTGGTCGCGCTGGACGGCACGATCTATGGCAAGCCCCGCGACGAGCACGATGCCCGTGTGACGCTGCGGGCGCTCGGCGGCGCCACGCACGAGGTGCTCAGCGGCCTGGCACTGCTGCGCGGTGATGCGCCCGAGCGTACGGCGGTCGTGCGTACGGCTGTCACTTTCCGCGAGCTGGGGGAGGGGATGCTCGACTGGTATCTGGCCCGGGGTGAGTGGCGTGGACGCGCGGGCGGCTATGCGATCCAGGGGGCCGGCGCGGCGCTGGTCAGGGGCGTGGAGGGCGACTACGAGAACGTCGTCGGCCTACCGCTGGCAGCGCTGCTCGACATCTGCCCCGAGCTTCTTTTCGCCTGCAAATAAGCTGGCAACCCTATCGGCGCTCCGACGGCGTTCGCTACACTGCCCAGCGGGTACGGCCCGGATGCGCGCCGCCCGCGGAGCGTGGCGCCAGACCAGGCCAAGCGCCACCGAATCCAAGCGTGTCCTTTCTCAAAATATGGGCATCTTCAGCTACTTGACAGGATTCGGGGGCCGCGACATGGCGGTCGACCTCGGCACGGCAAACACGCTCGTGTACGTCCGCGGGCGCGGGATCGTGCTGTCCGAGCCGAGCGTCGTGGCGATCGACTCCCGCACCGGCGAAGTCCACGCCGTCGGGATCGAGGCCAAGCGCATGCTCGGCCGCACGCCGGGCACGATCCAGGCGATCCGGCCCCTGAAGGACGGTGTGATCGCCGACTTCGACGTGACCGAGGAGATGCTCAGGCACTTCATCCAGAAGGTCCACCAGAACCGCTGGGCACACCCGCGCGTGGTTGTGTGCGTGCCCTCGGGAGTGACCGGCGTGGAGAAGCGCGCCGTCGAGGAGGCGTGCCTGTCCGCGGGTGCTCGTACCGCGTATCTGATCGAGGAGCCGATGGCGGCCGCGATTGGAGCCGGCCTGCCGGTGGGCGAGCCGACGGGCTCGATGGTCGTCGACATCGGCGGTGGCACCTCCGAGGTTGCGGTGATCTCGCTCGGTGGGATCGTCGTCTCGCAGTCGATCCGCGTCGGCGGCGACGAGATGGACGAGGCGATCATCAACTACGCCAAGAAGGAGTACAAGCTCTTGATCGGCCAGCAAACCGCGGAGGAGCTGAAGCTGGAGATCGGCTCGGCCTGCCCGATGGAGGAGGAGCTGCAGGCGGAGATCCGCGGGCGCGACATGGTCTCTGGCCTCCCGAAGACGGTTGTGCTGACAAGCGAGGAGATTCGCCAAGCCCTGGAAGAGCCGCTGAACCAGATCATCGAAGCGGTCAAGGAGACGCTCGACCGTACTCCCCCGGAGCTCGCCTCGGACATCATGGATCGCGGCATCATGCTCGCCGGCGGCGGCGCGTTGCTGCAGCGTCTGGACGAGCGCCTGCGCGACGAGACCCAGATGCCGGCACATCTGGCCGAGTCGCCGCTTACTTGCGTGGCCGTCGGCTCGGGACGTTCGCTGGAGGAGTTCGAGGCGATCCACCGCTCCAACCGCCGCTCACGCAACAACAACAATCGCCGCCGCCGTTGACGCCGGCGCCCTCATCCGGCGGTCGCGGTTACTCTTTCTGATGAACGCTGCGGAAGGCCCTGATTCGTGTACGACAAGACGGTCCGGCGTCGACGTGCAGTGCTTGCGCTGCTCGTCGTGCTCTCCCTGATATTGCTGACTGCCTATTTCGGCGAGTCCGCTGACGGTGGCCTGCACTCGGTGCAACGCGGCTTTTTGACCGTCGTCTCGCCGATTCAGGAGGGCGCGAACAAGGCGCTGAAGCCCGTGCGCGACCTGTTCAGCTGGTTCGGCGACACGCTGCACGCGAAAAGCCAGCTTGCGGAAGTGCGCAAGCAGAACGACATCCTGCGCAAGGAAGTGATCGCCGAGCGCGCCGACGAGCACGGCTACCACGAATTGCTTGCGCTCTACCACCTGGATCAGCTCAGCCTGAACAGCTACCGGCCGGTGGCCGCCACGGTCGTCGGCAAGTCGCCGAACATCTGGTACTCGACCGTCTGGATCGACAAGGGAACTTCCTCGGGTGTGCACGACAACGACCCGGTCGTCAACGAAGAAGGGCTGGTCGGCAAGGTCGCCCTGGCCGCTTCCGACGCCGCCGTGGTCGATCTGATCACCGACAGCGAAGTCGGCGTCTCGGCGCGGATCAACGGGACGAACGCGACGGGCGTGGTGCAGCCGAAGGTGGGCGATCTGAACGATCTGGTGTTGCAGTACCTGCCGGCGAACACCTCGGTCAGCCGCGGTGAAAACGTCGTCACCTCCGGGACGGTGGCCAGCCCGGACGATTCGCTGTACCCACCGGGCATACCGATTGGGCAGGTCACGTCGCTCAACGAAGAAAGCGGGTACAAGTCGGTCAACGTGCACCCGCTCGCGGATCTGCACAACCTCGATGTCGTGCAGGTGCTCACGTACACGCAGGGCGGCATGGCGGCTCGCCTGACGAGTCTCGGGGCAAGCCTGCCGAGCGCCCGGCAGACGCAGACGGAAACGACGGCTGGCGGCGAAAGCGGACAGCTTGCGTCGAGCACGACGGGAACCGGCGAATGACGCTCTCGGGCTCGCTGATAACACGGGCTGGAGTCGGCGAATGAAGCTCTCCGGTTCGCTCCTAACACGGATCGCGGTGCTCGTGGTGGTCGTCGTGTTCTTCCAGATCGGTGTCGTCTCGGAGGTGCCGGTGTTCGCCGTCACGGTCGATCTGTCGCCGCTCGTGGTGGCCTTCGTCGGGCTGCTGTGCGGTTCGACGATCGGAGCCGCGACCGGGTTTGTAGTCGGCCTGCTCGTCGACCTGGCGCTGGTACAGACGCTGGGCGTGACATCGCTGATCTTCACGTTGATCGGCTACTGGTGCGGGCGTCTGCGCGAGCTGCGCGACCCCCAGGCTACGCTCACACCGCTGCTGGTGGGCGCGGCCGCCGCGGCGGCCGCCGCGGTGGGGTACTCGCTTGTCGAGTTCATGCTCGGCGTGGATGCGCCGGTCAGCCTGGAGCTGCTGCGCCAGGTGGTGTTGGGGGTAGTCGTGGACACGATCGTCGCGCTGCCGATGTGGGCGATCGTGCGCCGCACCCTCGAGCCGGGTCTGCCGGACGACCCGCGTCGTCGTCGCCGTCGCGCCTATACGACCGGCGGTCTGAGCCCCCTCTCACGCGCGTGAGCACGCCGATCGAGCGCGTCAAACCAACGGACCCGCGGATGCCCGTCTCGCCACAGCTGGCGCTGCGGGTGGCGGTGCTGGGCGGCGTGGCGCTGCTGATGTTCGGGATCATCTTCTTCCGGCTGTGGTATTTGCAGGTGCTGACCGGCGAACAGTACGTTCAGGAAGCGGCGGCCAATACCGTGCGTAAGCTGCCGGTGGCCGCGCCCCGCGGGCAGATCCTCGACCGCGACGGCCAGCCGATCGCCGCGAGCATGGTGACCAACGCCGTACAGATCGTGCCCTCGGCGCTGCCGCCCGCGGGCAGGCCCCGGCTCGAGCTCTACCGTCGGCTGGGGGCGCTGCTGGGGATGAGCGCCGGTCATATCGAGGCGCTCGTGATCAAGGGGCGTACCGCGCTTCCGTATGCGCCTGTGACGATCAAGACTGCCGCTGGACCAGGTGTGTTGACGGTGCTGGCCGAGCGCCAGAACGAGTTCCCGGGCGTCACCCAGCAGCCCGTCTCGATCCGTTCCTACCCGTACGGCGAGATGGCGGCGCAGGTGCTCGGCTACGTCGGCCAGGTCTCCGAAGGAGAGCTGAAGAAGCCCGCGTTCAGAGGCGTTCAGCAGGGGACCGTCGTAGGGCAGGAAGGCCTCGAGTACTACTACGACCGCTACCTGCGCGGGCACGACGGCGAGCAGCGGGTGCAGGTCAACTCCGAAGGCTATCCCGAGCCGACCCGCCTGCAGCCGACACCGCCAAAGGCCGGCTACAGCCTCAAGGTCACGCTCGACCTCGGCCTGCAGCGAGAGGCCGAAAAGGCGCTGCTGGAGGGGATCGAAAACGCCCGCGCGGGCGGTAAACCGGCGACTGCGGGCGCGTTCACGGCAATCGATCCGCGCAACGGGCAGATCCTCGCGATCGGCTCATATCCTACGTTCGACCCGAACAAGTTCGCCAAGCCGCTCACTCAGAGCGAATACGTGGCGCTCGAGGGTGAGACCGGCTCCTCCCGGCGGGGGCGAAGAAGAAGCGCCCGCCCCGCTGACCGACCGCGCCGTCAACGGCGCCTATCCGACGGGGTCTACGTTCAAGCCGTTCACCGCGATGGGAGCGCTCGAAGCGGGCGTGATCGACCCGACCGAGGGTCTCGGGGCCGGTCAGTGCATCTCGGTCTCCACCGAGCAGTTCTGCAACGCCGGCAAGGCCGACTACGGTGCCGTCGGACTCGTCGAAGCGCTGAAGGTCTCCTCGGACACGTACTTCTTCGAAGTCGGCGAGCTCGCCAACAGATACCACGAAGTGATCCAGAACATGGCCCGCGAGCTCGGCATCGGCCATACGACCGGGATCGACCTGCCGAGCGAGATCGAAGGCACGATCCCCGATCCGGCGTGGCGCGAAAAACAGAATCGGCTGCAGGAAAAGTGCGAACACGAAAAGCATCACGGTACGTGCGACATCGTCGCCGAAGTCAGGCCGTGGAGCGTCGGCGACAACATGGACTTGGCGGTCGGTCAGGGAGACCTCCTGACCTCGCCGCTGCAGATGGCGGTCGCGTATTCGACGCTCGCCAACGCGTACAGGAACGGGGGCTATGGAACCGTCGTGACTCCGCACCTGGGCATGGAGATCGACGAACCCAGCGGCGGTCTGGTTCAGAGCCTGACCTTTCCACCGAAACGCCACGTGCACCTGAACTACTCCGACCTGAGCCTCGTGATGGAAGGCATCCACGAGGCGGCGAGCCAGCCCGGTGGCACCTCCGCGGACGTGTGGGAAGGCTGGGACCAGGAACAGCACCCGGTCTACGGCAAGACGGGCACGGCCGAACACGCCGGCAAGGAAGATCAGTCGTGGTACATGTGCTATGTGGGGGACCCCAATCGCCCGATCGTGATCGCCGTGACCGTGCAGCAGGGCGGCTTCGGCGCGGAAACAGCGGCGCCGATCGCCCGGTTGATCGCCTCGCAGTGGTTCGGAAAGCCCGAGAAGTTCGTCGCCGGGACGTCTAAGACATTTTGAGCCCGCTGAGTCCAATCAAGCCAGGAGAAGAGAAATTGGTGCAGGAGCCGCGCACGCGGCCCCGGCTGCCGCTGGACCCGCTGCTGACGCTCGCCGTGGTGGGTCTCGGGATCGCCTCGGTGATGACGCTCGGTGCGGCCACACGCGAACTCGGTGCCCGGGCAGCCGCATTATTACGTCGACCGTCAGGCGCTCTACCTGGTGGTCGGCGCCGTGTTGATGCTCGTGCTCGCGAGCTTCGACTACGCGCGTCTGAGGCCCCTCAAAAATGGGATCTACGCGCTGCTGCTCCTCAGCATCCTCGCGGTGCTGGCGGCCGGCCATTCGACCAACGGCTCGCAGCGTGCGATCAGCCTGCCGTTCTTCTCCTTTCAGGGCTCCGAGCTCGGTAAGGTGCTGCTGATCCTGGCGCTGTCGGCGTTCGTGGTCGATCGCGCGCGGCGGCTGCGCGAGCGCGACACGACCGTGCGGGTGATGCTTGCGGCGCTCGTGCCGGCGATGTTCGTGATCGCCCAGCCGGACCTCGGCTCGGGGATGGTGTACATGGTGATCGCGTTTACGCTGCTGTTCGTGGCCGGAACGTCCTGGCGGCAGCTCGCCGGGCTCCTGGCGCTCGTCGTGCTGTCGCTGACGTTCGTGCTGCTCGCCGCGCCTGCCGCTGGCGTGCACGTGCTCAAGCCTTACGAGACAGAACGACTGACCGCGTTCCTGCACCCTTCGACGAACCCGCAGAAACAGGGCTATCAAGAGCAGGAGGAGTCGAAGATCGCGATCGGCTCCGGCCAGAAGACCGGGCGCGGCTCCAATGCCACCCAGATCAAGGGCGAATACGTCCCCGAGGACGACACCGATTTCGTGTTCGCGGCCCTCGGCGAGCAGTACGGCTTCGTCGGGGCGGGGCTCGTGTTGTGTTTGTACGGGTTGTTGATCTGGCGGACGCTGCGGATCCTCGTGATGTCCAAGGACCTGTTTGGCTCGCTCGTGGCGGGGGGCGTAGCGGCTATGCTGATGTTTCAGGTGTTCGTCAACGTGGGGATGACCATTGGGATCATGCCCATTACCGGCGTCACGCTGCCGCTCATGAGCTATGGCGGCTCGTCGGTGATCACCACCCTGTTGGCGGTGGGCCTGCTGCAATCAATTTATGTTCAGGCACGTGCTTCAGCCGCGCTGAAGGGCCGCGTGCCGATTTACTAGAAACAGACACCATGTCCGCCAATAACTCCCGATCGCCAGTTGTGCAAGCGCCGCCGAGGATCCTCCTCCGGCCTTCACCGGCGCGGGACCCGGCCGGCAGCGATACCGAAAGACTGGATCACATTGAAAAAGCAAGTGCTTGTCAGCGTCGATCGCGCGGAGACGCGCGTCGCGCTCCTGGAGGCGAACGGAACGCCCGGCGCCTCACGTTCTTCGGCCTCCACCAAATCCCGCAAACGCGCAAGCGGCGCCCCGGAGGCCGGCTATCGAATAGCTGAGCTGTACCTGGAGCGTCGCGGCGGACGTTCGATCGTCGGCAACATCTATAAGGGCAAGGTCGACAACGTGCTGCCCGGCCTGGAGGCGGCATTCGTCGACATAGGCCTGGAAAAGAATGGGTTCCTGCACGTCGATGAGATCGTGCTGCCCGGCGTGGAGACGCCCAAGCGGGGGCGTGGCAGCGGCAGCGGGCGCAAGATCTCCGATCTGCTCGGGCCCGGCCAGGAGATCGTCGTGCAAGTGGTCAAGGACCCATTGAAGACGAAGGGCGCGCGGCTGTCGATGGAGCTGACGATCGCCGGGCGCTACATGGTTTACGCCCCCACAGGCGAGGGGATAGGCGTGTCGCGTCGCTTGGAGGATCGCGAGCGCGAGCGCCTGCGCAAGCAGACCTCGGGCCTGGCTTTGGGTGACGGCGGGGTGATCGTGCGCACCGCCGCGCACGGCGCCAAGCGCGAGGACTTCGAACGCGAGCTGAAGTACCTGCACAAGCTGCACGAGGTGCTCGGCAAACGCGTGGAGGATACGGTTGCCCCGGATCTCGTCTTCCAGGAGGCCGACCTGTCGGTGCGGGTGGTGCGCGACATTTTCTCTGAGCACTTCGAGCGCGCGATCGTCGATGACGAGCAGCAGTTCAAGCGGCTGGTCTCATTCTTCACGCGTACAGCCCCCGAGCTGGTCGAGCGCGTCGAGCTGTGGGAGCAGAAGGAGCCGCTGTTTGAGGCCTATGGCGTGGACAAGGCGATCGAGGGCGTGCTGTCGCGGCGCGTCGATCTGCCGAGCGGTGGCTATCTGGTGATCGATTATGCCGAGGCGCTGACCGTGATCGACGTCAACTCGGGATCGTTCATCGGCCGTGGCAAGGGCGCGGCACTGGAGGACACGATCACGAAGACCAACCTGGAGGCGGCCGAGGAGGTCGTCAACCAGCTGCGGTTGCGCGATATCGGCGGGATCATCGTTATCGACTTCATTGACATGGCCCGTGCGCGTAACCGCGATGCGGTGATGAAGACGCTCAGAAAGACGCTCGACGAGGATCGCACGAAGACGTTCACGGCTGAGATCTCAAAGCTCGGCCTGGTCGAGATGACTCGCCAGAACGTCACCGAGGGCGTGCGCGAGATCATGAGCCGGCCGTGCCCGACGTGCGACGGGGAAGGCGTGATCCGCTCGGAGGAAACCTACGCGATCGAGTTCGAGCGCCGCCTGCGCGACGTGGCACTGGAAACCCCCGACGTCGAGGCGTTTCTGGTGCAGATCAATCCACGGGTGACCGCGGAGTTTACGGGGCACGGCTCGCGCGTGCTGCATGCGCTTGAGATGCAGACGGGCAAGTCGTTCCTGTTCGAGGGCTCGGAAGGACTGACGTTGGAGCACTTCGCGATCACCTTCCAGGGCACCCGCGAGGAGGTCGAGGAGCGGGCGCTGCCCTTCCGCCAGGGAGATGAGGTGCTGGTCGAGATCGTCGAGCCGCACATGTATGACGTCGATGACGCGGTCGCGAAAATCGACGGCTACATCATCTCGATTGCCGGCGCGGCGCCACATGTCGGCGAGAAGCGGATGGTGCGCATCGACCAGGTGGGACGTACGGCGGCGAGCGCGCTATTGCTGGATGAGTCCGGCGAGGTGGTCCGCCCGACGCCGCGGGCCCCGGCCCCGACCGCCAAACCGAGGCCTAGGCGGCGGACGCCCAAGCCCGCCGTGACACCCGCGGTGGAAAGCTCCTCTGAGCCGGCTTCCGTGTCACAGGCGCTGGTGGAGGAGTCACAGGAGCCGGTGGAGGATATCCCTGAGGACGAGAGATCCGAGGATGACCTACAATCCAAGCCTCGGCGTCGTGGCCGCAGAGGCGGGCGGCGCCGTTCGGCTGCCAAGGCGCAATCAAGCACCGATTAGGTAAATCATGTACGCAATCGTGAAGACAGGTGGTAAGCAGTACCGCGTCGAGCGGGGTCAGACCCTGCTCGTGGAGCGCCTTGCTGTCGATGAGGGCGGGAACGTGGCACTCGAGCCGATCCTGTATCGCTCCGAGGAGGCTGTGTTCGACTCGGCCGGCCTGAAGAAGGTCAAGGTCACGGCGAAGGTGCTGAGCCATGAGCGCGGCGAGAAGCTGAGGGTCGTCAAGTTCAAGCCCAAGCGCGGCTACAAGCGTCGCACCGGACATCGCCAGGAGCTAACGCGGATCGAGGTCACCGACATCTCGATGGGCGCGGGGGCGAAAGCGGCGAAACCGTCCAAACCCGCGAAGGTCGCCGCCGAGAAGGAGGCGACAGAGAATGGCTCATAAGAAGGGGCTCGGCTCCAGCCGCAACGGGCGCGAATCGAATGCGCAGCGCTTAGGCGTGAAGACCTTCGCCGGGGAGGCGGTCAGCGGCGGGGAGATCATCGTGCGCCAGCGCGGCACGAAATTCAAACCGGGCGAGGGCGTCGGCATCGGCAAGGACGACACGCTGTATGCGCGCGCCGCGGGGACCGTGCAGTTCTCGACCAGTCGTCGCGGGCGCGTCGTGAGCGTCCTCTCCGGCGAGTGAGTCTGCGCAAGCAAGCAACCGCAGGCGGCCGAGGGGCTCGCTGGTGAGCCCCCGTCAGGGCGCCCGCGTGCTGGCGATCGGCCGGGCCGTCTTTGGCGCTGCGCTGGTGATCGTGCCCGAAAGGGTCGCGAAGGGCTGGTTGGGTGAGTACGCCGAGCGTCCGGCGGTGCATGCGCTGGTGCGCTCGATCGGCATCCGCGACATGGTTCTGGGCATGATTGCGCTGCACACGCTCGATCACCCCGAAGTCGGTCCACGCTGGCAGGCCACCTGCGCGGTCGTGGACACGGTGGACCTGTTGGCGACGGGTGCCGCCCGCAAGGATCTGCCGGCGGCTGGCGTTGGGGGAACGGCGTTGGTGGCCGGCGGCGCGGCGGCGGCTGGCTTTTACTTCTCGCGTGCGCTGAAGCAGAGCTGAGAACACCGCCGCCCACGGGCAGTAGCCTGGCTTTGTGAGGGTCCTGTCAGGATGGCCTGATGCTGCACGACCACGCGAGGATCCATCTGAAGGCTGGCACCGGGGGAAACGGCTCGGCGAGCTTTCGCCGCGAGGCGCACGTGCCGCGCGGCGGCCCCGACGGCGGCGATGGGGGACGCGGGGGGGATGTGGTGCTCATCTGCGATGACTCGCTGCGCGATTTGCAGAGCTTCCGGCGCAGGGCGATCTACCGGGCGGGACAGGGGGGCTACGGAGAAGGCTCGCAGCGGCACGGCGCCGACGGCGAGACGTTGACGATCAGGGTGCCGCCGGGGACCGAGGCGATCGGTTGCGCCGGGCCGGAGGGCGAGGAGGGGGATCTGAAGGGGCGCCGCTGGGAGCTGTTGCGAGACGGCCAGCGCGCGGTCGTCGCTAAGGGCGGACCGGGCGGCAAGGGCAACAAGCGCTTCGCGACGGCGACGCGGCAGGCGCCGCGCTTTGCCGAGCGTGGCTTGCCGGGCGAGGAGGGCTGGCTGGAGTTGAAACTGAAGCTGCTGGCGGACGTCGGCCTCGTGGGGCTGCCGAACGCGGGAAAGTCCTCGCTGCTCGCGCGGTTGACGCGGGCCGCGCCAAAGGTCGCCAACTATCCGTTCACGACGCTCTCCCCGGTGCTGGGCGTACTCGACGACGGCGAGCGCCAGCTCGTGGTCGCCGACATCCCGGGACTGATCGAGGGTGCGAGCGAGGGCGCCGGCCTGGGGCACGACTTCCTCGCGCACGTGGAGCGCACGCGCCTGCTCGTGCACGTGCTGGATCTGGCACCCGAGATCTCTGGCGGCGAGGGGGCGGACGCGGCGAAGAACTACGCGACGATCGAGCACGAGCTCGCCGCGCACGACGAGCGGTTGGCGCGGCTGCCGCGTGTGCTCGCTCTCTCGAAGGGGGACCTTGTTACCGAGGCACGCGCGCGGGAGGCGGCAGCGGAATGGGAGAACCGGCTGGGGGAGGATGTTCCCGTGATCCTCACCTCGAGCGCGACCGGGGCGGGGTTGGATGAGCTGGCGGGAGAACTGTCCCGGCGCGTGAGGCCGCGCGGAGCCGGCGCTGAGGAAGGCGGCGGGGACGGAATCGACACAGGCGCGCACGCGCGCGTCGACTGGGCGGGAGAGGACGGCGAGGAGGACCTGGCTGAGTACATGGTGTTCCGCCCGGCGGCGGGAAAGGGCTTCCAGGTCGAGCGGACCGGAGAGGGAGCATTCGCTGTCAGAGGCAGGGGGATCGAGAGGCTGATGCAGCGGTATGACATCGAGAACGAGGACGCGATGGCCTACCTGGAGGAACGGCTGCGTCGGATCGGCGTGCTCGGGGCCTTGGAGGCGGAGGGGTTTGAGCCCGGGGACGAGCTGGAGGTCGGAGGGGTGACGTTCGAGCTCGACCCCGACGCGCCATAAGCTCCAAGGCGATGAGACGCACGGTAATCAAGCTCGGGTCGAGCATCGTCGCCGAGGACAACGGCGAGCTGCGCGGCGAGGTGCTCGCGCGGATCTGCGACGCGGTCGCGGCGATGCACGCGTCGGGCGAGGAGGTCGTGATCGTCTCCAGCGGCGCGATCGCGCGAGGAATGCGCGTGCTGGGCCTACAGGCGCGCCCGGCGGCGATCGACGAGCTACAGGCAGCGAGTGCGGTCGGGCAGGGAAAGCTTTACAGGGTGTACGACGAGTTGCTGCGCGAGCGCGAGGTGACCAGCGCGCAGGTGCTGCTGACGATCGGCGATCTGAGCGCGCGCACGCATTACCTGAACGCCCGGCAGACGTTGCGCAAGCTGCTGGATTGGCGGGCGGTGGCGGTGGTGAACGAGAACGACACGACCGCGACCGACGAGATCTCCTTCGGCGACAACGACTTCCTGGCGGCGCAGGTGGCGATGCTCGTGGGCGCTGATCTGCTGGTGCTGCTGACTGACATCGACGGCCTCTACAGCGCCGACCCGCGGATCGACGCGAGCGCGACACTGGTCGAGGAGGTGACTGACTTCGACGCGCTGCAGGAGCTCGAGATCGGCCACTCGACCTCGCCGTTGGGTTCGGGCGGGATGCGCTCAAAGGTGGTCGCCGCCGACATGGCCACGGCGGCGGGCGTCGCGACGGTGATCTGCAACGGTCTGCGCGAGGGGGCGCTCGAGGCGGTGCTCGCTGGACGGCGCGAGGGGACCAGATTCGCGCCGCGGACGACGGGGCACAGCTCGTTCAAGCTGTGGCTGAAGTATGCGAAGCCCGCGCACGGCACGCTCGTAATCGACGACGGGGCCGCGCGGGCGTTGCGTCAGGGCAACGCGAGCCTGCTCCCGGTCGGGATCGTGGACGTAAAGGGCGACTTCGACGCGGGCGACGCGGTCGAGATCGCTGGCGCGGGGGGGACGCAAACGATCGCGAAGGGCATCTGCAACTACTCCGCGGACGAGCTGAAACAGGTGATCGGCATGAAAACCGAGGCGGTACGAGGAATCCTGCCGCACACGACCGACGAGGCCGTGCACCGCGACTACCTGGTGGTCGGGTAGGTCGTACCCTAGAGAGGATGGCAACGGTCACGATCACGGTGGGTGATGTTTGCGCGGACGCTAAGCGCGCGGCGAAAGCGCTGGCGCGCGCGGACACCGCGACGAAGAACGCGGCCCTGGAGCAGATCGCGACGGCGCTGGAAGAGCGCACGGAGGAGATCCTCGAGGCGAACGCGCGCGACATGCAGGCGGGGCGCGAGGCCGAGCTGGGCGAGGCGCTGCTCGACAGGCTGCTGCTCAACGAGGGACGGATCGATGGTATCGCGAAGGCGGTCCGGCAGATCGTGGCGCTCGGTGACCCGGTCGGCGAGGTGATCGACGGACATCGGCTGCCGAACGGCCTCGATGTGCGCAAGGTCAGGGTCCCGCTCGGGGTCGTGGCGGTCGTGTACGAGGCGAGGCCGAACGTGACGATCGACGCCGCCGCGCTGTGCTTGAAGTCGGGGAACGCGATCGTGCTGAGGGGCTCCTCCTCGGCGCTGCACTCAAACGCGGCGCTCGCAAGGATCGCGGGTGAGGCCGCGGTCGCAGGCGGGCTGCCGGAGGGCTGCGTGAGCCTCGTGGCCGGCGGCGGGCGCGAGGAGCTCGCGGAGCTGGCGACGCAGAAGGGGACTGTCGACCTGATTATCCCGCGCGGCGGCGAGGGGTTGAAGGCGGCACTCGAGGAGGTGGCGACGGTGCCCGTGATCTACGCGGCGTCGGGCAACTGTCACGTGTACGTGGACGCCGACGCTGACCTCGGCCAGGCGGAGGCGATCGTGCTGAACGCGAAGGTGCAGCGCCCAGGTGTCTGCAACGCCGCGGAGACGCTGCTGATCCACGAGGCCGCGACGGCGGAGTTCGTGCCGCGGATCGTGCGAGCGCTCGGTGACGCCGGGGTGGAGGTGCGTGGGGACGAGCGCGTCCAGGCGCTGGCGGAAGGAGCGATTACGGCGGCGACGGAGGAGGACTGGGGAACGGAGTACCTGGCGATGACGCTGGCCGTGAAGGTCGTGAGATCGAAGGAGGAGGCGATCGAGCACATCGGCCGCTACGGCAGCGGGCATTCCGAGGCGATTGTGACCCGCGATACGGAGAGCGCGCGGGCGTTTCAGCTGGGGGTGGACGCGGCCTGTGTGTATGTGAACGCCTCGACGAGGTTCACCGACGGGGGCGAGTTCGGGATGGGCGCGGAGATCGGGAACTCGACACAGAAGCTGCACGTGCGTGGGCCGATCGGGTTGAGGGAGCTGTGCACGTTCAAGTATCTGGTGGAAGGCGACGGGCACGTCCGCGCGAGGTGAGGGGCCGGTGAGGATCGGCATCCTCGGCGGGACGTTCAATCCACCCCACCGCGGGCACCTTGCGCTGGCCAGGCACGCGACGACCGAGCTGGACTTGGATCGGGTGCTGCTGATACCGGCGAACAGCGCTCCGCACAAGGGCGAGCGGGAAGACCCCGGCCCGCAGCGGCGCCTGGAGATGTGCCGCCTGGCGGTCGGTGGGACGGCCGGACTCGAGGCCTCCGGCCTGGAGATCGAGCGCGGCGGGGCGTCCTATACGGTGGATACCTTGAGAGCGATCCATGACAGCCGACCGGAGGCAGAGCTGACGTTCATCGTGGGAGCGGACATGGCGCGCACGCTGCCGGCGTGGCGT
The DNA here is from genome assembly GCA_963779405.1 of uncultured Solirubrobacterales bacterium. Taxonomy (GTDB): domain Bacteria; phylum Actinomycetota; class Thermoleophilia; order Solirubrobacterales; family Solirubrobacteraceae; genus Palsa-744. The sequence continues at coordinate 228,817 of CAVZYF010000006.1, forward strand.
GAGCCGCAGGCGCTGGTGGACCTGGCGGACCTGGCGGTGGCTGAGCGCGAGGACGCCGGACGCGAGGACGTGTTGCGAGCGCTGGTCCCGCTGCGGGCCGAGGTGGAGTTCCTGAAGATGCCGCTCCTCGAGATCTCCTCATCGATGGTGCGCGAGCGGGTAAACGACGGCGAGTCGATCGCGGGACTCGTCGAGCCGGCGGTGGCGGAGTACATCGCCGAGCACGGTCTGTACTGCGCTGGGGTGCCCGCCGGGGCGAAGGCGGGACCGCCGTGAAGCCCGAGGCACTACTCAGCGAGATCGCACGCTACGCCGCGGACAAGAAGGCCGGCGAGATCGTCGAGTTGGACCTGCGCGAAGTAGTCGGCTACACCGACTACTTCGTCGTCTGTACTGGCAACACCGAGCGCCAGACGAAGGCGATCCATGACGGCATCCTGGAGGGCTGCAAGCATGAGCACGAGATCCAGCCGCGCCGCGTCGAGGGATTGAGCAAGCGGGACTGGATCCTGATGGACTACCTCGACGTCGTCGTGCACATCTTCACGCCGGAAACGCGTGCCTTCTACCGGCTGGAGCAGCTCTGGGGCGAGGCCCCTTCAAGGGTGGCCGTCGGCGAGGAAGGATAGGCGCCAGGCGCTGGAGCACCTGTGCCTGCGCGAGCAGCGAGCGCGAGCAGCAGTCCTTGGGTGAGCACCGCCACGCCGGTGGCCAGCACGAAGGCAGGTGCGATGGGAAGCGTGGGAAGTGAGGCGGCGAGTGTGAAGCAGAACAGCGCGAAGGCGAAGAACCCTGCGATCAGGCCGCGCGCGAGTCGTAGGAACTCGTCGGCTCCGCGCTGGGTGTGGGTGAACACCGCGAGCACGCTCGAGACCACCGGAAACGCTGCGAGCAGCCCGCTGAGCCGGGAGCCCAGCCAGCCGGACGCGGCGGCCAGCGCGAGCACGAGCAGCAATGCGCAGAAGGCGCGCAGCGGTAGATCCCAGATCGGTGGTGCAGGTGCATGGGAGGGCTCGGTGCGCGGGTGGGGGAGCAGCTTCAATCCAACCAGGAAGCTGGCGCCGGACAGGAGGAGCGCCGCGCCGACGGGGATCGCCAGCGTGCTGAACAAAAGGGTCCCCACCACGAACGCGGACCAACCGGCGAGCAGGCCCACCAGCCAGGGGGATTGCCCGGCGAGGCGCCCGTAGACGACGACGAACGCGGTCAGCGAGATCAGCCCGAGCAGGGTGCCAGCGGCGGCGCCGGCGGCGAAGGCGGCTCCATGGGTGAGTGCGTAGACGAGCAGGATCGGGCCGGCCACGACCGGCAAACCAGCGACCAGGCCGCCGACTCGCGGTCCAAAACGGCGAGCGGCGAGCGACGCGCCGACGACGAAGCTGGGCGCCAGCAGCACCTTGACCGCAAAGGTGGCCATGTGCGGATCATGACCGTCCGGCGCGCGAATCGCAGCGTGGGGCAGACGCGAGCGCGTGGATCACAGCCGAGTCCCCGCGCGCGGCGTTGCCGGCCCTGATCACACTGGGGATGCTAGCGGCGCTGCTTTCGCTGTTGATCGCTTACGAGGCGCTGCGCTATGCGGACGCACGCGAGCGGGTACGCCATGCAGGAGCACCCGCGCCCCCCGTGATGGACTGATCGTGATTCCCCGCCGGCGCGCAACCTCGGGGCGCTCGCTCGTAGGGCGAAGCTCGCAGCGCTGGAGCACCGCGCGCAGGACCAGCTTCATCTCGAGCAGCGCGAAGCTCGCGCCCAGGCAGCGGCGCCGGCCGCCTCCGAAGGGAGTCCACGTATATGTCCCAGGTGCCCGCCCGCCCGCGCGCTCGAGAAATCGCTCGGGACGGAAGGCATAGGGATCGGGGTAGATCTCGGGGTCGTGGTGAAGTAGGTGCGCGTTGGCGGTTAGGATCACCCCGGGCGGGTAGCTGACACCGCCGATCTCGATCGGCTGCTTGACCAGGCGGGGCTCGGCGTTGGGCAGCACCGGGCGCAGGCGCATGATCTCGTTGATCGTCGCCGTCAGGTACTGCTCGTCGGAGTCCTCGTCGTGTATCTCCTCGACCAGACGTTCCTGCACCGCCGGCTCGCGAGACAGCTGCGCAAACGCCCATGCCAGCTGCGAGGCGGTCGTCTCGTGCCCGGCCACCAATGCGGTCATCAGCTCGTCGCGCAGCTCCACGGGGCTCATCGGCGAGCCATCGTCGTGCTCGGCGGACAGCAGCAGCGTGAGCACATCCACGCCGCCAGAGCCTTCGCGCCGGCGCTGCTCGATCAGCGCGAAGATCAACTCATCGGCCTGCGCCCTCGCCCGTTCGAGCCGGCCAACCGGTCCGTGTCCGGCCATAAATCGGGGGAGGGGCACGAATGACAGGGGGCTCTCGCCAAACGCTAGGAGCTCGGTCAGCAGCTCGCGCAGCGCATCCAGCTCGGCGCCCTGCTCCAACCCGAACACCGCGCGCAGGACGATCTCGAGCGTCAGGCGCTGCAGGCGCGGGTGCAGCTCGATCTCCTGATCGCGGGGCCAGGAGTCGAGCTCCCGCTCGGTCAGTTCGACCATCAGCTCGGCCAGATCCTGCATACGCTCGCCATGGAAGGCGGGCAACATCAGCTTGCGCTGGTTTAGATGTGGGCCCTCGTCGAGCAGGATCACCGAGTTGGGGCCTACGATCGGCTCCAGCAGCCTGGCGCCCTCGCCGGGGTGCAGGACATCGGGCGGGGCCATGAACAGCTCTTTGATGTCGTCGGGATCGGACAGCACGACGAACGGCGGCTGGCCGAGCAGGCGGATCGTGAAGCGCTTGCCATAGCGCGCGCGGTTGCGATCCATCGAGGCCGTGGGACGGACCCAAGCGCCGATCGTCTGTAGCAGAGCGGGTGTGCGGGGACCCGGGGGGAGCTCGGTTTTCACGGCTGTTGCTCCTTATGCTGACATTTTGATTTCGGGGAATATATCTTCTACTCGACGAACGTGCGTTCTCACAGCTCTGATCCGCTTGCATCGGCCGCGGGCTCGGCCACTGGAAGCCGGTCGCGCGCGAGGAAGAACTCAGCGCCCTCGATGCTCACATGCGGGATCAGCCGTTCGAGCCAGCTCGGCATCCACCAGTTGACGTTGCCCATCAAAAGCATCAGCGCGGGCACGAGCAGGCAGCGCACGACGGTCGCGTCGAGGATCACGGCGACCGCGAGCCCGACGCCGAACTGCTTGATGGTGGGGTCGCCGTTGAGGACGAAGCTGCCGAACACGAACACCATGATCAGCGCCGCCGCGGTGATCACGCGTGCGCTCGTGACCAGGCCCGAGACGACCGAGGTCTCGTTGTCCTCGCCGGCGTGGACGTGCTCCTCGATCTGGCTGACGAGAAACACCTCGTAGTCCATCGACAAGCCAAACAGGACCGCAAACATGAACAGCGGCACGTAGGAGACGATCGGAACCGGCCCGTCGAGGCCGATCAGGCCACTCAGCCAGCCGTACTGGAAGACGGCGGTGAGGACGCCGTAGGAGGCCGCGATCGACAGTAGGTTCATGACCGCCGCCTGCGCGGGGATCACGACGGTGCGGAAGGCGAGGATCAACAGCACGAAGCTGAGCGCGATCACGACGAGGATCTGCAGCGGCAGCTTTTCCGAGATGCGCGAGGCGAGATCGACATAGCCGGCGGTGCTGCCGCCGATGTTGGCGTGCATGTCGGTGCTTTTGTCGGCGTTGGGGATCGTGGTGGATCGGAGCCGCTGCACCAGTTCTTCGGTGGCTTTCTCCGCTGGCCCGGTGGTGGCGATCGCGTTGAAGTAAGCGCTGGTGCCGGCCTGGTCGATCTGGATCGGGGTGATCGCCGCGACCCCGGAGGTGGAGGAGACGTCCTTCTGCAGTGTCTGCAGGCGCGGGTCTTCGGTGCCCTTCGCCGGTGAGCCGAGCGAGACCGCGACGATCAGCGGCCCGTTGACTCCCGGGCCGAAGCTGTCGGTGATCAGGTCGTAGGCTTTGCGCGCGGTGGTCGAGGTGGACAGCGCGGCGGTGTCCTGCTGACCGAGGTTCAGCGACAGCAGCGGAATCATCAGCGGCAGCAGGATCGCGAGCGCCACCAGGCCCGCGATTAGGGGATGCTTGGCGATGTTGTTGGCCCATTTCGCCCACAATCCCTCCCGCGTGTCGGCCTCGGGATGGACGTCATGGTGGGCCTTGCGCACCCGCAGCGAGTTGATGTGCGGTCCGGCAATCGCGAGGCTGGCCGGCAGCAGCGTGAGCGCCGCGAGCACGGCGATCACGACGGCGATCGCGGCCATCAGGCCCATCGTCGTGACGAGGGGAATGTGAGCGACCGCGAGCGAGACGAGCGCGATCGTGACCGTCCCGCCGGCGAAGAACACGGCTCCCCCCGAGGTCGCGGTGGCGCGCGCGATCGACTCATCGAAGCCATGCCCGTCCTGCAGCCCACGGAAGTGGCGCGTGACGATGAACAGCGCGTAGTCGATCCCCACGCCCAGCCCGATCATCGTGGCCAGCGTCGGCGCCACCGAGGGGACCGTGGTGACGTGGCCGAGCATGCGGATCACCGCGAGCGAGAGCAGTAGCGCGACGATCGCGTTGAGGATCGGCAGCAGCATCGAGACGATCGTTCCGAAGGCGAAGGTCAGGATCACCATCGCCGCGACGATCCCGATCAGCTCGCTGGACTCGGTCGAGGGTTTTGAGACCTTCTGGCCCAGCTGGCCGCCGGTCTCGACCTCCAGGCCGGCCTGCTTGGCGGGGTTGGCGGCGTCGATGATCGTCTGCACATCACCGACCGAGAGTTCGCCTGGAGGGACCGCCAGCGTGACCGACAGGTACCCGGTGCTCTTGTCCTTGCTCAGCGCCGAGGCCCCCGCGGGCGTGAGCGGGTTGACCACCGAGGCGACGTTCGGGGCCTTGGCCACATCCGCAGCGGCTTCGTCAACCGCGGTCGAGTACTTGGCTTCGGTCAGCTTGCCGCTGTAGGCGCGCAACACGATCGGGCTCGTCCCGTTCGCCTGGTCGGGGAACGACTTCGCGAGCGTGTCCGTGGCCTGCTGGCTGTCAGTCCCGGGCAGTGACAGGTTGTCGTTCGTGTTGTCGCCCAGTCGGTGTGACACGGCGACCAGAGCAATCGTCAGCACGAGCCAGACGCCGGCCACGACGAACCGGCGCCGAACACAGAATCGAGCCAGGCCGTACAGCGCCCCTGTCATCGCCGGCTACGCCCCCTCGGGTCTCGATTGACGAGCCGCGCCATCCTCCCCTGCCGGTGGCCGGCTGTCAAGCCGCGCCGGTGTGGCTCTCGCGGCAGCCTGCCGCTGAACGCCTCCCCCTGCGCTAGCGTCTTGCGGCCGTGGCGAGCACCATCAGCCCAGGGCTAGTCCAAGACCGATCTGCTCGGCACCCGCGAGTGTGGGTTTTCAGCGCGCTGGTGCTCGTGCTGCTGGTGGCAGTGGCGATCTGGAGACTCGCGACGGTGACTGCGCCGCCGCTCGTCATCCAGCGGACACTGCCCTCCTACGTGCGCCTCCCCGGGAGCGCGCCCGTGCTCGCCTGGCCACGCGAAGGTCAGGCCGCTGTGGAGGTGGAGGGAGTGGGCAGCTTCGGATCGTCCGGGAGCACCACCCCCGTACCAATCGCGAGCGTGGCGAAGGTCATGACCGCATACCTCACCCTGCGCGAGCACCCGCTGGCGCCCGGCGGGCAGGGATTTGTGGTGACGATCACACCGGCGGATGTCGCCGAAGAGGGGCAGCGAGTCGCGCTCGGCGAGTCCACGCTCGGCGTGAAGGCCGGCGAGCGGATCACCGAGCGCCAGGCGCTGCAGGCGCTGCTGCTGCCTTCGGCGAACAACATCGCCGCGCTGCTCGCCCGCTATGACGCGGGCGGGGTGAGCGCGTTCGTGGCGCGCATGAACTCGACCGCGCGCAAGCTCGGCATGGTCTCGACCACGTACACCGATCCGAGCGGCTTCAACGACGAAACGGACTCCACCGCCGTCGACCAGCTAAAGCTCGCGCGGGTGGCGATGCTTGTCCCGGCGTTCGCCGCGATCGTGGACGAGCCGTCGGCCGAGCTGCCCGGAGTGGGGCGGGTCGCCAACTTCAACGGGCTGATCGGATCGGGCGGATACGTGGGCGTCAAGACGGGCTCGGACCGCGCGGCGGGCGGGTGCCTCGTGTTTGCCAAGCAGGTCACGATCGCCGGCCGGCGCCTGACAGTGCTCGGCGTGGTGCTCGGCCAGCGGGAAGGATCGTTGATCGAAGCTGCCCTCGCCGCCGGCGAGCAGCTCGGTAACTCGGCCGCGGCGAGCCTGCGCGTCGAGACGGCGCTACTCGCCGGCACGCGCGTGCTGAGTGCGAGCTCCTCCGACGGCCGGCGGACGACTGCTGTGAGCGCGGGCGCGCTGCGGCAGCTCGGTTGGGGCGGTCTGATGCTCCCCGTCGGAGTGGTTGTACGCCCGGCGATGACCCGTCTACGGGCCGGGGAGGCGATGGCGACGGTGACAGTGCGCGGCGAGAGTAACGGCGTAACCAGCGCAGTGGCGACGCGCTCGGTCTCGGGCCCGTCGCTCGGCTGGCGCCTGGAACACCTGCTCTGAGTCGATCGAGGCCAGATGCCTGGGCATCGATCTGGATTCGCACCGGGTGGAGTGGAGCGAGCGCCGGTCTGGGATGCTGCCGACCGTGCATCAGCCCTCCGGCCAGAACGATCACCCGTCGGATGACGAGCAGCCGGCGAACCTCCAGATGCAGCGACGCAACCGGAGGCTCGTCGGTGTCGGCCTGCTGTGCTTCATCCTCGGCCTACCGCTGGTGTCGCTGTCAGACGGCACGGCCCTGTCGGTGATCGGCCTGGGCCTGGAGACCGTCGCAGGCGTCTGTGTGATCTCGTTCGTCTACATGCTCGCCGGCGATCAACACGACCCGGACAGTGACGAGCAGGAATGAGGAGCACTGACGCGCAGGCCGCGATCCTGCGGCGGGTGCGCGCGATTCCACCTGGGTACGTCCGCACCTACGGCGACGTCTCGCCCGGCGCACCGCGCCTGGCAGGCTATGTGCTGAGCAGTATCGACGCGGGCGAGGCGCCATGGCATCGCGTCGTTCGCGCAGACGGCTCGCTCGCGAAGGGGGATCGCCAGCGGCGCCTGCTCGAAGCCGAGTCGGTCCCCTTCCGCGGTGAGCGAGTCGACCTCGCCGGTGCGCGCCTCGACGACCTCGACGCGATCTGACGCAGGCGTCGCGGGCCGTCGATGGCTGCCTTGAGAGGGGTATCGAGATCTCGGCGAGAGCCTGCTCGATAATGCGTCTGTGGCCGTTGCCTTCGCTCCACCAGCCCGCCACCTGCTGCGCGCCAGGGATCTCGCCGACGCGAGGTACTTTGAGCCGCTCGGGGTGGACGATCTGGCACAAGCCGCTGGCCTCTCGCGAGCCCACTTCAGCCGCGAGTTTCGCCGTGCCTTCGGCGAGTCGCCGCATGCGTATCTGCTGACCAGGCGTCTCGAGCGCGCCGCCGCGCTGCTGCGCGGCACGGACCGCTCGGTGATGGAGATCTGCCTGGCGGTCGGGCTGCAGAGCGTCGGTTCGTTCACCACGAGCTTCACCCGCACCTATGGGTCCTCGCCGACTGCCTATCGCGCGACGTTCCCGCCAGCGTCCCACCGGGCGCTGATACCGGCGTGCGTCCTGCGCGTCTACGGGCGCCCGCAACACCGCACGTTTCGAGAAGACAGCCCTCCGGCGCGGGATTAGTGTGATCGGCGAGATGTTTTCGTCGATCCAAAAAGGAGGGCACAATGATCAAAATCGCCAACGCGCACCTGTGGGTGAACGACCAGGATGAGGCGCTCGCGTTCTACACGAAGAAGCTCGGCATGGAGGTGCGCATCGACGCGAGGATGCCCGAGATGGGCAACTTCCGCTGGCTGACGGTCGGCCCGGTCGGCCAGCCCGATGTGTCGATCGTGCTGATGGCGATTCCCGGACCACCGGTGATGGATCCGGAGTCGGCAGAGCAGGTACGGACGCTGATGGCGAAGGGCTTCGCGGGGACCGTGTTCCTCACGACCGACGACTGCCATGGCGCCTATGAGGAGCTGAAGGGCCGCGGCGTCGAGTTCACCGAACCACCCGAGGATCGTCCCTACGGGATCGACTCGGGCTTCCGCGATCCCTCGGGCAACAGTATCCGCATCACGCAGGTCCGAGAGCTGGCCGCGGCCTGAGCGGGGCGGGTCGGGATGGGACGGGCGAAGGTCGCGAACTGGCGCCGTTTGCGGTTGCGGCCTTCGCCGGGAGTTGATGGAGCTTATAAGCACCGAGAGGATCTGATCTTAGACATGAGTCGATTCATCGTCCCGCTGATACTTGCCGCCATCGCGATTACTTTGGGCGTTACGGGTTTCCTGCTGCTGCCAAGTGAACCGGAGCTGCGTACACCCCGGCCAGTAACGGTCGCTGTGCTCTCTCGAGAGCAACCTTCTGTCGTTACCTATGCTGTCACTCACTTGCACGGTTCTGATTATCGCCTTAGCGTGGGCGTGGGTATATTTGCGAACCTGCCGCATGCTGTTGTAAACACGCTAGTGGCTGTACAAGTGACGCTGCCCGTAGGGGTTATAACTGACCCATGCCTTAGACCGGAGTGCTCTGCAGCTGCGGGTATTTACGTTCTGAGCCGCCAACGGCGCTTTACCAGCTCCAGTCTTCGTGAATTCACTATCCCGATTACCGCACGTGAATTCGGCTACACAGCCAACGGTACTGATGCGTCGGTGGTCATGCCAGAAGTTTTTTATACAGGTCCGGGCAACCCCAAACTCGTGGTTCACTATAAACTTCCGTCTGCGAGCGGATACGATTGGGCATCATTTCCGACCGTATACACGTCTCCGGCCGAAGCGACGTGGTATGAGGAGATCGTAGCCGGCCAGGTAGCAGCCCGGACTGCGATCGGCATTAACCATGCCCAGCAGGAGCACGATTCTTTCCTTACGTTTTTGGCAGGTGCGTTGATCGCACTCGCAGGCGGAGCGTTGATCGCCGCTATCCAGGAGCTACTTCACGGTCTGCAACCGCCGTGATTAGTTACATGGAGCTAGAGGGGCTCGAACCCTCGACCTCCGCCATGCCATGGCGGCGCTCTCCCAGCTGAGCTATAGCCCCGAGTCAGGTCATCGTATCGCCCCGATCGCGGAATGTCCGTCGAGATCGCGGTGCGCTCTGGTGTTCCTCACCCCGGCGGAATGAACTCCGGCACGTCGAGGTCGTCGCCCGGGCCCTCGCCACGTTCCCGGCGACCCAACAGGCGAACGTCGTCCTCGCGCCGAGGATGAGGCTCACCCGGCCCGGCCTGATCTAAACGTGCGGTCAGCCCGCCATGGGCCAGACGGACGTCGCGGATCAGACGCTCGGCGTTGTTGTGGAGCGAGACCGAGAGCTCGCGCAGGTTGCGGGAGAGGTCGGTGCCCTCGCGCAGGACCTCGCGCGCGGCGACGTGGGCCTCGCTGACGATCTCGCGGGCGTCGGCGCGCGCCTTCGCGCGCACCTGCTGGGCCTGCTCCTCGGCCGTGGAGCGCAGCTTGGAGAGATCCTCACCACCGGCAGCGAGCAGCCGCTCGGTCTGCTCGCGCGCGGCGCTGAGATCGTGCTCGGATCTGTCCTTGGCCTCCGCGCGCAGTCGCTGCGCCTCCTCCTGGGCCTCGGTACGGCTGTCGGTCAACAGTCGCTCGGCCTCGGTATGTGCCTCGCTCCGAACCTCCGCCGCGCCCGCCTGCGCCTCGCTCCGCACGCGATTCGCCTCCTCCCGCGCCTCGCCAAGCAGGCGGTTCGCCTCCTGCACGGCCTGGCCCCGGATGCGCTCCGCATCGCGCAGGCGCTCGTCCGCCTCGCTGTGGAGTCCGCCCACTGTAGATAGGGCCTCGTTCCTGGCGGCCTCCGCCTCCGAGCGGGCGGCCTGGAGAATCTCCTGAGCCTCTTCCTCGGCCGCCTGTACGCGGTGCTCGGCCGCGCGATCGGCCTCGGCAATTCGCTCCCGTCCACGCTCCTCTGCCCGCTCGCGGAGTCCTCTGGCCGTGCGCTCTGCCGCCTCGAGGATGCCCTCCACTCCGGCCGGTGCGCCGCTCAACGTGCCGGAGCCAATGCTCCTGGTGGCCTGCTCGCCGGTGGTCGCGGCATTGGTACCCCTCGCGCGCGGAGTTGATCGAGACTCCATCCGGCCATGGTAAACCGCCGGGCTCTCTCAGCTGCGCAGGAGGCAGTCCCGGTGCGAACACAACCCTGATGGCAGGAAATGTTGGAAATCTGTCCTTGCGGACAGAAGCGGAGTCGGCCATGATCGGAGGAATGGACAGCACTCGACTCGCCCCGACCCGCACGCCCGGGCCCCGCCAGGTCGCGATTCTGATCTACCCGGGCGTGCAGAGCCTCGACTTCACCGGTCCGCTGGAGGTGTTCGCGGGCGCTCAACGGTTGATTGAGGAGTCCGGCCGGCGCGAGCGCGGCTACGAGCTGAAGCTGCTCAGCATCGACGGCGCTCCGCTCGAGACCTCCAGCGGGCTGACCGTCACCCCGCACGCGAGCCTCACGAGCGCGCCCGAGCAGATCGACACGCTGATCGTCCCGGGCGGGTACGGCTCCCGCGAGGCGACGGCCGATCCCGCGCTGCTGGAGTGGATCTCCCATACGGCCGCATCGGCCCGGCGAGTCGCCTCGGTGTGCACCGGTGCCTTTCTGCTCGCGGCGTGCGGCCTGCTCGACGGCCGGCGCGCGACCACGCACTGGGCGTCAGCGGCCGAGCTCGCCGCCCGCTATCCAGCGGTCGAGGTGGACCCCGAGCCGATCTTCCTGCGCGACGGCCCGCTCTGGACCTCGGCCGGCGTCACGGCGGGCATGGACCTGGCGCTGGCGCTCGTGGAGGAGGATCTCGACCGCGACGCGGCGCTGCAGATTGCTCGCCATCTCGTGCTCTTCCTGCGCCGGCCCGGCAACCAGTCGCAGTTCAGCGCCACCCTGTCGGCGCAGGCGCCCGCGCGTGAGCCGCTGCGCGAGGTCCAGCGCCACGTGATCGAGCAACCCGGCGGGTGATCTCTCGGTTGAGGCGCTGGCCGAGCGCGCCTGCATGAGCCCGCGTAACTTCGCCCGCGCGTTCCGCGCCGAGTCCGGCGTCACGCCCGCACGCTATGTCGAGCAGGTGCGGCTCGAGGTGGCCCGCCGGCGCCTGGAGGACACCGCGGAGCCGATTGCGGTCGATCGCCACAGCTTGTGGCTTCGGCACAGCGGAGACGATGCGCCGCGTCTTTCTGCGCGCGCTCGATGTCGGACCGGCGGAGTATCGCCGCCGCTTCTATGCCCCGATCGAAAAGGAGACAGTGCAATGAACATCGCGATCCTGCTGTTCGACCGGCTGGCCGCGCTCGACGCCGTCGGTCCCTATGAAGTGCTCAGCCGGTTGCCGGGTGCGAAGGTCACGTTCGTCGCCGAGGAGGCCGGCCCGAAGCGCACCGACACAGGACAGCTGGCGCTCACGGCCGACGCGTCGCTCGCGGAGCTGTCAGCACCCCGAGGTCGTGCTCGTCCCCGGCGGTCCCGGCCAGGCGGCGCTGATGGAGGACGGCCCGGTTCACGATTGGCTGCGTGCCGCCGCACGAGACGTCCGCGTGGACGACCTCGGTCTGCACCGGTTCGCTGATCCTGGCCGCTGCCGGCGTGCTGAAGGGCAAGCGCGCGACAAGCAACTGGCTGGCTCTGGAGGAGCTGCGCGAGTTCGGCGTCGAGGTGGTCCCCGAGCGCGTGGTGTTCGATGGCAAGCTCGCGACCGCCGCCGGGGTGACGGCGGGGATCGACATGGCGCTCGCGCTCGTGGCACGGATCGCGGGCGATCAGGTCGCGCAGGCGATTCAACTGGGCATCGAGTACGACCCGCAGCCGCCATTCGACGCCGGCTCGCCGCGAGACGGCGCCGGCGGAGATCGTCGAAGCGCGGTGCCTCGCCTATCTCGCGCTTTACCGCGTGAGCCTCAACACATCCGGGCTAACGAGCGCTGCATTCGAGCTGAACGATTAGGAGATCACTGACGATGTCCGACAACCCGTTCGCAACCACAACCTCGTCGAAGGCCGACCGGGCTGAGCGTCTTCGAGCCGCGCGCCGCCGACCGCGAAGCCAGCTCGACGTTCCTGCTCGGCCAGGTGATGTTCCTGGTCGCGGTCGCGCTCGCGTTCACCGCGGCCGGCACCTACATCGGTCGCAACATGCCCTACGGCACGGCGTTGATCTGCGAGCTCGGCGCGTTCGGGATGCTGATCGTGCAGATGTTCGTCCCCAGGTTGCGCGAAGGGCCGACGGGGATGACCTGGATGTTCGCGCTCGCGCTGCTGCTCGGGGTGGGACTCGGGCCGGTGATCAACGAGTACGCGACGGTCGATCAGAGCGCGATCTACCAGGCCGCGGGCGGCACGGCGCTGACGGTCGGGGTGATGGGCTCCTACGGCTTTGCCACCTCGCGCGATCTGATCCGCTGGATGCGCCCGCTGTTCTTCGCGCTGCTGGGGGTCTTCGGGCTCGCGATCGTGTTGATCCTGATCGGCTCCGGCGAAAGCTTCCTGCTGAACCTCGCGATCTACGTGATCGTGAGCGCCTATCTGGCGATCTACTTCCAGATCATCCGCCGCAGGGCGACCGAGCGCGACGTGATCTGGATCGCGACGGGGGTGTTCATCAACGTGATCAACATCTTCCTCACGTTGCTGCGGATCTTCGGCGGTCGCTGACGCTCGCGCATCCGGGTGGACGGGGCGTGCGTTGCAACGTTGCGACGCGCGCACATGTGAACGCGGGAATCGATCCCCGAAGCGGACGATAACCTCCGAGTCAGATGACCGAGAACCGCTACGACCCCCAGGAGATCGAGCCCCGCTGGCAGGCGCTGTGGGCACGCGAGCGCACCTGGGAGGTCTCGAACGACAGCGCCGCTGACGGGCGTCGTGAGGACGCCCAGGCGGGTGGGCGGGCATCTGAATTCCTACGTCCTGGAGATGCTGCCCTACCCGAGCGGCGAGCCGCACATCGGCCATCTGAAGGTCTACTCGGTCGGCGACGCGATCGCCCATTACCACCGTCGCACGGGCCACAGGGTGCTGCACCCGATGGGCTACGACGCGTTCGGACTGCCGGCGGAGAACCACGCGATCAAGACGGGCGTGCACCCACGGGATTCGACCGCCGCCTCGATCGCGTCCTTCCAGCGCGAGTTCAGACGCTGGGGCATCTCGATCGACTGGTCGCGCGAGCTGGCGACGCACGATCCGAGGTACTACCGCTGGACGCAGTGGATCTTCCTGCAACTGTTCGGGGCCGGGCTGGCGTACCGCAAAGAGGCGGCCGTGAAGTGGTGCCCGAAAGACCAGACGGTGCTCGCCAACGAGCAGGTCGAAGCGGACGGGACGCTGCGAGCGCTGCGGCGCGCTCGTGGAGGTCAGACAGCTCGAGCAGTGGTTCCTGCGGATCACCGACTACGCCGAGCGCCTACTGAACGACCTCGACGGGATCGAGTGGCCCGAGCACGTGAAGACGATGCAGCGCAACTGGATCGGGCGCAGCGAGGGTGCCGAGGTGACGTTCAGATGCGAGGACTTGGATCCCGCCCACCCAATCGACTACCCCGTGTTCACGACCCGGCCGGACACGCTGTTCGGGGCGACGTTCTTCGTGATGGCGCCCGAGCACCCCGATGTTGCGCGGCTGGCCGAGGGCACCGTCTACGAGCAGGACGTGCACGACTACGTCAACCACGCGCTGAACGAGTCCAACGAGGAGCGCGGCAACGCCGAGAAGCCGAAGACGGGCGTGCCGCTCGGCAGAACGGTCACGAACCCCGTCAACGGCGAGCAGATCCCGATGTACGTGGCCGACTACGTGCTGATGGAGTACGGCACCGGCGCGATCATGGCCGTGCCCGGGCACGACGAGCGCGACTACGCCTTCGCGCGCGCGTACGACTTGCCGATCCGGCGGGTGATCGAAGGCCCGGCCAGCGCCGCGCCGGACGCCGACCCGAGCGGGGCCGAGACCACCGAGGAGGGCCTTCCATACCCTGGCGACGGCCCGCTCGTCAACTCCCATCCGGACTTCGACGGCATGCCCAACCGCGAGGCGCTGAGCGCGATCGTGGCGTGGCTGGACCGCGAGGGCAAGGGCCACGCGTCGGTCAACTACCGACTGCGCGACTGGCTGGTCTCGCGCCAGCGCTACTGGGGCTGCCCGATCCCGATCGTCAACTGCGAGCGCTGCGGGATCGTGCCCGTGCCCGAGGACGAGCTGCCGGTGGAGCTGCCGGACATCGAGGACTACACGCCGAAGGGCCGCTCGCCGCTGGAGGCGGCGGAGGAGTGGGTCAAGACGAAGTGCCCGGAGTGCGGCGGGCCGGCGCGCCGGGAGACGGACACGATGGACACGTTCGTCGATTCGTCGTGGTACTTCCTGCGCTACTGCGACGCGTCCAACGAACAGGCCGCCTGGGACCCGGCGGCGTTGAAGGAGTGGATGCCGGTCGACCAGTACATCGGCGGGGTGGAGCACGCGATCCTGCACCTGATGTACGCGCGCTTCTTCATGCAAGGCGCTCGCCGACCTCGGCCACCTCGACTTCGAAGAGCCGTTCAGAGCGCTGTTCACGCAGGGGATGGTGACGAAGGACGGCGCGAAGATGAGCAAGTCCCGCGGCAACGTGGTCTCGCCGGCGGCGATCATCGAGCGCTACGGCGCCGACACCGCCCGCTGCTACATCCTCTTCATCGGGCCTCCGGATCAGGATGCGGACTGGTCCGACGAGGGCATGGAGGGAGTGCACCGGTTCCTGAGCCGGCTGTGGCGTCTGGCGGTGGAGACGGCAGAGCGCATCGATACCCAGGCGGACGCAGACGCCGAGGAGGAGCTTCTGCGCAAGGCGCATTGGGCGATCGACAAGGTCTCAGGCGACCTGCGCCGGTTCGCGTTCAACACGGCGATCGCCGCGGTGATGGAGCTGCTGAACGAATGCTCGCGGCTGCGCGAGAGCGCGAGCGTCGAGACCAAGCGCTTCGCGCTCGCGACGGCCGCCTCGCTGCTGTTCCCGTTCGCCCCGCACGTGTCGCGCGGACATCTACGACCGGTTGACGGGCGAGCGCGTATGGGAGCAGCCCTGGCCGCAGGCCGATCCAGGCGCTGCTGGAGCGCGACGAGTACGAGCTCGTGTGCCAGGTCAACGGCAAGCTGCGCGACCGCGTGCAGGCGGCGACGGGCGCGGACGCGGAGGAGCTGAAGGAGCTGTGCAGGGCGGCGCCGAACGTGAGGGCGCACCTCGACGGCAAGGAGATCGTCAAGGAGATCGTCGTGCCGGGCAAGCTCGTAAATCTCGTGGTGCGCTGATGGCAGAGCTGAAGCCCGCCTACCTGATCCACGGCGACGATCACGGCGCGGTCGCCGAGCGCCGCGCGGGGCTGAAGGCGCTGGCCGAGCAGCAGGGCGACGCCGCGAGCGTCGAGGTGCTCGAGGGCGAGGCGGGCACGCCGGCCGGGGTGGCGCTGGCGCTGAGCGCGATGACGTTCGCGATCGGCCGGCGCGTGATCGTCGTCGACGGCGTCGAGCGCTGGAAGCAGGCGGAGGTCGAGCAGCACCTCGAGCCGGCGATGGCGGAGATGCCGCCCGAGACGACGGTCGCGCTGTTCGCGCGCGAGGAGAATCGCAGCAAGGCGCCCGCGGCGGTCCACGACGCGGTCAAGCGCGCGGGCGGGCAGATCGTCGCGCAGGCGACGGTGAAGCCGTGGGAGCTCGGCAAGTGGGCGCGCGCGCAGGGCGCGCGCATGGGGATCGCGCTCGACGCGGCCGCCGCGAACGCGCTCGTCGCCCAGGTCGGCGGACGCCAGCAGCGGCTGCTGCGAGAGCTGGAGAAGCTCGCGCTGGAAGTCGAGATCGAGGGGGAGACGCAGCGCGTGAGCGTCGAGGACATCGAAAGCCGCGCCGCCCACTCCGCCGAGTGGCGCTCCTTCGCGCTGGCCGACGCGCTCGTCGGCGGCGACGCCGCGCAGGCGACGCTCACCTACCTGCGCGTGCGCCGCCAGGGCGAGCGCCTGGCCGGGCTGACGTACCTGATGGCCCAGCGCGTGCGCGAGGCGCTTGCGATCGCGCTGCGCTTGCAGGCGGGCGAGTCGGTGGCCGACGTGCGCCGCGGCCTGCGCATGCCCCCGCGCGCCGCGGAGCGCTTCGTCGCGGACGTTGCCAGAGCCGACCCCGACCGCTTGCGCAAGGCGCTCGGCGTGCTCGCGGACATGGAGCTCGACTCGCGCGGCGGGGCCGCGATCGCCGCATCCAGATCGCCATACGCGATGCTCGACGAGGACACGATCGCGCTGCACGCGATCGAGGCGATCACCGCCTAGAGAAACCGGCCTAGGAGTCTGAGGAAAGGCCGGCCCGCACGTGCGGCCGCGCGGGACTTGCGGTGCGCGCCGGTGTTCTTGTGCAGCGCGCCGCGCTTGACGGCCTTGTCGATCGTGCTGACGAGCTCGCGGTGCTCGGCGTCGGCCGTCGCGGTGTCGCCGCTCTCCATCGTCGCCTCGAGGCGACGGAAGTAGGTCTTGATCGTCGACGTGTAGCGCCGGTTCTCCAAGCGCTCGCGCTCGGTGCGGAGGATCCGCTTCTTCTGGGAGTGGATGTTGGCCATGACTGAAAGCCGCAAGGCGCCGCAGAGAAGCTGCGGGGCGCGCCGCGGAGCGCCGTACTATAGCGGCCTTGTCCGTCCCCGGAGAACCCCCCGCTTCCGCGGAGCCGCCCAGCCCGGGCGAGCCGGACGACGAAGCCAGGACGCAGGGCGCTCCCGCCGGCGCGTGGCGTGGCGCGCAACACGGCGATCTTCTCGATCGGCACCGGTGTCTCGCGGGTCGTGGGGCTGGGGCGGGAAATCGTCGCCGCCGGCTACTTCGGCACGAGCGGCCCGGCCTCCGCGTTCACGATCGCCTTCCTGGTGCCGAACCTGGTGCGCAACCTGTTCGCCAACGCCGCGCTGTCGGCGGCGTTCGTGCCGGTGTTCACCGACCTGCTCCAGCAGGGGCGCCGCAAAGAGGCGCTGCGGCTGGCCTCGACGCTGTTCTGGATCATGCTGATCGTCCTGGGCGCGATCACCGTCGTTCTTCATCCTCGCCGCGGGGGTGATCATGCCGCTGTTCATCGGTTCGAAGCTCAGCTGCGCATGGACTGACCTGACGATCGGTCTCTCCCAGGTGCTGTTCCCGGTCGTGCTGCTGCTCGGGCTGACCGGCTTGCTCGTGGGCATCCTGCAGTCCTACGACGAATTCACGATCCCGGCGATCTCCCCGGCGGTGTGGAACATCGTGATCATCGTGCTGCTGGTCGTGCTCGCGCCCCACTTTCACGGCGAAGAGGAGGTCTACGCCTACGCGATCGGGATCCTGGCGGCGACCGTCGTGCAGATGGCGCTGGCATTGGGCGCGCTCGGGCGGATCGACTTCCGCCTGCAGTTCCGCCTCGACTGGCACGACCCGCGCATCAAGCAGGTGTTCATGCTGATGCTGCCGGTCACGATCGGCCTCGGGATCGTCAACCTCGATCAGCTGATCAACTCGGCCTTCGGCGGCCTCGTCTCCGAACAGGCCCCGCGGGCGATCGACAACGCCTTTCGCATCTACATGCTGCCCCAGGGCATGTTCAGCGTGGCGGTCGCGACCGTCCTGTTCCCGGTTCTCAGCCGCCTGGCCGCCCGCCGCGACGCGGCGGCGCTGCGCCGCACCGTGGGCACCGGGATGCGCCAGATCAACCTGCTGCTGATCCCCGCGGCGGCGTTCATGATCGTGCTCGCCACCCCGATCACCCGGCTCGTGTTCGAACGCGGCCACTTCAACGCCGAGTCCACCGAGCCTGGTCTCCGAAGCGCTGTTCTGGTTCGCCTTCAGCCTGCCGTTCGCGGGCATCAACCTGCTGCTGACACGCACCTTCTTCGCTCTGCAGCGACCCTGGATTCCGACGCGGCTGGCGGCGATGAACATCGTCGTCGACATCATCGTCAGCGTCGCGCTCTACAAGCCGCTGGGGATCGCCGGGCTGGTGATCGGCACGGTCGCCGCCAACGCGGTGATGACCGCGCTGCAGCTGCATCGGCTGCGGATCGGCTTCAACGGCCGCTTGGAGGGCGCTCAGACGACGATGATCACCGCGCGGATCGTCGTCGCCTCCGTCCTGCTGGCCGGGGTCTCATGGGTCGTGTGGTACGCGCTGGACGCCGTGCTCGGGAAGTCGCTGCCCGCGCAGATCGTCAGCATGGGCGCCGCGGGCGGAGCGGGCGTATGGATCTACACGCGCGCGGTGCTGACGATGCACATCCCCGAGGCCCACCAGGTCAACCGCCTGATTCGGACACGGCTCGGGCGCGCGTAGGACGTCTCATCGATTCCGTACCGGGCGATCGCCATCAACGGACGTCTGGCACCACAAGAGCGCTGACAGCGAGCAGAGGCCGGGTGAGCCTGAGCCCACCCGGCGTGCGCCCGAACATAGATCGCCGCTTACTACATACGTCCCAGGACTGTGTGTCTTGCCTGGGCGGCGTGACACTCTCGACACCTGGACAGGCCGCCGGTCCGAAGACCGGCGCGTAGCCGCGGCTGAATGCATCCTTGTCGAGTTGGCGATCCGCCGGACCGTCAAAGGCTAGCGCGTGGGCGCCATCTACCCTGTAGCGACGCCCATGGACCAGGCAAACATCCGCAACTTCTCGATCATCGCGCACATCGACCACGGCAAGTCGACGCTCGCCGATCGCATCCTCGAGCTCACCCATACGGTCTCCGCGCGCGAGATGCGCGCGCAGCTGCTCGACTCGATGGACCTCGAGCGCGAGCGCGGGATCACGATCAAGGCGCAGGCGGTGCGCGTGTTCTACACGGCCAAGGACGGGGAGACCTACCAGCTGCACCTGATCGACACGCCCGGGCACGTCGACTTCACCTACGAGGTCTCGCGCTCGCTCGCGGCATGCGAGGGCGCGCTGCTCGTCGTCGACGCCGCCCAGGGCGTGGAGGCGCAGACGGTCGCGAACACCTACCTGGCGGTCGAAGCGGGCCTCGAGCTGATCCCCTGCCTGAACAAGATCGACCTGCCGGGCGCCGAGCCCGAGCGCGTGGCCGGCGAAGTGAGCGATCTGATCGGCGAGCCGACCGAGGGGATCCTGCAGATCAGCGGCAAGACCGGCGCGGGCGTCGGCGGAGGTGCTCGAGGAGCTGATCGCGCGCGTGCCGCCGCCGTCGGGCGACCCGCAGGCGCCGCCGCGGGCGCTGATCTTCGACTCCGAGTTCGACCAGTACCGCGGCGTGATCGCCTACATCCGCGTCGTCGACGGCGTCTTCAAGAAGGGCGAGGCGATCCGCGCGATGGCGACGCAGACCGAGGCGGACATCGACGACATCGGCGTGTTCAGCCCGCAGATGATGCCCACCGACCAGCTCGCGGCGGGCGAGGTCGGCTACCTGATCACGGGGTTGAAGGACGTCACGCTGCTGCGCGTCGGCGACACGCTGACGACGCGCACGCGCACGTCCGGGCCGGGCAGCGGATCAAGAGCCCACCCACCCGAGGCGACCGAGGCGCTGCCGGGCTATCGCGAGGTCAAGCCGATGGTCTTCTGCGGGCTGTTCCCGATCGACTCCGACGACTACCCCGACCTGCGCGACGCGCTGGAGAAGCTGGTCCTCAACGACGCGGCGCTGTCGTGGGAGCCGGAGACCTCGGACGCGCTCGGCTTCGGTTTCCGCTGCGGCTTCCTCGGCCTGCTGCACATGGACATCGTGCGCGAGCGGCTGGAGCGCGAGTACGACCTCGAGCTGCTGGCGACGATGCCCTCGGTCGAGTTCGACGTGACGTTGACCAACGGCGAGGAGCTCGAGGTGCACAACCCCTCGGACATGCCCGACCCGGGCACGATCGAGGAGATCCGCGAGCCGTTCATCCCAGCGTCGATCATCGCGCCGAAAGAGTTCGTCGGCGCGGTGATGGAGCTCTGCCAGGAGCGCCGCGGCGAGCACTCCGGCATGCACTACCTCTCGCCCGAGCGGGTGCAGCTGAACTACGAGCTGCCGCTGGCGGAAATCGTGCTCGACTTCTTCGACCAGCTGAAGTCGCGCACGAAAGGCTACGCCTCGCTCGACTACGAGCTGAGCGGGATGAAGGAGTCGGACCTCGTCAAGCTCGACGTGCTGCTCGCCGGCGACCCGGTCGACGCGCTATCGATGGTCGTGCACCGCGACAAGGCATACGAGATGGGCCGCACGCTGACCGAGAAGCTGCGCAAGCGCATCCCGCGCCAGCAGTACGACGTCCCGATCCAGGCGGCGATCGGTGCGCACGTGATCGCGCGCGAGACCGTCAAGGCCTTCCGCAAGGACGTCATCGCGGGGTGCTACGGCGGCGACATCACGCGCAAGAAAAAGCTGCTCGCTAAGCAGAAGGAGGGCAAGAAGCGGATGAAGCAGGTCGGGCGCGTCGAGGTTCCGCAGGAGGCGTTCCTGGCGGTGTTGGAACTGGGCGAGGAGTGATTGATCGATGCCCACCCGCCCGGTGAGAATCCTGTTCGTCTGTCTCGGCAACATCTGCAGATCGCCAACCGCCGAGGGCGTGATGCGCGCGATGGTGCGCGAAGCCGGTCTGGAGAGCTCGATCGAGCTGGACTCCGCCGGCACCGGAGGATGGCATGTCGGCAGCCCGCCGGATGAGCGCGCCACGGAGACGGCGCATACCCGGGGGATCGTCCTGGAGGGCGCCGCCCGGCAGGTGCGTGCTGCCGACTTCGAGGACTTCGATCTGATCGTCGCGATGGACGGCTCGAACCTCGCCGATCTACGGCGGATGGCGCCCGACGAGCAGGCGCGCACGCGTGTGAGGATGCTGCGCGAGTTCGATCCGGCCAGCGCTGGGCTGGAGGATCTGGATGTGCCCGATCCCTACTACGGAGGGCCACGGGGATTCGAGGACGTGCTCGACCTTGTCCAGGCGGCCTGTGCCGGCCTGCTCGAGGAGGTGCGCGAGCGACTGCAGGAGTCCTCCGGCGGTCGTGAGGAGGTTGTTGGGGCTCAACCGAAGGATCATCGACCCCGGAACGTCGAGTCACCATGAGCCTGCCGTCGGGAGCGACCGGCGCCCGCCGCGTCGGCGGCGGCGACATCAACGAGGCCTGGCGCGTCACGCTCGCCGACGGCGCCACGGCGTTCGTGAAGACACGAGCGGACGCCGGCCCGGGGGAGTACACGGCAGAGGCCGACGGACTGGCTTGGCTCGCCGAGCCCGGCGCGCTGCGGACGCCGCGCGTGATCGAGGTCGGCGAGGACTACCTCGCTCTGGAGTGGATCGAGCCCAGCCGCCTGGACGCCGCGGGTACGGAAGAGCTCGGGCGCGGCCTGGCCGCCACCCACGCTGCGGGTGCCGCGGACTTCGGTGACCCTCGCCTCGGCGGCTCTGGTGCGAGTGCGCCATCGCGACTTTGGCTCGCTGCGCCTGCCCAACGAGCCGACCGCGCGATTGGCCCTCCTTCTACGCCGAGCGACGCCTGCGACCGCTGGCGGCGCTCGCCCACGAGCGCGGCGCCCTGTCGGATCCGGGAGTCCGCGCAGTCGAGCGGGTGTGTGCGCGGATCGCCGAGCTGGCGGGTCCGGCCGAGCCTCCGGCGCGGCTGCACGGAGACCTGTGGGGTGGCAACGTGATGGCCGACGCGGAGGGGCGCCCGTGGCTGATCGACCCCTCGGCCTACGGTGGGCACCGCGAGGTCGATCTGGCGATGCTGAGGCTCTTCGGCGCGCCCTCCGAGCGCGTGTTCGCGGCCTACGCCGAGGTCGCGCCGCTGGCGGATGGATGGGAGGAGCGGGTACAGCTGTGGCAGCTCTTGCCGCTGCTGGTCCATGCCGTGCTGTTTGGCGGCTCCTACCCGGCCGCGGCCGAGCGCATCGCGCATCGCTACTCCGGTTGAGCGAGGTGAGGGCTCGTTGTCTGCTTTTGACGGTGCAGACGCGAGGGCTTGCAAGCTCCTATCGCACGTCGATGAAAGAGTCCTTGTCCCGTTTGGGACGAATGGTCGGAGTAAGGAGATGTGCGCTCCGGGACTCTCGACACCCGTCACCGCCTGTACCTGCTCGCGCGTGTGGTGGTCGCGCGCCACTATCGCCAGCCGCTGACGCTCGTCGGTGTGGCCGAGGCCGTGTCCAGCTCTCCCCGCCAGCTGCAGCGCGCTACGCGCAGTTCGGCGAGACCACCTTTGAAGAGGATCTGCGCGCGCGGCGGATGTCCGCCGCCGCCGAGTTGCTGATCGAGCAGCGGGCGATCCCGGTACGCGATGTCGCGCGTCTGGTCGGCTATCGCCAGGCGCCGCATTTCGCCACGCGCGTTCCGTCGCCGCTACGGCCTCTCCCCGGCGGGCTTCCGCGAGCAGGCGCTGCGACGTGCGCGAAGCAGGACAAGAGCGCGGATGTCGCGATCAGAAGCTAAAGGTAAGCTAAAGAGCGCAAAGGTATCAACTTAGACTGCGTGACACGATAGTTTCGCAGTCTAAGACAACGACTCCCCGCTCGCTCCCCGCGCGGGCGGCGATTCCGGGCACGACGGTTTCGGCGCCGGGCAGGCGCACTCGCATCAGCGTCCCGCCGCCCGCCGCCCGCTCGGCGGTGACGGTCCCGCCGTGCTGGCGGACCACCTGGCGCACGATCGCCAGGCCCAGCCCCGAGCCGGGACGCCCGCGCGCCTCGGCGCCGCGGTAGAAGCGGTCGAACACGTGCGCGAGGTCCTCCGCGGAGATCCCCGGGCCGTGGTCGCGCACGGTCAGCTCGACCACGCCGCGTCCAGCGTGCACGATCTCGACCGGCTCGCCGGGAGGGCTGTACTTGACCGCGTTGTCGAGCAGGTTCGTCACGGCGCGCTCCAGGCGCGCGGGCACGCCCGCGACGAGCGTCGGCTGCAGCTCGAGCAGCAGCGGGGTGCCGGGCGAGTGCCGGCGCGTGCGCTCGGCGACGTCGCTCACGAGCACGTCCAGGCGCAGATCCTCGGTATCCGCGCTGGGCTCCTCGCCGCGCGCGAGTTCGATCAGGTCGTTCATCAGCAGCGTCAGCTCGCCGATCTGCTCGACCACGTCGGCCAGCAGGCGCTGGCGTTCGTCGGGCTCCATGTCCTGGGCCTGCTGGAGGATCTCGATGTTCGTGCGCAGGCTGGTGACGGGCGTGCGCAGCTCGTGCGAGGCGTCGGCGACGAGCTGGCGCTGCGCGTGGACGGAGGCGTCGAGCGCGCCCATCGAGTGCTCGAGCGCGTCGAGCATCGCGTTGAAGCTCGACGCCAGGCGCCCGATCTCGTCTTCGCCCGTGAGCTTGATCCGGCCGCTGAGGTCCTGCGTGAGCGCGACGTGCTCGGTTGCCTGCGTGAGGCGCTTCAGCGGCAGCACGGCGGCGCCGGCGACCAGCCGCCCGAGCAGCGCCGCGAGCGCGATGCCGCCGATGTCGAGCAGCGCGAGGATCAGGCGCAGCCGGCTGAGCAGGTTGTCGACTTCGGTGAGCGGCTGGGCGAACTGGACCGCGCGCCCGGGCCGATGTGCTCGGCGAGGATGCGCAGGTGCAGGCCGTCGACGGTCGGCGTCGCGAGAAGAACCGCTTACCCGCCGTAGCGCGCCAGCGCCCGCGTGCGGGCGTCGACCGGCAGCGTGACGTTGCCGGAGCCGAGCGGAACAGGATCGTGGCCATGCGCTGTCGACGAGCTGCTGGTAGCCGCGCACCTGGCCGGGTCGCGGCGGCAGGTTGCCGCAGCGGGTTGAGACGCCCTGCGCGTCGTCGCGCCTCCCGCCGTCGTGGCGCCCTGGTGCCGGCGATCTGGCCGGCCGTCGCTGCCCGTTGATCAGAGCCAGGCAGGCGAGCGCCGCGGGCTGATGCGAGGGGTTGCGCGTCGACGAACGTGCAGCGCGTGTCGCGCGCGGCTCGCTCAGCTGCGCGTCGACCTGGCTGTGCAGCTGGTGGGAGGTGAGCAGGTAGGTGAGCAGCGACGCGAGCACCACCGCGACCGCCACCGCCGCGGCCGAGACGAACGTGATGCGCCTGCGAAAGCTCACGAGGTCCCGCGCAATACGTAGCCGACGCCGCGGACGGTGTGCAGCAGGCGGGGCTCGTCCTCGGCGCTCGGTCTTGCGGCGCAGGTAGCCCATGTAGACGCCGAGCGAGTTGGAGGTCGAGCCGAAGTCATAGCCCCACACGTGCTCGAAGATCGCCGAGCGGGTGAGCACCTGGCGGGGGTGGCGCAGGAACATCTCCAGCAGCAGGAACTCGGTGCGCGTCAGCGCCAGCAGCCGCTCGCCGCGCCAGGCCTCGTGGGCGAGGCGGTCCAGGCGCAGGTCCTCGAAGGTGAGCGTGCCGTCCTGGTCGTCGTCGTCGTCGCCCGCACGGCGCAGCAGCGCGCGCACGCGCGCGAGCAGCTCGCGCAGAGCGAACGGCTTGACGAGGTAGTCGTCGGCGCCGGCGTCGAGGCCGGCGACGCGGTCGTCGACCCCTTCGCGCGCGGTCAGCATCAGCACGGGTGTCCTGTCGCCGCCCTCGCGCAGGCGCCGGCAGACCTCCAGGCCGTCGACGTGGGGCATCGACACGTCGAGGATCACGACCTCGTAGGCCATCGCGCCGAGGCGCTCGAGCGCCTCGCGCCCGTCGGCGGCCTGGGCGACCTCGTAGCGCTCCAGCTTCAGCGCCCGCGAGAGCGCGGTCTGGACGGCGGGCTCGTCGTCGACGACCAGGACTCGTGGTTGTTGCTCGGCCATTTTCGGTATCTACCCAATATGGATTGCTGCTGTTTGCGGGAAAGGGAGGGATGGTCCGCTTTTGAGGCTACCGTGCCAGGTACCCGGATTACGCCGCTGGGGCAAAGCATCCCAAGCGAGGAGACCTTGATCCGAGCGAGCAGACCCTGATCGACGAGACCCCCGACGAACTGGCGGCCCATTCGCGCACGCTGCGCAACAGCGTGATCAGCCTCGCGGTCTTCTTCGGGATCGTCGTCGCGCTGCTGCTCGCGGTGCCGGGCCTGCATTCGATCGAGCAGCGCATCTCCCACGCGAGCTCCTGGTGGGTGGCCGCCGCGGTCGGCCTGGAGCTGCTCTCGTGCGCCGGCTACGTGGTTCTGTTCGGGCTCGTGTTCGGGATGCTCGGCAAACGTCTGGTCTCGCGTCTGTCGCTGTCGGAGCTGGCGGTCAACTCGGTCGTCTCGGTCAGCGGCCTGGCGGGCCTCGCGCTGGGGGCGTGGGTGCTGCGCACCAAGGGCATCTCGGTGGCGCGGATCGCGAAGCGCTCGGTCCTGCTGTTCGTGCTCACCAGCGCGGTGAACGTCGGGGCGGTGGTCGTGATCGGCGTGCTGATGTGGCTGGGCCTGCTCCCCGGCTCGACGCAACCCGCTGCTCACGCTGCTGCCGGCGGCGGCGGCGCTGGCGAGCGATCGTCGGCACGCTCGCGCTCGCGGCGTGGGCGCGTCGCGCGGCCGCGCGCAGGCCGCTCGAGCAGGGCCGCTGGGCGGTCACGCTTGTGGCCCTGAGCGGCGGGGTCGAAGATGCGGTGCGGCTGATCCGCGAGCACGACTGGCGGGTGCTCGGTGCGGTCGGATACTGGCTGTTCGACAACCTCGCTCTGTACGCGTGCCTCGCCGCCTTCGGGGCCACGCCCGGCGTGTGGGTGGTGGCGATGGCCTACCTGGTGGGGATGCTCGCCAACTCGCTGCCGATCCCCGGGGGCTTCGTCGCGGTCGAAGGAGGCCTCGTGGGGATGCTCGTCCTGTTCGGCGTCCGTCCGGCCTCTGTGGTGGTGGGGGCGGTGCTCGTCTACCGGGCGATCTCGCTGTGGGTCCCCGCGTTGATCGGCTCGCTCGCGTTCCTCAGCCTGCGCGGCGAGATCGGCAAGCCGCTGAAGCCGGGAGCCGTGGGCGCGGCTGGGTCTTGATCTGATTGATCGAGGGGCGTCCCCGCAAGACCCGTCCCATACAGGCCGCAAGATCCGCTACAGGCGGGGGTGGCCGTGCGGATGGATCGGTTTGGGACGGCAGGTGTGGTAGGTGCGGGTGCCCGTCAGCGTGGTGCCGGTGGCCGTGCGGGCGACGATTCGGATTGTGAAGGTTCCATACGGGAGTTGGGTGAGCACCACCTGGTCGGTGAGTCCTTTTTTATTTAGGGATCGCTCGCGTTTTTTACCGAGGAACACCTTGGCTGAAACGACCCGCGGGTAACCATGAGGTTGTTGGATGTGGATCTTGAAGGAGCGTTTGCTGTAGCAGAGCTTTGAGGAGGGGAGACCGAAGGCGGTTGCGAGGCGTTCTTCGAGCTGGGCAGGCGTGAGAGGGGGAGGCGATTGGTTGCCCGTACCGCCTGATGAGGATGAGTTACCGGAGGAGGATCCGGACCCGGCGGCTGTGGAGACGTTGCCTGTGGAGTTACCTGTTGACGGGGGAGATGGTTCTTTCTGTCCTCCTGGGAGCGGTTCTGGTTCAGCTGCTCTTGTGAACACCCAGGCTGCGCCCGGCTCAGTTGCGCCTCCGTCTTCCTCGTTCCTCGGGCCACCGATCAGCGCCGTGGCGCCGTCGGCCGACAGCGCCACGCCGTTGCCCTGCTGCGGCTCGGCCGAGCCACCCGCGCCGACGAGTTCCTGCTGTTCTGCCCAGCTCGACCCGGAGCGAACGAAGGCCCATGCGGCCCCGCGCGAGACATCGTCTTGGTAGCCGCCCACCAGCGCGGTGTTCCCGTCTTCGGAGAGCGCTGCACTCTCACCCTCGGACGCTGAGGTGTCCCGGTCGTTGCCGAGCAACGGTTCGCCCTGCTCTGTCCAGTGGCCTCCTGCCAGCGTGTAGACCCAGGCGCCGCCGAGCCCGCTCTGGTAGCCGATTCCGCCCACCAATGCGGTCGTCCCGTTCCCGGATAGCGCGACGCTCTGCCCCTGGCCCGTGTCGATCCCGGCTCCGCTACCTGAGGGGAGCTGTTCGAGTTCTTTCCAGGTGCTACCCGAACGGGTGAAGGCCCATGCGCCGCCGAGTGCGGGTTCCCCGCTTTTGAATTCGGCAGAGGGACCGCCGATCAGCGCAGTGTTGCCATCGCCGGAGAGC
Source organism: uncultured Solirubrobacterales bacterium (assembly GCA_963779405.1). Classification (GTDB taxonomy): domain Bacteria; phylum Actinomycetota; class Thermoleophilia; order Solirubrobacterales; family Solirubrobacteraceae; genus Palsa-744. The sequence continues at coordinate 255,950 of CAVZYF010000006.1, forward strand.
GCGACGCTCCAGCCCTTCTGGACGAGGCCGCTCGGGTGGGCGCCGACGAGTTTCGCCTGTTCGCTCCAGGTGATACCCGAGCGGGTGAAGACCCACGCCGCGCCCGGCTCGCCATCTTCGTAGTCCGGGCCGCCGATCAGCGCCGTGTTGCCTTCAGCCGACAGTGCGACACTGTATCCCTCCTCGTCATCGACCGTGCCAGCCCCGATCAGGATCTGCTGTTGGCTCCACGTCGAACCCGAGCGCGTGAAGACCCAGGCGGCACCCGTGAAAACCCCGCCTTTTTCCTCCTCGTAGCCGCCCACCAGCGCGGTATCACCATCGGCCGACAGCGCAACGCTCCAGCCCTGATGAGCAAGCGGCGAGCCTTCTGTGCCTTCGAGTTTTTCCTGCTCGGCCCAGACTGAGCCGGAGCGCGTGTATATCCATGCCGCGCCGGCGAAGCTGTCGTAGCCCGGCGCCCCGATCAGCGCTGTGTCGCCGTTGGCAGACAGCGCGACGCTGTACCCCTGTTCGGCGTGTTCGGTCATTTCTTTGCTCGTCAGTCGTTCCCCTTGCTGGACGAAGGGGTCTTCTGTCAGCGAGAGTGCCGCGGCGGGCTCGGCGCCGACACCGAGGATCAGCGCACAGGCGACGGCGGAGACGGCAACGCAGCTCAGAGCACGCAAACGGCTCACGCCCGGATCGTACCGCCAGAGCGCCGCTTACACCAGAGGTTTGCTCGGCAAAAGTTTGGGTCGGTTCGTCGTCCGCTCACGACGTCCCCAACAGCCGCTTCGTCTCCGCTTCCTGGGCGGCCGTGCGCTGGCAGACATGCCCCGGCAGGCTCGCCATCACGTGGCTGAGCTCCGCGCTCATTGCCCCGAACAGACCCGGGCAGAAGACGGGGGGCGGTAGCTTCCCGGTCGCTGACCCGGGCGCGTTGATCGGACGCAGTTCCAGCGCCGCCCGGTAAGCGTGGGCGAAGGTGTCGGAGAACACGTCGATCGCCGTGCGGCCGCTGTATAGCTCGATCGAGCGCCCTTCGTCGTAAACGACCGCCGGGACCCCGCGGATCATCGTGTTGCTCTGCGGGCCGAGCGTCGCGTTGGAGTGCAGGCCGTAGATCACCGTCGTGACCTGCAGTGGCAGCAGGCAGTTGCCGCCGCCGAAGATGCCCTTGCGATGGACGCAGTCGCCGTAGTAGACGCTGTCCCCGATGCCGCTGTCGTAGTTCTCCTGGCCATCGACCGCGGCAAGCGACTGCCCGGCGAACCGGGTCCCCGCCCAGTAGACGGGGAAGTAGGGGAACGTCTCGGCTTCGGCGAGCGTCCCCGCCGCGAGCGGCTGCGGCTGGCCGGTCGCGCAACCGCCGGCCGCCAGGGTGGCGCAGAGCGCCGTCAGCGCAAGGGCGGCGCGTAACGCGATGCGCACCGCCGTCGGCCTGCTCGTCATGATCTTCACGTGCCGATTATCGAGCGTCAGCGATCGGGAGCTACTTCCGGGTCGCCCGGGGGTTCCTACGAGGACATGTCCGTCGCGTCCGCGGCGGGTCGGCCGGGGTCCGGGGCGGTAGCTCCCTGGACGCCGGCCGTTTTTATGAGTCGGTTCCTCGCAACGAGCACAGCCGCCGCGCTGGTGGCGGTCTGGCTGCTCCTCGATCCGCGCACCCCGGATCTCGCGGCGCAGGTCTATCGCGCCGGCCTGTTCGAACACCTCGGGTTCGCCGTTTGGGATGAGCATTGGTACGCGGGTCACGCGCTGCCCGGCTACAGCCTGCTGTTTCCGCCACTCGCCTCGCTGCTTGGCCTGCGTGCCCTCGCGGCCCTGTCGGTACTCGCGTCCGCGGCGCTGTTCGAGCGCCTGGTGCTCGGCGTATACGGCCCCGCCGCGCGCTGGGGCGCCGTCTGGTTCGCGGTCGCGGCCGTCGGCGACATCTGGCTCGGGCGGCTGACGTTCGCGCTGGGCGTCACCTTCGCCATCGCCGCCGTGCTCGCGCTCGTCCGCGGCCATCCCCGCTGGGCCGCACTGCTGGCGGCGCTGTGCGCGGCCGCGAGTCCGGTCGCGGGCGTCCTGCTCGGGCTCGCGGCACTCACCGATGCGCTCGCGCGGCGCTCCCCCCGCGCACTGGTGGTGTTGGCGCTGCCGGCGGCCGTGGTCGTCTTGCCGCTCGCGCTGCTGTTTGAAGAAGGCGGTTTCGAGCCGTTTCCGATCCTCTCGTTCGCGGCGACCGCGCTCGTCACGTTCCTGTTCCTGTGGGCGCTCCCGCCGGGTCAGCGCCTGTTGCGGACCGGGGGGGTCGTCTACCTGCCGGCCTGCATCCTCGCGCTGCTGATCCATACTCCGATGGGCAGCAACATCGAGCGCTACGCGGTGCTGCTGGCGGGGCCGTTGCTGCTGTGCGCTTGCGCCAAGAGCTCAACATTGCCGAGCGCGACGCCACAGATCTCGGGTGGGCGATCGACCCCGTCCCTGGCGATCGCGCTGGTGGGCATCGCCGTCTTTACGATCTGGGGCCCGGTGCGCGAGACGAAAGCGGTGGCGGGGAACGAATCGACGCGCGCCTCCTACTACGCGCCCGTCCTACGATTCCTGGCGAACCACGGCGGCGCGCTCGTAAGGGTCGAGGTGCCGCTCACGCGCTCGCACTGGGAGGCCGCGCTGATGGCGCCGACGGTATCGCTCGCTCGCGGCTGGGAGAAGCAACTCGACGAGAGGTACGACGGCGTGCTGCTCGACCCCGGGCTGACCGCGGCGGGGTACTGCGCACTGGCTGCACGAAGAGGCGGTGAGCTACGTCGCGCTCCCCGACACCCCGCTCGATCCGTCGAGCGCCGGGGAGGGCCGGCTGATCCGTCGCGGGCTGCCGTACCTGCGTGCGGTGTTCATAAGCAGGCATTGGACCGTGTACGCGGTGCGCGACCCGACACCGCTGGTTGAAGGCCCCGGGCGGCTGACATCGCTTGGGCACGACTCCTTCGCGCTGCGCGCGACTGCGCCGGGGAGGTTCCTCGTACGGGTGCGGTTTACGCGGTACTGGACGCTCACCGCCGGCAGCGGCCGCGTGACGGAAGCGCCCGGGGGGTGGACGTACGTGACTGCGAATCAACCCAACCAACAACTGCACATCACAGCCCGCTTCTCGCTTTCTCGTGCGCTGGGATGACCCCGCTCAACCGGTAGGTGTGAACGCATAGAGACCCGTATACCCGGTCAAGAAGAGGTCCCGCCCGTCGCTGATCGCCGGATCGAAGGCCCCGGTCCCGAGTTCGAACAGGACCCGGCCCGTGGAGATGCCGAGCCCATAGGTGCGGTGCTGACCCAAATCGGAGAAGTAGACGGTGCGCCCGATGATCGTCGCCGACCCGGAAATGCGCCCATGCGCGTTGAACTTCCACGCGACCGCGCCCGAGCGCGCGTTCAAAGCGTAGAAGGTCCCGCTGTAGGAGCCCACATAGATCGTCGGCCCGAGGCCGGGGGCGTTCACGACGGCGGGCGAGGCGTACACGTATCCGCCCGTCTGCACGGCCCAGTCGAGCCTGCCGGTGGAGGCGTCGTAGGCGTACACGCGTCCGTCGGTGTTGCCGAGGAACACGCGCCCGTAGATCACGGCGGCGGTCGAGTAGAAGGTGCCGCTGCCGAGCAGAGCCCCTTCCGAGCCCGAGACCCACAGTCGCCGGCCGGTCTGCTCGGAGATCGCCTGGACGTGCCCGGAGTAGTCACCGAAGTAGAGCACCCCGCCGGACAGCGTCGGGCTGGCCTTGACGGCGCCCGCGGCGTGATAGGTCCAGATCGGGTTGCCGTTGTGGATGTTGAGCGCGTAGACGGTCCCGTTCTGGGAGCCGAAGAAGAGCATCCCGTGGTCGACCAGCGGCGAGGACTCGCTCGGGCTCGGCAGCGCCCGCGACCAGATGATCGCCCCGGTGGTGTAGTCGACCGCCGCGACGAGCCCCTTTTTGACGCCGTCGGTACGCGCGAGTACGGTCGCGTAGACGGTGTCGCCGACGGCCGCGGGAGAGGACGCCGAGAGGGAGCCCAGGCTCCTGATCCAGAAGGTGTGCCCGGTGTGCTTGCTGATCGCCTCCAGCAGGCCGTTGTCGGCGAGCTGGAAGATGTGATCGCCGCGGATCACGGGCGGGAACTCGAGCAGCGCGCCGCCGTTGTGCACCCACAGCCGCTTGAACGGGGGGTGCAGGCGCGAGGCGGCGGGGAAGAAGCGCGTGTGTTCCTTGTTGTAGCCGTAGAAAGGCCAGGCGAAGCGGTCCGGCCCGCGCGCCGGCAGGCGCGGCGTCGGCTCGGGGACGAAGCGCGCGTTCGGGTGGTAGATGCTGCCGGTGCGGTGGCGCTCGTACTCATACGCGCCGAGCACGACGGCGAGCAACAGCACGAGCAGCGCCGCCAAGCCCGCGAGGACTCGTCTGGAGCGGAGGGAAGGGCGTCCGATGCGCTCAGACCCTAGTCGGGTACCTCGACGGATGGGCCGATCGCGAGTCCGATGGCAGCGGGGACGACGGGCATATGATCGCGCTGCATGACGAACCGCCCCGCCGTCGAATCGGAGATCTTCGCGCCCGGCCTGCTGGACGACAGGGTGGCGCTCGTCACCGGTGGCGGCACCGGCCTCGGCAAGGCGACCGCGCTGGAGCTGACGCGCTGCGGTGCGACCGCCGTGATCGCCGGGCGCCGCGCGGAGGTGCTGGAGGAAGCGGTGGGGGAGATCGGCGCCCGCGCGGACTGGATTGCGGGCGACGTCCGCGAGCGAGAGGATGCCGAGCGATTGGTGGCGACTGTGCTGGAACGCCACGGCAGGCTGGACCTGCTCGTGAACAACGCGGGCGGTCAGTACTTCACGCCGGCGGAGGGAATCGCGGCAAAGGGCTGGCGGGCGGTGTGGCGGCTGAACGTCGACGGGATGCTGAACATGGCCGAGGTGGCGTTCACTCGGGCGATGGAGCCGGCTGGGGGAGGGACGATCGTGAACGTGACGCTGTCCCCCCACCACGGCATGCCGGGCATGGCCCACTCAGGTGCGGCGCGTGCCGCGGTGGAGGAGATCACACGGGAGCTGGCGGGCAGGTGGGCGGGGCAGGGTGTCGTCGTGACGGCGGTGGCGGCGGGACACTTCGACACGGAGGCGCTCGAGAAGTACCCGGCGAGCCTGCGGGCGGGGATGGCGCGCACGGTGCCCCTGCAGCGTCTCGGCACGGTGCGGGAGCACGCCTGGCTCGTGGCGCTGCTCGCGTCGCCGTTGGGCAGGACGTTCAGCGGATCGACCGTCACGCTGGACGGCGCGCGCGACAACTGGTTCGGGCCGTGGCCGCCGCCGGGGTTGGCGGACGAGTCGGGTGAGGTGCCGACGGAGGAGCGGAAAGGGGTGCCGCCGTCTGAGTAGCGCATCGCTCTGACGAAAGTCGCCGGTAACATGAAGCCCGCTTGCGGGCGAGGTGTTGTGGTTGCACAGGAGCCTTCCAAGCTTCTAGGGCGGGTTCGATTCCCGTCGCCCGCTCTGAGAGCTCCCACGGGGTAGGCTCTGGATATTGGCCACGGGGAGTGGCGCAGTCTGGTAGCGCACCCGGCTGGGGGCCGGGCGGTCGCAGGTTCAAATCCTGTCTCCCCGATCGAGAATCGCCTGCAAGATGGCCGTGCGTAGCTACTGCGCATCCGGCCAGGCGGCCGCACCCATCACGCCGTCGCCGTCCTCGGGCTTGGGGCCGCCCACGGCAATGATGTCCAGTCCGTCGGGTCCCGCCTCGAAGGCGCGCACGACCGAAGGTGCGACGCGCACGACATCCCACAGGCTGAGCTCCAGAACCTCGTCATCGAGCAGTATTCGCCCGGACCCGGCGACGACGACGTAGGCCTCCTCCTGCTCGCGGTGGCTGTGGGCCATCGGACTGCGCAGGTTCGCGGCGTAGCGGAAGTGACTGATACCGAGGTCACGCGAGTCCAGGTGCTTGCGGGCGAAGCGGCCTTCGATCCCGGGAGCGCGCTCGCCCACGGAGTCCTCGATTTCGAGCAGGTTCACGGTAGAGAAGTGGGACATAGAGCCTCCTTTGGCAATGATGGCGGTCCTCATTCGCCAATGTTAGTTGTGCCTTATGGCAGGGAGTGCTCCCGCCATGTCCGTAGCGCCCCAAGTGCGCCATCGATCACGCGTCCGAGGAAGGTGTCTCGGTCGTTCACGTGCGGCAGCGGCTCGGCGGGGATGTCAACCTCGAGGAACTCGCAGAGCGGCTCCCAGCCGTCGGTGACCTTCCACTCCAACAGCCGCTCCGCCGGGACGGTCCGCCTGACCGCCTCGTCGTGGGCCTTGGCCTGCTCGATCAGCTCCGCGGGGGAATGGCCGGCGGCGAACGTGCCCTGCTCGCCCCAGAACATGCGATCCACCAGCGCCAGGTAGGAGCGCCAGCGCGGATCGATCTCGCGGCGAGCGCTCGAGAGCAGGCGGATCAGCGACTCGCCGTAGCACATGTCCACGATCGTGCTGCGAAAGCTGCGCTCCCACGACTCGGGCTCGCGCACGCTCAGCAGTACCTTCGCGTCGGGGTAGAAATCCATCAGCTCGCGGTAGAAGTAGCCCCCAGGCCAGTCCGCGCTGGCGCCGCGCCCGGCGAACACCTCCTCCCAAATGGCCTCTCCGTCCAGCGCGCGGTTCCACAACGGGACCTGGTTGTCGAGATCGGCCAGCACGTCGACCCAGTGGTAGCAAGACCCCAGGCCAAGCTGCTCCAGTGCAACCTTCTGCGTCAGCGTGCCGGTGCGGGGCAGACCTGCTCCTATAACCCTCATGCTCGTGGCTCCTTCGTGGTCTTGGCACAATTTCGCCGTTGTCTTGTGATGGATTGTGACGCTGAGTCTTTCAGAGCGCGTGAGAGTGTCGTGTATGTTCGTGTTTGTATCCCCCGACTAGTGAGGAGTAACCGTGTCTGACTTTCTCGAGGATAGGCGTAAGGAGATCACCGATCGGCTGAAGGAGCTGAAGCCGGTGGTGGATGAGTTCAACCGGCTCGAGGCTGCCGTGGAGGCGTTGGCGGGTGTGGTCGGCTCGGCTGCGTCGGAGGCCGGCTCGGTTGCCGTCGCGACCGTCACGCGCCGGCGCAGGAAAGGACCGGGGCGTCCGCGCGGCTCGGGCAAACGTGCGCGCAAAGCGACTCGTGCCGGCACGCCGGCCGCCGGCGCCCCGGCGGCCACGATGGCGGTCACCGCAGACGCCACGCCAGCCATCACCGAGCGCAAACGGCCTGGTCGCCCCAAAGGCAGCGGCAAAAAAGTGGGTCGTCCTCCGGGCTCCGGGAAAAAGGTAGGCCGTCCCGCGGGCTCGGGCAAAGTGGGTCGTCCCAAAGGTAAAGTTGGTCGTCCCAAAGGCAAAGTGGGTCGCCGCAAAGGCAGTGGCACGCGGGCCGCTCAGGCGCTGTCGTTCGTGCAGGGCCAGCCCGGCATCACGATCCCCGAGCTGGCGGCGAAGATGGGGATCAAGCAGAACTATCTCTACCGCGTGCTCCCGGGACTCGAGCAGGAAGGGAAATTGGAAAAGAAAGGCCGCGGCTGGTACCCGAAGGGAGCCTGAACATCGGCCGCCCGAGCTCTGCCGTGGCTAGCAACCCCTGTCGCATAGCGGCTGACCTCGGGAAGGATCGAGTTGCTCAGTACTTCACGTGCGCTTCGGCTTCCGTGTAGGCGGCGCCTTCTTCTACCTTTAGCTTCAAGACGGCTTCGCTCGCGCCGGATGACGGGCTCGTGTATTCAAAGACGACTGAGGATTCGGCGAGGCCCGATGTGGGGATCGTGAGGCCGGTGGCATTCGTGAGCGTGCCCGCGCCGGCGGTCTGTTCGACCTTCGCCTTGGCGGCGGCGCCGAGGTTGGTCACGATGTTGCCGTAGGCGTCGGTGACGGCGGCGTGGGCCTTGAATTTCTTGCTGAAGCCGATGCTGGAGGTCGTGCAGGCGAAGGGGCAGGTACCGGCTTCGACTTTGCCCGCGGTCACTTCGGGGTGCTCCCAGGCGAGGCGTTCCGGTTCGCCCGCCGCGACGGTGAACGAGCCCGAGGTGCCTTCGACCGAGCCTTCCTTCGCCTTCAGCGTCGTGGCCTGGGCGTCGTAGAGCTTGAGCTGAGAGGCCGTGCCCACGCCCGCGGCGAATGTGACCGCGGTCGCGGAGGCCGGGTATTCGGGCGCGGTGGCGCTGGGCGAGCTCGCCGGGCCGCTCCAGGTGAGCGTCTTTGCGCCCGCGTAGCTCGTGGCGGTGTTGCCGTATTCGTCGATCGCGGTGAGCGTCACGTTGAACGCGACGCCCGCTTCCTGTTCTGAGGGCGTCGGCACGCTGAACTTCTTGGTCGCGGCCGCCTTCACCGTAAAGGCGCCCGAGGCGCCTTCGATCGTGCCTTCGATCGCCTTGAGCGTGGTGGTCTGGGCGTCGTACAGTTTGATCGAGGCCGTGCCGGCGCCCGCGGTGAACGTGACCGTCGCGGGGTAGCTGGGCGCTTTCCCGCTGGGCGAGGTCGAGGGTTCGCTGAAGCTGACCGTCTTTGCGCCGGCATAGCTTTTCGCGATGTTGTGCCAGGGATCCCAGGCGGTCAGGGTCACGTTGAAGGCGGTGCCCGCCGTCTGTTCGGCCGGTGTCGGCACGCTGAAGCTGGTGGCGGCGGCCGCCTTGACGGTGAACGAAGCCGGGGTGGTGCCTTCGATCGTGGATTCCTTCGCCTTCAGGGTGGTGCTCTGGGCGTCGTAGAGCTTGAGCTGAGAGGCCGTGCCCACGCCCGCGGCGAATGTGACCGTCGTCGCGGAGGCCGGGTATTCGGGCGGGGTGCCGTTCGGTGCGTTCGCCGGGCCGCTCCAGGTGAGCGTCTTTGCGCCCGCGTAGCTCGTGGCGGTGTTGCCGTATTCGTCGATCGCGGTGAGCGTCACGTTGAACGCGACGCCCGCTTCCTGTTCGGAGGGCGTTGGCACAGTGAATTTCTTGGCCGTCGCCGCCTTGACGGTGAAGGCGGCAGTGGTTCCTTCGATCGTGCTTTCCTTCGCTTTCAGAGTCGTGGTCTGGGCGTCGTACAGTTTGGTCGAGGCAGCCGCGCCCACGCCGGCCGTGAAGGTGACCGACGCCGTGTAGCTGGGCGCTTTTCCGCTGGGCGAGCTCGCGGGTTCGCTCCAGGCGATCGTCTTTTTGCCCGCGTAGCTCGTCGCGGTGTTGCCATATTCATCTATTGCGGTGAGCGTCACGTTGAAGGAGACGCCCGCTTCCTGTTCGGTGGGTGTTGGCACCTTGAAGTTCTTGGCCGCGGCTGCTTTGACCGTCACCGCCAGTCCGGCGCCGTTGTTGAGCGAGCCTTCCTTGACCTTGATATGTGCCGCTTCGGCCTTGTAGAGGGTCATCACGCCGTTCATCGCGCTCGATACCGTGGCCTTGCCTTCGCTGAACGTGATTTCGGTTTCTTCGCCAAAGTTCTTTTCGACGCCCGACTCGTCGATGACGACCGGTTCTTCGCCGCTGGTCGCAACGCCGGCGCCTTCGAAGATCAGGCTGTGCGCGCCTGTGTAGGTGCCGACCGTGTCGCCCGACGCGTCCTTGGCGGTGACCGTGAGGTTGTCGGCTTCGCCGGCGGCGGGCGTCAGGCTTGCGGCTTCGAGCACGAGGTGGGTCGCCGGGCCATAGGCAACGGTCACCGTCTGTTCTATACCGGTCGACGTCCACGAGCGCCACACCGCCGTGACCTTGTATTTGTGGGCGCCGACCGGGACATTGGTGTCGGTGCAGCTCGTGACCGTCGAGTGCGAGCTCGAGCTCGGACAGCCCGCGCTCGGCGTGGAGCCGTCGCGCGTTACGTAGTATTCGACCGTCCCTTCGCCGGGCGGGGTGATCGCAGACCAGCTCAGTGCGACCGTTTCCGCGCCGGTCGTCGCGCCCGTGATCGTGGGCGCCGCGAGCGTGGCCACGATCGCCGAGTTGCTGGCCTGGCCGGAGCCCGTCCAGAACGCCGAGACGACCACGGCCGTTGCGAGGAGCGCCAACGCCGGCGCCGGCGCGAGCGAGGAGAGTCGGGTATACGACATCCGTCTCACGAGCTCGCGCCAGTCCGTTGGCAGCCGACGTATCCGTCTAGCCTACGAGGCTTTGTACTTGAGCGTGACCGACGCGCCCTTGCACGCGTTCTGGTTGACGGCGGCTTCTTCTTTCATTTTCAGGTTCACGGTGTATTCCTTGGTTTCACCGTGCGCAATCACAACTTTTGGTTCCTGCGAGGCAGGGGTGACTTCAAACCATTCCTTTTTGCATTCCACCACCGAGGTTTTTTCGACTTCCGCTTCCAGCTTGGTCAGGAACTCGTTCTGGCTCGCGTCGACGTCCTTGACCTTGACGGTGACCGCGGAGCTGCCCCCGGGATAGAGGCCTTCGACCAGGGTGCTTGAGACTTCGAAGGTGGCGCCGCCGGAGCTCGCTTTGACGGTGCCCGAGCCTTCGCCGGTGCTGGTCCAGTAGGCGAACGCGGCGGCGCCGGCCATCGCTAAGACGAGCACTACGACGCCAAACAGGAGGCGTGACTTCTTGGTGTTGAAGATGTTTAAAAAGTGGGTCATAACGGAGGTGGCGGAACTGTTCGTCCCCGCATCGGTTAGGAGGCAGGCGGGCTTTAGCACTGGGCGCCGGCTGGCGTCGCGAGCGAGTAGCGTTGGTGAGGTGCTCTGGCGGTTGATCTCAATCCGCCCCGCCGTGTGGGTGGCGCTCGTGGCGGCGCCGGTCGCGCTCGGGGTCCCCTCACCGGCGCTGGCGGCCGGGCATCGCCCCCAGGGGGATTACGCCCCGTTCGCCGATTGTCCCCTGAGCAACTCGCAGACGCAGGTATGCATCTTCGCTCAGACCGAAAGCGGCGAGCTGCAGATCGGCTCCAGGACGATCCCGCTCGCGCGGACGATGACGCTGCAGGGTGGCGTCCACGAAGACGAAGCGTCTCCCGAGCAGACGTTCATCTCTCCAGACGACGGCGAAGCTCTTTCGAGAACGCCTCAGGTCATTCCCGGAACGCTCTTCACGGTAGCCGCTCCCAAGTCTCTACCGGTGTCCGTGCAGGAGATCTTCGACGAATTCATCAATCAAAAAGAGACGGATCTGACGGCCACGATCGAGCTCGCCGGGCCGGCGAGCTCGATCGGGATCGACACGCAAGATCTGATCGAAGCGAAAGGGATTGGGCTGTCGCTGCCGGTGAAGGTGAAGCTGAGCAACCCGCTGCTCGGCGAAAGCTGTTACATCGGCTCAGACGCGAATCCGATCTCGATACCTCTCACAACCGGCTCCACCAAGCTTTCATCATCGCACAAGCCGGCGACGGGTAAACCTGGTCATGCGCAGTTCAAGGACGAATACAATCTCGTCACGATCAAAGAAGATTCTCTGCTGAACGATTCTTTTTCGGCCCCGAGAGCCGAGGGTTGCGGCGGGATCCTTTCGTTTCTGGTCGATCCCGCGGTCAACGCCGAGTTGGGGGTACCGCTTGCCGCGGGGCGTAACGAGGCGATCCTGAACGTCACCCTGCGGGATGCGAACGCGCCCGCTGTCAAAGCCAGCGAATAGTCGCGCCGGGCGCTCGGAGAACCCACAGGTTGCTCGCGGGAAGCTAGGCTTCCTCGATATGGGAGGCAGCGACACGGGCGGAGGGTCGAGGAACCTGATCCTGGCGGCGATGATCTTCGCCGTCGCGATGACGTTCATCGACCAGACGATCGTCTCGATCGCCGCGCCGGAAATCCAGAAGCAGTTGCATCTGACGAGCACCGGCACGCAGTGGGCGATCAATGCCTATCTGCTGTCCCTGGCCGCGCTGTTCGCGTTCGGCGGCCGGCTCGCCGACACGGCCGGGCACCGCAAGATGGTGACGCTCGGCGTGATCCTGTTCGCCGGGGCCTCGGCGATGTGCGGGCTTACGCCGAAGGGATCGATCGCGGAGGCGTGGATCGTGACGTTCCGCGTGGTCCAGGGGGCAGGCGGGGCGATCATGTTCCCGGCCGCGCTGGCGATCGTGGTGCAGACGTTCGAGCTCCGTGAACGCGGCAGGGCGCTCGCGATCTTCTTCGGCATCGCGGGCGGCCTGACCGCCGTCGGACCGATTCTCGGGGGCTATCTGACGCAATGGACCTGGCGGGCGATCTTCTGGGTCAACCTTCCCGTCGCCGCGATCGCGCTGATCCTGATCGTGATCTCGAAACCGTCGACGCTGCACCGGCCGGCCCGGATGGACTACCGGGGCCTCGTGCTGATCGCCTCCGGCGTGGCGCTGAGCGTGTTCGGCTTCCAGCAGTCCTCGATCTGGGGCTGGAGTGACCCGGGCACCTGGGCCTGCATCGTCGTGGGGGCGGTGCTGCTGGTCGTGTTCTACTTCGTCGAGCTGAAAACCCAATCGCCGCTGATCGAAGTGCGCATCTTCCGCATCAGGCCATTCCTGGTCGAGAACATCGTGCTCGGGATCGCGATGCTGACGTTCATCCCGGTCTTCTTCTTCGCCAGCGAGTACGCCCAGATCGCGCTCGGCAAGACGCCCTCGAATGCCGGTGTCTACATCCTGTACTTCTTCATCGGCTTCGTGGTGGCCGCGCAGGTCGGCGGGCGGATGCTCGACCGGATCGGCGCCAAGCGCCCCGTCGTGCTCGGCTGCGCAATCTCAGCCGTCGGCTTCTACCTGTGGGCCGGCAAGGTCACCGGCCTCGACTTCAACACCCAGCAGTGGTACATCATCCTCGCCGGGGCCGGCATGGGGATGATGCTCGGCCCGGCCTCGACCGATGCCGTCAACCGCGCCTCGCGGCTCTCCTATGGCGAGGCGAGCGGCATCACCCAGACGGTCCGCAACTACGCCGCCAGCCTCGGCCTCGCGATCCTCGGCTCGATCCTCGTCTCACAGCTGCGCTCGCACACCACGACCTCACTCATGCACCTGGGCCTGACGAGCGCCCAGGCGCACGCCCGCGCGTCGAGCATCGCGCAACAGTCCCAGGGCGCCGGCGGGAGCGCGGCGCACATTCCCCACTTCATCCGGCTCAACTTCGCCGAAGCGACGCAGACGGTCCTCTACGTGATGGCGGCGATCATGGCGCTGGCGGCGATCGCGGCCTTTGTGGGGTTGCGCGCGGGGGTGCAGGAGGAAATCGCGGGAACCGAGGCGCAGGACGCGGAGGGCGGCTTACCGGAGGGCGGCTCGCCCGATATGGCCGGAGCCGGGGCCTGAGCAGGGCAGGCTCGCGGGTCCGTCACGCTGAACCGTTCCAAGCTGTCTGTATCGTCGGATCGACTGAAAAACGGTTGGCCCGGCGCGACTTCGGACGAAGGAGCCCGGCACGAAGGGATTGTGGCTGCAATGGACAGAGAATCGAAAGGGTCGCGAGCCTCCGATCACGCAGGGCTCGAACGAGCGATCGTCCTGCAACTGCTGCGCGACGACCACGGGCGAATGTGGTCCCACGCGCAATTGGCGATCGAGTTGGAATCTGAGCTGGAGTCCGACCGAGCGGAGATCGGCCGGAAGGCCGTCGAGGAAGCGTTGAGACGGCTGGAGCGAGAAGGTGTGCTCGGCATGTCAGAGCATCAGGCGTGGGCGTCGAGCGCGGCGCGACGCCTCGACGAGCTGGGGCTGATCGCCGTGTGAGCCGACGCGTGGTGAGCTGCCGCGCGGGGACGGCGCGGGGCTGGGGAGGATAGGGTGCCGGGATGAGCGAGAATCGCGTGCTGCTCCTCTCCTGGGAGTACCCGCCCGTGATCGAGGGTGGCCTGGCGCGGCACGTTTGCAAGCTCGCCGAGGCGCTCGTGCGTCAGGGGGTCGCGGTGGACGTGCTCACGCGTGGGGCGGGCGACCAACCGGCGTCGGTGTTACCACGGACGTTGTTGGGAGGCTCAGCCGCAGAGAACGCAGCGTCCCGGGTTGAGCATCCGACCGAGCGGGCAGTGGAAGAGCGCGCCGGCGTGAACGTGTATCGCGTGCGCGAGCCGAGCTGGCCGCGCGATCTCGATCGCTTCGTCGCGTGGGTGGAGCACATGAACGAGGACATGCTCGCAGCCGGGGAAGCGCTCGCGGAGGAGCACGACTACGACCTCGTCCACGGTCACGACTGGCTCGTCGCGAAGGCCTCCGCCGCGCTCGCCGACAGGCTGGGCGTGGGGTATGCGACGACGATCCATGCCACCGAGCACGGGCGCCACCAAGGCTGGGTGCAGGACCAACCGCAATCGCACATCCACTCCGTCGAGCGGTGGATGGCCCAGCGGGCGGACGCGGTGATCGTGTGCTCTTACTACATGCGCGGGCATGTCGCGGACATCTTCGACATCGACGAGCGGCGGATCGCGGTGATCCCCAACGGGATCGACCCCGACGAACTGCGGCCGGTGGGGGATCTGAAAGCGTTGCGGGAAGAGTTCGCAAAGCCCGAGGAGAAGCTCGTGCTGCTGGTCGGGCGGCTTGTCTATGAGAAGGGTTTTCAGCTGGCGCTCGACGCGCTGCCGGGAGTGATCGAAAGAGTCGGCAACGTGCGCTTCTTGGTGGCGGGCAGCGGTACTCACGAGGCCGAGCTGAAGGCCCAGGCCGAGCGATTGGGGCTGTCGGAGCACGGCGTGTTCATGGGCTGGATCGGCGACGACGCGCTGCATTCGCTCTACCGGATCGCCGACCTATGCGTGGTCCCTTCGATCTATGAGCCCTTTGGGCTGGTGGCGCTCGAGGCGATGGCCTCCGGCTGCCCCTGCATCGTCGCCGACACAGGTGGGTTGCGCGAGGTGGTGCCGGAGGGGGAGCGGGTTGGGTTGCGCTTCAACGGCGGCGATGCGGAGCATCTGGGCGTGATGATCGAGCGGTTGCTCGTCGACGGCGAGCTGCGCGACCGGATGGTGGCGGAGGCATCCGAGCATGTACTGAGCTTCGACTGGGATGACATCGCGCGCCGCACGCGTGCGATCTACAGCGAGCTGGCGCCGCGCCGTGGTCTCCTAGGGCAAGCGCGGATGGAGAGTCCACGAGGGCAGGTCCGAGGGGGGACGCGGGAGCAAGGCCCGCGCGCGAAAACTCGAGAGGAAGGGGTGAAGCGCGCATGACCGAACCGCTGATGGGCCTGATGCAGGACGACTTTCCGCTGAACCTGCACCACATCCGTCGTCGCATGCGCGACGTCCATCCGGACGCCGAGGTCGTGACGCTGACCGCGCCCGGCAAGGTGCAGCGCGCGAGCTTCGGTGAGGTGGCAGAGCGCGTCGACCGTCTCGCCCGCGTGCTTGGCAAGCTCGGTGTCCAGCCGGGAGACCGCGTGGGGACTTTCGCGTGGAACAACCAGCGCCACTTCGAGCTGTACATGGCGGTCCCCTGCGTCGGGGCGGTGCTGCACACGCTCAACATCAGGCTGTTCGATGAGCAGCTGACCTACATCGTCAACCATGCGGATGACAGGGTGATCTTCGTCGACGACTCGCTCGTGCCGCTGCTCGAAAAGCTTGCGCCGAGCCTTCAGAACGTTAGGCACTACGTCTTGATGGGGGACCCCACCCGCTCGCCGGATATCGCCGGCCGGGCTCCCTCTTCCGATCCAACCCAGCCCGAGGTCTCGCCCAGCACGACGCTGCCAAACGCGCTGCGCTACGAGGAGCTGCTGGAGGACGCGGGCACAGGCTCGTTCGACTATCCAGAGATCGACGAGCGAAGAGCGGCCGCGTTGTGTTACACGAGCGGCACCACCGGCAACCCCAAGGGCGTGCTCTACTCGCACCGCTCGATCTGCTTGCATTCGACGGCGACGCTGATGAAGGACGCGCTTGGCCTGTCGAGCGTCGACAGGGTGCTGGCGGTCGTGCCGATGTTCCACGCCAACGCCTGGGGGCTGCCGCACGGCGCTGCGCTCGCGGGCGCCGACCTGATCCTGCCGGATCGTTTTCTCCAGGCCGAGCCGCTGGCGCAGCTGATCGCGGCCGAGCGCCCGACGCTGATGGGCTGCGTGCCGACGATCTTCGCCGACATGCTGCGCTACGCCGACGAGCACCCCGGGGTTGATCTCTCCTCGCTCGTCAACGCCGCCTGCGGCGGCTCGGCGGTGCCGCGGCAGCTGATGAAGGATTTCGAGGAGCGCCACGGCGTAAGGATCTTCCAGGCCTGGGGCATGACCGAGACGAGCCCGGTGGCGACCTACTCACGCCCTGATGAGAGCGGCGAGCACGACGATAGATACTGGGATGGCCGCGCGAAGCAGGGCAAGCCTCTGCCATGGGTCGAGCTGAGACTGATCGGGGACGACGGCGAGGAAGTCGAGTGGGACGGCGAGTCCACCGGCGAGATCGAGGTGCGCGGGCCGTGGATCGCCGCGCGTTACTTCCACGAGGACGACCCGGAGAAGTTCGACGCCGGCTGGCTGCGCACCGGCGACATCGCCGCCGTGGACAGGGAGGGATCGGTGCAGATCACCGACCGCGCGAAGGACGTGATCAAGTCCGGCGGCGAGTGGATCTCGTCGGTGGAGCTGGAGAACGAGGTGATGGCGCACCCGGACGTGGTCGAGGCGGCGGTGATCGCCAAGCCCGACGAGCGCTGGGCCGAGCGCCCGCTGTGTTGCGTGGTGCTGCGCGAGGGGGCGGACACCAGCGCGGAGGAGCTTGTCGAGCACCTGCGGGGGCGGGTTGCCAAATGGTGGCTGCCGGACGAGTTCGCGTTCATCGGGGAGGTCCCGAAGACGAGCGTCGGCAAGTTCGACAAGAAGGTGCTCCGTGGCGAGTTGGCCGAGGGGACGCTCGCGGGGCGCGTGCGGGTCTCCTGAGGCGGCTCCAGCGTCGAGCCTCGATCTCTCGTTTTGCGTGTGCGGTCCGTCGTTGGTGATAGACCTTCGGGTCCAACGGCATCTCTCCGGAAGGGCAGATCATGGGAGGGAGCCACACGGAAACGGCGAATTAAGAGCAAGGAAGGCGTTTTGCCAATAGAATTAGCGGGCAAATTACCGCAGGAGGCCCATCGGGGCCGCAGCTCACAAGACCACGAACGGGAGGTTGGCATGACTCGGACCAACGTCATGGCCTCGAGCAGGCCACAGGCAGTAGCAGGAATGACAAAGGGCGGATCGTCTCGCGCGCGGCGCGGGCTCGTGATCCTGCCGGTCGTGCTCGCGCTCGGCCTGGGGCCCGTGGCGCCCGTCCTCGCGGCTACTGGTGCCACGCCTACGACGACCTACAACAAACCAGAACCCAACAAGCCGACGCCACATGAACCAGGCAGCGGAACGTCGCCGTCGAAATCGACGAAGACGCCGACGAGCACGGCCTCGCCCGCGACTACGAGCAGCACGCCGACGACGGCGACGGAACCTGCGAAAGCGAGCACGCTGCCGTTCACGGGCTTCAATCTCACCTGGACGGTTGGCGGTGGGTTACTGCTGGTATGTGCGGGTGGCTCGATCGTGGTGATGCAGCGTCGCCAGCGTCGCGACGACGCCGGGCTGTAGGCGACAGACAGTCTGAGAGAAGACCGCCGGGCGTGCCCGCCGGCTTATGCCGGCGGGTGCGTCGCGCTGGAGGCGAAGGTGGCGGCGCAGTGCTCCGAGCAGAAGTGGTGCGTCTGCCCGTCCTGCTCGACCCGCACGGCCTTCGCGCGGTCGATCTGCATCCCGCATACGGGGTCGGTCGCGCCGCGGCGGAACGTCAAGGCGAACAGGGCGGCGAAGACGGCGAGGCCGAGGACGTTCGTGAACAGCTTGTAGTTCACAGCGACCGAGCCGAAGATGTCCGCGCGTGAGGGACGCGTCTGCGGGATCAGCCCGGCGACGCTGAAGATCCCGTCGACGGCGAGCGCAGACAAAACGATCGTGACGAACATCAGCGCGACGATCCGCACGGTGAAGGGGGTGCCGTAGTACTTGCGGTAGATCGCGACGATCGGCAGAACGAGCAGGTCGGCGAAGATGAACGCGATCACCCCGCCAAAGCCGATCCCGCCCGACCAGAGGACCGCGGCGAGGGGGATGTTGCCGACCGAGCAGACGAAGCTGAGGATCGCGACGATCGGGCCGACGACCACGTTCTCCAGCAGTCGCAGCGGCGCGGGCGCGTCGGTGAGGAACAGGCCGTTGAAGAAGGAGTTGGGAAGCAGCCCGATGAACCCCGCGAGGAAGAACCCGGCAATGATCTCCCTGTAGACCATTGTCCAGTCGTTGCGGAAGTTGTGCGCCACGTCCGACCAGGCGGAGGCCGATCTCAGGCGCTCGCGCAGTGACATCGACGCGCCGGCGGAGTGGTGCTGGTGGCCGCTGTCGGCCTGCTGGGCATGGGTGCGGGCTTCCTGTTCCAGACGCCTGGAGACGAACAGGCGCAGCAGTAGGGTCATCACGAGAATCAAGATCAGGCCGCCGACGAACTCGGCGAGCGTGAACTGCCAGCCGAGCAGCACCCAGATGACGGCGCCGAGCTCGACGACGAGGTTGGTGGAGGCGAACTGGAAGGCGAGCGCGGAGGCGCCCGAGGCGCCCTTCTGAAACAGGGACTTGGCGATCGCGATCGCCGCATAGGAGCAGGACGAGGAAGCGGCCCCCAGCCCCGTGGCGACGGCAATCGGGCGCAAGCCGCCGCCGCCCAAAGCCTGCTGGATCCGCTCGCGTGGGACCCACGCCTGAACGATCGCGGAGATCGCAAAGCCGAGCACCAGCGCCCACCACACCGCCCAGGCCATCAGGAAGGCGTTCGAGATGCCTTGCCAGATCGTTTCGAGGACGCTGCTCAGGTCTGGAGCTCAGGTCTCGGGATCGGGTCTCCCACGCAGGTCTCCAACCATGCGCGAGCTCAGCCCTCGAGTGCAATCCGCACCGTCACGGGCTGGCTCTCGAGCGCGCGGAACGTCGCGGCCGTGACCGCGCGGCCGACGGCGCTGTCGGAGAACGTGCGGATCCGGGCCTTGACGTCATCGTCGGGGAGCAACTCGGCGGTGCCGGTGCGCCAGTGGCGACCGAGGCGCACACGGATCTGGGGGCTGGTCTGGAAGTTGCGCACCCAACCGGCGTGCTCGCCGTGCTGGGCGATCAGCCACAACGTGTCGTCGTCGCCGGGTGTGTATGCAACGGGCGTGTGTCGCACGGCGCCCGAGCGCCGGCCGATCGTCTCCACGAGCGCCATCCCAGGGGGCGTGATCCCGAGCTTGAACATACCCCGCATCATCGGGTTGGCGGTGTAGCGCCCGATCAGGATCTCCCAGCGTCGCTTCACAGGTCTGTCCATGTTGCTCCTCATATCTCGTTTGGCCGCCGTCCTTAGGATGTTCCTACTTTCGCGCCACGTTCGTCTTATGGTCGGCGAGCAGGGTGGGCGATATGAACTCCACATATCTACTCCACCGTCCGTCCGGCCCGCTGTCACACGATGACCCTGCCGAGCGTGTCACGGATGCCGACGAGCGACGGCCACAGCCTGTCGTCGATGTGCCCGAGCGACGCTCAGAGCCCGGCTGGGCGCGCCCGGCACTGATCGCGCTGCTGCTGGGCACGGCGATCGCCTACATGTGGGATCTGAGCGCGTCGGGCTATGCGAACAGCTTCTACGCGGCCGCCGTGCAGGCGGGGACGAAAAGCTGGAAGGCGATGTTCTTCGGGTCGATCGACTCGTCGAGCTTCATCACGGTGGACAAGCCGCCGGCGTCGCTGTGGGTGATGGAGGTGTCCGGGCGGATCTTCGGCTTCAGCAGCTGGAGCATGCTGATCCCGCAGGCGCTCGAGGGCGTGGCTGCGGTCGCGTTGCTGTACGCCGCGATCAAGCGCTGGTTCGGGGCGGGCGCCGGTCTGCTGGCCGGCGCCCTCTTGGCGATCACGCCGGTGGCGGCACTGATGTTCCGCTTCAACAACCCCGACGCGCTGCTCGTTTGCCTGCTCGTCGCGAGCGCGTACTGCCTGACCAGGGCGATCGAGAAAGCGGGCACCAAGTGGGTGATCGCGGCCGGGACGATGATCGGCCTGGCGTTCCTGGCGAAGATGATGCAGGCGTTCATCGTGCTGCCGGCGTTCGGGCTGGTCTACCTGGTGGCTGCCCCCACCGGGCTGCGCCGGCGCCTGGCGCAACTGCTCGCCGGCGCGCTGGCGATCGTCGTCAGCTGCGGCTGGTGGGTGGCGATCGTGGCGCTGTGGCCGGCGAGCTCGCGCCCGATGATCGACGGCTCGCCCGACAACAACATCTTCAACTTGATCTTCGGCTACAACGGCCTCGGGCGGATCTTTGGTGCGAGCGGCCCGGGCGGAGGAGGCGGCGGCGCGAACTTCAGCGGCGCCACCGGCGCTCTGCGCCTGTTCGACAGCGAGATGGGCGCACAGGCGTCCTGGCTGCTGCCCGCGGCGTTGTTGGCGCTGATCGTCGGCCTGTGGCACTCCCGGCGCGCGCCCCGCACGGACCGCATCCGCGCGGCGCTGCTGCTGTGGGGCGGGTGGCTGCTCGTCACCGCGGCCGTCTTCAGCTTCGGGCAGGGTGTGATCCACACCTACTACACGGTCGCCCTGGCCCCGGCGATCGCCGCGCCGATCGCGATCACTGGCTCTGTGTTGTGGCGGGCACGCGAGACGGCCGGCGTGAGGATCACTGCGGCGGTGGCGGTGCTGATCACGACCGCTTGGTCCTACGCGCTGTTGGACCGCACGCCGCACTGGGAAGCTTGGCTGCGCCCGCTGATCCTCGTCAGCGCCGTCCTCGCGGTGATCGGCCTGCTCGCGGCCCCGGCGCTCCGACGGCTCGGGCGCCGGGTGCCGCTCGCGGCGGCTGTATTCGCGGTGGTGGCCTGCCTCGCCGGGCCTGTGGCCTACTCCGCGCAGACGATCACGACCGCGCACACGGGGTCGATCCCCTCCGCGGGACCGGGTAGCACGGGCATGGGCGGGATGGGCGGAATCGGTGGCGGAAAGGGGTTCGGCGGCAAAGGGCTAGGTGGACGCCCGGCCGGCGGGGCGGCTGCGCCTGGCCTGCCCCCCGGTGCTGGTGGTACGGCCCGCGGGACGGGTAGCTCAGGGTCTTCTTCAGGCGGTGCGGCGCCTGGTGGCGTCCAGTTGTTTGGCTCCTCCAGCGCGCATGGCGGCGGTTCATCGGCGAGCGCGGGCGGGCGCTTGGCGCGCGGTGGTGGGTCCTCATCCGCACCCGACGGCGGGGGTAGCGGCATGGGAGTGACGGTCAGCTCCGCCCTGAAGCAGGCACTCGAGGCCGACTCCGGAAAGTTCCGCTGGGTGGCGGCCGTCTCGGGGTCGCAGACCGCGGCCTCGCTCGAGCTCGGTAGCGGCGGCGAGCCGGTGATGGCGATCGGCGGCTTCAACAACCAGGGCGGCAACCTGACGTTGGCGCAGTTCAAGGCGTACGTCGAGAAAGGTGAGATCCACTACTACATCGCCTCTGGCAGCGGCGGTGGTGGCCCGGGCGGTGGTGGCCCAGGCGGCGGTGGCACGGGTGGTGGCTCGGGTGCGTCGAGTAGCAGCGCGATCGCCAGCTGGGTCAAGGCTAACTTCGAGTCCGTCACGATTGGTGGGCAGACGGTCTATGACCTCACGCAATCGCTCTCATAGCCTGCCGATAGCCGGAGGACTGCGGATGCGGCTGAGAGGACTCGAACCTCCACCTGGTTTCCCAGACACGGACCTGAACCGTGCGCGTCTACCAATTCCGCCACAGCCGCGTGCCGTGAGAAGAGCGAAGATATCGCACCGACCCGAGGCCGAGTCGATCGGTCACGAGCGCGGCCATCACGTAGGACTGGAGGGGTCGCCGGATCCGCCCGGAAGAGAGCGCCGAAGAGGCTCGTGTGGAGCGCTTTGCTAGCCTCGGCAGCCGTAGATTGCGCGCCGCTATCGTCCAGGGGACTAGGACGCCGCCCTCTCATGGCGGAAACCCGGGTTCGAATCCCGGTAGCGGTATTAGGAGCGCTGCGCGCGGCTTCGCTGCCAAGCCGCCACCAAGCCGGCCACCCCGAGCGCGCCCAAGCCGGCCGTCACAGTGCCGGCAGCCGCGGCGACCGCGGCGCGGGAGAGCAGACGTCGAACCCGTCGGCGCACGTAGAGGAATCCTGCACCCATCGCTGTTGCCAGGAGTGCATCGTCAATCTGACGCTCGATCCGCTTTGACATCATCGTGTGGCGAGTCTACATCGGGCGTGGCCGGGGGATACATAGCTCCAATTATGTCCCGCTGGGAGTATGAAGTTCCTTTGGTGGTTGTCCCGTTTGCCGCGCGCGGTCGGAGCAGGAAGATGAGGTGCTTCGCTTCCTGCTGTGGCGAGCCCTGGGCCTGCTCGCCGTCCTACTGGCCCTTGCCCTGACCGGCTGGCTGCTCGACGGCGGGCTTGGCGCTGCGCTGCGGGGTTCCGGATCCACGGCGTCGACCGCCGCAACACTTGGGTTAACGACATCCGAAGCGGCACTGCACGGGTCCACTGGATCTGAGGCCGCGCTCGGGCGATCCGCTGTGAGGAGCCCCGGGGCGCGGGGGTCCACGGGGTCAACGGCGTTGACCCCGGCGTTGCATGAGACCGCAGCCGCGAGGATGGGGCAGAATGAGCTCGACTCTCTGCCCAACGTCCTCTCCGCGGAGGTGCGCGCGGTCTGGGACTGGGCTCCGGTCGGGGTCTCTCCGGCAAGGCTCCTCGTCGAGGCGGTCCTCCTGCTCGGAGTGCTCCTCGCGGTCATGCGCTTGTGGGCGCGGCGGCGGCGAGAGTACATCCGGCTGAGAGTGCAGACCTACCGCACCGACAAGGCCAGCGCGGAAGCGATCGTGGGAATGTTCGAGGCGCTGCACAAGCGCCTGCTGTGCCGCTGGTGGCGGCGCCTGCTCCGGGGCCAGCCCTCAATCGCGCTGGAGGTGCACTACGCGCGCGGCACGGTCTGGCTGGCGGTGAGCGCTCCGGCTGGATACGAGGAGATGGTGCAGGCGGCGTTACGGACCGCCTATCCGAACTGCCGGCTGACGGCGGAGCGGCAGTTGGTTGGGTCGGCCCCGTCGGTCTTGCGGCTGAAGAAGCACGCCGAGTTCATCAAGCGAGCGAAGGTGCTCGACCGCTTCGAGCACGAGCGCGAACCACGGATGAACCGGCTGATGACGGTGCTGGGCGCGAGCGGCGGTGAGGCGTTTGTGCAGGTCGCGATGACGCCCACGCCGGCATCCTTCGAGCGCCACGCCAAGCGCCTTTTCAAGCGCCACGAGGATCGCCTGTCGCGCGAGCGCCACGATCACCTGGTGATGCGCGACCGGTCCTTGGTCGAGGACATCGAGCTGCGCGGCGGCCTGGACGTGCAGCACCGTCCGCTGTTCTTCGCTGATCTGCGCGTGATCGCCTCCAGTCGCGATCAGTGCGAGCAGATCGCCTCCGAGCTGCGCGCCGAAGAGGCGGAGAACCGGTTGGTCGAGCGCGGCACCGTCGTGCGGCACGGCCTGTTCGGTCTGTATGCCCGCCGCGTGCGGCGCGGGGAGGGAAATCCGCTGCCGTCCTTTCACAAGGGCGTGTTCGCATCGACCGAGCTCGCGGCCGTCTGGCATCTGCCGTCGATCGACTACTCGGCCATGCCATTCGCGCGCGGCGTCCTGCCCGTGGCGCCGGCGCCGCCGGCGATCCTGCGCCCCGCGGATGGGATGGGCACGCTGCGCGACGCGTTGGGTCCCGTATCGATCCATCCGGCGATGCGCAAGCAGAACACCGCCGTCCCGGGGACGGTCGAGCAGGGCAAGTCCAGCTATCTCGTCGCGACCGTGGCCGAGGATCTGCGGCGCGAGCGCTGCTGCGTGATCGTGCTCGACCCAAAGGGCGACGCGGCCGAGGCGGCCGTGAGCCTCGTGCCGGAGGGACGGGTTTGCACGCTCCTGGACCTGTCCCAGCCAACGTGCGGGTTCAACCCGCTGGCGGTGGACGCGCCCGCGGATGTGATCGCAGACTACGTGGTGGCAGCGCTGAAGAACCTCTTTGATGACGCTGACATCAGGGCCTCGTCGGACAGGTACCTGCGCAACGCGATCATCGCGGTGCTGGCGCATGACCGCGAGTCGACGTTGTGGGACGCGGCGCGGCTGCTGTCGGTCGGCGAGGAGGGCTACTCCTACCGCGCTCGTGTCGGAGCGCGCGTGAGGGCGCTGCCCGAGTTCAAGGAGATCTCCGAGTTCTTCACCGCCGAGCTCACCGCCCAGCTGGCGGATTCACGCAGCATGACGACCGCCAAGCTCGACGCTCCGGTCAACAAGCTGGCTAGGCTGCTGAACTCGCAGTCGATCAAGCGGGTGCTGCTGAACGACTCGCTGCTCCTCGACCTCGACCGCGTGATCTCTCAGGGAGAGGTGCTCGTCGTGAAGGGCGCACTGGGCATGATGGGTGCGGGGAACACCTCCGTGCTGATGCAGCTGCTCGTCGGCATGCTCGACGCGGCGCTGGCCCGCCAGCAGGACCTCGTTCCAGAGGCGCAGCGTACAGCGGTCGCGCTGAAGGTCGACGAGGCGCCGCTCGTGCTCAACCGGGGCTTCGCGGAAACGATGGCCCTGAAGCGCTCGGCGGGCTTGGAGACGGTGGCCTGCTGGCAGACCGAGGCGCAGTGGACAGAACGCGAGGTGCGCGAGCAGCTGGACGCGCTGTTCGCTCATCGTGTGTACTTCGCGACGGCCTCCGTGCGCGACGCGCGCGCGGCGGTCGGGCTGACGATGGCCGAGTTTGCCGACTCGGTGCGTCCCGGCATCGAGCACATCTCCACGCTCGGCCACCCCGACGCGCGGATGCATCTGCCCCGCCACCACGCGATCGTCAGCTGGAGCACCCCCGAGGGCCGGCAGGCTCCATTCGTCGCCGAAACGATCCCGTTGCGTGTCGACGCCGAGCGGGTCGCACTGCACGTCGCGCGCCAGGCCGAGCGTGGTGGGCGCTACCGCACCGACCTGCGCCAGCCCCACTGGGATCGCGAGCGCCGGGGCAGCAGCGTCGGCGGCGACGGCAGACCCGAGCACGCTAAATCGGGTTCAACCCAACCAACTGCACCTGCGGAAAATCGATCCGAGGCAGCCTCAGCCGAGCCAACCGCACCTGAGCAGAAGCAGCCCGACCGAGCCTCGGCCGAGCGAACCGCACCTGAGCCGAACAGGTCTCGGCAGCCCGCAATCCAGCAGCAGGCGGATGCAGGCTCGACCGGACCCGGAGTACCCCCGGACAGCTACCGCGAGCTCGTGGAGCTCGATGGGGCGTACAACGTGCGCTGGGCCAAGCAGGTACTGCAGCCACGGTCGCTGAAGCCCGAGGCGCTGGACCTGGAGATCCTCACGCTCGTGGCGTGCATGCGTCACGTGCTGAGCAGCCAGATCCACCGCCGGTTCAATCCCAGCCGGGCGGCCACGACGACGCAGCGTCGCCTGAAGCGCCTGTCGGATGCCGGACTCGTGCGTCGCTTCCAGTTCCATCGCCGTGACGGGGGAGGTGTGCCGATGTGTTACGCGATCACCGCCGCGGGCCTCGAGTTGTTGCATGCACACGACCGGCTGACGGCGCTCGAGGAGGGGGTCCTCGACACACTGTCCGGCCCCCCATCGCCGGCTGCCCCGGTCGAGGGCGATCGGCTGCTGCGCCAAGCGCGCCACGATGTACACGTGGCCGGCTGGGTGCTGGCGCTGGAGCACGCCGTGGACGGCGCGCCGCTCGCCCTGCGCGGAGCGGGGGAGTCGGTGCTCTCGCCGCCATCGCGCTCGACCCCGGAAGGGCGCACGACGTTCGGGCCGGCTGACCTGACGCTGCCGGATGGACGCTCACCGCACGAGTTTTTGAGGACCGATCCGACGGGCGTAAGGGTGCCGGTGGAGCGCTTTGAGACGGTGCGCCCCGACGTGACGATCGAGCTGTCAGGGCGGGTGGGCGCCGTAACCGATCTGCTCGTGGAGCTCGATGACCGCTTGCCAACCGACCGGGCGGCGGGCAAGCTCGAGCGCTACGACCATCTCCTGGCGGGCTGGTCGGTGCATACGGTCCGCTATGGCCGCCGCCTAGGAGTACCCCCGTCGGTCGTGTTCGTGTGCCGCGATCGCGCCCGTGCCCGGGAGTGCGCGCGCAGAGCTGACGCGATGCTGACCGCCTGCCGCGCCTACGCCGGCGAGTACCCCGCGGATTGGGAGTACCCGGGTCGACAGGGAGTCATGTTCGTTGCCGAGCGCGACGCGCACGAAGGGCTCCTACGCGGATACGGCGTACCCCGGTTGCCCCCGGACGTGCGCGCGTCCGTCGCGGACGGCGATCCGCGGGCGCGCGAGGCCGTGGCTGAGCCGCGGGAGCTGCTGGTCCTCCCGGGCAATCCAACCTCGCACCCAGCGCTTTAGCTGAGCATCTCGCTCTCTCCCTGAGCTCGCCCCTGGGTCCCGCCGTCCCTCGGGAATCTGTCGCCGTCACCTGGCCAATCCCCACGATGGTGAACGTTTTCGCGCCAACTTTGATGAGTGAGACGCGGCCAAAAGAAGATTTCCGAGACCCCCTAAAGGGGGATCTCGGACTGCCGCGCCACGTCGCTCGCGTTCGAGCGCCGGCACTTGACGGCGCTGCGATCGGCTTCTACAAGGCCTCCCACAACGTCCCTCGGGCAGCCGCCCGGACCAGACCGGCCAGGAGACCAGCAATGACCCGCACCATCGCGCCCACGTCGCCCCCCGTACGCAAAGCGACTCGGCCGAAGACACTCGCCTCGTCGCGGACCGGATCCGCAGACGTGTGTACCGAACCGCGCGTCAGATCACGAACAGGGCAAGCCGGCGCGCCGTCCATCACCCGTGCCTCATCCCAAGCGAGGCCGGCCG
Organism: uncultured Solirubrobacterales bacterium; assembly: GCA_963779405.1. GTDB lineage: Bacteria > Actinomycetota > Thermoleophilia > Solirubrobacterales > Solirubrobacteraceae > Palsa-744. The sequence continues at coordinate 282,683 of CAVZYF010000006.1, forward strand.
GAGTACGGCCGAAACTCGCCCCGTCTGCGTGCAGCGAGCGTGGTTCTGGGAGCGACGAGCCCGGTCTACTGGGCAGCTACATCGCTCCCAAGGCTCGCCTTCGGCAACTGGTCGCCCTGCCCGGAGCCCGGGGAAGCGTGCTCGTCGTGGACCGCGACGCCACTACTCTCAGCGACTGTCGTCTCGTGGCGCATCTTGCCGCTGACGAGCCCGCCGAGAACGCTGCGCTCGTGTGCGAGCACTATCTGCGGGATTCAGCGGGCCAATGGTGCAGGCGCGTGACACCGGAGGACCTCGAGGTCGTGCCGTTCGCGCAGGACGAAGTACAGGACTCCGAAGCGCAGGCGACACTGAGCACGACGGCGCTCACCGACAAGCAGGGACGCACATACCGGCTCCAGCTCGGCTCTGCCGAGACGTCGATCAGGGAGCTGCGCTGGTACCGACGCTCGCCCTCTGCCGAGGGAGAGCCGGTAGAGCCCGTCAGCGTACGCGAGGCGATCGCAGGCCTCGAAAGCTATGAGCCGGTGCGCACGCTCACGCACAGAGCGCTCGCCCTGCACCGCGATGACCCGGCGATCTCGATCGCGATGCTTCGCTCCGAGCAGGCGCGTATGGAAGCGAGCCAGATCGTCCTCAATCGTGGACTGCGACGAGCCGCGCTCGCCACCGCCGCGGCGCAGGATCTGAGCATGAGCGAGATCGCGTTGCGTTGCGGAAAAATCAAACACGACTCCAAGGGCAAGGAAAGCGGTGAGACGAGCTGGCTGGCTCGACGTCTGGGGATCGCGCCGGAGAGTGGCAAGAGCACGCCGACGCCGTGGATCCACACCGACGTGCTGGCGCTGATCGCGCGCCGCGGTCTGGGGATCAGCCCGCGCGAGGTGGAGCTCGGATGACCGCCCACACCGAGCAAATTCCCAAGCAGCGCGCCGCGTGGCCTGAGTGGAACGTGAGATCGGGTGTCGAGACTCTGGACGCTCATCTGGCGCCCGTGTACGCCGGTGGTCAAACGGTGAGCGCTCCGCCGGTGCTGCCGCGACATGGCGTCGTCACCGGCTATGACTCTCCTCGCACGGCGATCCTCGTAGTCGAGGCCGATGCCGTTATCGGCAAAGCGCTCGTCGAGCAGCTCGCCGCGGACGGCTTTCACGCTGAGCTGGCGCGTACCGCCGAACATGCCCGGGCCTTGGCTGCAGAGCGAGTGCCAAAGCTGGCTGTGATCGGCGATCTCGACTCCCCGCGCGGCGGGCTGGAGTTGCTCGGAGAGATTCGCGAGGCCAATCAAGAACGCTTCCCGTGGGCACATGAGCTGCCGGTCATTGTCGTCTCCTCGCTAGCGCAAGAGCTGGACATGCTGCGGGCCTTCGAGGCGGGGGCCGATGACTTTCTCGCTCGCCCGGCTCGGTATCTCGAGCTGCGGGCGCGGCTGCGAGCGGTTCTACGTCGCAGTGAGATTATTGCCGGACACGAGCGGGTGATCGAGGTCGGCGCGCTCGCGATCGACACCGATGCTCACACGGTGAGCCTGGACGGCCGGCACCTCGATATGCGGCCGCGGGAATACGATCTGCTCGTCCAGCTTGCCGGCGCTCCTGAGCGCGTGTTCGGCAAGCAGGAGCTGCTGCGCTCAGTCTGGGGATACCACTCGAATGTGGCCACCCGCACCGTCGACAGTCACGCCGGCCGCTTGCGTCGCAAGCTCATTGGAGCGGATGCCCACCCACCCGGGCGCTGGGTGGTCAACGTGTGGGGAGTCGGCTATTACCTGTACCGGGGTTAGGGCGTCCGCGACGGCGGCTATCGGCTGATCTGAGCTTCGGCCGCTCGCACGGCCCGATCGAGCGAACCGTCCCAAGCGCGGGGTAGGTTTTTTTGGTGGGGGGTCAACCATCGATGAACGGAGATCCAAATGTCCATCTTCACAATCAACCGCGTCGTTCTGATCGCACGCCTTACAAAGGATCCTGAGTTGCGCACGCTGCCCTCTGGCAAGGGCGTGTGCAACTTCAGGGTCGCCTGCAACGTGTCTCGCCGCGACACCGACGGCGAGTACCGCGACAAACCCAACTATTTCGACGTGAGAGCCTTCGGCGCCACGGCGGAGAACGTCAGCCGCTACATGCGCAGGGGCAGCCGCATCGCGATCGACGGCCGGCTGGAGTGGCGCGAGTGGGAAACCTCAGACCAGCAGAAGCGCGAGGCTGTGAGCGTCGTCGCCGACACGATCATGTTCCTGGACGGTTCGGGCAAGCTCCCGGAGATCGACCAGCCGCACGACGGCGAGCCGGGCGATGGCTTCGGCGGCGAGGAGACCTACGCGGAAGCGGCCGGCGAGCTGGTCGGTGTCGGCGCGGGTACCGAAGATGACGATCTCATCTTCTGATCGGATCGGCGCGGCATCGTGGGGTGCACAGCGGTGGGGGCGTCTAACGGCGCCTCCACTGTTGGGCCAAGCCGGCACGTCGCTCGGCGTGCGGTCGCGTAAACTGGCGCGCCGCGACGTTTCCAGGCAGCAGAGCAACGCAGCGGTTCGAGAACCAAACGAGAACCAACAATTATTCCCGCGTGAGGAGCAAAGTCCGGTGCCAGTCAACAGCCAGGCGGTCGGCAAGACCTATGAGCCCACTCTGTACGCGGTGGGCCGGGAGAAGATCAAGGAGTACGCCCGAGCCGTGGGCGAGACCAATCCTGTCTACCTCGAGGTGGAGGCCGCCCGCGCGGCCGGCTACGCGGACGTGGTGGCGCCGCCGATGTTTGTCGTCGTCTACAGCGCCCCGTCGGTCGGGCCGCCGATCTTCGATCCCGAGATCGAACTGAACTTCGCGATGATGGTGCACGGCGGCCAGGAGTTCGAGTGGGGCCCGCTGGTTGTGGCCGGCGATGAGATCACAACGGTCGCAAGCGTCAAGGACATCCGCGAAAGCGACGGTCGCGGGTACTACGTATTCGAGTCGGTATCGACCAACCAGCGCGGCGAGCAAGTGTGTCGCGGAACCTGGACGAACATCGTTCGAGGAGTGTGAGGCGAGTGTCGCGGAAGGTGAACGTGCATGGACATCCTGCGAGGAGCGTGATCTGAAATGGCGGATTTGACAGTGGGAGCACAGATCCCCGAGGTGAGGGTCACGCCGGACAAGTACCTCACCGCTCGCTATGCGGGCGCCTCTGGGGACTTCAACCCGATCCACATCGACGAGGACTTCGCCAAAGCGGTCGGCCTGCCCGGGCGGATCCTGCACGGACTGTGGACGATGGCCCAGGTGGCCCGCGCGCAGACCGAGGCGGCGGGCGGTCCTGAGCATTTGAAGCGCCTTCAGGTGCAGTTCCGTGGCATGGGCGTGCCCGAGCAGGAGGTCGTTGTGAGCGGCACGGTGCGCGAGTCAGGCCAGGGGCGGGTCATCATCGATACCGTGGCCGAGCAGGCTGGCAAGCAGATCATCCGCAACGCCGAGGCGGAGCTCCAGATCGCATAGGCCGGCGCGTCTATGTGGGCGGCTCCCCGCAGTCGGTGAGCACAGGCTGCAGGTTCGGGTCCGTCCTGCACCGGCGTAAGTGGCTCGTAGAATCAAAGCCGTGCTGATCTCCGAGCAGGAAAAAGCCGTGCTGACCTCCAGACAGGAGCTGATCCTCACCAAGGTGGTGGACGATTATCTGCAGACCGGGCAGCCGGTGGCGTCGAAGGCGCTCGCCACCGACACGGAGCTCGACTGCGGGCCGTCGACGATCAGAAACGAGCTGGCGTTGCTCGAGGAGTACGGCCTGCTCGCCCATCCGCACGTCTCCGCGGGTCGAACCCCGACGGATGCGGGTCAGCGCTATGTGGTCGATCGTATGCTCGCCTCCGGGAAAGGTCTCGTGCCGGCGCGGCGACTGGAGCTGTCGCTGATCCGCCATGAAGTGGAGGAGGCAATGCGCGCGACCACCGAGACGCTGTCGCAGGTCACCAACCTGCTGGCCGTGGTCTCCGCTCCGGCGATGCACACGGCGACGATCAGGCGCATCGAGGTGCTGGCGCTACAACCGCAGGTGGTGATGGTGGTGGTCATCACCTCAACGGGTGGTGTATCGAAGATGCTCGTGACGTTCGAGCACGCCGTCGATCCGGGCCTCGTGGCGTGGGCGGGGGAGTACTTGAACGAGCGGCTCGTCGGCCTGGGTCTCCGAGCGCGGATGCTCAACCAGCGTATGATCGACCCGAGCCTGTCGACGACGGAGCTGGCCTTCCTCGCACGCTTGGCCGCGGCCTTCAGTGAGGTTTCCTACGAGGCGGAGGACGCGTTGTACGTCGACGGAACGGCGCGGCTGTTCGCGGCCGGGCAGATCCAGGACACGGTGCAGATCAACGAGCTGATGAGCTTGCTCGAGCGCCGGGTCGCGCTGCTGGGAGTACTGCGGGCGGCGCTGGGCGAGCCCGGCGTGTACGTGAGGATCGGACACGAGAACGAGATCCCCGCGATGCGCTCGCTCGCACTGGTCGCGACCGGCTACGGGGTCGGGGGACGCAATCTGGGCGCGGTGTCGGTGATCGGGCCGGTGCGGATGGACTATGCCGGTGCGATCGTGACCGTACGCGAGGCCGCGCACGAGCTGACGCGCTTCGTCGAAGATGCCTACGCCGAGAACTGACTTGGAGTCCGCGATGTTTGAGTACCACCAAGACACCACAGCATGAGCCAGACATCCACACCGCGCGATCCCTATGAGGTGCTCGGCGTCACGCGCGACGCCGACGAGCAGCAGATCAAAAAAGCCTTTCGCGCGCTCGCGATGGAGCTGCACCCCGACGTCAACGCGCACGACCCGCAGGCCGAGGAGAAGTTCAAGGAGGCCGCCGAGGCCAACGAGATCCTTTCCGACCCAGAGCGGCGGGCGACATATGACCGCTATGGCCACGAGGGGCTGCGCTCTGGCGGTTATGCCCCCAACTTCGATGCGTTTGGCTCGATCAGCGATCTGTTCGAGACGTTCTTCGGCGGTGGGGGAGGGGGCGCGTTCGGTGGGCGCTCCGGTCCGGCGGCCGGTGGCGACCTGGCGGTGGCGGTCGAGATCGAGCTGACCGAGGCGGCGCAGGGTACGAAGGTGCAGGTGCAATACGAGGCGGTCGAGCGCTGTGAGCATTGCCACGGCAACGGCGCCGAGCCGGGTACGCCGATCGAGACCTGCGAGCGCTGCGGCGGGCACGGGCAACTGCAGGCGGTGACCAGGACCCCGTTCGGGCAGATGGCGCGCACGGTGCTCTGCGACGTCTGCCACGGCGACGGCCGCGTGCCCAAGCAGCCGTGTCGCGAGTGCCGCGGCCGCGGGCGCAAGGCGGCGCGGCGCGAGCTCGAGGTCGATGTGCCGGCGGGGATCGCCGACGGTCAGCGCATCCGGCTCTCCGAGCGCGGGCACGCTGGCGAGGCGGGCGCTCCCGCGGGCGATCTCTACGTGCTCGTGAGGGTGCATGAGGACGAGCGGTTCGTGCGCGAAGGCGACGACCTGATCGCGTCCCTGGATGTCGCGGCTCCGCTGGCGGCGCTCGGCGCGACGCTGCAGACCCCGACGCTGGACGGGATGGCTCAGGTTGAGGTGCCGCCCGGTACACAGCCGGGTGAGGTGCTCACGCTGCGGGGCGAGGGGATGCCCGGGCTACGCCGGGGCAGGCGCGGGGACCTGCGCATGGTGGTCAACGTCGTGATCCCGCGCCGCCTGAACGAGGAGCAGCGTGAGCTGTTGGAGCGACTGAATGGAACGCTGACAGCGGAGAATCTGCGCTCGGAGGAAACGATGTTCGCCAAGCTGCGCCGCACGCTGCGCGGCGATGCGGCATGAGCGCCATTCACGCCCGAATCGGGCTAGTTCGAAGTAGAGCGGCGTGAGCGCCATCACGCCCGGCCGGACGCAGGCGAGATGAGCGACGCGGCGTGATCCGACTTGCGGTTCGCGCGCGGCGCGAGGATGCGGAGATCGTCCTGGCGGAGCTGCTGGAGCTGGCGCCGGGCGGCGTGGAGGAGGTGGAGATCGGCGAGGAGATGATCGAGTACGCCGTGTACGGGACGCCGGGGGAGCTGCCCGAGCTCCCCGATCTGAATGCCGCCATCGGCGATACGCTGGTGGAGGTCTCCAGCACCGAGGTCGCCGACGATTGGGCTGAGCGCTGGAAGCGCTTTCATCGCCCTGTCCTGATCGAGCCTCCGCTGGGACTTCCCGCCCTGCACGTGCGACCGCCGTGGGAGTCGCCCAGCGATCGGGAGGGTGCCGAGGAGATCGTGATCGACCCTGGGCAGGCGTTCGGGACAGGCGCCCACGCCACCACCCGCCTGTGTCTGGAGCTGCTGCTCCAGGTGGCGGCGCTCGAGCATCGGCCGAGGTCGTTGCTGGATGTCGGCACAGGTTCGGGGGTGCTGGCGATCGCCGCCGCACGTTTGGGGTTCGCGCCGGTGCTCGGCCTCGACCACGAGCGCGAGAGCGTCGCGGCCGCAGAGGAGAACGCGCGGGCTAACGAGGTGGAGATCGAGGTGCGTCGCTTCGACCTGCGCACGCAGGCGCTGCCGTGGCTCCAGGAGGCTGCGCAGGGCAATCCGGCGGACGGCCCGGCGGCGGGATCCCCCGTCGTGGTGGTGGCGAACCTATTGCGTCCCCTGCTGATCGATCTCGCGCGCGGGGTGCCCAGTACCCCAAAGCATCTGCTGGCCGGGGGGCTCCTGAAGGAGCAGGTCGACGAGGTGGTGCAAGCGTTCGACGAGCGCCTCGGCATGCGCGAGCGCGAACGGCGCGAGCGCGGAGAGTGGGCGGCGGTGTGGCTTACGAACGGTGATGCGTAAAGGTCAGAGGCGATCGGGCAGCTCGGTGGCGGCGCGTATGCTCGCGCGGTAGACCAGATCGATCGCCGCGCGCATGCCGTCCTCGCTCTGGAGTGCAAGCAGAGCACCGGCGGCGCTCAAGGCCGCCTCGATCGTCTCGAGCGCCTCGCCGACGTCTCCCGGATCGGGGTCGCGGCAGGCTGCGAGCGCCATATCGAGCATTGCCTGGGCCTGCTCGGCCGATCCCATGAATATCGCGGGACCTGCCAGGCTGCCATACCCATACACCCGCGCAAGGCGACCGGAGAGAGTGATCGAGGGACCCCGGCGCGGGGCCGTGACAGGCGGCAGGCCGTCCCCGTCGAAGAACCCGGCGATCGTGCCGCCGAGCAGACCGCGAACGGCGGCCTCGTCGAGGCCGGCATGCGCGGCGACGCGCAACGCCATGTAGAGCGAGGCGGCGGGTAGCCCGTAGGGAGGATCGGAGGCGAACACGATGCGCTCGATCGGCGCCCGCGCGAGCAGCTCGATCACGTCGAGCGGAAAGAAGCAGGAGATGTCGTAAAGCACGCCTGGGTGATCGGCCAGGCGCGAGGTGATGATGCCCTGGTCGCAGATCGCGCCGTGAGCGAGGATCAGAACCACGTCGGGGTGACGCAGGGTGAGATCGACGAGCTCATTTCCCAGCGGCGGCAGGCCGCGGCCCGCATGGATCAGGATCGGTACACGGGCGGATTCGGCCAGCGCGAAGATGCCCTCCATCTCGGGACTGGCGAACCCGAAGGCCTGGGCGCGGGGGTGGAGCTTGATGCCGCGCGCGCCTGCGGCGAGGCAGCGTTCGCCCTCCGCCAGCGGATCTTCGGCCGGGTCCAGGCGGCAGAAGGGGAGCAAACGTCCCTCGCTCTCCTGCGCCCAGGCGAGGACGCGATCGTTGGGCACGCGGTAGGCGGGAGCGCGCTCGGGGTCGTGCAGGGGGAACACGCAGGCTCTGCGTGCGCCGGCGTCATCGAGCTGCGAGAGCAGTTGCGGCAGGCTGAGAGAGCGCCCGTCCTCGTCGAGCCCGAGATGCGTGTGCGCATCGAAGACCTCGGCGTCGGTGGGCCGCAGGTTCTGCACCTCGGCCAGGAACGGAGCAAGGGCATCGGCATAGAGGGAGGAGGGCGTGCTCACGGCCCGCACCATATTGGCTAACCCCCGACTACGGGTGACGGGGACCCGAGACCCGCCCCCGCCACGCCTCGTGCGATTGGTCTCGACCGCACATCGGGTCTAGCCTCCGAAGGATGGCGTGGCGGATCGTGGTTGCGGGCGGCGGCTTCGGCGGGTTCTACGCCGCCCGTGCGCTGGAGCGGCGGCTGCCCGCGAACAGCGCGAAGGTGACGCTGATCAACGAGGCCAACTTCATGCTCTACACGCCGCTGCTCCCAGGCGCCGCGGGTGCCACGCTAGACCCGCGTCACGTGGTCGTTCCGCTGCGCTCGCAGTTGCGCCACACCGATCTGCTGATCGGAGCGGTGACCGGAGGCGACCCGACGCAGAGAACGCTCGGGGTGAGGAGGCTCGACGGAGAGCTCCTGGAGCTTGGTTACGACCAGCTGATCGTGGCGCTGGGATCGGTCTCGCGCACGCTGCCGATCCCCGGTCTGGCTGAGCACGCGATCGGCTTCAAGTCGCTCTCTGACGCCACTGCGCTGCGCAACCGGGTGCTGAGCTGCATGGACATCGCCGAGTCGCTGGAGGATCCGGCCAGGCGCGCGGAGTACCTGGGGTTCGTGTTCGTCGGCGCGGGCTACGCCGGCGTTGAGGGGCTGGCCGAGCTGCAGGACTTCGCCGCGCAGGCGATCGACCTGTACCCCCGCTGCCGCGCGCAGGGGATGCGCTGGATGTTGGTGGAGACGAAGGACCGGATCATGCAGGAGGTGCCAAGGGGACTGTCGGAGTTCGCGGCGCGTGAGCTGCGTGCGCGCGGTATCGAGATTCGCACCGAGACCTCCACAAAAGAGATCACCGACCACGACGTAACGCTCTCAGACGGCGAGCGGATCTTTGCGCGCACGGTCGTGTGGACGGCAGGGGTCAAGCCGAGTCCCGCCGTCGGCAAGCTGGGTCTTCCGTCAGATCGGGGCGGACGGGTGATGGTGGATCGCACGATGCGCGTCGAGGGCTTCCAGCACGTATGGGCGATCGGCGACTGCGCCGCGGTGCCCGATCCGGCAAGGCCGGGACAGGTGTGCCCTCCGACCGCACAACATGCGATCCGTCAAGGGCGGCTGGTCGCACGGAACGTGGCCGCGACGCTCGGCAACGGCAGGGTGCGGCCGTTTCGATACCGCACCAAAGGAGTCGTCGCCGAGCTCGGCGACACCGAGGCGGTCGCGCTCACGCTCGGTGTGCGCTGGCAGGGTCGGCCCGCGTGGTTCATCGCTCGCACCTATCACCTGCTGCTGATGCCGGGCATGGGACGCAAGCTGCGCCTGCTGATGGACTGGAACGTCGCGCTGCTGTTCGGTCGCGATACGTCTGCCCCGGGGCGTCTGGGCGACCCGATGCCGCTGGCGCGTGACGACGACGGCTGACCGGCGTATCCTGATCTGAGATGGCGATACTCGACGAGGTGAAGACCGACCTGCATGGCGCGATGCGCGCCGGCGAGAAGGGCAAGGTCGGCGCGCTGCGGCTCGTGCTCTCCGAGCTGCAGAAGGCCGCGAAGGAAGGCTCCGAGGACGAACTGGCGGTGCTGCGCCGCGAGCGCAAACGGCGCTTGGAGGCAGCGCAGGCCTACCGCGAGGCCGGTCAGGACGACCGCGCCAACGGCGAGGAGGCTGAAGGCGAGCTGATCGCGGGCTACCTGCCGCCGGAGCTCACCGATACAGAGCTGGAAGAGATCGTGGAGCAGGCGGTGCGCGACAGCGGGGCGGAGTCGGTGAAGGACATGGGTCGCGCGATGGGCAGGGCGATGGCCGCCGTCGACGGTCGCGCCGACGGCAAGCGCGTATCGGCGCTCGTGCGAGGCGCACTCAACGGATGAGCGCACTCGACGGATGAGGTCCCAGATCGAGCTCTCCAACGAGGTCGCCGCCGAGCTGGCGGGCAGTCAGGACATGGTCCTGCGCGCGCTGGAGGAGCAGCTGGAGTGCGGGGTGTTCCTGCGGGGAAACCTGGTCACCTTCGATGGCGATGAGCGCGAAACGCGCGCCGGTGAGCACGTCGTGCGCGAGCTGGCGAAACTGATCGAGCGCGGCCACCAGCTGGACGCCGAGACGATCGCCGCCGTGACGGGCGCGCTGGATCAGGACGAGTCCCCGGCGCGGGTCCTGGAGGACGTCGTCTGGCAGCACCGCGGTCTGCGTGTGGCGCCGAAGACCGTCAACCAAAAGCGTTACGTCGACTCGATCCGCTCGAGCACGATCACTTTCGGGGTCGGACCGGCGGGCACTGGGAAGACGTTCCTGGCGGTCGCGATGGCCGCCGCCGCGCTCGCGCGCCACGAGGTCAACCGCATCATCCTCACACGCCCCGCGGTCGAGGCCGGCGAGCGGTTGGGTTTCCTGCCGGGGGATCTGATGGCGAAGGTCGACCCCTACCTGCGCCCGCTGTTCGATGCGTTGCACGACATGCTCGACCCGGAGAAGGTCTCTCAATACCTGGAGCGCGGCGTGATCGAGATCGCGCCGCTCGCGTTCATGCGAGGACGAGCGCAGCCAATTTCCACCGGCGTGCTCACCCCGTCCGGCTTTCAACAGATCGGAAACCTGAGGATTGGGGATCTCGTGATCGGGTCTGACGGACGTCCCACACCCGTGATCGGTGTTTATCCTCAAGGTCGCAAGGAGGTCGTTCGTCTACGCACTCAGGATGGGGCCTCCACGCTGTGCTGCTTGGAGCATCTATGGCGGGTCTGGACAGCAAGCGACCGACGACGCGGGAAGCCCGGCCGCGTCATCGAGACGCATGAGATGATCGGACGGCTGCGCGCGGCCCATCAACACCGGTTCGAGCTGCCGCTGCTCCAGGCGCCGGTGGAGCTGGAGCCGCGCCGCGTGCCGATCGACCCATATGCGCTCGGGCTGCTGCTGGGAGACGGCTGCCTGACCACCAGGACCACTCCGTCGTTCAGCACCGCTGACCCGGAGTTGGCCGTGGCCCTCGAGGAGAAGCTTGACGGCATCGAACTGCGACACAACAGCGGGGTCGACTACACGCTTCGCCGCATCGACGGTCATCGCGGTGGCGTGATCGTTGCCAATCCAATCACCGTGGCGCTCCGCGAGCTGGGACTTGCGGGCACCAGATCCGAGACGAAGTTCGTGCCCGAGCCATACCTGCACAACGAGTCAACCGTTCGTTTCGGGGTGCTCCAGGGCCTCCTGGACAGCGACGGCGGTCCTGTCGTGCAACGAGCCCGAACGTGCCGCATCCAATACACGACATGTTCGGAGCGGCTACGTGACGACGTTGTCTATCTCGTCCGCTCACTCGGGGGGGTCGCATACTGGCGCCGGCGCCGAGCCGCCGGACGAAGGCCAGGCAATGCGAGAGGCCGGCCGGTCGTGCATAGGTTGGATGCCTTCGTCCTCGACATCCGTTTGCCGTCGGGGATGGAGCCGTTCCGTCTCCGACGCAAGCGTGAAATCTACAATCGACACGGAGGTGGACGCCCGCTGCGCTTCGTCGATGCGATCGAGCCAGCCGGCGAGATGGAGACGGTATGCATCCAAGTGGCAGCCGCCGATTCCCTGTATGTCACAGAAGATTTCATCCTCACGCACAACACGCTGAACGACTCGTTCGTGATCCTCGACGAGGCCCAGAACACGACGCCCGAGCAGATGAAGATGTTCCTGACGCGGCTGGGCTTCGGTTCGCGGATGGTAGTGACCGGCGACGTCACGCAGGTGGACCTGCCCCGCGAGCAGCAGTCGGGGCTGATCGTGGTGGGCGAGGTGCTGAGCGCGATCGAGGGCATCGAGTTCCTGCGCTTCGGCGGCGAGGATGTGGTCCGCCACAAGCTCGTGCAGCGGATCGTGGAGGCCTACGACGAGCACTCCCAGCGTGAGGCGCCGGACCGATCGGAGATCGTCCAGCTCGCCGCCGATCGCCGCCGCGCCTGAGCTTCCTCGCACGATGCTCGAAGTGGAGGTTTTTGGCGAGGATCTCGCTCCTGATGCGCCCCCGCCGCTCAGGTGCGACGCCTGTGCGCGCTGGCGGCCGCGGCCGCCGGGATCGAGGACGGTCATCTGGCGATCGAGTACGTCGATGCGGTGCGGATCGCGCAACTGAACGCCGAGCACCGCGGCAAGGCTGGTCCAACGGATGTGTTGTCGTTCCCGATCGATGGCGCCACTGAGCACGACGGTTCCGAGCGGGAGTTGGGCGACGTGGTGATCTGTCCCGAGCAGACGCTCGATCTGCGCGAGGCGATCGTTCATGGTGTGCTGCATCTGGTGGGCATGGACCACGAGACCGATAGCGGTGAGATGCTGGCGCTGCAGGCAGAGCTGCTGTCGTGGGAGCGCGGGTGACTCGCAGCGGCTTCGTTGCGCTTGCCGGACGGCCGAACGTGGGTAAGTCGACGCTCGTGAACGCCCTCGTCGGGGAGAAGGTGGCGATTGTCTCCGACCGTCCGCAGACGACGCGGAGAGCGATCCGCGGGGTGCGCAGCGCCGGCGACTGCCAGATGGTGCTCGTCGATTTGCCCGGCGTCCAGCGCCCGCGCGATGCGCTCACCGAGCGGATGGCCCAGCGGGTGCGCCAGGAGCTCGAGGGCTGCGACGCGGCGCTGATGGTGCTCAACGGCGAGCAGGGGGTGGGACCCGGCGACCGGTTCATCGCGCAGGCGCTCGGGGGTGCGAGCGCGCCGGTGACGATCGCGGTGAACAAGGCCGATCGCCTGACGCGGGCGCAGACGCTCGATGTGTTGGAGCAGGCGGTCGCACTGGAGGTATCTGAGGAGATCTTTCCGATCTCTGCGCGCACCGGGGCAGGGGTGGAGGCGCTCACGGAGCATTTGACGGCGGCGATGCCGGAGGGGCCGTTCATGTTCGGAGAGGACGCAAGCTCCGATCAGCCGCAGGCGGTGCTGCTGGCGGAGCTGATCAGGGAGGCGGTGATCAAGCGCACCTTCCAGGAGCTGCCACATGCCGTGGAGGTGATCGTCGAGGAGATCGAGCACCCGCGCGATGGCCTGACGCGGGTGCGGGCACTGATCTGGGTGGAGAGCGAATCTCAGAAGGGGATCCTGGTCGGTGCGCGCGGGCGCATGATCAAGGCGATCGGGGTGGCTGCGCGCCGTGAACTCGAGCGCGAGCTGGGTGCTCAGGTGCACCTCGATTTATCGGTGCGAGTCCGTCGCGACTGGCGCGGGGACGAAGGGCTGCTCGACCGCTTGGGCATCACCTGAGTGCCTGGGGCGCCTCAGAGCTGCTTCGACAGGTACCCAGCGATCCGTTCGACAGCGGGCAGATCGAGCTCTGAGACGAACAGGAAGGGAACGGGGTGAACCTCGAAATCCCGACGGCGCAGGCGGGCGAGTTGGTTGTGCTGGAAGCTTGCGCGATCGTGCACCGCGCGCGCGGCCAAAGCGGCTGAGCGCGTCACGGAGTCGCTGCCGTCCGGATGGTTACTTGCGTCCGCGAGGCCGGTTCCGTCCAGGTTGTCGATCCGATCGAGCTCCGCGGCGGAGAAGCGCCGCGGCAGCGTGCCGTTGACGACGACCGCGTCAAGCGTTCGGTCGATCTGTTGCCGTAGGCCGTCCTGGAGCTCGAGCGCCTCCGTGACGGCCATCTCGGTCGGGAGCGCGACCGCCAGATACCCGGATCGCGCGGTATCGGAGAGCAGCTCGCCGACCTGCCGGGTCTGGGAGGCGATCGGCCCGACGCGCGCGATCGCGCCGAAGGTCTGCGGCGAGTGGAGCATCCCCAGGGCATGTCCCGTGGCCGGCGCGTCGAGGATCACGAGGTCATAGCCGCCCGCTCGCTTGCCCGCGCCGCGCTTACCCTCCGTGAGCTTCCAGATCGTGACCATGCTGATCAGCTCCCTGGCGCCCGGGGGCGGCGGCCGCGAAGTACTGGAAGGTGCCGCTGGAGGCGAGCACACGGCCGGAGACGCGTCCGCCGAGCGATTGCAGCCACTCCAGCAGCGCCCGGTCGGGATCGATCGAGACGCTCCAGAGGTTCTGCCGCAGCTCGGTCTGGGCGCCCTGCCTGCACGGGGACGACACCGAACAGCTCGCCCAGCCGACGCTGCTGACCCATCTCGACGACGATCGTGCGCAGTCCGCGCTCGGCCGCGAGCAGGCCGAGCGCGGCGGACACCGTCGTCTTGCCGACGCCGCCCTTGCCGGTGAGCACGAGCAGCTTGCGGTCCAGGAGAGATGCCATCGTCCTGATGCAACCTACAATCCCGCAGATGAGCACACCGGCCGGCGAGCAAACCATCGATGCGCAGATCTCCTACGACGAGCGCGGGCTCGTGCCGTGCGTGATCCAGGATTGGCGCAGCGGAGAGGTGCTGACGATGGCCTATATGAACGAGCAGGCGCTGCAGCGCACGCGCGCGACCGGTGAGTTGCACCTGTGGAGTCGCTCGCGGGGCGAGCTGTGGAAGAAGGGCGAAACGAGCGGCAACACCCAGACGGTGAGGGCACTGCGGCTGGACTGCGACGGCGACACGCTGCTCGCGCTTGGTGGAACCGGCGGGCCCGGCCTGCCACACGGGCGAGCGAACCTGCTTTCACCGCGGCGAGCTCGAGCCGCCCGCGCCGTACGAGACCCTGCCGGCCCTGGAGCGGACGCTCGACGCGCGCGCGAAGGAGCGCCCTGCAGGCTCCTACACGGTCGAGCTGCTGGACGACCCACGGCGGATCGGCGAGAAGGTGATGGAGGAGGCCGAGGAGGTCGCGCGCGCCGCGCGCGAGGAGTCCGACGAGCGCGTCGACGAAGAGGCCGCCGACGTGATCTATCACCTGCTCGTGCTCTTGCACAGCCGAGGACGCGCGCTCGCCGACGCCGAGCGGGTGCTCGATGAGCGTCGCTCCTAGCGCGTCCGAGGCGGCGAGAAGCCTCCGCGAGTCCGGGAGCGGCGAGACCTCTCCAGACCCCGCCGGCGACCCCCCGAGGCCACCGCGGGGATTGCGGTGCAGATCGAGCCGAGCCTCGAAGAGGCGCGCGCGCTGGTGGAGGGGCACAACCTGATCCCGTTGTGTCACAGCTACATCGCCGACTGCGAGACGCCGGTGTCGGCCTTTCTGAAGCTGCGCTCGATGGACCCCGCGCAGCCTGCGTTCCTGCTGGAGTCGGCCGAGCAGGGGCAGCGGATGGGGCGCTACTCGTTCATCGGGCTGCGGCCGCGCTCGGTGCTGCGCTGGTCTTTGGCCGACGGCGGCGACCCCTACGCTCTGGCCGCCGCTGCGGTTGCGGGCCGTCGCCAGGCGCCACTGGCAGACGGTGCCGCGGGCGGGGCGGGTGGGTCTCCGTTCATGGGCGGCGCGGTCGGCTATTTCGGCTACGACCTCGTGCGCACCGTCGAGCCGCTCGGCGAGCCCAATCCGGACGAGCTGGGACTTCCCGACATGGCCTTGATGCTCTCTGACCTGCTGGTCATCTTCGACCACCTGAAGCACACGGTCACGATCCTCGCGAACGCCGACCTCGACGCCGAGCCGGACATCGAGCGGGCCTACGCGACCGCGGCGGCGACGATCGCCGAGGTGCGAACGCGGCTGGAGGGCCCCGTGCCGCGGGAGGGGCGCGGGACGGATGGAGCGGGGCAGGGCAGGGAGATGCCGAGCTTCCAGTCGAACATGCAGCGCGGGGAGTTCGAAGGCATGGTCGCGCGGATCGTCGAGTACATCCACGCGGGGGACGCCTTCCAGGTGGTGCCCTCGCAGCGCTGGTCGGCCGAGGTGCCGGTGCAGCCGTTCTCGATCTACCGGGGCCTGCGCGCGGTGAACCCGAGTCCGTACATGTACTTCCTCGACTTCGGCGACTTCCAGGTCGTGGGCGCCAGCCCGGAGCCGCTGTTGACCGTGAACGGGCGCCACGTTTCGACGCGCCCGATCGCCGGGACGCGGCCGCGCGGTGCGACACCCGAGGAGGACCGGCGGATCGCGGGAGAACTGCTGGCCGACGAGAAGGAGCGCGCCGAGCACGTGATGATGGTCGACCTGGGCCGCAACGATCTGGGGAGGGTGTGCGAGTACGGCAGCGTGAAGGTGGACGAGATGATGGAGGTCGAGCTCTACAGCCACGTGATGCACATCGTCTCCTCCGTGTCGGGCACGCTGCGCGAGGAGGTCGGGGCGATGGACGCGCTGCGCTCGGTGCTGCCCGCGGGCACGCTCTCGGGCGCGCCGAAGGTGCGCGCGATGCAGATCATCGACGAGCTGGAGCCGATCAAGCGTGGCGGCTACGGCGGCGCGATCGGCTACCTGAGCTATGCCGGGGATCTCGATACCGCGATCCACATCCGGACGGTCGTGGTCAAGGACGGCGTCGCCCACGTGCAGGCGGGCGGCGGCACCGTGGCGGACGCGAAGCCGGAGTACGAGTACGAGGAGTCGGTCGCGAAGTCGCGCGCGATGATGCAGGCGATCGAGCTGGCCTGCAGTCAGGTCGACTGGCCATGAAGGTCCTCGTGATGGACAGTTTTCAGAATCCATGCAGAGCCAGATTTGGCGGTTCTGAGGCGGCGTTGGTACGGCTCTCCGGTGGCCTAGTGGACGGTCGCTGAGCCAGCGCAAGGAGCGCGTCAAACCTGCGTAACGCCGCTTGTCTCGTGTGGTTCTGACTCCTCGGCGGCCCGTTGCGAGAATCAGGCAACGCTGGCGTGGTCAGGCGTAGAGTCGGTCCGTGAGCCGAGTTGATTCCAGGCGTTCCGCGGCGCGCCGCTTGTCGTACGTCTCTCCCACTGTTGTGAGTAGGGTGGTCGCGCAGCAGGAGCAACGGCGTCCGCTTCGTTTCGTGATCACGCCGATAAGGGGTGGAGTGGGGAAGTCGCCTCTGGCTATGGATGCACTGATCAAGTCCCTGGATGTGCCGCCTGGGGGTTGGCGAGAAACGCGCGGACACGGCCCGCGTCTATCGGAGCCTTTACGATTCGCGCCGGGTTCGTTTGCAGACCTTCGGCGTCGGCAGGCAGGGCGTCAAGGTCGGAGACCGGCGTAATCAGTACATAGCCTGACTCTGCTGCGGCTGCAAGCGCGCCGAGATGCATCGGGTCCGCGACGCTGAGCGCGATGAGGATATGTGTGGGCGGCTGGAGGCTGCTGAAGCTGAGCACGGCGTGCGGCACGCCGTCGTAGGGGCCGAACGACCAGTCGGTGTCTCCCGTGAGGGTGCCCGTGGCAACCGCATCAAAGACGGCCTGGGCGCCCTCCCAGTCGTCGGGATCAACGGCCAGGATCGCGGCGCCTAATAGCTCGGCGTCGGCGCCCCGGAAGATGCCAACGGCCTCCGGGTACGCAGGACGGTCAGCCACAACGAAGCATTCGCGGTAATAACGATCAGCCCTGCTCGGGGCTAACCGTGCCTCCCGCCGATGCTTGCTCGCGCTGAAACTCGTCCTGTGCGAGCTTGCGCACCGCTGTCCAGCCGCCGTGCTGCGTGAGCTGGTTCGGTGCGGGCGCGCCGTTGCCGCGTGCCCAGGCGCGGTACGACTCGGCGCGCGCGGGCTCTCCGGGCGCGAGCTGCGCGAGGTAGCGCTTCACGACGGAGACGCAATCCACGACGTTGTTCCATTGCTTCCTTCGGCGCTCGCCGGGCAGCGCCGCGCCCACGTCGCGCGAGAAGTCGGGGCCAGCGTCCCGCGGAAGCGGCGCCTCGGGTACCGCGATGCCTTCGGCGCGGCGGGCCTCGGCCCAGGCGGTGCGCTCGGCGCCAAACGTGGTCCGCGCTTCGCCGGGGTAGGGGATGCCGTTGCCGCGTGCGAACGCGAGAAGGTGGGGCTTCATTGGCAAGGCTTTGTAGTACCGCCAGAAGCGGTCCAACAGCTCGGCGTGAGTGGGGGCGCGTGTCGCGTCCCTGGCCGGGCCGCGTTCGCGTGGCGTCCTCAGCCCGGCGACGCTCAGTGCCGCGGTCCACGATCCGAGTGCTTGCTCTATCTGGCCGGACTTCGGGATGAGGAGTTGGTTGCCGTGGAGCCAGCGGTTGCGGTCCTCGGCGATGAGCTTGGTGCGCTCCTCGTCGTAGTCCTGGAGCGTGAGGCTGTCAGTGTCGCGGCGGTGGGCGACGAGTTTGAGGAGGTTTGCGACGTATTCCTCCGTGAGCCAGTCCTGCTCTTCGTCCTTCGTCTTCCAGCCGAGGAGTTGGGCGTGTTTCTCCTCGGGTTCGTGGGCGACGGCGAGGACTTTGCTCCACCGCCGTAGTCCGAGTTGTTCGGTGATTCGCTTCGCGCGCGGCATGCTGGCGTACGTCGTGCTGCGTGCTCGCGCGTCGTCAAACGCGGCTTGCGTGGCCTTCTGCGGCGCGGCGGGGTTGGCGAGCGCGGCGACTTCGCGTACGCCTCGGAGGAGGGTGAGGGGTTCCCATGCCATGTTCACGCCGTTCGTCGCGTCCGGCTCCATCCCTGCAGCACCCGAGTGGTGGTCAGTGGTGGGGGCCGTTGTATCTCGACGTCCGGGCTTTTACGCTCTAACCTCGTCGATCGATCTAGGCGAGGCTCCGGCGCGTGCCGCCGCGTCGCCAGAGCAAGCCTCGTTCGCCGGATCACGCCGCGCTCGGCGAGGCTGTGCGTGAGGCAAGAGCGGAGCGCGGGCTTTCGCAGGAGCAGCTAGCGGATGCCGCGGGTGTCCATGTGACTCATCTTGGCGGCGTGGAGCGCGGCGTCAGGAACCCGAACTACGCGACGATCGTGCGGCTCTCACGCGCGCTCGGACTAACACCCGGGGCGCTCGTCACTGCCGCCGACAGGCTCGCCTCCGCCGACGCTCGTGGCACGAGAACGCAGACATAGACCCCGCACCACGGCTACTTCGCTGTGCCGAGGGCTAGTTGCCCGGGAGCGCGCTACGACATTCCTGGTGCATTGTCGTCAAAGACCTCTATGAGCATCGTCCCGTGGCCCTTGTACCCCGTGAACGTAGTCTGAACTCCTTGTCCGTGGAACCGTGATCGCACGGCGCAGTCCCACGTTTCTCCATGTTCCCCTGCGCCCGTCGTGCACCGGAGGTGCGAGTAGAGGTGGTGCAGCGTCGCTAGCGGAGTGCCGCTGCCTTCTTTCGCCGGGTTTGCGAACGCTCCGCTGCTCGTGCGCTCCGCCGGTGAACTCGTGTTCACGCTCACTACGCGCCCATTCGCCACTTCAACGGTGCCGATTGGGCGGTGGTACCAGACCGCTTCTGCCCCGTTGGTGTGGAGGAGGTTGCCCTTGGCGACACTTGGCTGTCCGAGTTGGTGCTCAACCGAGGCGATCGTCTCACCGAGGTAAACACCGTCGATGCTCTCGCCGACGACGATCCCTGGAGTACGGTTGGCGCTGGCGCTGGCGTCCGCGATTGCCCCACTAGCCGACGAACCGGCGAGTACGGCGATCGCCAAGGTCGTCAAGCTTGCCCGGGCTATTTGACTCATCGTTGTTCCCCTCCTATCGGTAACGCCGAGGCGCGGGATCATAAGCGATCGTCCCGGCTTCGGCCCTCAATGACGTTGATGCCGAGTAGAACGATCGACGATGTTAGAGCAGAGGAGTCCTAACCGCCAGTGAGTCGAGCGACACTGACTGCTCCGTTGATCTAGCGGCTTCGGCGCGGCGGCTACCGCACCGAAGCCTGACATAGGAGGGTTGATCTCCCATGCAGGACGAGCGTAGTGGCTCTATTCCATACGACGAGGTGCGGCCCGTGGAGGCCGCAATCGTCTTCCTCGCCGTAGCCGAGGACTACCCGTGGCGGCTCGGCGAACTCGCGGCTCGCCTCGGGGCGTCTCCCGAGCTGGTGCGTATCTCCGTAGACAGGCTACGTGACGACGGCCTGCTCGTCGGAGCGGGCGAGACGGCGCGTGCGTCGTGGGCGGCGGTGCGTCTGGACGAACTTGGGGGCTGGCGCGAGCTGTGCTCCGAGCGCGGCGCTAACTTGGGCTCGTGTCCCCCGCACGCCACAACCCGTACGACAGCGACCCGCCGGACACGCTGCTCGCGCGAGCGCGGCTGAGCCGCGGCGTGACGCAGGAGGAGTTGGCGGAGGCCGTCGGCGTGAGCGCGCAGACGATCCGGGCGACGTGATCAAGCGCTGCCGCGCCCACGACTCGCGCGTGCTCGCCCACGTCCACTTTGACTCCACGGAGGACGAGACGCACGCGGCGTTGATCCACGACTGTCAGCCGGGCGACAAATGCAAGCGCCGGTTCACGACGACGCGCTCCGGCAGGAGGATTGCTAGGCGCGGCTCGGGCGAGCAGGCGCTGAAGTTGGCGACGGGCGAGGCGCGCCAGTTTCGTCAGGACCTGAACGAACTGGACCCGGCGGATAGCGCGAAGCTTCAGAAGAAGGCGGAACCGGAAAAGGTCGCGGTGGTGCCGACGGGCTCGCGTCCGTTGAAGCGCGTGAAGCTCGCGGGCTGCTGGTATCGGACCCGCGACGCCGAGGCCGGGATCAGGGCTTATGTCACCGACTCGGGCGTTCGTAAGTGCTGGCACGGCTACTACGCGGGCAAGGCGATTGACCACCTTACGGGCGGCGTCATTCCGAGCGTGGACCCGTGCAACGTGCAGGAGTTCCAGCTTTTTCCGGCGCTGTTTGACAGCGTGCGGGCGCTCGCTGGCGCGACGCCTGAGACGGTGATCGGGGATCGCGGGTACTCGGTTGAGCCGGTCTTTGAGCACGTGACGAGGGCGGGCGCTGCGCCGGTGTTCCCGTGGCGTGCGAACAAAACGCGGACACGACATGACGAGGACGAGTGGGACAGGCATGGCGTGATGCGCTGCAAGTTCTGCGGCGGGCCGACGCATCAGATCAAGTTCTCCACGGCGAAGAACGAACCTCGGTTGTGGTTCAAGTGCATCAACCCGGCGACTGCGGACTGCGGCAAGGAACAGACGATCTCCTGCTCTAAGGACTGGAGGGCTCTGATCCCGTTGGCGCGGACGGAGGAGCTGTACCACGAGCTGAAGGCTTCGCATAAGCAGTACGAGGCTGCCCACGATCGTTGGCGGGATCGTTACCGCGTTGCCGCCGACAACCTGGGGGTGCGCCCGAAGGCCCTCGGCCTGGACTGGCATCGGCTGCGCGCGAACGTTGCGTGTCTGATTGAGTGGATGCGGATTGCGGCGATCAACGACTGGCTCGGTTCTACTCGCCCAGCGCGACGCAAGGGCGTTCGCCGCCAGTTGAAGGCCGGAGCTGACGCCGCGAAGAGCCTGAAGAAGATGCGAGCGACGATGGGTCTCCTCGGTCGTTACGGTGCCGCGGCGAAGGCTCGTGGGCTCGGCGAGGAATCGCCGCCGTCGCGTCGTCCGCGCGGCGCCCCGCCGCCGCCAACGCCGTAGTCCGCCGCTCCGTCTCGCTTTGCTAGTCGTCCGAGGGGGGTTCGCCCCTGGGCGGCTTTCGTGCTTCTCGGCTACGCTCAATGCCCGCCACGAACGGCGCCGATGCCGCGATACATAATCAGCCCCGAAGTCCGCGTTTTGCAGGCAAAATAGGGGTGATGGGGGAGAAACGGAAACTGAAGATGAAAGTGCTCGTGATCGACAACTACGACTCGTTCACGTACAACCTCGTCCAGTACCTGGGCGAGCTCGGGTCAGACGTGCGCGCGGTGCGCAACGACCGCGCGACGGTCGACGAGCTACTGGCGGGGGGCTACGAGCGCTGCGTGATCTCGCCCGGGCCGTGCACGCCCGAACGAGGCCGGCATCTCCCTGGAGGCGGCGCGGCGGCTGCCCGAGGCCGGGATACCCACGCTCGGGGTGTGCCTCGGTCACCAGGCGCTCGCGCAGGCGTTCGGCGGCAAGGTGGTGCTGCACGAGCCGGTGCACGGCAAGGCGACGACGATCGAGCACGACGGGCAGACGATCTTCAAGGGGCTGGGAACACCGTTGACGGTGGGGCGCTATCACTCGCTCGTGGTCGATCCCCAGCTGCCGGACTGTCTCGAGTCCTCCGCACGCGGCGGCGGCGTGCTGATGGCGCTGCGGCACACGGAGCTGCCGGCGGAGGGCGTGCAGTTTCACCCGGAGTCGGTGCTGACCGACGAGGGGAGGCTGCTGTTGAAGAACTTCCTCGAAGGACCGGCCGATGCCTAACGCGATCCTGACAAGAGCGATCGACGGCGCTCGCCTCGCGCCGCGACCTGAGCGCGGACGAGACGGCAGAGGTACTCGGCGAGATCATGAACGGCGAGGTCTCGGAGATTCAGATCGCGGGCTTCCTGATCGCGCTCAGGACGAAGGGCGAGACGATCGACGAGCTCGCCGGGCTGGCACGCACGATGCGGGCGCTCGCCGCGCACGTGCCGACCGAGCGCAAGGACCTGCTCGACACCGCCGGCACCGGAGGCGGGAAGCGCACGTTCAACGTCTCGACGACGGCCGCGCTGATCGCCGCCGGCGCGGGCTGCGCGGTGGCCAAGCACGGCAACCGCTCGGCCACGAGCCTGTCGGGGTCGGCCGATCTGCTGGAGGCGCTGGGCGCGAGGATCGACCTGACGCCGGAGGGCGTGGCGCGCTGCATCGAGGAGGCGGGCTTTGGCTTCATGTTTGCGCCCGCGCACCATCAGGCCACTCGTTTCGTCGTGCCCGTGAGGCGCGAGCTCGCGGTCAAAACGATCTTCAACCTCCTGGGGCCGCTGACCAATCCGGCGGGTGCGCAACGGCAGCTGATCGGCGTCTCGGATCCGAGCTTCCTGGAGACGATCGCCGGGGCGCTGGCGCGGCTGGGCGTGCACCGGGCGCTGGTCGTCTCAGGCGAGGACGGGCTGGACGAGGTCTCGATCAGCGCGGCGACGCGCGTGGTCGAGGTGAACGGAGCAGAGCTGAGCCACTACACGCTGACCCCAAGCGACGTCGGGCTCGAGCTCGCTGTCGAGCCGGACTACGATGGCGGCACACCGGAGGAGAACGCGGCGGTGACGCGCGCGATTCTGGCGGGCGAGCGGGGGGTACGCACCGACCTGGCGCTGATCAACGCGGGCGCCGCGATCTACGCCGCCGGCGTCGCGCAGACGCTCGCGGAGGGCGTGCAGGCCGCGCGCGCGGCGATCGAGGACGGGCTCGCGGAGAGCGCCCTGGAGCGCTACCTGGAGGCCAGCCGGCGATACGCGCCCGCGGGGGCGGCGCGATGAGCGCACAGGCACCGACCGTGCTGGCGCGGATATTGCAGAGCACGCGCGATGAGCTGGAGCGTCGCAAGCGGGAGCAGCCGCCTGGAGGAGCTCGAATATCAGGCGTTTGCGATCGGCGGCGCGGGAGAGACCAGCCCGCGGCGCTTCGCGGCTGCGTTGGCGGAGCCCGGGATCGCGGTGATCGCGGAGTTCAAGCGGCGCTCGCCTTCGGCGGGGAGACTGCACCAGGCGCCGGACCTGCACGAGCTGCGTACGCTGCATATGAGCGCGGCGGCGCGAGCGCGCTGTCGGTGCTGACGGAGGGCAGGCACTTCGACGGAACGCTCGAGGACTTGACGGCGGCGCGTGCGGCGTGCGAGCTGCCGATCCTGCGTAAGGACTTCATCGTCGACGAGTACCAGCTGTACGAGGCGAAGGTTGCGAGGGCGGACGCGGTGCTGCTGATCGTGGCGGCGCTCGAGCCGGAGCGGCTGACGGGCGCTGCACGAGCGCGCGGAGACGCTCGGGTTGGATGTGCTGGTGGAGGTTCACGATCGCGAGGAGCTGGGGGTCGGCGCTGAAGCTCGGGGCCGAGCTGATCGGGATCAACAACCGTGACCTGCGGGACTTCAGCGTGGATGTGGAGCGCACCGAGCGGCTGATGGGCGAGATCCCTGCCGGGGTGACGGTCGTCTCGGAGTCGGGGATCGCGGAAGCCGAGCAGCTGAGCAGGCTCGAGGATAGGCCGGTGTGGATGCGGTGCTCGTCGGTGAGACGCTGATGCGCTCGGAGGACCCCGAGGCGGCTTTGCGGATACTGCGGGGAGATCGCGCCGGTAGACCCCCCAAAGCGGCGTAGATCGGGCCGACCTGCCGCGCAAAACGGGGATTCCAATAGCTTTAGGAATAGCGGGGTCGCGCTTTAGAAAGCCTTGATCGCGACCGGTCATTCTCTTGCATCAGATGAAACGCACCTTCTTCATTCCCTTTCTCTCCGCCCTGATCGGCGGCGCCGTGGTCGTCGCGGTGGTCGCGGCGTTCGGCGGGCTGAACAGCTCGAGCAAGACTGTGACGACGGTCCAGGCCGCCCCGATCGCGCCCTCGAACGCCTCGCAGAAGACGTCGGGGCTGACACCGCACGACATCTACGTGCGCGATGCCCCCGGGGTCGCGTTCGTGACCTCGACGGTCGTGGAGAAATCGGAATCGTCGTTGAACCTGTTCGGCGGCGGGGAAGCCGAGAAACAGGGAGAGGACACCGGCTCGGGCATCGTGATCGACGCCAACGGCACGATCCTGACCAACTACCACGTGGTGGAGAACGCGATCAAGGTGACGGTGAGCTTTGAAAAAGGCAAGTCGGTCGAAGCGAAGGTTGTCGGCAAGGATCCCTCGAACGATCTCGCGGTGCTGCGGATCTCAACCGACGGGCTGACGCTGCATCCGCTGACGCTCGGCGATTCGAGCACCGTCGAGGTGGGCGATCCGGTCCTGGCGATCGGCAACCCGTTCGACCTGGAACGGACGCTCACGACCGGCGTGATCTCGGCGCTCCAGCGTCAGATAACGGCGCCGAACGGCTTCACGATCGACAACGTGCTGCAGACCGACGCGCCGATCAACCCCGGGAACTCCGGCGGGCCGCTGCTGAACATCGCGGGTGAAGTGATCGGCATCAACTCGCAGATCGAGACCGGCGGCTCAGGGCGACGGCAGCGTCGGGATCGGCTTCGCCGTGCCGATCAACACGGCCAAGAGCGAGATCTCCGCACTCGAGAAAGGCGGCACGATCCGCGGCGCCTACCTCGGCCTGACCTCGCTGACGATCGACGGATCGCTGTCGGCGCTCAACCTGCCGGTGCAGCAAGGCGCGCTGGTGCAGAGCGTGCAGAAGGGCACCGCCGCCGAAAAAGCCGGTATCCGCGGTGGCAACATCAGCGGCAGCGTCGAAGGCGGCCAGGTGGCGGTCGGCGGCGACATCATCGTCTCGATCGACGGCAAGGCCGTGGCGAGCTCGGAAGACCTCGCGAACGACATCGAGGCCGAAGAAACCGGGCGACACGGTGAGCATCGGGTTGCTGCGGGCGAACAGGAAGGGCGGCTACGAACACAAGACGGTGAGCGTGAAGCTCGGCGAACGTCCCAACTCGGTGCCCAACCCGAACACGCCCGAAGGGTAGGCCTCCCCGCTACCGTTGGGGCATGTCCGAGACAGCCCCGAAGGTGAAGATCTGCGGGATCACCAACTTGGCCGACGCCGAACTGGCGGTCGAGCTGGGCGCCTGGGCGATCGGCATGATCTTCTACGAGGACAGCCCGCGCCGATGCTCGCTCCAGGAGGCGCAGCGCATCACGGCGGCGCTGGCGCGAAAGGTCGAGCTGTGCGGGGTGTTCGTGAACGATCCCCTGGAGCACGTCGTCGAGACGAGCGAGGATCTCGGCTTGACGATCGTGCAACTGCACGGCGACGAGGGCCCGGCGTTCTGCGGCGAGGTGCCGCGCAGAACCGGCGCGCGGGTGATCAAGGCGGCTCAGGTCGCCGGCCCCGGGAGACGTACGTGACCTGGAGCGCTACCACGTGGACTTCCATCTGCTCGACGCGCGCTCGCAGGTCCCGGAGAAGCAGGCATTGAGGGGCGGCACGGGCGAGACCTTCGACTGGGAGCTGCTGGCCGCGCGGCGCTCGAAGGTCCCGCTGATCCTGAGCGGCGGCCTGAGCGCCGAGAATGTCGCGCGGCGCGATCGCTCAGACGCGGCCGTTCGCGGTGGACAGCGCGAGCGGGACGGAGAGCGCTCCGGGGAAGAAGGACGAGGCGAAGCTGAGGGCCTTCTTCGCGGCGGTGGAGCGGACGGCATCAGTCATCGAAGACGCATCCGTCACCGAAGGCGCCGCGGCGTGAGCGCCGTCGAGCATCGCTTCGGGCAGTACGGCGGGCAGTTCGTTCCCGAGACGCTGATGCCGGCGCTGGCGGAGCTGGAGCAGGCGTGGGTGCAGGCGCGGGAGGACCCGGCCTACCGAGAGGAGCTGAACGGCCTGCTGCGCGACTTCGGCGGCAGGCCCACGCCGCTGTACAGGGCCAGGAGACTGTCGGAGAAGGCCGGCCGGCCGATCTACCTCAAGCGCGAGGATCTCAACCACACGGGCTCGCACAAGCTGAACAACGCGCTCGGTCAGGCACTGCTGGCGCGAAGGATGGGCAAGAAAAGGATCATCGCCGAGACCGGCGCCGGCCAGCACGGGGTGGCGACCGCGACCGTGAGCGCGCTGCTGGGGATGGAGTGCGTCATGTACATGGGCACCGAGGACACGCGCCGCCAGAAGCCGAACGTGCAGCGGATGGAGCTGCTGGGCGCGACGGTGAAGCCGGTGGACGCGGGCGCGAGGACGCTGAAGGAGGCCACTTCGGCCGCGATCAGGGACTGGGTGACGAACGTGGAGAGCACCCATTACGTGATCGGCTCGGTCGTCGGTCCCGCGCCGTACCCGGCGATCGTGCGCGATCTGCAGCGCGTGATCGGCGACGAGGCGCGGGCGCAGATCCTGGAGCGCGAGGGGCGGTTGCCGGGGCGCGTGATCGCATGCGTGGGCGGAGGCTCGAACGCGATCGGCACGTTCGCGGCGTTCCTCGACGACGAAGAGGTACAGCTGATCGGGGTGGAGGCCGGCGGCGAGGGGATCGACACGCCGCAGGCATGGAGCCCCGCTGACGGTCGGCGGGCGCGTCGGCATCCTGCACGGGTCGCGCTCGGCGGTGATGCAGGACGAGGAGGGCCAGATCGTCGAGGCGCACTCGATCTCGGCGGGCCTCGACTACCCCGGGGCGGGGCCCCAGCACGCCTACCTGCGCGACAGCGGACGCGCGCGCTATGAGGCGGTGACCGACCGCGAGGCGCTCGCGGCCTTCAGAGAGACAGCGCGCCTGGAGGGCATCATCCCGGCGCTCGAGACCGCGCATGCGCTGGCGTGGACGCTCGCGCAGGACGACGGCGAGCTGGACCTTGTGTGCCTGTCGGGCCGCGGGGACAAGGATCTCGCGGAGGTGCTGGGGGGGTGAGCGAGAACGGCAGCGTCCCCGAATGGGATCGAGCGGATCGCCGCCGCGTTCGCGCAGACGGGCAAGCGGGCCGCGTTGATGCCGTACCTGATGGGCGGCTATCCGACGCTCGCGGACTCGATCAAGATCGGCGAAGCCTGCGTGAGCGCCGGCGCGGACATCATCGAGCTGGGCATGCCCTACTCGGACCCGCTCGCCGACGGACCCGTGATCCACGCGGCGGGGACACAGGCACTGCAGGCGGGAGCGAACGTCGCGGGCGTGCTGGAGGTGGCGCGCGCGCTGGCGCAGAGCGTGCCGGTGGTGCTGATGTGTTACGCGAACATGGTGTTCGCCCCCGGCGCGGAGGCGTTCGTGGAGCGGCTTGCAAAGACCGGCGCGAGCGGTCTGATCGTGCCCGACCTGCCACTCGGCGAGGCGCCCGAGGTGGGGGAGGCCTGCAAAGCGCATGGCCTTGCACTCGTGCCGCTGGTGGCGCCCACGACCACGCTGGAGCGCTTGGCGGAGATCGGCAAGAGCGCCCAAGGCTTCATGTACACGGTCTCGGTCGTGGGTACGACCGGCGAGCGCAGCGAGCTGGGCGAGCGCTTTGCGCAGGTTGTGGAGCGGGCGAAGGCGAGCACGCGGGCGCCGATCGCGCTGGGCTTCGGGATCAGCACGCCCGAGCAGGCGCTGCAGGCCGCGCAGGCGGGTGCGGATGGGGTGATCGTCGGCACCAGGCTGGTGCGCGCCGCGGGTGAGTCCGCAGATCCGGCGGGAGCCGTCGGCGCGGTCGTGGGCGAACTGGCCGCGGGTCTCGCCCCGGCCCGCTAGGATTCCGCCAGCATGGGATTGGTCCTCACCGTAACCGCCGGCCTGGTTGTCTGGGTCGTGCTCTGGGCGCTCGGCACGACGGGCTTCGACGCGTTCATTCTCGCGACGTTGATCATCGTTGCGGGAGCCACCGTCAGAATCCTCGCCGGCTACCTTCCCGGCCGCCGCAGCTGAGCAGCCAGTGCGCGCGCGCTGGCTGGCACGATTGGCAGATGCGGAGCATCGCCTGGCCGCCGCAGCTGAGCACTCGATGCACGCACGTCGGCTCGGAGGACTTTCGGCGGCGGCGCTCGCGGCGTCCTCGCGCGCGCTCGGCGTCGCCGGTTGCGGGGGCGTGGGCGTATCGGGCGCGTCGAGCACGATCGGCAACCAGCTGACGATCTACTCGAGCCTGCCGCTGCAGGGGCCATCGGGGCCTAACTCCCAGCAGATCGTGGACGGCGAGAAGCTCGCGCTGAGCGAAGCCGGCGGGCGAATCGGGCCGTTCAAGATCAGCTACCTCTCGATGGACGACTCGAATACGAGCACCGGGGAATGGAACCCCGGCGTGACGGCGACGAACGCGAAGACGGCCGCCGAGGACACCACCACGATCGCCTACCTGGGCGACTACAACTCAGGTGCGAGCGCGGTCTCGCTGCCGCTGATCAACGCCTCGGGCATCCTGCAGGTCAGCCCGTCGAGTCCATACGTCGGGTTGACTTCCTCGCTCGACGCCGGCCAGGACGAGCCCGAACGCTTCTATCCCTCCGGGAAACGCACCTTCGGACGCCTACAGCCGGGCGATCCGGCGCAGGCCGAAGCGCAGGTGCAGCTGCTGCAGGGGCTGGGTGTGAAGCGGTTGTATGTGCTCGACGACGAAGGGCCGTTCGAGGTCCCGCTCGCGGAACTCGTCGCCGGGGACGCCGCGAAGGCCGGGATCTCTGTGGTGAAGCACGACAGCCTGGACATGATCCACACGAACGCGACCACGAGCTTTCAGAGCGAGGTCGCAAAGTTGGCCGAAAGCGGCGCGCAGGCGGTGTTCTTCGCCGGCGGCACGGGGACGGGGACGGTGGCGCTGTGGAAGCAGCTGCACGGCGCCGATCCGAAGCTACTGCTGCTCGGCTCCAGCGACATGGTCAACAGCGAATTCACCTCCGAAATCGGATCCGAAGCGGCGGCCAACACATATCTGACCACACCGATCCTCCCTACGAGCCTGTATCCGCCCCCGGCGGCGCAGGTGCTCGCGCGCTACCGCCGGCGCTTCGGCGCCGAAGGCGGGGCGTATGCGCTGTATGGGTATGAGGCGATGAGCGTCGCGCTGCTGGCGATTCGCAACGCTGGCGTGCGTGGGAATAATCGCCAGGCGGTCGTCGATGAGTTCTTCGCGATTCGCAATCGCGACTCGGTGATCGGCCGCTACTCGATCGAAGCAGACGGCGAAACCACGCTTTCACGCTACGGCGTGGACAGGGTCAAGGACGGGCAGGCGGTGTTCTACAAGGTGCTGAAGGTCCGCTGAGCCTCAGCCCGACTGCTGCAGCCCGGCGACGAGCCGGAAGCGCTCGATCCCTCCGCCGAGGCTCTTGCCACCGCCGGCGAGCGTGGAGAGCGAGCGCAGGTAGGGCAGGACGTGGGAGATGCTCGGGTCTTCGGCGAGGCCGACTCCTTCGAGCAGCGTCAGCAGCGGGGCGAATTCGACGATCACGCTCGGTCGGATGCCTTCGCCGAGCGTGCCGGCAGCGGTGCTCGTGGAGGCCGCGGTCAAAAGCGTGCTCGACGGTTTCAACGCGTCCTGTATCGGAGGCTTCGCCGAGACCGATCACGAACTTGGTCTGACCGTCAGAGCCGATGCCGTTGGCGATGTCGAGTTCGACCGGCAGACCGCTCACGCGTGCTGAGATTGCCGCGTCGGTGCCGGGGATCGAGATCGACTGCACCGAGCCGCCGGACTTTTCAAGCGCGGCGCCGAGCTTGGCAACCGCGGCCTTCGAGAGCGAGGGGTCCTTCGAGTCGAACACGATCCCTCCGCGCAGGTTGACGATGCCGCTGCCGCCCGCGAAGATCCCGGCGGAGCTCATCCAGCTGAGGAAGTCGTGCTGGCTCTGGGCGCCGGGGGCGCTGAGTGCCGACAGCGGCGCGAGGAACCCTTCGAGGACGCCCTTGATATTGAAGCCGCTCGACGAGCTTTCTTCGGTCGTGGCGCCCGCGCCGGAGGAGCCGCCCAGCGAGGTGATCAGCGAGCCAAGGCCGTGAAGCGCCCGCACGTCGCCCGCGAGCGTGACGCCAACGTTGCCGAGGCCGGCGGCGAGCCACGATTCGCCCGGCAGCTCGCTGAGCGCCTGGGCGCCTTCGGAGGCGGAGGCCGCCAGTCCGCCGCCGCCCCCGGCCGTCGCGGAGTTGCTGAGGCTGTCGACGTCGAGCGCGATCGAGCTGGAGGAGGGCACGAGCGAGAGGTTCACCGTGCGGGTGCCGCCGAGCAGCCCGATCAGGCTGTCGAGACCCTGCGTGCCGGTTCCAGAGGCGCCGGAGGAGCCCCCCGATCCGCTTGATCCGCCGCCGCCTGGCGCTCCGGGGTTCGAGTAGACGTGGGCGAGCGCGCCTGACGGGGCGCTCGCGAGGAGCTTCGAATAGTCAGCGGCGTGCGCGAGCGAGGGGCCACCCAGCGAGGTGTCGATCACGGCGTGCAACCCCGTGACGGTGCCGAGTACCGCGAGGCGATCGACGATCCCGAAGGCCTCGCCGCCGGTGCTCGCCTGGTAGTCGACGCCGCGGTAGCTCGCCGCGTGCGCGCCGGCGTGCTCGGCCTCGGTGCTGATGAACGAGGCTGCCTTGGCGGCGTCGCTGGTGTCGAGCACGATCGCGCCCTGGACTCCCGATGCGAATGGCCATGCGCTCGGCGTGGCCGATGAGCCGCCTTGCAGGAGCTGGGTGAGCAGCTGCTGCAGCTGGCCGGTCGCCGCGGCGGAGGCGGAGAGGGTTGATAGGAAGATCCCGGCGTTGGGGCCCAGCCACGGCGCGATGTCGTGGCTATAGGTGAGCGGCGGGCTGCCGGGGACCTGGAGCACCGAGGCGAGGCGCGCATAGGAATCGGGCTGGTGGGTGAGCGTGCTCGCGGCGGTGGTCGCATCGGTCTTCAGCGTGCCGCTGGGGTGCACGACCGCGCCGAGGTACAGCGGCGCGGAGGCCGGGATCACCTCGGCTGGGTCGGTGGAGCTGCCGGGCGAGGACGAGGAGCCGCAGCCCGCGAGCGCGACGGTTGCGAGCACGAGGATGGGGATGAGCGCTGCGGTGAGGCGGCGCGGAGGGAGTCTCGGCATGAAGCGATCGTAGTCGTCGGGCGCTCGCCCGCGCAAGTACCTGCGGATCTGAAGGTGGCTCACTCGATCGACGGGGGTTGCCGGGAGGGTCGCGCGAGGGATCGAGCGAGGGTCGGGCGAGGGGCGCGATCTGCAAGAAGCGTCGCACCTGGCAGCGATGCATCGGGGCTTGCACTTTGGGGTCCGTCGCCCGAGCCCGACGGGCGCAGGCCCGAAAAGACCTTCTGAGCGGGCATTTTCGCCGTTTACGAGGCCGCTGGAACGGGTAAGTGGGAAAAAATGTGCAATTAGGGTTGCGTTGTGGGGGAAAGTGGGATAAGTTCGCGGAAGCGAGCCGGGGTGGAGGGGCTCCTCCCACTCCTCCACCTCGGCTCGGTAATCAACTTGGAGCCACCCCTTGGTCCCCTTCCGCGGCACCTTCGACCACACGCTCGACGCGAAGAACCGGCTCACGGTGCCGGCCCGCTACCGCGCGACGCTGGCCGAGGGCGTCGTGATCGCGATGCCGGTGGACCTGAAGCCCTGCGTCGGGATCTGGCGCCCGGAGGACTACGAGCGCTACACCCAGCGCGCGCTGGCGGAGCTGCCGCCGCTGTCGCCGCGGCTGACCGAGCTGGAGCGCTTCTTCTACGGCTCATCCCAGGACGCGGAGCTCGACGCCGCCGGGCGGATCATGGTCCCCGGCTTCCTCGGCGAGCACGCCGGACTTCTGAAGGAGGTCGTCGTCGTCGGAGTGGGCGACCGCCTGGAGCTGTGGGACAGAGGCAGTTGGAATGACCATCGACCGGCGCTTTTGAGCGGCGTCGCAGAGATAACCGCGCGTGTCGACCATCCTGCTTGACATGAGAAGGACACACATCCCCGTACTGGCCGGGGAGCTGATCGACCTGCTCGACCCGCGCCCGGGCCAGACCGCGATCGACTGCACCTTCGGTGGCGGCGGGCATGCGGAGCTGATCGCCGAGCGCCTCGGGCCGGAGGGGACGTTCATCGGGATCGATCGGGATCCCCTGGCCGAAGAGCGCTTCGAGGAACTGGCCGGTGTGCTCGCCTGCTCGGTGCGCTTCATCCACGCGAGCTACGCCGAGGCGCTGGAGCAACTCGCCGAAGAGGGACTGCAAGCCGACATCGCCTACTTCGACCTCGGCATGTCCTCGATGCAGGTGGACACGCGCGAGCGCGGCTTCTCCTACTCCTTCCAGGCGCCTTTGGATATGCGCATGGACCCCGAGCAGGAGCTGAGCGCCCGCGAGATCGTCGCCGGCTGGGACGAGCGCCGTCTGGCGCGCGCGCTGCGCGATTTCGGCGAGGAGCGCCACGCGGGGGCGATCGCCCGGATGATCGTGCGCCGGCGCACGGAAGCGCCGATCGAGACGACGGTGGAGCTGGTGGACACGATCAACGCTGCGATCCCGATCCCCGCTCGGTTCGCGGGCGGGCATCCCGCCAAGCGCACCTTCCAGGCGTTGCGGATCGCCGTCAACGACGAGCTGGGGCAACTCGACCGCGGGCTGCCGCTCGCCTGGGGCCTGCTGCGCGAGGGTGGCGTGCTGGCGGGGATCTCCTTCCACTCGCTCGAGGACCGGCGCGTGAAGCGTTTCCTGGGCGAGCGCGCGCGCGGCTGCATCTGCCCGCCCGAGATGCCGGTCTGCGGTTGCGGGCGCGAGGCCGAGGCCGCGCTGCTCGCGCGCCGCGCGATCATGCCCTCCGCGGGCGAGGTCGCGGAGAACCCGCGGGCTGGCTCGGCCCGGTTGCGCGCGGCCAGGAAGCTGCGCGTGAGCCCGGAGGAGTCGGCATGACTTCGCCGGCGGCAAGTGCCGCGGCCAGGTGCGCGGCCAGGTGCGCGGCCAGGCTGAGTGCGGCCAGCAAACTTGCAACGAACATGGAGGGAACGGCATGACACCATCGGCAGCCAGCGCCGCCGCGGCCCCGGCGATTGCACCGCGGCGCACCCCAAGCCCGCGGAGGGCGCCCGCTGCCCCGCGCAGGCCGCGGCGAGTATCTGGACCCGCCCACCCCGCCCGTTCCACACGCAATCCCTCCCGTAGCCCTTCCCGTGCTCAGAGTCGTGCGTGGGCCGGGCCGGCGCATGCCCTGGGGCTCGCCGAGGCGGTGGCGACGCACCGGCTGCTCGATCGCCTGATCCGCGGACGCGTATGGATCGGGGTGATCGCGTTCGCTCTGATCGGGATCGTGACGATGCAGCTGTTTCTGCTGAAGCTGAACGCGGGGATCGGCCGCTCGCTCGTGCGCGAAACGCTGCTGCAACGCGAGAACGCCACGCTCAGCGCCGAAAACTCCGAAGCAGCTGCGGGTGAACAGATCGAAGCGCAGGCCGAGCGCGCGGGCATGGAACTGATCCCCGCCGGGGCGCTCGGCTTTCTGAGCTCCCACCCTTCGAGCGACGTGAGCAAGGCCGCGGCCGCACTCAGCGCGCCGATCTCCACGGCGAGCGCCACAGGTGGCGAAGCGACGGGATCGAGCACCTCCACGACGGGAGAAGCGACTGCGTCTTCGACCGCTTCGGCGGGCGAAGCGGCGGCTACGCCATCGAGCGCCCCGACTGGGGAAGCGAGCACTCAGGACGGCTGCCGGCACCGAAGCGCCGCCCACGCCGGCGCAGGCCACGACGCCGGCCGCGTCCTCGCCGGCCACGACAGCCGAAGCCCCTGCCTCCGGCGCCGGCACGGCGAGCGCCGCTGGCGGCGCGAGCGAAGCGGAGAGCCCGAGCACGGCGACGCCGAGCACAGCCGACCTCCACCGGTGGCGGCACCCCCGGGGGATAGCGGGTGCCCATCGTACAGCGCCGGATCGGACTGATCTTCGGGTTCTTCTTCCTGCTGCTCGTGCTCGCGGCCGGGCGCACGATGTACCTCGGCACGGTGCACAGCGGGGCGCTGCGCAAGGCCGCGCGCACGCAGCAGCTGACCTATGAAACAGTGCCCGCGCAGCGCGGCACGATCACCGATCGCAACGGCATCGATCTCGCCGTCTCAGAGCCGGCACAGGACATCTCTGCCACGCCCTACCTCGTCAAGGACCCGCTGGACGCCTCGCGGCAACTGGCTCCTCTGCTGGGCCAGTCTCAGGCCACGCTGCTGGCCGACCTCAGCGAGCACACGGGCTTCGTATACCTCGCGCGCGCGCTTGGAGCCAAGGCGGCGCAGACCGTGCTTGGGTTGAACATCCCCGGGATCTCCGGCACGCCGGTGATGCGCCGCGTGTATCCACGCGGCACGCTGGCGGCGCAGGTGCTCGGGATCGTCGGCACCGAAGGCAACGGGCTGACGGGCCTGGAGTACTCGCACAACTCACTGCTGCATGGGAGCGCCGGCGAACGGCGCGTGGTCAGCGACGCGCTGGGGCAGCCGATCTCGATCGACGATGTGCACCCCGAGAAGCCGGGCGCGTCGCTGTCGCTGACGCTTGACGCGAACATTCAGCGGCGCACCGAAAACGTGCTCGGCGCCGTCGGCAAGGTGTTCGATCCGAAAGACGCCACCGCGATCGTGATGGACCCGCGCACGGGCGCGATCCTCGCGCTCGCGAACTGGCCACAGGTCAACGCCAACGATCCCTCCGCCGCGCCCGAAGGCGCGATCGAGGATCGGGCGGTGGGGTTCAACTACGAACCGGGCTCGACGTTCAAGGTGGTCGCGGTCTCCGATGGGCTGCAACGGGGCCTGATCACGCCGAACACCCCCTTCAACATCCCCGACCAGATCCAGGTCGCCAACCGCACGATCCACGACGACACCGAACACCCCGAAGAAACACTCACGACCGCGCGAAATCCTCGCCCGCTCCAGCAACGTCGGCGCGATCAAGATCGGTGCGCTCGACGGAGCCGACAGCTTCAACGAATGGGTCCATCGCTACGGCTTCGGCGCGCCCACCGGGGTCGACCTGCCCGGGGAGGAAAGGGCCGTCCGCTGCCGCTGAGCGAATACTCGGGCTCCTCGATGGGCAACCTGCCGATCGGCCAGGGCGAGCTCGTCACGCCGATGCAGATGGCGACCGCCTACTCCGCGATCGCCAACGGTGGCATCCTGCGCCCGCCGCACATCGTCGCCGCCGTCAACGGCCGTCCCCAGCCAGAGCCGGCCGGCCATCGCGTGATCTCCGAAACGACCTCCGCCGAGGTGCGCAAGATGCTCGAGGGCGTGCTCGCACCGGGCGGGACCGCGAGCGAGGTTTCGATCCCTGGGTATCAACTGGCGGGCAAGACCGGCACGGCCAGCAAGATCGACAAAGAAACCGGCGAATACTCCGAAAGCGCCTACGTCGCCTCGTTCATCGGCTTCGCCCCGGCCACAGACCCGAAGCTGCTGTGCGCGGTCGTCGTCGACGAACCGCAG
This sequence comes from uncultured Solirubrobacterales bacterium, assembly GCA_963779405.1. Lineage (GTDB taxonomy): Bacteria > Actinomycetota > Thermoleophilia > Solirubrobacterales > Solirubrobacteraceae > Palsa-744. The sequence goes on from CAVZYF010000006.1 coordinate 318,247, forward strand.
TCGGGCTCGATCTACGGCGGCACCGTGGCCGCGCCGGCATTCGGTCAGATCATGTCCTTCGCGCTGCCGTATCTGCGTATCCCCCCGGGGTAGCCCATGTTCATCGAAGTACGTGGTAATCGTTATTCCCCAGGGTGGTGAGGACCATTTCAGCCAAGCGGGTCCGGCGCCCTCCCGGCTGAGGGACTCAATCCTTTCCGGCCGATAAGTCCCGGAGATTAAGGCCCGCCCACCCCGACCGGACGAACGATCCGGATCCCGCGCCGCTCCATCCCACGCCTGGCGGCGAGCAGCCCCAGCGCCGCCACCAGCAAACAGGTGACCGCACCCACGCCCAGCCCCGCGCGGGCGCCCGCCGTCGCCATCACCCAGCCGACGATCGGTCCGCCGATCGGGGTCGAGCCCTGGAAGGCGACGAACCACAGGCTCATCACGCGGCCGCGCATGTTCGGCGCCGCGCCCAGTTGCAGGGTCGAGTTGCCGGTCGACATGAAGGCGATGCTCGCGCCGCCCGCGAGCGCGAGCGCGACGAGCTCCAGCGCGAGGCTCTGCGCGACCGTCGCCAGCGCGAGGAAGATCCCGAACGCGGCCGCGGCCGCCACGAGCGGGCGCAGGCCGACTTTGCCCTTCGCGGCGACGAGCAGGCCGCCGAGCGACCGCGCCGACGCCCATCGCCGAGGTCATGAAGCCGTAGCCGGTCGCGCCGAGGTGCAGGCCCTGTTTGGCCATCACCGGCAGCGACACCTGGAACTCGTATGCGAGGCAGCCGACGAGCGCCATCATCAGCAGCGGGATCCCCAGCTCGGGGGTGCTGCGCACGTAGCGCAGGCCTTCCCGCAGCTGGCCCGGCGCGCGCGGGGTCGGCTTCGTCGGGTTCAGCGCGCTGCGGTCGAGCGTGATGAGCGAGGCGATCACCGCGACGAAGCTCGCGGCGTTCACGAGGAAGCAGACGCCGGTGCCGACGGTCGCGATCAGGATCCCCGCGACCGCCGGGCCGATCGTGCGCGCGACGTTCACGAGCACCGAGTTGAGGCTGACCGCGTTGCGCAGGTTCTCCGGGCCGATCATCTCGAGCATGAACGACTGCCGCGCGGGGTTCTCGAACGCGTTGTTCATGCCCAGCAGCAGCGCGAGCACGCCGATCTCCCACAGTTCGACCGCGCCCGTCACCGTCAGCACGCCGAGGATCAGCGCCTGCACGCCCATCGCCGCCTGCAGGCATGACCATCAGCCTGCGCTTGTCCACGCGGTCGGCGATCACGCCGCCGTACGGCCCGAGCAGCAGCACCGGCAGCGTCTGCAGCGCGATCACGATGCCGAGCGTCGTCGCTGAGCCGGTCAACGTCAGCACCAGCCACGACTGCGCGGCCATCTGCATCCACGTGCCGACGAGCGAGATCGCCTGGCCGGAGATGTAGCGGCGGTAGTTGGGGATCGCGAGCGCCGCGAACGTCGTCTTGCCGGCGCCGATCAGGCGCGTCATGCTGGCCGCCCCCCGTGTTCCGCGGCGAGCGCCTGTACCTTGCTGGGGCTCGTCATCAGGGGTATTTGGCTCCTTGGTTGCTTGCTTTCTCCACTTTAACAGGCGGATTTCGGCTGCCTGTGAGCCCGCCGGGGGAGGCCACCCACAAGGATTCTTCTGACTCGGCTGGCCGTACACTCGCTTTCATGGGCGAGCGAAGCCTTCCTCGCGCAGCCGAGTCCTCTATCTCCGTCGCGCGCAGGCCACCGACTATCGGTACTCAACTGCCCTATCGACCCGGTCTCGACGGTCTGCGCGCCCTCGCGGTCGCCGGCGTCGTGCTCTACCACGCGGGCGTCTCCTGGATGCCCGGGGGCTTTCTCGGCGTCGACGTGTTCTTCGTGCTCAGCGGCTATCTGATCACCTCTCTACTGCTGGCCGAGCGCCGTCGCAAGGGGCGCGTCGGCTTCAAAGCGTTCTGGATGCGCCGCGCGCGCAGGTTGCTACCGGCCGTGCTGCTCGTCGTCTTCGTCTGCCTGCTCGCCACCTCGACGATCGCGCGCGATGACCTCGCGCGGACCCGCGGCGACGCGCTCTCCTCGTTCGTATACCTGACCAACTGGCATCTGATCGTCGCCAGCCACTCCTACTTCAACGCCTTCGGACGCCCCTCGCTGCTCCAGCACCTGTGGTCCCTGGCGGTCGAGGAGCAGTTCTACCTGTTCTGGCCGCTCGTGCTGATGGGTAGCCTCAAGCTGTTCGGCCGGCGTTGCACCGTCGTGCTCACGGTCCTGCTTGGCGCTGGCCTCAACCGCGTCTGATGTGGGGTCTTTACAACCCAAACCAAGATCCCTCGCGCGTGTACTACGGCACCGACACTCGCGCCGCGACGCTGCTCGTCGGCGCGCTGCTCGCGTTTGCCTGGCCGCTCGGCGGCTTCCGTGAGCGAAGTGTCCCGCCGCGCGGCGCGCACCCTCGACGGGGTCGGCTGTGCCGCGCTGCTGGCGGTGCTCGGGCTGTTCGTGCGTGTTCAGGATTACGACCCGTGGCTGTACCGCGGCGGGTTCCTTGCGGTCGCGCTGTGCACGGCCGTGTTGATCGCGGTCGTCGTGCATCCCGCCTCGTCTTTGGGGCGTGCGCTGGGGACTCGCTCTGTTGCGTTGGATCGGCGTGCGCAGCTACGGCATCTACCTGTGGCACTGGCCGGTGATGATGCTCTCCCGGCCCGGCATCGACGTGCCCTGGCGGGGGACGTTCGTGGTCTTGGCGCAGATCGCTGTGACCATCGGGCTCGCCGCGCTCTCCTATCGCTATGTGGAGATGCCCGTGCGCTCGGGCTCTGCGCAGCGGCGCCTGCGGGCGTGGCTCGACGGCCACACGCCGCGGGAGCGGCTGCGCTGGACGCGCCGGCTCGCTGGCTGGCTTCGTGCTCGTGCTCGGGCTGACGCTCGGCCTGCCCGCCCCCGGTTCGGATGTCGGCTCGGCGCAGACGGCCACCCCGGCCGCGCTCGCGCGGGTTTCGAGCCTCGCGGGGGCGTTGCGTGGGGGCGAGGCAGGCACGGATGCGGGCTCGACTTTGTCCGGGAACGCCCTCGGCGGCGGCGGGTGGTGCAGTTGCTGGGGTTGATACTCAATCGGCTCCCGACCGGGCCGATCCTCGCGCTCGGCGACTCGGTGATGCTTGGCTGCGCCCCCGTGCTCGAGCAGCGTCTCGGCTCGCGGCTACGCGTCGATGCGGTCGTTGGCCGGCAGGCGGTCGACACGATCTCGCGCCTGGCCGAATACCGCGCGCATGGGGACCTGCCGGCGACGGTGATCGTCCAGATCGGCGACAACGGGCCGGTCTGGTACGACAACCTTCAGCGGTTGCGCGAAGTGCTCAGCGGAGTGCCCCACGTCGTGCTGGTCAACGTACGCGTCGCGCGCAGCTGGCAGGGCGAGGTCGACAAGGCGCTCGCCGAATACGTCTCCTCCTGGCCGCAGGCGGTGCTGGCGGACTGGTATTCCCACTCCAGCGAAAGCCTGCTCGTGGATGGAGTTCATCCATCGGTCGCGGGGCGCGCGATCTACGCGAGGGTGGTGCTGGAAGCGTTGCGGGAGGCGGCTGGGAAGGGGTAGAGCTGCCGCTCGGGGTGGGGCGGTGGGGATCGAGCTTGTCGCTGAGTGGACCGCCAGTGCACACCGGCTCGGATAGATTGCTTCCGAACATGAACCGAGCCCATGCTGTCCTCTGCTCATCCGGCTGGTGGGCTCGCACCGTCGAGCGCGAGCTGCTCCCCTGGGGCCTTGCCGGGGTTGACCTCGGCGATGACGTGCTCGAGATCGGGCCGGGATTCGGCGCCACTACCAGCGTGCTCGCTCGCCGGACCGGCTCGCTGACGGTCGTCGAGCTCGCCGAGAGCTACTGCGTGCGGCTGCGGCGCAAGTTCGGCGACTCCGTCGAGATAGTGCAGGCGGACGCGACGGCGATGCCGTTCGCCGACGGTCGTTTCTCGGGCGTGGTGTGCTTCACGATGCTCCACCACGTGCCATCGCTCCAGCTGCAGAACCGGCTTCTGGCAGAGGCGTGCAGGGTTCTCCGAGTGGGCGGTGTGTTCGCGGGCACCGACAGTATCGGCACAGGCCGAGCGTTCAAGCTGCTGCACGTCCGCGACACCCTTGTTCCCGTCTCCCCGGATGAGCTACCCGCGCGCCTGGAGAGTGCCGGCCTCGTGGAGCCACTTGTCGAGTGGGGGAAACGCTCGTTTCGCTTTCGTGCGCGTAAGCCCCTCACATGATTGAGCCTCACACGCGGCAGCGCGGGCTCACGGGTACTTCCTGGGGCCCGTTGCTCACGGGCGAGGGGTCGACCTTGCACCAGATCAGATGATGTGTGTGTTCATCGACCACACCCAGGACTGGGTATGCGATGGCCGCGGCGCGGGCCGTGCAGTGAAACGCTTGACGTCCTGAGTGGCGTAGGCCCGTGGGGGCGCAGCTCACGCCTTGCAGGGGGCCTGTGAGCGCTCCGTGACGAATCCGGCTGTCCATGTCGACGGCGATCGCGCGCTGCAACGCCACTCCCGCGGGAGCGCCGGATTGCAGCGGCGAGGTGTGCGGGGCTTGGTCTTCCGCGATGACGATCTGACCTTCGCGGTTGGCTTCGAGCGCCGCCGAGCGTTCGGACGGAGAGGCGCCTTTGTCGTTGACGGCGTGGATCACGATCACGATCGCGACGGCCAGCGCGGCGAAGCTGAGAATCGTGAGCAGCCAGCGCGCCCACAGCGGTGGCTTTCGTTGATTCAGCACGAGCCGACGTGGCGAGCTATGGCGCATCCATCGCGCGGAGATATCCCAGCGTCAAGCAATACGCAGACCGTCGTCTATGCCGCCGATGTCGGCTTGAGCTTCTGCTCGCGTCGCTTTTGTGCCTCGTGCTTGAGCTGGGCCTGCTTTCCGGCGATCTCGGCGGTTTGCAGGGCTCGGCGCTCCTGCGCCAGGCTGCGCGACTTAGCGGCGTTGGCGATGTGATCCTTGCGCTCTTGTTGCTGATCCATGTGGCCTCCTCGTAGAGACAATCACTCTACCCCTATCGAGAGACCCGATCACGAATGCGACGAGCAGCGGAGCAAGCCGAAATGTCCCGTTGAGTGGAAATGGTCGGTATAAGAGACAGGAACACTGGTGGGAGGGCTCTGGAAAGGAAGATGTAGATGCGCAGCTTCTCGATAGTCGTGGTCGTTCTGTTCGCCGGCATTGCGCTGTGCGGGCAAGCGTCGGCGGAGGTCGGGGTGCCCGCGGGTACGGTGCAGCAGGCGGCCGCGGACGCGCTCTTTTTGCAGTACGCACCCGCGCCCCCGGTCCCCGGGATCGTCTGCCTCGTGGACTCGGGGGTGGATGCTTCTCCGGACACGAACTCCGATCCTGGCCGGCAGTCATGCGCTCTCGCCGAGCACGAACACTCGAAGACGAACTCGCGGCACTGGATCCGACGCTGCCCGGCGGGCACCCTGACGGGCATGGCACATATAATGGCGATGATCGCTGCCGCGCCCGCGGACGGGTGGGGGATGGTCGGTTTGGCTCCAACCAGTGTGCGCGTCTACAACCTCAAGGTGTTTGGAACGCGCGGGAATCGGACCACGTTCGGCATCGATATGTACTCGGAATCGATCACCTATTGCCATGAGTTGAGCAGCTCGAGTACCAATCGCGGTCGTCGACCGCACGTCTCGTGTCGCACGCTCAGCCCACCAAAAGCGAACGCGAAGCAGTCAACAACACTTCCGATCCGCCAACGCGCACAGTCGGGCCGGCGGGTCGGTGCCGAAGGTGGTCGACGCGGAAGGCGAACTCGCTTCCGGGTGAGATGCTCACGGCGATTGCGGTGCCTCCGAGAAGCGACACACCGGCTGAACACGACGAGCCTCGCGATGTGCCCGTTCGCGAATCGCGGCGTCGGCCTCGCCGTCTGCGCCCCGGGTTGCCAGGCGAGCCAGATCGAGCAACACCGGCGGCGGGGGCGGCATCGAGAATAGCGTTCAGCGATGATGGGGCACTCCACCAGTGGCGGCGGGCACGAGCGGGCCGCGTGAATCGTCTCCGGCCGCGGAGGCGAGCATCCGCGCCGTACGTCGCCGACGACGTCGACCTTCTCCCAGGTCGCGAGCAGGTGGCGTGCCACTTACGACGCTCGCCAACGAGGGCAACCTCGACATCGCCGCTGCGTTCGACACGTCGGGCTGGGACGATCGTCCGCGAGGGGCAGGCCGCCTAGTCGCGCTGCGGACGCCGACTCCGCCCAGCGGCGCAACAGAGCACCGGTCGACAGTCATCTCTTCGATCGGCCCGGGCAGCCTCGCCTCCGTGCGTGGCCCGATCAACGGGACGAACGCTTCCGATCAGGCCAAGCTCACCGCCCGCTGGAGCAGCACGACGAAGACCACGCACACGAGCGGCTACGGCGCCCTCGACCGCGTCACCGGGCGTTTGACGAACCCCGCCGGACAGGCGATAACCGGAGCGTTGCTCGACGTAACGGAGACCCCGGCCGACGAGGGCGCGAAGACCATGTCCCTCGCGGGCGTGCGCACCGGGCCGACGGGCGCGTGGGCGGTCACGCTGCCCAAAGGCATCTCTTCGAGCACGCTCAGCTTCGCCTACCGTAGCCACCTCGATGACACGATCCCCGTCGCTACGGCTGTCCTCGCGCTGCGGGTTCACGCCGGAATCGCGCTGCGCATCGCCCCCCACGTCACGAGCGTCGGCCGGCGCATCATCTTTACGGGCGTGCTGCAGGGCGCGCCGATCCCGCCTGGCAAGCAGCTCGTGATCGAGGCCTCCTCGGGTGGGGAATGGATCCAGTTCGACACGATTAGCACTGGCGCGAAGGGCCGCTACCGCGCGTCTTACCGCTTCAAGTTTCCCGGCCCAGTGACCTACCGCTTCCGTGTTCTCTCGCCATACGAGGCGGACTTCCCGTTCCTGGATGGCGCCTCGAACGTCGTGGACGTGCACGAGCGCTGAGCTGCACCGCTGGATCCATAGCGATGGCCCGCTCCTATTGGATAGCTAGTCTCGGGACGGTGAGCGATGAAAGGGCTGTCGCCCGAGCGCGTTGAGCGCCGAGAAGCCCGGCGGAGCGAGATCCGTCGCGCGCGTCGCCGACGCCGGCACAGCTGTTGGGAACACCTTCTCATCGCTCCGCTGTGGGTTGCGTTCGAGGCCAATCTTGGGACGCTGCTGCGCACGTGCGATGCGGTGGGTGCGTGCATGGCCGTGCCCGACACACCTCACTACCGAAAGGCGCTCGACACGGCGATACCCTGGGCGCACATCGCCAGCCAGCATCCACTGTGCGGCGATCTGGCAAGGATCGCTGGGTCGAGGAGCAGCGCGCCGCCGGCTGGCGGATCGTCGTGGTTGAGCTGGCCGATGGCGCCGTATCGCTCCCCCGGCTCGAGCCGGCGCAGCAACGAACGGTCGTCCTACTCGGTCACGAGTCCCATGGCGTTCCGATGAGCAGGTGGAGGCCGCCGAGCGTGCGTGGAGATCCCGATGGTCGGCAGGAGCCAGCCTGAACGTCGCCGTCGCGGGTAGCCTCGTGGTATCGGTTGGCTGGCATGGCCTGACCGTCTGGCCTGCTTTTACGCTGATCGGGTGAGCGCGGCCTGCACGGTCGCCACGGCCGCTGCGGTGCTCGCGATGTCCATCGGTTCGGTGCTGCGCGCGGCGCGGCTGAGCAGGAAGGCGCCCTCGAGCGCGCCGATCAGGCCGATCGCAAGCTCGCGCGCGGTGCTCTCGGGGATGCGGCGGATACGAAGCGCTCGGTTGCAGATTTGATCCAGCTCTCGAATACGTCGGCGGTGGCCTTGCGCAGTGGTTCGTTGGTGTGGCGACCTCCAGGGCGGGTCGGTCGCGATTTGGCAGGTCGGCAAAGCGCGGTTTCTCGGCGACTAGGCGGCGCAGGCGAAGCAGTTGAGAACCCTTCAGAAGATACGGAGGATGAGCAATCCAAATGGACGGGCATCTGCAAATGGCCGGCGGCGTGTATGCTCGCGGCGATCGTGGTCTGCCGTAAGGAAAGAAGTGGTAGAGCGAGGAGAAGGGGGCCTCGGCCTCGGTGATCGATCTGCTGACACCTGTGCCGGCGTAGCCCTGGCGGCGGAAGAGTGCGGCGCCGGCGTCGACGATGCGCTCCTTGGTGTTCGTGCTCATCTGGCTCCTCCCTCGCTTCGTTGCGCGTGCGTTCAAGGATAGCTAGGCTGTATGGAGCGAACTCCATCGAGAGGAGAACCTCATGCCTGAACTGGAGCTCTCAGCGGGGACAATCGACTACGAGGACACCGGTGGGAGCGGGCCGGTGATCGTGTTCGTGCATGGGTTGAGATGGATGGCTCGCTGCGGCGAAGGTCGTCGCGGAGCTGCGCTCTGACTACCGCTGCGTGCTGCCGACGCTGCCGCTAGGCGGCCACCGCCATCCGATGCGCGCTGACGCGGATCTGTCGATGAGTGGAGTTGCTGACATCCTCGGTGAGCTCATCGAGCGCTTGGACCTGCGCAAGATCACGCTCGTGGCAAGCGACTGGGGAGGACCGCAACTGTTGATCGGCGGTGCCGCGACGAGCGGATCGCACGGCTGGTGCTGTGCTCGTGCGAGGCGTTCGAGAACGTGCCGCCGAAAGGCGCGGCGCGGCTGCTGCCCTACATCGCGCGCGGCCCGGCGGCATCTTCGCGGCGGTGATGCCGTTTCGCTTCGATCGCCTGCGCAGGCTGCCGATGACGTATGGCCACCTGAGCAAGCGGCCGGTCCGCGCGAGGTGATGGACCGCGGTCGGACCGGTGACCTCACGAGCGCAAGATTGGCGATCCAATGCGCCCGAGTGGACTCGAACCACCACGGAGAAAATTCTCCACAAGGCCCTCAACCTTGCGCGTCTACCAATTCCGCCACGAGCGCAGAGCAGGCGAGTATAGCCCCGGGTCGCCACCTCCGGATGGCCCTAGTGATCGGCGGCGCTTGCATCCGTCCACACGCGGCGCTAGTCTACGAACACATGTTCGTTCTAGGCCACAGCGAACCCGAACAGGGAGCCAAGTAGACATGGATCTGACTAAACGCCAGCAAGAGATATTCGACTTCATCCACAAGTACTCGGCCAAGTACGGCTATCCGCCCACAGTGCGCGACATCGGCAAGGCTGTGGGGCTCGCGTCCTCCTCGACCGTGCACGCCCACCTGGCCAACCTGGAGAAGATCGGCCTGCTCAGGCGCGATCCTTCCAAGCCGCGCGCGATCGAGCTGCTCGACCGGGCGATGGGCACCGCCGTGGAGAGCGTGCGCGGGATCGTGCGCGCCGACAGCCTGCCCCTGCTGGGCTCGGTGGCCGCGGGCGCGCCGATGCTCGCCGAGGAGAACATCGAGGACTACGTGTCGGTGCCCGCGGTAGCCGGCGGCGGGGACGGCGAGTACCTGCTGCAGATCCGCGGCGAATCGATGAAGGACGCGGGCATCCTCGACGGCGACTACGTGGTCGTGCACTCCCAGGACACCGCGCAGGACGGCGACATCGTGGTCGCGCTGCTGGGCGAGGAGGCGACCGTGAAGCGCTTCTTCAAAGAAGCCGATCACATCCGGCTGCAGCCGGAGAACGAGACGATGGAGCCGATCCGCAGCAAAGAGGTCAAGGTGCTTGGGCGCGTGGTGGGCTTGCTTAGGAGCGTCTGAAGAGCTAACTTTGTTCGTGCAAGCCAGGCAGCCGCGGAGGCTGAGAAGCCTTCGAGGAAAGTCCGGACATCACAGGGCAAGGTGGTCGAGGAATCGACCCGGGGAAACCCGCGGGAAAGTGCCACAGAAACAAACCGCCGATGGGGCCGTCCCACGTGAACGGCTCACAGGCAAGGGTGAAATGGTGCGGTAAGAGCGCACCAGCGCCGTGGTGACGCGGCGGCTGGGCAAACCCCACCCGATGCAAGGCCAGACAGGACCGTTTGTAGGTAGCCCGCCAAGGTCCAGGTAGGCCGCTCAGATGGATGGCTGCTCAACGACAGGATCCGGCTTATCGACTTGCTAAGGGAGAGGCCCCGCTTCGGCGGGGCTTTTCTATCTCAGGCCCGCAGCTGCTCGTGGGCCGTCTGCATCAGCGTCGGCGTGCGCTTGAGCTCGCCGAGCGCCTCGAGCATCGGCTGAAGCTCGCAGTCGATCTTCGCCGGCCACTCCTTCGGCGGGTGCTCGTCGAGCGTCTTCAGCCCGTTGCCGGTGATCAGCGCGACGACCGTGTCATCGGGCGCGAAGCGCCCGGCCGCGGCGAGCTTCTCGAGCACGGCGATCGTCGTGCCGCCGGCGGGCTCGGTCAACAGGCCCTCGGTCGCCGCGAGCAGGTCGATGCCGGCGAAGATCTCGGGGTCCGAGGCGAAGGCGGCCGTGCCGCCGCGTTTGTGCACGGCGTCGATCACGAGGTAGCCGTCGCCGGGCGCGCCGATCGCGAGCGAGTGCGCGGCGGTCTCGGGCATCACCGGATGGACCTCGGCCTCCTCGGCGAGGATCGCCGAGGCGATCGGGTTGCAGCCGCTCGGCTGGGCGATGTGGATCTGCGTCCCTCGGTCTCGGATAGGCCGAGCAGCTGCAGCTCGCCCAGGCCCTTGTGCATCCGCGAGGAGAGCGTGCCGCCGGCGGCGGGCGAGACGATGTGGTCGGGCGAGGCCCATTGCAGCTGCTCGACGATCTCAAACGCCGCGGTCTTCGCGCCCTCGGCGTAGAACGGGCGCAGCGTGATGTTCGCGAAGTCCATCCCCGTCTCCGCTGCGACTTCGCGGCAGCGGCGGTTGGCTTCGTCGTAGTTGCCCTCGACCTGCACGACCTTCGCGCCGAGCGCCATGCACGCGCGGGCCTTCGTCTCCTCGAGGCGATTGGGGTAGAAGATGAACGCGTCGACCCCGGCCTTGGCGGCGATCGAGGCGACGGCCGTGCCGACGTTGCCGGTCGAGACGCAGCCGATCTCTCCCTTGCCGCGCTCGAGCAGTCGCGCGACCGACATCGAGACGACGCGGTCCTTGTAGGAGAGGCTCGGCCGGTTGCTGGAGTCGTCCTTCAGGTAGAGGTTGTTCAGGCCGAGCTCGGCGCCGAGCCGGTCGGCGCGGATCAGAGGCGTGTAGCCGGAGTGCTGTCCCACGCGCGCCTGCGCGCTCGCGTCGAGGATCGGGAGCAGCTCCTCGAAGTGCCAGATGTTCTGCGGGCGCTCGGAGGACTGGGGAAGTCCCGGAAGTGGCTGGCCGCGAGCTCGTAGTCGTAGGCGATGTCCAGGCCCTTGCCGCAGTCCGGGCACGCGAACACCGTGTCGGTCAGCGGATAGTGATGGTCGCAGCGATGGCAGACGAGCTCCGTCGCGCACGAGCGCGTCCGCTGGCGGGTACCCTGGAGGCGATGCGGTGCTGGAAGGGCTCATGCCGGTACGGCAGACGATACGCCTGGCCACGGCGTCTGTGTGTCAGCCTCGTGACCGAACGCGATCCACAGCTCCTCGGAGAGGTGCGGCGCGAACGGACCGAGCAGCTGGATCAGCACGCCCAGCGCCTCGTTCAGCGCCTCGCGGTCGGCCGCGCTCAGCTCAGGCTGGCGCGCGAGCACGCGCTTCTCGAAGTCCTTGATGCGGTCGAACAGGAGCATCACGTTGCGCACGGCGCTGTGCGTCTCGAGGCTCTCCATCTCCTCGGTCGTCTTCTCGACGGCCTTCTCACACCACTGGGCGAGTTTGCGCCGCAGGTGCTCGGTCGTGTCTCTCGCGGGCTCGGAATCGCTGCCGTCGTCGATCGTCGCCGGCTCCGCCGTCGCCGCAAGCTCTCCTGCTCTCGCGAGGTGGGCCTGCGAGAACGTCCAGACCTGGTTGAGGAACCGGTGTGCGCGCAGCACCGCCGAGTCGCTCCAGTTGAGCGTCTTCTGCGGGCGCGCGGCGTACAGCACCGCCAGCCTCACGGTGTCCGCTCCGTAGCGCTCGACGAGCGCGTCGGGGTCGACGACGTTGCCGAGGTGCTTTGACATCTTGCGCCCGTCGCTGATGACCATCTCGTGAAACAGGCAGCCGGCGAACGGCTCGCCGTCCTCGAGGAACGCGAGCGGGCCGATCTCGCGCAGCGCCTTCGTCACGATCCGCTGGTCGAACACGAAGTTGCCGCTGTCCGAGCCCGCCACGACGCGCTCGGAGGGCAGCCAGTGGCGCAGATCGCCGAGCGCGAGGATCTGCTCGAGCGACTCCTCGCGCGACTCGGGGGCACGCATACCGGCACCCACAGCCACAGCGCGTCGAAGTGACAATCGAGCGTGTCCGTCTCGCGCTCGGCCGGGCCGCCGCACAGCGGGCACGTGGTCTGCACGAACTCCTCGAGCTCCGCGAGCGGGTTGCCGGTCCCCGTCGGCGTGATGTCGAGCGGAAGCAGCACCGGTAGCTGCTCCTTGTTCACCGGCACCGCGCCGTGCGTCGCGCAGTAGACGATCGGGATCGGCGTGCCCCACGAGCGCTGGCGCGAGATCGAGAAGTCGTCGGCCTTGTAGCGGACCGCCGGTTTTGGCGCCGACGCCTCGCCGGCGGACGCCGCCGCGTCATTTGCCCTCGAGGAGCCGAGCAACGCGGGCAGGCGCTCGGCGATCACCTCGTCGGTGCGGTCGCGCTCGGGAATCCCGAACACGGCGGTCGCGCCGAAACGCCCGTCGACGCCGGGCGAGATCAGCACCGGCAGGGGAGGACCGCCTGCGGGTGGCGGCAGCGTGCGACCGGTGTCGACGAGCGCGAATGTGCGCGCATCGCGCGAGCTGCGCTCCAGGCCGCCCGAGCGGAGCTCCTCGAGGCGCTCGCGGACCTCCGGGTCGGACGCCCACGTGTCGATCTCGGGATGCTTCGGCGAGATCAGCACGAACTGCGCCTGCTCGAGCGCGTCGCCGTGCGGCGTGAACACGGTCAGGCGCGCGCCGTCGGCCGGGGCACCCGGCCCGCACGGCTGGGTCAGCTCGACCTCGACTCCGTCGACGCGGCCGAGCACGAAGCGCTGGCTCGCAAGCGCGACCTCGTCCCATTTGCCGCTGGCTGCGAGCTCGTCGAGCCGGCGGTCGTTCTCCTGCGTGTAGGCGCTCACGCGCAGGAACCACGTCGGACGCTCGATCAGGCGGACGGGGTTGTGGCAGCGCCAGCAGAGGCCGTCCTCGACCTGGATCGTCGCGAGCGTCGTCTGGCACGTGTCGCACCAGTCGACATTTCCCGTGCCCCGGTAGACGAGCCCCGCCTCGAGCAGCTGAAGGAACAGCCACTGCGACCAGCGATACATGATCGCGTCCGAGCTCATGAACGTCCGCGACCAGTCGAACGAGAAGCCAAGACGCTCGAGCTGTCCGGTCATGTGCTCGGCACAGCGAGCGACCCACTCGCTCGGTGGCACGCCGCCGGCGATCGCGCCGAGCTCGGCGGGCAGGCCGAACGCGTCGAAGCCGAAGGCGAACAGCACCGCGTCCCCACGCGCGCGCGAGAAACGTGCATAGGCGTCGCCGATCGAGTAGGAGCGGACGTGGCCGATGTGGATGTTGCCCGATGTGAAGGGGGCGGAGGGCTTGATGTACTTGCGCGGCTGCCCCACGGCCACCTGGGGCGTCAGGAACGCCTCGCGCGCGCGCCAGGCTGCCTGCCGGCGGGCCTCGATCGTCTGCGGGTCATACCTTTTGGAGAGTTGCTCGGGCATCTCAATCGAGCATATCCCAGGGCATGAGGACGGCAGAGGGCACAAGTGCCGTGGGTGCCATTGCTATGCTCGAATCACCCGGCTGAAGGCCTGATATGTCCGCCCCGAATGCGAGGATGAAGCGATGGAGATAGAGATCGGACGCGGCAAGAAGGCGCGCCAGGCATATGGATTCGACGACATCGCGATCGTTCCTTCGCGGCGCACGCGCGACCCCGACGACATCGACCTTTCGTGGAAGCTGGGGCCGTACCAGTTCGAGCTGCCGTTGATGGCCTCGGCGATGGACGGCGTGGTCTCGCCACGTACGGCCGGGATCGTCGGCGACCTGGGCGGCCTGGCGGTGCTGAACCTGGAGGGCATCTTCACGCGCTACGAGGACGCCGAGGAGCAGCTCGAGCGGATCGCGGCCTTGCCGAAGGAGCAGGCCACGCGCGAGATGCAGGAGATCTACTCAGAGCCCGTGAAGCCCGAGCTGATCGCGCAGAGGATCAGGGAAATCAAGGAGCAGAAGGTCGTCGTCGCGGCCTCGCTGACCCCACAGCGGGTGCTGAAGTACCACGAGCTCGCGCTGGAGGCCGGGCTCGATGTGCTGGTGATCCAGGGGACGGTCGTCTCCGGGGAGCACGTCTCGACCGTGTCGACGCCGCTGAACCTGAAGGAGTTCATCCCGACGCTCGAGGTGCCCGTCGTCGTCGGCGGCTGTGCCTCCTACCACACGGGTCTGCACCTGATGCGCACGGGAGCGGCCGGGGTGCTCGTCGGAGTGGGCCCGGGTGCGGCGTGCACGACCCGCGGGGTGCTCGGGATCGGCGTGCCCCAGGCGACAGCGATCGCTGATGTGGCGCACGCACGATCGACACACATGCTGGAGACGGGCGAGTACTGTCAGGTGATCGCCGACGGCGGAATGCGCAACGGCGGCGACGTTTCGAAGGCGATCGCGCTCGGCGCCGACGCGGTGATGATTGGCTCGCCTTTGGCCCGCGCGTACGAGGCCCCCGGGAGGGGTTTTCATTGGGGCATGGCGACGTTCCATCCAAGCTTGCCCCGCGGCGCGCGAGTGGCGACGACGCAGAACGGGACACTCGAGGAGATCCTCGTCGGCCCGGCGCGGGAGAACGACGGCACCTTCAACCTGTTCGGCGGGCTGCGCACGTCGATGGCGACCTGCGGGCACAAGGATCTCGCGGAGTTCAATCGCGCCGAGGTCGTGATCGCGCCGGCGCTGCAGACCGAGGGCAAGGCGTTGCAGCGCGACCAGGGCGTGGGCATGGGCTCTAACGGGAAGGCAGCAGCCGTAGTCTTGGTCAATGACTGAGTCTGAGGCGTCCCCGCCTTCGTTCGGCGGCGTCCTCACCGATCGTCCGGGATCGGCCAGCACGCGTGCCGAGCACGCCACGCTCCCTGCGTCCTTGCCGGCCTCGCCGGGAACACCTCAGACGGAGCCGTTTCCGGCCCCTAAAACGACCGAAGAGGTTGTCCCACCTACGGCAACCGAAGAGGTAGTCGTCCTCGACTACGGGGGCCAGTACAGCCAGTTGATCGCGCGCAGGGTGCGTGACTGCGGTGTGTTCTCAGAGCTGCTGCCGAGTCACACCCCGCTGGAGGAGATCGAGCGACGGAAACCTCGGGGGATCATCCTCTCGGGTGGCCCGGCATCGGTGTACGCCGAGGGCGCGCCGCGGCTGGAGCGCGGCCTGCTGGAGCTGGGGGTGCCCGTGATGGGTATCTGTTACGGGATGCAACTGCTCGTACACGAGCTCGGGGGAAAGGTCGAGGAGGCCGAGGTGGGAGAGTTCGGCCGCTCGGACCTGACGGTGATTGAGCAGGGAACGCTGCTGAAGGGAATGCCGAAGGAACAGACGTGCTGGATGAGCCATCGAGACACGGTGATCGAGCCGCCCCCGGGGTTCACGGCGCTGGCATCGTCGAGCGTCTCGCCGGTGGCCGCGGTGGAGGACGCCGAGCGCGGGATCTACGGGATTCAGTTCCACCCGGAGGTCGTGCACACGCCTTACGGGCAGGAGATCCTGACGAGGTTCCTGACGGAGGTGTGCGGTTGCGAGCGGACATGGTCTGCCAAGGGGATCGTGGAGGATCAGATCGCACGGATCCGACGGCAGGTCGGCGATGGGAAGGTCATCTGCGGACTCTCGGGCGGCGTCGATTCCTCGGTGGCGGCATTGCTCGTGCACCGCGCGGTCGGGGATCAGCTGACGTGCGTGTTCGTCGACCACGGCCTTATGCGAAAGGACGAGGGCGAGCAGGTGGTGAGCGCATTCCGGGACACGTTCAAGGTCCCGCTTGTGGCCGTCGACGCGGAGGACAGGTTCCTGGAGAAGCTGAAGGGCGTGAGTGAGCCCGAGGCGAAGCGCAAGGCGATCGGCGCCGAGTTCATCAGGGTGTTCGAGGAGGAGGCCGCGAAGCTCGCCGGAGGGGGCGGTGGCGACGGTGCGCGATACCTGGTGCAGGGAACGCTGTACTCCGACGTGATCGAGTCGGGCGGCGGGACGGGCGCGGCGACGATCAAGTCCCATCACAACGTCGGCGGCCTGCCCGATGACCTGCAGTTCGAGCTGGTGGAGCCACTGAGGGCGCTGTTCAAGGACGAGGTCAGGGCCGTGGGCGCCGAGCTGGGGTTGCCCGAAAGACTGGTCTGGCGCCAGCCGTTCCCGGGGCCGGGCCTCGCGATCAGGATCGTCGGCGGCGAGGCGACGAAGGAGCGCTTGGACGTGCTGCGCGAGGCCGACAGCATCCTGCAGGAGGAGATCCGCAGGGCGGGGCTGTACCGCGAGCTGTGGCAGTCGTTCTGCGTGCTGCCGGACGTGCGCACCGTGGGCGTGCAGGGCGACGAGCGCACGTATGGCTACGTGGTGGTGGTGCGCGCGGTAACGAGCGACGACGCGATGACGGCCGACTGGGCACGGCTGCCGTACGACCTGCTGGAGACGATCGCCTCGCGAATGATCAACGAGCTGCGCGAGGTCAACCGGGTCGTGCTGGACATCACGAGCAAGCCTCCGGGAACCATTGAGTGGGAGTAGCGGCGTTCACCGGATGGCGAGAATCTTGCGGAAGTGATTTGATGGCAAGCCCCCAGGCCGACGGATCGTCGTTCCTGGCAAGGCATAGAAACCCGCCCGCCCGCGTGGCGTGCTGTGCACGCGAGCGACCGAGGACGTCGCCAGGGGCGAGGAGACTATCTGGGCTATGATGTGCCCTCGCGCCGCGCGCTAAGCGTGGCCTTTTTTACGTTATGACCCCCTCAATTTCAACACCTTCGGCCAGGACATACGTGGCCAAGCCGACCGAGCGCGAGCGCAACTGGGTCGTGGTCGACGCGAACGGCAAGACGCTGGGCCGGCTCGCGACGCAGATCGCCGACGTGCTGCGGGGCAAGCGCAAGCCCGAGTACACCCCGCACATCGACACGGGCGACTTCGTCGTAGTGGTAAACGCGGAGAAGGTCGCCGTGACCGGGAACAAGCGCAAAGACAAGCGCTACTACCGCCACTCCGGCTACCCCGGCGGGCTGCGTTCGAGGACGTTCGAGGAGATGCAGGCCCGGCGCCCCGAGGAGATCATCCGGCTGGCCGTGAAAGGCATGATGCCGCGTAACCGTCTGGCGCGGAAACAGATCACGAAGCTGAAGATCTACGCCGGCCCCGAGCACCCGCATGTGGCCCAGAACCCCCAACCTTTGGAGATCGAGGCCTGATGATGGCCGACGACGAGGACAACACGCAGGAGACCCCCGACGCGGAGACCCCCGAGCACGCCGTCCCGACCGAGGAGGCGACCGAGATCGCTGGGTCCGCCGAGGACGCGGCGCTCGAGGCGCTGCAAGAGTCGAAGGAGCAACCTCAGGCGCGAGTCGGCAGAGTCCGCCGAGCAGTTCGAGCCGATCCCCGGCAATGCCGTCCCCAGCGAGGAGGCGACCGAGATCGCCGGCTCGGCCGAGGACGCGGCGCTGGAGGCTGCGCAGGAGCGCGCCGAGGAGGCCATCGGCGAGGAGGTTGCGGAGGAGATTGTCGCTGAGGCCATCGCCGAGGAGGTTGCGGAGGAGGTGCTCGCCGAGGCCGTCGCGGAGGAGCTCGTCGAGGAGGCGATCGAGGAGGCCGTCGCGGAAGAGGTCGCCGAGGAGATCGTCGCCGAGATCGTGGCGGAGGAGCTCGTTGAGGAGGTCGTGGCGGAGGATGCCGTTGAGGAGGCCGTGGCAGAGGAGATTGCCGAGGAGGTCGTCGCGGAGACCGAGGCCGAGCTGGAGGAAGAGATCGAGGAAGAGGAGGAGCCCACCCCGCGTGTCAAGCCCGCAGTGCCGGGAGCGCACCTGGAAGTGGACATCGTCCCCGAGGGCGTCGACCCGCTGGGCCGAGGCGAGGCTTATGAGGATCCGTACGCGATCGAGGGCGAGGAGCCCGAGGGCGAGGCGGACAGTCAGCAGGAGGACCAAGAGGAGGTCCTGAGCAAGCCGATCTCCACGGCCGCGATCGATCTTGCCTCAGGTGCGCGATACCGCGCGACGGGCAAGCGCAAGACGGCGGTCGCGCGGGTGACGTTGCGACCCGGGAGCGGCTCCTACCTCGTGAACGGGCGCACGCTCGAGGAGCACTTCCCACGGATAACCCAGCAGCGGAACATCCGCCAGCCGCTGGAGACGGTGGGGTACCAGGAGCGGATGGACGTGGTCGCCCGGTTGCACGGTGGCGGCATCTCCGCCCAGGCTGGGGCGCTGCGTCACGGCGTCTCGCGCGCGCTGCTGGAGGCCGACCCGAACCTGCGCGGCGAGCTCAAGCGCCGCGGCTTTTTGACGCGCGACTCGCGCGCGAAGGAGCGCAAGAAGGCCGGGTTGAAGAAGGCCCGTAAGAAGCCGCAGTTCTCCAAGCGCTAGCGACTAGCGACAAAGACTCCGAGGGCCTATGACCCGCAAGCTGTTTGGAACTGACGGCGTTAGGGGTGTGGCCGGCGGGTTGCTCACGGCCGAGCTGGCGCTCGGTCTCGCGCAGGCGGCGACGCGCAAGACCGCGTGGAGCGCCCGCAGGTACTGATCGTGCGCGACACGCGCGAGTCGGGTGAGATGCTGCAGGCCGCCGTCGCGGCCGGCGTGAGCGCCGCGGGCGGGGACGCGCTGCTGGGCGGCGTGTTGCCGACGCCGGCGGCGCCCCTGTTGATCGGCCGCTACGGCTTTGACCTGGCGGTGGTCCTGTCGGCCTCGCACAACCCGTACGAGGACAACGGGATCAAGTTCTTCGCGGGCGACGGGTACAAGCTATCTGACGAGAACGAGCTGGCGATCGAGCGCGATCTGGAGCGGACAGAGGCACAGGTCCCTCCGGTGCACATCGGCCACGTGCGCGAGCTGAGAGGCGCGGGCGAGGATTATCTGCGCGAGCTGCACAGCCACTTCGCCGACCTCGACCTGAGCGGGCTGGACGTGCTGCTGGACTGCGCGAACGGCGCCACCTACCACGTCGCACCCGAGATCTTCAGACGACTGGGCGCGAAGGTGACCGTGATCGCCGATCGACCCGACGGGCGCAACATCAACGCCGGCTGCGGTTCCACCCACGTCGAGCAGCTGGGCGAGAGGGTCCGCGAAGGAGGGCACGGGGTGGGCTTCGCGTTCGACGGCGACGGCGACCGGGTGCTCGCGGTGGACCGGATCGGGGCGGTCGTCGATGGCGACGAGCTGATGGCCCTCGCGGCGCTGCACCTGAGCAAGCGGGATCGCCTGAACGGCGGCGGCATCGTGGTGACGGTGATGACCAACTACGGCTTTCATGCTGCGATGGAACGGGCGGGCGTGGAGGTGGCGATCACGCAGGTGGGGGATCGATATGTGCTGGAGGAGATGCGCGCGCGGGGGTGGGTGCTCGGTGGCGAGCAGTCCGGCCACATCATCGACATGAGCTTCAACCGCACGGGCGACGGGATCGCCGGCGCGCTGCTGACGTTGGAGGCGCTGGCGGGTCGCGACCTGGCAGATCGCGACGCGATGCAGAAACTGCCGCAGCGGCTGGTGAACATAGCGCGTGCGCGAGCGCGGCGCGTTGGAGTCGGCCGTCGAGGTCAACGAGGCGGTGAGTGCCGCAGGGAAGGCATTGGAGGGTCGCGGGCGCGTGCTGGTGCGCCCGAGCGGGACCGAGCCGCTCGTGCGGGTGATGGTCGAGGCGCCGACCCAGGACGAGACCGATGAGGTCTGCGGGCGGTTGGCAGCACTGGTGCAGCGCGAGCTGGGCTGAATCGCGCTGATATCTTCGACGGGGTGTGCGGCATCGTTGGCTACGTCGGCAATCGCTCCGTCCGCGAGCTGCTGCTCGACGGGTTGAAGAAGCTCGAGTATCGCGGGTATGACTCCGCCGGGATCTCGGTGATCGGCGAGGACCGGATCGAGACGGTACGGGCCGTAGGCAACCTCGACGCGCTGCAGGCGAAGCTCGATGGCCTGGCCCAGACGCGCCTGACCCAGACGCAAGACCAAGAGGTTGCGGAGGGAGCCGTGGCGGTGGCCGTGCGTCCTGCCACAACCGGCATCGGTCACACCCGCTGGGCCACACACGGACGCGTGACCGAGGAGAACGCCCACCCGCACTACGACTCGGCGGACCATTTTCACGTGGTCGTGAACGGGATCGTGGAGAACTACATGACGCTCAAGGAGCGTCTGCTTGCGTCGGGGAGCGTCTTCACTTCGGAGACCGACGCCGAGGTGATCGCGCACCTGATCGCCGAGCACTACGACGGCGACCTGGCCGACGCGGTGCGAGGCGCTTATGCCGAATTGGAAGGTCACTACGCGTTCGTCGCGATGTGCCTCCAGGAGCCGGAGACGCTGGTGGGGGCGCGGCGGGAGTGCCCGCTGATCGTCGGCCGGGGCGAGGGCGAGCAGTTCGTGGCCTCCGCGGTGCCTGCGTTCCTGGCGCAAACGCGCGAGGTGCAGTACGTGGACAACGGCGAGATCGTCGTATTGACCCCCGACGGCGTGACGATCACGACGCCGGAGGGCGATCGGGTGCGAGCGCCCGGTCGAGACGGTCGACTGGGACGAGGACACGGCCGAGAAGGGCGGTTATGAGACCTTCATGCTGAAGGAGATCCACGAACAGGCCGACGCCGTGGCCGAGACGATCGCCGACCGCACCGCGCGCGGGAGCGGCGTCGATCTGGGCAGAGCAGGGCGTTCTCGACGAGGCGATCCTGAAGAACGTGAAGCGCATCGTCGTGGTGGCCTGCGGCACCTCCTACCACGCCGGCCTGATCGGGCGCTACGCGATCGAGGAGTGGGCGCGCGTGCCGGTCGAGGTGGATGTCGCCTCGGAGTACCGCTATCGCAACCCGGTTGTCGGGCCGGGCGATCTGGTGATCGGGATATCCCAGTCGGGTGAGACTGCCGACACGCTCGCGGCGATGCGCAAGGCGAAGGAGCGGGGCGCGGCGGTGCTGGCGATCACGAACGTGATGGGCTCGCAGATGACGCGCGACGCCGATGGGGTGCTGTTCACCCGCGCCGGGCTGGAGATCGGGGTGGCGGCGACGAAGACGTTCCTCTGCCAGGTCGCGGTCGTCTATCTGCTCGCGCTGCGCCTGGCCGAGCTGCGCGGCACGCTCGAGCCCGCGCGGCTGCAGGAGCTCGTGGGGGAGGTGAAGCGTCTGCCGCACGGCATCGAGCAGGTGCTCGCAGGGCATGGGCGAGCAGGTGGCGCGCGTCGCCGATACGTACTGGCAGAGCGAGTTCTTCCTGTACATCGGCCGCCACGTCGGCCTGCCCGTGGCGCTGGAGGGCGCGTTGAAGCTGAAGGAGATCTCCTATATAGCCACCGACGCATACCCCGCGGGAGAGATGAAGCACGGCCCGATCGCGCTGCTCGACGAGACCACGCCGGTGGTGTGCGTGGCGACCGACTCGCCCGTGCTCGAGAAGATGGCCTCCAACATGGCCGAGGTGCGCGCCCGCGGGGCGCATGTGGTCGCGGTGAGCACCGCGGGCAACGAGCAGATCGCAAAGCACGCCGACTCGGTGATCGAGGTGCCGGCGATGGACTGGATGCTGCAGCCGATGCTTGCGGTGATCCCGCTGCAGATGCTCGCGTACGAGATTGCGCGCAAGCGGGGGTTGAACGTAGACCAGCCGCGCAACCTGGCGAAGACCGTCACCGTCGAGTAGTCATCTAGCATCGCTGGTCGTGGACACGCTCCCCGACTGGCTGACCCCCCTGCTCGACGCCGAGACGATGCGCGCGGTCGACCGCTGGGCGATCGACGTTCGCGGCGTGCCGTCGCTCGAGTTGATGGAGCGCGCCGGGGCTGGGGTGACGCGGAGCAGTCGAGCGACTGGCTCCAGATGGGCTGGTGGCGGTGGTGTGCGGGAAGGGGAACAACGGCGGCGACGGGCTGGTGGTCGCGCGGCTGCTGCGCGAGGCGGCGCAGGAGCGTGACCGTGGTGTGCGCGGCGCCGCCCGGCGACTTCGCCGGCGACGCGCGCGTGAACCTGGAGCGACTGCCCGGCGAGGCGCCGCTCGAGCTGACCGAGGATCGCGCGCGAGCCGAGCAGGCGCTCGCGGAGGCGAGCGTGATCGTCGACGCGCTGCTCGGCACCGGCTTCGAGGGCGAGCCCCGCGGCGCGGTTGGCGAGGCGATCGAGGCCGTGAACGCGGCGAGCGCGCCGGTCGTGAGCGTGGACGTACCGAGCGGCGTGGACGCCTCCACCGGAGTTGCCTCGGGCGCCGCGGTGCGAGCGGCGGTCACGGTGACCTTCCACGCCGGAAAGCCGGGTCTGTGGATCGCGCCGGGCAAGGCGCATGCGGGCGAGGTGGAGACGATCGAGATCGGGATTCCGCGTGGCTCGCCCGGCGAGGCGACGATCGGCCTGATCGCGCCGTCGGTGTTCGACTCGCTGCCGCGCAGGGGAGCCGTCTTCGACGAAGTTCATCAGCGGCCACGTGCTGCTCGCCGGGCGGCTCGCGCGGGCTGACCGGGCGCGCCGCGGATGGCCGCAGCAGGCGGCGATGCGCGCCGGGGCCGGGTATGTGACGGCCTTCGTACCCGAGTCCCTGCAGGCGATCCTCGCGACCGCCGGACCACCGGAGCTGATGACGAGGGGTCTGCCCGACGAAGACGGCGGGCTGACGGCCGACGGGGTGCAGGACGTGCTCGAAGCGAGCCGGCGTGGCGGTGCGCTGGCGCTGGGCCCCGGGCTGGGGCGAAGCGAGCGGCGCCGTCGAGTTCGCCCGCGAGCTCGCGCACGGGGCGAAGGTCGCGCTGGTGCTCGACGCCGACGGGCTGAACGCGCACGCGGGACGCCTGAGCGAGCTGGCAGCGCGAACCGCGCCAACCGTGCTGACCCCGCATGCGGGCGAGCTGGGCCGGCTGCTGGAGGTGAGCAGCGAGGAGATCGAACGCGAGCGTTTGCGCCACGTACGCGCGGCGGCCGAGCAGGCGCAGGCGGTCGTCGTGTTGAAGGGCGATGACACGCTGATCGCCGAGCCCTCCGGTCGGGTGGCCGTCAACCCGGGCGGAGCTCCCGCGCTGGCAACCGCCGGAACAGGTGATGTGCTGACTGGGGTGATCGCCGCGCTGCTCGCCGCCGGGCTCGATCCGTTCACCGCCGCGGCAGCGGGCGTGTCGTTGCACGCCGAGGCCGGCCGGGAGGCGGCGCGCAGGCAGGGCGCGGCCGAGGGCGTCCTCGCCTCCGACGTGATCGCCGCGTTGCCTGCCGCTCGGGGAGGCATTGGCAGTGAGCATCACAGTCGCGCTCACGGCGATGGGCGACTCGGTGCGTGGAGCTCACGATGTGGTGGGGACAGGTGGCGAATGACGGAGCGCCGCGCGCTGGCGCGCGTGAACGTGGCCGCGATCGAGCGCAACTGCGCTCGCCTGCGCGGCGAGTTGAAACACGGCGCGCGAGCTGTGCGTGGTGGTGAAGGCCGACGGATACGGCCATGGCGCGGTGCAAAGCGCGCGCGCGGCGCTCGCCGGCGGCGCGAGCTGGCTGGCGGTCGCCGGGGCGGCCGAGGCGAGAGAGCTGCGTGAGGCCGGTCTGCGCGAGGTGCGCGTGCTCGTGATGGGGGCGCTGACCGGCGGGGAGCTCGAGGAAGCGCTTGCGGCGGATGCGGACGTGGTCGTGTGGAGCGAGCGGCAGGTGGAGGCAGTCCGTGCCGCCGGCGGTGGGCGCGTGCACGTGAAGCTCGATTCGGGCATGGGACGGCTCGGCACGCGTGATCCGGCGCAGGCATCGCGTGCCGTGGCAGCCGCGCGGGATGCCGAGGATGTGCAGTTGGTTGGGCTGATGACGCATTTCGCCACTGCCGACGACCTCCACGACGAAGGGTTCTTCGCGGCGCAGATCGAAGCATTCACAGAGTGGGCACAGGCACTGAAGGCCGAGCAGCCGGAGCTAATCCTGCACGCCGCCAACAGCGCCGCGGTGCTGCGCGATCAACAGGCGCACTTCGACATGGTGCGCTGCGGAATCGCCGCCTACGGGATGGACCCCTTCGGCGAGGACGCGGCCGCCTGGGGTTTGGAGCCGGCGCTGCAGCTGAGCTCGTATGTGGCCGAGGTAAAGGGATATCGCAGCGGGGGAGAGCGCCGGTTACGGGCGGCGCTTCGTGGCCGAGCACGACACGTCGCTCGCGGTGTTGCCGATCGGCTACGGCGACGGCTGGCGGCGCGGGTGCTCAAATAACGCCGACGTGCTGATCGCCGGCCGGCGCTACCCGGTCGTCGGCACGGTGAGCATGGACAACCTCACCGTGGATCTCGGGCCGGATGCGCCTGACGAGCTGCTCGGCGAGGAGGCGGTCCTGATCGGAGGAGCCGTCGCCGCCGGAAGCGACGGTCAAGGCGCGCAGCGGATCACCGCCGAGCAGGTGGCAAACCGCCTGGGGACGATCAACTACGAGGTGACGTGCGCGCTCACGCCGCGCGTGCCGCGGGTGTATCACCGCGACGGCGAAGCGACATGAACGACGGGCTGCAGGTGGCCCGCGCGGCCCTCGCGGACCGGCCCGCCTGGCTGGTGGGGGGAGCCGTGCGGGATCGTCTGCTGGGTCTGGAGCTGACCGACCTCGACCTCGTGGTGGACGGCGATCCCGAGCAGGCGGCCCGTGCGATCGCCGACACGGCGGGGCGGGCGGCGTGCTTCGCGCTGTCTGAGGACTTCGGCGCGTGGCGGGTGGTGGCGCGCGATCGGGCGTGGCAGGCGGACGTCGAGCGGTTGCGCGGCGGCTCGCTGGAGGACGGATCTGGGCTTGCGTGACTTCACCGTGAACGCGATCGCCGAGCCGATCGAGGGAGGAGCGCCGATCGATCCGCTTGGTGGCCTGGAGGATTGACGGCGCGCCGGCTGCGCATGGCGGGGCCGGGGGCGTTCGCCGACGACCCGTTACGGGTATTGCGTCTGGTGCGGATCGCAATCGAGCTCGAGCTCGAGCCCGAGGAGTCAGACCAGTAATGCGGCACGCGAGCATGCAGATGAGCTGCGGAGTGTGTCGCCCGAGCGCGTGTTCATGGAGCTGCGCCGGATCGTCGTCTCGCCATGGGCCAGGCGCGGGATCGAGCTGCTGGACGCGCTGGGGGCGACGGCCGTCGTGCTGGGGGAGCTTGAGGCGCTGAAGGGGGTCGAGCAGAGTCGCTTTCACCATCTCGACGTCTATGGCCACACGCTCGAGGTGCTCGACCGCGCGATCGAGTTGCAGGCCGACCCGAGTGCAGCCCTGGGCGATGAATACACCGCGGATCTGCTCGCGCTGCTGAACGAGCCGCTGGCCGACGAGATGACACGCGGAGAGGCGCTGCGCTGGGGGGCGCTGCTGCACGACGCGGCCAAGCCGCTGACAAGGGGAGTGCGCCCAGAGGATGGGCGCGTGACCTTCATCGGCCACGACGCCAGGGGTGCCGAGCTGGCCAGGACGGTGCTTGCGAGGCTCCGCACGAGCGAGCGGTTGCGTGTGCACGTCGCCGCGCTGGTGCGCAACCACCTGCGGCTGGGCTTCCTCGTCCATGAGCCTCAGCCACTGGCGCCTCGCACCGTGTACACCTACCTCCGCGCGTGCGACCCGGTCGAGGTCGACGTGACGCTGCTGTCGGTCGCCGACCGGCTGGCAACGCGCGGGGACAGTGCCCATGAGGCGATCGACGCGCACCTGCGCGTGGCGCGGGCGATGCTGAAGGATGCGCTGAGCTGGCGGGCGGAAGGACCGCCTCAGCCGCTGCTGCGCGGCGACGAGCTGGCGGCGGATCTCGGTATTCCCACGGGGCCCCGAGTTGGCGAGCTGCTCGGGGAGCTGACCGAGGCTCAGTATGCGGGTGAGATCACCACCCGCGAGCAGGCGCTCGTGTACGCGCGGACGCGGACCACATCCGGCTAGGCTTCGACGGGAATGAGCGACACGAACTGCATCTTCTGCAAGATCCTCGCGGGCGAGCTGCCGGGAACGGTCGTCGGCGAAGACGAGCGCACGGTGGCCCTGATGGACATCAATCCCGCAACGCGCGGCCACGTACTGGTGATTCCACGTACGCACACCGCCGATCTGCTCAGCATCGACCCAGAGGATCTGCGTGCGGTCGCGATTGCCTCGCAACGTCAGGCGCGCCGCGCGAAGGAGCTCTTGGGGGCCGAGGGGGTCAACCTGGTCAACTCTTGCGGTGCGATCGCGTGGCAGACGGTCTTCCATTTCCACATGCACGTGATCCCGCGCTACGTGGGCGATCCGCTACAACTACCTTGGGTCCCCGCGCCCGGAGATCCGGCGGAGATCGCGGCCGCGGCGCAGGAACTCGCGCGAAAATAGCGAACAGACCGCTACATCTTCGTTACAGTCGTGTTGAATGACCAGATGATCCGCGCATCCACAGCGGCAGTCCTCGCGAGCTTTGCGCTCGTGCTTGTGCTGCCCGCGGGCTCTGAGGCGACGCTCACCGAAGTTGGCGTGATCCCGCCGACGACCAATCCTGAAACCGTGCCGAGCTGTCCCGGCAGCCCCTGCCTGGCGGTGAGCCGCACGACGGGTTTCCAGGTGAAGGTCGGCGCGACGCACAATCCGCAGACGGCGCCGCGCGCGGGAACGGTTGTCGCCTGGTCGATCGACCTCGGCAAGCCGAACGCGACGCAGATCAAGTTCTTCAACGCCAACGAGGGCGGGCCCTCGACGGCGGGCATCGCGATCCTGCGCCCCCAGAAGACGCCGAACCTGACCTACAAGCTGATCGCGCAGAGCCCGCTCGTCAAGCTCGAACCCTACTTCGGCAAGACCGCCCAGTTCCCGCTCGAAACCACCCTGCAGGTCAAAAAGGGCGACGTGATCGCGCTGACCGTTCCCTCCTGGGCGCCGGCGTTGGCGCTCGGCTTCACGAACGCAACCTCCTGGCGCGCCAGCCGCCCGAAGAGCCAGTGCACGACCACGAGCGCCCAGACCACGCAGACACTCACCGGCTCCTCGGTGCAGTACTACTGCCTGTATCTCACCGCGCGCCTGACATACAGCGCTACGCTGATTTCAACGCCCTAAACCGTGCTTGACGTCTTAGCCACGTCTTAGCCGGAAGGGGCGCTGGCGCCACCACTGGGGGTGGCGGCGGATTCGCTGCCGGCTTTGGTAGCCGGTTCCGCGCCGCCGCTTTTCGCCGTTTCGCTGGAGGCAGCCCCCCGGTAGCGCTGCTGCTTTCCGATGCGCCGCTTTCGCCGCTGCCGCTCGACGATGCTTCTTCGCTGGCCTTGGCTTCTTCGCTGGAGGAGCCTGAAGTACCTTCGCCCGATTTGGCGGTCGAGGTGCTCGAGGTGGAGGTCGTCTGCACCGCGGCCTTTTCGGCGCTCGTGTCGGTGGGCGGGATGATGTCGGGTGTGCTCTTCGGCACCGCGTCGCTCACGTTGCTGCCCCCGCCGCAAGCGGCAAGGCCAACGGCGCACAGCAGCAAGATGCTCGCCGCGAGCCAGGCCCTCAACTAACTCGCCTTCGCCGTGAGCGGTCCCATGCGGCGACCGCAGGTGGGGCAGTCGTTCAGGTCCTTCTGGGCGAGCTGATCGCACCAGGTGCAGAAGCGCATGTTCTCGACCGCCCAGGGCAGCCGCGAGCTGGAGGGAGCGAGCGGCAGCAGCTTGCCCATGACCTCCAACGGCTCGCCGGTGTCGCGATCGAGGTAGATCTCCTCCGGCTGGGCCTCGATCACGATCTCTCGCCCGCTGGCGGGGTTACGCAGCCGGTAGCGCTGGCTCGTGCTCACGACGCGAACTCTAGCGAAGCACCTGGCGGAAACGCCCGCCGGCCAATGCCTCCGTGACTCACGCAGCGGGCCCGAGGCCCATCAGGGTGAGTCAGTCGAGTGGGAGCTCCTCGATTTCGCGGCGCGTGTCGCCGATCCAGCGCCAGATGCAGACGATCGTCATGATCACGCCGACGACGGTCAGCTCGATGAAGGTCGTGACGCCGACGAGCGCCAGCGTGATCCCCACCGCCGTGAGGATCGGCAGCATGCTCGGCCCCGGGAGATGGATCTCTTCGCCGGTGGGCGGGATCTCAGGATCGAGTGGACTCACGAGGAGATGTAGATCGCGGCGACGATGAACGTGACGCCGAACATGAACATGCAGATCCCGGACACGATCAGTCCGGTGCGGATGTTCTTGCGTGCGAGTCGTCGGGTCATGTGCATGGGCAGAGGCTCATTCTATAGATGTGCGTCGGCGACCATCGCGCAGAACAGCAGCGCGAGGTAGGCCAGGGAGAACAGGTACAGCTGCAGAGCGCTGCGACGATCGGCCCGGCGGTAGAGCCGGACTGCGCCCGCGATGAAGCCGAGGCCGAGCGCGATCGAGGCGACGAGGTAGATATCCCCAAAGCCCCCCGCGCAGAACGGCAGTTGCGTGACGGCGTAGAGCAGCACGGTGTAGAGCAGGATCTGCCGCCGGGTCTCCTTCTCGCCGCGTACGACGGGCAGCATCGGCACGTCCACCTTCGCGTACTCGTCCTTCATCAGTAGGGACAGAGCCCAGAAGTGGGGTGGGGTCCAGAAGAAGACGATGAAGAACAGCAGCACCGCCGTACCGCTAACAGACCCGGTGACCGCCGCCCAGCCGACGAGTGGGGGAACCGCGCCGGCGGCGCCACCGATCACGATGTTCTGCGGCGTGCGTCGCTTCAGCCAGACCGTGTACAGGAAGACGTAGCCTAGGAAGCCCGCGAAGGCGAGGCTCGCGGCGAGCAGGTTGACGGTCAGCGAGAGCTCCAGGAACGACAGGCCGGCGAGCGCGCAGCCGAAGGCGAGCGCGGCGTTCGGAGAGACGCGTCCCGAGGGGACCGGCCGCGTGGCAGTGCGCGCCATCCGTGCGTCGATGTCACGGTCATACCAGTGATTGACCGCTCCCGCGCCGCCCGCGGACAGGTAGCCGCCGAGGCAGGTCAGCGCGATCAGGGCCAGGGAGGGATCCCCGGCCACATACATCGTGGCGATCGTGCTCAGCAGCAGCAGCGACTGGACCTTCGGCTTGGTCAGCTCGACGTAGTCGCTCAGCACCTGACGCGTGCGTGGAGCCAAACCGAGCCGGGGGCCCTCAATCGTCTGTGCGGCGCCAGTGGAATGTGCGTTCATCGCGGGTGAACCCCGCTGCACGTGGCGCGAAACATTGCCAGGGCCAGGCCGACGGCCATGGGGGATGCTACGCCCAACCTAGATCCCTACCTGGGTGGCTCCCGCAGGCACGGTGGCGCCACCCGGCACGGTCGCTCCGGAGCTGCGCCGCTGCACCTCGCGGCGGATGTCCTTCATCGGTTCCACCGAGCGCACGACGGGGATGATGTCGAAGTTGTTGACCGGCGGGGGCGACTCCGTGAACCACTCCAGCGTGTTCGCCTTCCACGGGTCGGGCCCGGCGATCGCGCCGTGCTTGAGGCTGCGCACGGCGTTGATGATCGTCACGAGCACCCCGGAGGCGAGGATGAACGAGCCGACCGTCGAGATCTGGTTGTACAGCGCCAGATGCCCGACGTTGTCGTACTCGTACACGCGGCGGGGCATCCCGTCGAGGCCCATCACGTGCTGGATCAGGAAGGTGGCGAGGAAACCGACGAACATCAGCCAGAAGCTCAGCTTGCCCAACCGTTCGTCGAGCATTCGCCCGGTGATCTTCGGAAACCAGTAGTAGATCGCGGCGAAGATCGTGAATACCGAGCCGCCGACGAGCACGAAATGCAGGTGCGCGACGACGAAATAGGTTTCGTTGAGCTGCCAGTCGACGGGGAACACGGCCAGAAACACGCCCGATATCCCACCGATCAAGAACAACGCAAGGAAGCCGACGCAGAACAAGAGTGGTGTCTTGAATTCGATCGCACCGCGCCACAGGGTCGCGATCCAGTTGAGCATCTTCACACCCGTCGGCACGGCGATCAGGAACGAGGAGAGCATCACGAACACGAGGATCACCTCGGGCGTGGGCGTCGTGAACATGTGGTGCGCCCAGGTGAGGAAGCCGAGGAACGCGATCGCGACGGTGGAGGCCGCGATCGCCTTGT
The DNA here is from genome assembly GCA_963779405.1 of uncultured Solirubrobacterales bacterium. Classification (GTDB taxonomy): domain Bacteria; phylum Actinomycetota; class Thermoleophilia; order Solirubrobacterales; family Solirubrobacteraceae; genus Palsa-744. Next base: position 348,424 of record CAVZYF010000006.1, read on the forward strand.
AGCCGAAGATCGGCTTTCGCGCGAACACCGGCAGAATCTCCGAGACCAACCCAAATCCGGGTAGCACCATGATGTAGACCTCGGGGTGGCCGAAAAACCAGAACAGGTGCTGCCACGAGCAGCGCCGAGCCGCCCTCTGAGGGGTCGAAGAAGTGCGTGCCGAAGTGACGGTCGGTGAGCAGCATCGTCACCGCCCCGGCGATCACCGGCATCGCGAAGATGATCAGCACCGAGTAGGTCAGGATCGCCCAGATGAACAGCGGCAGCCGGCCCCACGACATGCCCTTCGCGCGCATGTTCGCGATCGTCGCGTAGAAGTTGATCGCACCGACGATCGAGGACAGCCCCGTCAGGTGGATCAGGTAGATCCAGGCGTCCTGGCCGCCACTGGGCGAATAGATCGCGCTGGACAGCGGCGCGTAGCTGGACCAGCCGGCTTCCGGCGGGTTCCAGAAGAGCGAGGCATAGAAGACGATCCCGCCCGCCAAGAGCAGCCAGAAGGAGAGCGCGTTCAGGCGCGGATAGGCCATGTCGCGCGCACCGATCATCAACGGCACGAAGTAGTTGGCCAGGCCCGCCATCATCGGCACGACGAACAGGAAGATCATCGTCGTCCCGTGCATCGTGAACAGCTGGTTGTAGGTCTGCGGAGTAACCAGCGTGTTGTTCGGCGCGCCCAGTTGCAGGCGCATCATCAGCGCCTCGACCCCGCCCAAGCAGAAGAACATGAACGTCAGGACCATGTACATGATCCCGATCCGCTTGTGGTCCGTGGTCGTAATCCAGCTCGTCCAGCCTTTCTGCTCGTGCTCGACGTGGTGGGCGACTACCTGAGGGACTGGGGCTGCGTAGGTGGCCATCATCGATCCTTTGTGGATGCCGAAAACATTGAGATCTCTCTAAGACCCTGAGCTCCATCTTCAGGAGCTACAGGCAACGATCTGAGGGGTTTGCGGAGAGACATTTACGGGTTCTCGACCCGTCCGGGGCCGACCTGGGAGTTCAGTTTGGCCCGCTCGAGCGCGGCTTCGGCATTGGCTTCGGAGATCTCTTGCTTCTGGTAGGCGAGCCAGGCGTCGAACTGCGCCGGGGGGACGGCCTTCACGGTGGCGATCATGCGCGCGTGCCCGCGTCCGCACAGCGCGGCGCACTGGCCGCGGTAGAGCCCGGGCTTGGGGATCTTGAACCACGTGTAGTTGTGGTAGCCGGGCACAGCCATGAACTTGCCCCCCAATTCGGGGATCCACCACGAGTGCACGACATCCTCGGAGACGATGTCGAGCGTGACGGTCGTTTCGGTGGGGACGACCATCTCCTCATAGGAATAGGGCGCGCCCAGGCCATCGCGTTGGTTGGCGCCCGGGTAGATGTACTGCCAGATGTACTGTCGGCCGATCACCGTGATGTTCAAGGATTTGCCGTTCGGGGGCAGCTTGCGTTCCGCGCTCGCGTACAGCAGGCCGTTTTCGGCGCCGAGCTGTTCGCCGCCTGGGCCTGAGTTGGGGGGATCCTGGATCGAGGCGAGCTTCGTGAAGGTGACGATCGCAAGCCCGACGAGGATCACGGCGGCGGCGAGCGTCCAACCGATCTCCAGGCGCGTGTTGCCGTGGGTCTGATGGGCCACGGCGCCCTTGCGTGCACGGAACTTCCACAGCGCGTAGCCGAGCGCGCCCTCGACCGCGAAGAAGATGATCAGCGCGATCACGAGCGTGATCTTGTAGAGGGTGTTGATCTGGTCCGCGTTGGGCGAGCCACCCGACTTGGGCGTGAAGAAGGCGAGGAGTGTGGGGGCCAGATGACTCAAGGCGGGCGGGATTCTATTCAGGGCCGGACGGTAAGCGCTTGATGACTTTTGCCACGAGGGTTTTCTACCTCCCCGAGAAGCGCGCGGGACGCTTTTCGACGAACGCCATCGCGCCCTCCACGAAGTCCTCGCTGCCGGCCATCTCCCGCTGGATCTGCGCCTCCAGCTCGAGCTGCTCGGCCATCCGCTGATACAGCCAGTTGTTGAGCTGGCGCTTGGCTGCGGCGTAGGCGCGCGTCGGTCCGGCGGCCAGGCGCGCGGCGAGCGCGGCCACCTCCTCCGGCAGATCCTCGTCGGCGACGACGCGGTTGACCAAACCCCAGGCGAGCGCCTGCTCGGCTGGGAGGCGCTCGCCGAGTAGCGCCAGCTCACTTGCGCGGGCCATACCCACGCGCGAGGGCACGAACAGCGAGGAGCCACCGTCGGGGACGAGCCCGATGTTGACGAAGGCGAGCAGAAAGTAGGCGTTCTGCGCCGCCACGATCAAATCGCAGCAGAGCGCCAGCGAGCAGCCGATGCCGACGGCTGGTCCATTCACAGATGCGATCACCGGCTTTGCAAGCTCGCGGATCGCGTGCATGATCGGGTGGTAGCGCTCGGTCAGGACCTTGTAGACGTCGGGGCGCCCGTCGGGCGTGAAGTCGCCGCCGCCGACGTCCTTGAGGTCGGCGCCCGAGGAAAAGGCGCGCCCGGCGCCGGTGATCACCACTGCTCGTGCCGCGTCGTTCGTGGCCAATAGCTCGAGCGCCGCGAGCAGATCGAGGCCGAGCTGCTTGTTCCAGGCGTTCAGCGCCTGCGGCCGGTTCAGCTCGACGGTGGCGATGCCGTCGGCAATGCTCAGGTTGACCGTCTCGAGCTGGATGGGTGACTCGCTCATTGGTTCTCTCCTCTGCTCGTGCGTCACGTCCGCGGCGCGGACGCCGCCCGCGCCCGGTGCGATGGGACGTGTGTTCGTGTGGAACAGTGATCCGGGCGCCTGGTGATCCTATTCTGTGCGGATGGATCGCCCCGTGATCGGCATGTGCACCGCGCTCGAGCAGGCGCGCTGGGGTGTTTGGGATCAGCCGGCGATGCTGCTGGCGCGCAGCTATGTCGACGCTGTCCAGAGCGCCGGGGGATTGGTCTTGATGCTGCCGCCGGACACCCGATCAGATCGAGGAGCCCGAGCAGGTACTGGAGCTGATCGGCGGGCTGGTGCTCACGGGCGGCGCCGACATCGATCCCGCGTTCTACGTCTCAGCAGGCGCACGTCGAGACGGTGGACACGGTGCCCGAGCGCGACGCGTTCGAGATCGCGCTCGTGAATGCGGCGATCGAGCGTGAGCTCCCGGTGCTGGGGATCTGCCGGGGGATGCAGCTGATCAACGTCGCCCGCGGCGGCACGCTGCGCCAGCACCTGCCCGAGCATTTCGGCCATAGCGAGCACCGGCGGGTGATCGGCTCCTTCGACGGGGCCGAGCACGATGTGCGTCTGCTCGAGGGAACGCTTGCGGCGCGCGCGGCAGGGGAGTGCAAGCACGAGACCCGCTCCCACCATCATCAGGGCATCGACCGGCTGGGCGAGGGGCTCGTGGTGAGCGGGCGCTCGACGCTCGACGAGCTGGCGGAGGCGATTGAGTTGCCGGGCAAGCGGTTCGTGCTCGGGGTGCAGTGGCACCCGGAGGCCGACACGGCGAGCAGGGTGATCGAGCGCGTTCGTCGCAGAGGCCGCGCGCGCGTCCGACGAGCGTGCCCGGGCCCTGAGCGCTCCGGCCGGCGACCATATACTCAGCTCGCGTGCGGCTGTCGAGGGTAATCAGGGCGACCGCCTGGGGGTTGGTGGCGGCGGGAGTCGCCGCGCCGCTGCTGCGCAGGCGGGTCAGTGCGCCGCCGCTGGCGACCCAGACGGTGGCGTTCGCCGCGCCACTGGCCCTGTGCGTGGCCGTAAGGCGATCGCGCACGCGCGACGTGGCGGTATGCACGCTGCAGATGTGGGCGTATTTGGCGGCGTACAAGACCCCGCACGACGACGAGCAGGCGCAGGTCAAGCGGGTGCACATCGACTATCCGATCGTGATCGATCGCCTGTTGGGTCTCGGCGAGCTGCCGACCTTACGCCTGCAGCGTGCGCTCGCGCGGGTCGACGGCGCGAGCGGGGCGCCGAGCTGGCGGACGCTCGATCGTGTGCTCGTGTGGGCTCATTGGACGTGGTTCATGGTGCCTCACGGCTCGCTCGTGTACATCATGGTGCGCCGGCCAAAGCTGTTTCCGCGCGCCGCGGTGATGACCTATGCCGTGTTCGATATCGGCGCCAGCGTCTACTGGCTCGCGCCGACCGCGCCGCCCTGGTACGCGACTTCGGTGGCGGGCAATCAAGCGGGACGTGAAGCGGCGGGGCGCGAAGATCGCGGTGCGGGGGACGTGCGCAGGATGATGGTCGAGTACGGCGAGGATTTCTGGAGAGACGGCTGGGGGCCTCTATACAGTGTCCTTGGAGGCAATCCCCTGGCTGCGATGCCCTCGCTGCACTTCGCCACATCCCTGATGGCCGCGCTTCTGCTCGCAGAAGCGGGGCCCTCGCGGGCGCGCTCGGCTGGGGCTATGCCGCGACGCTCTCCTTCGCGCTTGTATACCTGGGTGAGCACTATGTGGTCGATCTGCTCGCGGGTGCGGCGTTGACGGGGGCGGTGTGGCGTCTGGGCCCGAGCGCGGGGCCGGCGCTTGCGCGCTTCGGCCGTGCAGTGGCGGCGCTCGAAGCGATCGCACACGAGGCGAGCTGAGATGAGAGGGTGAGCGAGCGCGAGATGGCGCAGAGTGCGGGAGAGCGAGGGGAGGCGGGCGACGCATCACGAAGAGGAGATGCCGCGCGTGGTCATCACACGCCGGCAGGCGATCACGTTTGGCGTGTTCGTGCTCACGGTCGTCGGGTTCCTGTACTTCGTGCTGCCGAAGCTCGCCGGTGTGGGCACGACGCTGCACCATCTCGAGACACGGCGATGGCTGGTGGATCGCGTTCGGGGTCGTGCTCGAGCTGCTGTCGTTCGCCGGCTACGTGGTGCTGTTCCGCGCGGTGTTCGTGACGACGAGGTCCCGCGCCGCCCCGCCTGCTCCACCCACCCGGCCCGATCGGCTGGAGCGAGAGCTATCAGATCACGATGGCTGGTCTGGCGGCGACGCGCCTGTTCGCCACGGCCGGCGCGGGAGGCGTGGCGCTGACCGCGTGGGCGCTGCGCCGCTCGGGGATGGAGGCGCGGCTGGTGGCGTGCCGGATGGTCGCGTTCATGGTGCTGCTGTACGCCGTCTACGCGGGCTCGGTGCTGGTGGATGGACTCGGCCTGGGGACAGGCCTATTTCCGGGAGGCGGCTCGTTTGCGCTGACGTTCGTGCCGGCGATCGTCGCGGCGGTCCTGATGACGGTCGTCGGTGCGATGGCGCTCCTACCGGGAGACGTCGAGCGTCGCCTGGGGCGCTGGGCGTCGGGCTCCGGTGCTCTGGCCCACTGGGTGGCACGGGCGGTGACGGTCCCGGCGCTGGCGGCGAGTGGTGTCAGAACCGCGATCGAGCTGATCCGCGAGCGAGACCCCGGCCTGCTCGGCGCGGTGGCGTGGTGGGGGTTTGACATCTGCGTGCTGTGGGCGATGTTCCACGCGTTCGGCTCGCCGCCGCCGTTCACGGTCATCTGGATGTCCTACTTCATCGGCATGCTCGGCAACCTGCTGCCGCTGCCCGGTGGCCTGGGGGGCGTGGAGGGAGGCATGATCGGCGCGTTCGCCGCGTTCGGGGTCAACCTCGACCTCGCGGTGCTCGCGGTGCTGTCCTACCGTGCGATCTCCTTCTGGCTGCCCACGATCCCGGGTGCCGTGGCGTACTTCCAGCTGCGACACACGGTGGCGCGCTGGCGCGAGGAGCAGAGCGAGCATCCGGCGCCGTCCACGCAGGGTGCGGCGGTGGAGACGGCAGGCGCTCTGCGCGCCTAGACAGATCGCCAGTCAGCGCGCTATACTTTACAAAGTGAAGCGACAGGAGACGAGATGAGCGACGTAGAGAACGTGATCGTGATCGGCAGTGGCCCGGCGGGCTATACGGCGGCGCTGTACACCTCGCGTGCCAACCTCAACCCGCTCGTGATCGAGGGCTTCGCCTGGGGCGGCCTGCTGCAGCAGACGACCGACGTGGAGAACTATCCGGGCTTTCCCGAGGGGATCATGGGGCCGGAGATGATGCAGAAGCTGCGCGACCAGGCCGAGCGTTTCGGCGCGCGCTTGCTCACGGAGGAGGCCGACCGTGTCGAGCTGGCGAGCGAGCCCGGCGGGATCCACAAGGTGTGGGTCGGCGATACCGAGTACCGCGCGCGCACGGTCATCCTGGCGATGGGCGCGGAGCACAAGAAGCTCGAGGTCCCCGGCGAGCTCGAGCTGAGCGGCCGCGGGGTCAGCTACTGCGCGACCTGCGACGCCGCCTTCTTCCGCGACACGCCGACGGTGATCGTCGGCGGCGGCGACTCGGCGATGGAGGAGGCGATCTTCCTGTCGAAGTTCTCCTCGAAGGTCACGGTTGTGCACCGGCGCAAGGAGTTCCGGGCGTCGAAGATCATGCTTGATCGCGCCCGCGCGCAGGAGAACATCGAGTTGCTGACGCCGTATGCGGTGGAGGAGTTCGTGGCGGGCGAGAACGGCTCGCTGGGGCACGCCACGTTGGTGAACACGGAGACCGGCGAGCAGCGCACTTTGGAGGTCGCGGGCGCGTTCGTGGCGGTCGGCCACGAGCCGCAGTCGACGCTCGTTGATGGACAGATCGACGTCGACGAGAGCGGCTACGTGGCAGTCGATGGTCGCTCTACGAGGACCAACCGTCCGGGCGTGTTCGGCGCGGGCGACTTGGTCGACCACACCTACCGCCAGGCGATCACCGCGGCGGGCTCCGGCTGTCAGGCGGCGTTGGACGCCGAGTGGTATCTCAGGGACACGCCGCAGGTACCGACGCCGGAGGGGATGCCGGTCGGTGACTTGGCGGAGGCGCAGTGGGCGCCGGCCGCCGCCGCTACAGCCGAGCGCGTAGTGAAGGCGCCCTCGGCGCGCAGCCAGGCGGCGCAGACACCGCGGGCGGGGCGGTAGCGCTCTTCGCGGTACTCCTCCCAGAGGGATCCAGTACGGCGAGTACGTGGTCGAGCCCGATCTCATCGGCCCACGCGAGCGGTCCGCGTGGGTGGTTGAGCCCGAGCATCATGCCCACGTCGATGTCCGCGCGCTGAACCGATGCCTTCGCCGAACGCGAATGCGCACTCGTTGATCACCTGGCAGACGATTCGCGGGAGCACACCGACGGGAGAGGGCTGCACGCGCGCGACATGCAGGCCGAGGCCTCCAAACGCCCGCTCGCCCGCCTCGCCGGTGACCTCGACGAGCGCCAGGGGCACGATCGCGTAGAACGGCTCGCCGTCGACGGTGCCGCCGAGCCCATCGACGACGATCTGAGCCCCTCCGCCGCCGGTATCGCCTGGCACGAGCTCGCGCAGGGACTGCGCCACGGGACCGTTGCCCTGCACGATGGCATCGGCGGTGTGCGCGGGTGGCTCGGGGTCCGGGGGGCGGTGGGGAGGGTGGTGTGGGGACGATCCCGAGTAGTCGTAGTAGCCACGCCCGCTCTTGCGGCCGTAGCAGCCCGGCGGCGACGTAGCGCGCGGCGATCGGGGAAGGGCGCCAGCGCGGCTCGCCGAAGCTCTGCTCGTAGAAGCTCTTGGAGATCTCCAGGCCCGTGTCGATCCCGACGAGGTCCATCAGCTCGAACGGCCCCATGCGAAAGCCGCCCGCCGAGGCGCACGATCCGGTCGATCGTCTCGATCTCCGCGATTCGCTCCTGCAACAGGCGCAGCGCCTCTAACCCGAACGGCCGATTGCAGCGGTTGACGAGGAAGCCCGGGCCGTCGTGGGCGCGAATCACCGTCTTGCCCATCGCCTCGCCCGTCGCGTGGGCGAGCGCCAGGGCGTCCTCTGAGGACTGCTCGCCGGCGACCACCTCCAGCAGGCGCATGATCGGCGCGGGGTTGAAGAAGTGCATGCCCACCACGCGCTCTGGATTCTGGCGCCGCGGCCGCGATCGCCGTGACCAGCAGCGACGAGGTGTTGCGTCGCCAGCACGCATTCCTCGCCGACGATCTCCTCTGAGAGCCGCTTGTACAGCTCGTGCTTGAGCGCGATCCGCTCGGGGGCGGCCTCGATCACGAGCTCGCACGGCAGCGAACGCGGCCAGCTCGTCCACCGGCTCGATCCGCGCGGCGGCCGCATCCGCCTCGCTCGGCGCTCAGCCGGCCTTTGGCTGCTTCCTTGGCGAGGCCGTCACGCGCGTACTTGGGCCCGCGCTCCAGGGCCTCCGGCAGCGGATCGTGCAGGATCGTGCGCGCGCCGGAGCGCGCAGCAAGTTGGGCGATACCAGCGCCCATCGTGCCGGCGCCGATCACCCCGATCACACGTGCGCCCGCCATCTCAGCTGGGCACGAGCGCGTTGATTCCGGTCATGCCGCGCCCGATGATCAGCTTCTGAATTTGCGAGGTCCCCTCGTACAGGGTCGTCACGCGCGCGTCACGGAAGTAGCGCTCGACCGGATGGTCGTCGACGTAGCCGGCGCCACCGTGGATCTGGATCGCGAGGTTCGCGCACTCGAGCGACGCCTCGGTCGCGTGCAGCTTGGCGATCGAGGTCTCCAGGGTGTTCGGCCGGCCCTGATCCTTCAGCCAGCCCGCGCGCCAGACGAGCATCCGCGAGGCGTCGGTCTTCAGGACCATGTCGGCGATCATCGCCTGCACGAGCTGGAAGGACGCGATCGGTTTGCCGAACTGCTCGCGCTCCTTGGCGTATTTGACCGACTCCTCGACGCAGCCTCGACAGATCCCCACGCAGCCGGCCGCGACCGAATAGCGTCCGGAGTCGAGGTTCGACATCGCGATTTTGAAGCCGTCGCCGACCTCGCCGAGCATGTCCTCGTCTGCGACCTCGACGTCTTCCAGCGAGATCGAGGCGGTGTCGGAGGCGTGCAGGCCCATCTTGTGCTCGATCGTCTGCGCCGTGTAGCCGGGCTGGCCGGTGTCGACGAGGAAGCACGCGATGCCCTTGTGGCCTAGCGCCGGATCGGTCTGGGCGAAGATCATCGCCACCTTCGCGTAGTTGCCCATCGAGATCCACATCTTCGCGCCGTTGAGCACCCAGCCGGAGTCGGTCTTGCGCGCGCGCGTCTTCTGGTTGGCCGCGTCTGAGCCCGTATCCGGCTCGGTCAGCCCGAAGCAGCCAAGCCACTCGCCCGAGCAGAGCTTCGGCAGGTACTTGCGCTTCTGCTCCTCGTTGCCGAACTTGACGATGCCCAGAGCAGACGAGCGATGTCTGGACCGAGATCACCGTGCGGATCGCGGAGTCGCCGCGGCCGATCTCCTCGACGACGAGGCCGTAGCTGAAGTAGTCGAGACCCGCGCCGCCATACTCCTGCAGGGACGATCGCGCCGAGGTAGCCCTGCGCGGCGACCTTCTCGACCAGCTCTAGGTCGAAGTGGTGGTTGCGGGCATTTTCCCGCGATTGCACGATGATCTCGTTGTCGGTGAACTCGCGCGCGGTGCGCTGGATCAGTTGCTGCTCGTCGGTCAGGTCGAAGTCCATTGCTCTCCTATTCTCAGGTCAACTTCGGTGTATGCCACGGCGCGCTTACACGCCGCTCCAGCTCCTCGGCGAGCCCCTCGATCGGCAACCGCTCCTGCGTCAGCGAGTCGCGCTCGCGCAACGTCACCGTCCGGTCCTCCAGGCTCTGGTGGTCGACCGTCAAGCAGAACGGCGTGCCGATCTCGTCCTGGCGGCGATAGCGCTTGCCGATCGCCCCGCCGTCGTCGTACTCGACCATGCCCACGCCCGCCCGGCCGCGCAGTGCGCGATGGATCTCGTGGGCGAGCTCCGGCTGGCCGTCCTTCTTTACGAGCGGCAGCACCGCCGCCTTGATTGGCGCCAGCCGCGGGTGCAGGCGTAGAACCGTGCGTAGCTCGCCCTCGCCGGCGCCCTCGCGCTCGACGACTTCCTCGTCGTAGGCGTCGATCAGGAACGCGAGCGTCGCGCGGTCCGCGCCGGCGGCGGGCTCGATCACATGGGGGACGTAGCGCTCGCCGGAGGCTTGGTCGAAGTACTCGAGCTTCTCGCCGGAGAACTCGGCGTGCTGGGTCAGGTCGAAGTCGCCGCGGTTGGCGATCCCCTCGAGCTCCGACCAGCCGATGGGGAACAGGTATTCCACATCGCTTGTGCCCGAGGAGTAGTGGGAGAGCTCGTCGGGGTCGTGCGCGCGCAGGCGCAGGTGATCGGGCCGGATGTCCGAGCTCCACATACCAGCGCTCGCGCTCGCCCAACCAGTGCTCGAACCACCGCTGCGCGTCGTCAGGTGGGACGAAGAACTCCATCTCCATCTGCTCGAACTCGCTCGTCCGGAAGATGAAGTTCCCGGGGGTGATCTCATTGCGGAAGGACTTGCCCACCTGCGCGATCCCGAACGGGGGCTGCTTGCGCGAGAACTGCAGGACGTTCTTGAAGTTGATGAAGATCCCCTGCGCGGTCTCCGGTCGTAGGTAGGCCGCCGAGCCGGACTCCTTCACAGGGCCGACGGTCGTCTCGAACATCAGGTTGAAGTCGCGCGCCTCGGTCAGCTCGCACTCGTCGGTCTCGCCCGGGTGCTTCGACGGTTTGCGCCCGCACTGCAACTCGCCGAGGTGGTCGGCGCGGAAGCGCTGGCCGCATGTCTTGCAGTCGACGAGAGGATCCGTGAACCCGGCCAGGTGTCCCGACGCCTCCCACACGCGCGGGTGCTGCAGGATCGCCGAGTCGATCGCCACGATGTCGTCGCGCTCCTGCAGCATCGCGCGCCACCACTCGTTCTTGACGTTCGTCTTCAGCAGCACGCCGTAATGCCCGTAGTCGTAGGTGGACCCGACCCCGCCGTAGATCTCAGAGGAGGGGAAAATGAACCCGCGCCGCTTGCACAGCGCGACGATCTTCTCCATCGTCACGATGTCGGAGTCTGCGGGGGAGGGCTCGGTCATGGCGGGCAGCGGATGGTAGTCGAGGCTTGCCGCACCGTGCGAGCCGCACCGAGGGCCGTGGGCCGGGGGCGCAAGGCGCGTAACATGCGTCCGCCGTGGCGCGAATCCTGCTCGTGGCCGGCGGTTGCCGGGGCGCCGGCTGGCCGGGATCTCGTGGGGGAGGGGCACGCGGTGCGCGTCACCACGCGCGCCGAGGCGGGCCGCGCCGCGATCGAGGCTGACGGGCGCCGAGTGCTGGATCGGCACGCCCGAGCGCCTGGGCACGTTGCGCGCGGCGCTCGAGAGCGTGACGATCGTCTGCTGGCTGTTGGGTACCGTCGCGGGTCGAGGGGGAGGAGGTTCGCGCACTGCACGGCTCGCGCCTCGAGTTCTTCCTCGGCCAGGTGATCGACACGACCGTGCGCGGCTTCGTCTACGAGGCGGCTGCGGGGCGGCGCGGTGCCCAGCGAGGTCCTCGCCGAGGGTGAGCGGATCGTGCGGAGGGTCGCGGAGCGCAACGAGATCCCCGTCGGCGGTTCTCGGAGCCGACCCCGGGGACCCGGAGGCTCTGGCTCGCGAGCGACGCGCTGCGACGCCGAGATCGGACGCGTTGCTCGCTGGGCCGATAGAAGCGGATGCTCCGATCAAGCCGGCGGCGATCGGGCCGATGATGAACCACGATGGCCGGCGATCGTCCCCGATACGGGCTCCTGGTCTCGGCGCTGGGCGCGGTCGTGCTCGCGGTGTCCGTGTTCCTGCCGTGGTATGGCGTGAGCTTCACCGCCGACGGCCTCGCCTTCGCCCAGCAGGTCGGCGATCAGGCGGCCGCGCAGTTCGGCAACGCCGCGCTGCAGAGCTACATGGGCGAGTTCCACGCCAATCTCTCATCGCTCGCCGGTCATCAGTTCATCAGCGCTGAGCGCCCATCAGGCGCTGAAAGACCTGAACGTCGTGCTGCTGCTGCTCGCGGGCGTGGCGATCGTGATCGCGCTGCTGGCGCTCGCGGGCGCGGGCTTCTCCTCGGCGTCCGCTCCCGACGGCCATCGCGCTCCGCTTGCCCTGCTCGGCATCGTCGCGGCGGCGTGCGTGCTCTTCCGGATCGTCGATCCGCCCACGCCGGCCGGCGGCTTCCTCGCGCTCTCCCTGCGCGAGGGCGCGTGGCTGGCGTTGCTCGGCTCGGCGGCGATGATCGCCGGGAGCGCTCTGGCCCGAGCGTCTCGGTCGTGGCTCGCGGACCGTCGGATGCCAAGCTGCAGAGCACCTGGTCTGGGCTCTCCGGCTGGACGCCCGAGGGCTGAGAGGCCGTGCTGGACGTTCTGTGAGGGTCGAGGAGGCGCTGCTCGCTGTCCTCCGGCCGGCTGTGCTTGGTCCGCTATCCTGATCGTAACTCACTAGAAAGTCGATTCAGGATTCCATCTATAGAAGGAACGGTTTCCCATGGCGCTTGCAACTTGGCGATACAGCACCCGACTTCGAGGCCGAGACCACCGAGGGCCGGATCAAATTCCACGACTGGATCGGCGACTCCTGGGCGGTGCTGTTCTCGCACCCAAAGGACTTCACGCCCGTCTGCACAACCGAGCTCGGCTACATGGCCAACGCCAAGCCCGAGTTCGACAAGCGCAACGTGAAGATCATCGGCCTGTCGGTCGACGCGCTCGACAACCACGAGGCGTGGGCGAAGGACATCGAGGAGACCCAGGGCACCGCTCCGAACTACCCGATCATCAGCGACGACGACTTCAACGTCTCAAAGCTCTACGGCATGCTCCCCGCGAGCACATCCGGCGATCCGCTCGTGCGCACGCCGGCCGACAACCAGACGGTCCGCAACGTGTTCGTGATCGGGCCCGACAAGAAGGTCAAGCTGATCCTGATCTACCCGATGACGACCGGCCGCAACTTCGACGAGGTGCTGCGCGTGATCGACTCGCTCCAGCTGACCGCCAAGCACAAGGTCGCCACGCCGGTCAACTGGCAGCAGGGCGAGAAGGTGATCATCGCGGGCTCGGTCTCCAACGACGAGGCCAAAGAGAAGTACCCGGACGGGTGGGAGGAGCCGCGCCCCTACATCCGCCTGGTCCCGCAGCCGAGCTAGTTCAGTCGTTGGCAGGGCGGGGGAGTAACAACAGCTCCTCCGCCCGCTCCAGTAGGTGCTCCACGATCCGCGCGGTGGCGCCCCAGATCAGGTGCTCGTCGACGATGTAGGCGTCGGTCTCGAAGGAGATCCCGCGGCGTTCCATCCGGGTGCGCGTGCGGCTCTCGCGCAGGGCGCGCAGCGGAAGCTCGAGTACCGCGTCGACCTCGCGCTCTGAGACCCGCCAGGCCAGGCCGGCGGGGATCTCAGACCGACGTAGGGGTGGATCACGTAGTTGGTCACGAACGTCGAGACGGCCGGCAACTCGCCGAGCAGATGCACCTGGTCGCGGGGCAGGCCGATCTCCTCCTCGGCCTCGCGCAGCGCCGTCTCCTGCAGGTCGGCGTCCTCGGGGTCGCGCCGGCCGCCGGGAAAGGAGATCTCTCCGGCGTGGCGGCGCAGGTCTGCTCGCCGGCGGGTGAAGACCGCATGCGGCTCCCCGTCAGGCGGCGAGGAACAGCGGCACGAGCACGGCCGCGGGTACGGGTGTCGGAGGTGCGGTGTATGGGCGCGACACGCTACTGGGGCGTCGAGCTGGACACGCTCGATGCGCTCCTCGAACATGACCTCGCCATCGAGCGCGCGGTGCACGGGGCACTTCGCGGCGATCACGCGCAGGCGCTCGAGCTGCTCCTCGGGCAGGTCCTCGGGCAGGCGCATCACCAGCTCGAACTTCGTCGGGCAGCCGCGCTCGGCGCCTTTGTACTGGACGTCGACCTCGACGTGGCCGATCTCCCAGCCCTTGCGGGCCGCATACATCTCCATCGTGATCGCGGTACACGACGCGAGGCTCACCGCCAGCAGCTCCTGCGGGCTCGGCCCGATGTCGTCTCCGCCCTTGTCGAGCGGCTCGTCGACAGTCAGCTGGTGATCGCGTACCTGCACGGTGTGTTTGTACGTCCCGTCGGCGTCGCGTCGCGCGGTGGCTTTCATCCTTGTCGGCCTCTCCGTGCATCGTCCATCTCGATTCCTCCATTCCATGCACCCCTCCGGCTCCTTCTTACATCGTACTCCGCGGGCGGCGTCTTGAAAGGGGTCTGAGTAGCGCCGTGTGCTGCAGGCAAGCATTTTGACGGGCGTGACTGGCTGGGAGTCGCTCCTATCCCTATCCTCAGATGAAACGGGACGTGGCGCAGTCTGGTAGCGCACCTGCTTTGGGAGCAGGGGGTCGTGGGTTCGAATCCCGCCGTCCCGATGTTTCGTTCCGCTAGTGACAGCAGCAAAGTAGGTTGTGTGCTGAATGGAAGGTGACGACTATCCCCGCCCGATGCTGACGGCCGACGTCGTGGTCTTGGCGGGTGCCGCCGAGGACGCGCGCGTACTGCTGATTCAGCGCGGGAACCCGCCGTTCGCCGGCAGCTGGGCACTGCCCGGAGGCTTCGTCGAGGAGGGCGAGCAGGTGGCCGAGGCCGCGCCGCGGGAGCTGGCCGAGGAGACCGGGCTGAGGCTCGACTCCGGTTCGCTGGAGATGCTGGGCGTCTATGACACGCCGGGGCGCGATCCGCGCGGCTGGACGGTGTCGGTCGTCTACATCGCGCGCGTGCCCGGAGAGTCGGCCGTCACCGGCGCGGACGATGCCAGCGACGCCCGCTGGTTCGCCGTCGAGGAGATGCCTGGGCTCGCCTTCGATCACGCACTGATCGTCGCCGACGCTCGTGCGTTCGTCGCGGCGCCGTCTCGATGATGTGAGGCTGGCGATCACGGCTGTCGTACGTCGTGCGCGGATGGTGATGCGAGCGCTACGGTGCACCGATGGGTGCTCCGATCGATGCGCGCACCAAGCGCCTGACGCTGATCGCCTGCATCATGGGCTCGGGGATCGTGCTGCTCGACGGCACGGTCGTGAACGTCGCGCTGCCGACGATCCAGCGCGCGCTCGGCGGCGGCCTGGCCGCGCAGCAATGGGTCGTCAACGGCTACCTGCTGACGCTCAGCTCGTTGATCCTGGTCGGCGGGCTCGCTGGGGGACCTGTTCGGCGAGCGGCGGATATTCGCGCTCGGGGTTACGGGCTTCGGCGTCGGCCTCGCTGGCCTGCGCGCTCTCGCCCACGATCGGCGTGCTCGTGGCGATGCGCGCGCTGCAGGGGGTGGCGGGCGCGCTGCTCGTGCCGAGCTCGCTGGCGGTGATCGTCAACACGTTCCCCAAGGACGAGCGCGGGGCAGCGATCGGCAGCTGGACGGCCTGGGGCGCGATCGCCGGCGTGCTCGGGCCGCTGGCCGGCGGGGAGCTGCTCGCGATCGGCTAGCTGGCGGTGGCTGTTCGTGATCAACATCCCGCTCGCCGCCGCCTGCGTCACGCTGATCCTGTTCGTCGTGCCGCGCGCCGCGCCGCGCCGCCCCGGGCGCCGCAGCGTCGACGTGCCCGGTGCGCTGCTGTGCGCGGCGGGTCTCGCCGGGCCCGGTGTTCGCGCTGATCGAGCAGCCGCGCCTGGGCTGGTCGAGTCCCGGCGGTGATCGTCCCGCTGGTCGCTGGGGTCTTCCTGCTCGGGGCCTTCCTGTGGCACGAGACCCGCGCCCGCAGATCCGATGCTGCCGCTCGGGCTGTTCAAACGACGCAACTTCTCGGCCGGCAACATGGAGACGTTCTCGATGTACGCGGGCCTGGCGGTGCTGTTCTTCTTCCTGATCCTCTTCCTCCAGCAGATCGGCGGCTACACGCCGCTGCAGAGCGGCATGGCGACGCTGCCGGTGACCGCGATCATGTTCGTCCTCTCCCGCCGCTTCGGCGCGCTCGCCGACCGCTTCGGCCCGCGCTTCTTCATGGGCGCCGGGCCGCTCGTGGCGGCCTGCGGGCTGCTGCTGTTCCAGCGGATCGGCGCCGAGGTCGACTACGTCTCCGAAGTGCTCCCCGGGCTGCTCGTGTTCGCGCTCGGGCTGTCGATGACCGTGGCGCCGCTGACCGCGGCGGTGCTCGCGGGCGCGGAAACCTCCCAGGCGGGGATCGCCTCGGGCGTCAACAACGCGATCGCGCGGGTCGCCGGCCTGCTCGGCACCGCCGCCGTGGGCGCGGCCGTCGCGGGCTCCTTCGGCTCCTCGCTCGACGAGCACCTGCAGGGCGTGACGCTGGGGCCCGGCCGCGCGCGCCGCGGTCGCCCAGGCCAAGCGCCTCCCGCTCGGGCGCCCCGATGTCCACGGCCTCATAAGCGCCCAGGCGAGCGCGCTGACGAAGGCCGCCGAGCAGGCCTCACTGCACAGCTTTCACCTCGGCATGGCGATCGCCGGCCTGCTCGTCGCCGCCGGGGGTGTTGTGGGAGTGGTGGGGATTCGAAACCCGAAGGGCGAGGTCACGGCCGAGACCTGCCCGGGGGGCCAGCTGGTCGGGCGCCAGCTCCGCGGTCGCCGCGCGCACCGCCGAACCGAGCGGCTCCACGGTGTGAATGAGACGCCCCTGAGACGTCCGTCTCAGCTCAGCTAACAGGCTCCCGCGCGTAGGCCCTCATCGCGTCGATGATCGGCCCGAGTCGCTGCCCGCGTGCCGTCAGGCGGTACTCGACCGTCGGTGGCGAGGAGGGGATCACCGTGCGGTCGATCAGCCCGGCCGCCTCGAGGTCGCGCAAGCGCTCGGAGAGCATCCGCGGGGAGATCCCCGAGACGGCGTCGGCGAACTCGTTGAAGCGCAGCGCGCCGGTCAGCGCGGCGTAGACGATCGACAGCTGCCAACGGCGCTCGAGGAGGTCCGCGGTCTGGCGGACCTCCTCGGGGACCGGCTCACATCTACGCGTGCGCGACATCGTGGGCGGGCTCCTGCGCGGGCTCGAGCGCCACCTCGAGGACCTCCTGGACGGTCATCACCGGGTGGAAGGCCATCTGCTCGCGGACCTCCTCGGGGATGTCGTCGAGGTCGCCGCGGTTGCGCTCGGGCAGGATCACGTCGGTCAATCCGGCCGCGTGGGCGGCGAGCGCCTTCTGCTTGAAGCCGCCGATCGGCAGCACGCGGCCCTGCAGCGTGACCTCGCCGGTCATGCCGACCGTGTGCTTCACCGGCCTGCCCGACAGCAGCGAGGCCAGCGCCGTGACCATCGTCACGCCGGCTGACGGCCCGTCCTTCGGGATCGCGCCCGCGGGGACGTGCACGTGGAACTCCCTGCCCTCGAACGCGCTCTCCTCGATCCCGAGCTCCTCGGCGTGGCCGCGCACGTAGGAGAGCGCGATCCGCGCCGACTCCTTCATCACGTCGCCCAGCTGGCCGGTCAGCACCAGGCCGTTGCCCGGTGCTGAGTCCCCGGCCTTCATCGCGGTGGCCTCGACGAACAGCACATCGCCGCCGGCGCCTGTCACCGCCAGGCCGGTGGCGACACCGGGCGTCGCGGTCCGCGCGGCGGACTCCTGGAAGAACTTCTGGCGGCCGAGCGCGTCGCGCACGATCTCCAGGTCGATCTTCACAGGCGTCGCCTTCGCCCTCGACTTGGCTGTGGCCTTGGGCTTCTTGGCTGCCGTCTCGGGTGCGACTCCGTCGGCGCCGGCGGGCTCCGCCGGCGCTTGCGCGGTGGCCTCGACTTGGCTGGAGGCGATCTGCGTGGCGGTCTTACGCAGCACCGTCCCCAGCTCGCGCTCGAGGTTCCTCACGCCGGCCTCGCGCGTGTACTCGGAGATGATCGTCTTCAGCACCTCGTCGTCGATCTCGACCTCGTCCTCGCGCAGGCCGTTGCGGTCGCGCTGGCGCGGCCACAGGTAGCCCTTGGCGATCGCGAGCTTCTCCTCGGAGGTGTAGCCATCGAAGCGGATCGTCTCCATCCGGTCCAACAGCGGGCCGGGGATCGTGTCGGCGACGTTGGCCGTGGCCAGGAACATCACCTGGCTGAGGTCCAGCTCGACGTCGAGGTAGTGGTCGCGGAAGGAGTGGTTCTGCGCGGGGTCCAGGACCTCGAGCAGCGCCGCGGAAGGATCTCCGCGCCAGTCCGCGCCGACCTTGTCGACCTCGTCGAGCAGGATCACCGGGTTCATCGTGCCGGCGTCCCTGAGCGCTCTGACCAGACGGCCGGGGAGCGCGCCGATGTAGGTGCGCCGGTGCCCGCGGATCTCCGCCTCGTCGCGCACGCCGCCGAGCGACATCCGCACGAACTCGCGGCCGGTCGCCGAGCGATCGACTCGCCGATCGAGGTCTTACCTGTACCGGGAGGCCCGATCAGCGTCAGGATCGCGCCCGACTTCGGGTCGGCCTCGATCCCGCGGTCCGCGCGCAGCTTGCGCACCGCCAGGTACTCGGTGATCCGGTCCTTGACGTCCTCCAGGCCGGCGTGGTCGGCGTCGAGCACCGCGCGCGCCGCGACCGGGTCCAGGCGCTCATCCGAGCGCTTGTTCCAGGGGACCGAGATCAGCCAGTCGAGGTAGGTGCGGATCATCGAGGACTCGCCCGTCTGCTCGCCCATCCGCTCCAGGCGGCCGAGCTCCTTCAGGGCCTGCTCGTTGACCTCCTCGGGCATCTCGGCGGCCTCGATCTTCGTGCGGTACTCCTCCGCGACCGAGCCCTCGTCCTCGCCGAGCTCCTTGCGGATCGACTCCATCTGCTTGCGCAGGAAGTACTCGCGCTGCTGGTTCTCGGCGCCCTCCTGCACGTCCTCGCGGATGCGCTTGCGCACCTGCAGCTCGGCCAGCGACTCGCGCTGCAGCTTCACGGCCAGCTCGAGGCGCTCGGTGACGTCGAGCGTGCGCAGCAGCTCGACCTTCTGCTCGTAGGTCAGGTTGGGGGAGTAGCCGGCCGAGTCCGCGAGCGCGCCGGGCTCGGCGATCGCGCGCAGGAACGCGGCGATGCGGCCGTCGTCGCCGCGCAGCTCGAGGATCTCCTCGACGGTTGCGCGGTACTCGCGCTCGAGGTTGCGGGTCTTGCCGTCGACGGGCTGCTCGTCGGGGCGCTCGTCGACCTCGACGCGCAGCTCACCTTCGGGGCCGGTCTGGGCGGCGCCGATCAGCGCGCGGTGCTGGCCTGAGATCGCGACCGCGTGGCCGCCGCCGGGCAGCCGGAGCTGGTCGCCGACCTCGGCGACCGTGCCGACCTCGAGGAACTCGTTCTCGTGGCGCGGCACGAGCACGACGCGCTCGTCATCGCCGACCTCGACGGTCAGCGTGATACCCATGCTGGGGAACACGACCGTGTCCTCGAGTGGGATCAAACGCAGGGTCTGCTTCGGTATCGAAGGCTGTGTCGGGTGCTGCTCTGGCGTTGAAGAAGTGGGCTGCTCTGGTGTGGAAGGCATAGGTATCGGCTCCATATGTGCTTACGAAAGTGTAGTTAGTATAGCGCGTGATCGTTGTGGGTGCAAGTAGTTTCGAGGTCACCCCGCAAACGACTTGCCAGAGCCAAAAAGAAGCGGTGTGACCATGCTGGTTGACCCAAACCAGCGGAGCAAAAATCGAAGTTGGTCCCGAGAATCAGCTGGCGGGACCGTCGAAGTTGACCTCGACGTTCTCCTCCTCGACGCGCTCCTCGGTCTCCGCGGATGAGGTCAACGCGCGCTTGTCGGCGTCCAGCAGCGGCTGCGAGAAGAAGCTGCGCGGCCACAGCCGGCGCGCGCGCACGACGTTGATCTCGGCCGCGATCAGCGTGACCTGGCCGCCGAGGTACAGCCATGCGAGCAGGCCCAGCACGAACGCGAACAGGCCGGAGGTCTCCTGCGCGTGGCGCACGACGTGCGCGACGTAGTAGCCGCCGATGTGCTGCAGGATCTGCCACAGGATCGCCGCGAAGATCACGCCCGGGATCAGGTCCTTCGTGGGTATCTCTTCGGGGCTCAAGAACCGGAACGCCGCGAAGAACAGCAGCAGGTTGAAGACCAGCGCGAGGAGAACCCCACCGATCACTGCGATCGCGCCGGCCGTCTGCGCGGTCACGTAGCCCGCGGCGACGGTCGAGACCACCAGCAGCAACCCCAGCACCGCGAGCAGACCAAGGCCGCGCAGCCGCCAGGTGAGGAAGTTGGGCCGGCGCTTGCGCGGGATGTGCCAGACCTGCTGGAAGGCGTTCTGGGTCGCGCCGACGACGCCGAGGCCGCCGAGCAGCAGGCCGAGGACGCCGATCGCAAGCGCGCCGGCGCTGCCCTTGAGCGAGTGGATGTTGCTCTGCAGCTGATCGCCGATGATCGGGAACTGGCCGAGCGCCGAGTGCAGCACGCTGGCCTGGTCCTTGGGGTCCCCTTCGAGCACGAAGCCGAGCACCGTCACGAGCAGTAGCAGCAGCGGGAACAGCGAGGCGAAGCCGTAGTAGGCGATCAGCGCCGCGAGCTGCCCGGCGCCGTCGTCGCCGAACTTCTTGACCACGGCGGCGGCGAAGCTGAGCCGCGGGTGGCGCTGCTGGATGCGATCCAGTGCGTGGAGGCGGTCGGTGAGGCTCATTGGGAGGGGGGTCTACGCGCGCGAGCGATCGACATGGGGTGTGTCTACCCGATGCGGAGTGGAAATACGAGGGCTGGAGGATCGCCTGCCCGCCGGCGGCGATCCGCGCAAGCGCCTCGACCAGGTGCAGGAGATGGCTCTGGTGGCCCAGGCGCGCCGCCATCGGCTACTGCGCACGCACCGCCATCGGCTGCGCAAGGAGGATCTGGAGGACTGCTTCAGCCAGGCCACGCTCGAGCTGCTCGCGAAGGCGCGTGAGGGTGGCGCAGGCGCGTACGTGACCCGCACGCACATGGCGAACGTGCTCGAGCAGCGCTTCCTCTCGCGCATCTACGACCATCGCCGCGCGCTGCGCGGGCGCAGTCCCGCACAGGCCGCGCTCGATCACGCGCTGCGGCTGGGAGCCGACGCCGATGGCATCGAGATCGCTGACGTCCGCGCCGAGATCGACAAGCTCGTGATGCTGCGGATGGACCTGCGCAGCCTCGGTCAGGTCGTACACAAGCTGACCGAGGACCAGCGACTTGTCCTCTCGAGCCTCGCCAATTCGGGGATGGAATGCGTCCAGTTCTGCGATCGCTTTGGCTGGTCCAAGGATAAGTACCGCAAGGTCTCTCAGCGAGCCCGCGCGCGGTTACGGGAGCTGATGGAGGCGAGCGAAGAAAGTTTTCCGCGCCGCATGTCCCGTTTGGGCCCACCGGTCGGAGAGAGAGACAGGGACCTCCTATGAACATCACTCCCCCCATTCATAGGTGTGTTCCCCGGGACGCCGGCACTCGATCAGGCAGACGAGCGCACGGCGATACCCATCCGCGCGCAAGCGGCCGGAAGCCGGGTGCCTCCCCGCCTTGGCTTCCGGCCGTCCGCGTGGTTGGAGACCCGGTGGTCCTCGTAATGACTGCGGTGGCGATCGCATGACGCTCCTGCGCCGGCGCCCGCGCGAGGTCTACCGCGTGTACTCGGAGGAGGAGTACCTGAACGGCGCCGAGTTGGATATCGCAAGCATCGGTGAGTCCCTGGTGAACCCGCTTGGCGAGTCTCCGGTTGGTGAGTCCTCGCGGTCGGTTGAAACCGCGAAGCATCGAGCAGGAGGGGAGCGCCGGCACGCGGGGTGGAGGGAAGCGCCGACTACACCGTATGGCCGGGGTGGCGATGCTCGCAGCGGCCGTGGGCGCCGTCGGCGGTGTGGTCTTCCTGAACCTAGCGCGGGCACATGGCAGCGCCGGGACGCGGGGGAGCCTCCTCGCGGCTACGCACTCCTCGCGAGCCGCGCGCTCACCCGCGGTCAATGACGCTCAACCCCAGCTGGGCTCGTCACCGCCGACGGTCGTGCATTCTGTCGAGACCACCCCGCGCTCGCGTGTCGTACATGTCAGACGGAGCCTCGGGGCGTCGGGTCCCCGCCGGTCCAATCGTCTGCTAACCCGCCACCTCCCCGTTCGCCGGCGCACCGATGTCGCGGTCGTCGCTGCCTATGGGCCTCGCCCATCATCGGGTGGAGTCTCTGCGGTGACGGGCTCGGCCTCGACGCAGGTGAGCACAACGATTGCCTCGGTAAGTGCGCGCCCGGTGCGCGAAAAGCGGGGCGAGTTCGGATTCGAACGCTGAGCGATGGGCACGAGCACTCCAAACGCGCAGGTGCGGATCGGGACACGGCCGTTGTGGCGGATCCGCGTCGCCCGCGAATGGCCCCGCTACCTGTTGAGCGCACTGGCCGTCGTGGGACTCGCGGCAAGCGCGCGCTTTGCGATCGACCCGCCGCGGCCGGCGACGCCGAGACTCCTCGCGCCCGGTCCCGCGCCGCCGGACCTCGCTGCCGAGGGCTTTGCGGCACAGTTCGCGCGCAGCTACCTGACCTGGAACGCCGCGGAACCGCAGGCCCACGAAGCTGCCCTAGCCGCGTTCGTAGGTTCGGGGATCGACCCCGACGCAGGATTGCAGCCGCCGTCGAGCGGAGAGCAGCGCGTCGAGTGGGCCGAAGTGGTGCAGGAGCGGGAATTGGGAGCCACCCAGCACGTGTACACGGTGGCTGCACAGACCGACGACGCGGGCCTTCAGTATCTGACGGTTAGCGTCGTGCGCACCGCGGGCGGGAGCCTCGCGCTGGGCGGCTATCCCGCGTTCGTAGGTGCGCCCGCCAGCGGTCCGGCACAGGTGCAGGGGCACGCCGGCGAAGTCAACGAACCGGCGCTCGCGACGGTTGTGGAGCGCGCCCTGCGCAACTACCTCGCCGCCTCGAGCTCGGAGCTCGCCGCGGATCTGACCGCCGATGCGCACGTCTCGTTGCCGACCGCGGCGCTGAGCTTGGAATCGGTGCAACGCCTGGACTGGGCGCAGGGCGCGGGCGCGGTGATCGCCGTCGTGGCGGCCGCTGACGCGCGCGACGCGCGGTACACGCTCGCCTACGAACTCGACGTGGCCCGCGTGCAGGGCCGCTGGGAGGTCTCCGCGATCCAGATGGACCCGGACAACTAGCCACAACCCAAGCAAAAAGGAGCCCGCAATGAAACCGATTCGCCGTTCCCGACCGATCGGTCGTACCCGAATCGTCAATCACCCTCAACTTGTCCTCACTGCACTCCGGCGGGCGCGAGGAGCCGTGGCGATCGGATGCGCTGTCCTGGCGCTCGGCTGTGCGGCGGCGGTACTCACTCCCGCCGCCGCCCGGGCCGCGGTGCAGACGCCCGCTCAGGCGAACGTTCAAGGGAGCACGTCGCAGGCGGTCTCCGCGGAAAAAACGGGAGCCTCGCTCGAATCGGCCGCCGCGAAAGCGGGCGACACGGCGCGCACCGTGGCGATGAGCCTGATCGGGCTCGCGCTGGCGATCGCCTCGATCGTGCTGGCCTTCCGCCGCGACTTCAAGGAGGCGGCGGGGGTGTTCGCGGTGGGGATCGTCGCGGTGCTGCTGGCCACCCCGGCCGGCTTGAGCCTGCTGCAGGACACGGTCACCTCGCTGTTCGGATCCTGACGCGGGGATCGCGATGCGACTGCCGGAGATGGCGATGGGACTGTCGCGGAGCGAAGAGTAGACCGTGATGGAGATTCGCTCATACCGCGCAGTGTTCGATCTGGAGCGGCGCATCTATCGCGTCGACCAGCTGCGGCTGAATCCGGGCGGGATCCCGGTGCGGGGCGTCGTCTACTTCCTCGCGATCCTGCTGGCGATGCTGATCGCCGGCGGTCTACCGCTGGTGGGGGCGGCGATCGGGGCGCTGCCCTGGTACCTGCGCGATCTCGCGCTGCCGGTCGCGAGCGCGACCGTGCTGAGCGTGATCCGGATCGAGGGTCGGCCGTTTCATTTGGCGGCGTACGCACTGCTGCGCTACCGGGTGCGACTCGCGCCGGCTCGCGGGTGTGCGTCCCTGCGGCAGGGCCCGGCGAGTGCTGGCGTCCTGAGGAGATCCTGCTGCTGCCGGACGGCTCCGATGGGGGGATGCGCCGGCTGCGCTACACCGGGCCCGGCGCCGTGCTGATCACCACCGCGCACGAGCGAGTCGACAGGGGTGCAGGGCGGCTGGGGCGGCTGGGATGGGCTCGCTCGCTGACCGTGCGCGAGCTGCCAGGTGCAGGGGCCCTGAGTAGCGGCCAGGTGATCGCGCTTGCCGCGGGCACGCGACTGGATGTGCGTGCGGCTGACATCGCGCCGGGGGACGAGGCCGCTGTCACTCTCGAACACCCGCCGGAGCGCGGGAACGCGGCTCGCGGAGGACGGGGAAATGAAGCCGCCGATCGGCTTCGTGTACGGCAACTGCGTGTTCGCGGACGCGCTCGACGACGGTTGGGCCGCGTTTGCGGTGCGAGACGGAGTCATATGAATGGCTCTCGGAGGACGGCAAGCGCTCGCGGTTCCTCGCGCTGCTCGGCGCGCTGGAGGCGATCGAGGCCGATGTGCAGATCCTGCGTGTGGGGCGGCGCTGGGATCTGGGGCGATATGCGCGCGAGTCTGGAAGCGGGTTCGGGTGCAGGCAGGCGCCGGTGCGGATGACGCGACCACGCGCGCGCGAGAAGTCGCTACTGCGAGGAGCACGAAGAGCACCTGAGCGAGATCGGCGCGGCGCTGGCAGAGGTGTTCCTGATCGTGAGCCTGCGCGATCCCGAGCGCGACGTCGCGGCCTACGTCTCGCGCGCCGCCGAGCGCCATCCGCGCGAGTGGTGGGAGGGGGTCAGGCGCGCCTTCTCGGTGCGCGACCGGCGCGTGATGAAGGTCGCGGAGCTGGAGCGCGCGAGGGTGCGCGCCGACCAGGCGCACGCGCGCCTGGCGGACTTTCTGCCGGTCCGGCCAGGCGCGCGGGGTGGAGCTGCAGTGGCTGGTGCGCAGGGCCTTCTGCCGTGGAATCTGGGCGAGCCGGAGGTCGATGGGCTGCACGAGCCGCGAGCGCTGGTGTTCGAACGCAACGGCGAGGCGACGCTGGCGCCGCTTGGAGGGCGACGTGATGCGCTGGATGGACGGCTACGTCGAGCATCGCGGTCGGGCGCTGAAGATCGAGTCGGAGACCGGCACGAGCTGGCAGGCGCAGCTGGTCGTTGGGGGCGCTGCCCGAGCGGGCGCAGTTCCCGGGCGCGCGCGTGGAGCTGATGTTCGCGCCGCCGGAGAGCCTGCCGTTCGGCATCGACCTGTCGTTGAACGCGCGCTTCTCTGCCAAACGGTCTCGCGCTGCGGATCGCGCGGCGCAGGATCCAGGACGCCGATCAGATCGTGCGCGCGGAGTCAGACGGCGAGCAGGGGATCTCCGACCTCGGCTATCAGCGCACTCAGGAGGCGCGCGACCTGCTCGGCTATCTGCAGTCCTCGAGCCGTCCTCCGTTGCTGCGCGCGACGATCGCGATCGCGATCGGGGCCGACCGAGCGAGGAGGAGCTCGAGGAGCGCGTGGAGATGACGCGGCGCGCCTATGGCGAGATCCGCCTGCACCGCCCGCTGGGGGATCAGCTGCCGCTGTTCATGCAGCACCTGCCCGGGCAGCGCACGAAGGTGGCGGGCTACGACGACACGCTGACGCCAGAGCAGGTGGCGGCGATGATGCCGACCGGCGCCCACGAGGCGGGCTCGCGTGCGGGCTTCTATCTCGGGCACACGCTCACGGGATCGCGCCAGCCGGTCCGCTTCAACCTCAGCGAGGGGTCTGAGAGCGACCGCAACACGACGATCCTGAGCGTCGGCGCGCTCGGCTCGGGCAAGACGACGCTCGATCAGAAGCTCAAGTACGAGGGCTTTCTGCAGGGCGCGCGGATCATCGACTGCGACCCGAAGGGCGACCACCGCTTTCATCTGCTGGAGGAGGTGGCGCCGCACACCGAGTGCGTGACGCTGAAGCCCGACCCGGCGCTGCGGGGCGTGCTCGACCCTCTGCGGGTGGCGCCCGAGCATCTGCGCCAGGACGCGGCTGTGTCGTTTCTGCGCGATCTGCTGCCGGGCAGGGCCGAGTCGGCGTGGGAGACCGCGGTCGTGGGCGCGGTCGACCGCGTGCTCAGGCGCGCCAGCGAGCCGACCTGCCTGGAGGTGGTGCGCGCGCTTGAGCAGGGCGATGAGACCGATGCGCAGGTGGGCAAGACGCTCGAGGTGTATGCCCGCTCGGGGCTGACCCAGCTCGGCTTCGCGGACCCCGCGGTGAAGCTGCCGCCGGTCGGGCAGAGCCAGGTGACCTATCTGCCGATTCGCGATCTGCCGGGACCGGAGCCGGGGGCGCGCCGGGCGGAGTACTCGCAGGCCGAGCGCGTGGGCGAGCAGATCGTGCGCCTGATCGCGATGTTCGCGATGCACCTGATGAGTGCCGAGCGGGGGCGGCTGAAGCTGTTCTCCTTCGACGAGGGCTGGCGGCTCTTGGGGGACCCGGTCGGCCGCCAGCTGCTGGCCTCGCTGCAGCGCATGGGTCGCTCCGAGCTGGCGGTGCCGATCATCTCGACGCAACTCGTGACCGATGCGTTGGTCGGACAGCGCGAGTCGTTGGAGAACCTGCTCGGGGCGACGTTCGTGTTCGGGATGCGCTCGGAGGCGGAGGCGGGGCGCGCGTTGCAGTTGCTGGGGTTGGATCCCGAGGATCGCAGGATGCGCCAGAGCCTGCTCGAGTTCGAGGCGGGGCGCTGTCTGTTTCGCGACCACTCCGGGCGGGTGGAGGCGATCCAGGTCGACGTGGTGCTGCCGTCACTGCTGCGCGCCTTTTCGACGACTCCCGGGGTTGCCTGACGGTGCACGTGTAGGCGCCTCGCAGCGGTGGGCATCGCTGTGTTCGTCGGCTCTGGCCGTGCTCGCGGGGGCGCCCGGCGCCCAGGCGGGCGATGTCACACAGGTGCGGGCTGCGACACGGCACAGGCTCGAGCGCCGGCCGGCGCGCCGGCGCGAACGTTCACCCGGGCTCCGGCGAAAGGCCCGGCGCGGGCGCCGAGCGAGCCGCCGCTGAGCTCGGGTGGGACGGCGCCTTGAGCCCCGAAGCGGAAGCCTCGGCCTCGGTGTCGTCGAGTGGCGGCGACCCGTTGGTGGACAACGGGTTGGGCAGTCCCCTGTGCCGCGAGGGTGCGAGCGCCGAACTGTCGCAGGCGGGCGCGCGCAACTGTCGAATCTCGGGCTTCGAGGCGGCGCAGGCGCCGACGGGCGACTACGGATTCGACGTGCACATCAACACCGGCGTCACGGACGTGGCAAACGATCGTGGATGCGGAGGTGTTGAACACGGTCCAGTGGAGCTGGACGCTGCTCGTGGCGGTCGTGCATGGGGTGATCGTGATGCTCGAGTGGTGCTACACGATCGACCTGCTCGACAGCTCCGTGATGGGCGGGATTACGCGGGGGCTGCGCGAGACCCAGGCAACGTTCACCCAGCCGTGGCTTGTGCTGGCGCTGGCGGTGGCAGCGGTGCTCGCGCTGTACCACGGGATCGTGCGCCGGCAGGTGACCGAGACACTTGGCCAGACGGTGCTGATGGGGGGATGATGTTGGGCGGCTTTTGGGTGATCGTCAACCCGCTGGGCACCGTCGGGGCGCTCGGCGCGTGGGCCAACGAAGCGAGCTTGGGCACGCTCGGCGCTGTGGCCGCGGGCACGCCGGACCATCCCGACGCACGCTCGCGGACAGCATGGGGAGCGTTTTCAGCGGCGCGATCGGCGGACCGTGGTGTTACATGGAGTTCGGCAACGTGCGGTGGTGCGAGACCCGGCGCAGCTGGACCCGCGACTGGCGGCGGCGGCTCGCCGGAATCGCGACCAAGGAACGGGCCACGATCGGCAGTCAGAGCGCGGAACTGCTGAGCGCCGCGCATACGAACGGCGAACTGTTTCTGGCGCTGGCGGCCAACGGGCCGCAGCGTAACTCGATCAACGGATCCGGCTCGTTGTTCAACGTGCTGTGTGGCGGCTCGGAAGAACCATGCCAGGGGCCGACAGCCGCGAGGCGGAGTTTCGCACCGGAGGCGGGACTCTGTGGCGTGTCACTCGGGCTGTTCCTGTTCTGGATCGGCGTGCTCGGGATGGTGCTGCTGCTCGGCTTCATCGCGCTGCGCCTGCTCGGAGCGGCGATCTTCAGCCTGTTCTTACTGCTGCTGGCGCCCGCGGCGGTGATCGCCCCCGCCCTGGGTGACGGCGGCCGCGCGTCGTTCAGGAGCTGGGCGACCCGGTTGCTCGGCGCGGTGTGCTCGAAGCTGATCTACTCGTTTCTGCTCGGCGTCGTGCTGCTGATGCAGCGGACGTTGCTGGGCTTCAGCGCGTTCGGCTGGGCCGCGCAGTGGCTGTTCGTCTCGGCGATGTGGTGGGGGCTGTTTATAAAGCGCCATCAGCGTGCTCGGCTTCGCCCACGGCAACACCGCCGGGGCGCGCTGCACGGCTCGCTGCGGCACGTGCGGCGAGCGCGCGAACGAGACTGCAGAACCCACCAGCGCTGGTGCCCGGTGCGAAATGGGTCGAAGCAAGCTGCGCACGCCGCCGCCGAGCGTGGAGCAGCGGCGCAAGCGGGCGCAGGCGGGTCTCGCGCGGGCGAAAGGGATCACGGACGGACAGGTGGGGCGCGCACTGGAGCGCGAGTACGCCGATGCCCAGGCGCTCGTGCAGGCGGCGCCGGAGACCGAAGCGCGGATATCGGAAAAGCGACTCAGCTGGAGCGGTGCAGGGCGAGCACGCCGCCGCGCAGGCAGCCGAGGCGGGGAAGCAGCAGCGCGCGAGAAGCGGCGTTGACCGACCGCAAGGTTCGCTCCCCTCCGGAGCGCGAACGTGAGGCGGCCCGGTTCGCCGCCGAGGAGCAGTCTCAGGCGGCATGCCGCGAAGTTGCAGGAGCGCATGGATCGTCTGCAGGGAGAGATCGCGGGTGATCAGGGCTCTCTCGCCGCGGCGCGACAGAGGGTGCAAGACGGCGCGCAGGCAAAGCGCACGACGGGCAGCGTATACACGCGCGAGCAGGCCGAGAAGCGCGCGCGGTTGCTCGACGCCCAGGCGGCGCTGCCGGCCGGGGAGCGCGACTACGCCAGGGCGGCGGGCATCGCGGACTACGGACGGCGGCAGTACGAAGCGCTCGATCCCGGGGGCAAAGGCGGCGAGGTAGGAGATCGATCGAGAGCTGGCGGCGCGCAAGGGGGCAAACGTGGCCGCCAAGGAATGGCGGCGCGCGGCCAAGCTCGCTGGTGCCGCGGGAGCAAAGGAAGACGAGAAGCAGTTCGACAGTCGCTCGAGCAGGAGGTAAGGGGCAGGCCACGGCTGCCGCCGCCCTCCCGCCGCGGCCGAAACGTCTCGGTCCGGACCACCCGGACTCGCGAGTGCCGGGAGCGAACGCGGATCGGACGGCGCCGAGGCGTCCAGTCGGGCGGTGCGCGGCGGCGATGACGTGGGCGCGCGCGGGCGGAGGCGCCAGCTGGGTCGGGAGCCGGATCGGCGATGAGCTCCGCGGCGATGCGATCGGGTCGCGATGGGGCCGAGTCGCGCATGCCCCGCCGGCTGCCCTGTCTCGCCCGCTGCGCTGCCGCTGGGGATCGGCGCGCTGCTGGCTGGGCGTGCGTGCGCTGGTCGTCTCCCTGTTGATCGTTGATCGACGCTCATCGGCGTCGGCGGCTTGGGCAGTTGGGCGGAGTGTCGAGGGGGCGGGCTTCGAAGCCCGACGGCCCATCGGCCCTGGCGAAGGCGGAAATCCCGCCGGAATACCTGAGCGACTACGAGCAGGCGGGGCAGAAATACCACCTGGACTGGGCGATCCTGGCTGGGATCGGGAAGGTCGAGTGCGATCACGGGCGCGACCCCGATCCATCGTGCACAAGGAGGGCGCGGTCAACTCGGCGGGCGCCGGCGGGCCGATGCAGTTCCTGGCGAGCACGTGGGCGACGTACGGGGTGGCCCCCGACGGCGGTACGCCCGACCGTTGGAACCCGGCAGATGCGATCTTCGGGGCCGCGAACTACCTGAAGGCCTCGGGCGCGCCGGGCGACTACAGGAAAGCGATATTTGCTTACAACCACGCGGAATGGTACGTGGACGAGGTCGAGAGCTGGGCGGCGAAGTACAGAGCGCCGCCACCTCACGGCCGTCCGGCAACGCGCGCCGACGATCACAGTCGGCGCGGGCCGGCGCCGGTGGCCTACGGCCGCGTGAGCGGGGAAAGCCCGACGCCGATCGAGTTCATTCCCGGCGAACGCGCGGAGCTCGATCCGGCGGATGGCCACCTGGCGTGGATTCCCGAAGGCGTGCCGACGACGGTGCAGGCGATGGTCGTGGCGGGGAACGAGCTGCAGGAACTGCCGTACGGCCCGGACGGGCACCCGGACCCGCTAGGCGCGATCGAAGAGGACTGCTCGAGCACGGTCAACTACGTGCTGTATCGCAGCGGCGTGCGGCCGATCGAAGAAATCGTCAAAGACAACCCGCTCGCGCAGGACTACGTCAACTGGGGAGACCCGGGCCCAGGCCGCTGGGTGACGATCTATGCGACCGATGTGCCGAAGCCGCATGTGTTCATCGTGATCGCGGGGCTGAGGCTGGACACCAGCCACAACGGGACGGATGAAGGGCCAAACAAAAACGAAAACGGCCCGCGCTGGCGGATACTGGACCACATCCCGACGTGGGCGAACTGGTCGGTGAGGCACCCGCCGGGGCTGTAAGGATGACGATCAGTAACGCTACCCGCAGGGTGGGCTAATGTGACGGGATGGCCACCCGCAAGGTCGACTACCTGCTGATCGGCGGGGGCCTCGCGAGCGCGAACTGCGCGCGGTGGCTGCGCGAGGAAGGCGCGGAGGGGGAGGTGCTGCTCGTCGGCCGCGAGCCCGATGCGCCGTACAACCGGCCGGAGTGCTCGAAGGGGTACCTCAGAGGGGAGGAGAGCCGCGAGGAGCCGTTGTTCCGGCCGGCGGAGTGGTGGGGCGAGCAGGGGATCGAGCTGCTGACCCGTACGAGCGTGACGGGGCTCGACCTCGACACACGACGGCGAAGCTGTCGAGCAAGGAGCAGGTCGAGTTCGGGAGGGCGCTGATCGCGACGGGCGCGAACGTGAGGCGGCTGAACGTGGAGGGGTGCGAGCTCCACGAGATCCACTACCTGCGGACGCTGGGCAACGCGGACGCGATCAGGGAGAGCGTGAAGGATGCGGAGAACGTCGTGCTGATCGGGGGCTCCTACATCGGCTGCGAGGTCGCGGCGAGCATGACGATGATGGGCAAGCGGGCGACGATCGTGATGCAGGAGCAGAGGACGCTGGAACGGGGGTTCGGGAAGGAGGCGGGGCGGTTCGTGCAGGAGCTGCTGGAAGCGCACGGGGTGAACGGTGCACGGGAAGACGAGCTGGAGCGCTTCGAGGGGGAGGGCCGCGTGGCGAAGGTGATGACGCGAAAGGGCCTGGAGCTGGAGGCGGAAGCGGTCGTGATCGGCGCGGGCGTGGCCCCGGACACGGGGCTGGCGAAGCGGGCGGGGCTGGAGATCGGCGAGCAGGGCGGAGTGCGCTGTTCGTCCCGATTGGAGAGCACGGCAGAGGGGGTGTACGCGGCGGGCGACATCTGCGAATACGAGTCGGCGATGCACGGGGAGCACATGCAGGATCGAGCATTGGGATGTGGCCTTCAACCAGGGCAAGACGGCGGCGCTGAACATGCTCGGGCGGACATGGCGCACGAGACGGTGCCGTATTTCTACTCGGTGCTCGGCGACTGGGGTGAGCTCGAATACGTCGGTCCGGCGAAGGACTGGGACGAGGAGATCCTGAGGGGAAGCTTCGAGGATGGCGAGTTCACGAACTGGTACCTGCAGGACGGGAAGGTGAAGGCGGCGTTGACGTTCGGCGGGCGGAGGACCTGGAGCACGCGAGGCGGCTGATCGCGGCACCCGGGGTACTGGATGAGGGCCAGCAGGCGGCGCTGGCCGATGAGAACAGCGATCTGGGGGATGTGGGGTAGGTCTCCATGCGGGGATCGACCTAAGATCACCCGCACGATGACCTCTGATGAGATCCGCGAGCGGTACCTGAGCTTCTTTGAGGAGCGTGGGCACAAACGCGTCGCCTCGGCGTCGCTGGTGCCTTCGGCGCACGACCCCTCCGCGCTGCTGACGGTCGCGGGGATGCATCCGCTCAAGCCTTATTTCCTGGGCCAGGAAGAGCCCCCGGCGCCAAGATTGACGAGCTGTCAGAAGTGCTTTCGCACCGTCGACATCGACAACGTCGGCAACACGACCAGGCATCTGACGTTCTTCGAGATGCTTGGGAACTTCTCGTTCGGCGACTACTTCAAGCGCGAGGCGATCGAGTTCGCGTGGGAGCTGTCGCGAGAGGTGTTCGGGTTGGCTGAAGAGGACATCTGGGTGACGGTGTTCGCCGGCGACGAGGCGTTGGGGCTGGGAGCGGACGAGGAGGCGATCACATTCTGGAGGAGGTCGGGGTGCCTCGTGAGCGGATCGTGGAGTGTTCGCGCGAGGAGAACTTCTGGCAGGCCGGTCCGACGGGGCCGTGCGGGCCGAGCTCGGAGCTGTACCTCGACCGGGGCCTTCAGTTCGGCACGGCCGCGGACCTGCCGGGTGGGGATAACGAGCGGTTCCTGGAGTTCTGGAACCTGGTGTTCACGCAGTACGACCAATCCGTGAGGCAGGACGGAGGCTCCACCCTGACGCATCTGCCGGCGAACAACATCGACACGGGCCTCGGGCTCAACCGCATGGCGGCGATCCTGCAGGGTAAGGAATCGGTGTTCGAAACCGACCAGTTCCAGCCACTGATCGATCTGGGCGAGGCGCTGTCGGGCAGGCGCTACGGCGAGGATGTCGTCACCGACCGCGCGCTGCGGATCCTGGCCGACCACGGGCGGGCGATGACGTTCCTGGTGGCCGACGGCGTGGTGCCGTCAAACGAGGACCGCGGGTATGTATTGCGCCGTGTGATGCGCCGCGCGATCCTGCAGGGTCGGGCGCTCGAGCTGCAGCCGGGCTTCCTCACGCGTTATGCCGAGCGCGTGAGGGAGGTGATGGGCGGCGCCTATCCCGAACTGTGCGAGCGGGCGGATGCGATCGACACGTGGCTCCGAGCGGAGGAGGAGGCCTTCGGGCGCACCCTGGAGCAGGGCCTGGGCAACCTGAACGCGCGGATCGCTCAGGCCAGGGAGACGGGCCGCGAGGAGATCGAGGCCGAGGACGCCTTCCAGCTGCACGACACCTTCGGGTTCCCGTTCGACCTAACGAAGGAACTGCTGGCGCAGGAGGGCCTGATTGTCGACGAGGAGGCGTTCGAGGAGCTGATGGATGCGCAGCGCCTACGCGCCCGCGCGGCCGCCGGTGGCGGCGAGCAGGGGGAGAGCCCGCGCGAGCGCGCCCGCGAGTTCGCCGAGCAGACCGTTGCGAAGAGCAGGTTTACGGGCTATGAGACCGAGCAGCAGCGGACGACGGTCGCCGATCTACTCGGTGATCGAGGCAAAACGGCGCGAACGGCCGACCCGCCGCCGACGCAGCCGAGGAGGCCGCGGGGACGGGCGCGCGCTACCTCGTGAAGCTCGCCGAGTCGCCGTTCTACGCGGCCGGCGGCGGGCAGGTGGCGGATCAGGGCACGATCGAATGCGAGGACGGCGACTGCCGCGCACGCGTGGAGGACGTGTTCCGGCTGGGCGAAGATCAGGTGCTCGCGGTGGTGCTCGAGAGGGGCGAGCTGAAGCCGGACGAGCGCGTGCTGGCGAGAGTGGATCGCGTGGCCAGGCACGCAACCGAGGCAAACCACACCGCCACGCACCTGCTGCAGGCCGCGCTGCGGGAGCGCCTCGGCGGGCACGTGCGCCAGGCGGGCTCCTACGTGGGGCCTGACAAGCTGCGCTTTGACTTCAGCCATGGCCAGGGCCTCACCGAGTCCGAGCTGCGCGATGTCGAGGATCAGGTGAACGCGTGGATCGCGCGCAACGACCCGGTGCGTCCGATCACCACGACGTTGAACGAGGCCAAGCAGCTCGGGGCGATGGCGCTGTTCGGCGAGAAGTACGGCGAGGTTGTGCGGATGGTCGAGGTCGGCGAGGGCGAGCACTCGCGCGAGCTGTGCGGCGGCACGCACGTGCGCTCTACGGCCGAGATCGGCCCGTTTCGTATCCTCAGCGAGACATCGAGCGCCGCGAACGTAAGGCGGATCGAGGCGGTCACGGGGCCCGCGGCAGTCGAGCTGCTGCGCGGGCACGATCGCGTGCTGGGCGAGATCGCTCAGACGCTGCGCACGACTCCCGGGCAGGTGCTCGAGGCGGTGCAGGTACGCGAGCGCGGGCGCAAGGAGCTGGAGCAGGCGTTGAAGCAGGGCGGCGGTATGGCGGCCGATGCGAAGATCGACCTGCAGGCGTTGGTGGCGAGCGCGGATGAAGTGGCGGGTGCGCGGGTGCTGACGGCGTCGGTAGGAGAGTTGGATGCGAAGGCGCTGCTGGAGCTCGTCGATCGCCTGAAGGGGCAGCTCGATGGGGCCGCGATCGTGCTCGCGAGCGCGGTGGAAGACAGGGTCGCGCTCGTTGTGAGCGTCGCACCGGAGCTGGTGGAGCGGGGTGTAAAAGCCGGAGCGATCGTCAAGGCGGCAGCTGCAGCCGTGGGAGGAGGCGGCGGCGGCCGCGACACGCTGGCCCAGGCGGGAGGCCGCGATGTGGGAAAGCTGGAGGAGGCGCTGGAGACCGCGCGCACGGAGATCGTGGCCGCGCTCGCCGGCTGATGCGGGTGCTGGCGCTGGACTATGGCAGCGCGCGCTGCGGCTGTGCGTTGAGCGATCCGACGGGCACGATCGTCACCCCGATCGAGATCGTGCCGCGCCCCGCAACCCGGCGCGGCCTGGCGAGGATCGAGGAGCTCGTACGCGAGCGCGAGGTCGAGCGGGTTGTGGTCGGCCTGCCGCTGTCGCTGCGGGGGGAGGACAGCGAGCAGACGCGCGAGACGCGGGAGTTCGCGCAGGCGCTGGCGCTGCGCCTGGGGGAGGGGGTGCCGGTGGAGATGCACGACGAGCGGTTCACCACGCGCATGGCCGAACGTGACGAGCCCACTGCAAAGGCCGCCGAGGACTCGCGCGCCGCTGCGCACCTGCTGGAGAGCTGGTTGGCGGCCCGGTCTCTCTAAATCGCGTTAGGGTCCTTGCCTTGGCCCGCGGCAACCGATCACAGTCCCCCCGCGAACGCACCGAGGAGGAACGCGAGCGAGACCGGGAAGCGCGAGCGCGCCGCCGCGCCGGACTCGAACCCGAGAAGCCCGCCGAGGCCATTCCGCCTCCCGTCGTGCCCGAGGGGCCTGCGCAAGCGTCTGAGCCTCCAGCTGCAGAGGTCGCTCCGCCGCCGCCGATCCCGGTCGAGGAGCCCGCGGAGCCTCCACCCCCACCAATTCCTCCACCCCCACCAATCCCTCCACCTGCCCGTCGCGACGCGCTGCTCGAACAGCGACGGCATCGCCTGCACGCTCACAGAGCAGGTAGTAACGGCGGACGCCTGAGGTTGACCCGCGCGCGGGTGGGGGCGCTGATCGCCCTGGCCGCGGCGATCGTCGTGGTGTGGTTCCTGCTGTCGCTGTTCCAGCCGTTCGCGGGCACGGGGCACGGGCGGGTTATCGTGGTGATCCCGAAGGACTCGACCGCGAGCACGGTCGGCTCGATCCTCGCTCGCGACGGCGTGGTGTCATCGGGGTTCTTCTTCGAGCTGCGCGCGCTCGTCGAGGGCAAGCGTGACGATTTGCACCCCGGCCGCTTCCTGCTGCGCCACGAAGAGAGCTACGCCGCGGCGATCTCCGCGTTGAGCAAGCCTCCGCCGGTGGTGATCCCTGTGAAGGTCGTGATCCCCGAGGGAGAGAACCGCCTGCAGATCGCGGAACTCGCGCGGCGGACGGCCTCACCGGCAGCTACGCGGAGGCCTCGGTGCGCTCCCCACTGTTGAACCCGGTCACCTACGGGGCGCCGAAGGACACGCCGAACCTCGAAGGCTTCCTGTTTCCGGCGACCTACGACATGAACGCGGGCGCGCCCGTGAGCCGGCTCGTGGCCGCGCAGCTGGCCGCCTTCCAGGAACGTTTTGGCCCGGCGGAGGTGCATCGCGCACGCGAGCTGCACATCACTCCCTACCAGCTGCTGACGGTCGCCTCGATGGTCGAGCGCGAGGCGCAGGTGCCCGGAGACAGGCCGAAGATCGCCGCCGTGATCTACAACCGCCTGCGCATCGGCATGCCGCTCGGGATCGACGCGACGATCTACTACGCGGTCGAGCAGGCGGAGGGGATCGCCACCGACACGCACGAACTGACCGAATCGGAGCTGCACATCGACTCGCCCTACAACACGCGCACGCATCGCGGCCTGCCGCCGACGCCGATCTCCAACCCCGGGATGGCCTCGATCGAAGCTGCGGCGCACCCCGCGCACGTCCCCTATCTGTACTACGTCGCCGGCGCCGACGGTTGCGGCGAGCAGGTCTTCTCGACCACCTACGCCCAGTTCGAAATCGACGCCGCGGCCTACGATGCCGCGGTCAAGAAGAACGGCGGCAAGCCCCCCGTGTGCAGGAAGAAGTGAGCGGCGTGATGCGGAGGCACCGCCTGGGAGTGCTTGGTTGGCCGGTGGCGCACAGCCGCTCGCCCGCAATGCACAACGCGGCGCTGCAGGCGCTCGGGATGGACGACTGGCGCTATCAGGCGCTGCCCGTGCCGCAGGAGCTGTTCGCGGAGACCACACGGGCGCTGGGAGCGGCGGGCTTCGTCGGCGCGAACGTGACGATCCCCCACAAGCAGGCGGCGCTCGCGCTGGCCGAGCAGAGGCAAGCGATCGCGGCCCGGGCGATCGGTGCGGCGAACACGCTCACGTTCGCCTCCGACGGGACGATCGCGGCGGAGAACACCGATGCCCCCGGCCTGATCGCGGCGCTGGAGCAGCTCGTTGGTCTCCCCGCCCACCCGAGCGCACTCGTGCTGGGGGCGGGCGGCAGCGCGCGGGCGGCAGTCTGGGCGTTACGGGAGGCCGGCGCGCGCGAGGTGTCGGTGTGGAACCGCACTCCCGAGCGCGCCGCCGCGCTCGCGCGGGAGCTGGGCGCGCGCACCGTGAGCGAGCCCGAACGCGCCGAGCTGCTCGTCAACTGCACGTCCGTCGGGCTAGAACGGTCGGCCAGTGAGCCCGAGGGGCTCAACCAACTGGGGCTGACGTTCGATCAGGTCGGTGAGTACCCGTATGTCGTCGACATGGTCTACCGCTCAGGAGTCACACCGCTGCTCGCCGCCGCGCGAGAGCACGACGCATGCACGCTCGACGGACTGGAGATCCTGCTCGCGCAGGGGGCGCTCAGCTTCGAGCTGTGGACAGGCCGCCAGGCGCCGCTCGAGGTCATGCGCCGCGCGGTCGGAGATCTTGGCGGCCCCGACTGAGCGGATCTCGGAGGATGGCTGTGGGGTAGAGAGAGTCCCGGCACGATGAGCGAGGCTTCCCAGCGGACCGGTCCTGATCTGCACGCGATCTTTGGCATCGACTCCGAGGAGGACCGCGAGTCCGAGCACACGGTGGAGATCGATCACGCCGCCGAGATCGAGGTGGAGAGCGCCACGGAGACCGATCTGACTGTGGAGATCGACGCGGCGCCACCCAGCGAGCAGTGGACGGGCGTCACCGGTCCTTCCCGCCGGGGATCCTCGCCACGCTTTCTCACGGACGTGATCGTCGACATGGGTCTGGTCGCGCGCGAGCAGGTGGAGAGCGCGATCGAGACCTCCCGCGGCACCGGCACGATGCCCGAGCGTGTGCTGCTCGACAGCGGGGCGCTGACCCAGGATGGGCTGACGCGCGCGCTCGCGGAGCGCTACGGCTTCGATCATCTCGACCTGGGCGTCTTCTCCGTGGACATGAACGCGGCCAACCTCGTGAGCAGCACAGCCGCCAAGCGCTATCAGGCCGTGCCGGTGGCGTTCGCCGAGGAGGGCATGCTGCTGCTGGCGATGGCGGACCCGTCGAACGTGCTGGCGGTCGATGACATCGCGATCATGACCGGCTATGAGGTGCGCGTCGCGGTCGCCCCTCCCGAGGACATCGCCAACCTGATCTCGCGTCTCGACCGACTCGAGGACGTCGTCTCCGAGCAGGACGGCCAGATCGAGGAGCAGGAACAGAGCGAAGCCGGCGGCGAGGTCGTGGACCTGCGCGAGACCGCCGATGACGCGCCGGTCGTCAAGCTGGTCAACCAGATCGTCGCGCAGGGCGTCGAGCAGGGCGCCTCCGACATCCACCTGGCCCCCGACGGGCGCGAGCTGCGCGTGCGCTTCCGCGTCGACGGGGTCCTGCACGACGCCACCACCGTCCCGCGACGGATGGCGGGCGGCGTGATCTCGCGCGTGAAGATCATGGCGGAGATGAACATCGCCGAGCGGCGTATGCCCCAGGACGGCCGCGTCGGTCTGACGGTCGACAGGCGCCACATCGACCTGCGCGTCGTGACGCTGCCGAGCGTGCACGGCGAGGCGATCGTGATGAGGGTGCTCGACAAGGAGTCGGTCGTGACCAGCCTCGACAAGCTCGGCTTCTCCGACACCGACCGTAACCGCTTCGAGCGCGCCTGTCACGAGACGCACGGCGCGGTGCTCGTGACGGGCCCGACGGGCTCGGGCAAGTCCACGACCCTGTACGCGGCGCTGCAGATGCTGAACACGCCGGAGAAGAACATCATCACAGTCGAGGACCCGGTCGAGTACGAAATGGAGGGCCTCACGCAGCTGCAGGTGGCCGCGAAATTCGGCCTGACGTTCGCGGCCGGGCTGCGCTCGATGGTGCGCGCCGACCCCGACGTGATCATGGTGGGGGAGATCCGCGACGCCGAGACCGCGCGGATCGCGATCGAGTCGGCGTTGACCGGCCATCTGGTGCTCTCGACCCTGCACACCAACGACGCGCCCTCCGCGATCACACGCCTGATCGAGATGGGAATCGAGCCGTTTCTGGTGGCCTCGGCGCTCGACTGCGTGGTCGCCCAGCGCCTGGCGCGAATGCTCTGCCCGAACTGCAAGCGGCGTACGATCGTCTCGGCGGACGTGCTGCGCGAGAACGGCTACAAGGCGCTGGTGGACCTCGAGGCATATGAGCCGGTTGGCTGCCGGCGCTGCGCCGGCAGCGGCTACCGCGGGCGTCTGGGGCTGTATGAGGTGATGAGCGTCTCCTCGGAGGTCCGCTCGCTGGCGCTCGAACGCCGTCCATCGGAGGAGATGCGCGAAGTCGCGGTGCGCCAGGGAATGCGACGGTTGCGCGACGACGGCCTGGAGAAGGTCAAACAGGGTCGGACCTCGATCGCCGAGATCGCCCGCGTGATCGGCAGCGGCTAGGGGACTCGAACCTTCGTCCAGTTGACTGGGCGCGGGCCGCAGGGGCTAATGGCCGCGGCCTGATCTGTCGATGGGCCAGCATGGACATCGACTTCGCAGAGATCTTGATGGAGGTCGTCGAGCGCCGCGCCTCCGACCTGCACCTCTCAGCCGGCGCGAACCCCACCGTGCGGATCCGCGGGCGGCTGACGCCACTGGAGGACTATCCGATCCTGTCCGGGACCGACACGCGCGAGATCATCTACTCGATCCTCACCGGCGACCAGCGC
The DNA here is from genome assembly GCA_963779405.1 of uncultured Solirubrobacterales bacterium. GTDB lineage: Bacteria > Actinomycetota > Thermoleophilia > Solirubrobacterales > Solirubrobacteraceae > Palsa-744. The sequence continues at coordinate 387,712 of CAVZYF010000006.1, forward strand.
CAGCGGTTGGAGACCAACTGGCAGCTGGACTTCGCCTACTCGATCCCCGGGCACGCGCGCTTCAGGGTCAACGCCTACTATCAGCGCGGCGCGATCGGCGCGGCCTTCAGGCTGATCCCATTCGGACTGACCTCGATCGACGAGCTCGGATTGCCCGCGGCGGTGCACGAGTTCACGCGCAGACCGCGCGGCTTCGTGCTCGTCACCGGCCCGACGGGCTCGGGCAAGTCCACCTCGCTGGCGGCGATGATCGACGAGATCAACCGCACGCGCGAGGAGCACATCATGACGATCGAGGACCCGATCGAGTTCCTGCACGCGCACAAGAAGTGCCTGGTCAACCAGCGCGAGCTGGGCTCGGACGCGCAGAGCTTCGCCGACGCGCTGAAGGCCGCCCTGCGCCAGGATCCGGACGTGATCCTGGTCGGGGAGATGCGCGACCTGGAGACAATCTCCACAGCACTGACCGCGGCCGAGACCGGCCACCTCGTGTTCGCGACGCTGCACACGCAGGACGCCGCGCAGACGATCGACCGTGTGATCGACGTGTTCCCCTCTCACCAGCAGGGTCAGGTGCGGGTGCAGCTGTCGGTCGCGCTGCAGGGGATCATGACCCAGCAGCTGCTGCCGAACACCGACGGCTCCGGCCGCGTGGTCGCCACGGAGGTGCTGGTGCCCAATCCGGCGATCCGCAACCTGATTCGCGAGGGCAAGACCCACCAGATCTACTCGGTCCTGCAGACGAGCTCCGCGCAGGGGATGCAGACGATGGACACCGCACTGGCGACGCTCGTGCGCGAAGGCAAGATCACCCAGAAGCTCGCCGAAGCGCGCTCGGCCACACCCGATGAGCTCGGGCGCCTGCTCGGCGCCGGCTCGCTGGCGGCGGCATAGGGGAAAGCCGGCGGATGAGCACGTACGTCTTCAAAGCGATCGACCTCGCCGGCGTCAAGGCGCACGGGGAGGTCGAGGCCGACTCCAAGCAGGCTGTCTCCGACCAGTTGAAGTCGCGCGGGCTGGTGGTGCTCGACATCGCCGACAAGCACTCCTCGCGCGAGCTCAACCTGACCTTCTTCGAAAGCGTCAACGCCACTGAGCTGGCGGTGTTCGCGCGCCAGCTCGCGACGATGATCTCCTCGGGCATGAGCATCCTGCGCGCCCTGTACGTGCTTGAGGAGCAGACCGAGAGCAAGATGCTCAAGGAAACGATCGTCGCGGTCCGCAAGGACGTCGAGGCGGGGTTGTCGCTGAGCGACGCGATGGTGCGCCATCCGAAGGTGTTCAGCACGCTGTTCGTGGCGATGACGCAGGCCGGGGAGGCGGGCGGTGTGCTCGAGGGTGCGCTGCTGCGCGTCGCCGATCAGCTAGAGAAGGACGCCTCGCTGAAGAGGCAGATCAAATCGGCGATGATCTACCCGATCCTCGTGGTTGTCGTCGCGGTCGGGATCATGCTCGCGCTGTGCGCCTTTCTGATCCCTGTGTTCATCAACGTCTTCAAGGAATTCGGCGGCGAACTGCCGGCGATCACGAAGGTCTCGGTGTTCGCGTCTGAAGTCGTGACCGGCTACTGGTGGGCGATGTTCCTCGTCACGGGTGTGCTCGTGTTCACGTTCATCAAGTGGAAGAAAACGACGTGGGGGCGCAAGCAGTGGGACCACTTCCGGCTTCACATTCCGATGAAGATCGGGACGATCGTGCAGGAGGTGGCGGTCGCACGCTGGTCGCGCACGCTTGCCTCGCTGACGAGCGCAGGCGTGCCGCTCTTGCTCGCGCTCGACATCACTGGCCGTACCGGCGGCAACGTCGCGATCGAAGAGGCGATGGACGGCGTGATCGACTCGGTCAAGCGCGGTGGTACGATCGCCGCGCCGCTGGCGCAGGCGCCGATCTTCCCGATGATGGTCACGCACATGGTCGGCGTCGGCGAGGAAACAGGCGCCCTGGACTCGATGCTCGACAAGGTCGCCGAGTTCTACGAGGACCGCGTGGATGCTTCTGTGAAGGCGCTTACTTCGATTATGGAGCCGATCATGATTATGGTGATCGGATCGCTGGTGGGGTTCATCGTTGTTTCGATGTACTTGCCACTGTTCGAAGTTTACAATCATATTGAATCTTGATCATTTAGCATGGACGGTCCGGTCTCTGACTGAAAGAGACACGCGACCGTCGAGCAGCTCGAGCAGGTCTGCACCGACCAGCTCGCGCCGCCAGCCGCGAAGTGTGCGCACGTCTGCCTCCTCGTCGCCGACGCGCCTGGCGGCGACGATCGCCTGCAGGTCGGCGCGCGCGGCGAGCAGCTCGTAGGCGAGACCCGCCTCGCGGGCACGCGCTCGCACGAACGCCTCGGAGAGGGCGATCAGAGGCCCGTCCTCGGGGTCCGGCGCCGGCGGGCGACCTTCCTGGGGCAGCGGCTCCGGTGTCCGTTCGCTGCCACGGTGCACGGCATCGAGGATCTCGGATGCCCGGCGGTGCAGGGTGGCGCCGCCGACACCACGGATCTGCTCGAGTTGCCTGGTCGAGGTCGGCTTGCGCTTGGCAAGCTCGACCAGGGGGGCGTCGCCGAGGATGCTCTGCACCGGCCGGTCCGCATTTGAAGCCGTACGCTCGCGCCACTCCACGAGCTCGCGGGCGATCGTCTGCGCGGAGGGGCTCAAGCCGCGAATCCGCGGTAGGCGCGCGAACACCGTGTCCAGGTCGCGTTCGTCACTGATGAGCTCGAGGAAGCTGCACTCCTCGCGCGCCCAATCCAAGCGACCCAACGCGGTGAGACGGCGTTCTAGCTCAGCCGCCAGCTCGAGCAGGTGAACGACATCCTCGCGCGCATATCCAAGCTGCTCCGGTGAGAGCGGGCGTGTGTCCCAGCGCGTGAAGCTCGCGCTCTTGGCCAGCCGCACGTCGAGAATCTCCGCTAGCAGCGTGTCATACGAGCATTGGGCGCCGAGCCCCGCGAAGCCCGCCGCAATCTGCGTGTCGAACACGCCCAGCACCTCGGTGGCGAAGCGACGGCGCACGAGCGCGACGTCCTGGCGCCCGGCATGGACGACCACCTGGACCGCGGGGTCGGCGAGGATAGCCGCGAGCGGCGCGCCTTCGAGGTCGTGCTCGAGCGGGTCGATCAGCTCGATGCGCTCCTCGGCTTTACTCTCATCGGCAACCGCCAGCTGGATCAGGCACAGCAGGGTGCGGTAGCGGCCCTCGCCCATGAACTCCGTGTCGAAAGCGAACCGTCCGGAGGCCCTGGCCAGCGCCTCCAGCGCCTCCAGCGTATCCAGGGACGTATTTGCTCCCTCGCTCACGGCTTTGCACCTGGAAGCAGGTACAGAGTCTTGTCGTGGCTGAGACCAGCCTGGCGGGAAACGTCGGTGCCGTGGGCGCGGATCCACACGGCGGGCGCGGAGCAGGCGGCGTTCGTCGTCGAGGGGTGCTTGCCGCAGTAGGTCTCCAAGAAGCCATAGCGCACGGCGCCTTCGGCGATCAGCCGTTTGAGCTTCGCGACGCTCGTGAACACGCGCGCTTCGTAGGTGGTGAGGATCACCACGGGGCGGGCATCCTGCACGATCAGCGACCCGATCCCGGTGGCCGACTCGGCCGCCAGCTCATAGTGAGCGCTGCCCTGGTGGGCGATCAGGTAGGCGCTCAGCTCGCGCTGCTCTTCGCCGGGCAGGGCGCCGATATAGCCGGCGTCGCTCACGCGGTTTTCGATCGCCGTGATATCGACGCCCACCGGAATCGCCGCGATCGCGAGCAGTGTCAGCGCGAGTGTTCCACCCGCGAGCAGCTCCGAGGAGCGCGTCGATGGTCGCACGCGCACGCGCGCCAGCCCGGCGAGCGCGAGCGCGCCAAGCGCTCCGGCGAGCGCGATCCACCAGCTTCCGGGTCGGCCGTACAGCAGGCGGTCGGCGTAGACGATCAGCACCACCATGCTCACTGCCAGCGAGAGCAACCGGGCGCGTCCAGAGGAGGTGCTCGCCCACGCGGCGCCGATGCCAAGCGTTGCTGTCACGGCCGGTACGAGGCCCTCCACGTAGCGAGGATGCAGGCGCGCCATGTCGCTGAACAGCGCGACGCCGGTGAGCAGCCACACCCCGAGTCCTGCCGCCACGGCGCGGCGCATGCGGTAGCCGTCCGGGTCATCCGCGTCGGCCACGGCCGCTGCAGGGAGTGGGGGATCCGATCCAGAGGGTTTTCTCAGCACGCCGCCGATCAGCGCCGGCACCCCGAGCAGCAGCGCGAGCAGCAACTCGAGCCCCAGTCGCTCCCCCGACAGCGGTCCGATCCGCGCGAACAGGCGCGTGGGGGAGGTCGGGACGATCGGGATGTGGTCGCGCTCGGACTGGGTCGCCTGCGGGTAGTGATGGCCGGGTTGGTAGACCGTCTGCGGTTCGATCGACTTGCCCTCCAGCCGGTCGGTGCCGTTGAACACGAACGCGGCGTTCCAGGCGCTGCCGTTGGTCGAGCCGATCGCGTAGGGACGGTCGTGGGCGGGGGCGAGCAGCGTCGCTCCCAGCCAGGTGAGGGCAACGACGACGTATACCGCGCCGGCGGCCAGCAGTTGCAGCAGACGCCGTCTCCGCCGTCCCGGCAGCCCGAGGTAGGCGAGCACCGCGAGAGCAGGCAGCGCGACGAGCGACTCGAGCAGCTTCACGTCGAAGGCGATCCCGAGCGCCGCTGCCCCCGCCAACAGCCAGGCGCTCGAGCCGCGCTCGTTCGCGCGCACGATCAGGTACAGCGCGAGCACGATCAGCGCCATCATCACCCCGTCCATCGTGTCGCTGCGCGAGGTGATCACCTCGATCGGCAAAACCGCCTGCGCGACCGCCGCCGCCAGCCCCGCGGGCGTGCTCCACATGCGCCGCACGGCTCCGAACAGCAGCGGCACCGCGGCCGTCCCGGCGAGCGCCTCGGGCAGCTTCAGCGAGGTGGCGGAGAAGCCGATGAGCTTGACGGACGCGACCTGCAGCCACAGGTCGACCGGCGGCTTGTCGATCGAGACGCTGCCGCCGGGCTCGAACGCGCCGAAGAAGAAGTTGTGCCAGGAGAGCCCCATGCTCCTGACGGCCGCGTCGTAGAAGGGGTCGGGTGGCACCTGGCCGATGTGGATCAGGCGCAGCACCCCGGCGCCGAGCGTGATCAGCGCGAGCGCGACCCAGGTGAGCCATCCGGCGGACCTTTTCATCGGCGGAACGCTAACCTCGCCCGGCGATGGCTGACGAGCAAGACGACGACGACGAGGTTGCGGCTGCGGCTCATGAGCCGCGGGAGTGTATGTCCTGCCGCGGGACGGGCAAGGTGATCTCGGGCCTGGGGGGCAAGCCGAGCACGGTCGTCTGTCCGTGGTGCGGCGGCGACGGCGTGCGCCACCCTGGCGTCGACGCTCAGGCCAAGTGGCTCGATGGGGCCGCCGGCGCTGTCGGTTCGTAGACCTCGAAGACAAGTGATTGTGGTCCCTGAGGGCCGCTCGGGATTGCCCATCGGCCTTGGGCGCAAACGGCCATCCGTCCAGGTCTTATGCAGCTATTCAGTTTCTCTTTACGTTGGCCGATGCAGGGTCTGACAAAGCCAGTGTCAAGGCCAAGGCAATCACTCCCATCGGGTGTGTTATCAAAGCCGGCGGCTCTCGTATGAGGGGCGTATCGCATTAGAGCGATGGAACCAGGGGCTGGCGCCAAATCGGATCCTAGGAGGATTCAAATGTTGCATTCACTACGCCAGCGGACCAGCGATGAGGGTGGTTTTACCCTGATCGAACTTTTGGTTGTGATCTTGATCATCGGTATTCTTGCCGCGATTGCGATCCCCGCGTTGCTGAGCCAGAAGAGCAAGGCTTATGACTCATCGGCCAAGACGGTTGCTCAGACGGCTCAGACGGCTGCTGAGACGCTCGCCACCGAAAATAACGGTAGCTATTCAGCGGTCAGCCTGTCGGAACTCAATAAGATTGAGCCGTCTCTCAACACCTCGAACGCCAATGAAGCCGAGCTCACCAAAGCAGAAGAAATCGAAAGCGGCGGGGGCTACAAGGTCACCGCTACAGCGCAGAACACGGGCGACGAATTCACCGTTCAGCGTAAAGCTAACGGAGTAGTCGAACACCTGTGTGCGAGCACCAAAGGAACCAAAACTGGTTGCCCAGGCCATACAGCCTCCAGCAGCAGCTGGTAGCAACTCGGTCTTGAGCTAGTTCTCTAGACAAGATCAAAGCAGTCACAGAGAGGCGGCCTTCGGGCCGCCTCTCTTGCGTTCTTGCTCAAGCGCCGCGCCTCCGCGGCCGATCAGATCTACATGGAGGCAATTACCTTCGCCGGAGTCTTCGGCGCGATCTTCGGCTCGTTCCTGAACGTCGTCATCCATCGCCTGCCCCGGCACGAGTCGGTGGTCTCCCCGGCCTCGCACTGCCCCGGCTGCGACATGCCGGTGCGGCCCTACGACAACATCCCGATCCTTTCCTGGCTGTTGCTGCGTGGGCACTGCCGCGGCTGCGGCGAGCCGATCTCGCCGCGCTACCCGCTCGTCGAGGCGGGCACCGCGGCGCTGTGCGTCGGGGCGGTAATCGCGCACGACTCGGTGTCCAGCATCGCGTTGAGCATCGCGCTGATCCTGATCGTCGTGCCCGCCGCGGTGATCGATCTCGAACACCGGATCATCCCCAACAAGATCACCGCGCTCGGGGCCGTGCTCGCGCTCGTGCTCGGCACCGCGCTCGACCCGTCCGGCGAGCCCACCCGCCTGATTGCGGGGGCCGCCGCCGGCGGCTTCCTCCTCCTAGCCGCGCTCGCCTACCCGGGTGGCATGGGGATGGGCGACGTCAAGCTCGCCGGGGTGATGGGCCTGTTCCTCGGCAGCGCCGTCGCCCCGGCGATCCTGATCGCGCTGCTCTCGGGCGTGACCGTCGGCGCCGTCGTCGTCGCGCGCAAGGGAACGGCCGAGACCGATCGCAGATCGGCTGGCAAGACCGCGATCCCCTTTGGTCCCTTCCTCGCTTTCGGCGCGCTGGTAGCCGTGTTCGTCGGTCAGGACATCGTCCAGTTATACGTGAACAACTTTCTCCACTAAAGCGCCGTCGCCTTCGCGCCGATACCCCCCGTGCGGGCGATCTGCCCTTTCCCCCGAAGCGCTTCTTTCTCAGGCATCAAAACTTCTCCCAAGCATCTTCTCCCAAGCATCACTACCGCAGATGCAAGCTCCCTCCTTCAACTTCAACATCAAGCTCGGCCGCCGCGGTGGCGCGGACGTCGTCGGCCTGGACATCCAGCCCGGCCACGTCGCCGCCGTGCAGGTGAACGTGAACGGCGCGATCACGGTCAAGCAGGCGGCGGGAGCTCCGCTCCCGGCCGACATCGTGCGCGAGGGTGAGGTGCTCGACGAGGGCGTGCTCGCGGAGACGCTGCGCGAGCTGTTCAAGGACGGCGGCCTCGACCGGCGCGTGCGCCTCGGCGTTGCCAACCAGCGCACGGTGCTGCGCACGCTCGACTTGCCCCCCGTCGACGATCGCAAGGAGATCGAGGCGGCCGTACGCTTCCAGGCGCAGGACCAGGTGCCGATGCCGCTGAGCAACGCGGTGCTCGACTTCCACGCGCTGGGCATCGTCGAGACGCCCGAGGGCCCGCGTCAGCGCGTAGTGCTCGTGGCGGCCCAGCGCGACATGATCCAGCGCCTGCTCGCCGCTGTGCGCGACGCCGGCCTGCGCCCGGAGGGCATCGATCTGTCCGCTTTCGCGCTGATCCGCTCGCTGTACCGGCCCGATCCCGAGCACGCGGGCCGCGTGCTGTACCTGAACGTCGACGGGCTCACGAACATGGCGATTGCCGAGGGGACTCTCTGCCGCTTCACCCGCGTTGTCGGCGGCGGTATCGAGGCGATGGCGAGCCAGCTCGCCGAGCGCCGCTCGATCCCGCTCGTCGAAGCCCGCACGCTGATCGCCGCGGTGGACCTGACCGTGCAACCCATGTCCGAGCCGGTCGCTCAGACGGCGGTGGCGGAAGCTGAAGCCGAGTTCGAACTGGAGCTGGAGCCGCAGAGTGCGATCGACCCTGAGGCGCCCACCACGATCGTCGACGAGGTCGCGCCCGACCCAGAGGCGATCAAGAGCAAGGAGGATCAGGACGCCAGCGAGCGGGCAATGAGCTACTCCGAAATGGCGGATGTCGCACAGACGCCGGCCGAGTCCACGTCCGATACTCCCCCCGCCGCTCCCCCAGTTCCATCCGCCGCCTCTCCCGTGAGTGTGGCGCAGGCGCCCGAGGCCGACGTACGCACGGTGCTCGAGAACGGCATCCGCGAAATCGCCGGCGAGGTGCGTAACTCGCTCGACTTCCACCGCTCCCAGGAGGGCGGTGGCGAGGTCGCGCGCGTCGTGCTGAGCGGCGCCGCGCTCGATCTACCCGGCTTCGCCGAGGCGCTGCAGGAGCAACTCGGCATCGAGGTCGAGCGTGAGTCCGTGCGCCTGGACGGACAGGATCTCGGCGGGATCTCCGCCCACCGCCTGGCGATCGCCGCCGGCCTGGCCGTCGAGGAGGCGCCCCGATGAGGGCCTTCAACCTGATCCCCGCCGACGAGCGCGGCGGCGGTGGCGTCTCTGCCGGCAAGTCCGGCGGCAGCGCGTTCGTCGTACTCGGCCTGCTCGGTGTGCTCGCGATCTTCGCGCTGCTATACGGCCAGGCGAGCCGCCAGATCTCCAGCCAGACGTCGAAAATTGCGACGCTCAATGCCCAGGCGCAAACGGCCCAGGCACAGGCCGCCAGGCTGGCGCCCTACGTCAGCTTCAAGACCTTGCACGAACAGCGGGTGCAGGCGGTCGATCAGCTCGTCGACTCGCGTTTCGATTGGGCTCACGCCTTCCACGAACTCGGCCGCGTGCTGCCCCTGGAGGTCGCGTTGACCTCGCTGTCGGGCACGATCGGGTCGAGCAGCGGCTCGGCTTCGGCCGGCGCCGACACGGCCGCGGGCGCGAGCAAAGCCGCCTCCGCCGCAACCGGTGCAACGACGGCGGCCGCGGGCAGCTCGAGCGCGGCGACGGCGTCAAGCACGAGCGTCGCCTCGGCGACCCCGCCCGGCAGCGTCCCGACCTTCACGCTCAGCGGCTGCGCCACGAGCCAGGCAGTGGTGGCGCTGACGCTCGAGCGCCTGCGCCTGATCGACGGGGTCAGCGAAGTCACGCTGCAGAGCTCCACCAAGACCCCCGGGGCCGGCAGCAGTGGCAGCAGTGGCAGCAGCGGCAGCAGCGGCAGCAGCGGCATCTGCAAAGGACCAGTGTTCGCGATGCAGATTACCTTCGACCCGCTACCGAGCGCTTCCGCGGCCGACGCCTCCCCCACGACTTCCACGAGCACGCCGCCGACAGCGTCGGAGAGCGCGCTGACGCCTGCCACCGGTGAGCCCACGACTACAGGAGGCGCCCGATGACCGGTCGCGATCGCATCGTCATCGTCGTGCTCGCGGCGCTGGCCGTGGTGGCGGCGGCCTGGTTGCTGGTGCTCGCCCCAGAGCGTGAAAAGGCGTCCAAGGTAGGTGCCGAAGTCAGCACCGCGCAGACCCAGCTCACCACCGCCGAAAGCGAAGTGAACGCCGCCCGCAGCGCGGAGGCGGGCTACCCGGCGGCGTACACCTCGCTCGTCAGCCTCGGTAAAGCCGTGCCGACCGGCCAGGAAGTACCCTCGCTGATCCTTCAGCTGGAACAGGCGTCCAACCGCAAGCAGGTCGAATTCTCCTCGATCACCTCCGGCGGGGGTTCCGGCTCCAGCACGAGCGCGGCGGCAGCCGTGGCCGCTGCCGGCTTCACCCAGATGCCGTTCACGTTCGTGTTCAGTGGCAGTTTCTTTGACCTCTACAAACTCTTTCAGCAGGTGAACCGATTTACCCTGCGCACCAGCTCCGGAAGCGTGGAGGTCAGCGGTCGCCTGCTCACGATTCAGGGAGTCCAGCTGGCTCCGGAGGCGTCCTCGGGCCCTGGAACGCCCAGCAGCCGGCTGACGGGGACGATCACCGCCACCGCGTACGTGCTCCCCGCGAGCCAGGGTGTGACCGGCGGCGCCACGGCGACGTCGCCCACCGGCGCGCAGACGACCTCGAGCTCGGCTTCGTCGAGCCCTGCCACCCCCGCCGTGATCGGAGCAGCACGATGAGCGCCGTCCGCGATTTCTTCTCTTCCTTGAAGGAGGACCTGTTTGGCAGGCGCCTGCTGCCATTCCTGATCGTGCTCGGTGTCGTGCTAGTGGCTGCCGTGGCCTACGCCGTGCTCGGCGGCGGCTCCTCATCCTCGCCGACCCCAGTCACCGCGTCCGTGCCCGCCGGCGCCTCCGCCGCGGTTGGAGACGTGGCCGTCACGCAGGCGCCGGCGAACCCCAACGAGCCGATCTCCGAGACCACCAACGGCGTCTCCAAGCAGCATCACGGCATCGCACACGATCCGTTCACGCCGCTGCCGGTACCGAAGCAAGCGTCGTCGTCACCGAGCACGGCGTCGAGCACTGCATCCTCGTCCTCCGGCCCGTCCACCACGCCTTCCGCTGGGTCGACGCCATCTTCTTCAAGCTCTGGCGGCACAACCCCCAAGGAAACAACGCCGGCAAAGCCGAAGGTCTACGTCCATTACCACGTGACCGCGCAGCTCGGCGTCGTGCCCGCGGTGGCCGAAGGCGCCCCGGCGCAACCAGCCCTGCTGAAGACCTACAAGGACATGGCGCTCGACGAACCGCTCCCCGGCAAGACCAATCCGCAGCTCGTGTTCCTCGGCGTGGTGCTGCGCACTGGCAAGGAAGCGCTGTTCGGGCTCACGGGCGCGGCGATCTTGCGCGGGAGCGGCACCTGCCAGCCGAGCGCCACGCAGTGCCAGGCGATTGACCTCGAGGTCGGGCAGAGCGAGACGCTCGAAGTGCTCGAAGCCGACGGCAGCACCGTCACCTACGAACTGAAGCTCGTCAGCATCGACAAGAGCGTGAGCACGGCCTCCACCGCCCGCGTCCGCGATGCCTTCCGCGCCCAGGCGAAGGCCGCGCGCGAACTGGCGCGGCGGGCGCCCAAGCTGTCAGAGCTGCGCTACTCGCCCTGGGGCGGCGGTTTCGTGTTCGCCGCTCACCCGGCGTTCGCCGCGCGTGCCCATGTGGCGCGGCAGTACCACCGCTAAGCGTCGACCTCCGAGACTCGCGCGAGCATGGGTCGCGAGGTCGGTATGGGTCCGGAGAGGCAGGTCCCAAATCCCCAGCAAATAAGCTAAGGCGCAGATGGCGCTCCGTCTGATAACCGCCGGCGAGTCGCACGGCCCCGGCCTGACCTGCATCGTCGAGGGCCTGCCCGCGGGTCTGCAGCTGCGCCCGGAGGACCTCAACGCCGACATGGCGCGCCGCCAGCTCGGTCACGGTCGCGGCGGGCGCATGAAGATCGAGCGCGACGCAGCGGAGGTCACGGCCGGCGTGCGTCACGGGCGCACGCTCGGCGGCCCGATCGCGCTGCAAGTCGCCAACCGCGACTACGCCAACTGGGAGGAGCGGATGAGCCCCTGGCCGGTGGAGAGCGAGGTCGCGGAGGTGCATCTGCCGAGGCCCGGCCACGCCGACCTGGTGGGCACGCAGAAGTACAAGCAGTCCGACGTGCGCAACATCCTCGAGCGAGCCTCCGCCCGCGAGACCGCCGCGCGCGTGGCCGGCGGGGCGCTCTGCAAGGCGTTCCTGCGCGCGCTCGGTGTCGAGGTCTACTCGCACGTGATCCAGATCGCCTCGGTCCACGCGCCGGCCCGCGAAGGGCCGCTCGCGCCGGCGGACTTCGCGGCGGTCGACAGCTCACCCGTGCGCTGCCTCGACGGGGAGGCGACGAAGGCGATGGTCCGCGAGATCGACGCCCTGCGCAAGGCGAACGAGTCGCTCGGTGGCGTCTTTGAGGTGCAGGCGTTCGGGTTGATTCCCGGACTCGGCTCGCACATCTCCTGGGAGGAGCGCCTGGACGGCCGTCTGGCGATGGCGATCTGCTCGATCCAGGCGATCAAGGGCGCGGCGATCGGCGACGGCTTCGCGGTCGCGGGCGTGCCCGGCTCCCAAGCTCATGACGAGATCTTCTACTCCGAGGAGCGCGGCTACTACCGCGAGACCAACCGCTCCGGCGGGCTGGAGGGGGGGATGACGACCGGTGAGCCGCTGATCGTGCGCGGCGCGATGAAGCCGCTGCCGACGCTCACCAAGCCGCTGCGCTCCGTCGACACCGCCAGCCACGAGCCCGCGCAGGCGCTGCGCGAGCGGACCGACTCGTGCACGGTCCCGGCCGCCGGGGTCGTCGGCGAGGCGATGGTAGCGCTCGTGCTCGCAGATGCCTACCGTGCGAAGTTCGGCGGCGATCACATCGACGACGTCCTGCAGGCCGTCCGCGCCTACCGCGAGAGGATCGGGTGGCGTTCGTCCTGATCGGCTTCATGGGCGCCGGCAAGTCGACCGCGGCGGTCGAGCTTGCCAGGGCGATCGGAGTCACCGCGCTCGACAGCGACCGGCTCTTGGAGGAGCGTTTCGGTCACCCCGTCGCCCGCGAGTTCGAGCTGAGTGGGGAGGAGGCGTTCAGGGCCGCCGAGGAGCAACTCGTGTGCGAGCTGCTAGAGAGCGCCGCCGCGGACTCGGTGATCGCACTAGGCGGCGGCAGCGTCCTCTCCGAGCGCATCCGCGATGCGCTCGAGCCGCATCTGGTCGTGCTGCTCGATGTTGACGCGGAGCGCGCCTGGGAGCGCGTGGGGGGAGCCGGCGGCGGCGCGGTGGAGCGCCCGTTGGCGCGGGATCGTGAGGCGTTCCTGGCACTGCACGCAGCGCGCGCGCAAGTGTATGACCAGCTCGCCGACGCTTACCTGCCGATGCTCGATCGCGGCACGGCGGCGCGCGCGCTCGACGCGCTGCGCGCGCTCGCGACGGCACCGGCCGGGACCCGCTTGGTCTGGGCGCGCAGCGCCTCGGGCGACTATCCCGTGCTGATCGGCCGCGGCCTCGTAAGCGCCGGGGGTGCGGAGAATATGGCGAAGATATGGCCGCTGGACCGCGCTGCCTCGCGCCCGTTCTGCGTAACCGACGAGACAGTCGCCGCGCTCTACGCCGAGTGCCTGGGGGAGTTGGCCGGCTCGATCGCGATCCCGCCCGGCGAGCGGCACAAGACGCTCGCCAGCGCCGAGCACGTGTGGGATCGGCTGGTGAGCGCTGGGGTGACCCGTGCCGACCACGTCGTCGCACTCGGCGGTGGTGTGGTCGGCGATCTGGCGGGCTTCTGCGCTGCCACCTACCAGCGCGGGGTGCCAGTGGTCCAGGTGCCGACAACGCTCGTCGCGCAGGTCGACTCGGCCTACGGCGGCAAGACCGGTGTCGACCTGCCGTCGGCGAAGAACTACATCGGCGTCTACCACCAGCCCGCGGGCGTGCTCGTCGATCCTGACATGCTCGCGACGCTGCCGGCGGCCGAGCTCGCCGCCGGCTGGGTGGAGGTCCTGAAGACCGCGCTGATCGCCGGCAGGGATCTCTGGGAGCGCGTAGCTGCAGGCGATGAGGTGGAAGAGCGGATGATCCTCGCCTGCGCGCGCACGAAGCTCGCGGTCGTGGCCGCGGACGAGCGCGACGCCGGCCGCCGGCAGGTCCTGAACCTCGGGCACACCGTCGGCCACGCGATCGAGACCGCGACCGGCTACGCCCATTACCGCCACGGCGAGGCGGTCGGTCTTGGCCTGCTCGCCGCGCTGCGTCTCTCAGGACAGGACGAGCTGCGCGCGCAGGTGCGCGAGCTGCTGCGCGCCCGCGGGCTGCCCGTCAGGCTCGACGGCGCCGGTATCGAGGTCGACGAGATCGTCGCGGCCACAGCGCGCGACAAGAAGCGCGTCGGCGCCCACGTGCCGTTCGTGCTGCTGCACGCGCCGGGCGAGGTGGAGGCCGGCCATGAGGTCTCCGATCCGGACCTGCACGCGGCCGTCGCCGAGCTGTTCTGATGCTGCACTAGGCTCTTGCTCGGATGATGGACGCTCGGGATCGCATAGAGGTGCTGCACGGGGTCAACCTCGACATGCTCGGGGAGCGTGATCCACTGCACTACGGCTCGCTGAAGCTTGCCGACCTGGATGCGCAGATCGCCGCGTGGGCGGCGGAGCTGGACCTACAGGTGAGCTGTTTTCAGACGAACGCCGAGTCCGCTTACGTCGAGCGCCTGCACTCGTTACGAGGTACGGCGGACGGGGTGATCCTCAACCCCGGCGCGTGGTCGCACTACGCCTACGCGATCCACGACGCGCTGGAGCTGACCGGCCTGCCGGCCGTGGAGGTGCATCTCTCCGATGTCAAGGCGCGTGAGCCGTGGCGGCGACTGTCGGTAATCGGAGACCTCTGTCTCGCGACGTTCTCAGGCAACGGCCCCGAGGGCTACCACCTCGCGCTCCAGCGCCTGCGCAAAGAGCTGTCCGGCTCGTGAGCGGGCTTCGTGAGGGGGTGGGTGCCGATCGGAGGACCGGCGCTCGTGAAGGCGCCGGTGTGGGCGCCGAGCGTGCGGAGTGCCTCGCGGCCGAATTGTCCGAGCGAGAGATCGATGTGCTGCTTGTCGCTACGCCCGTCAACGTGCGCTATCTGACCGGCTTCACCGGGACCAACGGGCTGGCATTGATCTACGCGGATGAACCGAATTCCCACGCGCCCAGTCATCGCTTTCTCACCGACTTTCGCTACGCCACCCAGTCGGCCGCCCAGGTGCCGGAGGCGTTCGAACGCGAGATTGTCGCGGGCGACATGCTCGAGGGCTTGGTCGAGGTGCTCACCTCATCCGGGAAGGCCACGCGAAAGCGCCTGGGGTTTGACGACGCGAGCCTCACCGTCAAGCAACACGCGCGTTTGGAAGAGCTGCTGGGCGAGGAGTGGACGCTCGTCCCGTGCGCGGGCATCGTCGAGCGGCTGCGGGCGGTCAAGGACGCCGGCGAGATCGACAGCATCCGCGCCGCGACGCGCCTGGCCGACGAGGCCTTGCGTGAAACGCTCGAAGCCGGCCTCGTCGGTCGCACCGAGCGCGACGTCGCGATCGAGCTGGAGCTGCGCATGCGCCGGCTCGGGGCCGAGGGTCCGAGCTTCCCCTCGATCGTCGCCGCCGGCGCCCACGGCGCCCTCCCGCACGCCACACCGCGCGCGCGGGAGATCCGCAAGGACGTGCTGGTCACGATCGACTGGGGCGCCCTGCACGAGGGCTACTGCTCGGACTGCACGCGCACGTACGCCACCGGCGAGAGGATCTCGGCGCGGGCACGGGAGATCTACGAGCTCGTCCTCGCCGCCCAGGAACAGGCGCTCGCCGCGGTCAGGGCGGGACCGAATGGCAAAGAGCTCGACGCGGTCGCACGCGATCTGATCGAGCAGGCGGGGGAGGGCGAGCACTTCGGTCACGGCCTCGGCCACGGCGTCGGGATCGAGGTCCACGAGGGACCGCGCCTGTCGCGTCTGGCAAGCGAGGACCCGTTGCTGGTCGGGAACGTGGTTACGGTCGAGCCGGGGGTGTACCTGCCAGGCCGGCTAGGGGTGCGGATCGAGGATCTCGTCGTCGTGACCGAAGGCGGTCAGGAGGTGCTGACGCGGCTCTCCAAGGAGCTGATGGTGGTCGCATAGCGCGTTCGCGTCAGGAGGACGGGTCGGGGCAGGCGCAGCGAGCGCCAGCCCATCAGCACGGCCGCCGGGATCGCCCAGAGGAGGTAGAAGAGGCTGGTGATGTCTCCGCTGTAGGTGAGATCGACCGGCTCGAAGCTGAGCCAGACCAGGACCGAAGCCACCAGCGTAAACAGCGGAGCGCGCTGGCCGCTGCAGACCTCCCAGGCGCCGAGGCTCACGAGGAACGGCAGCTGATAATAGATTTCGTTCCAGGGATCGAGCATGCCGCGCAGCAGCATCACGAGCGCGAGCATCAGCAGGGCATCGCTGGGCTGCAACCGGCGCTGGCGCAGCCAGTATGCGGCCCCGAGCAGGATCGCGCTCAGCACGGTCAGGGGGCGGCTGTAGCGCGCCACGAAAGCGATTGGCGCGCGTTCGTAGAACGTGCCCCCCAGATGGCGGAGGTAGTCGAGGTGCAGCGTCCACCAGATCTGCTGCGGGCGAAAGAACAGGGCCGCGCTGGCAAGGCCCCTGTTGGCCGCCACGAAATGGCCGGTGTTGGAGAGCGCCAGTGGGGCGAAGAGGGTCAGCGCAGCGCAGCCGCAGAGGGCCGAGAGACGGATCCGCTGACCGCTCGGGGCCGCGGCCAGGGCGATCGGCAGCGCGAGCAGCGCCCATTGCTTGGAGGCCACCGCCAGTCCCAGCAGGATCGCGCCTGGCGTGATCCGCTCGCGAATGACGAGCAACATGCCCCCCACGCACAGCGCGGTCGTCAAGAGTTCCTCCGGATGGCCATATTTCAGCGCCCAGTCAGCTGCTGGGCTTGCCACGAGCAGGCCGATCAGCAGCCAACGGCTGAGCGCCGGCTTGCCCTCCGAGCGTTGGATCCGTGCAAGTGCAAGTGCCAGCACTGCGATCGTCATCGCGCAAAAGAGCACCTCGAGTCGGTAGGCACCGTTCAATCCGTCGAGCGCTCCGCCGAGCGCCAGCGCCGGTGCGCTCATCTCCAGCGACCCTCCGTAGATGGGTGCGAGCGCGAGGAAGCCGTGCAGGTTGCCGTCGAGCAGATGTTGCACCGCCAGGCCCGCTTCGTTGAAGAAGTCCCGCCAGATGACCACGCGCATCGCGAGGTAATAGAGCACTCCCAGCATCGCCGCGGCCACGAAGGCGTCGGCATAGCCGGGCAGGGAGCTCACGGTCCTATCCCGAGCGATCCTCCGTGAGAGCCTTGCGCGCAGCCCCGGTGCGTACAGCCACACGCTGAGCGCCGCCGCCAGCGGCACCGTCCAGGCCAGGAAGAAAGCCGCCTGGACATCGGCCGAGACGTGCACCGGCAGCCACTGGAAGCTAACCCACGCGAGCACCGTGCTCGACAGCGCGAGCACGACGGGACGGCGGCGCTCGCCGAGGCTCTCCCACGCGAGCATCGTCAGGACAAACGGGATCGGGTAGTACACGGTGTCCCACGTATCCAGCACGCAGCGCAGCAGCAACAGCAATGCCAGCAGCAGCAGCGCGTCCGACTGGCCGCGCCGTCCGCGGCCCCAGGCCAGTGCCGTGAGCGGCAGCGACACGGCGAGGATCAGCGGGTGGCTGACGATCCCGACCCAGCCGGGCGCGGTGCGGTATCCGGGCTTGACTTCGCCGAACAGGCCGCGTACGACCGTGCCGTGGTGGCCGAAGAACCAAAACGCCTGCCATGGCTGGAAGATCGAGCTGGGCGGAGCGGCGGCGCCGCGCGTGGAGGCGACGAACCCGCTCGAGCCGACGAGGGCGAGAGGGGCGAGGATGATCGCCGCCACCGCCGCGGCGCACGTCATGCACAGCGCCCGGCGCGAGGGCAGCGCGAGCAGCACCGGCCCGACCGCGAGCAGCGCCCACTCCTTGTTGGCGATCGCCAAGCCGAGGAGCAGTCCGGCCCAGATTGGACGATCACGCGCGGCGAGCAGCACCGCGGCGATGCACAGCGCGCCGCCCAGCAGCTCCTCGGGGTGGCCGAGTTCGAGCGCGCGCAGGGTGAGGGGATTGGCGACGCAGATTCCCAGCGCGACCGCGCGCGCCAGCTTCGAGCCGTCCGGACGTGCGCGCATTTGCGCGACGAGCCAGACCCCCAGCGCTGCGGCTGCCAACAGACAGGGCAACGCGACCATCCGGTACACAGCGAGTTGACCACCGCCCCACAGCCCGGGTAGTAGCGCGAACGGCGCACGCTCGACGAGCGAGCCGCCATAGGCGGGCGCGAGGCGCAGGAATTCGAGCACGTGGCCGTGCGTGAGCGCCCCAAACGCGGGGCGCGCCTCGGTTTCGTAGTCGCTCCAGACGAAGCTGTACAGCCCGAGCCACGCCATCGTCGCGGTGCCGGCCGCCGCCAGGAACGCGCACAGGGCGTTCTCGCGTATTCGGAGCCTCATGGTTTGGCATCGGCGCTGCTTGGGCTTTGCTTGAGCACAGTCACGCGCCCCGCCCGTTACCCTTCGATCTCCCGTCGGCTAGGTGAGAGGAGGGTCGCTCGATGGCAGCTGCGCCTACTTCTGTGGACCCGGGGGTTCGGGCGCAGGGTCCGATCGCTCGCTACGAGCAGGGCATCATCGACCGGGTCGCTGATTTCAAGGATCCTCGCCAGGAGTGGCGGCGTCTGTTTTCTGAGCTGCTCGGCACGTTCTTTCTGGTGCTCGCGGCGGCCGGCGGCGGCATGATGGGGCACGCGTTTCCGGGCGTGATCACTCATTCGGATGCTGTCGTCGCACCGGCGCTGACGGTGTTGGGCATCATCCTGTTCATGGGCAAGGTCTCGGGCGCGCATCTCAACCCCGCGGTCAGCGTCGCATTCGCCTTGCGCCGCGATTTCCCGTGGCGGCGCGTGCCCGGCTACATCGTCGTGCAGCTGGCCGGTGCGACGCTCGCCGCGCTGTTCCTGCATGCGGTAATCAACGTGTCGGCCACCTACGGATCGAACTATCCGGCCGCCTCCTACTCGGCTGGCTCGGCGTTCTGGATGGAGTTCATCCTGACCGTTGGGCTTGTCAGCGTGATTCTCGGTACCGCGTCGGGCGCACAAAATGTGGGCCTGTTCGGTGCGTTCGGCGTCGGTGGCTATATAGCCCTCGCCGGGCTCTGGGGCAGCCCGATCTCGGGCGCTTCGATGAACCCGGCCCGTACGTTCGGTCCAGACCTGGTCGGCGGGAACTTCTCGCACTACCTCGTGTATGTGGCGGGACCACTGGCCGGTGCGGCTATCGCCGTCGGCATCGCGTTCGTTTTGCGCGGCCGGGGCGGCGGTGTGTCCGGGTCAGGAGCGGGACAGGGCGCGCTGTTCACGGAGGCCCAAGATCCAGGGGCACACCATTGAGCGGGGGAAGCGATCCCGTCTACCATCGTCGAACTCGCGATCTCCACGCCCCGGTACGCTGCCCAACGGGCGGTAGCCTCTCTCTGTACGGTTGGTGAGATGTAGCCGGGTCCCCTGCGGCCCATTCTGCGGCTGACTCGGATGTATCCGTCGAAGCGTTCAGGTTAAGGCATCGGACTCCAGATCAAGGATAGGTAATGTGGCTCGAAGAAATCGAGCACCCGAACTGGAGTGGGCCGTGGCCAGTGTTCGGACCCTTCTGATCCTCGAGCATCGTGGCGGACTCGCTCGCCAGCGCGGCATGGTATCCTTAGTGGTACCGAAGTACCGAGTGATCTATTATGCGTGCACAGTCCCCGATCAAGGTTCATGAGGCCACCAAGGAGAAGGTCCGCTATGCAGCGTTGATGGCGGGCCTCAAGCAGGCCGAGTTGGTAGAGCGTGCGGTTGATGAGTACGTAGAGCATCATCGCGATCTGTTTGCGCAGCGCATGGAGCATGCGCAGAAGGCGTTGCTGGGTGGCAAGACATCCGCGCTCGCGTACTCGCTGGGCGTCGGCGAGGCCGATGTCGAGCGGGTCGGTGGTGTCTCTTCAGATCAGCTCGGTGGCTCGCCGCGCAGGCCGAGGCGCGCGACCTCGAACCATGCGAGCTCGCCCGAGGGCCAGTCTGCGCGGGGCTCCCAAAGCTCTGCTTCTGCGGCGTCCAGGACCAAGCCGAAGAGGACGTCTCGTAGGCGCTCCTCGACGAAGCGCCCGTCGGTCGCCTGAGTAGCGATCGCGACCCAGACCTCCTCGCCCGGCGCGGTGACGTGGAGGCGGGCGTCGACGAGCCCACCGAAGCAGGCGGTGACATCGCGGTCTCGGTTGGCGAGGGCGTTGGCGAGGATGGATGGGATTGAGTCGGCGGCGTCGTCGATGATGCGCGCGTTGCGCTCTAGCTCGTCACGAAGCCGGTCATCATCATCGGGCAGGAGTCGCCCGGCTTGGTGCAGCGCAGCGAAGATCTCGTACGCGTCTTCGCCGGAGCCCTCCTCGCGCTCGCGCTGGCACAGAGCCAGAACCGCGCGGCCTCGACCTCCAGCCACGTTGCGCCACGCCACCGTCCGTGACGCAGCCGGTACACGAGCGGATGCTCGATTGACAGGATGCGCCTCTGCCCGCGTGGTGCCGCCGGGGTGAGACGCCGCGCCTCATCGATGAGCGGGTGGTCGAGGCCGCCGAGGTCGATTTCGACCGGAGGCACCTCCATCTTGAGATCCTCACGCAGGCAGCGGAGCGTCACTCGCGTTCGTCGTTCTGGTCTACTTGGCATTGAGGTAGGACCATATCCAGCACCCCCGACCCCTCCCGCGTGTGATCTTCCCGCTTCTTGGCAGCTATTGTGATCGAGCAGCCAGCGAGCCAAACGACGGCCGAACCACATTGAAATTTGGCTCTAGAAAGGGCTGATCGACCATCATAAGCACCAACCAATTCAAGAACGGCAACCACATCGACGTCGACGGAACCGTCTTCAAGATCCTCGACTTCCAGCACGTCAAGCCGGGAAAGGGCGGCGCGTTCGTCCGCACGAAGCTGCGCAGGGCCTCCGACGGCAATGTGATCGACAGGACGTTCAGGGCGGGGGAGAAGTTCCGCTCGGTGCGGACGGAGGCGCGCAGGATGCAGTTCCTGTACGCGGATGGGACGGACGCGCACTTCATGGACACGGAGTCCTTCGAGCAGATCGCGATCGCCGAAGGCACGGTGCAGGAGATGCTGCGCTGGACTAAGCCGAGCAGCGAGGTGGACGTGCTGTTCATCGACGACGAGCCGTCCGACATCCAGCTGCCGAGCGGGGTCGACCTCGAGGTTACGCAGGCCGACCCGGGCCTGCGCGGCGATAGCGTCTCAGGGGGTGGCACGAAGCCGGCGACGCTCGAGACCGGCGCGACGCTGCAGGTCCCGCTGTTCGTCGAGGTGGGCGAGCTCATCCGCGTGGACACGCGCTCGGGCGAATACGTCTCGCGGGCGTAGGGGCGCGCTGTGCGGCGCTCGGATCAGCGCAGGGCCGCGGTTGTGGCGCTCTACCAGCACGATCTGACCGGCCGGCCGTTGCTGGAGACGCTCGGACCCAACGCGTCGATCTTCGCCCGCGCGCTGGCCTATGCCGCGGCCGACCGCGCGGAGGAGCTCGACGAGGTGATCGACCGCCACGCGCACGGCTGGTCGGTGCAGCGGATCCAGCCACTGGAGCGCAGCATCATGCGCGTGGCTCTGATTGAGATGCTGCACCCCGACGTCGCCCCGGGGGAGCAGCCGATTCCACCGGAGGGAGCGATCGAGGAGGCACTGGAGAGCGCGAAGACGTTCTGCGGCTCAGACGCGCCGGGGTTCGTGAACGGGGTCTTGGGCGCAGTTTTGCGCGAGGTGCGAGAGAAGAATGAAGGACTATCCGAAAACTCCTCAGATCGCGCTGTCGCACACCCAGAGGAGAAGCCGGAGGGTTTTCGGATAGCGTCTAAACCGATCCCATGAGCGGCGTCGAGCATTTGGAGGACCTGATCACGCAACTGGAGCGCGCCGCGGAGCAGCTGCGCTCGGGCGAGCTCTCGTCCGACGCCGCCGCGACGATGGTCGAGGATTGCGCGGCGCTGGCGACACAGGCAGCGGCGGAGCTCGAGCAGCTGGCGCACGCTGAAGCCTTCGCTCCCGCGCCGGGCCAAGACTCTCTGCTGTAGGCAGGTCGCCGAGGCTGTGAGCACCGACGCCTACCCCGAGCACCTGCGCGAGGAGGTCGAGCGCTACCTGGAGGCGATGCGCTTCTCCGAGGAGGCGCTGACGGCCGGCCTGGAGGAGGCGATGCGCTACTCGCTGCTGGCGGGCGGCAAGCGCATCCGCCCGGTGCTGGCGCTGGCGAGCGCGCGGGCGGTGGGCCTGGAGCAGCGCGAGGTGTTGCCGCTGGCGGGCGCGATCGAGCTGATCCACACCTACTCCTTGATCCACGACGACCTGCCGGCGATGGACGACGACGCGTTGCGTCGCGGGCAGCCGACCTGTCACGTGAAGTTCGGCGAGGACGTGGCGATCCTCGCGGGTGACGGGCTGTACGCGGAGGCGTTTCACCACCTGCTGAGCCGGCAGAGCGCGCCGCCGCAGCGGATCCTGGCGGCGGCCGCCGAGCTGGCGGCCGCGACCGGCGTCAGCGGCATGGTCGGCGGGCAGTACGCCGACGTGAGCCCGCGGACACCGAACGGGCCGCAGGCGCTGCGGCGGCTGCACGAGCTGAAGACGGGCCGTCTGATTGGCGCCTCGGTGCTGTGCGTGCTGTTTTTGGGGGGAATCGAGGATGGACCTGCGACAATCGAGTTTCGCCGTTTTGCCGCCGAGCTGGGCGTGTTGTTCCAGATCGTCGACGACATTCTCGACGTGACGGGCACCGACGACGCGCTCGGCAAGCCGCGAGGCAGCGATGAGCGCCACGGAAAGCGCACATATGTGAGCGAGTTCGGGATCGAGCGGGCCAGGGAGCTGGCGGCGGAGTCCCACAGAACTGCGCGCCAGGCGCTCGCCGCGGCCGGCGACGCAGATCAATCAGGCGGAAGCGACCGGCGAGCTCGAGCAGGTCACCGACTTCATCTACACCCGCACCTCATGAGCAAAGACAAGCAAAGCCGCAGAGCCTCCTGCAGGGATCGACGGGCCGCGGACCTGCACGGTCTGAGCGACGAGCAGCTGGCCGAGCTGGCCCAGGAGGTGCGCGAGCACATCATCGACACGGTCGGTGAGATCGGCGGGCACTTCGGCGCCAACCTCGGCACGTGCGAGCTGGCGGTGGCGCTGCACTCGGTTCTGGAGAGCCCGAAGGACAAGATCCTGTGGGACGTCGGGCACCAGGCCTACCCGCACAAGATCCTCACCGGACGCCGCGAGCGGCTGAGCACGATCCGCCAGTACGAGGGGCTCGCGCCGTTCTGCTCGATCGGGGAGTCCCCGCACGACATCATGGGCGCCGGGCACGCTTCGACCTCGATCGGGTACGCGGTCGGGATCAAGGAGGGGATGCGCCAGGGCGCGGGCGAGCACGGGAAGGTCGTGGCGGTGATCGGCGACGGCGCGATGACCGGAGGGCGTCGCGTTCGAGGCGATCGAGCAGGCGGGTGGCCTCGGCACGCCGATCGTGGTCGTGCTGAACGACAACGGCATGTCGATCGCGCCGAACGTCGGAGCGATGTCCAAATACTTCAACCGGGTCAGGCTGAACCCCAAGCTGTGGCACGCGCGCGAGGGCGTCGAGGGCGGGCTGACGCGCCTGCCGGGCGGGATCGGCGCCGCGCTGGAGCGGATCGGACCGCAGCTGAAGGAGTCGATCAAGGCGTTCTGGGCGCCCGGCCTGTGGTGGGAGGAGCTCGACTGGGCGTACATGGGCGTTGTCGACGGTCACGACGTGCGCGCGCTGCGTGAGGCGCTGCGCGAGGCGCTGGCGGCCGAACGCCCGGTCGTCGTGCACATCGCGACGGTCAAGGGCAAGGGGTTCGCGCCGGCCGAGGAGGGCGGGCTGGAGGGCATGGAGAAGTGGCACGCGGCCAAGCCGAAGTCGATCCTCAACGGCGTCGAGCCGCGCTGCCCGGCGCCGGCCGTCTCGCGCGACGGACAGGCGAAGCAGACCGTGGCGCCGGCGCCACGGGCGGGCGGACTCCAATACACGCAGGTGTTCGGCGAGGCGCTCGTGCGGGAGTGCGAACGCGACGAGCGCGTTGTGGGGATCACCGCCGCGATGAACTCCGGCACGGGGCTGAACATCCTGCAGAAGGCGCTGCCCGATCGATACTTCGACGTCGGGATCGCCGAGCAGCAGGCGATCCTGTTCGCGGCCGGACTCGCGCTACAGGGGGTCAAGCCGGTCGCGGCGATCTACTCGACGTTCCTGCAACGGGCGTACGACCAGATCGTGCACGACGTCTGCCTGCAGAAGCTGAACGTGGTGTTCGCGCTCGATCGCGCGGGACTCGTCGGCGACGACGGGCCGACGCATCACGGCGCGTTCGACATCGCCTATCTGCGCTGTTTGCCGAACATCGTGCTGATGGCCCCGCGCGACGAGGCGATGCTCGTGAACATGCTGCACACCGCGCTGCTCTACGACGACGGTCCGATCGCGTTGCGCTACCCCCGCGGCGAGGGAACGGGCGCGGAGCTGCCCAAGCGCCCGCAGGCGATCGAGATCGGCACGGGCGAGATCCTGCGCGAGCGCGGCGCGAGCGCGCCCGTAGGCGGCCGGGTGGCGCTGATCGGCTATGGCAGCGGCGTCGGCAAGGCATTGGAGGCCGCGGAGGAGCTGGCCAAGGACGAGATCGCGGTGACGGTCGCCGACGCGCGCTTCGCGAAGCCGATCGACGCGGGTCTGATGGCGCAGCTGGCGGCCGAGCACGATCTGCTCGTAACGGTCGAGGAGGGCGTGCTCGCGGGAGGCTTCGGCAGTGCCGTGTGGGAGACCCTGAACGAGACGGGCACGACGATCCCGCGAATTTTGCGAGTGGGCCTGCCCGACCGCTACGTGACGCACGGCAAGCCGGCGCTGCTGCACGAGGAGGTCGGGTTCACGGGCAAGCGCATCGCCGAGCGGGTGCAGGCGGCGATCCTCGATCGCGACTCCGCCACCGTCGGTGCTTAGGAAGGGCGGTTAAATGAAACGGCCCGCAGGGGAAGCGGGCCGTTTCGGGGAGGAGGGATGCTGCTGTGCTTCGGGTCGTTCATCATGATGCCCAGGCGAGGGGGGGCTATGTGTGAGCTTGATCACAGAGCGATGCCGGCGTTCGTTTCGCGGGGCGGGATCAAGCTGGAGAACGCGCTCGATCGCGTCGGGGCTCGATGTGAGCGGCAGGCGCGCGCTCGACGTGGGCGCCTCGACCGGGGGGTTCACGGACTGCCTGCTGCGACGCGGCGTGGCGGGCGTGATCGCGGTCGACGTCGGCTACGGGCAGCTCGACTGGGGGCTGCGCAACGATCCTCGTGTGACCGTGCTCGAGCGCACGAACGCGCGCGCACTGACCGTGGGACTGCTGCCATGCACGCCGGATCTTGCCTGCATCGACGTATCGTTCATCTCGCTCGCCAAGGTGCTGCCCGCGGTGCTCGGGTGCATGGCCGAGAGCTATGACGTGCTCGCGATGATCAAGCCCCAATTCGAGGTCGGCCGCGCGATCGCCAGCAAGGGGCGCGGCGTCGTGCGCGATCCGGACGACCGTCGAGCCGCGCTCGTGAGCGTGGGGGAGGCGGCGCTTGGCCTCGGCGCGAGCGTGCTCGGGTACTACTCATCGGGGCTGACGGGGCCAAAGGGCAACAAAGAGACGTTCGTGTGGCTGGCCGACCCGGGGCGGGGGGGCGGCGGCGGAGCGCGATGAGAAGATGGCCCGCGAGGTGGAGCTGAGACGATGGCGAGCCGTGGGAAGATGGAGCCATGAGAGAGATCACCGTGTTCACGCATCGCCGTCCCGAGGACACGAGCGCGGCCCTGGGGCTGCTCGTGGCGGCGGCGGCGGATGCGGGGGTGACTTTGCGGCTGGACGAGGAGGAGACGCGCAAGCATGGCCTCAGGCGAGGGCCGGGGATCGCGGTGGACGCGCCGGTGAAGGACGGGGTCGAGCTGTGCGTGGTGCTGGGCGGGGACGGGACGATCCTCGGTGCGCTGCAGCGCTATGCCGGCACGGAGGTGCCGGTGTTCGCGATCAACTTCGGCCAGATCGGATTTCTGGCGACGGTCGAGCCGCAGGACAGCGAGGACGGCATCCGCCGCGCGCTGGATGGGGACTTCGAGCTGCTGCGGCTGCCGGGGATCGCGCTCGACGTGCCGGGCGGGCGAGCGGAGATCGGGAAGCTGACGGCGTTCAACGACGTGGCGATCCACCGCAAGGTCGGCGAGCGGGTGGCGCAGATCGCCTACGCGCTGGATGGCGAGGAGGTGGGGAGCGTGCGCTGCGACGGCCTGGTGGTGGCGACCCCGGCGGGGTCGACCGGCTACAACCTGGCCAACGGCGGGCCCGTGATGGCGTGGGGGGTGGAGGGCTTCGTGGTGTCGTTCATCGCGCCCCACTCGCTCGCCGCGCGCACGCTGGTGGTCGCGCCACGCGACCGGCTGACGATCTACAACCGCTCGCGAGAGCCACTCGACGTGGCCGTCGACGGGCGCCCGGCGTACGGGATCCCGCCCGGCGAGGCGATCGACGCGCGGTTCGTCGATGCGGCGGGGACGATCGCGCAGCTGCCGGGCTCCTCGTTCTACCGCAGGCTGCGCCAGAAGTTCGGCCGTCTGGCGAGCTGAGGCCAGTCGACCGATTCATCGCTCTCTGAGGTGTCGAGGACCAAGCCTCGCAAGGACGCAGGGGCGTAGCGTGCTACTACGCACGCGAGGCGGACGTCCAGGCGCCGTATCGGCGCTCGCGACCTTCGGCCGGGTCGTGGATCTCGCCGGCGTTCTGCATCGAGGTGACGAAGTCTTCGAGCTGGTCGCGCGAGAAGCGCCGCTGGCCGCCGGGCGTCCTGTAGCAGTGGATGTGACCGGCGTCGGTCCAGCGACGGATCGTCGCGAGCGAGACGCCGACGTAGCGCGCCGCCTGGGAGCTCGTGAAGACGAGCTGCCGGTCGCTTGGGGCTTGGAGGGGGGTGATGGGCATGTGGGTGTTTCGGCTGGATGGGGACGGACGCTGAGCGCCGCGAAGCTTTGTGGACGTTTGGCCGAGCCTGGGCCGAAATCCCATCAGTCCGACGTTGAGGTGTCTCGAACCCCTTCGTCTGCAAGCAAACGTGCAAATGGCGACATAAAGATAGACATTCCGGCCAATCTCGCTACTATGGTGCGTCGAACCTACTCAAAGGTGGCGGTTGTCCCGTGGATGGAGACAAACGGTGCTGCCTCGCTAAGTGGCCCCCGAGATCGGAGATGGAGACCATGGCTGAATATCGCATCCTGTAAGAAGTTGTCACGTAGGTAAGAAATGACCAAAGTTTTGAGGGTGTTTCGCGATATGCGAGGCGCCCTCATTCTTTTGGAAACGGTCGAAGCGCTGATTGCCGCGCGAACTCGCGAGGTGGCGTTCGTGATGCGGCGCGGTATGGAGAGTAAGCGCACGGTTAGCGGTGCGATGGCTGCGCGATTTTCCGTACCCGCTGCTCAAACGCGAGCTCGGTCTCGAAGTCGGCGTCTTGGGCGAACGTGGGGCCCTCGCGCTCGAGCAGCGCGATGAAGCTCTCAACCAGCTCGGAGTCGAGCTGGCGCCCGGCGATCTTCCGCAGCTCGCCGATCGCGTCCTCGGGCGTCATCCGCGAGCGATAGGTGTCGCGTGCCGTCATCCGGTCGTATGTGGAGCAGATCGCCACGATCCGTGAGGCCAGAGGGATCTCGCTGCCGATCAGCCCTGCCGGGTAGCCGCCGCCATCAATGCGCTCGTGGTGATAAAGGATCGCGTCGGCGACCGGTCCGTAGCCGTCGAGCTTGCCGACGAGCGTCGCTCCGTCCTGGGGGTGACGGTGGATCACCGCCCAGTCCTCGTCCGTCAGGGACTCAGGGTGCAGGACGCGGTCTGACCACGTGAACTTGCCGATGTCGTGGAGCAGGCCGGCGGTGTGGACGACATCCTGCTCCTCCTCGCTGCAGCCCACCTCGATCGCCAGGGCCTTTGCGTAGCGGGCGACGCTGGCGGCGTGGCGGGCGGTCGTGCGGTCGCGCAGCGCGAGCGCGTCCATCAGCGTGGAGAGCACTCCGAACTGTAGCGAGGCCAGTTGGATTGAGCGCGCTTCGAGCTGGTCGGCACGATCCTCCGAACGCAGCAGCGCGACCGTCAGGTGCTGGAAGATCAAGAGCAATACGATCGAGGCGAACAACACTGGCAGGCCGAGGTTCGTATACGCGACTGCGAGAATCGCCGCAAGCGCGCCTGCCGCGAGCTCTCCTGGGAGCAGCGGAAGGAATTCGCGCGCTTGACGCGGGAGCGAACGACCCTCCTTGATGCGCACCTCTAGTCCGCCCAGGACGAAGTTTAGCCCAAGGGTCACGATGAAGATGCCGAAGACGATCAGGCCGAAGATGACACTGTGCGTAAGGTGCTGGTTGCGTGCATCGTGGACGTCGCCCGCCAGTGCGCGCACCATCAACCCTCCCGCGAAGGGTACGGCCGCGAATGCCGAGAGGTTGTTCAGCCATCGGGTAGGCGGTACGACGTCTCCGCGATGAAGAGAGGATCACCGCGGCGATACCACACGCCGCTGCCGGAGTTGGCCCTAGCAGGCCCATGGCCAACACGATCGCGACCAGCGAAGGGCTTAGCACTACGTCACGGACTTCGACGCTAAACCACTCACCGACGAGCGCGAGCACCAGCAGCAGTCCGACGAGCAGGGGGGGCTCCATTCCTCGGGGCCGGAAAGCCATACGGCCGCGACGACCGTGCCCGCCAGTAGCAGGACCTCGGCGGCCCAAAAGAGACGTCTTGTGAGCTTGGGCGTCAGCAGGTGACGGACGCTGCGCGTGAACGTGTCGAAGATCCCTCGGTGCCCGACCTCGAGGTCGGCGTGGTCCTTCGGCCGCCGTTGGCGAGTGGGCAGGTGCATGTCTGCCGTACTTATCGACCAACGCCGTGTGGTACTTAAGGTGCCGAAGGCGTTCCGGCGTCTGCCGCCTGATCCCTATTCGGCGCGCCTGTCGGCGCCGGGCGCTAATGCAACGACGGCTCGTGCAATTCGCCTACAGTGCTCGCGGCCGCGAGAATACGCTCCCCGTCGTCCACAGCTGGTCTTGGTCCCCCTCGTGAAACGCGAAGCAAAGCGATCGAGGCAGCCACGGTCCCCAGCCCGACGATCAGGAACGCCGCTCGCGGAGAGCTCAGCGCAACCAGGGCGCCGCCCAACGGCAGGCCGATCGCCAGGCAGCAGAGCGTTGAGCGATTCGACCGCGCCCATCAGCCGGCCGTGCAGATTCTGCGGGGTGAGTCGCTGAACGAGGCTTATCAGTGACGGCAACTCGACGCCGTTGCCGACCCCGCCGATTAGCGCGGCGACGCACGCAAGACCGAGCGACGGCGCAGCCGCGAAGCCGATATAAGCGAGCCCTACCGCGAGCGTGCCGGCGCTCAGCAACGCTCCCAGCGGGCGCTTCAGCGAGCGCGCGAAGACGAGGCTGCCGAGGACGGCGCCGGCTCCCCACATGGTCAGGAGTAGGCCGAAGCCGCCGTCGCCGGCGTGCAGGGTCGCCTTCGCGTAGGTGACCTCGATCGGCCCTGCCGGAGTTGACAAAGATGAGCGCGACCGCCTCCGCCAGCAGCACCCCGCGCAGTGTCGGCGCCTCGTTGATGTGCCGCCAGGCGGCACGCAGGCGGGCGCGCACCGAGTCGCCGGCCTCCTCGATGTGGGGGTGCAGGTCGATCAGCAGCGCGCCGCAGATCAAAAACGAGCCGACGTCGATGAACAGCGCCGCGGGCGCGCCCGGCGGCGGCGACCACGACGCCGCCGAGCACCGGTCCTGCCACGAACGTGGCGGAGAAGGCGACGTTCAGCGCCGCGTTCGCCTTGCGCTCGGCCTCCTGGGCGTCCTCCTCGCGGCTCTCCTCTGGTCGCGTTTCGTTGCCGGGCTGCGCTTCGGTCTGATCGCGCGCGGCCTTTGCCACCTCCGCGCGCAGCAGCGCGCTGGCGGCCAGGGCGGCCGTCCCGTCAAGCGCTGCAAGCAGCAGCACTGCCGGCAGCCAGAAATGCCACAGCAGGACCGCGAGCCCGGCGGTCACGATCGCCTCGAACACGTACAGCGCGCTCAGCTCACGGCGGCGGGAGGATGCCTCAACCCGGGCGACGACCGCGGGAACGAGGAACGCGGGTAGCGCCTGCGCGGCAAACATGAACGCCGCAACCGCGATCGCGCTGTGCGTATGGTCGAAGACGGCGAGCAGCAGGGCGAGCAGGCCGAACCAGGTGCCCAGCCGGTTGACCGTGTAGGCGAAGAGGATCCTGCGCAGCCGGGACGACTTCAGTGGTGACGGCACGCCGCCACGCTAGCGGTTGCCCGCTACGGGAGCGAGCGTTGCAAGTTCCCGCGCGTACGAAGGCAACCGGAGTGCACGGCCGTCATTCCGGCCGACTGTTTAGAGCGTTCCGCTCTCCGCGACGTACCGGGCTATCCGTGCCGGAGACGGAGCTCGTCGCGCTGAGCGAAGTGCCCGCCGCCGTCTCTGCCGCGGCCGTCCACGACCAGCACCGGCAGCTCTGGGTGCCGGTGGGCGAGCGTCTGCATCAGCGACTCCGCGGGGGCGTCGTCGAGGTCGCCGGTGATGAACGCCATGCGACTGCCCGGGGCGTGCTCCAGCACATCGCAGACCGCGTCGGCCTGCTCGAATACTGTATTTGCGGGCAGGGTCCGACTCAGCTCCTCGAGCAGCGTCGCGCGCCGGTCGACGTCCGCTCCGGCGAGCAGGACCCGGGTGGGGCGATCGACGACGCGCAGCGCCGGTGCGGGGGCCTCCTGGCCTCGGAGCGGCTCAGGGTGGTGGGATCCTTGACCATGCAGCAGACGCAGCGCGGGCGCCCGCGAGTGTGAGCGAGTCCTGAGAGGTGACTGGGTCGGGCTCATAGCGGCGACACTCCTCCGATCGCGGGCCACGTGTCGGTGAGGGCGATTTCCTCCGGCCCGCGCAAGGCCCGGTCGGCCTCGTGGTCTTTGCGCAGCTCGAGGCGACCGAGCGTGGACAGCGCGGCAAAGCCCGCGGCCGTTAGGGCCACCCAGGTCATCGCGATGCTGAGGGCGATCATAAGGACTCCTTCGGGGTCGCGAACGGGATCTCGTGCGGCATAACCGACATGATGGGCCTTTGCAGGGCTTTTGTCTGTCGGGCGAGTGGTGCCGATCGTGTAGTCCCAAAGGTGCCGATCTGTGTAGTCCTTCAGGGACGTCAAGAGCTTGTTGACAGGTCGTGACCGGGGTGGGCCGGGCCGCGATTGGCGTCCTACGCCGCGCAACGGCCGCCGCAGCCGCTACGGTTGTGCACGCGATGGAGGCTGGCCTGCCAGGGGTGGATCGACCGATCGACGTGATCATCGCGGACGATCACGGGGTCGTTCGCGACGGCATCCGCATGGTGCTCGAGCGCGAGTCGGGCGAGTTCCGGGTCGTGGCCGAAGCCGGCGACGTGCCCGCCACGATCCGCGCGGTCCGCGAGCACAAGCCGGATCTGCTCACGCTGGACCTGTCGATGCCGGGCGGCTCGAGTCTGGCGGCGCTCCCATCCTGCTTCGTCGCCCATCCCACGCTGGCGGTCGCGATCCTGACGATGCGTGAGGACCCCGAGTACGCTCGCCAGGCGCTGCGGGCGGGAGCGCGCAGCTACGTGCTCAAGGAGGCCGAGCCGGCCGAGCTGCTGCAGGCCTTCCGGCTGGCGGTGGCGGGCGGCAACTACCTGCACCCGCGCCTTGGCGCGCTGATGGCCACCGGCGATGAGACTCCCAGCGACGGCGTCGCTTTGAGCGAGCGGGAGCGCGAGGTGGTGCGGCTGATCGCCAACGGCTTCACCAATCCCCAGATCGCCGAACAGCTGCACGTGGCGGAGCGCACCGTAAAGACCTATCGAGCCCGGGCGATCGAGAAGCTCGGCTTCTCCTCGCGTGCGGAGATCACCGCCTACGCGCGCCGTCTCGGCCTGGTCGAGTAGCGCTCAGCGCCGGTCTCGGCGCCCGCTTCAGCGGCCGACGGCCGCTCCCGATACGTCGCCAGATACGTCACCGGGCGCGGGCCGTCCAGCGAGCGGGACCGTCAGACGCATGACGGTCCCTTTGCCCGGCGCGGGGACGAGCTCCAGCTCGCCCCCGACCAGCTCGGCACGCTCGCGCATCCCCGACATCCCGAACCCGCCCTCCAAGCCGTCGCCCCGCGGCCCGAGACGGTCCGCTTCCGGAAGTCCCTGCCCGTCGTCGGTCACCGAGGCGTGAATCATTCCGTTGCGCTCGACGATCCTGATCGTCGCCTGGGTCGCCTGTGCGTGGCGGCTCACGTTCGTCAGCGCCTCCTGCACGACGCGATAGATCGTGCTCTCCAGCTCGGGATCCAGGCGGCGCTGATCTGTCTCTGAGCCGGGGTGATCGGACTCCGGGCCGAGGTCGATCTCCGTCTGTACGTCCAAGCCGTCGATCGCCTGCGCGCGCCGGGCAAGCGCCTGCAGCGCTGCCGCCAACCCGAGATCGTCGAGCGCCGCCGGGCGCAGCTCGGTGATCAGGTGGCGCAGCCCGTCGATCTCCTCGCCCAATCCCTCCAGCACCGACTCCACGGCTGCGCCCATCGCCGCCTGCTCGTCGAGGTCGCGGGCGTGGGCCAGCTTCATGCGCAGTGCGGCGAGGCCTTGAATCGTTTCGTCGTGAATCTCGCGCGCCCAGCGCGTGCGCTCGCGCTCGCGCGCCTCCATGCCGTAACGCAGGCGCGTGATCTCCACCGAGCGCTCCGCCGCCAACCGCTGGGCGACGCTCGTCGCAAACGCGTTCAACGCCTCCCGGTCGGGGCCGCGGAAGCCACCATCGCGGCGCAGTGCGATCACCAGGCCGCCGCCATAACCCTCCATGCTCAGCGGCTCGATCAGCGCGGCGCGCGCCTCCAACCCCAGTTCGTGCAGCCACGCCGCCTCCTGCCCCCGGGGGCGGTCCAGCGACACCGGCTTGCCCTGGCGATACAGCTCGCCCAGCGCGCTCCCGTCGACGGGCACGATTCGCAGGCGCACTGTCTCCTCGCCGCTGGAGGCGGCCACGCGCAGCTCGCCGCGCTCCTCGATCACCACCAGCAGCGTGCTTGCATCGACCAGCGCCAGGCCGCGATTGGCCATCAGCCGCAGCAGCCACAACTCTGATCCCGTGAGCATCCACCGGGATTATGTCTCGATCGTCTCGAGCCCGTTCTCTCGGCGGCGCGCGGCGACCCTGGTCTGGGCCAGCAACTCCTCACCGTCGACGTCCTCATGCCAGGCGGCGAGCCCCACCGACACGCGCAGCGGCCGGCGCTCGCCGCCGGTTTCGACCTTGATCGCGCGCAGTCGCGCCAGCGCGCGTCTGGCGACGATCTCGCCGCGTGGGCCATCCGCGCCTGGCAACAGCACCGCGAGCTCACCCTCGCTCGGCCTGCCCACCCGGTCGAAGCGGCGCAGCTCGTGGCGCAGCGCCTCGCCTACGTAGACGAGCGTCTGCTCTGACAGCTCGCTGCCGTGGGCCTTCCTCAGCTCCTCCAGGTTCTCGATCACCACGATCAAACAGCTCAGTGGTGTGCCGTGGCGTCCGGCGCGGTTGATCTCCTCCTCCATCCGCTCTGCCAGCGCCGCTGCCGGCAGGCACACGACCGATCCCTGCGGGAGCGGGCCTGTTGAGCGCTTGAGATGTCGGTCGTTCACAGCCATTCCGTTGGCGGTCCCAAACGGAGGTTGGTTCCCTGCAGGATCCATCCCGCCCAGAAACTGTTCGAAACCCCCAGCTGAGGGATTTTCGGACAGGCCCTATCCACTTGATTATGCCTCTCATCGACCGCCCGCCTCCCTGACATAACAACGCACGCCAGCTTCGCCGCCTAAGGCTGCTCCCCATAAAGGTCTTTCCTTTCGTGATCTGTCCCCACCCGCTGGTACACCTGCCCCTGTGCTCCAAGAGCTCAACGTCGAGAACCTCCTGCTGATCGAACGCGCGCAGCTGCGGCTGGCGCCCGGGCTGAATGTGCTGACGGGCGAGACGGGCGCCGGTAAGACAGTGCTCGCCCACGCGCTCGACCTGCTGCTCGGAGGCCGCGCTGGAGGAACTGGAACCCAGCCCACCCTCATTCGCCCCGGTGCTTCGGAGGCCTATGTCGAGGGTGTCTTCGATCTGCCCGACTCGCTGCGATCCGAGCTCGCTGAGCGGCTCCCCGACAACGCCGGGGAGATCGTCCTCGCTCGCCGTCTCGGTTCCGACGGACGCACGCGCGCCTACCTCAACGGTCGCTCCGCCACCGTCTCGGAGCTGCGCGAGTACGGCTCGCGCCTGCTCTCCTTCTACGGCCAGCACGAGCACCGCAAGCTGACCCTCGCGGGCGCCCAGCTCGAGATCCTCGACGCGCTCTGTGGCCCCGATCACGCATTGCGCCTGCGCGCCTGCGCCAAGACCTTCGCGGAAATCCGCCGCCTCGCCGCGGAGCTCGACTCCCTGCGCGAGCTCTCCTCGGCGCGCGAGCGCGAGCTCGACCTGCTCGAGCACGAGCTCTCAGAGATCGACGCCGCCGGCCTCGACCAGCAGGAGTACGACGAGCTGCTGCTCGCGCGCGCTCGCCTGGGCCGTCTCGATGCGCTGCGTCTCGCCGCGGGCGCCGGCGCCGACGCGCTTGTGCCCGAAGACGCCTCCGACGGTCTCGGCAGCTCGCAGCTGATGGCCGGCGCCGCCGGGGGGCTGGATGCGCTCGCCGGCCTAGACGGGAGCCTGGACGCGCTCGCCGAGCGTCTGCACACGCTCGTGATCGAGTCCCGGGACCTGTCTGGCGAGCTGCGTGGCTACTGCGAGCGGCTCGCGGGCGAGGACGGCTCGCTCGATGCCGTCGAAGAGCGTCTTGCGAGCATCGAGCGCTTGGTGCGCAAGCACGGCGGGACGCTCGCCGCTGTACTCGACTACGCCGCCGACGCGCGTGCACGACGCGATCAGCTCGCCGGCGCCGAGGTGGCGCTCGCCGCGGTCACTGCGCAGCTGGGCGAGGGGCAGGCGGCGCTCGAAGGCCACGTCAGCGCTCTGCGCGACGCGCGCGAGCGCCACGCCCCGCGCCTGGAGCTCGCGGTGCGCGAGCAGCTCGCGTCCCTGGCGATGGGAGACGCAACCTTCGAGGTCTCCCTCAGCCCGCGCGAGGCAGGTCCTTCAGGCGGGGACGCCGTCGAGTTCATGATCGCCCCCAATCCCGGCGTGCCGGCTGGGCCGCTGCGCGAGATCGGATCCGGCGGCGAGCTCTCGCGCGTGATGCTGGCTCTCGCCACGGTGCCCACTCGTCCCTCCCCGGCTCGGGGCGGCGCCCGCGCGACCGCCCCTGTTGCTGCTTCGACGCAGACGACGCTCGTGTTCGACGAGATCGATGCGGGTATCGGCGGCCAGACCGCGCGTGCGGTCGGCGCGCGCCTGCGCGACCTGGGCCGTGACAGACAGGTGCTGTGCATCACGCACCTGCCCCAGATCGCCTCGCTCGGCGACCGTCACTTCTCGGTGGTCAAGGACACCGCCGCCGCGCCGACCCGTGCGACCGTCGTCCAGCTCGCCGAGGGCGAGGTCGTCGCCGAGCTGGTGCGCATGCTCGGCGCCGATGCCGCCGACAGCGCCGCGCGAGCACATGCGCGTGATTTGCGCAAGGCCGCCTGAAGCTCGCAGGCAGAGCGCGCCGGGCGCGCGGCCGTTACTCTCGATGCGATGGCCGCGAACCCACGCAGCCCGCGGGAGCCCGCGTCTAAGGATTCAAGCGACGTGCCCATACCTGCGCCGGCGTCTGCCCCTCTGCCGGGAGGCGATGTCGCGCCATGGCGCACGGTCACCGGACCGGTGCGTCCGGGCAAGCGGACAAAGCTGCTCGTCAAGCACCTCTCTCGCGGCGACATTGCGCTGATCGACCACCTCGACATCGACCGGGTCTCGGCTGAGGAGCTGATCGCCGCGAACGTCGG
This sequence comes from uncultured Solirubrobacterales bacterium, assembly GCA_963779405.1. Lineage (GTDB taxonomy): Bacteria > Actinomycetota > Thermoleophilia > Solirubrobacterales > Solirubrobacteraceae > Palsa-744. The sequence continues at coordinate 423,281 of CAVZYF010000006.1, forward strand.
CGCGGTGTTGAACTGCCGTTCCTCCTCCAGCGGCTCCTATCCGAACCTCGGCCCCCAGCTGCTCGTCGAAGCGGGCATCCATCTGGTCGACCTGCCGGACGATTCGCTCCTGCACGCGCTCTCCGACGGCGAGGCGATAACCGTGCGTGACGGCGAGGTGACGCGCGAGGGGGAGGTGCTCACCCGCGGCGAAGTGCTCGACCTCGCCCGCGTGCGCGCCGAGACCGAGGCCCGCCGCCGCGAGGTCGGCGAGGCGCTCGAGCGTTTCGCGCACAACACGATCGAGCACATGCGCGAGGAGCGTGAGCTGCTCGCCGGGAAGATCGAGATGCCGCGCTTTGCCACCGACTTCCGCGACCGCTCCGCGCTCGTGGTCGTTCGCGGTGTCGATCATCAGCGCGATCTGCGCGCCCTGCGGCCGTTCATCCGCGATATGCGTCCCGTGCTGATCGCCGTCGACGGGGGCGCCGAGGCGCTGCTGGAGGCGGGCCTGCGCCCGGACATGATCGTCGGGGACATGGACTCGGCCGGAGAGGCGGCCCTGAGGAGCTCGAGCGGCGGTCGCGGCGGGAGCGGGCGGTGGGGCTCTGCTGCAGCGAGCGGTGGCGCCGAGCTCGTCGTGCACGCCTACCCCGACGGGCGCGCCCCGGGCCGTGAGCGCCTGGAAGCACTTGGCCTACCCTTCAAGCTCGTACCGGCGCCGGGCACGAGCCAGGACGTCGCGATGCTGATCGCCGCCGAGAAGGGCGCCAACCTGATTGTGTCGGTGGGCTCCCAGTTCAACCTCGTCGAGTTCCTCGATCGCAACCGCAAGGGCATGTCCTCGACGTTCCTCACGCGCCTTCGCATCGGCGAGATCCTCGTCGACGCCAAGGGCGTGAGCCGTCTGTATCACCCCCGACCGGGTCTGACCCCGTTGCTGGTTGTGATCGCGGCGGGCCTGATCGCGATGATCGCCGTCGTCTGGCTGACCCCGGCGCTGCGCGACGTGGTCGACCTGCTCTGGCTCAAGCTCCAGCTGCTCGTCTGAGCGTGTTCGACTATCGCTACCACGCGCTCTCGCTGGCCGCTGTCCTGTTCGCCCTGGCGGTGGGCGTGCTGATCGGCGTGGCGATCGGCGACTCGAACCTCGTCTCCTCCGCCAAGAACGGCATCGTGCACAATCTCGAATCGGAAGTCGGCGGCGCGCAGCGACATGCCGAAACACTGCAGACGCAGCTGAGCTCCGAGGAAGCTTTCGCAAACGATCTCTACCCGCTCGCCGTCCATGGTCTGCTCACCGGCCGCAACGTCGGCCTGGTGTTCTTCGGGGGCTCTTCCAACAGGGTCAACGGCCTCGTGCGCGGCGCGGTCACCCAGGCCGGCGGCAATCTGGCGACGGTCGTGGCGGTACGCGAGCCCCTGGATCTGACAGGTCTCGCACAGGCTGCAAGCGGGACCAGCTACGCGGGGCTCGCGAGCAATCCGGAACTGGTGCACAAGTTCGGCGGGCTCGCCGGCCGCCAGCTCGTCAGCGGTGGAGCGCAGGTGGACCGGGAGCTTCTCAGCCGCGTGCGCGGAAGCCTGCTGAGCGCCTTCGACGGCCAGCTCGGCAAGCTCGAAGGGCTCGTCGTGATGCGCTCCGAACCGACCGGGATGAGCACCGAACAGGCTCAGGCGAGCGCCGCCTTCGAGTCTGGGCTGATCGCCGGTGTGACCGCCGTGGGGGTCCCCGTCGTCGGCGTCGAGCTGAGCAACACCGAACCCTCCCAGGTGCCCTGGTACAAGAGCGTAGGCATCTCCAGCGTCGACGATCTCGACGCGCTCGCGGGTCAGGCGGCTTTGGTCTACGCGCTCGCGGGGTCCCAGGGCACCTATGGGACCAAGTCCACCGCGAACTCCCTGCTGCCGGCTGTCGCCGGTGGTTGATCGACCTCTGAAGAGGTTCTCTGCGGGAGGTTCTCGACGTGCCTGAAGAGGCGTCCCGGGTTCGTACGGCGAGTCTTGCACGTGCCGGCGAGGCGCCCGAGCGCGTCCGCTCTTCTCGCTAACTTCCGCTCATGCACGCCCTGCCCTTCCTGCTGGCGCTCCTGAGCGCTGTGGTCCTCGCCCCCGCGGTGTTGCGCACGCTTATCGAGGGTTCTCACACGCAGCTCAACTACCGCGAGCGCTCGCTCCCCTTTCCCTTCGGGGTGCTGATCGTGGCCGCGGCGCTGATCGCGCTGATCCCGCTCGTGCTGCTGGCGCGGTTGGCGAGCTCGGAGGTCTTCCATCCTGAGCTGCTCCCGATCGCGCTCTACGCGCTCGGAGTCGCCACGTTGGGTCTGATCGACGACACGCTCGGCGAGGCTCGTGCCGGCCTGTCGGTCGCCTCCGGCGCGATTGACCAGTCGGCCCGGCCCGGCGGCGATGTGCTCGAGGAACCCACTCAGCCGGCCCCGCGTGGCTGGCGCGGCCATGCTCGCGCGGCGCTGCGCGGTGAATTGTCCACGGGAACGCTCAAGGCCGCCGGCTCGCTCGGCCTGGCGCTGTTCGCGATGAGCTTCGAGGGACTCTCCAAGCCGCGATGGCTCCTGGCGGTGGGAGTGCTCGTGCTGGCGACGAACGTCTTCAACCTGCTCGACCTGCGCCCCGGACGCGCGATCAAGGCGTTTGTGCTGCTCGGCGCCGGCCTGACGCTCGGCTCGCTGGACGCGAGGCCGCTGTGGTCCCTCGGCCTGTTCGTCGCGCCCGCGCTCGTGGCCGGCCTGTACGACCTGCGCGAGCGAGCGATGCTCGGCGACACCGGCGCGAACCTGCTCGGGGCGCTCGCGGGCCTGTGGCTGGTGCTGACGCTGTCTCAGAGCGGTCAGCTGATCGCGCTCGCGCTGCTCGTCGCGGTCACCCTCTACGGCGAGCTGCGGTCGATCTCCACGCTCGTGGAACGGACTCCGGGGCTGCGCGCACTAGACTCCTGGGGCAGGCCTTCATGACTCCGCGCCCATCCGACCGCCACGCCGTCGCGCCGTCCAAGACCCGGTTCATCTTCGTGACCGGTGGCGTCGTCTCCTCGCTGGGCAAGGGGATCGCAGCGGCCTCGATCGGCCGCCTGCTCGTCTCGCGCGGGCTGACCGTGGGTCTGCAGAAGTTCGACCCCTACATCAACGTCGATCCGGGCACGATGTCGCCCTACCAGCACGGCGAGGTGTTCGTCACCGAGGACGGCGCCGAGACCGACCTCGACCTCGGGCACTACGAGCGCTTCACCGACTCCAACACCAGCCGCGCCTCCAACGTCACCGCCGGCGGGATCTACGACACCGTGATCCGGCGCGAGCGCCGCGGCGACTACCTGGGCGGCACGGTCCAGGTCGTGCCGCACATCACCGACGAGATCAAGCAGCGCATCGCACTGATCGCCGAGTCCTCGGACGTGGACTTCGTGGTAACCGAGATCGGCGGCACGGTCGGCGACATCGAGTCGCTGCCGTTCCTGGAGGCGATTCGCCAGTTCCCGGTCGACGTGGGGCGCAGGCGCTGCATGTTCATCCACTTGACTCTCGTCCCTTACATCGGTCACGCAGGCGAGCTGAAGACGAAGCCGACCCAGCACTCGGTCAACGAGCTGCGGCGCATCGGCATCGCCCCGGACATGCTGATGTGCCGCTCTGAAGGCTCGCTGTCGGCGGAGATCCGCAAGAAGATCGCCCTGTTCGCGAGTCTGCCCGTGGAGGCGATCGTCTCGGCCTGCGACGTGGACAACATCTACAAGGTGCCGCTCACCTTCCACGAGCAGGGCGTCGACGACTTCATCCTCGAGCACTTCGGCGTGGATGCGCCGGCACCCGAGCTGTCGGACTGGCAGGAGCCGATCGAGCGCGCCGGGCGCAGCGGCCGCACGGTGCGGATCGCGCTGGTCGGTAAGTACATCCAGCTCGAGGACGCCTACCTGTCGGTCTCCGAAGCGCTTCGGCACGCCGCCTCGCTGCAGGACTCAAGGGTCGAGATCGACTGGATCGATTCCGAGCGCCTGGAGGGATCCGATGAGCACTCGGTGGGCGGGGACGTCGGCGGTGTCGATCACACCGACGGTCGATCGATGCACGAGCTGCTGGCCCGCGCGGACGGCATCCTGATCCCCGGCGGCTTCGGCGGACGTGGGATCGAGGGCAAGATCGCCGCCGCGCGTGTGGCGCGCGAACAGGGCATTCCCTATCTGGGCATCTGTCTGGGGATGCAGATCGCAGTGGCCGAGTTTGCCCGCAACGTGGCGGGGATGGAGGGGGCGAACTCGACCGAGTTCGACCTCGAGACGCCATACCCCGTGATCGACCTGCTGCCCGAGCAGAAGGAGGTCGCCGACCTCGGCGGCACGATGCGCCTGGGCGCCGACCCGATCAAGCTGCACGCGGGCACACGCGCGCGGGAGATCTACGGCGAGGCGGTCATCTACGAGCGCCACCGCCACCGCTATGAGGTCAACAACCTCCTGCGCAAGCGCTTGCAGAGCGCTGGCCTGTGCATCTCCGGCACCTCTCCCGACGAGCGCCTGGTCGAGGTCGTCGAGCTCGAGGGCGGAGAGGGTGGGCATCCTTTCTTTATTGCTTCCCAGTTTCATCCCGAGTTCAAGTCTCGCCCCGAGCGGCCGGCTCCTCTGTTCCGCGACTTCGTCGCCGCTGCCCTCGAGCGCGCCGGTGCGCGCGGCGATGCAGAGCGCACCCGCAATGATGCGGACGGCACGCGCGGCGAGGTCCCGGCGACGTTCGCCAACAGATCGTGAGCGCGGATCTCTCGACCGGGCCGCCGCTGCGCGGTGTGGCATTCGCCACGGGGGGGTTGCTGCGCGTGGAGACGGTCTTCCAACTCGCGGACGAGTCGCAGGGGCAGCTCGTCGCGGCAAAGCTGATCGACCGTGCCCACGAGCTGGCCAACTCGCCGGAGTGCGAGTGCGACGTGGACGTGAGCGTCGAGTGGGTACGGCCGGAGGCACCCGCGGATCCTGGCGAGGCGCTGGCCGGCGGCGTGCCGCCGGCCAGCGGACGCACCGCCGAGCGATAGCGTTCGAGGCCCAATGCTGAAGCTGCGCCGCGCCATCGTCCTTGACGCCGGTTCCTCTGGGAGCGGAGGAGAGCAGGATCTCGTGATCGAGCTGGTGGACGAGGCACACGACGCGGAGCGCGGGGCCCAGGAGAGAGGAACCGATGCCGGAGGCGGGCAGAGGCGCCGGACGGCGATCGCCGACGTGGCGCTCGTCGGTCGCGCCGAGGTGGGCGACGAGCTGGTGGTCAACGTGCAGGCTCGCGACCTCGGCCTGGGCTCGGGTGGCTTTGACATCGTCCACGTCAACCTCACCAGCGGTCTCGACGGTAAGGAAGACGAGGATCCCGCCCGCCCGGCCCGCCCGAACGTGATGAAGCTCAACTACACGAGCCTCCAGCACACCGTCGAGCCGGTCGAGGAGCTGCGCAGTGCCTCCGAGCATCCGATCGGTGTAGTGGGGCGGCCGGTCGCCGTGCTCGCTCTGCATGGCCAGCTCGCGGCGGTCGCCTGGGCCTTCTCGCAGGTCCGTCCCGGAAGCCGCCTCGGGTACGTGCAGACGGCAGGAGGCGCGCTGCCCGGCGGGCACTCGCGCACGGTTCGCTCACTGCGCGAGCGCGGTCTGCTGGCTGGACACCTGACTGCTGGTGCGGCATTCGGCGGAGAGGGTGAGGCGATCACGACCTTCGGCGCTCTGGATCACGGGCTGCGCGGACTCGGCTGGGACGCGGCGATCTGCGGTCCCGGTCCCGGAATCGTGGGCTCCAGCTCCCCGCTCGGACACGGCGGCATGTCCGCCCTGGACTCGGCGCATGCCGCACTCGCACTCGGTGCTTCCACGCTGCTGGTGGCACGGATGTCCTCGGGTGACCCCCGCGCGCGCCACCGTGGCATCTCCCACCACACGCTCACGGTACTCGACCTGCTGCTAGAGCCTGTCACGGTCGCGCTGCCCGCCGGGATGCGCTCGCCAGTGGGGGCGGATCTGCGCGCCGGTCTCGGCGCGGTCTTCGGTGGAGCTCTCCCGAGCCGTCCAGCGCTGGAGCTAGACGTCGAGCGTCCCGTGCGCGTCACCCGCCATGACTGGCGCCGTGCGATCGTCGATCTTCCGGCCTACGCCGCCGCTGATCTACCCGCCGAGACGATGGGTCGTGGGTTGACCGAGGACCCGTTGTTCTTCGGGGCTGCGCTTGCGGCCGGCACGACATTGGCGGAGCTTGCGGAGGACGCCGATCGTGGCGAGGACGGGGCGGGGGAGGCTGAACGGTCGGTTGCATCGCCAGGGAGGAGCTGAGGAGTAGGCGAAGCTGGAAGGGTGAGCTCGCCGGGAACCGTCCACTCCGCTGGAACGAACGTCGGGCTCGAGCGGCTGACGCTCGACTTCCTCGCCTACCTCGAGCTCGAGCGCGGTCTCTCGAGGAACACGCTCGAGGCATATCGCTCCGACCTGCTCCAGTTCGGCGAGTTTCTCGACCGTCGCAAGCTGAACGTAATGCAGGCCAGGCATGGCGAGATCGCGGCGTTCCTGTCCGAGCTGGCCGCGGGCGCCGGCGAGCGCCCTCCGGTCGCGGCGGCCACGCTGGCGCGCAAGGTCGCGTGCCTGCGCTCGTTCTACCGTCATCTGCGCCGCGAGGGCCTGATCGAGCACGATCCCACCGCCGAGCTGCGCGGTCCGCGCAAGACGCAGCGTCTGCCGCGGGTGCTCTCCCGCGAGGAGGTCGCCAAGTTGCTCAGCGAGCCGAAGGGGACCGAGCCTGGAGCACTGCGCGACCGAGCTCTGCTCGAGGTCATGTACGCATGCGGGCTGCGTGCCTCGGAGGCAATCGGGCTGCAGGCGAGCGACGTCGATCTCGACGAGCGGATGCTGCGCGCGCGCGGCAAGGGCTCCAAGGAGCGGGTCATACCGATCGGCCGCCAGGCGGTCGCGGCGCTGCGCACATACGAGCAGCGTGGGCGTCCCGTGCTGGTCGGCCACAAGGTGCAGACGCAGCTGTTCGTCAATCGCCGGGGTGGCGGCCTGACGCGTCAGGGCCTCTACAAGATCGTCCAGGGTCACGCCCGCGGCGCCGGCCTGGATCAGAAGATGAGCCCGCACACGCTGCGCCACAGCTTCGCCACCCACCTGCTCGCGGGCGGGTGCGATCTGCGCTCGCTGCAGGAGATGCTCGGTCACGCCGACCTCGCGACCACCCAGGTCTACACGCACCTGTCGGCCGAGCGGCTGAAGGACGTCTACTTCCGTGCACACCCAAGGGCCAAGTCCCCGGGTGCTGGGCAGTTGTTGCCTGGTCAGAGGAGTGAGTGAGCGGCGGACGCTTGCCGGCGTCCATAAGCTGAGGCAATGCCCGAGCTGCCCGAGGTCGAGACGATCAGACGCCAGCTCGCGCCGCTGGTGGAAGGCCGCAGGCTGGAGTGCGTGGAGATCTTGGACTGGCGCTGGTCACGGCCGCTGGCGCCCGGCGAACTGGCCGATGCGCTGGCAGGGCGGCGCGTCGAGCGGCTGGACAGGCGTGGCAAGTACCTGGTGTGGGACCTCGAGGATGACGTTCACCTGGTTCAGCACCTGCGGATGACAGGCGCCGTGCTGTTCGATCCCGATCCCGAGCCGCCTCACACCCGCGTGCGCATCGATCTCGGTCAGGGACACCGGCTGGCGATCGTCGATCCGCGCCGGTTCGGTACTGGCGAGCTGCTGATCGGCCACGAGGCGCTCGAGGCGTTTTTTGCCGCACGGCTTGGCCTGGAGCCATTGGACGAGTTGTTCACCGCCGAGCATTTGCGCGCTCAGGCGCGCGGGCGAACCACGCCCGTGAAGGCGTTCCTGCTCGATCAGCGTCGCATCGCCGGCGTCGGCAACATCTACGCCGACGAGGCGCTGTTCCGCGCGGGCATCCACCCGCTGCGCCCCGCCGGACGGTTATCCAGCGAGCAGTACGGGCGCTTGTGGGAGACGACGATCGCCGCGCTGCAAGCCGGCATCGACGCGCGCGGAGCGACGATTGACGACTTCCGTCACGTCGACGGCGTCCGCGGGTCCTTCCAGAACCAGTTTCTCGTACACCGTCGCGAGGGGGAGCCGTGCGGGACCTGCGGCACGGCGATCGTGAAGATGGTCGTCGCAGGGCGTGGAACCTATGTGTGTGAGACATGCCAGCCACGGCCTCGGCGCAAGCGTGTTCACGCGTAGGGTGCTCCTCAGGCGGCTGGCTGATCTTCGAGCAGTAGCTCGTCCAGGCGCCCCGAATCGGCGGCTGTCTGGACCTCGTTGAAACCGCCCACCAGCTCACCGTCGATGATCACCTGCGGGAAGGTCATCATCCCGGTCTTTCGAGCGAGCTTTACACGGCCCTCGGGGTTCTTTGACAGGTTCACCTCGGCGTACTCAACTCCGCGTGATTTCAAGAGACCCTTCACGCGGGCGCAGAAGGAGCACGGCTCGGTCGTGTATACGGTGACATTACCCATTACTTCATAAAGTATAGCAAGGCTTTTCGGGATTCAGGCGCTTATTTCAGGCGCGCCTGGCGTCCTCACACCGTCTTCTCCAACGCTCGCTCCTGCGCGCGGTCGAACTCGCGCTTGACCTCGCCGCGGCTCCTCGCCAGCTCGCTCACATCGCCGCTCTGCGCTCCGCGCGCCTGCTGGATTCGGCGGTCGACCCGCGCCAGCTCCAGCTGCAGGCGCTGAACGTCGAGCATCGCGGGCTGCACCGGTTCCCGGCCGGCTTCCACGACCAGCTCGGCCAGCAGCGCCTTCAGCTGTGAATCGCCGTCCAACCCGTCCGCCAAGCCCGCCGGGTCGGCCATCGGGTCGCGCAGATGCCCGGCGCCAAGGTGTCTGGCGGCACGCTTGAGCAGCTCGCTGGTGAAGTGCTCGTCCACATTCAAGCTCCCCAGCGCCTGCTCGCCTTCCTCCGGGGAGGCTATGCAGAGCGCCAGGAACGTCCGCTCGGTCTCTTCCCGTCGCGACAGCCCGCTGGTGGGCGTGGGTGTCATGTCGCGGGGTGCCTCCCGTCCGCTGCTCCGATTGCTGTGCTGCCGCTGGTTCGCCTGGGACGCCAGCAGTGTCTCCATCAAGCTCTCGGGCAGCGCTAAACGCCCAGAGACCAGCTTCGTCAACTCCAGCCGCATCGCACTTGGCGGCAACATGGCGAATACGGGACGCAGCTCCTCGACCATCCGGTCGCGGCCCTCAGGGCTGCCGTGGTCGCCGGTCGCGAGCACCCGCTCCACCCGAAAGCGCACGAACGGCACCGCCTGCTCGACTGCCGTGCTGATCGCCTCAGTTCCATCGCGCTGCACCAGATCGGCCGGGTCGGTACCCGCCGGGAGCGCCACCACGCGCAGCTCGAGCTTACGCTTCGCCGCGAGCCCGGCGGCCTTCAGCATCGCCTCCTGACCGGCACTGTCGGCGTCCAGTGCCAGCAGCACCGTTTGGGCCATCCGCGACAGCTCGCCGACCTGCTCGGCGGTCAGCGCCGTTCCCATCGACCCGACCGTGTTGCGCAGCCCCGCCTGGTGCAGCGCGATCACGTCGGTGTAACCCTCGCACAGGATTGCCTGCCCGGCGCGCGCCGCATGGGCGCGCGCGAGGTCGGCGCCGTAAAGATGCGATCCCTTGTGGTAGACGTCGTTGTCGGAGGTGTTCAGGTACTTCGGTTTTTGCTCCTCGCGCATCGCGCGTGCGCCGAAGCCCAACACCCGGCCACGCACGTCCGCGAGCGGGAACATGATCCGTCCGCGGAAGCGGTCGTACGGGCCGCCCGTTCTCCTTCGAGCGCTGCGCCAGACCCGTCGCGTACAGCTCCTGCTCGGTGAAACCCGCCCCTGCGAGAAGCCAGCAGGACTCGATCCCAGGCGCTCGGGGAATAGCCGACGTGGAACTCCCGCAGGATCTCCTCTCCCAGCCCGCGGCTCTCCAGGTACTCGCGCGCGGCACGCGCCTCCTGCGCCTCCCACAGGCATCTTTCGTAGTAGGCGGCCGTGCGCGTGAGCAGCTCCAATAGCCGCTCTCGCCGGCGGCGGCGCTCGGCCTGCTTCGGGTCCTCCTCCTCGCGCTCCAGCTCGACGGCGAAACGATCCGCCAGCAACTCCAGCGCCCCTTTGAAGTCGACGCCCTCGGTCTCCTGCACGAACGTGAACACATCGCCTGAGGCCTGGCAGCCGAAGCAGTAGTAGACCTTCTGTGTCGGGTCGATCCCGAACGACGGGCTGCGCTCCTCGTGGAACGGACACAGCCCCTCGTACCGCGCCGGTCCGGCCCTGCGCAGCTCGGTGCGTGCCGAGACCAGCTCGACGAAGTCGACCGCGTCGCGCACGCGATCCTTGGACTCACGGGTATAAAAAGCCACTGCCGACGAGGCTACCGGGCGAAGGCCTTGGGGACCTGTAGGTCGGTGTACTCCCTGATGCAATAGCGGTCGGTCATGCCCGCCAGATAGTCCGTCACGCGCCGGGCCAGGTCATCCTCTTCGTGCATTCCCTCTGCGGCCGGCAGTTGCTTGGGTTGATCGACGTAGTGCTCGAACAGTGTTCTCAGCACTCCCGCGATCCTCGCGTGCTCGGCGCGAACGGCGGGACCAAGGTAGACGTGCTCGAACATGAAGTCCCTCAGCTCGCTCATTGCCGCACCCGCCTCCTCGCCCTGGACGATGTCACCGGCGAGCTCTGAGTGCTCGACCATGTCGTGCACGAGCGCGTCGATCCGCGCCGAACCGCTGGCACCGAGCACGGCGATCGGCTCCTCGGGCAGCTCGTCCTCCCGCAGCAGCCCCGCACGCACTGCGTCGTCGATGTCGTGGTTGATGTACGCCACCCGGTCCATCACCCGCACGATCCGGCCCTCGAGCGTCTGCGGCTGCGGCGCGCGGCTGGAGTGTCCGGCGATCCCGTCTCGCACCTGCTCGGTCAGGTTCAGCCCGGCGCCGTCGCGCTCCAGGCGCTCGACCACCCGCAGCGAATGCTCGTAGTGGCGAAAGCCCACCCCGAAGCGCTCTTTCAGGCAGTTGTCGAGCACCTCCTCGCCGATGTGCCCGAACGGCGGGTGCCCGAGGTCGTGGCCGAGGCCGATCGCCTCGACGAGATCCTCATTCAGGCGCAGCGCGCGGGCCACCGTGCGCGAGATCGTGGTGACCTCGAGCGTGTGCGTCAGCCGCGTGCGGTAGTGGTCGCCCTGCGGCGCCACGAACACCTGCGTCTTGTGCTTCAGCCGTCTGAACGCCTTGCAGTGCACGATCCTGTCGCGGTCTCGTTGAAACGGGGTGCGCAGCGCACAGTCGTCCTCTGGCCGGGCACGGCGCGCGGGGTAGGAGCGAGCTGCCAGCGATGAAAGGGTGCGCTCCTCCAGCTCGCGCTGGCGGTCGGCGAAGACGCTTGCGACCGTGTCGGTCTGCTGGGCGAGGCTCATCCTTCGATTGTGGCAGCGATTTCGGCGGTCAAGGGCGCCGCGCAAAACTGTCGTGTCGCTTTGAGTCCGAGACGCCCGAACGCTCGGAGAGCGCTCAGCGCTCGTGATTCCAGTCGCTGCGGCCGGTGAGCTTGTGGGCCCAGTGACGCCACCTCTGCTGCTTCTCCGGGTCCTCGTCGAACACAGGGGCTGCATGCTCGGGGGCGGGGAGGCTTTGCGCCGCGGCCGTATCGATGCGCAGGTCGACACCGTGCTCGTGGATCGACGCGATCGAGGCGGCCTCGAGAAAGCGAACTCCGTGGCCGGGGGTGTTGACCAACAGACCGTGGAACACATCCTCCTCGGGCGCGCTCAGCACGCTCCCTACAGTCCCGACCTGCTGGCCGTCGGAGGCGAGCACGGGCACACCCTCGTCGAGCATCTGGTAGGCGATCGGAAGTCCCTCGTCCATGGCGGTCACGATACAGCGCGCTCTTCAGGCACGAGCCGCGGCCGGCATCAGCCGCAGGTGCGCGTGGTGCTCGAGTGTTGCGGAAATGGCTCGCTCGACCTGGCCGAGCGCGGGACCGGGCGCGGCGGGAATCTCCGTCAGAGGGCGACCGAGCGCCTCGGTCATGAAGTCGTAAGCGGCCTCCTCCAGCGGGAACGATGCGGCCTCGCACGCTCCGCACACCACTCCTCCGGCCGAGCCGGAGAACCCGACCAGGTGCTCGCGCTCCCCGCAGCAGGCGCACGCGCCGAGCTGGGGCGCCAGGCCGGCCGCCAGCAGCAGCTTCAGGCGGAACGCCAGGGCACCGGCGCGTCCGCCGGCCGAGCTGCCGGTTGCGGGGAGATCGGGCGGTTCTCCGTCGGTGGCCGTGGGCTGGCCGGCGGGTCCACCAGTGCCGGAGACCTGCTCGTCGAGCAGTCCTAGGTGCCGGCACAGCAGATTGAACACCCCCGGGTGCGGCTCGCCGGTCTCGAACAGGCGGCCGACCGCATCGCAGGCGCGCGTGGCGCTGTCCAGCGCACGGGCGTCCCCGCGCAGGCGTGGGTATGCGTCCACCGTCTGCGCGCCGGTGACGGTTAGCAGCTCGCCGCGTCCCTCGTGCAGGTCCATCCGCAGGCGGAAGAACGGCTCCAGACGGCCTCCGAAGCGGCTGCGCGTACGCCTGACGCCCTTCGCGATCGCGCTGATCCGCCCGCGGTGGGGCGTGTACACGTGCAGGATGCGGTCGGCCTCGCCGTAGCGCATCGATCTCAGCACCACCGCCTCGGTCTTGACTGGGCCGGCCATCGGACAGTTGAGTCTAGGCTCGCGGGCGGCGGGCATTTGCGCCGAGGCCCCAGGATGCTGAGGGTGGAGGCCGGATTCATCGTGCTGACGCAGCAAGATTCCGCTCGCGTAGAATCCGACCCGAGCCTCGGTCTTTCCGGGGTAGCTCGATCCGGGGTAGCTCAACTGGCAGATGCGCTCGACTGTTCAATCGAGAGGTTGTGGGTTCGAGTCCCACCCCCGGAGCTTCTTTTCAGCAAGTTCCTCCACGAGTGCCGCCGCGGCAGCACCGGCATCGTGAGACCCGGCCCAAGCCGCGAGTTCCCGCGCCCGCGCGCGAATCGAGGGCTCATCGAGTGCTCGTTCTACCGCCAGCCGCAAAGGCCGTGGCGCAATGAATCGCTGCGGCACCCGCACCCCCGCCCCGGCCCAGGCAACTCGCGAGGCGTTCTCGTTCATGTCGCCGATCGCCGGGCACGCGACCACGGCGCACCCCGAGGAGAGCGCTCGCACGAGCGTGCCGTGCCCCGCGTGGCAGACGACGACGTCGCACAGGGGCATCGTGCGCGCGTAGGAGACCCAATCGACAACGCGCGCGTTCGCGGGCACGGGCAGCGAGCGAGCGGGCAGGCGGCGGTTCCAGGTGGCGAGCACACGCACTGGCGCATCAGCGAGCCCACGCAGCGCGGCATGGAGCATCCGGTGAGACGGGTCCTGCGCGGTCGAGGGTGCAACGAGCACGAGCGGCGCATCGCCCGGCGGCAACTCCACATCAGCGGCGGGCGGCTCCCACATCAGCGGGCCGACGACATGGGCGTGGCGAGGCCACGAACGCGGGTACTCGAGCTGGGGAAACGTGGCGACGAGCGCCAGTTCGCGGCTGGTGCCGCCGTGGGTGTAAGCCAAAGCCGGCAGGCCGAGCCGTGCGCGGACGTCGTTGAGCTGGGCGCGGCCGAGCTGCAGGCCGTGCTCCAACGGACGGCCGGCATGACGCCAGAACGCGCGGCCGGCCGCCGTGCGCGGCAACCGCGCGCCGAGCGAGTAAATCGGCAGGCCGGGCTCGCCCTCCGGAAAGACGTGAGGGATCAGCGTCGCGCAGGGCACGCCTTCGATCTCGGCCGCGAGGCCAGGGGCGAGCGTGAGGATGTCGGCGACGACGACATCGGGCTCAAGCGCGGCGACGAGCGGCAGCGTGTCGCGCGTGGCATGGACGACGGCCTCGTAGAAGTCAAGCGGCTCGGGTCCGGAGGGGAACACGTGGTACTCGGGCGCGGCGGCAAACGTCAACCCCTCGGCCTCGATCGGCGCGCGCCAGCGTTCCCACGTCTGCACCGTCACATTGTGCCCGCGCGCCGCGAGCGCGCGGCCGAGCGCGACCATCGGGAAGGCGTGCCCGGGGTCGCCAAAGGCGCCGAGCAGCACGCGTAGGGGAGACCTCGCTGGCGTCACAGGCGATTGAGACCGGTCACCGGCTGCGGCGCGCCCAACCATCGGACCGGGAGAACTAAGCGGCGGCGATCTCAGCGATGAGCCGCAGTTGCTCCAGGCGCTCGGCCGCGGTGAACGCGATCGGCGTGACCCCGAGCGTGCCGACCCCGGCGTCGCGGTAGATCGCCAGGCGCTCGCGCACGACATCCGGCGGACCGCACAGCGAGACGGAGTCGATCAACGCGTCCGGGATCGCGGCCATTGCCTCCTCGCGCTTGCCTTCGAGATACAGATCCTGGATCGTCGCGGCCTCGGCCTCGAAGCCATAGCGACAGACGAGCTGGTTGTAGAAGTTCTGCTTGCGCGAGCCCATGCCGCCGACGTACAGGGCGATGAACGGGCGCATCCCATCGCGCGCGGCCTGCAGGTCATCGGTGACGAACACCTGCACGGTCGGCGCCATGTCGAAGTCCTCGAGCGATTTGCCCGAGCGCGCGGCGCCCTCCTCGAGCAGCGGCCGCAGCTCGGAGACATGCTCGGGGGAGAACAGCGTCGGGATCCAGCCGTCGGCGATCTCGCCGGCGAGCGCGGTGTTCTTCGGGCCGATCGCGGCGAGATACACAGGGATCCGCTCCTGCACGGGGGAGATCGTGAGCTTGAGCGCCTTGCCGGGGCCATCGGGCAGCGGCAGCTCCAGGGTCTCGCCATGGAACTCAACACGTTCGCGTGCGAGCGCCATCCGCACGACGGCGACGTACTCGCGCGTGCGCTGCAGCTGCTTCCCAAAGCGCTGCCCATGCCAGCCCTCGGCCACCTGCGGCCCGGAGGAGCCGATCCCGAGGATCATGCGCCCGCCGGAGAGCTGGTCGATTGTGGCGGCGGTCATCGCAGTCATTGCCGCGGAGCGCCCTGGCATCTGAAAGATCCCGGAGCCGAGGCGGATCGTCGTGGTCTGTCCGGCGAGCCAGCCGAGCACGGTCGCGGTGTCCGAGCCATAGGCCTCCGCCGCCCAGACGGAGTCATAGCCGAGGCGCTCGGCCTCCTGGACGATCTTCAGCTGGTCCTCCGAGTCCAGGCCCATGCCCCAGTAGCCGATGTGAACGCCGAGCTTCATCGTCATGACCCTACAGGGCGTCGCCGGGACGGGTGAACATGATCTCCGGGACGATGCAGGCGGGGGAGACCTTCAGCAGGTAGCGCACGGCCTCGGCGATGTCCTCGGGGCGGATCATGTCCTCGGCGGGGACGTGCTGCTTGGCGAACTCGGTCATCGGCGTATCGACGAACGCGGGGCACAGCGCCGTGGACTTGATGCCCTGAGGGGAGAGTTCCTTGTTCATCGCCTCGGTCCAGCCGACGACGCCGTGCTTGGTGGCGGAGTAGACCGACAGCCAGCCCTGGCCGAACTTGCCGGAGATCGAGGACGTGTTGACGACGAGCGCGTTTTTGTGCTCGGCCGCGGCAGCCGCCAGCAGGGGGACGCATTCGCGGTAGAAGATCACGATCGAGCGTAGGTTGATCGACAGCTGCATGTCGAGGTGCTTGGTCTGGATCTCCCCGACCTGCGCCCCGAAACCAACCCCGGCGTTGTTGACGAGCACGTCCAGCCGCCCATAGCGCTCGCGGTGCGCCGCCACGACGTTCTGGATCGCCCCCTCGTCGGCCACGTTCGCCGCGACCCCGTGCACGTCGTCCAATCCCTCGGCGACGAGCCCCGCGACGGCCGCCTCGAGCTTGTCGGCCCGCCGCGCGGCCATCGTCACGCCATAGCCTTCCTCGCCGAGCACTTTCGCTACAGCCAGCCCGATCCCGCTCGATGCTCCCGTGACGATCGCCGCGCGCTCTGCCATGCTGCCTCCCCGTCGTGAAGTGGATTCGAGCGAACCTCGCCCGCAGCGCCCCGCCCCAAGCGGGGAAGCGCCCGGCGAGAGCATTCCACACGCTGGTAGCGTCTGCTCGCCGATCAAATACGGTCGCGGGCCTGTAGCTCAGTTGGTTAGAGCAGTCGACTCATAATCGATTGGTCCCTGGTTCGAGTCCAGGCAGGCCCATAGGAGTCCAGGCGGGCCCATGCCGGGATTGCGCATTCCAAAGCGGTTTTCGCCCCCACGGGCCCCGCAGGACTTCAGCCCTGGGTGGCAAGCCGCTCATGCACCGAGCGCACGGCGCTCGAGCCCTCGCCCACCGCGGCGGCGACGCGCTTCATCGAGCCGAAGCGGACGTCGCCGGCGGCGAACACTCCCGGCACTGAGGTCTCAAACGGCAAAGGGCTCGATGTTCCCGAGGCGATCGGCCCCGCCAGTTGACGATCCGTCAGCACGAAGCCGTCTCGATCGAGCAGTATGCCGTCACATCGCCAGCCCGTCGCGGGCTGCGCGCCGATGAAGCAGAACAGCCCCGAGCAGGGAATCGTCTGCTCCTGGCCTGTCGCGGTGTGCCGCAGCGTCACCTCGTCCAGATGATCCTCACCCACAAGGGCCTGAACTTCGACTCCGGTCAGAAGGTTGATCTTCGGATCGGCCACGATTCGCTCGATCAGGTACTGGGACATGCTCTGGGTGAGGTCGTCGCGGCGGATCGCGATCGTGACGCTGCAGTTGTGCTCGCCGAGATGGATCGCGGCCTGTCCCGCGGAGTTGCCGCCGCCGATCACGAGCACCGGCCTTCCGCTGCAGACACGCGCCTCCAGGTCAG
>CAVZYF010000007.1:0-19588 GCA_963779405.1 uncultured Solirubrobacterales bacterium
GGCGCGCGCTCGAACTCAGCGGTGCGCACGACGACGGATCGGCCTGCGAAGCGGAAGACCGGACGCGCGGGATTGTAGAGTGCGTGGGTCGGCCCGCGCCCCGACGTGCTCGCTGAGCACCCTGCCCATCCCCCCGAGCGCCGTGACCGCGCCGGCGGCGGCGAGCATCTTTAGGCGGCGTCCCAGCCGATCCAGGCGGAGCACCTCCCAGCCCTCGGCGGCGGCGATGCGCCGCAGGTCCTGATCGGGGTTGACGACCACCGGATTACCCACCGCGCGCAGCATCGGCAGGTCCGACTCAGAGTCAGAGTAGGCATAGGAGGCGGCCAGGTCAATCCGCTCGTGCTCGGCCAGCTCGCGCATCGAGAGCACCTTGCCCTCGCGGTAGTTGAACG
This sequence comes from uncultured Solirubrobacterales bacterium, assembly GCA_963779405.1. Lineage (GTDB taxonomy): Bacteria > Actinomycetota > Thermoleophilia > Solirubrobacterales > Solirubrobacteraceae > Palsa-744. The sequence goes on from CAVZYF010000007.1 coordinate 396, forward strand.
GTCCCGCGGCACGTCCGGTGTAACGCCCTTCGACTACCTCCGAGCGCGAGCCGAGACCGCCGTCGAAGGCAAGCACGTGCGCCAGCAGGTCGGCCATCTCCTGCGAGGCGGCCGTCACGATGTAGACGAGCCGGCCCGCGTCCTGGTGTGCGTAGGCGCGCTCGAGCATCTGCGGATACAGCCGTGGCAGTACGCCCGCGAGCACGCGCGGGGACAGCCGCTGCAGATCGCGGACCGGCACGTCTGACGATCATCTCCCCCACGCGCTTGCGCACCTGATCGGCGCGGTCGTCAGTGGAGCCGCGCAGGCGAAAGCGGAGGTTCTCATACGCATCCCGCGCGAGGCGACGGCGCGTGATCATGCCCGTCTCGTAGGCCGCGCGCGCGAAGAAGATCCCCGACGAGCCCGCCATCAAAGTGCGATCGAGGTCGAAGAACGCCGCCGCGCGTGTCGGACCGACGCCGTTCTTGCCCTCGACCATCTCAGACTTTAAGGATCAGCGCGTCGCCCTGCCCACCGCCGGAGCAGATCGCCGCGCAGCCCAAACCGCCGCCGCGACGGCGCAGCTCGAATACGAGCGCGCCGAGGATCCGCGCACCGGAGGCGCCGATCGGGTGACCGAGCGCGATCGCGCCGCCGTTGACGTTCACGCGATCCTCGTCGATCCCGAGCATCCGAATCGAGTTCAGCGTGACCGAGGCGAACGCCTCGTTGATCTCCCACAGATCGATGTCCTCGGCCTGCAGGCCCGCCTTCTCCAAGGCCTTCTTAGCGGCACTCGCGGGCGTCGTCGCCAGGTAGGCGAAGTCGTTGGCTGACTGTGCGTGGGTGACGATCTCGGCAAGCGCCTCCTTGCCGTTGGCGGTGGCCCACTCATCGGAGGACAGCACCAGCGCACCGCCAGCGTCGTTCACGCCGGGCGAGTTGCCGGCCGTGTGCGAGCCCTCCTTGCCGGTCAGGCCGGGCAGCTTCGCGAGCGCCTCGAGCGTACTTCCGCGGCGCGGGGCCTCGTCGACCTCGACGAGGGTGTCGCCCTTGCGACCCTTGACTGTCACCGAGACGATCTCGTCGGCCAGCTTGCCATCATCGGTCGCCTTCAAGGCCAGCTCGTGTGAGCGCAAAGCCCAGCGGTCGAGGTCCGCGCGGGTCATCTCCAGCTCGTCTGAGACCTCGGTCGCCTCGACGAACATCTGCTTACCGGAGAACGGGTTCGTCAGCCCATCGTGGACCATCGCGTCAAGCGCCTTTACATCGCCCATGCGAAAGCCGAAGCGCGCGCCCGGCAGCAGGTAGGGCGCCTGGGACATCGACTCCATGCCGCCGCCGACGCCGACCTGCATGTCGCCCGCGCGGATCGCCTGGTCGATGATCGCCGAGGCGCGCAGCCCGGAGGCACAGACCTTGTTGATCGTCTCGGAGGAGACCTCCTTGGGAATCCCGCCCTTGATCTGCGCCTGGCGCGAGGGGATCTGGCCCTGTCCGGCCTGCAGCACCTGGCCCATCACGACGTGATCGACCTGCTCGGGCTCGACGCCGGCGCGCTCCAGCGCCGCCTCGATCGCGACACCGCCGAGCTCGGTGGCGTCGAGTGTGGACAGGCCGCCGCCCATCTTGCCGACGGGGGTGCGGGCGGCGCCGAGGATCACGGTCTTGGGCATTGGTTGCGTAGGCTCCTGGGGTCGAGAGAAAGGGTGAGAGACCGGCAATGCTAGTAGACGCATTCCTCGCGAGCTGGATATTGTGCGCTGATCGTGAACGTCTCCTGGACAGCAGATCAGCCCGAAGCAACCGAGGCCGACACCGTCGTCGTCGGTCTGTTCGAGGGCGAGGAGCCCCGCCCGAACATCCCTGAGCAGGTGGGTGAGCTGCTTGTAAGCGGCGAGGCGCAGCGCTCGTTCAAGGCGCTCGCACTGACCCACGCGGAGGGCAAGCGCTGGCTGACGGTCGGGCTCGGCCCACGCAAGGACTTCACGCCCGAGCGCGCGCGCATCGCGGCGGCGCTCGCTCGTGAGCGGGCGCGCGAGCTCTCCACGCGGGTGCTGTGCTGGGAAGCGCCGGCCGCCGATCCACAGGACGGCGCGAGCGCAGAGGTCGCGGGGGCGCTCGTGGAGGGCACGATCCTCGCCGACTACAGCTTCGATCTACACAAGTCCGTCAAGGCGGGCAGCCAGGATGCAGACGCCAAGCCTAAGTACCTGGACGGTCTGATTGTCTCGGGAGGTGGCCCCGTCGAGGCGGCGGTCGCCGACGCCGCGATCGTCGCCGCGGCGGTCAACGCGGCGCGTGACCTGCAGAACCGCCCCGGCAACGACCTCACGCCGACGGCGCTCGCCGACTACGCGCGAGCGCTCGGTGAGGAGATCGACGGGCTGCAGGTGGAGGTGCAGGGACGCTCAGGGATCGAGGGGCTCGGCATGGGCGCCTTCGCCGCCGTGGCACAGGGCTCCGAGCAGCAGCCGGCGCTGATCGTTCTGAAATACGAGGGGCCGGACGCGAAAGGTCCGATGCTGGGCTTCGTCGGCAAGGCCGTGACGTTCGACAGCGGCGGCATCTCGCTGAAGCCCGGCCCGAAAATGGCGGAGATGAAGTTCGACATGTCCGGCGGCGCCGCCGTCGTGGAGGCGGTTGCCGCGATCGCGCGCCTGCGACTGCCGGTCAAGTTGCTCGCGGTCGTCGGCGCGACCGAGAACCTGCCGGACGGGCGCGCGATCAAGCCCGGGGACATCGTCACGGCAAAGAACGGCAAGACGATCGAGATCAACAACACCGACGCCGAGGGCCGCCTGGTGCTGGCCGACTGCCTGTGCCACGCCGTCTCGCTCGGCGCGGAGCGAATCGTCGACCTGGCGACACTCACCGGCGCGGTGATCATCGCGCTCGGCTCGACCTACGCGGGAATCATGTCTAACGACGACGAGCTCACCGAGCGCGTCACCGCCGCGGGCGAGCGCACCGGCGAGATCCTCTGGCGGCTGCCCCTGCACCCGGAGTACGACGAGCTCGTCGCGGGCAAGTACGCTGACCTCGACAACGCGCCGGAAGCGCGCAAGGCCGGCACGATTATGGGCGCCTCGTTCCTGGCGAACTTCGTCGGGGAGACACCGTGGGCGCACCTGGACATCGCGGGCTCGGCCTGGGACCTCGGCCGCGCCTACGTAGGCAAAGGCGCCTCCGGCTACGGCGTGCGGCTGCTGGTCGAGCTGGCCCGCTCCTACAGCGACGCGTAATCGCTCCGCACCCGCGTTCTTCTAGGATTGAGCCTACGTGGCTCGCACGCGCCTGATCCTCGACTTCCTCGCGCGCGGGCAATCCCATCGCTACGGTTCTCACCCCTCCCAGCGCGCCGAGTTGTACCTGCCCGCCGCCCCCGGGCCGCACCCGGTGATGATCCTGATCCATGGCGGCTCCTGGCAGAAGCGCTACGGCAAGATTTTTACGCGCGGCCTGGCCGGCGCCCTGCACAGGCGCGGCTGGGCCGTGTGGAACATCGAGTACCGCCGAGTCGGTGCCGGCGGGGGCTGGCCGAACACGTTCGCGGACGTGGCCGCGGCAATCGATCAGCTTGCCGCGCTCGACGATGAGCGGTTGGACCTCGACCGGGTGAGCATCCTGGGGCATTCTGCGGGCGGTCACCTAGCGCTGTGGGCGGCCGGCCGGCCCAACCTGCCGGACGGAGCCCCGGGCGCTCTCGACGGACCGCCACGCGTGCGTTTGCGACGGGTCATCTCTCAGGCCGGCGTCGCCGATCTCGCGGACGCCTACCGCCGCTGGCACGGCGGAGTCGTGCGGGATCTGATGGGTGGCTCGCCCGAGCAGGTTCCCGAGCGCTACGGCGCCGGCGACCCGATTCGCCTGCTGCCGCTCGATATGCCGGTGCTGATCGTCCACGGCATTCGCGACGAAACCGTCTCGATCGAGCTCAGCCGCGGCTACACCGAGGCCGCACGCGCGGCCGGCGGCGAGGTCGAGCTCGTGGAGATCGCAGGCGAGGCGGGCCATCGCGCGCACCTCGACCCGCGCAGCGCGGCGTGGGCGGCGGTCGTCGAGCGTCTGGACGACCTAACGGCGCCCGTCCCCGCGGCGGCGAGAGCCGCGGCGGGCCAGACCTCGTCGCTTTGAACTACGCACGCACGCCCGGACGGCCCTGAGGCCGTCCCCATAAAAATCGCCCCCACCCCCTCGGGCTCGGACCTGGGCTATCTGTGAGAATGCCCGCCCGTGGACTTCGACCTCTCGCCCGACCACGAGCTGATCCGCCGCACCGTGCGCGAGTTCGCCGAGGGGGAGGTCGCACCGGTCGCCGAGGAGCTCGACCGCACGAAGTCCTTTCCGTATGAGCTCGTGCGCCAGCTCGGCGCGCTGAACCTGATGGGGATCCCGTTCCCCGAGGAGTACGGCGGGGGCGGCGGGGACACGCTCGCCTACGCGCTCGCCGTTGAGGAGCTCACGCGCGTCGATTCCTCGGTCGCGATCACCCTCTGCGCGCACACCTCGCTCGGGACGCAGCCGATCTACCTGTTCGGCTCTGAGACGCAGAAACGCGAGTGGATGCCGTTGCTGTGCGCGGGCGAGCGGCTGGGGGCCTTCGGGCTGACCGAGCCCGAGGCCGGCTCGGACGCGGGGAACGTGAAGACGCGCGCCTCCCTCGCAGATGGCGAGTGGACCGTGAACGGAGCGAAGCAGTTCATCACGAACGCAGGCACGGACATCTCTGGGATGGTCTGCATCACGGCGCGCACCGGCGAGGAGGAGATCTCAAACCTGATCGTCCCCAACGGCACGCCCGGCTACGAACAGGGCCAGCCCTACCGGAAGATGGGCTGGAACGCGTCGGATACGCGCCCGTTGACGTTCAGCGATTGCCGCGTGCCCGAGGAGAACCTGCTCGGCCCGCGCGGCGCCGGCTTCAAGCAGTTCCTGCACATCCTCGACATCGGCCGGATCGGCGTCGCCGCGATGGGCGTTGGACTCGCGCAGGGCGCCCTCGACGAGGCGCTGAAGTACGCCAAGCAGCGCAAGGCGTTCGGCAAGTCGATCTCAAAGTTCCAGGCGATTCAGGCAAAGCTCGCGGACATGTCCACCGAGATCGAGGCCGGCCGGCTGCTCGTCTACAAGGCCGCCCGCGAGAAGGATGCGAAACGCAACTTCACGCTGACCGCGGCTCAGGCCAAGCTCAAGACCGGCCGCCTGGCCGTGCGCTGCGCCGAGGAGGCCGTGCAGATCCATGGCGGCTATGGCTTCATCGAGGAGTACCCCGTCTGCCGCTTCTATCGCGACGCGAAGATCCTCACGATCGGCGAGGGCACCGACGAGGTTCAGCAGATGGTAATCGCGCGGGCATTGGGGGCGTAGCTAACCGGCCCCGCGCTCCAGCAGCGTCGTCGCCGCGCTCGCCGGGTCCAACCGGCGCTCGACCACTTCCTCCAAGAGGCGCTTGAATTCATCATCCTCGTCCAGCTCCTCCTCCAAGCGCCGGCGCATACGGGCGGTGGCGATCGCGAGCACCTCGTTGTGCAGGTTGCGCCTGCGCCGCTCCTGGAGCTCGCCGGCGGCGAGGATGTGCTCGCGGTGCTCTCTCAGCCTGTCCACCAGTTCCTCGACGCCGACACCATGCGTCGCCTCGGTCTTCACGATCGGAACCCGCCAACGTGGGGGGGGTGGGTCGTCTTTCCCCTCCTCGGCGCGGTCGAGGTTCGCCAGCGACAGCACGCCCCTGATCTCGCGCACCATCGTGTCCGTCAGCGGATGATCGGCCTTGTTGATCACGATCACGTCCGGGATCTCCATCACGCCGGCCTTCAGCGCCTGGATCGAGTCGCCTGAGCCGGGCATCAGCACGAGCACGATCGTGTCCGCGTGATCGATGATGTCGATCTCTGCCTGCCCGACGCCCACAGTCTCCACGAACACGTCCTCCCGCCCGGCCGCGTCGAGCAGCAGCGCCGCCTGCAGCGCCGCCTCCGAGAGCCCGCCCAGCGCGCCGCGGTTGGCCATCGAGCGAATGAACACGCCCTGGTCCAGGAAATGCTCGGAGAGACGGATCCTGTCACCGAGCAGCGCCCCTTCAGTAAACGGCGACGACGGATCGACCGACAGCACCCCCACCGTCCTGCCAGCCGCGCGCTTAGCCTTCGTCAGCGCACCGATCAACGTCGACTTGCCCACTCCCGGCGGCCCGGTGAAGCCGACCACCGACGCTTTGCCGGTGTGCGGATAGACCTCTTTCACGAGCTCCCAGCCCTCCGCGCGGTCGTCCTCGACCAGCGTGATCGCGCGCGCGAGCGCACGGCGGTCGCCGTCGAGCAGTCGTTGTGCGAGCGTTGGAGGCACCGCGGAAGTATCTAGGATGCCCGCTCGTGAGCCCGCGCCGAGCACCTGAACCGCTGCATGGCGGCCCATTCGCGCTGTTGCGGTTCATGCGCGCCAACCACATGCTCAGCCGCGCCTACCTGCATCTGCTCGCACGCTTCGTGTTGCTGAAGCTGCGCCACGGCAAGCGTTTGCAGACCGACGGCATCTGCTTCATCTGTCCCGGCGTGCAGCTGGAGATCGGCCACCACGCGACCCTGCGCATCGGCCGCTGGGCCTGGCTCGGCCACGGCACCAAGATCCGTGTCCACGAGGGCGAGGTGTCGATCGGAGCGAAGACCGTGATGGGTCAGGAGTGCACGATCTCCGCCTTCCAGCACATCTCGATCGGCCGCGAGTGCATCGTCGCCGACCGCGTGATGCTGATCGACTTCGACCACGGCGTCGTCGAGGTCGAGCGACCGATCCGCCTGCAGGGCATCTACAAGCGCGATGTCCGCGTCGGCCACAACGTGTGGCTTGGGTACGGGGCGTGTGTCCTGCGAGGCGTCGTGGTTGGCGACAACGCGATCGTCGGGACCTCCTCCGTTGTCACGAAGGAAGTGCCCGCCAACGCCGTCGTCGGCGGATCACCCGCGCGGGTGATCCGAATGCGCGAGGCGCCGCGTTCGATGCGCTGGGAGTAATGCCGGGCGCGGAGGAGCGTTCGCGCCCAGAAGCTCACGGCACGAGCAGCACGGTGGGATCGGTGTGTGCGGCGAGGTTACGCAGCCCATCCTCAGACGCGTCGGGTCCGTCCGCGAGCGCCTGGGCGAGGGCGGCGCGGTGGCCGTCGAACCGCTCGCGCGCGTACGGCATGGCCAATCCGCGGGAGAGCATGAAGGCCCAGTCGCTCGCCTGCAGCGCCAGCAGCTCGCGCACCGCCGCCGGGCCCGCCGCCGCCCCCGCGGCCACCACCCGAAGCTCGGCCGCGCGTGTCGCAAACGCCAGCTCGGCGACCGCCGGCCCGGACCAGGTTGAGAGGTCGCCGTTCTTACCCCAGCTGCTTGCCTCGTATCCCTCGCCGATCGCCAGGGGAGCCCGCTCCAACCGCTCCAGCGCGTCGTCTAGCCGCACCAGCTCGAGATCCTGCCGCGAGCACTCCTCCACCACCGCCGCGAGCCACGTGATCCCCTCATACCACCAGTGGCCGAGCAGCTCGGTATCCAACGCACACACCGCTAACCCGCCCCCGGGTAGACCGGCGCCGTCTCGGCGCAGGCGCTCGCGGGTTCGGGCCACGAAGTCCGCGGCGTGCTGCTTGGCGAGCGCGACCGCCTGCGCGTGGTTGTAAGCCTCGCCGCCGTTGCCCCACGGTGTGTGGTGGTGGATGGTGTGGTGGTGGTAATCGCGGTAGACATCATTGGCCGGGTAGCCGCCATCGCTCCAGACGAGCTCGATCGTCGCGCGGTCGATCGGTACGAGCGTCACGCCGTCCTCGCCAGCGAGTGGCCGCAGATGCTCGCGCGCGCCCAACCCGAAGCGGTTGGTCAACTCGACGCAGGTGGCATGCACCCCCGCGTCCGCAAGGGCCGGGGTCAGCCACGGGGCATACGCGCACTCGGGCAGCCAGAAGCCGCCACGCCAGCCCTCGGCCCCGAAGCGCGCGCGGTGAGCCTCGATCCCGGTCTGGACCTGCGCGAGCACGCCGGCGTCGGTGGCGAGCAGCGGCAGCACGGCGTGAGTGGCCGAGCAGGTCCATTGGGCATACGGTGCAAGCGCCCCCAGCAGATCCCCGCCGCAGCGGGCGAAACGATCGAGCGCCCGTCCGTAGTCTCCCCACGAGCGTTCGACCTCGCATGCGAGGTCCTCGTGTCCTCCGGCGCGAAGCCCTTTCGCGTCCTCCTCGTGCGTATAGCGGCGCACCTCACCCACGAACGCCCCGAAGCGCTCCTTCACCCCCGGGGCTTCGAGCTGATCGCACAGCACCGGCGATAGCGACAGCGACAGCGGCGCACCCGCCTCAAGCAGGTCGAGCAGTGGCAGGTAGCAGCCGGCCATCGCCTCCCACAGCCACTCCTCGCCAAACGGCCACGTGCCAAAACCCTCGACGTATGGCATGTGCGTGTGCAGCACGATCGCGAGCGCACCGCGATCGTGTGAACGGGTCACGACCGGCAGACCGCGACGAAGTCCAGCGCCTTCTCCAGATCGGCCTGCCCGCGCGGGCGCAGAACGAAGTCCCGCGCGGCGATTGCCGGCGTGAACCGGTCGTAGAAGCGCTTGGTCAGCCCCAGACGCGCGTGCACCTCGTCCCACCCTGCCCGCAACGCGAGTTCGTGGGCACGCAGCTTGCGGGCATGAAACAGGCCGAAGAGAGCCACCGAGCCGAAGCGCCGGCGGCAGCACCGCTCGAACTCCTCGGCGCGGTACTCGTGCACGTGCCACGGGTTGTCCGAGCGCTCGGCGCCCTTCGGCGCGAGCGTGCGCACGTTCGGCGTCGACAGGTAAACCGTCCCCCGCTCCCCGACGAGTGAGCGGAAATGCTCGAGCACCGCGTCCGGGTCCTGGAGATGCTCGATCGTCTGCAGGAACACGACCGCATCGGCCTGCTCGGCGAAGCTCTCGACCAGATCGCGTTCGAAGCGCAGGTTCCGGCGGCGGTAGCGCAGCCGCGCGTGCTCGTGCGCCTCCGGGTTGGCGTCCACCCCGACCACGCTCGCTGCGCTCGCGGCGAGCACGTCCGAGCCGTAGCCCTCGCCACACGCCATATCGATCACGCGCTCGCCGGCGACGCGCGTCGCGATCCATTCATACACCGCCTGGTGGCGGCGAAACCAGTAGTTCTCCTCCGGCACATCCGGCAGTGTGCGCTCCCCCGTCAGCGCCAGTGGCGGAACGCCGTCGGGCTGGTCACGCTGCTCGTAGAGAGGCACGGACACGGCGCGCGAGTATATGGTGCCGCCCCGTGCCACCGACTCTCAGCGCCGAGGAGATCCGCGACGTCAACACGCGCTACCACGACGTGGCAGCCGATCACTACGACTCCAAGTGGGGGATCGACTTCGGCGATCTCGGTCACGATCAGGTCATCGCGAAGGTGCGCAAGGCCCTTCACGGCAAGCCTGGGCACTATCCCCGCTCGCTCGAGATCGGCTCCGGGACAGGCTATTTCACGCTGAACATGATGCGGGCCGGGCTGATCGGACAGGCCACCTGCAGCGACATCTCGCCAGGCATGCTCGCGAGCCTCGCCGCCAACGCCGAGCGGTTGGGCCTGCAGGTCAAGACGGTGCCCGCTAACGCGGAGGCGCTGCCGTTTGCGGATCAGAGCTTCGACCTCGTGCTCGGCCACGCGATCCTCCATCACATCCCCGACCTACCCCAGGCGTTCGCTGAGTTCGAGCGCGTGCTCGCGCCCGGCGGTACCTTGCTGTTCGCCGGCGAGCCCTCCCGCTACGGTGATCGTCTGGCGAACGTACCCAAGCGCGCCGCCGGCAAGGTGGCGCCGCTGTGGCGCCGGGCGATTGGCGCGCGTCCCGCGCCGCCCGCCGACGGCGGCGCGCCCGACTCGGCGCTCGAGGGCGTCGTCGACGTCCACGCCTTCGCACCGGCCGAACTATCGGGCTTCGCCAAGGGCGCCGGCTTCGCCGACGTGCGCGTCACCGGCGAGGAGCTGCTGGCCAACTGGTTCGGCTGGACCAACCGCACACTCGAGGCGACCGCCGAGCCGTTCGATGTCCCCTGGGCCTGGCGGCAGTACGCCTACCGCGGCTACTTGTTCTTCCAGGAGCTCGACCGCCGGCTGCTCGAGTCGCGGCTGCCGCCGGCGATCTTCTACAATCTGTTGATCTCCGCGCACAAGCCCGCAGCGTAGAGTTCGCGCCTAGACTGGGCGCATGACCGATCGCCTCGTCCTCGACTTTCCTCTGTTCCCGCTTCCGATCGTCGCGCTGCCCACCGAGAGCGTGCCGCTGCACATCTTCGAGGACCGCTACCGCCGGATGATCGAGGAGTGTTTGCTCACCGAGCGGGAGTTCGGGATCGTGTGGCGCTCCGAGGGTGAGCTCAAGCAGGTCGGGTGCGCATGCGAGATCGAGGAGGTGCTCGAGCGCATGGACGACGGCCGCCTGAACATTCTCGCGCGCGGCACCCGCCCGTTCCGCCTGATCGAGCGCCAGAACGACCTCCATTATCCAGTGGGGGTGATCGAGCTCCTCGCCGACAAGGAGGAGTCGCCCGACGCCGAAGCTGCTCAGGCCGCCCGCGAGTTGTACGCGGAGCTCGTCGATCAGGCCACCGACCGGCAGCTCGAGGACGTCGACCTGGAGGCGATGAACGCCTACCGGATGGCCGCCACCGTGGAGTTCGGCCCCGACGCCAAGCAGGAGCTGATCGAGCTGCGCTCCGAGAACGCCCGCCTGAGCCTGCTCACGCTGCTGCTCCGCGCCGCGATCGAGCGCTTGGAGCTGGTTGACCGCGCGCAGGCCCGCGCGCGCTCAAACGGCAAGGTGCGCTTCGGCTGAGCCCTCACCCCCTCACAGCCACCCCACCGCGGCGAGGGTCGCCCGCGCCGTCGATCTCCTCCCCCCGACGCAGCACGGCTTGGACGCCGCCAAAGAACAGGTTGAGGTCTCCAAACTCGACGATCGGACCCGTGAGGCTCTCGAGGTCGATCCCCGGCTCGGCAAAGAGCGTGCCGTCCTCGAAGTGCACACGCGGGGCCTGCACCGCCGCGCGTGCGGGCAGGCCGTGGTCGACGACGCCGACAATCGTTTGCAAAAGCGCCGAGCGGATGCGGTTCGAGCCGGCGCTGCCCAGCACCAGCTCCACCCGCCCTTTATGCAGCACGACCGTGGGAGCCATCATGCTCGGCATCCGCCGTCCCACCGGATGGCGGTGGAAACCGAGCGGGTTCAAGTCCTGCTCTCCCATCATGTTGTTCAGGTGGATCCCCGTGCCCGGGACGAGCACGCCGGAGCCCTCACCGTTACTACAGGTCACGCTGCACGCCCGCCCATGCGCATCGAGGACCGAGATGTGCGTCGTCGACCCCAAGCGCTTGCATAGGAACCGCTCGAGAAAGCCGATCTCGCTCAAGCCCTCCACGAACTCCGGCGTGCGCTCCCCTTGCGCGGCCTTCATCGCCTCCACCACGCCGCTCAACCGCGGCGGCGCGGGACCGCGATCGAGCAGGGCCAGCGCGTAGGCCAGCAGTGTTCCCCCGGCCGAGGGCGGCGGGTTGGTGAGCACCTCGCGGTCGCGATAGCGCACGCGCACGGGCTCGCGCTCCACCGCGCGATAGCCGGCCAGGTTCTCGCTGCTCAGTGCGGCGCCGTGAGCTCTCAGCCAGTCCGACACCGCCGTCGCGATCTCCCCCCGGTAGAAGGGCTCCGCACCCTCGTCCCCCAGCAGCAGCAGCGCGTCGCCCAGCTCGGGGTTGCGCAGCAGCTCCCCCTCTTTGAGTACGTGGCCCTCGGGCGCCCACAGCGCCGCGCACTCGGGCGTGGAGGTCAGCAGGTCCGCGAGGATCTTCGCAATGTATGCCTGCCCCTCGTTCAGCTCCACCCCCTTCCGCGCGAGCTCGGCGGCCGGTGCAGCCAACTCCTGCAGAGGCACGCTCCCCCAGCGCCGCATCGCTTCGCACACCCCGGCGGGCGTCCCGTAGACGCCGCAGGAGGCCGGGCCGATGTGGAACACCTGGGCGGCGTCCCCGAAGGACACATCGACCGCCCGCAGCTCGGCCGGGGGCGGTCGATCCTCAGCGCCCTCGTCAGCCCCCTCGACCCCAGACGATCTCCGATCCGACGGCGCCTCCACGAAGAAGTCGAGCAGCGTCGGCTGCTCGCCGTCCCCGGCCACGAGCATGTATCCGCCCGCGCCGAGTCCCGTCAGCAGCTGCTCGGCCGCGAACGAGGTCAGCATCGCCCCCACCGCCGCATCGACCGCGTTGCCGCCTTCCCGCAACACCCTCGCGCCGGCCTCAGCGGTCAGCGGGTGCCCCGCGGCTACAACTCCCTTTTCAGCCGTGCTCATAAAGAGCGAGTATCACAAGCACTTCGGCAACGCGAAGCACCGAGCCCAAGCACGACGCGTCCTGGCGTGCGTCAGTCGAGCCAGTCAAGGACGCAGTGAGTGAAGTGTGCTCTGCACACGAGCGAGCGAGGACGCAGGATGGCGAAGCGCTGACGCGCGCCAAGTCAGAAGTTCGGGAGGAACTCGGGCACTTCTAGTTCGTCCACGGCGAGCCCGCCACGACGCGGAGCGGGCGGCCGAGACGCACCGCCGCCGGTGCGCCGCACACGGGGCTCGCCCGCGGGCTCCTCGTTCAGACGGTTGACGCTGTTGCGCCGGCCCTGCTCGCCGTAGCCGGTCGCGACGACCGTGACCCAGACCTGGTCGTCGAGCTTGTCGTCGACCATCGCGCCGAAGATGATGTTCGCGTCGGGATGCGCGGCCTCGGCGACGGCCTTCGCGGCCTCATTGACCTCCCACAGCGACAGATCGCGCCCGCCGGTGATCGACAGCAGGATCGAGCGCGCACCCTCCATCGAGGTTTCAAGCAGGGGCGAGGCGACCGCCTGCATCGCGGCCTCGGTCGCGCGGTGCTCGCCGCCGGCACCCATGCCGATGCCGAGCAGAGCATTGCCCGCGGAGGACATGATCGTGCGCACGTCGGCAAAGTCCAAATTGATCAAGCCGGGCAGCGTGACGAGGTCGGAAATGCCCTGCACGCCCTGGCGCAGCACGTCGTCGGCGACGCGGAAGGCCTCGACCATCGCGGTCTGCTTGTCGAGCACGCTCAACAGCCGGTTGTTCGGCACCACGATCAGCGTGTCGACCTCCTCGGCCAGTGTGGCGACGCCCCGCTCGGCCTGCTCGCCGCGGCGCGAGCCCTCGAAGCCGAACGGCTTGGTCACGATCGCGACCGTCAAAGCGCCGAGTTCGCGTGAGATGCGAGCGACGACCGGCGCCGCGCCGGTCCCCGTGCCGCCACCGGCGCCCGCCGTGATGAAGATCATGTCCGATCCCTTCAGCAGCGCCTTCACACGGTCGTAATCCTCCATCGCCGCCGCACGGCCGACTTCCGCATCCGAGCCCGAGCCCAAGCCGCGCGTCAACTCAGCGCCGATGTGCAGTGTCACGTCGGCGGTCGACTGCTGCAGCGACTGCAAGTCGGTATTCACGGCGAGGAACTCGACACCCTCGACCTCCGCCTCGACCATCCGATTGACCGCGTTCACGCCGGCGCCACCGACACCCACGACGCGGATCACGGGCTGCCCGACCACTCCCGTGGTGCCCATGGGAGCGGTCGTAGGATGCTCGCGCGAATAGTCGTCCATCACCGGGCGTGTGTGACGGTCCATAACGTTCTCGGGGATCTCCGAGGAGAAAGCGTGGCGAAGGCGCTCGCGCGGCGTGGGCACGCTGTCCTCGCGCGCGTCCTCATCAGTTTCAGTTTGGGTTGAAGCTTTCAGTCCCGGGTGGGGCAGACCGCTCTCGCGCGGATGGGGTGTCGCCGGCCGCGCGGCGGCCGCGGGGGTCGCCGCAGCCTCGGCAGCGGGCACCACCTCGCCTGTGGGCGCAGGCTCGCCGTCCTCCCCTTCGGTCTTCCTGAACAGCGCCGCGAGCGGCCCTTCGCGCATCGAGGCGCGTTTAGGATTGGCCATGAGTCAGAACCTCCTGCGCGAGCTGACGGTAGGACTGAGCGGCGACCCCGTCGGGCTCGTACTTCAGCACCGACATACCCTTGACGGGAGCCTCGGCGAAGCGCACCGTCTTGCGGATGCGCGAGGCGAACACGCGGTCGCCGAAGTTCTCCTCGAGGATCTCGATCGCCTCCTTGGCGTGGATCGTGCGCGAATCGACCAACGTCGGCAGGATACCCTCGATGTCGACACCGGGATTGAGGTTCTCGCGGATCATCGCGAGCGTGTTCTGCAGTTGGATGAGGCCACGCATCGACAAATACTCGCACTGCACGGGGACGATCACCTTGTCGGCGGCCGTGAGCGCATTGATCGTCAGCAATCCGAGGCTCGGAGGAGTGTCGATGCAGATGAAGTCGTAGTCTTCGAGGATCGGTTCGAACGCCTTCTGCAGCGAGCGCTCGCGGCCGATCATCGTCGACATTGCGATCTCCGCGCCGGCCAGATCGATCGAGGCGCAGGCAATGTCGATCTCGCGCTTGCGGATCACCTCGCGGATCGAGACTTTGTGGACGAGCACGTCGTACATCGATTTCTCGAGCGTGTCCGGATCGATGCCTTGCGACATCGTCAGGTTGCCCTGCGGGTCCATGTCGACGCACAGCACCCGATGCCCCTCCTCCGCAAACGCGGCGGCGAGGTTCAGCGTGGTAGTCGTCTTGGCCACCCCGCCCTTCTGATTGGCGAAAGCGATGACCCTGGCCTTACCGTCCACAGCGGGCTCCTACTCGATTGGGAAAGCCGATCGGGGGGTTATTCGCACAGGGATGCGCGATTCCTGCATGGTCATTTGTCGAGACATGTGGGGAAAACGACATTTTTGGGGAGACTGTCACGCCGGTTGCTAGGAGACGGGTCTGTATCGCCGGTCAGCAGGATCTCTGGCGTGGACGAGCCGGGAACTGGTGACACTAGGATCCTGGTCAATGCCCAAGCGCTCCCCACATCCGGAGAAGCGTTCGAAAGGCACGGCGAACCTGGCGAAGCGCTTGCAAGGCAAGCGCGTGTGCGTGTGCCTTGGCGCCGGCGGCGTCGGCAAGACCACCACCTCGGCCGCGCTCGCGTTTGGGTTGGCGGCGCGAGGGCAGAAGGTTGCGGTGGTGACGATCGACCCGGCTCGGCGCCTGGCCGCCGCGCTCGGGCTCGGCGAGCTCTCCGGCGAGCCGCGCCAGATCGACTCAGAGTTACTGGCCGCGCAGGGGGTGGCGGCGCCCGGTGAGCTGTGGGCGATGGCGCTGGACGTCAAACGCACGTTCGACGATGTCATCACGCGCCTCTCCCCCGACAACGCCTCACGTGACGAAATCTTGGCGAACCCCGTTTACCGCGAGCTGTCCTCGGCGGTCTCAGGCGTGCAGGAGCTCGGCGCCGTGACGAAGCTGTACGAGCTCAACGCCGAATACGACTTCGACGTGATCGTGCTCGACACGCCGCCCTCGCGCAACGCGCTCGACTTCCTGACGGCGCCCGAGAACATGCTGCACTTTCTCGAAGGTCGCGCGCTGAAGGTGTTCCTCGCCCCCGGGGGCATCGCCGCGCGCTTTCTCGGCCGCGGCACCGGACTGGTGTTCGCGATCTTCGCGCGCGTCACCGGCGTGGACATGCTCGGCGAGCTCTCCACCTTCTTTCGCTCGCTGTCGGGCGTGATCGACGGCTTCGGCGAGCGCATCCGCGGCGTCGCCGAGCTCCTGCGTGAACCCACGACGAGCTTCCTGATCGTCACTTCACCCGAGCATGAGCCCGCCCGCGAGGCCGTGTTCCTCGCGGAGCAGCTCACCGCGGCGGGGATGGCGCGCGACGGCGCGATCGTCAACCGCGTGCACCTGCACGGCCTCGACGGCCATTCCGCCGCGGAGGTCGAGACCGCGCTCGCATCCGAGCTGGGCGAGTCGCTGGCGCGTCGTGCCGCCCACAACCTGGCGGACTTCGACGTGCTGGCCCGCCGCGACCGTGACACGATCGCTCGCCTACGTAAAGAGCTCGACGAACCCAACCCGATGATCGTGCCGCACCTGGACGAGGACATCCAGGACCTCGCGGGGCTCGCCCGGATCGCCGGTTACCTCTTCGCCTGACGGCGTCTCTCAGACAGGCAGTGCGCTCTGCGTGAGCTGGTCGAGCGGGTGCCCGCCATGCTCACTCGCACTCGCCTCCGCCACGACCTCGACCGCCTCAGCCACCTCTGGCACCCTCAGCAGCTCATCCGCGAGTGCCGCGAGATTCGGGTCGAGATGACCACAGATCACGTCGCGCAGGAGCGCTCGCAGATGGTCGGCGACATCCCGCGCGAGGTTCACCCCGGCGGCGTGCTCGCCGGCCGTCCCCGCAATCGCGGCGCGCTCGAGCGTCTGCGCCTTGACCATGCGCTTGGTCAGCTTCGCGCGATTCTCGGGCGTCGCGCACAGCGCGGCGATCCGCCCCGCCAAGAGGCCGCTCGCGGGGCCCTCCGGCTCGAGCAGCGCGCGCAGCGCCAGCAGATGGTCGCTCAGCGCCTCATATGCGCTCGCGCGCTCGCAGCCGAGCTCGAAGCGCCGCAGTGCCCAGGCCAGCTCGTTGCCGTCGGGAGCACGGCGGGAGACGAGGTTGCAGAACGCGCGCAGCTCGTCCTCCTGCTCAGCGCTCACCACCGGCATGCCGTGCGGGCGGCCACCCGCGCCGAGCGCCACTGGATTCCACGAGCCGGCGCCGACCCGCGCCCAGGCGAGCGCGCCGAGCGTCACGCGACCGTCGCCGAACAGGCGCAGCGCGCGCAGCAGGTCCTTCAGCACCTCGCGCCCGCGTGCGATCGCGTCATCAATGTCGTCCTCGTCGGCGCTGAACACGACCAGCAGGTCCTCCGCCTGCGCGCCCTCGGGCACACCGCGCAGCGCACCCCGCTGAGCTATCGTCAAGCCCTTCGTCAATGCAAGCTCCTCAGAGGCGATCGTCAGCCCGTGCAGCGTCGCCAGCAGCGTCATCTCGCTCGCGCTTGCGCCCGCGGACTGCTCGAGCCTCTCAAGGGCCTCCTCGACACGCTCCCGGTACTGGGCCGGCGCCGAGCGACGGTCGAAGTCGGTCTGTTCGTCGAAAACATTCTCCAGTAGCAGTCTCAGCGCCGCGCCCGCTCGCGCGTAGGCCTTCATCCGTGCCAGATCGGCACCCCCGCCCATCCCCACCAGATAGCGGTCGAGCCCCTCGAAGTCCACCAGCAGGCTCGTCGCATCGGCGTGGGCGGGCAGGCTCGCGAGCTTCGTCCCGTGCTGTTCGATGAACGCGCCCGTCAGCGCGCGGTAGCAATACAGTCGTGCCGCGCTCTCGCCGCGACGGGCAGGTTTCTCGGCCAGCTCGAATCCGACCTCCGCGCCGCCGTCGATCTCCGCCTGCAGTCGATCGGCCGCTTCTTCTACAAACTCTGTGAGCGCTGTCTCCAGCTGGCGTGAACGCATCCTCTGCACACTTCGGCCCCGCGTTCTCCGCTCCTGCTCGGCGTGGCCGCACGCAGCCCGTCTTGCAGACCGAACGGGCTCCTATCCTACGCAACCGCAAGCGCGAGCGCGGCCGAGCTGCCTTCGCCCAGCCATTCTTCGCCGTAGGAACGCATCCCGTCGACGATCGGCAGCAATGCCCGACCCTTCTCCGTGAGCGCGTACTCCACGCGCGGGGGCACCTCTCCGAACGTGTGTCGCTCGACGATCCCCTCCTCCTCGAGCGCCCTCAGCCGCAGCGACAGCGTGCGCGGGCTGATTCCTTGAAGCGAGCGCTCCAGCTCACAGAAGCGCGAGCAACCGTCAGCTAAGTCGCGGACAAGCAGGAGCGTCCACTTGCCGCACACGACTTCCGCGGTGCGACATACCGGGCATGTTTCGTCAACGGCCATTTCAGCCGTTACTTTACCAAATGAAGTAAGGCAGGCTAAAACGGCTACGCGACGGTGAGCGGCGGGCTCGGTGCGGGACGGGGGTCGTTCGCCGGATCAGAGTTCGTCTCGCGACGCTCCTCTGCTGCCGCCACGTCCTCCATCGTCGTGCCCCTGCGCCCATCGGCCTGCATCAGCAGCTTGAAGTCGGACGGGTTCGACGCCACCTTCATCGCGTCCTCGAAGGTCACCCGGCCTGCCTTCACGTGACCGAACAGCGCCTGGTCGAAGGTCTGCATCCCGTAGTAGCTGCCCGAGGCGATCACTTCCATCAGCTTGCCCGTCTGCGAAGGGTCGACGATCATGTCGCGCACGCGGCCGGTCATCCGCAGAATCTCGCAGACCGCCACGCGCCCACCGTCGGCGCCCGGCACCAGCCGCTGGGAGATCACGCCCTTGATCGTGCCCGCGATCATGCTGCGCGCCTGGCCGTGCTGGTGCGGGGGGAAGAAGTCGAGCATCCGGTTGATCGACTCAGGCGCGTCCACCGTGTGGATCGTCGAGAGCACGAGGTGCCCGGTCTCGGCCGCTGAGAGCGCCGTCTGCACCGTCTCCTCGTCGCGCATCTCCCCGATCAGGATCACATCCGGGTCCTGGCGCAGCACCCGGCGCAGCGCACGCTTGAAGGAGGCCGTGTCCATGCCCACCTCGCGCTGGTTGATCACCGATTTCTTGTCCGTGTGCACGAACTCGATCGGGTCCTCGATCGTCACGACGTGCTTGCTCGTCGTTTCGTTCATGTGATCGATCATCGCCGCCAGGGTGGTGCACTTACCCGAGCCCGTCGTGCCCGTCAGCAGGACGATCCCGCGCTCTTCGTCGGCCAAGTCCTTCACCACCGACGGCAGCGACAGCTCGTCGATCGTCGAGATCTTGTGCGGGATCGCGCGACAGCCAGCGAGATCACGCCGCGCTGGCGGAAGGCATTGATGCGGTAGCGCGCGACGCCCTCGATTTCGAACGAGAAGTCGACCTCGTGCTCCTCGCTGAACTCACGCAGCTTCGCTCGTCCTTCAACAGCTCGTGCAGCGTGCGCTCGGTGTCCTCTGCGCTCAGCACGTCCACGCCCGGCTCGGGCGCCAGGTGCCCGTGCACGCGGTACAGCGGTGTGCTGCCAACCTTCAAATGCAGATCCGAGCCCTCGCGCCTGACGAGCTCCTTCAAGGCCTCTTGCACGTCGAACATGCCCCCGGATCGGCACGGGCCGCGGAGGCCTTTGCGGGGTCAGGGGTCGCTGGACGGCGCTATGCGACGTTGCGGAGCTTCTGGGCCTCCGCGAGGGACTGCCGCTTCTTCA
>CAVZYF010000008.1:0-69983 GCA_963779405.1 uncultured Solirubrobacterales bacterium
GGCGGGCGAGCTGGTGGAGGCGGGCGTGAAGATCATCTTCAACTACTCCGAGTCGCTGCTCGATGTACCTCCCGAGGTGACCGTCCACACCTCCAGCCCGGCCGTCGATCTGCTCTACGCGCTGTACTTCTATCTGACCTGACCTGCCCGACTTGACCCGGCCCGACCTGATCTGACCTGCACCTGCACCTGAGCGATGACCAGTCTCGACCTCGACAAGGTGGAGCAGACCTTCGCCGCGGCGACCGATATGACGGTGGGCGTCGAGGAGGAGTTCTCGATCCTCGACCCCCGCACGCTCGCCCTGCAGCCGCGCTTCGAGGAGCTGCGCGGCGCCGCGGAGAGCGATCGGCTGTTGCACGAGCACATCACGGGCGAGTTGATCTCCTCGGAGATCGAGATCATCTCGGGCGCCGGCGCCGACCTTCACGACGCGCTGGCACGCCAGCGCGAGCGCCGCAGAGGACTGTTCGCGCTCACCGCCGCTCACAGCGTCGCGCTGGGGGCCACCGGGACCCATCCATGGGCCGACTACCGCGAGCAGCCGATCATTGACACCGAGCACTACCGCCGAGTCGAGGAAGGGCTGAAGTACGTGGCTTGGCGCAACAACACCTTCAGCCTGCACGTGCATGTGGGCGTGCGCGACATCGACCGCGCGGTGCGCGTCTGCGACCGTCTACGCCCGCTGCTGCCGGTGTTGCTGGCGATCTCCGCGAACTCGCCCTATCTGGACGGTCTCGACACGGGGCTGCACTCGGCGCGGACGCAGAGCTTCACGAAGAGCTTTCCGCGCTGTGGAGTGCCCGACGCGTTCGGCGGCTGGCGCGCGTACCGCGAGTACATCGAGCTGCTCGTGCGGACGCGCTCGATCGTGGAGTTCACGCAGGTGTGGTGGTCGGTCAGGCCGCACTTCAGCTTCGGCACCGTGGAGGTGCGGATCTGCGACGCGCAGGCCACCGCCCAGGAGTCCGACGCGCTGGCCACGCTGATGGTCGCGTGCATCGCCCAGGCGCTGCGCGATGTCGACGAGGGCGTCCCTTTTGCCGATCCGCCGCCGCGGCTGATCGAGGAGAACATGTGGCGGGCGATCCGCTTCGGGCTCGACGGCCGGCTGATCGATCTGCAGCGGGGTGAGGAGTACCCGGCCAGGGAGGCGATCGAGCGCCTGGCCGCCTGGACGGCGCCGGTCCGCGCCGAGCTGGGCATCGAGCCGGCTTTCCCCGAGCGCAACGGAGCACAGCGTCAGCGTGAGAGGATCAAAGCGGGCGCCACGCGCGAGGAGGTCTTCGCGGCCTCGGTGGCCGAGACCCGGCAGACCTATTCAGAGGAGGTGGCGGTGTGAGGCACGCACGCGCGATCATTACCCGACCGTGGCGCAGGCGAGGAGAGGAGGACCGATGAGCACCGATCCAACCGCAGGACAGGCTGAGCAGGGGGCAGGTCAACCGCAGGGACAACCGAGCGAGGAGGAGCTACGCGCGGCCTACGAAGCGGAACTGAGCCGCATCACCACGGCAGACATGATCCTGCAGGCGGCGGTGTCGTTGCTGAATCTGGGCGGTCGCCGCCTGGGACCGATCGGAGATCGGCCGGCACCGGGCGCGGAGGGTGAGCGCGACCTCGAGCAGGTGCGCGACGCGGTCGACGGCGTGCGGGCGCTGTTGGGAATCCTCGAACGGAGCGTCGCCACTCAGGAGCTGCGGCCCCTGCGCGATGCGCTGTCACAGTTGCAGATGGCCTACGCGCGTGAGGCGCAGGCAGGTGGTGGCGAGCCGGGCGCACAACAACGGCCGGCTGGAGAGTCGAGTGCGCCCGTTGCGGAGGGGAAGACCGGCGCGCCGACGGCCGCAGATAAGTCAGATGCGTCAGCGACGAAGGGTAAGCCCGGCGCTGGGCCGGCGGAGTCGAGCGGCAGGTTGTGGGTGCCGGGACGCTGAGAACGCTTTCCCGCGGCCGGCACGATAGACTGCGCCCGCCTTTCCGCCGGGGAGCGCTCTGACGAGCGAGCCGGGGGACATACGTACGACGCGCGAAATCCTCGCGCGGCACGCTAACAAGACCGCGGAGGATTTCTGTTGAGCAGCTTTCTGATGAACCATGGGGTCGTCGTCGCCCTCGTCTGCGCCGCCTGCGCCGTGGTTTACGGCCTGGTGACTACACGCTCCCTGCTCGCGCTCTCGCCGGGCAACGAGAAGATGCAGAGCATCTCGCTGGCCGTCCAGCAGGGCGCCCGCGCCTATCTGAACCGTCAGTACACAACGATCGCGATCGCCGGGGTAGTGCTGTTCATCGCCCTGATCTTTATCCAGAACATCGCGGTGGCGTGCGGATTTGCGATCGGTGGTCTGCTCTCCGGCTCGACCGGCTATATCGGCATGAACGTCTCGGTGCGCTCGAACGCACGCGTGGCGGAGGCCGCGCGCGGGGGTGTCTCACCGGCGCTGAAGGTTGCCTTCCGCGGTGGCGCGATCACGGGCCTGCTCGTGGTCGGGCTCGCGCTGATCGGCGTCGCTGGCTACTACGGTGCGCTGACCTCGTTCTTCAACGACAGCCCCAAGACGGCGGTGGACGCGCTGATCGGGCTCGGCTTCGGCGGTTCGCTGATCTCGGTCTTCGCCCGACTCGGCGGCGGGATCTTCACAAAGGCCGCTGATGTAGGCGCCGACCTCGTCGGCAAGGTCGAGGCGGGCATTCCCGAGGACGATCCGCGCAACCCCGCGACGATCGCCGACAACGTGGGCGACAACGTCGGTGACTGCGCCGGCATGGCGGCCGACCTGTTCGAGACCTACGCGGTGACCGCGGTGGCCGTGATCCTGCTGGGCGTGCTCACGTTCCATGAGTCCACGCAGGTCGCGCTGTATCCGCTCGTGCTCGGCGGCGTGGCGATCATCGCCTCGATCATCGGCACGTTCGCGGTGCGCACGAACTCCGACAACGTCGAGCGCGCGCTCCTGCAGGGCCTGATCGTCTCCGGGGTGATCGCGGCGGCGGCGTTCGCGCCGATCACCTACTGGCTGATGCGCAACCTGACCTTCAAGGACGTGGGCAGCGCCGTGAACACTCCGAAATGGTGGCACCTGTACCTGTGCTCGCTGATCGGGATCGCCGTCACGGCACTACTATTCGGAATAACGGAATACTATACTTCGACCCGCTTTTCGCCGGTGAAGAAGACCGCCAAAGCGTCGATCACCGGTCACGCTACGAACATCATCCAGGGTTTCTCCTCGGGCCTGCAGGCCACCGCGCTGCCGGCAGTCGTGATCGTGCTTGGGATGCTCGGCGCCTGGAAGCTCGCCGGCGGCGGCGTGACCGGGATCTACGGCATCGGCGTCGCGGCGGTGGGCCTGCTCTCGTTGACGGGGCTGATCGTCGCGCTCGACGCCTTCGGGCCGATCACCGACAACGCCGGCGGGATCGCCGAGATGGCCGATCTGCCCGAGGAGGTGCGCAAGGTCACCGATCGGCTGGACGCGGTCGGCAACACGACGAAGGCCGTCACCAAGGGCTACGCGATCGGCTCCGCCGTGCTCGCGGCGATCGTACTGTTCGCCGGCTTTCAGAAAGAACTCGAAACCAAGCTGGGGCACGCGATCTCCTTCGGCATCAACGAACCGCCCGTGCTGATCGGCCTGCTGCTCGGTGGGCTGATGGTGTGCCTATTCGCCTCGCTCTCGATCGAGGCCGTCGGTCGCGCCGGCGGCGCGGTCGTGGAGGAGGTGCGCCGTCAGTTCCGCGAGCACCCGGGGATCATGGACTACACCGAAGAGCCCGACTACGCGAGGTGCGTGGACATCGTGACGAAGACCGCCCAGCGCGAGATGATCCTGCCGTCGCTGCTGCCGATCGTGCTGACGCTGATCGTCGGCCTGATCGACCAGCAGGCGCTCGGTGGCCTCTTGATCGGCGTGATCGTGGTGGGCTTCTTCTTCGCCGTGCTGATGACTGCGGGCGGTGGCGCGTGGGACAACGCGAAGAAGCTGATCGAGGATGGCGCGTTCGGCGGCAAGGGCTCCGAAGCCCACGCCGCCTCGGTGACAGGCGACACGGTCGGCGACCCGTTCAAGGACACCGCCGGACCCGCGATCAACCCGATGATCAAGGTCGCCAACATCGTCGCGATCCTGATCATCCCGCTGATCACCTGAGACTGATGCGGGCCGGGTTGCAGACAGGTCTTAAGCTCAATCGAAGATGACCACAGGCCAACAGGCGCATCGCTCGGCGACGTTGATCTTCTCCCTGGTGATGATCGTCATCGGTGTGGCGCTGATCGCCCAAGCCGCAGATGGACATGGGGGCCTGATCTCTCCGCGTTTGCTGCTCGGCATTCTGTTCGTCGCGGCGGGCGGGGGACGGATGTATCTGGAGACCAAGCGGCACGGGAGAGGCTCGTCGTGAGCACGCCGGTCGGTAAAACCCCCGCTGGTGTCCCAGGAGCGCCGGGTGCCGCGGATCCGGCAACCGAGGTCGAGCGTGCCGCGACGGCGATCGCCGCCCGCTCGCGCGTGACGATGCGGCGCAGCATCGGCTCGCCGGTCCTGTTCACGGTCGTGTACACGTCGCTTGCAAGTGCGATCTACTTCTCCCTGGGTGTGATCGCCGGCCACGCGCTGGGGCTGACGCCGCTCGTGTTTCTGCTCGCGGCGCTGCTGTTCGTGCTGACGGCGATGACCTACGTGGAGGGGGCCTCGCTGCATCAGGATCGCGGCGGCTCGACCGTGTTCGCCCGTTACGCGTTCAACGAGCTCGTGAGCTTCATCGCCGGCTGGGCGATCCTGCTCGACTACATCATCCTGATCGCCGTCTGCGCCTTCTCGGCGACCCAGTACCTGCGCGTCTTCTGGCATCCGCTGGGACACCACACCGAGGCGCTGCTGCTCGCGTTGGCATTCATCGCGATCGTGGTGCTGGGCAACATTCGCGGCTTCGGCAGCGGTCGCTCGCGGCGAGTCGGGCTGCTCGTCGCCGGCGACCTGGTGCTGCAGCTGTTGATCGTGGTGATCGGGTTGATCCTGTTCTTCAACCCGAGCAAGCTGATCGACCCAATCCACCTGGGCAGCGCGCCGAAGTGGTCGGATCTCGTGTTCGCCCTGACGGTGGCCGTGATCTCCTTCACCAGCCTGGAGTCCGCCGCCGGCTTGGCGGGGGAGGTGCGGATCGGCCGTCGCGGACTGAAGCACATGGTCGGCAGCGGCGCCGCGACGGTGATCTTCGGCTATGTGGGGATCGCGCTGGTGGCGATCACCGCGCTGCCGGTGCACGACGGGCACACGGCGCTGGCGGGCCGCTACCTGAACGACCCCGTGATCGGGATCGTCACGCAGATCCACCCGCACTGGCTGGCGCATACGCTCAGATACGTGGTGGGCGCACTGGCGACGCTCACGCTGATCGCCGCGGCCAACTCGGCGATGCTCGGCCTCTCGCGGCTGGCCTACTCGCTCTCGACCAACCGCCAGATCCCGAGTGGCCTGGGGCGCTTGCATCCGCAACGCTCGACGCCGTATGTGCTGATCGTCCTGGCGGGTCTGCTCGCGGCGGTGCTGGTGGTGCCGGAGGACCTCGATTTCCTCGTCGGGATCTATGCCTTCGGGGCGATGCTGGCATTCACGATCGCCCATCTCTCGATCTGCCGGCTGCGCTACTCCGAGCCCGATCGCGACCGCCCCTACAAAGTGCCGCTGTCGATACGGGTGCGCGGCGGCGAGCTGCCGCTGCCCGCGGCCTTCGGAGCGCTGGTCTGCGCCGCTGGCTGGGTGGCGGTGATGATTCTCCACGAACCGGCCCGCTACGTTGGTCTCGGGTGGATGGCGTTCGGGATCCTCGGATACGTCGTCTACCGGCGTGCGGATGAGACCTCGTTGACGGCGCGGGTGACGGTCTCGCCACAGATCCTGCGCGCCGAGCCGCCGAGCGAACGCGACTATGGATCGATTCTCGTGCCGCTGTTCGGCACCAAGCTCGACGAGGACATCGTGCAGACGGCGGCCCTGCTAGCAGCGGGCGAGGCTACTGAGGAGACGGAGACCGAGACCGAGACGGCGACGATCGAGGCCGTTTGGATCTTTGTGATGCCGATGTCGCTGCCGCTCGACGCGCGCCTGCCGGAGGAGCAGATAAAGCACGCCCGCCTGGCGCTGGCGCGGGCGAAGGCGGTGGGGGAGGAGTATGGGGGCGTATACGTCGCCACGGCCACTGTGCGTACGCGCCGCGCGGGGTATGCGATCGTGGAGGAGGCGCGCCGTCGGGGCGTCGAAGCGATCGTGCTCGGAGCGGAGGAACCCTCCCGGATCCGCGGTGGCGCGGGCCTTGGGGGACGAGGCGGGCCGCTTGAGAACTTCGTCGGCGAGATCACCAAGTACGTCGTGAGCAAGGCGACTTGCCGGGTGATCGTGACGGCGCCGGCGGCCCACTTGCCCGAGGATCGCTCGGCGCGGGAGCAGCCTGAAGAGTCGGTGTCCTCCGGGATCAAACGTGCGGGGGAGCGCCAGCCTAAAGAGCAGTCAGGAGGCCCTCGGCGGACAGAGCCCCGCATCGTCTAATCTCCGCATCCGCAATGTTCGTTCTTACTTTATGTTCGTCCTGATCGTCGGCGCCGGCCGTGTGGGCTCAGCGGTTGCGAAATCTGCGCTGGCGGCGGGTCATGAAGTCTCCGTGTTGGACGCGGATCCGCTCTCGCACGAGCGTCTGGACGCGGGCCAGAGCGAGAGCTGGGAGGACGCGGAAGGTCAGTTCACGGTCGGTACGGCGCTGGAGGTCGATGCGCTGGTGCAGGCCGGCATCGAGCGCGCCGACGTGTTCATCGCTTCCACGGGAGGGGACAACACCAATCTGATCATCGCTCAGATCGCCCAGAAGCGCTTCGATGTCGAAAAGGTGCTGGCGCGAGTGATGGACCCCGCGCGCGCCGGATGGTACGGCGCGCAGGGCTTGCAGACAATCTCTCCCACCCGGCACGCGATCGAGATGTTCGAGAGCGCGCTCGAGATTCAGCCGGCCTGAGGAGCTGAACGCGTGTACGCGATCATCGTCGGGGCTGGCAAGGTCGGGCGCAACCTGGCCAGAGAGCTGATCGTGAAGGGTCACGAGGTGACGCTGATCGAGTCCTCGCGCTCGTGCTATCTGGCGATCGAGGAGGAGTTCGAACACGCTGCGCAGTACGGCGACGCCACCGAGCTGTGGGTGCTGGAGCGCTCGGGGATTCAGCGCGCGGACTTGGTGGTCGCGGTGACCGGCGATGACGAGGACAACATGTTGGTCTGCCAGGTGGCCAAGGAGAAGTACCTGTGCGAACGCATCATCGCGCGCGTGAACAACCCGCGTAACCACGACCATTTCAGGATGCTCGGTATCCAGCCGGCGGTGTCGGCCACCGACCTGATCCTGCGCTTGATCGAGCACGAGGTCCCACGCTATGGGCTCGTGCACCTGCTGGCGCTCGAAGAGGAGCGCCTGGAGATCATCGAGCTGGAGGTGAGCGAGGACGCGCCGACCGTCGGCGTGAGGGTGGCCGAGATCGCGCTGCCCGAAGGCAGCCTGATCATCTCGGTGCTACGCGAAGGGACGGGTTTCGTGCCCAAGCCCGACACCGTGATCGAGGCCGGCGACGAGGTGCTGCTGGTGCTCGACACGGGCCTGGAGGAGGCGCTCACCGCCTTCTTCGCACCGAACGGTCAGCCGGTCTGAGCCCTACGGGCTCGTTTACTATTCTTCAAGCGAAGGCACTGTCCGGGATAGTCCAATTGGCAGTGACGCCCGGTTCTGGTCCGGGAGATTGGGGTTCGAGTCCCTGTCCCGGAGTTGCATCGTCACGCCGCGGCCGATAATGGCCGCCTACGCCGCGGCCTGCGAGGCCCAGTCGCGGTAGAGCTCGAAGTAGCGGCCCTCGGCGGCGATCAACTCATCGTGGGTCCCCTGCTCGACGATGCGCCCTCCTTCGAGCACGACGATGCGCCCGGCCTGGCGGATCGTGGAGAGGCGGTGGGCGATCACGATCGCGGTGCGGCCCGTCAGCAGGCGGCGCAGGCCGGCCTCGATCCGGCCCTCGGTGTGCAGGTCCACGTTGGAGGTCGCCTCGTCCAGAATCAGGATGCGTGGGTCGGCGATCAAGGCGCGGGCGAACGCGATCAGCTGGCGCTGGCCGGAGGACAGCTGCGCGCCGCGCTCGCCGACCTCGGTGTCGTAGCCGTGGGGCAGCTCGGAGATGAACTGCCCCGCGCCGACCGCTGCCGCGGCGTCGCGGACCTGGCCCTCGTCGGCGTCCGGTCGGCCGAAGGCGATGTTCTCGCCGATCGTGCCGGAGAACAGGAACGCCTCCTGCGGCACGATTCCCATCTGTGAGCGCAACGAGTCGCTCGAGACCTCGCGCAGGTCGTGCCCGTCGACGAGGATTCGCCCGGAGGTGGGGTCGTAGAAGCGCGCGAGGAGCTTGGCGATCGTCGACTTGCCGGCTCCGGTGGCGCCCACGAGCGCGACGGTCTGTCCGGGCGGGATCGTCAGGTCGATGTGTTCGAGCACCATCGCGTCGTTTGTGTAGGAGAAGGAGACGTCCTCGAAGCGGACTTCGCCGCGTATGCGCTCCAGTGGGATCGCCCCCGCGCGATCGGTCAGATTCGGTGTGACGTCCAGCAGCTGGAAGATCTTCTCCAGTGCGGCCATCCCGGACTGGTAGGTGGTGTAGAGCTGGGAGAGCTGCTGGATCGGTTCGAACAGGAATGACAGGGTCCCGACGAACGCGACGACGGTGCCCGCGGTGATGTGGCCTTCGAGCGCCTGGTAGCCGCCGTACAGGACGATCAGCGCGAGCGCGACGCCGGAGAGCATTTCCACCGTCGGGAAGTAGGCGGCGTTGAGGCGCACCGTGACCATGTTCGCGTCGCAGTTGTCCGTGTTGAGCTCTGCGAACCGCGCCTCGTGGTGGGGCTCCTGGCCGAAGCTGCGCACGACGCGGATGCCGGAGAGGGTCTCCTGCAGGTAGGCGGTGATCGCGCCGATCGTCTCCCTTGTGCGCCGGAACGCGCCGGCTGAGACGAGCCGGAACCAGATCGAGCCGGCGGCCACGAACGGGACCACGCAGAACGTCAGCAGCGCCAGCTTCAGATCCAGGAACAGCAGCACCAAGACCGCCCCGACGAGCGTCAGGCCGGCCTGGAACAGCGTCACCACCGAATCGGTCACGAGGCTTTCCAGGGCCTCCACGTCGTTGGTCATGCGCGAGATCAGGACGCCGGCGGGGCGGCTCTCATAGAAGCCGATCGGCTGATGCTGCAGGTGGGTGAAGATGCGAAGACGCAGGTCCGCGAGCGCGCGCTGGCCGACCCAGCCGACGAGATAGGTCTGCACGTAGGTCATCGCCCACACGAGCAGCGCCGACGCGAGGAATGCGATCACGACCAGCACGAGCGTGTGGGTGTCGTGGCGTTCGATCCCGTCGTCGATCGCGACCTTCGCCAGCAGGGGAGGGGCCAGCGAGGCTGCCGTGCCGAGCACGAGCGCCGTAAGCATCGCGCTCACGCGCAGGCGGTAGGGCCCCAACAGCCGCAGTAGGCCGCGCAGGTTGCGTCCGCGCGTGCCCTTCGCGGCGCGCTCGCCGTCCCATTGCGCGCCGCCACGCGCAGATCCCGGGCCAAGTCCGCGCCCGCCACCGCCGCCACCCATTCCCCGGCCGCCGCCGTGCGCGCTCATATCCCGCTCACCTCGCGTTCGCGCGGCAGCTCCCGCGTCAGGAACACCTGATCGGGAAGGCCCTTTTCGACGATCTCGCGATACAGCTCCGAGACCTCCAGCAGTTCCTCGTGGTTACCGTGCGCGGTGATCCGGCCGTGGTCGAGCACGACGATCTCATCCGCCAGCGCGATCGTGGAGAGGCGGTGGGCGACGATGAACGTGGTCCGCCCCGCCATCGCCTCGTCGAGCGCAAGCTTGATCTGACGCTCGGTGGAGGCGTCGACCGAGGAGGTGGCGTCGTCGAGGATCAGGACGCGCGGGTCGGCTAGCAGCGCCCGCGCGATCGCCAGGCGCTGGCGCTGTCCGCCGGACAGGGTCAACCCGCGCTCCCCGACGCGAGTGTCGTAGCCGTCGGGCAGGCGCTCGATGAACTCGTGGGCCTGGGCACGGCGGGCGGCCTGCTCGATCGCCTCGCGCGGGACCGGAGGCCCGCCCACCCGCGCGTAGGCGATGTTCTCGGCGACGGTCTCCGAGAACAGGAACGGATCGTCGCTGACGACGGCAACGGCCTGGCGCAGCGAGCGTAGGTCCACCTCGCGCACGTCCGCGCCATCGAGCAGCACGCGCCCGGCGCTCACGTCGTACAGCCGTGAGATCAACGAGACGAGGCTGGTCTTGCCGGAGCCGGTGGCGCCGACGAGCGCGATCGTGCGCCCGGCGGGAACGTCCAGGTCGACATCGCTCAGCACCGCGCGCGCGGCATGGGCCGGAGAGGCTCCGTTCGGTGAGCTCGCTCCGTTTGCTGGGCTCGCTCCGTTCGAGGCGCTCGTCGCCGAATAAGCCGCGCCGAACTCATCGGACTCGTCATAACGCAGCGTGACGCCCTGCAGTTGCACATGCCCGTTGCCCGCCGGTAGCGCCGGCGCGCCGGGCGGTGAGGTCAGCCGCGGGGACCGGTCGAGGACCTGAAACAGGCGCGCGCCCGAGGCGGTGGCGCGCTGGGCGAGGTTGAGGATCACGCCGAGCGTGCGCATCGGGGCGATCAGCATGTTCAGGTACAGGTAGAACGCGGTGAACTGGCCGAGCGTCAGGTGCGCGTGGATCACGGCGTTGCCCCCGATCAAAAGCACCGCGGCGAGGCCGAGCTGCGGGAGGAAGCCGATCATCGGGTTGAACTTCGCTTCCAGACGGGTCGCCACCATCGCCTGGCTGAATACGCGCCCGACGCTGCCCTGGAAGCGCTGCAGCTGGCGGGGCTCGCGGGCGAAGGCCTTGACGACGCGCACTCCGGAGATGTTCTCCTCGGCGTCCGCGGTCAGCTCGGCGATGCGTTGCTGGGTCTGCTGGATCGCGGGGCGTGCGCGGCGACCATAGCGGTAGGAGATCAGCACCACGAACGGCACCGGCGCGAGCGAGATCAGGCCGAGGCGCGGTTCGGTGATGATCATCACGGTTCCCGCGAGCACGATCGTGAGGATCGACTGCAGGATGAACACGAGCCCGTAGCCGAGAAAGAAGCGCACGGCCTGCAGGTCGACGGTCGCGCGCGACATCAGCTGGCCGGTCTGCTGGCGGTCGAAGAAGCTGAGCTCGAGCTGCTGCAGGTGGCCGTAGAGCAGCTTGCGCAGGTCGTATTCGACGCCGAGCGAGAGCCGCCCGGCGACCATCCGCCGCCAGTACATGAACCCCCAGCGCGCCAGCACGAGCAGCGCGATCGCGCCGGCGATCAGTGCCAGTTCGTGACGGGCGCTCGCCTGCGCAGCCGCCTGGTGGCGCGGGCCCGTACTGATGATCTGCACCGCACGCCCCGTCAGGGCGGGCAACGCCACGGTCATCGCCATCGCGAGGCTCGCCAGCGTCCAGGAGATGATCATGCCGCGCTTGTAAGGGCGCAGGAATCCAAGTAGTCGAGTAAAGGTCTTCATAGTTGCTTAGTCAACGATTATCGCATGCACTAGTCGCGGAGGCCATTACGCTGCGGTGATGCCCGCACCGGCGACTCCCCCCAGGCGTGACCCGACGGTTGGGCTGTGCGCCGACTGCAAGCATCGGCGGGAGGTGAGGAACACTCGCGGCTCGACGTTCTCGCTGTGCGAACGCTCGCGCGAGGATCCAGCTCATTATCCGCGTTATCCCCGACTCCCGGTTCTCGACTGTCGCGGATATGAGCCGGTGGTCGCAAAGG
This sequence comes from uncultured Solirubrobacterales bacterium, assembly GCA_963779405.1. Lineage (GTDB taxonomy): Bacteria > Actinomycetota > Thermoleophilia > Solirubrobacterales > Solirubrobacteraceae > Palsa-744. Next base: position 11,861 of record CAVZYF010000008.1, read on the forward strand.
ATCTTGAATGAGGCTGCGGCCGCGTTGAAACTTCTGAATGCAGACACAGGCGTGGGTTGAGCCTTACCCGCGTGCCTCATCCCGCGGTCGCGGGAACCGGTTCGGCCCCCGCACCGGCGGGCGCCTCCCCGGCGGAGACGAAGTCGCGGCTGCGCACGAGCGCGAAGGCGCACACCGACCCGACGAGCGCGATCGCGGCGGCGATCGATCAAGATCGTCGTGAAGGCTTCGGTGAACCCGACGCGGTAGGAGTGATCGAGCGCGCTGCGAGCGGCGGGAGGCAGGGAGTGGGCGATCTGGGTGACTTGGCCTGACTCGAGCAGCGTGCCGAGCTGGCCGTGGGCCGTGGCGAGGATCTCGTGGGCTTGCCCGCTCGAGCGAAGCGCCGCAGAAGTGCCATGGGTGATGCTGTGCTGGAAGACGGCGCCCAGACCGGCAATCCCGGTGGCGATGCCCGACCTGGCGGAAGGTGTTGTTGATGCCCGAGGCCATCCCCGAGCGCTCGACGGGCACCACCCCGACCGCGGTCGAGGCAAGCGGCGGGTTGATCAGGCCCACACCGACGCCGGCGAGCAGGAAGCCGGGGATCAGCGTGGTCCAAGCCGGAGGCGGCGCCGATCGCCGTCATCGCGAACAGCCCGCCGCTCACGAACAGCAGACCGAGGCCGAGCAGCAGGCGGACGGGTACGCGCACGCTGAGCCTGCCGGAGATCGGTGCTACGACGAACGAGATGCAGCGTGATCGGAAGGAAGCGCAGGCCGGCCTGCAGCGGGTCGTAACGGAGCACATCCTGGATGTAGAGGGTGAGGTAGAGGAACATCGCGAACATCGACGCAGAGACCGTGAACGCGACGATGCTCGCGCCGGCGAAGGCCGGGCGACGGAAGAGCGTGAGGTCCAGCATCGGGCGCCGCTGCCGGCGCTCGGCGATCAGGAACGTCGCCAGCAGGACCATCGAGCCGATCAGAAAGGCGAGGATCCTGGTTGAGCCCCAACCCTTTTCGTTGCCCTCGATCAGCGCGAACACGAGCAGGAACAGCGAGCCGGAGAACGTGACGAGGCCGATCCAGTCGACGCCGGTGGCGTTCGGGTCGCGCGACTCGCTCACCTGGCTCAGCGTCAGAGAACACGGCGGCGACGCCGATCGGCACGTTGACGAAGAAGATCCACTCCCAACCGATGCCCGAGGTGATGACGCCTCCGACCACGGGGCCGATCGCCACGGCTGCGCCGATCACGCCGCCGAACACGCCGAAGGCCGCGCCGCGCTCCTTGCCGTGGAAGGCCTGCGCGATCAGCGCGAGCGAGGTCGCGAACATCATCGCCCCGCCGGTGCCCTGCACGGCCCGCGCGAGGTTGAGCGCGAGCGGACGTGTCGGCCAGGCCGCAGACGGCGGAGGAGGCCGTGAAGACGAACAATCCCGTCACGAACACGCGCCGGCGCCCGACCAGGTCGGCCACTGCGCCGGCGGTCAGCAGAAAGGCGGCCAGCGTGAGCGCGTAGGCGTTCACGACCCACTGCAGGTCGGAGAACGAGGAGTGCAGCGAGCGCTGGATGTCTGGCAGCGCGACGTTGACGACGGTGATGTCGAGCAACAGCATGAAGATCGCCACCGAGACCGCGATCAATGTCCACCACTTGCGCTCCACGCAGACTCCTCTGTCGAAAAATCAGGTTCCCGAAAAACGGGTTCCCCTCACCTTACAAACGGGCTACTGCGCCCCCGCCCGGTGCTCCTCTAGCTCAAGCGCTTGGAGGTACGGGTTCCGCCGGCGCCGAGGCCGGTGGGAAGGCGCCCCCGGCCTGGGCGTCGAGCTCGCGCAGCTTGCGGCGCACGCGCTTGTGTGTCTCCCGTAGCTCCGCTTCCAGGCTCGCCAACTCCGCCGCACGGCCGCGGACGAGCTCGAGCTGACGGTCGATGTGCCCGAGCGCCTCGCCGAGCAGCTCGCGCCGGCGCTCGGGGTGGACGTCGTCTCGCCGCAGTTGGGCGCGGACCGCGGCCCGTGCATCCTCGGCGGCGAGCAGCGTCTTCAGCTGATCGAGCGATACCCCGAGCAGGTCCTTCAGGCGCATCACCTCGCGCAGGCGCTCGACCTCGTTCTCGGTGTACAGGCGGTGCTGGCCAGACACGCCGCGCGGGCGTCTGGGGAAGTAGTCCGATCTCCTCGTAGTAGCGGATCGTGCGCGGGGTCGTGCCGGCCAGCTTGGCGACGTCGCCGATCCGCAGGCTGGGCTCGTTTGGGGCGCTCACGCGTGGACTCGCTCACGCGGTGGGGAATGCTCCTCGAAGGACAGTGTCGCGGACTCTGCTTCGGACATGTGGCTGGGGCGCAGCAGGCAGACGCCGGCGCCCACCAGCGAGGTCGCGGCGAGCACCCACAGCGCGACGTGCATGTTCGCGATGAACGGTGCGAGCTTCGCTTCGGAGAGTCCCTTGGTGAGACCGGAGAAGACCGCAAACAGCGTCGCTTTCGGCACGGCCGAGGTGATGATCGCGAGCACGAACGCGATCGACAGCACGGCGCCGGTGTTCTGCAGCAGCGTTCTCGCGCCCGCAGCGATGCCGCGCCGGTCGGCGGGGACGGTGCCCATCATCGCCGCCGTGTTCGGGCTGTTGAACATTCCCGAGCCGACGCCGACGATTAGCAGCCACAGCCCGCTCTGCCAGTACGGGGTATGTACCCCCAGCGTCGTCATCCCCGCCAGGCCGACGGCGCTCACGAGCATGCCGAGGGCGGCCAGCGTTCGCGACCCGTGACGGTCGGCGTAGATGCCGGCGAGGGGGGAGGCGACGAGCATCCCCAGTGCGAGCGGGATCAGCTTGACGCCGGCTTCGATCGGCGTGTTCGACTGCGCGCCCTGGAAGTAGAAGACGAACAGGAACATCAGCGCGAAGCGCGCGAGCCCGTTGATGAACGAGGCGGCGCTCGCGGCGGCGAACAGGCGGTTCTTGAAGATCTTCAAATCGAGCATCGGCGCGCGCGAGCGGCTCTCGATCAGCACCCAGATCGGCAGCAGCACGGCCGCCGTTATCAGGCCGACGATCACGATCGGGTCATTCCAGCCGCTGATCCCGCCGCGCGAGATGCCCAGCACCAGGCCCGTCAGCCCGACGATGAAGGTGACGTTGCCGAGCACGTCGTAGCCGCGTATCTGGTCGGGTTTTGAGAGCTCGCGCAGGATCAGTGCGCCCCAGGCGGCGCCGGCGAGCGCGAACGGCACGTTGAACCAGAACACCCAGTGCCAGGAGATCGCCACCAGCGCGCCGCCGAGCACCGGGCCGATCGCCAGGCCGATCGCGGCGACCATCGTGTTCGTGCCCATCGCGAGACCGAGTTCCTCCTTCGGAAAGGCGTCGGTCACGAGCGCGGCGGCGTTTGCGAACAAGAAGGCCGAGCCGATGCCCTGCAGCACGCGCCACACGATCAGGATGTCCGCGTTTGGGGCAAAGCCCGCTCCGAGCGAGGCGAAGGCAAACAAGAGGAAGCCGCCCACGTAGGCGCGCTTGCGCCCGAACAGGTCGCTCAGGCGCCCGGCCATCAGCACGAGCACCGTGGCGGCGATCAGGTAGGCGAGGATCACCCACACGAGCGCGAGCAGGCTGGCGTGAAGCGAGCGCTCGAGGTCCGGCAGGGCGATGATCAGGGTGCCCGAGTTGGTCGCCGCGAGCAGCATCCCGAGGCTCGTGCAGGAGAGCGCCCACCACTTGTAGTTCTCGTGGCCGGCGGCGACGCCAAAACGTGATCTTGGAGAAGTTGACGTGAACGTAAACATCATGATAACAGGAGGCTGAGATGATCCGGAGGGGGTGGAGTGCTAGAACTAGATGCAGATGAGCGAGACACCAAAGTTGAGAAGTCAGAGCAGGAGTGGCGTGAGCAGCTGACGCCCGCCCAGTACGATGTGCTGCGCAAGGCGGGCACCGAGGCACCGTTCACGGGCGAGTACGTCCACCACAAGGCCGACGGCTCCTACCGCTGCGCGGCCTGCGGTGCCGAGCTGTTCGGCTCGGACACCAAATTCGATTCCGGCACCGGCTGGCCGAGCTTCACCGAGCCGGCCGTCGCCGAAGCGGTCGAGTTGCGCCCGGACAACGGCCTGTTCATGCGCCGCACCGAGGTGCTCTGCCGCACCTGCGGCGGCCATCTGGGGCACGTCTTCGACGATGGGCCCGGCCCGACCGGGCAGCGCTACTGCATCAACTCGGCGGCGCTCGCGTTCCAGTCCGAGTCCGCTCCCGAGTCGGTCACTGCGACGGGGCCTGAGTCTGGCGCCCTGGCTGCTGGCGAGGCCGCGCCGGACACCGCCGCGCCAGACACGCCCGCCCAGTCCTAGAAAGGTAGGCTCGGTGCCATGATCATGCAGGATCAGTCCAAGCGACTGTCCGAGCCGCTGCGCTGGGGGCGGCGCGAGAAGACGGTCGTCGCGGCGATGCTGGCGTGCGTGGTGCTGGTTGCCGCGGGTCTCGGGGCATATGCCCTTACGACCGGCTCGCCCGCCCGTAAGGACTGCATCGAAGTCTCGTTCGCCAGCACGCTCGGCGGCGCGACCGAGCACGGGTGCGGCGCCCAGGCCAGAAAGGTGTGCGCCTCGCCGGGCGCGTTCAGGCATGTCGCTGCCGAACTGCGTGCCTCCTGCCGGCGGGCCGGCTTCCCGTTCGGCTGATCCTCCGCGTCCTGGCGCAGCGGCCGATCGGTCGTGCGGCCAAGCCCCGACGGCCCGCACAGAGGGGCGTCTATACAAATGTCGAAAGTCCTGCACCAACTGTTGGCCAGGGTGTCCCTACCGGCTCGCCTCCGTGCCCGTTTGTATACCCGGACCGCGGTATCGCGGCTCAAAGATCCACGACAGCAGGGAAATGGAGGCACATGACCTGGGCAAGCTACCCATCTTGGCTCAACGCCGGCGACAACGCGTGGCAGATGACCGCCGCGACGTTCGTCGGGCTGATGAGCCTTCCCGGCCTCGCCGTTCTGTACGGCGGAGTCATGCAGAAGCGCTGGTCGGTCAACGCAATGATGCTTACGTTCGTGGCGTTCTGTGTGACGCTGATTGTCTGGTGCCTGTGGGCGTTCAAGATGGGCTTCGGCCATCCGATCGCGAAGAGCGGCTCGGGCATCTTCGGGACCAAAGGCTTCCTCGGGACGGCTCTCGGCGAACCGGGCAGCGTGCTCAGTCACGTCGGTGAGGAGGGCCAGGCTGAAATCGCGTCTATCACCGAAGGTCCGCCGTTCCACTTCCCCGAGGCCTCGCTCGTGTACTTCCAGTTCGTGTTCGCCGCGATCACTCCGATCCTGGCGCTCGGCTCGGTGCTCGGGCGGGTCAACTTCAAGGCGTGGATCCCGTACGTGGCGTTGTGGATCACGTTCGTGTACGCGGTCAACGCGTTCCTGATCTGGGGCGGAGGCTACTTCGCGGCTCATGGCGCGTTGGACTACTCCGGTGGGTACGTGATCCACCTGTCCGCGGGTGTTTCAGGGTTCGTGTTCGCTGCGGTGATCGGCCCACGATTGCAACGAGATCGCGAGATCGACGCGCCCAACAACCTGTTGATGGTGGCGGTGGGCGCGGGTCTGCTGTGGCTGGGTTGGAACGGCTTCAACGGCGGTGATTCCTACTACGCCGGCGCCGACGCTTCGGCGGCGGTGATCAACACCAACCTCTGCACCGCGGTCGCGATGATGGTGTGGATCGCGTGGGACTACATCTTCCGCGACAAGCCGTCGATGCTCGGAGCGGTCAACGGCATGATCACGGGGCTGGTGGGTATCACCCCGGCGGCAGGGTTCGTCAATGGATGGGGCGCGATCATCATCGGGGTCGTCGATGCGACGATCGTGTGGTTCGCGATTCGCTACCTCAGCCGTGCCCGACCGTTCAGAAATGTCGACGATACCCTTGGGGTGATCTACACCCACGGTATCGCCGGTCTCGCGGGGGGCCTGATGGTCGGGTTGCTGGCCGATCCCGCCATCGTCGAGTACATCGGCGTGGGCGGCGCGTCCAACCTGCCTGGGAAGACAGGGTCTGCTCCTGGGCGGTGGCTGGACGCTGCTGCGCTGGCAGGCGGAGACGGCCGTGTGGGTTATCGCGTACACCGCGGTCGCCACGTTCATCATCCTCAAGTTCATCGGCATCTTCCTGCCGCTGCGACTCACCGACGAAGAGATGGAGATCGGCGATCACGCAATCCATGGCAACGAGGTCTACCCCTCGGACGTGCCCACGCTAGGTGGTCCACATGCTCCGTCGTGGCAGCCCGACCCATCGCCAAGCCCGGCGGCCGGCTAGCCCGTCCGCACACCGGAGGCATGGACGCCTCCGGTTTCAACTCAACCCAAACCCACTACCAGCGGCCCCGCTTCGGCGGGGTCGCTGCTGTTAAGGGCTGACCCCTGACGGATGGATCGTCGTTCCTGGCAAGGACGCAGTGAGCGTGGCGTGCTGGCCGATCCCGGACGGATCGGTCACGCGAGCGACCGAGGACGCCGCCAGGGGCGACGAGGCGCCGTCAGGTGAGACCGACCGGGCAGCTGACGCCGGTGCCGCCGAGGCCGCAGTAGCCGCCCGGGTTCTTCGCCAGGTACTGCTGGTGGTAGTCCTCGGCGTAGTAGAACGGGTGGGACGTCCAGCGGCTCGATCTCGGTCGTGATCGTGCCATGTCCGGCCGCGCTCAGCACCTTTTGGTAGGCGTCGCGCGAGGCTTCCGCCGCGGTGCGCTGGGCCTCGTCGCTGCCAGTAGATCGCCGAGCGGTACTGGCTGCCGACGTCGTTGCCCTGGCGCATGCCCTTGAGTCGGATCGTGGCCCTCCCAGAACAGCTTCAGCATCTCCTCGTAGCTCGTCGACGGCGGGGTCGAAGACGACGAGCACGGCCTCGGTGTGCCCGGTGCGTCCCGAGCAGACCTCCTCGTAGGTCGGGTTCGGCGTGAACCCGCCCGCGTAGCCGACGGCCGTCGTGTAGACGCCGGGCGCCTCCCAGAAGACCCGCTCCTCGCCCCAGAAGCAGCCCATCCCGAACACCGCCTGCTCGAAGCCCTCGGGGAACGGTCGGCTGCAGCGGCGTCCCCAGCACCTCGTGCAGCGCGGGGACATCCATCTCGCGCTCGCGGCCGGGCAGCGCGATTCGCGGCGTCGACCATGCTCGGATCCGGTCGGCTGAAGAAGCGCATGGTCTCAGGCTAGCCGATGGCGGCCGAGCCGAGCGGGGGTTGGCTGTGTCTAACACGGCTCGAGCACGAACAGCCGGATCTCGCGAGTCGTTCGCGCGCTGTAGTCATCGAAGCCGCTGTATATGCTCGTTCATCTTCCGCCACAGCTCAGCGCGCTCCTCGCCCTCGGCGACTCGTGCGCGCACTTTCCTGCGTTCCCCGCCGACCTCGACCTCCGCAACCGGGTTCGCCTCCAGGTTCAGCGACCACGCCGGTGCGGTCTTGTGCCCGGCGTTCGACCCGATCACGACCATGCGCTCGCCGTCGGGGAGATACACCACCGGCACGGTGCGCGGTGCTCCCGAGCGGCGACCGACCGTCGTGAGCAGCAGTACCGGCGTGCCCGCGATCTGCCCGAACAGCCGCCCGCGGCTGGCGCGGTAGAGCGGGACGTTGAGCTTGCCGAAGGCCTTCAGCGCCCAGGCCGAGGTCGTCGAGAGACGCGTGTAGACGCGGTCGCTTGGCATCTGCGGAGTATCCCAGCAATGTCTCTGCACGTGGCGTCGTCCACAGCCCGTCGCCCACAGCCAGATCCCGCCATGCCTCCTGCCCCTATAATCGGCGCTCGCGCGGATGTAGCTCAGTTGGCTAGAGCGTCTGCTTGCCATGCAGAAGGTCGAGGGTTCGAGTCCCTTCATCCGCTTACTCGGAAAGCCTTGCGAAGCGAGGCGAAGCTATCTACCCGCCAGGCTCTCTCGCTGCACGTACCGGCCGCCGTCTCCTCGCGTCAGTAGTCCCATCAGCTCGAGCTCGCCCAAGGCGAGCAGCGTCTCTCCGATGTCCGTGCGTCCGGCGGTCAACTTGGCGGGCGTGTCCTTGCCGGTGCCAACCAGCTCCAGCGCCTCCTTCAGTCTCGGCTCCAGCTCGGTCGGCTTCGGCGCTCTGTAAGTCCCTCTCGTCGTGCTGTCCCGATCCCGTGGTGGATTGCCCTCATGCAGCAGCTCCAGCACGTCCCCCGGTCCTCTCACCAGCGTGGCTCCCGCCATCAGCAGCGCGTGCGTTCCCCGCGACACCGGCGAGGTCACACGTCCCGGGATCGCCGCGAGTCCTCGCCCCAGCGACTTTGCGATCCGTGCGCCCAGCAGCTCGATCGGACTCTCGTCAGCCTCCACCACGATCGTCAGCTCCGCCATTCCGACGACGACCCGTTCGCGCGCCGTGTGGCACCAGCTGTTGCGCCTTGCGGCGAAGCTGCACGGCAGCTCCGCCACGGCGCAGCCTTCCTTACGCACACGCTGGTACAGCACCCGTCTGCGCGCCGGGCATGGAACGTCCAAGCCGCTCTCCGTCACCGTCAGGGTCTTGCCATCGACTTCGAGCGCGCCCGCATGCGCGGCGAGGGCGATCCCATCCGACAGGCTCGCCGCCACCGTCACGCCGCTAGCTGCGAGACCGCGCGCGAGGCTGCGAGCCATCTCCATGCCGTAGTCCGTCGCCCTGCGGCTCCCCACTATCGCCACGGTGGGTGCGTCTCCCAATGCTTGCAGTCGGGCTGTCCCGCCCGCCACGTACAGCATCCGCGGCGCCCCATCGCCCGCCAGCGCGCTCGGGTAACCGTGGTGGTGATGGCAAATCGTCTCTATGCCCGTCGTCACATCAATGTCCCGCGGGCCAAAGCGCGCATATCGCGCTCGCAGTTCCCCGCGTCGCTTGCCCCCGATCGCCTGCACCAGCTCCTCGATCGCCGAGCGCCAGCAGCTCGAGCAATCGCCCCCGATCGTGTGCCCGGTACTCCAGGCAACGGCTCATCCTAGCCAGCAGCCAGCTTCTGCGCAGACAGTCTTTGCATGCGTCCGTCATGCCGCGCGACTTCCCGCGTACTCGGCTTCGGAGCGCATCGCCAGCGCCCAGCCAACGTCCCGCGCTCGTACCTTCTCACTGCAGTTCAGGTCGGCGATCGTCCGCGCCACACGCAGCACCCGGTGCTGGCCGCGCGCGCTCAGCAAGCCCCGCTCCTGGTTCTTTTTCAGCAGCTCGTCCGCCTGCGGCTCAATGCGCGCGTGGAGCTTCAGCATACGCACGTCCATGTGCGCGTTCACCGTCACCACCTCGTCCTTCAGGCGCGCCGCCTGGCGCTCGCGCGCGAGCATCACCCGCTCGCGCGCCTTCTCGGAGCTCGTCAACGGCGTGGCGCCGAGGCCGCGCGCTCCCTCGCTTTCCAGTTTGACGGTGAGATCGATGCGGTCGAGTAACGGGCCGCTAAGCCGCCGGCGGTACCGGGCGAGTTCCGTTTCGCTGCACCTGCACCTTTCCCAGTTCCCCGCGTAGCCGCATGGACATGGGTTGGTGGCCGCCACGAGCATGAATCGCGACGGGTAGACGGCGGAGTGCCGTGCTCTGACGATCGCCACGCGCCCCTCCTCCAGCGGCTGGCGCAGCGCCTCGAGCGTCGGGCGCGCGAACTCCGAGAGCTCGTCCAGGAACAGCACACCGTTGTGCGCCAGCACGACCTCGCCGACCCATCCGCGCCGCGCCCCGCCGATCAGGCCCGCGGTCGTGATCGAGTGATGGGGCGCCCGAAACGGAGGGCTGCTCGCCAGATCGCCCTCCCAGCCGCCGGTCATGCTGCGGATCCGCGTCACCTCGATCGCCTCCGTAGGGCTCAGCGGCGGCAGGATCGAGGGGAGTCGTTGGGCGAGCATCGTCTTGCCCGCACCCGGCGAGCCGCTCAGCAGGTTGTTGTGGGCGCCCGCGGCCGCCACGATCAGCGCTCTGACCGCGTGGTGCTGGCCACGCACGTCGCTCAGGTCCAGTCCCGTGGGATTCCGAGTGTCCGGGCTACGACGCGCTTGCTCGGGCAGCGCGTCAGGCGGGCCGCCGCCGAGGACTCGCACCGCGCTCGATAGACGCTCGACGGCGGCCACCTCCAGGCCCTCGACCAGGCACGCCTCTCGCGCCCGTTCGGGCGCGAGCACCAGCGTGCGCAGACCGGCGTTCAGCGTCGCCTGCGCTACAGCGAGCGTGCCCTGCTCGGCAAGCCTTCACGGCGCCGTCGAGGGCCAATTCTCCGAACAGCACATGGCTCTCCAGCGGCTCGCTGCGGCAACTGCTCGCTGGCCGCCAGCACCGCGCAGGCGAGCGCCAGGTCGAGGCCAGGGCCGACCTTCGGCACGTCGCCGGGGGCGAGGTTCGCGGTGATCCGCCTGGCGGGGAACTCATATCCAGAGTTGATGATCGCCGCCTGCACCCGCTGGCGCGCCTCGCGCACCGCTGCGTCTGCCAGCCCGACGATCGTGAATGCGGGCAGGCCGGGGCGGATGTCTACCTCGACACTCACATGCCGTGTCTGGTAGTCCTCCATCGTGAAGGTGTGGGCCCGTGCAAGCATTTGTTTTCTCCTGTCGCCGTTTCTGGACGGGGAGGAAGAAAACTAGGCCGAGCTTGAGACGGGACGCTCGATCCGGGGGTGGTTCGAAGCTTTTCTCGACGGCCCCCGGCAGGCTTCAAGCCTGCCGGGCCAGACGCTACTTACAGCCCGTCGGGGTGGCGTACGACGTAGCCTGCCGTGGAGGTCATCGAGTCCGACCAGCCTGTCCCCGGTCTCTTGCAGAGCGACCGTGTCGAAGCGCCGTCCGTCGATCGTCATCCACGCGTGTTCGGCGTCCGCGTAGATCGTGATGTACTTGCCCGGTCCGGCTTCGCCGTAGGACTCCAGACCGCGTCGAGTCCTCGGGCGAGCTCAGCAGGCCGCCGCCGTGCAGCGCGTAGGAGACCGAGCCCGAGCAGTCATACCCCTCGGACTGGAACGAGCCGTGCCCGCCGCCGAACACATACGGCCTGGTCGCGATTTCATCCGCGGCCGCGATCACGCGGGCCACGACGCCCGAGGCTTCGCCTTCGCCGCCCGCGGTGCTGGTCGAGCTCGATCCCGTGCTGTCGGCCACGTCGCTGCGGCCCGGGCCGAACCCCGCCAGGGCGCTGCGGGCGGCGTGAGCGTGCTCGCGTCGTTGACGCCGATCACGCTCCAGGTCGCGGGGCCGACGACGCCGTCCACGGTCAGCCCGTGGCGTGCCTGCAGGCGGCGGACCGCCGCCTCGGTTTCCGGGCCGAAGGTCGCCGTCGACGGGCATGTGCAGCGCCTGCTGCAGCCGCGCGACCGGGTTGGCGGCGACCTCCGCTTCGGTGGCGCTGGACGACGGTCGCTGCTCGCGACGGCGGACACGACGCCCGCCTGGTGGGAGGCGGGCGCGGCGATCGCCGAAGGGGGAGGGGTAAGCGTTTCCGCTCCGCTCACACCGATCACGCTCCACGTCGCCGGTCCGACGATGCCGTCGACGGTCAGCCCGTGGCGGGCCTGCAGGCGGCGGACCGCGGCCTCCGTTTCCGGGCCGAAGTCGCCGTCGACGGGGAGGTGCAGCGCCTGCTGCAGTCGCGCGACCGCGCTGCCGCCGACGAGAGCCGCCGTCTCCGCAGAACCTGCACTGCCTTCGGTGTCGCTTGCAAGCTCGGTGTGGACGCCCGCCGCCGCGGCTGATGCCGGTGGCCCCGCCGCGCAATGCGGCGCTCGTCAGCGGTCCGACGATGCCGTCGACCGCGAGCCCGTGGCTGGCCTGGAAGTGCTGCACCGCCGCTTCGGTTTCGGGGCCGAAGATGCCGTCGACGGGGATGCCGAGCGCGCTGCTGGAGCAGTTCGACCTGACGGCCGGTGTCGCCCGCGCTGAGCGTGATGCTGTATTCGGTCGTAGTGGTCGGCTCAGGGGTGGTGGCCGGATTGGCGGCCGCGACCCCGGTGGCGAGGCTGGCGGCGGGGCCGGCGGTCAGCGCCGCGAGCGCGCCGAGGGAGAGGCGCTTGGCCCGCGAGCTGGCCGGGACGAAGCGCAGCTCGGCGGCGCGGCGGCGCGCGCGGGAGCGGCCCAGCGACAGGTCCCACGGCAGCTCCTCGGCGAGGTCGCGCGCGGCGGCGGTCCGGTTGCGCGCGTCGAGCATCGCCGCCAGGGACATGCTGGAGGTGGGGGAGGCGTGGGCGGCGGTGCGCGCAGTAGTCCACTGCGGCGCGGGGCGTCCACCACGGGCGGTTTGCTGGCGGCGCTCGCGCGAGCGGATCAGCGAAAGCTCCCAGGGCTCGAGCACGGCAAGATCACGCGGGAATCCCGACATAAAACGGCGTCCTTTCAGTCTTCTCTTGGCGCCTACGGGGTTAGCTGTCGGGCTCGCGCACTTTGCGCTACGCCACAATATTGTGGCGATTCGCCCCCGCAACCTCAACGGCTGCATTGGGTCCCCCGTTCCTCGGCCCCGTGGGGTCGAGGACTCGGCACGAACGGGCGGGAACCTAACAGAACTTCTTGCAAGATGCGTAACACAGGGAGGTCTGCAAGATTTCTTGCCGACGGGCGCGCCGACCGTGAGACGTGGATGTGCCCATATTCGTGATAGGTGTGATCCACACTGGGCGTTTGCGAGCTACGCTTTCCTTATGCCCTGCACGCACCTCGACCACGTCCTGATCACGGAGCTGCCGGAGGAGACCGACGGCTGCGAGGACTGCCTGCAACGGCGACCCGTGGCTGCACCTGAGGATCTGCCTGGAGTGCGGAAAAGTCGGCTGCTGCGACGACTCGCCCAACCGTCACGCGACCGCGCACGCCGCGCGAGCGGGCACCCGATCATCCGCTCGATCGAGCCCGGCGAAGCCTGGTCGTGGTGCTACCTCGACGAGGTCATGATGAACATCCCCGAGGTCCGCGGCGAGACCCGGATCCCGCCGTCGCCGCTGGCGGAGGGTCAAGGGGCGCCTGACGCGGACGGAGTGCAGGAGCGCGGCGGGAGCGGGGATGTCTGGTGAGGAAGCGCTCGAGCGCGTCGGGCGCGAGCGGGCGGGCGAACAGGAAGCCCTGGGCGAGGTCGCAGCCCTCGCGCTGCAGCGCGCGGACCTGGCTGTGCTGCTCGACTCCCTCGGCGAGCGTCTGCAGGCCGAGCGCCTTGCCGAGCTGGATCAGCGTGTGCGTCAGCGCATGCGCCTCGCTGGAGAGCGCGAGGCCCGTGATGAACGTGCGGTCGATCTTCAGCGAGTCGACGGGGAACTGGCGCAGGTAGGCGAGCGAGCTGTAGCCGGTCCCGAAGTCGTCGACCGCGATCCGCACGCCGAGCGCCTTCAGTTCGGCCAGCAGCAGGGCGGTGGTCTCCGGCTTGCGCATCAGGACCGTCTCGGTGATCTCGAGCGTCAGCGTCTGCCGGATCGAGGCCGCTGTCGCGCAGCGCCGTGCGAACCTCCTCGACGAACTCTGTCCGCTCGAGCTGGCGAGCGGAGACGTTGACCGAGATGTTCAGGTCGTGTCCCTTGCGCGTGCCAGGCGGCGCCCTGGGCGCAGGCCTGCTCGAGCACCCAGCGGCCGATCGGCACGATCAGCCCGCTGTCCTCGGCGATCGGGATGAAGGCGTCGGGCGGGATCACCTCGCCCGAGGGATGGCGCCAGCGCAACAGCGCCTCGACTCCGACGACCCGCTCGTTCTCGAGGTCGAGCATCGGCTGGTAGACGAGGAAGAGCTGATCGGCGTCGAGCGCTCCCGCGAGGTCCATCTCCAGGTGGATGCGGTCCTGCGCCGCGGTCGTGCATCGCGAGCTCGAACTTGACGTAGCCGTCCTTGCCGAGCGGCCTTGGCCTTGTAGAGCGCGAGGTCGGCGTCCTGCATCAGGTCCTCGGCCGAGGCGGGCCGTCCGGTCGCGATGCCGATGCTCGCCGTCACGCAGAGCGGTCGAGTGCCCCGACTGGGGCAGCCGGATCGGCTGGCGCAGCACGTCCAGGATCCGCTCGGCGACGAGCTCGGGGGCGGCCTCGAGGCCGAGCGAGTCGATCAGCATCACGAACTCGTCGCCGCCGAGGCGCCCGACCGTGTCGTTGTCGCGCAGGACGGTCTTCAGACGCGCGCCGACCTGGCGCAGGACCTCGTCGCCTGCGTGGTGGCCGTGGCGATCGTTGATCTGCTTGAAGCCGTCGATGTCGACAAACAGCGCGGTCACCGGCACGTCCTGGCGGCGCCCGCGCGCGAGGATCTGCTCGGCGCGGTCGAGCACCAGGATCCGGTTCGGCAGGTCGGTCAGCGGGTCGTGCAGCGCGCGGTACTCGAGCTCGTCGGTCTTCTCCCCGACGAGGCCCCAGGCGCGCTGGCGCGAACGCGCGAGCACGCGCCAGAGCAGGAAGATCAGCAGCGTCACGAACAAGCCGAACACCAGTGCGATCGCGCCCTGCGTGTCGGCGGCGAGCGGGCTGTCGGCTGTGCCGCTGACCTGCACGAGCCAGCCTTCGCCGAGCGAGAGGCGCTCAGAGTAGACGGGGGAGCGGCCCTGCGGGTGCGCTCCCGCGCGTCCGATCAGCTCGAGCGGATCGCCGCTGTTGCGGTGATAGAGCGCGAGCGTTAGCAAGGTGTGGCGGGCGAGCAGCGGGTCGAGCAGCGCCGTGCCGGCGAAGGATGTGCCGATGATGCCGCGGAAGGCCGCCCGGCGCTCCGGGACCGTCGCGAGCGGCGCGTCTGAGCGGTAGACGGCTTCGCTGATCCCGACCAGCGAGGCGACGCCGAGACCGGGCAGGGGGGTGACGATGAACGCGCCCGTCGTGCGCTCCATGCGGATCAGGGCCGCATACGGAGACTTGCCGATGCCGGGCAGCACCGGCGCGCAGTAGTCGAGCAGCGGCGGGTAGACGGTCTTGCCCCCGGGGTTGCCGACCGTCGCGCGCGTCAGGCAGTAGAACGGGCGGCGGCCAGAGGGGAAGATCTGGAATGAGCCGTGGAGCAGCTTGCTGAACGCCGGGTCGGCCTCGGCCTGTGCGCGGAACGCGGGTAGCTCGGCGGCGGGGACCGCCTGGATGAAGACGGCCGTGAGATCGGGCGAGGCGGGGGCGCCATGCTGCAGTTGCCGGTACCACTGCAAAAAGCGCTCCTCGCCCGCGTTCGGCTCCATCGTCGCGATCGAGCGCATCGCCCGCGTGAGCTCGATTTTCGTCTGCAGCTTCGCATCCAGCGTGTTGCTCAGGTCCGCGACCGTGGACTGGAAGGACTTCTTGTTGGCGCGTTGCGAACTGGAGCGCCAGGCGGAGGCCAGGAAAGCTGATCCGGTGACGCCGACCACAACGATCAGTCCCCCAATCAAGGCCGACCGAACGCGACCCGAAAGTCGCACCTTCTTTGCGTCCGGCGGCGCGCGCGAGGAGCCGTTCGCCGCGCCGTGTACGTCTTGCGCACCGGCGTCAGGAGCGAAGTCTGTGCCGGCAGGCACACCCGAACGATCGTCTGGGTCCACTTCTAGACTCCACACACCTGACTCACCACGATGCCACCGGCAACGGTTACGGCTCGTGAAACCAACATGCCACTGCAGGGCCGTCCGGTACAGAGGTGCGGCCAGAGCCGCGGAGAGTCCATTAACTAGCCGGCATCAATCCTACCCCCTTCGTCAAATAGATCGCATTGCTTGAATCGGCGGGCCGCTGATGGCTGGAAATGATGCCGCTTTCGAAGATGGCCGTGAACGGTCGTTTTCCTTCGTCAATCACGCCCTGAGTGGCTGAGGCCCCCGCGCGCCGTCGAGCCCACGGTGGCTCGATACGCTTCTGTCTGTTTCCTGGCGACGTGGCGGAGTGGCTACGCAGCGGCCTGCAAAGCCGTCTACACCGGTTCGACTCCGGTCGTCGCCTCTAAAGGGCCTGCAAGACAGGATCCTCCGAAGGGACATCAGCGCAACAGCGAGAGAAACTCGACGACCGCCTTGAACTTGGCGGCGGGCAGATGACTGAAAGACGGCATCGGCGCGCGCGGATCGACGAGGGCATGTTCGAGTTGCGGCGTGGAGAGTGTAGATCCGATGTGGGTCAGGTTGGGGCCAGGTCCCGCGTTGCCGACATCGCCGAGCCGATGGCACGCTGCGCAGCCTGATTGTGCGTAGACGGTTCTCCCAGCCTCGAAGTCGCTTAGCTCTTTGCCGCCGGCACGTCGCACCGCCGCGGGCACCTCTGGCAACGGCGGCTCTTCAGGAGAAGACACGATTGCGAGGGCCAATACATTGGAATTCGCTGGGCACCCAGTCCTATGCAGAGGAATTCCACAGCCTTTGACTGCAATCAGCAGTGCCGATGAGGCGAGTAGCCACCTTCCCGCGATCTCTTCGAGCTTGAGTGACGTCGCGTCAAATGCGACCGACTTGATGTTCCGCTTGCCCTTGATCTTGATGCTCATGAGCTCCGCCGAAGCGCGATCCCCGTGAATGACGATGTCCTGCACTTTTGCGCCAGCCAGCGATGGCTTATAGATAGTGGTTGCCGAGGTGAGCGCTTCTTCGACCGCGGCTTGGCAGGTCGATCCTGGGCGAGCCTTGGGCACGAGCTCAGCCGCGACCGCTGGCACGAAGTCAGCACACAGGGCGGAAGCGTTTTGGCTGGCGATCGCTTCCCAGGGGGCCAGCACGGCACGCGTGATTTCCGCGGAGACATGCGACTCGCCACGACTCGACTCACCACGCGCCGTCGTCCCCAGCAACACCATCGCGAGGATCGCCGTAGCCAGGAGGTGCCACCGGGACATGACCTGATGGAGCATACAGCCGACCCAAGCGGGCTGTTCCGGAAAGCATGAGACACGGGCCGGCGGCCAGACACACACTGTCTTCGGACACCTGTAGGTTTCTGTCGATCCGAACGGGACCCTGATGCCAGACAAATTGCTCGAACTCGATCGGCTCCTGCACGACATGAGCGACGACGAAATCGCGAAGACCTGGGCGCGCTGCATGCGGATGCTTCGCGTCCGCGACCTGGTGCGAACGGCGAACACACCCGTGGGCGATTATGCCGAGCGCATCTGCTGTGATCGCTTCAAGCTCGAGCGGAAGGGGTTTGCTGAGAAGTCGATCGATGCAGTCGATGCAAAGGGTATTCGATATCAAATCAAGGGGAGACGACTCACACCGGAGAACCGCAGCCGACAGCTGAGCCCTATCCGCGACATCGAGAAGAATCCTTTCGACGTCCTACTCGCGGTGTTCTTCAACGAGGACCTCGACGTCCAGGAGATATGGAGCATTCCGTGCGAGGTAGTGAAGGAGGCGTCATTCGTAGCCCGGACCAACTCAACGCGATTCGTGCTCACCCAGGCGAGACGGAACGACCCACGAGTTCGTCAGCTCGTGTAAACCGTAAGAAGGCCCTGGTCGCCGATTACGCCGGAGCGAGCTTCTCGCATCTTGAACCGTCCAAGATCAGTGAGGACCGGCCCAGCCGTCACTGAGGTCTGGCTGGGCGAGCGCGTTCCAGTCGAAGTTGTTGGGGGTGTAGGTCTGGATGAGAGCGGCATCGAGAATCCGCGTAGCGTCTGCGGTCAGGCGCGTGATGCGCGGCGCGTGGTCCAGGAGCGCCTGACTGACGGTCGCCGGCCGGTAGATCAGGGCCGCGGCATGACCGCCGTACTCGTCGTGGCCTTCTTCCTCACCGTCGAGCAGCAAGGGCTCGACCTGGGGCAGATACATGAAGCCTTGCAGCGCGTATCCGTCCCGGAGCTTGCGCAGCTCGTTGTTCTTCATGCCCCACGCCTTCAGTGTCTTCAGCGAGACAATCGGCGCGATGAGCCGGAACTCGTGGGCATAGCCCCTGGTTCCGGGAGGCTGCGCCGTGATGCCACAGGTGTAGTGCAGCACGACTCCCAGGCCGTGATGAGATGTGACGACCGCCTGGTCGGGGTCGGCGGCGTCCGGGCGCTTACGAGCCCCGACAGCCTCGAACTCGGGAGAGAACATCGTGGCGTGCACGAACGGCACGCCGACGTGGATGTCGCCCTGCGCCGTATGGGCCACGTCTCGCTCGGCGTAGTAGTGCTGTGGGTCGTCCAGCTTCACGGCGCCAAGGCTAGGCGCGGAGGCGGACGGGCATCGGCTCTCAGGTCAGGGCAGGCGACTCTGCGCTCGCTCGAGCGTGTCGAGCTGCGCGGGGGGAGCCGTGGGCTTGCCAAGCTCGACCGTGTCGGTGGGCACACCGAACATCTCACGCGCGCGACGCTCGACAGAGTCCAGCAGCACCTTCCTGCGGCCCGTTGGGCTCATATAGCCCTTGAGGATGCCGCCGTCAAACCACGCCCGCACGGTGTTCTCATGCACACCCAAGCGAACCGCCGCGTCCTTGATCGAGATCGTGGGTGGAGCCAGAACGGTACTCATGATGGAGTGATTGTAGCTTATGTAGATGTCATAGTCAATGTAGATCTTGCCGATCGCGGCGCGACGTGGCAAGCGCGCGAGAGGCTCCCCAAAGGCTCCCCATTCGAGCGTTTTTTGGGGGCATCTGAGAGCACCTGAGGTCCCTGAAAACCGCTTAGGTAAGCGGAGAACAGGACTTCCTGGAGCACTGCAAAGCCGTCTACACCGGTTCGACTCCGGTCGTCGCCTCTCTCTCTCTCTCTCCACCACCATCACAGGCAACTGATGTGTCTTACCAGCTTCTTGGCATCCGGTTAGCAACTCTTTCGCCTTCCCTTAGCGGCGCTTTCGGGCAGCGTTAGCGCCCGCACAGCCGCGTGTCGCATGATGGTCGGGTTCCGTCAGAACCCCGGATGGAGGTCACCCCCGTGAAACGTCTTTTCGCACCCATGTTGCTCGCCGCGATGCTCGGAGCCGCCGTCGCCACGGTCGCGGTCACCCTGCTGGGAACCGGCTCGACCGCAGGCTCGACCTCGACCGACGGCACGGTCAGGGCGGCGACGCCGGCGAGCTCCTCCGCGGGGGGAACCCGTCGCGAGGTATCCGCATCCTCCGGGTCGTCCAAGACGCTGACGGCGACCCAGATCTACCAGCAGGACAGCACGGGGGTCGTCGCGATCAAGGCGGTCACCTCCGAAGGCGAGGACGAGGGCACGGGGATCGTGCTGAACGAACAGGGGCTGATCCTCACAAATGATCACGTGATCAAGGGGGCGACGAGCCTGAGCGTGGATGCAAGTGGGTCTTCGAAGAAGACGACGAGCGCGACGATGGTTGGGGAGGAAGCAAACCAGGACCTGGCCCTGATCAAGGTCGACCCGTCGGGCCTCGAACTGAAACCGCTGACGCTCGCGAGCTCGAGCTCGGTCCAGGTCGGCGACACCGTGTACGCGATCGGCACTCCCTATGGCCTCGAAGAGACCTTCACCAAAGGCATCGTCTCGGCCCTGAACCGCGAAATCGAGGCGCCCGACGGGTCGAAGATCACCGGTGCGATCCAGACCGACGCGGCGCTCAACCCGGGCAACTCCGGCGGGCCGCTGCTCGACGAACAGGGCGAGGTGATCGGCGTCAACTCCCAGATCGCAAGCGACGCGGCCCAGACCGAGGGCTCCCAGCCCGGCTCGACCGGGGTCGGGTTCGCGATCTCCTCGAACACGGTCGCCACGGTCGTGAAGAAGATCGAGGCGGGTGAAGGGGTCTCCTCGGCGTCCGCTTCTACCCAGGGTGCGGTTCAGACCGAGACCGAAGGCGGGTCGGGTTCGTCGGGTTCCGGGTCCGGTTCGTCCGAAGGTAGCTCCCCGCGCGTACAGAGCCCCTACGGCGAAGCCGAAGCGGGCGGCTCGGGGTCTGAAGGCGTCCAAGCGGGCTCCAGTCCCGGATCAGGCTCCAGCGGCGTGGAAGGCGCGAGTGGGGTGGAAGGAACCGGCGAAGTCGGTTCCAGTGGCGAGGAATCTGCCGGTACCGACGGCGCAGGACGGGTCGTGATCGTCCCCTGACCGAGCGCGAGGCTTGGGCACCCATTGATAGGCTTGGGGTCGTTCCCAGGGCGATTAGCTCAGCTGGGAGAGCGCCGCCTCGACAAGGCGGAGGTCACTGGTTCGAGCCCAGTATCGCCCATCGATCAATGTCCCTGCTAATGGGGGGTTTTTTGTTTGTTGGAGGGCTGTGGAGCGGGGGTCAAGTTGGGTTTAGCCCTCGTATAGGCCCTCGTCGAAAGACCACGCCTTCGCCATCGAGCGGATACGCCGGCCACCTGGGGCCTTCCGCGCCTGCGGCGGTGATCGTGGCTTAACGGGGCTCAATCTCCGCGCCGCTGGGAGGCGCCCGAGATTGGTCGCCTCCCCGAGCGTCGTGCCGATCCCGCACATGGAATCGACCACGAGATCCTCGGGTAGCTGTGGGCCTCGGTCGTTTGCCGGGCAAGCGTGAGGTCAGCAGTCTTTTGGTCATTTCGATCAATACGTGGGCATCGGCGGAGAGACCCTATGCAAGAAAGAAAGGTCTCCTGACGTGCCCTAGCGGTACACGGCGACCGAAAATAAAGAAACAAGGCGCCCTCTACCGTAGGCGTGGCCCCTGTGGGTGCTCTCAGCACGCAGTAGCGCATCCCAGAACCATAGCTACCGCCGTCGGAACAAGGCGCACAAATCTTCCATTGTTTCCGCCGCTGCTTCTGCTGCAATCTAGAAGCCCATCACACTGGGTGGATCGCCAAGGCTGGCAATCCCATCTTGAAACGGAAAGCTAAACCAAGCACCGGACAGAACCGTGAATACAATCCAAATCCATTACTACCTCAAGACTCCCGGCGGCGATTACGCGTCCCTGGAGGAGTACATCAAGGGTCTCGGCGCGTGGGCGCATATCCACGAGTCCCTGTGGCTGGTTCATACGAGCAAGAGCTTTAGCGACGTACGAGACGAGATGGCGAGGCGTATGCGCGCCAGCGATCGAGTCTTGGTACTCGACGTGACCGGCAATTCATGGGCATCGTCGAACGTCTCGAACGAGATCACCGCATGGATGCATGAACACATGGGCACTGTGCCCACCGCCGCGTAGCGGCGGAACGAGCGGGGTCCCAACACGCTGCACAGCGCGCGGACCTCGCCCGCATTCTGATCCGAACAAACAAGGACAAGAAGATGGCTAGCAGCACACATATCCAGCTCTCCGCACTACTAGACGACCTCAAATCTGCAAGCAGCGGCGCAGTTTCGTGGCGTGTTGGCAAAGTATTTAATGCTTTGCTTGAAAAGGCCAAGGAGGAACACCCCGACGACGTGGCTCTGGCGGCAATCGACCCGCTGACGGCAGGGTCAGGCAACGAATACATCGCCAGCATGAGCGTCAACGATGTCCGGGCGATCATCGGCCAGGCCGTAGCGGCGACTGACACCGGGCCTTCGATCGGTTAGCAAGTCTCTACTATCAAACGTCTATGCCTCCAGCAGATGTCGTCATATCCGGAGCGATTGCTCTTCTCGCGATCTTGCTTTTCGGGGTGTTGCTGGCTCAGTGGCTGCGCACGCAGGCTATGACCGTGGCGATAGCGCCAAAAGGTCCCTGCGGGTTTATGCCACCTGCCTAGCCGCCTTCCGCACTTTGCGGTGGTAGCTCCGCCATGTAGTCGGGCGGGGTAGCCGCTGCATGCGCGGCGTCGAGCCCGTCAACCAGTGTGGCGTCCAAGCCGTCGAACAGGTGGCCGTAGCGATCCATGGTCGTGGTGATGCTGGCGTGGCCCAGCCGCTCCTGGATGATCTTGGGGTGTGCGCCCTGAGCGATGAACAGCGAGGCGCACGTGTGCCGTAGATCGTGAAAGCGTAGCCCGTGAAGCTCGGTCGGTAGCGCCGCTTTGATTTTGCGCTTGTTGTCGCCCTTGATCGTTGGGTACCAGACGCGGCGCATGAACAGCCCGTGTCGCATGATGCCGCCTTCGGGCGACGTGAACACGAGCGCGTCAGCGTTAGCTCCGCCGGGGATTGGTCCGGCAAGGTGGTCGGTGAGCATGGCGCGCAAGAACTTCGGCAATGTGACCGTGCGCGTCTTGCCCGTCTTGGTGCCGCCGAACACCGGCGGGTCGAGCTGCTTGAGCGCCTGCCGCACCTGCACAACACCGCGCAGCAGGTCAACGTCCTTACGTCGCAGACCCGCGAGCTCGCCAGCACGCAGACCCGTGTACGCGGCCATGTAGATCAGCAGCCGAAAGTGCTGCGGTATTCGCTCGGCCAGCGTACGCACCTGCTCAGCCGTGAGGACCACCCGCTCCTCAGTTCGCACCGCTGGCAGTCCGCGCATTCGCGTGCATGGATTGACCGGCAGCAACTCCAACTCGACTGCCTCGCTCATGATCGCTGACAGCACCGTGTGAACCTTGCGCACCGTGCCCGGTGTCTTGCCTTCACGAGTCAGCCGCGCGAAGTACCGCCGCACGACCCCCCGCGTCATCTCCGTGATGGGCGTGGTGCCGAACTCTGGCAGCAGGTACGTCCGCACAATCTGCCCATAGCGCGCCTTGGTGCTGGGTGCCAAACCTGTCCAGCACGTCTCTTCCCACATGCCCACAACCTCCTTGAACGGCCGTGATCGCTGTGCGTTGGTTGGTTGCGCGAACATCGCGCCGTGCGCCTCAGCATCCATGCGCAGGAGCCAGCGTCGCGCGACGTCCTTGTCGCGGAACTGCCTTTCTGTCTGCTTGCCGCCAGGGCTGTTGGGGTGACGCCAACGCGCTGCCCACTTGGTCGTGCCGTCTGCGCGCTTGCCGCGCGATCTGATGTGTCCCGGCATCAGGCCTGCTCCCTTGCCTCGCGGCGGTAGTCGTGCCGTGGATGGTTGACCTGTCGCAGCCGTGAACGCTGCGCGTGCCATGCCCTCTGGGACCAGCCCTCGCGGGAGCCCTCGTCAACTGGGTGGAAAGCCAGTCAACGGGTCAAGCGTTTTACACGAGCGTCCAGCGGGTGCTCAGGGATGGGCGGCTATGGATCTACTCGCCATGCCCAGTGTCGCGTAGTGCGTCGAGCAGGTCACCGGTCGTGAAGACCTCAATGCGAGTATCGGTGTGGTCCTGTCTTGGGTCCAGACGGGAGTCGAGCTTGAGCGCGAGCGCGACGGTCGGACAGTCGTCGGAGTCACGTGCTGCGATGCGCTTCTCGGTCTCGTCATCAACAGCATGCTTGCGAGCTCTACTTTGCCCGCCTTGCGCTCCGGAGCCTCGAGACATGAGCCGCCGTCCATGTGATCTCGTGCGGCTACGCTGCAACGTATGGCCCGTACCCACACGCCGACCGAGGTTGGAGTCGAGCTGTTTGGGAAGACGGAACGCTTCGCGCGTAGCGATGCTGCCCGAAAAGTTCGGGCCGTGGCGCGGAAGCTCTTTCCCGAGGACGCGCCGGGAAAGGGCGGCAGATGGCAGCTGACGCCGATTCAGGTTGCCGAGATCAAGCAGCGCCTTTGCTAGTCGCGTGAGCGAGCGAGCCAAAAAGAGGAAGCGGCGGGAGAAGAAGCGGGGCCGCTCGGGCGGCCCCGCCGATCGATCAATGACGAGGACACTCGACATGGGTCCGTTCAAACTGACCCAGCAAGGGGCCTACCTCGCGTTTCGGGCTGACCCGGAGCATCCGGACTACGAGGCCTTCAGGAAGGTGCAGCGCCAGGTGGCCGACGGGCTTCCAGATCGCCTTCTGGCTCTCCGTGAGGACCTGACCAAAGCGATGGCGCCGCACCACGCTTTCGACGTCATCTTCGGGGTTTGGATGACATACGGTCGCGTGCGGGCCTCCACGCTTCAGCCGCTAGCCGGAGACGCTCTTACGTCAACGGCTGAGTTCGTAGCTCACGTTCTTCTCGACAGGGACGGTCCCGAGCCCACACGGAGTCCTTCAATCGAGGAGCTGCGAAGCGGGGCAAACCCGTATGAGCTCGGCGAGATGGTCGCAGAGATTGTGAGCTTCCTGCCGGTTCTGTTTACCACGCGCCAGTTGGGTCATGACGGCGATCTCGACCCTTGGCTAGAGCTTCGGTCGCGCCTCTACATGCACCGGCTCGCCGTCCGATCGTTCACCTACGAAAAGCAGGAGACCGAAACTCTGATGGGCCTCTTCAAACCCTTCGACGTCGATCTTGCTCGTGCTCCCGGCTACACGGTCGAGCAGGCTCTAGCTCTCGCGCGCGGTGCCGGAGAACTTCCGATGATCGGCGCTGGCGACCGCGGCGCCATCGCGCGTGCCGAGGCTGAGAAGCTAAGACAGGTCGTGGCCGCCCGCCGCGAGGGGAAGACGGTGAAAACGGACTATCCCGACGAGGTGATCGATCGCCTAGTCGAGGGCTCGTCGTCGGAAGCAGAGCAATGGATCGTCGGCTTGACAGCCAGCTGGGCATGGCATGCCTGCGGTCGTGACGCAGCCTTCACGGCACAGAATCTGGCGGACCACGTCGGGCTTCCGGTCCAGGCTGCTCAGGCGTTCCTCGACGAGTTTTCGGTGGACTTTGGCCAGCGCGAGGATCGTGAGCGGTGGGAGGCGGACCCGAAGCGTGCGCTTGGTGGAGAGATGGAGGTCATTCGAAGTCGGCCAATCCTTCACGCTGGCGACGGCAGCTACCTGCCCTGCGCTCTGGACAGCCTTCTCTATGGACTCCGCGATCGACTGACCGACGGACTCAAGAAAGACCCGAAAGCCGGGGAGCGCTTCCAGGCGCATCGCGCCCGCCTGATCGAGGATCGCGCTCTTGCTGCGCTGTCCGCCGCTCTGCGAGCGAACTGGTCCCACGGCTCGATCAAGTACACGATGCTCGAAGAGGACGGCACCGAGCAGGACGGCGAGGCGGATGGCGTGATTCGCTCTGACAGCCTGATCGTGCTGGTCGAGACGAAGGCCGGCGCACTTGCCCCAAGCGCGCGGCGCACAGCGCCCGACCGGTTGGAGCGCGGCCTACGGGACCTGGTCGAGACCGCCGCCCGTCAGCTCGACCGCGATAAACAAGCGCTGATCGAACGCAGGACCACGAAAATCACTGATAGCAACGGCAAGCCGATCGTGCTCGACACCGACGGCATCACACGAGTCCTCCGCGTCGCCGTGACTCTTGAGGACCTCTCGGCCGTCGCACCTGCGACGTGGCGGCTGCAAGAGGCAGGATTGCTACCGGCCGATGAGCAGGCGCCGTGGGTAGTCGGGATCCACGAGCTTGAGCTCATCTGCCGGCTAGTGGAACGCCCCGCGCAGCTCGTTCACTACATCGTGCGTCGAGCACGGGCCAACCGGCATCGCATCTGGGCTATGGACGAGATGGACTTCTTCATGCGCTATCTGCAGGAGGGACTCCACTGGGACGACGAGGAAGTCGAAGGCACCTATCTTGAGCTAGGAAACCACACCAATCCACTCGATGAATGGTGGTTTGGCGAGCAGGGCATGCGCAAGCCGGCACGCAAGCCACGCCAACGCATCAATAATGCCACTCGCCAACTCCTCGATGACATTGAGGCCACAGGTATGTCGGGCCGGATAGAGGCCCAATTGATGGTCCTCGAGATGGACACGAGCGGGCGTGAGCGAGTCGCCAGCGGGCTGCGAACGATGCTACGCAAGACACAACGCGACGGCAAGCCGCACGACATGACGCTGGTATTCGGCCAAGACTTCGCGGTCTCCCTGCACGCCGCGCCGGCCGAGCCTGCATCCCTTACCAGCGAGCGACTGGGCAACCATGGCGTAATGCGGACCGAAAAGTCGAACCTTCGTCGCTGGCTGGGTCTCGCTACGGTCGCCGGCAACAAGAGCCGCCTCAGCGCCATGGCGGTCATCGTGAATCCCGAGCGGTTGGGCGCAGAGGAGCCCGATCGAACTGCCACATCCTGAGCCTGGGATTGCGCCCTCAGACTATTGCGCGAGAACCTCGACAGCGGTGACTGGTCGCGACGACGACCTGATCGCTCGGGATGAGTTCGACGTCCGCCTGCGCCTGGTCACCCGCCGTCCACTAAGCGCGCAGCGGTGTCCCAGCGATTCTCGGCGCTACTGAGCGAAGCCGAAGCCGGGACCGCCTAGCGTCAAGACCAAAGTCTCGATCGCGGCCCCGAGTGCCGTTAGCGCAGCGCCCGCGGCCTTCAGGTAGCGAGCCAGCTTGCGTAGCCATTCGAGGAAGTTCATAGGTCACGATTGCACGCCACTGGCGGCCGAGACCGAGCGTAAGATCGGCACGATGTTCGAGCGAGACGACAAGACTGAACGGTTCTACGCTCCAGCCTCAGACCCGGGTGCGGTGAGGGACGGATTCGCGTGGCTACAGAGCTACGCGGAGGCCCATCTCTCTCCAGACGCGATGGTTTGGCTTCCAACACTCGCCGAGCTGACCAGTGTGCCTGCGGCGATCGGTGAGCGCCGAACCGCCGAGCTGCGCAGGAGCCGCAACACCCGACTGGGCATGGTCAAGATCTCGCTCGTCACTGACCGCAATGCTCCCGGCCGCTACACCAACGGGCCGGTGCTTGGGCTCTGGCCCGGCGGCGCGCAGCTCGACTCGCTCGATGAACTCGACGCTCCGGGCCTTTGCGTCGTTGGCGGCGGGCTGGAGATCGACGGGTGGCGATTGGCGTGGAACCCAAGCGACGCCCGGACCGGTATGGCTGTCGAGCCTTCCGAGGTGGTCAGCAATCAGGTTGTGGTTGCTGCCCTTAAGGACCTGACGGATAGCGTCAACCTCACAACTGGCATCACCCATCCCTCAGACAAGAAGGCCGCTGTAGAAGCGCTCAAGATCCTTCGGAAGGCTGGCGAGAGCTTCGAGCCGATTGGCATCAAAGCCTGGGCTATTCGAAATGGATGGCCGCCTCGACACGCCCGTTCGCTGGCCAAACTCGCGGGCAAGATCGCCGAAGGGCGAACGGTCCAAGATGGCCGAGGAGGGGCGCATTGGAAGAAGGACATCTTGGAGAGATGGCGCGCGGAGGCGCGTAAGCCTGGACAGCAGCATGGGTCTGATCACCGCAGTCGACGTTGACGACCCGAGCACCTGGCCTGCCGCGATCTTCGAATGGTCGAGCGGTTACGCAGAGCGGCTCCGTGACTCGACCGAGTACCCAGGCGACCTGGAAATCCCGTTGGATCAGGAGGATGAGTTCCGCGCACTATTCGCCGACTACAAGCTGCTCGCCTATCACTGCACTCGGCTACTCGACCACGAGTCGAGCGTGATCCGCGAGCACGGTCTCCTGACCCTCACGCCGCAGATTGTCGCCAGGCGACTTGCCGAAGCACACGAGCACGGTTTCCTGACCGATGCGCAGCTCGGCCACCTGCACTCCAAGGGCGTGTTCTCGAACGGCCGCGTCGAAGCGGGTGAGATTCGCGAGGGACAGGTCTGCTTTGTCCTCGGACACGCACCCTTCTCAGAACCGAACAACGGCTGCCTGCCCCTGCTCGAATCGTGGGGCGGGGAGGGTCTCAACGGCGGGCCGCTCGGTGGGCAACCCTGGAACCTCGCTGTCGGCCAACCAAGCATCGTCGTCGCGCAGATCGACCTCAGCATCAGCCATCTCATTTCGCCCACCTATCCGGCGCTCGCCAACGTGTTCGTCGCATCGCTGCTCGACCTTGGCGGTTGCTACGCAGACGTATTTCTGCGCTCAGCCGTGCCGGCCAGCGACATTCTCGAAATCTGGCAGCCCGGTGATCCCTCCTACAACCGCTACCCGCACCTACCGACGTAACGCCGCTCGCCGGCCTATGTGCCGGTCCACGACACAACGACCGAACCCTTGAAGTCGTAGTAATAGGCCGGGATCGGGCCTGCTCCATCGATCCGGGCGCCGCGGCGCCATGTCCCAATGACGCCGGCGTGCTCGTAGATGACCTCGAGCTCCTCGTCCAGCAGCGTCTCGTGAATCTGCTGCGCCTTGCCCTGCAGATCGCGCAGCGCGAGCGGAGCGCCGATGAGCTCCGCGCGAATCTCTTGCTCGTCGGCCGGCGTCATCGCTCAGTGCGCATAGGGACAGATCCGGGCCACAGCGGCGAGCGGCCGGTGAGGCAGACACGCAAGTTCCTGTATTGGTCGGCGAAGACCTCGCCTCGCTCCTGCAGTTGAGTCACGGCAACAGCACCGTTAGGGACTGCTCGCAGACACCGTCAACCTCCGAGGCCAGCCACGGGCCGTGAGCACGACCGCAAAGAACGGCTAGAACTTCAGCTCGTGCGGCTCTCAGAGGGTCGTCTGACATGTACCGATTCTACCGCCAGCACCGCCGGTCGTTGAGGCGCCTTCTGGGCTGGTGACCGCCCCCGGAGGGGCCCCAAAGCACACTCGTTCAGGGTCCCCACTGAGCCGGGGGTTGCAGGGCCTTGACGCCCGCGGTGTCAACGCCTCCATCTCGCCCATCATGCTCGCAGTCGGCAGCTCTGCTGCCGACATGATGCCATCCTCTCGCGCTTCGCTGCTGCCAGGTCAACTCCTCCATGCGTACCGTAGTTAGGTGTGTTTAGAGGGTTGTTTGAGGGTGTGCGAAGTGGTAGTATCGTGGACACAACGAAGGAGGAACCACACCCATGCCACTCGTTCTCAGTACCGCCGAGAAGCTCGAAGACGATGCGACCAAGCTGCCGATCGCCACGATCGCTGGCCTCTTGCAGGACGCTCTGGGGCAGCGGATGACGGCCTACCTCGCCGGCCTCAACGATGTCAAGCAGATCGGCCGCTACCGCAAGCCCGGCGGACCGACCCCCAATACGCAGGTCGAGCTGCGACTGCGGGAGGGCTATAAGGTCGTGCGGATGATCCGCGACTGCTACGACGCTGAAACCGCCAAGGCGTGGCTGTTCGGTACCAACAGCCGCCTCGACGACCAGGCCCCGATCGGGCTGCTGCGTAGCGGCAAGACACCTGAGGACTTCGTGCCCGTCGTTCGCACGGCACGGCAGTTCGCAAGCGCAGACGTGTGAGCGGCACGGGACTCCAAGCGCCCGGCGATGTCCGCTGGCGAGTTGGTCATATGTCCGACCCGATCGGATTCCTACCGCGGGAGCGGTGCTCATGGAACCATCGCTTCGACGATCCCGAACAGAGATTCCGCACGCTCTACTGCGCGATCGAGTCCGAAACCGCTCTGCGTGAGGTGCTCGCCGACCTACGCCGAGACACCCAAGAGGTCGCCAACTATCTCGCAACGTTCGGCGCCGACGCGATGGCCGATCTACCGGTGCAGGAGATCACCGCCGACTGGCGGCGACAGAACGTACTCGTCTGCTGTCGTATCAATGCCCAAGTCGAGATGCTCGATCTCACCGATCCGACGGTGCGCCACGAGATGGAGCAGCGCCACGCAGCCCTCCTTGCCGCTCACGGGATGAAGCATCTCGACGTCACCGAGATCACGCGCAGGCGGCGCTCGATGACTCGCGCGATCGCCGCCGACGCTTACGACGAGCTCGGATGCGCTGGGATTCGCTTCCCGTCGCGACTCGACGGCCTGCCCTGCTTCGCACTGTTCGAGGGCCGCGCCAGCCTGGAAGCCGTCGACGACCCGATCCCGTTGACCGACCCACCTCCCAGCGCCCTCGAGAACGTCGCCGCCGGCTGGCGCCTGACGCTGCAGCCAGCACCGGCGATCACCTCATCGTCATAGGAGCGTCTCGACGATGAACTTGCTTGCCAACACACGCTAGTGTTGACTGTTCCGACTCCTCCGCCAGATGCTGTATGGCCCCGGCGATTCGTGGATTCGAGCTGGATCGAGTTGCTCGGGTCGTTGGGCAAGCCAGGCCTTCAGGCGGCAGCCGCGGTTTCAGGGACTCACGGTCGTCCGGAGCGCTTCGTAACGTCTTGAGGGTGCCTGCCCAAGTCTCGCCGGACCCCCCGAGCACCCGTGTGGTAAACGGCGATCCGACGGTGATTTCGGCATTGGCGCTGGGCTGGGAGATGTCTGGCCTCTACGCCGCCCGTAAGTCAGAGCTCGGCGAGATGAAGCTGCCCGAGAACCTCCCGAGCGAAAGCGACCTTAGGCATCGCCAGCGGGTGGATGCCGGCATCGCAAAGGTTGCGGTGCTGATCGAGCGCATGCTCGCTGCGCCAGCCCAACCCAGCGATCCGCCTCCATCAACCGACGCGCTTTGCAACGCGCCAATGGGCAAGAGAAGCGACTGGGAGAAGGCGGTCTATGACCTTCATATCGAGCTCGTGGTCGCGGTCCGTGCAAACGATATGGCTCTATTCCATGCCTATGACCTCGGCCGCTCGCTTGCCGACAGGTGCCGTCGCCCGGAGGACCTCACCTCTCTCGTTAAGCGGCTCGAGACGTATCGCTTGCTTGCGATCGAGGGGCGCTTGGCCGATCTCAGCAGCAAACTTCCATCGCACTCAGGTGAAGCAGTGTCAGCGACGCTCGAGCAATGGGGAAATTGGTCTGTACATGCGCCGCCTGATGCAGACATGGCAGAGGTCCGCGGGGCGCTGACTAGGCAGGGTACGCTCTGGCGCGCGCTCCTTACCGGCGAGAAGGACGCGCAGCAGATGCTTGATCCGGACGCCTTTGTCGCGGCAGCGATTCGTCTCGCAAGGCGGCTCGGGACGATAGTCCGTGGGCTGCTGCGGGTTTACCTTCCGGCAGTTGCGCTCGTGGTGGTAGCCGCCATTCTGGTGCTCTATGTGATTCTGAACGCGGCTGGTACGCAGAGCGTGGTGGCGTCGCTCGGAGCGCTTGCAGCCAGTCTGGGGATCACACGTAAGGGACTGTCGGTGACGGTCGAAGGCACGATCGACGAGATACGCCCGAGGCTGTGGGGCGCAGAGCTCGACACCGCAGTCGCACAGTCGATCCTTCGCCTCCCGTTCAACCAGCTATCCGAGGACCCGATTCCGGCCGGGGC
The DNA here is from genome assembly GCA_963779405.1 of uncultured Solirubrobacterales bacterium. Lineage (GTDB taxonomy): Bacteria > Actinomycetota > Thermoleophilia > Solirubrobacterales > Solirubrobacteraceae > Palsa-744. The sequence continues at coordinate 42,611 of CAVZYF010000008.1, forward strand.
AGCCGGGCGTCGCACGGCGAGGGCCCATCGTATGAGACGTATGGTTTTGGGTTCCGCTGTCCCCCGGGAACCGCCGTTGCGGGTGTCCGCATCTGGCCCGGCAACCACCGGGTCGGCGGCGGCCTAGGAGGTAGGCGGGACCGATAATCCTGGCGTGTGACCCATCGGCACACAGTCCGGCATCCGGAACGTCAGTCACTGTTGATGCGTGGCTGACTATCAAACAACGGTTCCGCCGCGGTTCGCGCAGCGCCACATCGTGGACGGAAACGGCGCACGCCAGATGGTTGCACGGTCGTCGGAGGCGAGCCTAGAGACCGATGATGGCGTCTGGTTCGCGGTATCGGTCGACAGCTCGCGTCACCAGCTACGCGAGCGTGGAAGCACGCCGCCTGACTCGGTAGGTCTCGAGCTCCCGCGGGCTGCTCTCGAAGGGTTGCCGGCATCCTTTCTCGCTGACGAGCTTCACTGGGCCACCAATGAGCGGACCTCGGATCCCGAAGCTGTGCGCACAGTCTTGGCCGGGCGTTTCGTGCTGCGAACAGAGGACCCGGCTGCCGGTACTCCAGGGTTGCGCGTCCCACAGGCAGGAGCGCTGCACGCGGTGCTAGCGCATTGGTCCACCGGGTCCACTGAACCCGCGACGGTGGTGTTGCCGACAGGGACGGGCAAGACCGAGACGATGGTTTCGCTGTTCGCGAGCGAGCGCCCCCAACGGCTGCTGGTGGTGGTGCCCTCAGACCGGCTGCGCACCCAGATCGCCGAGGTGTTTGAGACCTACGGTGTACTTCCCGCGGCCGGTGTCCTTGATGCTTCGCTGCCGGGTCCGGTCGTCGGACGTATCGAGCATCACTTCTCAAACGTCGCGGCGATGCGCTCGTTTGTTGAGCGTTGCAACGTGCTCGTAACCACCCCGAACGCTCTTGACGCCTCGAGCGAGACGGTGAGGGCCGGGCTAATTGAGCGTTGCTCTCACCTGTTCGTTGATGAGGCGCATCATGTCAGCGCGCAGCGCTGGGCACGTATTCGCGATGCCTTTGCCGATAAGCCCGTGCTCCAGTTCACGGCGACCCCCTACCGTGAGGACGGTCAGCGGCTGGGCGGTCGGGTGATCTACTCGTTTCCGCTGGGTCGCGCGCGGGCGCTTGGCTACTTCCAACCGATTTCTTATGTTTCGGTTCTCGCGCTTGCCGACCCTGACCGGGCCGTGGCTCAGGCGGCAATTAATCAGTTGCGCTCTGATCGCGCCGAGGGTCTTGATCACCTGATCATGGCGCGCGTCAGCCGCATCGGCCGGGCGCGCGATGAGGTCCTCCCGATCTATGAGGAGCTGGCGTCCGAGTTCGCACCGCGGATCCTGCACAGTGCGCTGCCAAAGCGTGAGCAGACCGAGGCGCTTGAGGCGATCAGGCATCGAGATAGCCGGATCGTCATCTGCGTTGACATGCTCGGCGAGGGCTTTGATTTTCCCGAGCTTAAGATTGCTGCGCTGCACGACCCGCATCGCAGCGTTGGTGTCGCGCTTCAGTTCATCGGTCGTTTCGCCCGGAGTCGCCCGGATCTCGGGACCGCGACGGCTGTTGTCGCGCGGCCGGACCCTGGTTATGACGAACGCCTGCGTGCGCTTTATGCCGAGAGCAGCGAGTGGGATGCTGTGATCGAGCAGCTTGCAGGTGACGCGATCGAGGACGTGCGCGAGCTCGACGAGTTCGAGGGCGGGTTCGGCGATAGCAACGAGCAGGGCCTGTCGATTCACGTGCTGCGCCCCAAGATGAGCACGGTCGTGTATGAGACATCATGCACTGAGTGGGAGCCGGGGCGTCTGGCGGAGCGCTTCGCTGCTGAGCGGGTGGTGTCTCCACCAGCGATTAATCCCAGCGAGCAGGTCGTGTGGATGGTGGTCGAGGCGCGCACCGGTGTGAAGTGGGCCCACCTACAGTCGCTACAGGAGGTCGCTTACCACCTGCATGTTCTCTATTGGGACCGTGAGCGGGCCCTGCTCTACATCAATACCTCTCAACTTGAGAGCCTGCACGAAGACCTCGCGCAGACTGTGTGCGGCTCCGACGTGCACAGAGTCGAAGGCGAGCGAGTGTACCGGGCGCTCGGTGAACTGCAGCGGCCGATCCCAACGAACGTAGGGGTGATCGACTTGCGCAACCGTAGCCGGCGCTTTTCGATGCACGTGGGTGCTGACGTGTATGAGGGCTTCCCGGACGCCGAGCGCCAGTCGAAGGCGAACACCAACATTTTCGTGGTGGCCTACCAGGAGGGAGAACGTGTGACGTTGGGGGCCGCGCGGAAGGGGAGGATCTGGAGCCAACAGGCGGCCGACACGGTCCTCGAGTGGGTACAGTGGTGTCGGCGGCTCGGACCAAAGCTCAAGGACGAGTCGATCTCTCTTGATGGGCTGTTTCGCAGTTTTGTGCGGCCACGCCCACTCGAGGAACGGCCGCCGCTGATGCCGCTTGCGATCGATTGGCCATGGATCGCCTACGCAGAGGTGAGCGAGAGGGTCAAGGTCACTATCGAAGGAACTGAAGGTCTCCTGATCGACTCGGAGCTGGTTGTGAGCCAGCACTCTGAGGAGGGTGCAATTCCCTTTGAGGTGCGCGTCGGTGACCTCACGCTGCCGTACGAGGCAACCGTCGAGGACGGAGCATTCGTTCACCGCGCGCTCGGCAACGAGGCGTACGTCGTTCGTGAACGCTCCGAGCCGCAGAAGCTGAGCGCGTTCTTGAATCAGGAAGGATGCACGCTCTGGTTTGAGCAAGAGGTCGTCGTCGAAGGCTCCGTGCTATATGAGCTGGAGCGCGAACAAGCGCCGATCGACCCGGATAAGCTCGTTGTGCTCTCGTGGGATGGGATCGACATTCAGCGCGAGTCTCAGGGCCCTGAGCGCGACCAGGCAACAGTCCAGGCACGAGCGGCACAAACGCTGATATCGCTCGCGGACTGGGATGTCGTGATTGACGACGACGGGACCGGCGAGGTTGCTGACCTGGTAGCGCTAAAGGACGATGGTGAGCGGGTGATCGTGCACCTCGTGCACTGCAAGTACTCCTCCAAAGCCGAGCCGGGTACCCGCGTCAATGACCTGTACGCGGTGTGCGGTCAGGCACACCGCAGCGCGCACCACCGCCAGCACATCGACGCGATGGTCAGCAATCTAGTTCGGCGTGAGCGGCACCGCCAGAAGCGGGGTCATTCAGGCCTGATAGTCGGCGACGATGCGGCACTGCTCGCTTTCCAGGATGTCGTGCGCAGGCGCCGGCCCGCACTGCGGGTCACGATCGTTCAGCCCGGATTGAGCAGCAGCAAAGCTAAGGCACGACATCTACAGCTGTTGGGCGCAGCCGACGTGTATGTGTCGGAGGTAGCGTACGGCAGGTTCGACGTTTGGTGTAGCGAGTAGGCCACGTTGGCTACTCGAGCCCAAACCCCAGGTCGTTGTCCCGCTCGTACTCGATCTCTTGCTCGAACGCTTGCTGGCGGTCTCACTCCTCCTAGCGTGCCGCGGGGTTAGCAAGGCTTTAGCAGCCTTAGTCGAAAACCTGAGCCGCGCACCGACACTACGATTCTCAGTCGTGGTCGGCTGCGTTCCGGCCCTCTCAGGTTGACGAAGGCGACGACCCGTAGCGTTGGTTGGGTTTCCCACATGACTTCCCACAAACTTCCCACAAACGTTGGCGAACAACACGACATCGAGGTGCAAACGGAGGCCAAAAACCCCCGAAAACACGGGAGATCGGACGCTTAGACCGGCATAGTTCTCGCGTTTGGCTGATTCGACAAGGCGGAGGTCACTGGTTCGAGCCCAGTATCGCCCATCGCAGCCTGGTGCCGGACATGTCCGGACATGTCCGGCCAGCACAGGAGATACGCTCGGCCAGGGCTGGTCAGCGGCGGACATGCGCGGACGCGGTTTGCAGGGACTTTTCGACCTCGGTCCTGCCAATAGGCGGAAAGTAGGCGGAAAGTCCCGAGTGGATAGGCGGAAAATAAGGGGACGAGCCTCGAGCCACCGGTGTCTGTCCGAACTGTGCACTCGACACCGCTTTGTTCGGCTTGCGGCGTACGCACGGCGCCAGTCCATGGATCTCGGATCATTCGGCAATAGGATCCTTCGCGGGATGGTTGACGGGACAACGCACGCACGATGTTCAACGTGGCCGAAGCCGACGAAATCCGCGGCCTACTCGAAGAGCTGCCGGACGTGCGCCGTGCCGTGCAGCGGTGGAGACGAGGCCCTCGAACTGCGCGCGCGACGGCGCAGTGTCGGTCCCCGCAGCGATGCCCAGCCCCATGCGCCGCAGGCGAGCGGGTACAGGAACTCCAATGGCAGGACGTCGTCACCGACGTCCTCGAGGCCGTCCGTAGCCTCGGCAAGCAAGCACGGGAACCCGCGATCATTTCGCGCGCGATCGAACTCGGGGGCTGGAACTCTCAGGAGCTCGAGGCGCGCGCCTGGTATACCGGCGGCGGCGTTGACTCGCACATCGAATACATCGTGCGTCAGGCGCTACAGCTCGAGACCGGCTCCAAGGGAAAGCTCGAACGTCTGCACGGTGTCTTCTCCTTGACGATCCCAGGCTCCGACACGGGGTTTGGAGTTGCCTACCGTCGCGCTAGTGACTCCGAACCTGCCGAGACCGAGTTGCCGGCACATCTCGTTGATCTATCCGAGCTGGACCGCGCGACCAAGCGCCACATGGACCTACAGGACCGCCTCGCCGACGCACTGCGGAGCCGTGGCGTTGAGCCCCGTTCTCCAGATAGCTGGCAACCGCAGTTCGACCTCGCCTTCGAACACGCAGGCAAGTGCTTCGTCGTCGAGGTCAAGAGCGGCGATCCCGTCAGTGCACAGCAGGTCCGCCTCGGCGCCCGGCAGGTGCTCGAATACCGCCACCTACTGCGCGGCAGCGTCTCACAGGAGGTACACGCGGTGCTCTTGGTCGAGGCCGAGCCACCGGATCCGTGGAGCGGGCTGGCCGTTGCCGTTGGAATCCAGTTCCTCCTGGCCGACCAGCTCGAGGAGTCGCTGGCAGCGCTACTTGCTGGCGCTAACTGACCGGGCGCCTGCGAAGGCCTTCGGCCCCCACTACGGCGGTGATCCTGCGGCGATGACGTAGTAAGCGGTCACGCCGTGCGATTTCAGGTGTGCCCTGTAAGTAGCTGGCAGCCGAGCCGAATGTCCGCTGCCCGACTCAGTCGGGATATGCGAGCGGTTGGAGGTTGCCGCGTGCGCGTCCAACGGCCTTGAGAAGATCGGCGAGGTCGGAGGCGGCCTCACCGTCCTGTGCTACAGGCAGGGCTGCACCCGCTGGGAGGGGCGCGCGAAGCTCCGCCAGCACACTTTCCCAGGCTCTTACCTTCTCAAAAGCTCGAATAACCTCGATGGCTTCGTTAAGGGGAAGTGTCTCAGCGATGAGCGTGCCATCGCGGTCCCATGCCGCGTGGGACATACGAGTTGCAAGGAGCAGCGAGCCGCTTCCCTGCGCTTGCTCTATGGCTCGCTGGATGGTTTCTAGCTCGCCGTCTATGAGCCGAGCGACCCCACGGACCTTGCGCTGTTGGCTCAGGCGCTCTCGGTCTGCTGTCCGCTTATCCAAGCGGGACGTGGTCCACGCTAGGTACGCCGTGAACAGGGCGAGCAAAAATGTACCAACGGCGACTAGCAAATCGCCAAGCGAAATGTCTCCCGATATGTGGATGCCGGCAAGGATCATTCACTCTGGAGCTGGAAGCTAACCGTGCCGTCCGCTGTGACCCAACTGACGGCAGGTGCTAGCTCATCAACCTCTCGGTCACGAGTTCCCCATGCGCGCTTCGTCAGTATTACCCGCTCGGCAAGGCACTTTAGTCTAGCGACCCGTTCTGTGGCCAGTCCACCTATTCGCAGCAGCTCAGCAAGTCCACCCCGAGTTGCAGCATGGCTAACCTGTCCCCTCAACGTCAGCAAGGACTTGAGCTCATTTTCATCGAACCCGAGTTCCTGGGCGGGTGAATACAAGGCGAGTGCTGCCACCAAATCCTTTCCCTGCAAGCCAAACGCTGACTCAAGAACACGCCACAACTCACGGTACTTGGGCACGTCCGCGTTTAGCGCGACAGCGTCGGCGTAAATCCGCAACCCCACAGTCTTCGGCATCAAAGCCTCAAGGGTCTGAGGGTCGGTACGTTCACCAAAAGTCCTAGTGCCAATATGTGTCGCCATTTCGTCAAGCACTAGTCTGGTGCCGAGGGCGTCCAACGTGGCTCTATCCACTTCGTCCTCAGCAACAAGTTCGGATTGGAGCATTAGGCGATTGACGTGTAGTGGTATATCGGTAAGAAAGGTGAGGCCAGTGGTGAAGTCGATTGCATAGATGTTGCCATTTCCAGGCGCCTGAACTGCGGGTAGCTCGCGCTCGGCGCCGTTTGGGAGCGGGGCGAAGACGTGCGAATGAGCCTCGATTTTTAGCGCTAGCGGATCGACTCTTCGGTCGAGGGTAAGGATGAAGGGAATCTCGTCTGACTGGTCGAGGGTAGCTCGGATATCTTCGGCGAGTTGAACAGTCAGCGGCAGTGGCACCTGCAGCTCGTGATTGCCAGTCGGGCGGACGCCGAAGCGTTCACGAATAAGCATCCTGCGTGAGCCTCGCCTTCTTGTTTAGATTGATCGGACGACGGGAGGGGTCCGCGCCACGATCGGCGGATCGAGAAGCTGCCCGATGAACGTAAACGCTTGCCTCATCTCCTCCAGTGCGTCGTCAGCCCTTCGGCTGGCAAGGGCCTTGGCGTAAGCCGCTCGTCCGGGTGCCTCGCGCCCCTCGTTTGGAGGAGTCGGCAGGTCGCATGCCGGACGCCATATGAACGCGGAGAACGTCGCGGGAAGGCTGACGGGAAATGAGAGACCCCCGTCCATAACGAGAGCATCGGCCCATTGGTGATGCACTCGATTACGGACGTACCGTAGGCCACTCATGATGTCTGCCAGTCCGTCGCCGCCGCCCAGCGCGGGATCGCGGCGCCATGCGTAGCCTTGGACTTTGCCACGGGGGCTCCACGTCAGGGCGATGAGATCATCGACCGCGTGTGCCCAATCAAGCGCCTCGAACAAGGCATAGAACACCGTCTCCACGTCGCGGATCGCCATCGCGGCACGAAAGCGATCATGGGCCTGAGCGTACCCGCCCGTTAGTAGCCGTGCTCTGACTCTCGTTCCGTCGAAATCGGCCATGTCAGGTCCGCGCCATACGCGGCTGCACGCTCCGTCGCTGCACGACCGTAACGCGCAGCTCATCGGTGATGTTTTCCTCAGTCATCTCGTGCATGTGGCGGTTTGCTTCTTTGCGTCGCCGTGACCGGCGCGCATGCGCGAGCGAATAGGGCGCCAGCAACGCCGGCGCTATTCCCGTTGGCGAGGAGTTCCTGAGTAGCACCGTTCCGAGCGGTGGCTCAGACCCGGGGCGATAGAACCACTGCGTAGAGGCTTGTGCCCGGACGCTGGCGTTCGCCTCCGCAGCTAGTCGTGGCGTCCCGGTTATGGGCGGCATCAAGTCATCGGTGTCCAGCCACGTCAGCAACAGTAGATGACGTGGGTCGATCGCAATGCGGTACTCAAGGGTCTGGAGAAGTCCTGCCGCCGGGAAGGGACAGACTTCCTCGGAGCCGCCTGACTGGAACGGGACCGCGACGACCGGCTGATCTGACGTCACCAGGCAGGGCTCGTCAAATCGCACGAGAGACCAGTGCATCGAGCCGAACATGCTGGCAAGCACGGGGATCTCGTCCATCAGTGCGTCTGCGGCGAATGAGTCTGAAGTCGCTACCTCCAACATCTCATCACGGGACATCTCGCCTGGATAGAGGTGGCCGTATTCGTTAACACATCGCACTCCCAATTCCGGGAGGAGCTGCCTCCAGCCGGGTGTGCGCAGGAGATGCAGCGCAAGGAACTGCAGCAGCGGGGCGCGCTCTGGAAGCGAGGCAGGTAGCGGCCAACTCGGTACTAGGTCTCGCAAGACGGGAGCCGCGTCGCTCTCGACCTCGCTCAGCGTTCGCTCGACCTTCCGCCGTAGAGCGGCATCTTTCCCCCAGAAGTTCCGTCGGTAGGCGACGTTGGCGGGTTTTGCGAGCCGTACCGGTCGGCGTCCGCCCATTGTGAGGACCTTGACGCTGCCGTCCGCGTCAGCAAAGCCATCGAGGTAGAAGCGCGAGGAAAGGTGATTGCGTGCATAAGCGGACACAACCTCCAAACCATATGCCGATGAGCGGACGGACCAAAATCTAGGTCGCCTCAGAGCCGAAACGTAGCCGACGGCGAGCTTGCTTTCGACGGGATTGGACGGGATGGAAATGAGCTCTATAGCGAACGTATGTTCTCGTGTCGGCCGAGGGGGCTACGATCCTGTATCAAATGGCATATGGGGACCAGTGGGAGCGTGAGGTAAGGCAGCGCCTGGACCGTTGGCAGGAGATGCGCTGGTGCCGCGAAGAAGCCGAGTTGGACCTACAACCGAATGAGCGACTGGACGAAGTCGGCTGGGACATCTACTACTGCGCGACCCGGTCCATGAACGCCCACGAGGCCGCTGCGCTGGCACTCGATGGCACGTATCGACAGCGATTGCTCGTGCGCGACGACCAACTCAAGCGGCATCACGACGATCTCCGCCGGTCCTACACCGAGCTGCGACCCAACAGCGCACCATTCGATGTCTTCGACACCTCCGCGCCAGAGCAGCTCGACTTCTGGAGAAGCCGACTGCGCGACCCGGCGTTTATCTATTTCATTCAGTCGGGCGAGCACGGGCCCATCAAGATCGGGTTTTCCAACAAGCCGACTCGACGGGTGCCCGAGCTGCAGACTGGCAATCCCGACGAGCTACTGCTACGTCACGTCATCCCAGGCGACCTGACAGTCGAGAGGAAGCTCCACGAACGCTTCGAGCCTGCGCGGATTCGGGGCGAGTGGTTTGGGCGCGAGTACCTTCCCGTCATCGCGGCCTTCGCCGCCGGTCTCGCGGATAACATGGTGCACGCCTACGACGGATCGGGTAGCCCGCCGCGGCTGATTGGCGGCGACGTACGGACAGCCGCCGAACTCGACCGGATACGCGCGGAGATCGAGCGCCTTTGGCTCGCGGGCCACGAACTCGCCGCGATCGCTCGATATATGTGGATGGACGAGGAAGACATCGCATTGCAGCTTGAGGAAATGAGGGAGCTCAGCATCTACGATGTCAACCGTCCAGGCGGATACGACATTCGCGAAGGTCGCCTAGTTGCGATGCGCGCCAAGCCCCGGCGGCGGCGGAGCCGTAAACGACCTCCGGCAAAAGACGGCCACCTATGGCTGCCTCCGATAGACCCGAGCGGTCGCAGGTCGGGGTAATCCCAATATGGCTGGGCTAGCTGTTGGTCTGTCGCTGCATCTTTCGTTTAGTTACGAGGATCTGTTTATTGCGGGCCTCGGTTTCGACATTGCCGGTGCCTACCTTGTCTCACGGGGCTTGCTCCAGCCCATCCCACAATTGGCAACGGCTGGGTCAACCATGTGGGCGCTTGAGCAACCCAAGGCTCCTTACGCAGTCGATGATCGCATCCGTGGCTCCGTAGGACTTGTCGCTCTCGTCGTCGGCTTTGTGCTGCAGGTCGCGGGCTATACAGCAGTGCTAGCTCGCCATCACACCCTGCACTACGGCAAAAGCGAGGCTCTTACCGGTGCCGCTTTGGCGCTCTGTATAGCGCTAATCGTTTGTGTGTTTGAGCGCTCCGTTCGGCCACGGTGGCGAAAGCGAATATTGATTCGGGTCGCGCGTTTCGACCATACCGGTAAGACTGACCTTCGTGAGAAGCCGATCGCCCATGTTCTAAGGGGTTTCGGAGAACACCTGAAAATAGAGCCGTTGACGAATGAGAGCAACATCGACTACTGCTTGCGGGTATTTCACGTCGAGGCCGAGGAACCGAATAGCTAACAGCGAGGACCGTGTTTAGATGGTAGGAGCACAATGCAGGCGGGACCGCTCGCACAGACTCGGGGCGTCCGCGTCATGATTCTGCGATGGTTTGGATCATGTGGCGCCCGGTCACCGAGTCCGACATCCAGACTGGCATCGAAAACGGTGCTTCTGTCGAGGGGCCAGCCTTCGACGCCAAGCGCGAGCTGCCGGCGACAGGGAAAAACAAGGACCTTGCGAAGGATATCTGCGCCATGACGGTCGATGGCGGCACGCTCATCTACGGGATCGGCGGCGACGATGCGACCCGGCCGGACCAACTGACGCCGTTCGTCACGCAAGGGGCTCGCGAGCGAATTGACTCCGTCACTCAAAGCGCCATCGCGGAGCAACCGACGATCGAAACGTACGAGATCGAGTCGCAAAAAGAGCCAGAAAAGGGGTACGTGTGCGTTGTGGTGCCGCCTTCACCACGAGCGCCTCACATGCTTACCATCGACAAGGACAACCGCTACTGGGCACGCGGTGACACAGGCAATCGTGTACTCACCGAGGGCGAGGTCGCACGGCTCTACAGACGGCGTGAGCTGTGGGAAGTAGATCGCGTCAAGCTGCTCGATGAGGCGGTTCGGGCATACCCGTTTTCCTTCGAGCCGGAAAGCGCTGGAGTTGTGGTCGTCATCTGCCGACCCGTCGCACCGGGGCGGGAGCTTTTGCGCGTAGCCGCGGGCGGGGAGGAGATGCTCCATTTCCTCATGAACAACGTTTCCTTCCAAGCCAACGTGCACGACCCTTTTCCCGGTTATGGTGCCGCGTCGCTCTCGGACATGAGGACGACCCGAGCGCATCGGGCAGACCATTGGCTCTGCACTGCGAGCGACGACATGGACGAGATCTACCAGGCATATGGAGAGTTCGCGTCCGATGGAGGCTTCACCTACGCGCAGTCGCCGCTGCTCAAAGAGCATCGAGGTAGCCACAACTGGCTTGCGGAGCACGGAGTCGAGCGAGCGATAGCCCAGCCGCTGGGGGTCATGTCCTGGCTTTACGAGCGGGCAGGTTTCGTTGGCGCGATCGACATCGGAATCGCGGTACTCGGTATTAGAGGATGTCGGGGGATCACGACAATGGAAGGCTTCGGCGCCACTGGCACGGGGTATGCTGATCCTGATTATCGGCGAACGGAGCGAGTCACCGGCATTGAGCTCTCCGCTGACCTGGATAACGTCGTAAGCCGTCTACTCTCCCCGCTTTTCGAAGCAACGTCTCGTCGGGGATACAGACCTCTAAGCGAACGTGAAGTTCCGGAACCGAGGAGGTACCAGACCGACTCCTTGTCAAGCGTGGGCCGCTCGTGCCCGGAGGCCGAGACGAAGTGCTGGCAAGCATCAAGCGAGAGCTCGAACGGGCCACAGGCTTGATGGCATACGAGAACGTCAAGTAGACCCCACGGGTTACGCACGGGCAAGTTGTGGTCCGCGAGTTGAGTGAGATGTGCGTCGCCCGAGATGTCGGGCCGCGGTGATCGTTGACCAGCACGGTGCCTTCGGTACTGTGGAGCGGCTAGGGTGCGCCGATGGCCTATCGTCCGGCGACTTTCGAGCTTGGCCGACAACTGCGGCTGAAGCATCCTGTCCAGCCCGACCATGCCTTGGAGGTCTTGAGCGAAAGGATCAACGCGCTGGACCAACTGGTCATGGATGGTCGGAATGCCGACGCGGTGATGCGCACCCGCGACGGCTATCTCGAATGGGTCGAGTTCACCGAGATCAAGATGTCTGAGCTAACCCACGACGCGACCGTGACCGAGATGCTGCACACGGCGCGTTACTGGGAGATCCGCCGTCTTGTGCCAAACGACGCACGCCCGATCCCGCTCATCGACGGGGAGCGCCGCGTACAGCGGGACAACCTCCACGGGATGCGCGAAAACCTAGAAATGCACGTCGGCCGCGCGCACGGCGCCCCCGGCCACATCACGGTCCTCGACACAAACAGCATCCTGCACTATCAGCTTCCTGACAGCATCAACTGGCCCGAGGTCGTCGGTCACGAGAAAGTCAGACTCGTGATCCCGCTGCGCGTGATCGAGGAGCTTGACGCCAAGAAGTACACGGAGAGCGAGAAGGTTCGGCGGCGAGTCCGTGCGCTGCTTCCGAAGCTCGACGCTCTCATCAGCCTTATGGGCTCTCCCACGCCGCTGATCTTCCCGGGAACCACCATCGAGGTCCCTGTCGAGTTCATCAGTGGCGCACCCCGGATCAAGCCCGTTCGACGCCGATGAAGAGATCCTGTTCACCTGCCGCGAGATGTGGCAGCTTTCCGGCCAGGAGGGCGGCGTCACGCTGATCACCGGAGACATAGCGATGCGAGTACGGGCAGAGGCGCTTGGTGGTATCCGACCGATCAAGCTGCCCGACAAGTACCTACGTGAGCCCGACTAGCACCGCACCCGAGACAGGATGAGATCGCCCTAGACCCCGTGATGCCGTCCCTGTGGGTGGTCCAAGGCGTCAATCTCGGAGCCGACCAACTCCAAGGCTCCATGCTCGTCGTCGCACAGGTCCTCTGGAATCTGACCCCACGTCCATTTCTGACCGAAAGCGCGCGGCGTTGAGAGCCTTACGAGCCGCTGTAGCTCCTCGAGGGCCTTCTCCGCGGCCGGTTGCGAACGTGTCATGCAGCAATCCTGACACAGGCCCTAAGGTGGGACGGGTTTTGACCAATAGTGACCAGTGGGCCGAAATCAGCGCCGTCCAGTGAGGGAATGTGCTCCTGCTTCAAGCTCGGTGCACAGTATGCAGCACCTGATAATGTGCTATAGATGTGCTAACCTGTGCAGCATGAAACAGGTTGATCCACGGTGCATCACAAAGGAGACGTACGAAGCGAGGATTCGTCAGCTCGTTGAGGAGCGCGGTGACCTCGCGTGTCGGGACGAGGCGCTCGCCCGTGAGCAAGGATGGCTCGAACAAGGGTTGGCCATCTTCCATGGGGGTGAGCCGAGCTCAGTTGTCCGCGAGCCTACGCTACGCGAGGCCATCGTTATGGCGTTCAAAGCCAGCAGCCGCCAGAAGGCATGGGCGCCGTCCGAGGTTGTCGAGGCGCTTCAACGACGTGGCCGGCTTCCATCGGCGAGGTCTGCGCCTCAGATGGTGCGTAATCGGATGCGCTCGATGGTCGAGAAAGGCGAGCTGCTGAGGGACGACGATGGGACTTACCGCCTGGCGCCAGACATCCGGAACACGGGGCTTCTGCGGGTCGAGACAGAGTGAGCATGGCATTGGCGGGTTGGCAGCAGGAGCAGGACGGGAGCGCCGGCGAAAGTGAAGTCACAGCGGCGTTCGAGCGACTTGGCTGGGGGCCGATGCGGAATAGTCGGCATGACCGTGGCTCGGATCTGTTCGTGCTCGCGCGCGACGAGCGCGGCGACGAAGCAAGCACGATGATCGGAGTGCAGGTCAAGACCGGCCCCACTGCCTTTAGGAGACCAACTAAGGACGGCGATCCGCCTGGTTGGTGGTACTACGACCTGAAGCGCTCACGCGTTGAAGGTTGGGCAGCACACGCAGTGCCGCACGTCATCGTGCTGCATGACCAGGGCAAGTCAGGCTCGGACTCCAAGCCGGTGTCGTACTGGGCACACGTGACGCCAGACGCCATCGTTCCGGTGCGCCGGGGCAAAAAGATAGGCAAGGGAGTGAAGGTGCTTGTGCCAGCTGCCAACACGCTGGACGATGCGCACCGCGAGGCATTGCTCGCGGTCGCGGCAACTATTCGGTCTCGCGTGGCTTGGGAGGGCAGCGCTTGGGCGGGAGCCGCGTCGTTGGTCCCCCGCGATCTACTACGCCACGCACTCATCGTTCCGAGAGTCATCGCGCCTCATCCGAACGCAGGCATCGCTACGCCCGTGACGGCGGAGCAAGCGGTCGCGTTGCTCGTAAACGGCCGTGCAGACGACATCCGAAGGTATGCCGAGGCACACGCCGAGGTCCCGTCACTTTCGGAGGCGAAAGAATCGCCCGAGTGGCGATGGCGGTTCGTCGGCGCGCTCGGACACCGAATAGCGACCGGAGAGGTAGGCGAGCTGCTGAATGCGGCCGCCGATGCGCCCGACCCTGCGACACGTGCCGCCGCGACAGTGACCGCAGCGAGCGGGCTCCTTGAGGAGGGCAGAGCCGACGAAGCCCTTGTCCTACTTGAGACGGCGTTGGGTCACGACGACGCCGATCCAGTAGATCGTACGTGGCTCAAAACGCAGCACGCACGCGCTTGCGTTGAGGTCGGGCGTATCAGGGAGGGACGCTCGGAGGCCCTAGCGGTTCAGGAAATCCGGTTGACAGCCCCGGACGACGTAACCGCTAGTGCGATGGCAGGTGCAGCCGTCGCGCTGTTATTCAACACATCTTGGGGACCGGAGGACCCACCCGACCCCACCGCGGAGGGAGACACTGCAAGTGTCGCAAGCGACGCAGAGAAGGCCCCGAAAGGGCTCGTCCCACCGGTAAGCATCACTCAGGTGGAGGCCAGTAGCACCCAATCGATCGGTGCCGTCATCGAGGGCGCCGACACAGCGGCTACTTGGTGGAGGACTCAAACCACATCCTGGGGATTGAACGCCCTCGCCGACCGCACGTTCAACACTTGGGCGCAAGACAACACAGTCACCGTCGGTGCGCCGGACGAGGTCAGCGACAAGCTGAGCGCAGCCGCGCTGACCGCCAGCCATCTTGGAGACCAAGGAGGCTGGTGCCACCAAGCCAGCTTGCTCGGCCGCGACACGCTTATGCAACTCGACCGACACGCCGATCCCGACATTGCATACCAGGGGCTGACCAGGTTGCGCATGGCCGGCGACGAAGGCGCGTTGAAGCTCGCTGTGCAGCACCTTGTCGCTGACGGCCCAGCCTCGGCAGTAGCCCGTGCCGCTGCCGATGTGCGTCTGGACGTGGCGACTCGTACAACCGCACCGTCAGACCTTGCGCTCCTGCAACACGGTGGCGACCTTCTTGACGAGGAGACCGTTGACCGAACCGTGGACTGGCTGCTCGCGGCCCTAAAGGACCCAAGACCGTTTGTAGGTCGGACGAGCGCACTCTACGTCGTCGAGTTCCGTCTCGTTGAAACGCTGGCAGCTATCGCCGCCCACCCCAACGCCCAGAAGGTCCTTGTCAACCACGTGATCGCTCTACCCGGCCAACAGGACCAAATGATGGCTATCTCATGGGCGCGTGTTGTGCGTGCCCTGCCAGACGAGGCGTGGAACGCGGAGACGGCGCGGAGCGCTGGACAGAACGCCGACGCTCATCGGATCGAGTTGCGAATGGCGATGCTCCGCGTCGCAGCTCGGCACGACGGCGATGCCAAAGCACTTCTAACGAACGAGGTACGCGGTGGCTCCCTGTACGCGCTCAGCGCGATCGGCGACGTGCGCGAACTATCAACTGAGGACGTAGCGGCCCAGATCGATAGTTTGGCCGAGCAAGCCGAAGGTCAAATCCGAGACGCGCAGGCCAGGAGGTTCGGCATGGGCGGTCACGATGTCGGCTCCGATCTTGCTCTGCTGAACGCTTGGCACCCGGACGCTGCCAAGTGGACTCCATTGCTCGATCTACTGACGCACGACGAGGTCGCCATCCACGACAAGCGCGGGGCACTACAAACTCTTGTCTCCCTCGCCGTACAACTCCCCGCCGACATCAAGGCGCAGCTCAAGCCCATCGCTATGAGCATCGCCGATCGATCGTCACCACAGCCGGTATCGGTATTCGATGATGAACGCGACCTTGTAGGAGAGGCCGCCAACCTCGCCGTAGCGCTCGGCCCGTCCGACCCAAACTGGAGTACCCGGATACTGCTCGACCTGCTCTCCGGGCGCTCTGACCACCGATATTGGGCAGCACTTGTCGCTCGCCGCCTAAAGCGCCCACAAGACACCGGCATACTCATAGACCTCACTCACGACCCAGACCCCGATGTCCGTGCCGGGGCGGCCGCAGGGCTTGCGTCACTCGTCTCGACAGTGCCCGGGGACGACATCGTTCGGGGCGCTCTCCAACAATGTCTCCGTGATCCAGGCAGAAAGGTCCCCGCAACCATCGCGGTCGTTCTCGCGGGCGAAAGCCATCGTGGCCAGGCGGCCCGGGACGCGCTCGACCAGCTACGCACCCACCCATCGGCGTTTATCCGAGCCACGGTCACCCGAGCATTGGCCTAGACCGTGCTCGAGCAGGAGCACAAGGCATTCGCGCGCCCGCTACCGGGCGTCGCTGATGTGCAGAAGAACCTGGGCAGATTGCGGACAACCGGACGAGTGGAGGGAGCATGACCAGATCCCGCCGCCAGTTAGGGGAAAAGATCCCACGGCCACGCGCTGATTAGGGGAATTCTAGGGGAATTGCCGCGGGAGAAGGCCCGTAAATACTGGCATGTCCGGCGAATCGAGCCCAGTATCGCCCATCACCTGAAAACCCTGTAAATCGAGGGTTTTTTGTGGTCTGGGTCGGATAACATCGATCGATGGGACTTGTGGGTACCACCCGTGGGTACCAAATGGCGCCCGTAGGCCACGGCTTGGGCTGGTGGCGCACACCCGTAGCCGCGCCCCGCGTCGGGCCGTAGAACGCGCCGCAAATGCCGCTATAACGACGATCCGATGCGCGAGGGCCGGGCGCTACTGTCCGATGCGTCTGATTGCGCGGTCCATCTCCCCGAACGCGCGATCGATGTTGCGGACCCCTCGGTCAACGTCGCCGCCGTTGACCTGAATCGTCGCGCCACACTTCGGGCACGTAAGCGTCGGACTGCGCCGAAGCTCGCCGATCGTGCTCGTACCGGTAGCGCCGCAGTCGCAGTCGAGCGCGATCTTCTCGCGGTCGAGATCGAGTCCGCACATCGGGGTTTCAGGCCGCCACGGGGTTGATGATGTCGAACTCGGACCCGTCATCCACGCGATGCCACGTCTCGCCACCAGGCTGGCGCTCATACCAGACCTGTTTGCCGATCGCCATACGGATGCGAGTTTGTTTCCCGCTACCGCGCCGAGTGACCCACGGCTGAGGATGAACGCTGGCGACCTCGTGCCGCTCAAGGGTCGGTGGCTGATCCCTGCAAATCTTGTCAATGAAATCTTCGAGCTGCATACTCGGATGACAAGTATGGAGATGCGTTCGGATGACTCGCTGCGCCGAGTACCCTCGGCGCCTTCTGTCGAGACGCTGGTCAACTTCGGGGTTGCCTAGCTTTTCGCTGCGCGGTCAGTGTCGGTGGTCGGTGCTGTTCGGCTTTGTGCCATGTTGACCTCGACCTATCAAAACGTGCTGGACTACCTCACCGCGAGCCGGTGACGCTTCGCGCGGCGTCGAAGCCCCTGTGTGCATCAGAAGCGTTACGAGGACTAGGGCAATCGTTGCGATGGCTAAGACGACCGTTGCGGCAGCAGTGATTACAGTCGCGTAGCTGCGGCGTTCGGGTGAGGCAGTGTGATTGTGGATGTGCAGATCGAACACGAACGAACCCAGGGGAGAGCCAAGCGTCTACTCACACCTCGCATCGGAGCCTCCTTTAGCTCTGGGTTCGTGTTCAAATGACGTCGCGAATAGTAGTGCTGCCCATCCGCGTCAACGTAAGTGAGGCTACAACACGGAGACACTAAAATCAATAGCCTGTAACGGGCCTGGACCCTATTGGGCAGGCTCGTGCTGCACCGGCCTGTCGAATGCCCGCAGACGGGCCTACAACGGCCCTTGAGCCGCCCTGGGTTTGGCCTAGTGATCGCCAATCCGGGGACGATGGAGCGCCTCTTTGCTGTCCACCAAGGGGTTCGTATAGACCCCGGCTTCTCGCACTTGGAGCAGATTAGGCAAGGCATCTATTGATTTATGCGCTTTCCGCTATAATCGACGTATGCGTAGTTCTGATCTTCTTTTGACCGGTCGTCGACGTGCTGGGCTTTCTCAGGATCAGCTGGCGCAGCGGCTTGGGCGGCCGCAGTCGACTATCGCCCGCTGGGAGACAGGGCAGCAGCATCCTCCGCTGGAGAGCGTCATCGAGGCGCTGCACGCCTGCGATCTCGAGCTCACGGTGGGCCTCGCGCGCTATGACGACTCCTACCAGTCGCTGATTGCCCAGCAGCTTTTGCTCGAGCCCGTCGAGCGTGTGAGGCATCTCGCGCCGCCGTGGGCGGCGGAGGGTTTTGACCCGATAGGAATTCTGAGCGAGCTGGCGGGGCAGGCACGGTTCATTGTGATCGGCAACGTCGCCGGCGCTTTTCACGGCTGGCCGATCCAACTCGGAGGCCGAACATTGCATGTGGTGCCGGCGGACGCTTCGATGCGTCGCGTCGAGCTCGCCGCGCGGCGCCTCGGTGGCGAAGGAGCCGAGGAGGGAAGCGACGGGTCGCGGCGCTGGGTGCTGCCCGGGGGGGCGGAGTTGCACGCGACGCTCCTGCCGCCCGGCACGCGCGGCTACCGCGACCTTGCTCGCGATGCGCAGAGCATGCAGATCGCTCCCGGCGTTTCCGTGAGGGTGGCGTCGCTGATCGATCTGATCCGCATCGCCGAGTCCTCCCGCGACGGCGACGCCCGTACGTTCGTCCCGGCGTTATGGGCGACGCTAGAGATGCGCCAGCGCGAGCCGCAGGACGCTGCAGGAGCGCGAACATGAGCACCGGCGAGCCGGCGGACCCTGGACGGGAGGCGATCGTGGTGGCGCTCGAGCGCCACCGCGTCGAGTATGTCGTGATCGGCGGTGCAGCCGCCCAGGCCCGCGGCTGGCCTGAGCCGACCGATGACATCGACTTCACCCCCGAGCGCTCAGAGGGCAACCTCTCGCGCCTGGCCGCCGCCGTGGCAGAGCTCGACGCGGGGTTTCGCGTGGACCCGGCCCGCTACCCAGACGGCTACCGGCCACCCGACGGGATCGACTGGCGCACGTTTCGCAACCAGATCTCGATCGCTTTCGCGACGCGCCACGGAAACTTTGACGTCGTCCTGCTCCCCGACGGGACCAAAGGCTACGAGGAGATCATCGCCACGGCGACTCGCGAGATGCTTCCCGGCACTGCAATCGTCGTGCCCGTGGCCTCGGCAGAGATGATTCTGCACTCCAAGAACGCGGCCGATCGCCCCAAGGACCACGCCGTGCTGGACCGCATGCGCGACGCGCTTGGACTCGGGGACTGACCCGCGACGGGATGCGCGGTGTTAGGCGGAAACGTGGGGATGTTTCGCTCCGGTTGGGCGGAATATGGGCGGAAAGCCGTGCCAAAAGGTGCCGATTTGCAGGGATGTCCGGCGAATCGAACCAGTATCGCCCACTGGATGAAACCCTGCTAGGGAGAGTTTTTCGTAGTCGGTCCGATGAGACCGACGGTGGATGATCTGCGTGGGGACCAGGTAGAATCGTCTTATCTACGTCGAAACCTGGGAGAAGACATGCCGCGCTATCTGATCGAACGGGTCTGGGATGAGTTAGAGGAGGAGCAGATGGCGGCGAAGGGTCCTCGCTCGAAGCGGATCCTGACGGAGAACGCGCAGTTCTCCCCGATCACATGGGAGCACAGTCATGTGGTCATGGACGAGGAGGGCCAGCTGAAGTCCTTCTGCGTGTATGCCTCGCCCAACACGGAGCTCATCCGAGAGCACGCAGCGATGCTTGGCGACCATACGGTCAAGGTCATCTATGAGATCGGGGACGAGCTCTCGCCCGAGGAATTCGACTGATCCGCCGGTGCGACGTCAGACGCTGACGTGATAGTCCGCCATCACGGCGACGCCCCGTCGCAGTCGAGCGCGTCGTCTGCGCTGCTCGTCGTTCTCCGGGATCAGCTCTAGCGCCTGGTTGCACAGCTCGACGGCCTCACGGGCCGTCCATCCCCTCCAGGCCTGATCTGCGGCGGTGAGCAGGTAGTCGACGGCGTTTGCGTCCTCGCCGGCCTCACGCCAGTGGTGAGCGAGGATCACCGCATAGGCCGTTGGATCTCCCGCGGCGTGCTCGATGAAGCGGGCGACGACCGCATGGCGCTCTCGGCGTGCGGCCTTGGGGATCGTGGAATATGCGACCTCGCGGACCAGCCCGTGCTTGAAGCTCAGCTCCTGGTCGCCCTGGATACGCGAGGCGGAGCTGTGGCGAACCAGTCCCCGGCGCTCGAGCGCATGCAGTATCTCCACGAGCGCACCGTCGCTACCGAGCGCTTCGAGCGTACCCTGCCAGAAGAAGTCGCCGATCACAGAGGCGTCGAGGATCACCTGTCGCTCGGCCGGCGGGAGCTGGTCGAGGCGGGCCGCGATGATCGTCTTGATGTTCGCCGGTAGACCAGCGACACCCGCGGCGCCGCCCTCCGAAAGCCACGCGGCCAATTCCTCGATGAACAGCGGATTGCCGGCGGCGGCCTGCTCGATGCGCTGGGTCAGCGCCGCTCGATCCGGCGCGCCCGGTGTCAGCCGCAGGATCAGGTCCTGGACGTGGGCTTCGGTGAGTGCCTGCAGCTGCACCGTGAGATTGGTCGGCAGACGAGCCCAGTCGGGTCTCGTGTCCAGGAGCTCGGGTCTCGCGAGCGCAAGCAGCAGCAGCGGCACGCCCCCGAGCCTCGCCGAGAGCCCTTCGATCAGTTCGAGCAGGCTCTCGTCCGCCCAATGCAGGTCCTCGAGCACCACCAAGGTGGGCTGCTCGCGGGCAAGGGCCTCGAGAAACCGCTGAGCGGAGGCGAACAGAACCCGTCTGTCGTCCACCGTGTCCTCGGCGAGACGGGCCAGGATCGAGAGATGCATCGCAAGCTCCTGCGCTTCGATGGCGGGAAGCAGCGATGCCGCGCGCTCGCCGAGCTTCTCGGCGGCAACCTCGGCGGAGTCGGTGGCGAAGATCCCGCACGCATCCCTGATGACCTGTCCAAACGCCCAGTAGGCGGCCGGTTCGCCGTAGGGAAGCGGACGGCCACGGATGATCCGCCCGCCGGCGCTCTTCACCCGCGCGGCGAGCTCCAGCGTCAACCGTGTCTTGCCGATCCCCGGGGCTCCCACGAGGGTG
The DNA here is from genome assembly GCA_963779405.1 of uncultured Solirubrobacterales bacterium. Classification (GTDB taxonomy): domain Bacteria; phylum Actinomycetota; class Thermoleophilia; order Solirubrobacterales; family Solirubrobacteraceae; genus Palsa-744. Next base: position 63,583 of record CAVZYF010000008.1, read on the forward strand.
ACGAGCTGTGGATGAAGCTCGCTCGAGGTTCGCTCCCAAGTGCGCACGAGCAGCTCCAGCTCGGTGTCTCTGCCGATGAACGGCGCCGCCGAGATCGGACGCTCGGCGGGCGCCGAGATGACAGCTCGAGCGCGCCAGGCGGGCAGGGGCACCTCCTTGCCCTTCGCGCGGATCGGCTCCACCGCCTCGTAGTCGATCGCGCGCGCACTCGCGGCTTGAGTCTCCTTGCCGACCAGCACGGCCTCGGGCGCAGCGCCGGCCTGCAGCCGGGCCGCGGTGTTCACAGCGTCGCCCATGACCGTTAGCTCCCGCCGCCCAGAGGGGCCCACCGGAGCGAAGATCACCTCGCCCGTGTTGACGCCGATGCTGACGCTGAGCCCGCCGAAGTCGGCGGCCTGCGCGGACGCGCGCCGTTGGATCTCAAGCGCGGCGCGCACCGCCCGCTCGGAGTCGTCCTCGTGGGCGATCGGGGCCCCGAACACCGCCATCAGCGCATCGCCGATGACCTTGTCCACAGAGCCGCCGAAGCGCTCGACGACCTCGCCCATCTCGCTCATGCAGCGATCGACCATCGAGCGGATCTCCTCTGGGTCGGTGCGCTCCGACAGCGCCGTGAACCCGGACAGATCGGCGAACATGATCGTCACCCATCGCCGCTCCCCATCGCTGCGCTCGGCGGAGCCCGAGGGGGAGGTGTCGCCGGTATCGCAGGGGGCACCGCATGCTCCGCAGAAGCGAAACCCCGGCGGGTTCTCCTCACCGCAGGCGGCGCACCTGTGGCTCAGAGCTGCCCCGCAGTGGCCGCAGAAGCGCTGCGCGGCGTCGTTGGCCGCGCCGCAGGTTGGGCAGTCGGCCGTCTCAGCCAAGGCCTAACCCCCCTGCGGGACGTCGGCTCGAGAGTTCGGATCCATTGCAGATCCGATTATCGCTCCCCCGGCACAAGCGGTACCCCGTACGATGTCACGAGTGGGACAGATCGCAACGGCCAACGAGGAGGCGATCCGGGCGTGGGACGGGCCGCTGTTCGACGCGTTCGTCCGTTTTCGTCATGTGATGACGACCGGGCTCGGGGCGCACGGCGAGGAAGCCTTGCGCCTGGCTCCCCCGCTTCCCGGTCAACAGGTGCTGGACATCGGCTGCGGCTTCGGTGACGCGACCCAGCGGATCGCGGGCCTCGTCGGCCCCACCGGGGAGGTCCTGGGCGTCGATGCCGCGCCGCGGTTCGTCGAGACCGCGAGCCAGGAGGCGGAGGCGGCGGGGGTTGACAATGTGCGCTTCGCGGTCGCCGACATCGAGACGACCGCCTTCGCCGAGCGATTTGACCTGGCGTTCTCGCGGATGGGGACGATGTTCTTCGCGAACCCGGTCGCGGCGCTGCGCAACGTGCGCGAGGCGCTGGTGCCCGGCGGCGGACTGGTGATGGTCGTCTGGCGCGCGAAGGTCGAGAACGACTGGCTCTATCGCGCGCAGACGATCACGGAGCGGTTCGTGACCAAGCCCGAGGAGTACGACGAGCCGACCTGCGGCCCCGGGCCGTTCTCGATGGCCAACGCCGACACCACGAGCGGAATCCTGCTGAGCGCCGGCTTCGAGCACATCGCGCTGCGCCGCTGCGACATACCGATCATGATCGGCCGTGACATCGACGAGGCCGTCGAGCTCGTTATGAGCATCGGCCCGGCCGGCGAGATCCTGCGCCTCGCCGGCGAGCGGGCGGCGCACCTGCATGAGCCGGTTGCGCAAGCGCTGCGTGAGGGTTTGGCCGACTGGGCCGGACCCGGCGGCGTCATCGCCCCGGCCTCGACATGGATTGTCACGGCGAGTGCGCCGGCCGCCGACCGAATGTGAGCACCACCTCGCTCGCTACGTTGCGAACAGTGAGCCGGCTATCGACAGGCTCGAGAGCTTCCTCGCTTAGACCGCGTAGCCATAGGCAGCGTGGCGCCGCACGAGCCTCACCCAGCAAGAGCGAGGCCGCAGGCGCACGACGCGGACGGGGACGGCTTCACGCCGCCGGCAGTGCTATCCCGAAGCCGCACAGACCTTCATGCCAAGCCCTTCGGCCAACTTGCGGTCTGACTCCGTCGTCCGTTCGAGCGAGCCCGACGCGAATCTCTGTCTTTCGGGTTCCAGTTTGGTCAGTGAGCTCGCGAAGCTGCTCACCTCGGCGGCCTCGTGGTTATAGCCGGTGAGGAGCTCCTCGATCGTTGTGGCCTCGGCGGGTGGCCGCGGGAGCTCCTGCAGCTTGGCGTCCGCCGCGCGCACGAATGTGACCGATTGCCGTAGAAGCGCCTGTAGCTGTGCCTTCGCCGCCGTCGTGTCCTGCGTCAGCGCTTGGACACGAGCATTGAGAGGCTCCTGCTGTGAGTGCAACGCTTGGCAGATCTCGTCTGCCGCCGCGATGAAGTGTACCGTTGCGGCGCCCGAAGTTGAGGTTCCACTCGCAGTCCCCGTGTGAACGCTCACGCTCGGTGTGCCCGTCGATCCGCAGCCCGCGACCGTCATGGCGGCGAAGGTCATGACGAGCACTGAGCGTCTGAGCATGGGCTGACACTATTGGTTGGACGGCGGGGGCGGGACTCGGATCGCTCCTCACATGTCCAAAGGTGACCCGAAGATGCTGGCCAACCGGCCCCTTGCGCTCGTGGGCGCGGACGTCATCCTGAGTGATATGGCTGACGATCCCGCGATCATCGGCGGTCCCACGCCGATCCCGGCTCCTCGTCCGGGCGAAACCTACCGCTGGAAGGTCCAGGACGGCCGCGCCGAAAAGCATGTGTATGTCCAGATCGCGGACTATCTCAGCGCGGAGTCCTTCGAAGAGCCGCTGCGGTCGGGGATCGCCTCCAAGGGCGAGTCGGTGCTGCGCGCGTTGCTCGCGCGCGGGAAGGTCCCGACGCGGATCAAGATCACCTCGGCGGGGATCACCGAAGTGGGCACCGATCGCCGTTCGCGCCCCTGCTCGATCTGATCTCCGAGCCCTGAAGGCCGCTCCGGAGCGGCTACTCTGAGAGAGCGATGAGAGTAAGCGGGTGGCATCTGCTTTCTCGGGCCGGATCGGGCCGGTCCTGATGCCATGAGCGCTTCGGCCGGTGTGTTCTTGCTGGCCAGCGGCGAGCAGGGCGGCAATCTCCGGGCGCCCGCGTATGAAACGTTCCTGCTCGCGCTCGTGATCGCCGCGATGACGGCGGGGTGCGTGCTGATCGCGATCTATCTGCGCCGGCGCTACCGGCGCCCCAAGCCGGTGGGCGACGAGTGGCAGGCCCTGGCCGTGATGGGCGAGCTGTGCGCGCACGGCTGGCAGGCCCAGATCACCCTGTATGGGTGGGGCGCGCCGGTGCCCGCCGACGCCCCGCCCGCCCGCGCGCCGCTGGTCGAGCTGGAATGGAAGCAGTTCGACGAGGAGTCCGGACGGGTCGCGGTGGCGCGGCGGGTATGGGCGCCGAGCATCTCAGAGGCGCTGCAGTCGATGGTTGAGGACCGCCGCACGGACATCGCCCTGGAGGAGATCGAGCGGTCGGTGGGGGAGGAGGAGGATGCTTGGTGGGAGGAGTGAGGGGGGTTTAGATGGTGGAGATGCGCTCCCATCGGCGGTTCAGGACGAAGTAGATCGCGAGCGTGATTGCCCCTCCCGCCACGGCGTCCGCGAGGTAGTGGTTCCCGGTGGCCATCACCGCGTAGCTCGTCAGGAACGGATAGATCGTCGCGAGCGCGCGCAGCAGGCGGCGCCCACTGATCCGCCACACCGCGATCGCGCACCACGTCGCCCAGGCCACGTGCAACGAGGGCATCGAGCAGAGCTGATTGGAGTGCAGCGCGGTCGCGCCGAGTTGCCAGGCGGGGAGATGGTGGACGACCGCCACCAGGTCTAGATAGCCGCCGGGCAGCATCCGCGGCGGCGCTACGGGGAAGCTCCAGAAGATCGCGAGGGCGATCAGCGTCACGATGATCAGGGTCGCCCGCATCACCCCGAGCAGGTCCGGTCGCCGCCACCACAGCCAGGCGAAGACGGCGAGGGTCACCGCGATGTGGATGTTCTCATACCAGAAGACCACGACCTGGCTCAGCGTCCCGTGTCGCGCGAGCCAGGAGTCCAGCGCATGCTCGGGTGCAAGCCGCAGCGAGCGCTCGAGGTCGAGGACTTGCTCGCCGTCACTCACGGCCAAGCCTTGGCGCACGGGTGCGAGGTTGTTGATCGCGTCGAACAGCCAGATCAGCCACGCGACGAGCACGAGGTCTCCCAGCAGCTGTAGGCGGCCGACCCGGCCGGCGCGGCGTGGACCGATCGCCTCCCAGAAGGACCGGCCAATCGCCGGGTCGCTCGCCGCGCTCACCGCGCGATGAATATAGAAGAGCCTCGATCCGTTGACCCGAAGGCGCTGAGTTCCGAGCCGCGTTTGCGGCCCCACCTCACCTCTCGTGCGCGGCGGCCCAGGAATCAATGAGACCCTTCTTAGTACCCTGCGCCGGGATGGCCGACACGAGCACGATCGCCTCGCTGGCCACTGCCGGCGGTACCCTGATCCTCGCGCTGGCGACATTCGCCTCGACCCGTTCGGCTAACCGCGCAGCACGTGTGTCCGAGCAGGCGTTGAAGGTGGGGCTGCGCCCCGTGCTGTTCAACGCTCGGCCACAGGACCCGTCGCAGAAGGTTGGGTACATCGACAACCACTGGCTGGTGTTGCGCGACGGCCTGGCCGCGGTGCAGTGGACGAGAGAGAACCTGTATCTCGCGATCCCGCTGCGCAACGTCGCCACCGGGCTGGCGGTGCTCCATGGCTGGTACCTCTGGCCCGGGCAGGCGCCCGTGGATGTGCCCCCGCCGCCGGTCGAACGATTTCCGCCGGCTCGGGCGCGACCTGTATGTGCCGGCGGGCGATGTCAGCTTCTGGCAGGCCGCGCTGCGCGACCCCGAGGACCCTCTTTACGACCCTCTGCGGGCGACGATCGATACCGGCGGGAGAATCACGATCGATGTTCTCTACGGCGACCACGAGGGCGGGCAGCGCACGATCACGCGCTTCTCGCTTACGCCGCGCACGCACGCCCGCGAGGACGACGAGCCCTGGCTGTGGATGTGCGCGACCGCGCGTCACTGGAACCTGGATCGCGCCGACCCGCGCTGAGGGACCCGCGCTGGAGCTCGGAGCCACGCGTCGTGGCTTGCGTGCTCACGCGGCGGCGAGGCCGAAGAAGGCGTCCAGCACCACGCGGCCGGCACGTTCGAGCTTGATCACCGAAGGCTCGTCGAGCGCTTCGGCGGACCAGAGCTCGCTCCATGCGTCCGCGAGCGCGCGATTGACCTCGACGTGAAACTGCAGCCCATACGCGTACTCGCTCACGCGGAACGCCTGGTGGGGAAAGAGCGAACTGTGCGCTAGCAACGATGCATCCGCCGGCAAATCGAAGGTGTCCTGATGCCAGTGCACGACCGGCAGGGTGTCGGCGTCGAGGCTTCCCAGCACTGGGTCATCGCGCCCTGCCCGGGTGAGGGACACCGTGCCGAACCCAATCTCGGCCCGTTCGCCGCGGTAGCGCTCGCGCCGAGCGCGTGGGCGAGTCATTGTGCTCCCAGGCACACTCCCAGAACCGGCCGCCCCGCGTGCACCATCGCCGCGATCAACTCGGTCTCATAGACCAGGTGCGGGTGCTCTCTGGTGTCAGAGACGCCCATCGGACCGCCCATCACGACCAGCCCATCGATCTCCTCCCACGACGGCAGCGGCTCGCCACGGTAGGGATGACACGGCTGCAGCTCGATGCCCCGCCGGGAGGCAGCCTCGGCGATCAGCCCAGGGTCCTCGTAGGACACGTGCTGGATCGCGACCCAGTTGCGCTTGACCGTCACGGGCGCGCGGTCAGCTCGGCGGCGATCGGGCCGGCCTCAGCCATTGGGCCAGCGACCGTGACGGTCGAAGTACTCGCGTGCGGCCTCCTCTGCTTCGCGTTCGCGGTCGCCGCTGGCCCCGGTGCGAAACAGCCAGTTGACGAAGAAGATCGCAAGGCCCGCGCTAACGATTCCGGCGCCGCCCTCGAGGTGGTTTTCGTCACCGAAGGACATCACGACGAGCCCACCGATCACGACCAGGGCGGGAAGCACATAGCGGACTCATCGACACCACCCGTGACGGGTGGTTTTGTGTTTGCGTGGGGGGCGGGGATCGACTATGGGACCTTTATAGCCGACGGAGATTTTCCTCAGATCGAATGGAAGCCCCCAGGAAGACGGCTAAGGTACCTCGGTGGCATTGATCCGAGCAAGCGGCCCGCTCAGTCGAGCCCTACGGCAGGCGTTCCCGCAGCGGCCGTTCCATGTGCGCTTCTGGGACGGCGGGGTGGTGCAGGCGACGAACGAGGGCGCGCCGACGTCTTCGTCAGGCGGCCGTCGGCTCTGTCTCACT
>CAVZYF010000009.1:0-7612 GCA_963779405.1 uncultured Solirubrobacterales bacterium
GTGGTTGCTCGAAGCCACGGCCTGGCTCGCGGGGCGATTCGCAGGCCTCGCCGCACCCCAGGACTGTGCGGGAAATTGCACCAGGTAACTCGCTGGCGCCGCTCAAGGAAGTGAAGTAGCGATCCGCCCGCGCCGCCGCGCTTAATGGGAAGCAGCTCAGCGACATGCGCCGGCCGCTTTTGGGCGACCTGCTTGCCGCCGCACCCGGGATACTGGGCGGGCGATGTCACAAGAGAACGTGGAACTCGCCCAGGCAGTGAGCATGGGGTTCGCCAACGAGGGCGATATTGTGGCCCTCCTCCGCGACGAGGAGAGGAGTGGACAGACTATTCCGCGGCTGCGCATCCGCTCTTCACACGAGGACTTCGAGACGGTCGTGCGCGGCTGGCCCGACGGGGAGAGGACGTATGCCGGCCTCCTCGCGCAGCAAAGCTTCTGGATGGACTGGTTCTGCCACGGGTCGAGTATCGACAGGAAGTGTGGAAGTGGATCGACCTCGGCGATCGCGTGCTGTTGCTCTTCCACGACTACGGACGCCGTAAAAAGGACAGCCCTCACGAGATCAGGGGCGAGACGGCTGGTATCTGGACGGTCCGCGAAGGCCAGCTCGCCCGCATGGAGTTCTTCCTCACTCCAGCCGCTTCTCCTCAAAGCCGGGTGGCTTCAAGGATGGCGATCTTCGATGGCCTGCTCAGAAACTCGCCGACTAGACGTCGCAGTCCGCGCCCTGGTCCTCGTCGGATGCGAGTCAGGGCTGCCTCTTCTTGCAGGATGCGCCAGCCCTCCATGAAGTGCGCACGTGCCTGCGGTGAGAGTCGCTCGAGGGTGTTTCGAACCGGCGCGAACGCCACTTCGAGCCATCCCTCCATGGCATCGCGGTAGTCCTCGTGCACGCGCACGATCGTGCGCCTGCGGTCCTGGTCGTCCTCGGTCGCGCTCGAGCAGGCCCGCGCGGCTGAGCTCCCCGACGAGCGTGCTGGTGCTCGAGAGCAGCAGGCCGAGGCGCTTGGCCAGTTCGCTGACGCCGATCGGTTCGGCGGCCGCGACTGCCAGGAGCGCGCTCGCGTGGCGCTTTCCGAGCGACGCGCGTTCCATCGCGTCCCGCATCGGCATTGGAGCCGGAACTGAGTTCTTGAGCTCGTGGAGCGTGACGGGTAGCAGCGCGGTGAGCTCAGCGAGGTCGTCCTCGACGGTCGGCCGCGTTCGGTTTTCGGATTGCTCTTGACGGGCATGGTTCGTATGCTAGCCTACTTCGATCTGCGAACTATTCGTAAAACGAACTGTTCGCTCTCCCACAGTATATCCGGAGGTCTGACATGAGCTCGACGACATCGCAGGAGCGCAGGCTGGGAATCGTGGCGCGCGCAGGCAGCTGGGCCGCGCACCACCGGCGCCTCGTCCTGATCGGCTGGATCGTGCTGCTCGTCGGCTCGCTGGGCATCTCGCACGCGGTCGGGACCAACTACAGCACCAACTTCTCGCTCCCGGGCACCGAATCCCAGCGGGCGACGGACCTGCTGCAGCGCGACTTCCCGGCGCAGTCCGGCGACTCCGACCAGATCGTGCTGCGCGCGCGCGAAGGACAGATCACCGACCCGGCGGTGCGCGCGCAGGTCGAACCGATGCTGAAGGAGGTCGCCGCGCTGCCCCACGTGACGGGCGTGGTCAGCCCCTACTCGCCCGCCGGGCGCGCACGCGGTGTCCACCGACGGGCAGATCGCGTTCGCCACGCGTCAACTTCGACAAGCGCGCCAACGTCCTGCCCAAAGCGTCGATCGAAAACGTCATCTCCACCGCCGAGCGCGCTCGCTCGAAGCAGCTCGAGGTGCAGCTCGGCGGCCAGGCGATCGAACAGGCGCAGAAACCGTCGCTCGGAACGGCCACCGCGGTGGGGCTGCTCGCGGCCATGATCATCCTGTTCATCACCTTCGGCTCGCTGCTGGCGATGGGGCTGCCGATCGTGACCGCGCTGCTCGGGCTCGGCACCGGCATCGGGCTGGCGGGGCTGGCCTCGCAGCTCATCGGCGTGCCGAGCTTCGCGATCGAGCTCGCGGCCATGATCGGGCTCGGCGTGGGCATCGACTACGCGCTGTTCATCGTGACGCGCTTCCGCGAGAACTTCCGGGCGGGCGCCGAGCTCCAGCCGGCGATCGACGACGCGATGGACTCGGCCGGACGGGCGGTGCTGTTCGCGGGCGTCACCGTGATCATCGCCCTGCTCGGCCAGTTCCTGCTGGGCGTGAGCTTCCTGTACGGGCTCGCGGTGGCCTCGGCGCTGGCGGTGCTGATGACGATGCTCGCCGCCCTCACGGTCCTGCCCGCCGCGCTGTCGCGCCTCGGCGCGCGCATCGCGCGCCCGAGCCGCCGCGAGCGGGCGAACCCGCGGGAGCCCGGCGCCGCGCCGCGCGGCTTCTGGGCCTCGTGGGCCAACGCGATCCAACGCCACCCCTGGCCGGGGGCGGTCGCGGGACTGGCGATCATGCTCGTGCTGGCGGCGCCCGTGCTCGCGCTGCGGCTGGGCAACAGCGACGCGGGCAACAACCCGCCCAGCGACACCACCAGGCAGGCCTACGACCTGATCGCCAAGGGCTTCGGCCCCGGCTCCAACGGCCCCCTGGAGGTCGTCGCGAGCCTCCCCCACGCCGGCGACAGCGCGGCCCTGGCGAGCGTCGCGGGCACGCTGAAGGCGACGGCGAACGTGGCGAGCGTCTCGCCCGCGCGCCTGAGCCCCAGCGGCCAGACGGCCGTGTTCAACGTCTACCCGCGCAGCGCGCCGCAGTCGCTGGCCACGACCGAACTCGTCCACTCGCTGCGGGGAACCGTGCTGCCACCGGTCGCGCACAGCACCGGCACGACCCTGCTCGTGGGGGGCAGCAGGCCACCACGGTCGACTTCACGAGCGTGCTGTCCAGCAAGCTGCCCCTGTTCATCGGCATCGTCGTGCTGCTCTCCGCGCTGCTGCTGCTCGTGGTGTTCCGCTCGCTGGTGATCCCGGTGCAGGCCGCGGTCATGAACCTGCTCTCGATCGGCGCCTCGCTGGGCGTGGTGGTGGCGATCTTCCAATGGGGTTGGCTGGGCAGCTTCTTCAACGTCAAGGGCGGCCCGATCGAGGCGTTCATCCCGGTGATGTTGTTCGCGATCGTGTTCGGCCTGTCGATGGACTACGAGGTGTTCCTGGTCTCGCGCATCCACGAGGAGTGGGGACGCAGCAACGACGCCTCCTACGCCGTCAACCGCGGCCTGGCGTCGACCGGCCGCGTGATCACCGCTGCGGCCGCGATCATGATCTGCGTGTTCGCCTCCTTCGCGCTGGGCGACGAACGCGTGCTGAAGCTGTTCGGACTCAGCCTTGCAACGGCCGTGTTCCTCGATGCGTTCGTCGTGCGCAGCCTGCTGCTCCCCTCGGTGCTCGAGCTGCTCGGCCGGCGCACCTGGGTCTTCCCCGCCTGGCTCGAGCGCCGCCTGCCGAAACTGGCCATCGACCGCTCGCCGGCGACCACGGGCGGGCAGATCAGGACGGGCGAGCCGGCGCTGGAAGGAGGCGCGTGAGCGCCTCGGCACGTGCCTTCGCCGACCTCAGCTTCACACCAGCAAATGACCGCTACTCGGTCAGGCCCACTGCTTTGAGCGCGTCCCCGTGATCGAAGAAGCGCTCGATCCGAGATATCCGACAGCCGCGGTAGCGACATGGCCGTGCATGCCGCTACCGCTCGTTCTCCGCGTTAGCGGCTGTGTGGATCGACGTATACGCCGTCGATCGCCCATGTTCCGCCCCGCTGAGCTTCAAAGAACGATCCTTGCGCGGATTCGAACACGAGCTTGACGCTCAGTGTGCTGCCGGGCATCCACAACGGCAGGTCGGTCGCCAGCTTCAGGACAGGGCTGATGGACCAGGCCGTGCCGGGTTGAAGCGAGCTCACGAGGATGCTGTGGCTCCACCCAAACGCGTCGGTCCAGCGCAGGCTCACGTTCAACACCCCTCCACCACTGATCTTGTGGGTGAGGAAGCGGAACGTCGGGTATTCACTGTTGACGCAGAACGCCGGCGAAACCGCAACGCCCTCGGGCTGTATGACGAGCGAGTGCCGGTCGCCGCTCGGGCTCCCGCTGTCTTCGACAATCGCAGCGTTCGTCAGCGACCAGCCGCTTGCGCCGGATTCGAAGTTCCCACCCTGCACGAGAACGTAGGATGCGTTGTCGTTGAACTGGGCGAATACATTGGATGACGGGCTTGAGGGACAGGCCGCGCCGGCCACCGCCGGCACTGCCCCGACGAGCAGTGCAGTGCCGGACAGGGCGGCGACGATCTTGCGAAACTGCCGGAAATCAATTGCGTGAAGCATCTCAGGACCTCCATGTCATATCGCGATTCACGCGACGGCTTGGTTGAGGTCGGCAGCCGGGCGGTCTCTGAGAGATCCCTGACTTTGCGTCCCCGCCTCGCGACGGGTTTGCCCTGAGCGACTCTTGTTTCTGTGGTGATCTACGGGCGCTAGCGACGCATCCGTGGGTCTAGATAGACATCGTCGACACGGGCTGTGCCGCCGGTGGCTTCGAAGCGAACCGACATCTTGGCGAAGCCGCCGGAGAGCTTTGCAGCTTCATGGGCTCCGGTGTTGAGGATCGCCGAGGCTGCGAGTTCTTTGCCTGTGGCCGCTGTCAGAGTCGAGACCTTGCTGGCACCCGTCAGACCTTCGTAGACCACGCTCACGGTCAGCGTCGTCGTGCCGCTTTCATTGCGGTCGAGGAATCGGAAGGTGCGGTCGTTGGGTTCCACGCAGGTGAGCGGTGAGACGGCGACCGCGCCCTTGGGCAGCTCCAGCGAGCTCTTCACTTCCTTGCCCGTGAGCGCTGAGACCCCTCCGCCGGATGCCACCTTTGCGCCGCCCGAAAGCGTCCACGCGGTTTCACCGGCTTCAAAGGCGCCGCCGGACATCAGCGAGTAGTAGCCGGGTTCCTTGATCTTTTCCTTTTCTTCGATCGCTTTGAACGGCTGCACCAGCGTAGTTTCAGGACAGGTAGTTGCGGTGGCTGCCTGGGCGGCGGCCACGGGTATTGCGGCGTATCCGCCGATAGCGAACCCGACGAGCGCGGCAAGCGAGCCGACCGACTTGCCGGCCGACCTCATTTGTGACGATATTGCGGCCATTGGAAGCCTCCAGGCTTTCAGTGGCAGCCGAGCTATCTCGAGTGAGACCTCTGGCTTTGCGTCCCCGCCTCACGACGGGTTTGCCCTTTTCAGGTTGGATGTGTACGCGAGGAGGTTCGGCTCCAACCGCGCACATCTTGACGCCGTCCAAGACGGCTTGGACGAAAAGGCCGACACGCTTGTAGTCCTTTAGGACGACACCATTCACCACGACCTTCTCAGGAGGACGAGCGGGCGTGAGCGCCCGCGTTCGCCGGCGAGCGAGCCGCTAGAGCGGCAGGTCAGGCCGCGCTTCTGCGGTATTGGGTGAACGCTCGCGTTGTACCGCGAAGGAGCGGTGCGAGTGGGGTGGCCGCACGAAGCGCATGGCTTCTATGCTCGGCAGAACTCGGTCTCAAGTTGCGGTGGTTTGGTCAGCGTCTGTAGGACCGTGCAGTAGCGCTCTGTCTTGGTTTGAAGTGAAGCGAGCTCATCAGTCGTTGCGGTAGGGGCGTCGATCTCGAACCGGACTCGTATGGCGGCGAATCCCGCGCTGACTTCACGAGTCAACCCGAGCGTCCCGCGAAGATCGAGATCCCCCTCTACGAACACCTCGATTCTGGCGGCCTCGATTCCCATCGCGGTAGCAACCATCTGACAGGTCAACTGTGCGCAGGCAGCCAACGCACCCAACAACAGATCGCCCGAGCACGCCGTGGTGCCTGCACCACCAACGCCCTCATGCGCTTGCGCTTCATAGATCGCTCGGCCCAGGTCGACAGAACACGCCACGGGCGCATCGGCTCGGCTGCCGCTCGCGCGCAGCGTGACCTGCGCGGTGGCGGGATCTGCTCGGTAGCGGTCCTTCAGCGGCTGCTGAGTCTCGCGCAAGTCCACTGTGTTCCTCCTGGATCGAGTTTGTGCTGGGGGACGGTGATCGAGAGCGCGCTACGGGGATCGAGCCGGCCCTTTACCGGCTGAGAGTGCTCCCTGCCCCGGCCCGGCTCTAGGCGGCGGCCGTCTCGGGGTCAGGGCGGACCAGAACTGTGTCCGCAACCGAAATGATTTCGTCGACCGGCAAGTCGGCTCGCGAGGCGTGATCCCGGATCGCCTCTGGGCTGCTCGCTTGGTAGATACAGACGGTTCCGACGGAGCCGCCGTCCTCCTGCAGGACATAGCTGCGGATCCAGCGCACGTCGTCAGGCATCTGCTCGTCTGCGACCTTCGTGGAGCGCGCAGCGGCCTCTTCGAGCTCGGCGCCCGATCGCCAACCGTTGCGCCTGAGGATTGCGTACTGCTCCATTGTGGCCTCCTTAGTTGGTGTAGCCAGTTGGCAGGCCGGCAGACCTTATGGCTTTTCCGACCGACTGTCGGTTGGTAAGATAGCGCGGAGATTGTCCGGTGTCAATTCCCCATCCGAAGCGGTGGCAGCAACGGCCGCCCCCAGGCGGGGTCGCCCGCCCTCCGGAGCTCGCGAGCGGCTGGTCCGCGCGATGCGCGATCTGCTCCTCGAACGAGACTTCGACCAGATCGCGACGGACGAGATCCTCGCTCGCGCCGGCGTCAGCCGTGGCGGTATGTACCACCACTTCGCCAGCAAGGTCGATCTCTTCAAGGCCGCCTACGAGGCCTCCGAGCGGGACGCGATGCTCCGCCTGGGTGCCGTCGCCGAGCAGCAGGCATCCAGTGGCGCCGGCCCGTTCGATCAGCTCCTGGCCGCGTGCATCGCCTATGTGCGCGAGTGCGCGCGCCCAGGGGAGCTTCAGCGGATCGGCCTGCGGCAGAGCCGTGCGGTGCTCGGATGGGAGAGCTGGCGTGAGGCTGCGGCGCCGCTGGGCATCGCGGCTCTGGGAGCCGGTGTCGAGGCGGCTGCCGACGCCGGCGAGCTAGCCAGCAACGACGTCACGATCACGACCCACCTCCTGCTGTCAGCGTTGATCGAGGCGGGATTGCTAGCCGCCACCGACCCCAAGCCGGAGCAAGCGCTGGTACGGATCGAGGCCGAGATCACCCGCCTGCTCAATGGCCTGCATGCGGCGTAAAGCATGTAAGCGTGGCACCGCGCGCCCAGCCGGTGTGCCCGCGCAGCTCCCGCTCTGTCAGGCCTGATCCCGCCCTCCGAGGACGGGAACCTCCTACACGGGATTCGGAGCAAAGAAGCAGATCGAAGTCGCCACGACCGGGACCGATGCCTTTCGCGCTAAAGCGAGCGTCCGCGCTGGGCCGCAGCAGGCGCCCGCCTTGGACGAGTCGCGACAGCGCAAGACGTTCGAGGTAACACCGACGCTTACGCGAACAAGGCAAGCGTGTCGAGAACTCTCAGCCCGGCTACTGCGGAGCGACAGCACTGAGCCAGGCGCCTCGCGCGCTCGCTTAGCTGCTGCCTAAAGCAGCGGTCGGGGAAAATGCAGGATGCCCGATGAGTCCACGACCTCCGACCTGGTCGAGAGGACGCGCGTCGCGCGAGGCCGCTACTAGCTGTCG
>CAVZYF010000010.1:0-15384 GCA_963779405.1 uncultured Solirubrobacterales bacterium
CGTCTTCGTAGAGATTGCGCCTCATGCAGCGAGGGACACTACCGGCGAGGACTCTCCCCGATAGCCGGGCTTCGCCAGCAACAGCTGCACGTCCTGAATCCGCCGCTCGCGAAAACCGCCCTCGCAGTAGCTCAGATAGAGATCCCACAGCCGGCGAAAGCGCTCGTCGTAGCCGAGGTTCGCGAGGTGCTCAGAGGCGTCGAGGAAGCGCTCGCGCCACACAGCGAGCGTCGTCGCGTAATGGGCGGTGATGTCCTCCAGGTGCACCTGGCGCAGGTCGGTCACGCGCGGCAGCTGGCGCGAGATCACCTCCAGCGAGGGCAGGCAGCCGCCCGGGAAGATGTAGGTGTTGATGAAGCTCTTACCGGCCTTCTCGACCTGGTAGGCGCGGTCGTCGATCACGATCGCCTGCAACAGCATCGCCCCGTCGTGCGTCAGCAGCTCGGAGCAGCGCCGGAAGTAGGTCGGGAAGTTCTGCCAGCCGACAGCCTCGATCATCTCGATCGAGACGAGCTTGTCGTAGGAGCCCCGCAGGTCTCGATAGTCCTCGAGCAGGACCGTCACGCGGCCCTCCAGACCGAGCGCGCGCACGCGCTCGTCGCGTAGGCGTGCTGTTCACGGGAAATCGTCGTGGTCGTCACGCGGCAGCCGTAGCGCTCGGCCGCATGGACGGCGAACCCGCCCCAGCCGGTCCCGATCTCGAGCACGTGATCGGCGGGGGACAGGGCGAGCTTCGCGCAGACCCGCTCGAGCTTCGTCAGCGAGGCCTCTTCCAGCGTGGCTCGCGGCGAGTCGAAGATCGCGCAGGAGTACATCATCGTCGGGTCGAGGAACAGTCCGAAGAGATCGTTGCCGAGGTCGTAGTGGGCGGCAATCTGCTTGCGCGAGCGACCGATCGTGTTGCGTCGCAGCCATCGCATCCAGCGCTGCACCGGGATCAACACCGGCGCCAGCACGCGGCGCAGGTTGTCGAGCGAGCGCACGTTGAGCGCGGCAAGTCGCGTCAGCGCGACGAGATCGGGGCACTCCCAGAGGCCGTCCATGTAGGACTCGCACAGGCCGACGCTGCCGCGCAAGAGCGCCCGGTAGAAGCGTGGCGAGCGCGCCTCCAGGGTGACCCGCAACGGGCGCAGGGGAGGGGTGTCGCCGAAGGTGAAGCGCTCGGAGCCCTCAACGATCGTCAATTCACCGCCGTGAATGCGACGCAACAGTCGCAGGACGAGGCGACGGGCCAGCCTGTCGCGCCATCTGGCCTTCGCGCTGCTTCCGCGCAGGGGCGCATGCGCGTCCGGCACCCGAGTCCTCCTCAGCGGTCCGATTGCGCTGCTCATGTCTGCAGCGCTCCCTTTTTGGGGTGGGGAAAGTAGCGGGCGCCGCGCAACTTCAGCCGCAAAGCGTGGGTATAGATCCGCGCGAGGATCCGCGCGGTCAGGAAGGGGTAGCGCAGGAGCGCTCTCCGCAGCGCGCTCGGGGTCAGCTCGCGACGTTTCAACGACAGGGTCGCGTCGAACACGCTTTTCCCGTCCGGGCCGCTCGAATCGATGTGCACGAGCAATTGTTCGGCGGGCTCCGTCAAACGCCAGTCGTAGGTGTGGTCCATCCCCATCAGCGGTGAGACGTGCAGCTGCTTGGCAAACTGGGCTCGCATCAGCGTGACGGTCCCGTGGTCTGTGGGATCCACCACGGGCATCACATAGGAATGACGCTCGCCCCAGGGTGTATTCGTCACATCGGCTACCACGGCTGACACTTGTTTATCGTCCTTTGAATAACAGTAATAAAAGCTGACGGGGTTGAAGGACTTGCCGAAGTAGCGCAGGTGCGTGAGCAGCCGAATCGGTCCCTCCAGCTGCATCCCGGTGCGCTCCCGTACCAGCTCGCGGACGGCATCGGAAAGGGGGACGTCGGGATCGCCGAGGTAGTCGCGGCGGCGAAACCGGGCCAGCGCGGGCCGGCGTGCGGACCACAGCCGGGAGCCGTCAAAGCACGAGGGAAGCTCATCCAGGTCGAGATATGCCATGAACAGGGGATAGCGAAACTCGTTTTCCACCGCGCCCATCCGCCGGTGGCGGACCGAGCCCTCGTACAGGCAGCTGTTCACGACGACACCAAACCCAACGTCACCAAAGCGATCCTCACAACGACACCCCAAACGGCTCGCACGCGCGCAGCGCACTGACGACGCCGTCCTCGTGAAAGCCCCAGCCCCAGTAGGCGCCGCAGTAGTGCGTCCGTGTCTGCAAGCCCCCGAGCGCCCCGTGTTGGGATTGGGCCGCGACCCCCGCGGGTGTGAAGACGGGGTGGGAGTAGGGGATTGTGCGGATGATCTTCTCTGGGTCGATCGCCTCCGAGCGATTCAACGTCACGCAGAAGTCGCGGTCGGCGCGCAGGCGCTGGAGGTGGTTCATGTAGTAGGTGACGGTGCTCAGCGGCTTGGGCTCGCGCAGCAGGTGGAAGTTCCACGCGGCGCGCGCGAAGCGACGGCGGGGGAGCAGGGTGGAGTCGGTGTGCAGTACCGCCTCGTTGCGCTGGTAGGGGATCGCGCCGAGCACCTCGTGCTCGCGGTCTGAGGCGTCGCTGAGCATCGCGAGCGCCTGGTCGGAGTGGGCGGCGATCACCACCTGGTCATAGCGCTGCGCCTGCTGCCCGGCCGCGACGATCTCGACGTGGTCCTCCGAGCGGGTGATCGACTGCACGGGCGAGTCGAGCCGGATGCGCCCGTGCAGGGGCCGCGCGAGCGCCTCCACATAGCGCGCCGAGCCCCCAGCGACGGTGGCCCAGCGCGGGCGGTCGCGGAAGCCGAGCATCCCGTGGTTTGAGAAGAACTCGGCGAGGAACCGCACGGGGAAGGAGGAGATCTGCCGTGGATCGGCCGACCACACGGCGGAGACCTGGGGGACGATCAGGCGGCGGATGAAGACCTCGGAGAAGCGCCGCCGTACGAGGAAGTCCTGCAGCGACTCGTCCCGCGGCGAGGGGTCCCGCGCCGCCTCGTCTCGCAACGACCGGTCCGGGGCCGACTCACCCGTCTGATCGTGCGCCAGCAGCCGGCGCAGCTCGCGGTTGAAGCGCAAGAGGTCGGCGATCATCCGCTGGAAGCGGGGGCTGGCGAGGTTGCGGGGCTGGCAGATCAGCCCGCGCGGCGTGCCGGCGTATTCGAAGTCCTCGTCCTCCCCCTTCACGGAGAAGCTCATGTTCGTCGCCTGGGTCGCGACCCCGAGCTGGGAGAGCAGCTGTGTGAAGTTGGGGTAGTTGCGATCGTTCATCACGATGAAGCCGGTGTCAACGTGGTGGGTCTCGTAGGCGGTGTCAACGCGGATCGTGTTCGTGTGCCCGCCCGCGTAGGAGCCGGCCTCGTAGATCACGATCTCGTGCTCGCGCGCCAGCAGATGTGCCGCGACCAGGCCGGAGACGCCCGCGCCGACGATCGCGATCTTCATAGCTCGTCTTCCATTGTGTGTCTATCTTCGCTCGAAATCGAGGCAATGGATCATCGGCCGGGAAGGAGTGCGGGCCAGGGGCGTCGAACAAGAGCGCCGATGAAGCGTGTTGGCACACCTACCCAGGATCGTCCGCCGGCCAACGGCACCAGCGACCACCAGAGCCTGTCCAAGTACATCCAGGCGCGCTTCGACGAGTGCTCGCGCTCGCAGAAGGACGTCGCCCAGTACATCGTCAACCACCTCGACGAGGCCGCCTTCCAGACCGCGGAGGAGCTGGCCCGGCGCGCGAACACCTCCAGCTCGACGGTGGTCCGTTTCTCCCAGGCGCTCGGGTTCGAGGGCTTTCCCGAGCTACAGGCCGCCGCGCGCGAGGAATACCGCCGCGTGCACACGAAGGCCGAGCCGAAGAACGGCAGCCCCGCGGCGGCCTCCTCGACGCCGCTGTTCTCGCTCGACCAGAACGAGTTCGAGACCGCCCTCACAGCCGACCACCTGAACGTCGAGGAGACCGCGCGCAAGGTCTCGCGCAGCTCCGTCGAGGCGCTGATCGAGGCGATCGTCTCAGCCGAGAAGGTGCTCGTCGCGGGCACCGACCAGATGGCGTTCTTCGCGAGCTATCTGAGACACCTTCTGATGCTGCTGGACCTGCGCGTCAACGTCGTCGCGAGCCCTTCCCAGGAGGCGCTCAGCCGGCTCGGGAGGATCGACGCCGGCACGCTCGTGATCGGCCTCTCCGCCGGCCGGCCCCACCCGTTGGTCGTGCGCGCGATGAAGCTCGCGCGCCACCGCAAGGCCCGCACCGCCGCGATCACCGATGCGACGCTCTCGGAGGTGGCGAAGCTGGGGCAGATCAAGCTCTACTACTCGTCGAACTCGCCGGCCTACGTGCGCTCGCACACGGCCCTGCTCAGCCTGATCCAGGCGCTGGCGTATGGTGTCTACGCGCAGGACTCGGCGCAGTACGACGATCGCATCAAGGCCTTCCGTTTAAAGTAGCCGGCTCATTTGGGACCTCTTGGAGACGTCAAGAACGCCCCTGCTCAAGCCGTAGCTGCGTTTGCAGTTGAGCTGGCTGGTCCTTGGCTCGGAACTTGGCGACCTCCACCCATTCTTGTACCAATGACGGCAAGCGGTCTAGCGTTTCGCGACCAAAGATGGCCTCATCAAGTACGCCCATGTGCAGCATGTCAATGATGCGGCAAAGATAGGAACGACCGCAGTCCCACCAGGTGTAGCGACCATCAACGATCAGGTAGTGGCCGATGTGGAGTCCCTCGTTTTCGCGAAGCTCTTGAAGCTCAAAGCCATCAAGCAGTGTCTCGTAGACGCCGTCCGCCACGCGAGAGCCGAATGTCGTGGTGTAGTAATACTCCTTGATCTCCCAGACGGCGATCGGGTCAACAACGGTCGTGAAGGCACCGTCTATGCGTCGGGCCAGTGTCCGGAGCGGGACGCCATCTCGTGTGATGGACGTCAAAGTGCGTGGATCGTAGTTGCAGGGCAGGCCCTCGGCGTGGTGCTCGATGAGCATGTTGACGATGCCGGTTAGAAACGCGGGAGCGCGCTTGGCGTCCTTTTGCTTGTTTATGGGGATCGGGGCGGTCGGACGGAGCCTCTGAAATAGCTCGTCGAACGTCGCCCGAGCTTCGTCCTTGTCCATAAGCATCGGACGCACCAGGTCGTTGAGAACGCTGGCACGATGCTCGTAGTACGCCAAGAGATCAGCCCCTAGCCCGCTCGGAGCATTGGTTGCGCCGACTATGCGACCTGGGTCGAGACCGAGCTTCGCAAACGCTTCGCGGATGTCGCTTACCGTCGGAACCTTGATCGTTTTCTTACCGCGCACTGTGTAGCCGACTTGCTCGGAGATGAGTCGGACGTTGGCCCAGAACTCTCGCGGCTGGGCCAAGAAGCGGTGGTCGGCCTTCACGACCCCTGCTCCAGTTGGCGAGCAAAATCGGCCAGACAGACGCCCAGGACGTCAAGGATCGCCCAAAGCTCCACGATGTCTAGACGCCGCTCGCCCGACTCGTACTTGGATACATAGCTCTGAGGTTCACCCAGTTGGGTGGCGACATCGGCTTGCCGCAAGCTAGCCGCGACCCTTGCCTCGCGCAGGAGCTGGCGCATACGATTTCGCTCTGCTTGTCCGCGCTGCGCTTCCACGGGCGGGAACGTAGACGACAACACAACATATCCCAAAACCGGATATTGCGGGGAGGAGTGCCATCCTCACCGCTCAGTAAGTTCACTTCCTAGATGCAGCTCGCTTTCGCCGATCAGACCAATGTTGCTCAGTTCCACGGGCCCCGCGTCGAACCATTTAAGATCCAGCTCCTGAAGTGGGTCGGCAATAAGCAGCGGTTCGCCCACGAGATCGTGTCCTACTTCCCTTCAAGGTTTGGGCGCTACTACGAGCCCTTCATAGGATCTGGAGGGGTGCTTGCAACGCTTGCTCCACCAGACGCGATCGGCTCCGATACGTTTGGCGCGCTCATCGAGATCTGGCAGACGCTCCGAGACGCTCCCGCGACGCTAGAAGACTGGTACAGCATACGCTGGGAGCAAGCGACGAGCGGCGAGAAGATCGCCGAGTATGAGCGGATCAAGGCGGCCTACAACGCGCGGCCAAATGGAGCGGACCTCCTGTTTCTCTGCCGTTCATGCTACGGCGGGATTGTGCGCTTTCGCCGCGACGGATATATGTCAACACCGTGCGGCGCACATAAACCCGTATCACCCGGTTCCTTCGCCCACAGGGTCGGGTTGTGGCACGAACGCACCCGAGGAACCCAGTTCATCCAGATGGACTACACCGAAGCGATGAGCCAGGCGCGGGGTGGAGACCTCGTGTACTGCGACCCGCCGTACACACACACCCAAGCCATCCTGTACGGAGCACAGTCGTTCTCGCTCGCTGGCCTGCTCGAGGTGATCGCTGACTGCAAGGAGCGAGGCGTCTACGTCGCGCTTTCAATCGACGGGTCCAAGCGGTCGGGAGACCTCATCTGCGATTTGCCGATTCCCGAGGGCCTATTTGAGCGGGAGCGCTACGTCAACTGTGGTCGGTCCATGCTGCGACGCTTCCAGATGGGGGGCGAGACGCTCGAGGGCGAGGTCGTCGCCGACCGCCTGCTCCTCACGTACTAGCGCAGCGCCGTGTGCGGGCCGTTTGCGCTCTGCAACGGCAAGCTATCCTCCCGTCCATGCGCGACGAGGCGACATTCCGGGTCAAGGCCGGGCTGGCGGAGATGCTGAAGGGCGGGGTGATCATGGACGTGGTCACGCCTGAGCAGGCGAAGGTCGCCGAGGACGCCGGCGCCGCCGCGGTGATGGCCCTGGAGCGCGTGCCCGCCGACATCCGCCGCGACGGGGGCGTGGCGCGTATGTCCGACCCGGAGATGATCGCGGGCATCCAGGAGGAGGTGAGCATCCCGGTGATGGCGAAGGCGCGCATCGGCCACTTCGTCGAGGCCCAGGTCTTGCAGGCGCTGGAGGTCGACTATGTCGACGAGTCGGAGGTGCTGACGCCCGCGGACGAGTCAAACCACATCGACAAGTGGGCGTTCAAGGTGCCGTTTGTGTGCGGCGCGACGAACCTCGGCGAGGCGCTGCGGCGGATCGGCGAGGGCGCGGCAATGATCCGGTCCAAGGGCGAGGCCGGCACGGGGGACATCGTCGAGGCGGTCAGGCACATGCGCGCCATCAACGGCGCGATCCGCCATCTGGGCACGCTCGACGACGCCGAGGTGGCGACCGCCGCCAAGGAGCTGGGCGCGCCGCTCGATCTGGTCCGCGGGATCGCCCGCGACGGGCGGTTGCCGGTCGTGCTGTTCTGCGCCGGGGGGATCGCGACGCCGGCCGACGCGGCGCTGATGATGGCCCTCGGCGCCGAGGGCGTGTTCGTCGGCTCGGGCATCTTCAAGTCCGATGACCCGCCCGCCCGCGCGAGCGCGATCGTCGAGGCCACGACGCACTGGCAGGACCCCGAGCGCGTGGCGGCGGCCTCGCGCGGTCTCGGCCCGGCGATGGTCAGCCTGGAGAGCGCAAAGCTCGACGACACGCAGCTCCTCGCCCAGCGCGGCTGGTAGCGGCGCGTCCAAGTGCGCCCTGCGCTGATCGGGGTGCTGGCGCTTCAGGGTGACTTCGAGGCGCACGGGCGAGTGCTGCGGGGGTTGGATGCGCGTGTACGCGAGGTGCGGGTGCCGGGGGACCTGAAGGACCTGGAGGGGCTGGTGATTCCAGGAGGGGAGTCAACGACCATGACGCTGGGGATCGAGCGTGAGGGGCTGGCGGTGCCCTTGCGGGAGCTCGTAAAGAAGGGCGTTCCGGTTCTTGGCTCGTGCGCGGGGCTGATCATGCTCGACCGCGACCACCTCGGCCTGATGGATGTGCGCGCCGAGCGCAACGCGTTCGGGCGCCAGCTGCAGAGCTTCGAGGCGGACATCGATGTCCGTGGTATTGACGGAGGCCCGCTGCGGGCGGTGTTCATCCGCGCGCCGTGGATCGCCGAGCATGGCCCCGGCGTGGAGATCCTCGCGGAGGTGGACGGTCATCCAGTGGCCGCGCGGGAGGGGAGAATGCTCGCGGTCGCCTTTCACACCGAGCTCGGCGACGACGACCGCCTGCACCGCCTGTTCCTGGACGGCATCCGCTCGCCTACGTCGCCGTGAACCTCACGACGCCGTCGGACTCGCTCTCCACCACACGTCCCTGCGCCAGCAGCAGATCGACGTGGCCGAGCACCTCCGACAGCGTCAGGTAGGCCTGGGTGACGGCGATGTTGCCCCACAGCTCGACCGCGATCTCGTGCGCGGTGCGCGGCTCGGCGGCGATCAGGCTGTGGATCTTCTTGGCGCGGCGCTCGTGCATGCGCAGGCGCTTGTCGATCAGCGCGACATGGTCGTCGATCGGCTCACCGTGGCCCGGTAGAACCAGCGACAGCTCCATCGCGCGCGTGCGCTGCAGGGAGGCGATGTAGTCGACCAACGCCTGCGTGCGGGGCCCGCTGAAGTCGGGACCGGCGTCGAGCGGGCGCGCGATCAGGGGGTTGGAGGAGATGTGCTTGATCAGGTGATCGGCGGCCAACATCGTCGAGCGGGACTCGTCGTGGAGGACCGTGTCGGAGGGGCTGTGACCGGGGCGGTGGAGCACGCGCAGCGTGCGATCGCGCAGGCGTAGCTCCTCGCCGTCGCGCAGCGGCCGGGTGACCTCGACGGCGGAGCCCCACGCACGGAAGCTCGCCGAGACGGCCCGCAGTGCGGTGACGACGTCGGCGGGGATCCCGTGCAGGAGCATCGTTTGCTCGGCGAAGCGGTCGTCGAGCTCGGCCGCAGCGCGGAAGTCGTGTAGGTAGGGGGCGAGCGCGTCGAGCGCCGCGACCTCGGCGCCGGAGCGCCGCGCGAGGATCGAGGCCAGGCCGAAGTGGTCGATGTGCTGGTGGGTGATGACCAGCAGCTCGATCTCCTCGATCGCGTGCCCGCGTGCCGCGAGCGCCTGTTCGAGCTCGTCGAGCGCCTTGCCCGAGTTCGGCCCCGAGTCGACGAGCGTCAAGCGGGGAGTCCTCGATCAGGTAGGCGTTCACGCGCCCGACCTGGAAGGGCGTGGGGATCGCGAGGCGATGGATGCCCTGTGCGGCCGCCTGCTCCAGTAACTCCTGCTCGCCGGCCTCCTCTTCAGACGAGGACCCGCCCGCCCCGCCTGTCGCGGTCATGACCGAATCAGGTCTAATACTTCGTCGCGGCGGCGCTCCATGTCCTCGGGTGAGACGAGTGACTCCAGGCACAGGCGCAACAGCGGCTCGGTGTTCGAGGGGCGCACGTTGAAGTGCCAGTCGGGGTAGTCGATCGAGATCCCGTCGAGCTGTTTTTGCTCGGCGTCGGCGTAGCGCGCGGCGATCTCCCCCATCTTTCCGGCCTGGTCGGAGACCTCGGAGTTGATCTCGCCGGAGATGAAGTAGCGCGAGCGATAGGGCTCGAGCAGCTCCGACATCGACTTGCCGGTGCGGGAGAGCAGCTCCAGCACGAGCAGCGCCGGGATCGTGCCGGAGTCCGCGCAGTAGAAGTCGCGGAAGTAGTAGTGCCCGGAGACCTCGCCGCCGAACAGCGAGCCCTCCTTGCGCATGCGCGTCTTGAAGAACGCGTGCCCGACGCGGTTGATGTGAGGAGTACCGCCCGCGCGCGTGACCGTGTCGGGGACCGCACGAGAGGCGCGCACGTCGTAGAGGATCGTTTGTTTGGGGTCCCCACCCACCCGCTTGGCCAGCAGCGATTCGGCCAGCAGCGCCGTGAGGAAGTCGCCGTCGACGAAGCGCCCGGTCTCGTCGATGAAGAAGCAGCGGTCGGCGTCGCCGTCCCAGGCGATCCCGAGGTCGGCACCGGCGGCGAGCACGCGGTCGATGATGAACCGGCGGTTCTCCGGCAGCAGCGGGTTTGGCTCGTGCTCGGGGAAGTTCCCGTCCGGCGTCCAGCAGGTCTCGATCAGATCGAGCCCAAAGCTCTCCAGCAGCGGCCCGGCGACGGGGCCGGCCATTCCGTTGCCACCATCGACGACGACCTTCAGCGGCCTGATCACCGATGGGTCGATGAACTCGAGGACCGTCTTGTGGAACTCCCCGTACAGGTCCACCTGCTCGATCGAGCCTTCGCTGGAGGATTCGGACCCACCCGCCCCGCCGGCCTCGATCAGACGGCGGATGTCCTGGATGCCGCTGTCGCCGGACAGCGCGATCGCGCCCTCGCGCACGAGCTTTGCGCCGGTGTAGGCCTTCGGGTTGTGCGAGGCGGTGCACATCAGGCCGCCGTCGAGCGAGCGCGAGCCGACGAGGTAGTAGAGCATCTCGGTGCCCACCTGGCCGGCGTCGAGCACGTTCGCGCCCTCGGCCAGCAGGCCGGCGCGGTAGCGCTCGGATAGCTCGGGCGCAGTCAGGCGCATGTCGCGGCCGAGGCCGACGCGCAGCTCGGTGACGGGCTTGCCGGAGAGGTCGGAGAGCACGTGCGCGAACGCACGGCCGATCTGCTCGGCGACCTGACCGTCGATCTGCTCGCCGTAGAGCCCGCGGATGTCATAGGCCTTGAAGATGTCGGGTGTGGGGGTGCAGGGCATGTCCGCGCAATCCTACGGGTTGCTTGCGGGGGCTTGATCGGAGGTTCCACGAGGCCCGGTTTCCCCGATGCGCGCGCATGTGGGGCGTGAGGATTCGTAGACTGACCTACATGTCAGGTCATTCCAAGTGGGCCAGCATCAAGCACAAGAAGGCGATCGTCGACTCGCGCCGTGGCGCGCAGTTCACAAAGCTCGCGCGCTCGATCACGGTCGCCGCGCGCGACGGCGGTGGCGACCCCGTCGGCAACCCGGCGCTCGAACTGGCGATTCGCAAGGCCAAGGAATCCTCGATGCCGAAGGAGAACATCGAACGCGCGATCGCCAAGGGCACGGGCGAGGGGGGAGAGGCCGAGGCGATCGAAGCCGTCCTTTATGAGGGCTATGGCCCCGGCGGCGTGGCGGTACTGGTCGAGGCGTTGACCGACAACCGCAACCGCACGGGCGCCGACGTGCGCCACGCCTTCTCCAAGCACGGCGGCAACCTCGGCGAGCCGGGCTCGGTCGCGTACCTGTTCGAGAAGAAGGGCACGATCGTGATCGACGCCGAGCGCTACTCCGAAGACGACCTGATGGTCGCTGTCGAGGCCGGCGCCGAGGACATCGTCACCGACGACGACGGCTCCTTCGAGGTGCTGGCCGAGCCCGCCAACTTCTCCAGCGTGATCGGTGCTCTGGGAGAGGCGGGCGTGGAGAGCGAGAGCGCCGAGATGTCCTACCGCCCGACCAGCCTCGTGCCGATCGACGAGGGCCAGGCGCGCAAGCTGATGGGTCTCACCGATGCCCTCGAAGAGCTCGACGATGTCGATAACGTGAACGCGAACTTCGACGTGCCCGCCGACGTGCTCGAGCGCGTTGCAGGCTGAGGGCGCCCGCCGGGTCTGTCAATAATTCCCGCTGCATGAGCACCCCTGAGACGGCCTACCGTCCTGTAGTCGTGATCCTCTGCGGGGGTCGCGGCACGCGCCTGCAGGAGCACACCGCGGCGATTCCCAAGCCCCTCGTCGAGATCGGTGGGCAGCCGATCGTCTGGCACGTGATCCGGCTCTACGCGGTCCAGGGGTTTCGCCGCTTCATCCTCGCGACCGGCTACAAGGGCGAGCTGATCGAGCGCTTCGCAGCTGAGCAGGAGTGGCCGGATGGCGTGAGCGTCGAGTGCGCGGATACAGGCTTGGAGACCCCCACGGGGGGCAGGATCAAGCTGCTGGAGGAGCGGCTCGTGGGGGAGGAGCGCTTCTGCGCGACCTACTCTGACGGGGTCGCCGACATCGACCTGGCCGCTCTACTGCAGTTTCACTCACAACACGGCGCGCTCGCGAGCATGACGGTGGTGCGCCCCGAGCTGCAGTTCGGTGTCACAGAGCTCGACGGCGAGGATGGCCGCGTCACCGGTTTCCGCGAGAAGCCGCGTTCGGAGCACTGGATCAACGGCGGGTTCTTCTGCATGCAACGGGAGGCCCTGACCTACCTCGAGCAGGACAGCGTGCTAGAGCGCAAGCCACTCGAACGCCTGGCCCAAGAGAGCGAGCTACGGGCCTACAGGCACGAGGGTTTCTGGGAGTGCATGGACACCTACAAGGACGCGGTCGCCCTGAACGACCTGTGGGCGTCGGGGCAGGCGCCCTGGCGGCTGTGGGGATAGCTGCGGCATCTCCGTTCGGCGACGGAAGGCAGGCGTCCGACCTCACGCGCAGAATCACTGATCGTGATCGTCCTCGGAATTGACCCAGGCCTGGCGAACACGGGCTACGGCGTTGTGCGCAGTACGGCCGGCCGGCTCGTGGCGCTCGACGGCGGCGTGATCGAGACGCGCGCGGGCACCTCCCAGGAGAAGCGCCTCGCCGACATCCACGCGGCGGTCGATGCGCTGCTGGCCGAGCACGAGCCCGATGCGGTGGCGCTGGAGGAGCTCTACTTCGGACAGAACGTGAAAACGGCGTTCGCGGTCGGTCACGGTCGTGGCGCGGCGATGCTCGCCGCGGGACAGCGTGGGATCGAGTGCACGAGCTATACGCCCCAGCAGGTCAAGGCCGCCGTCTGTGGCAATGGTCGCGCGGACAAGGAGCAGGTCGCGCGAATGGTGCAGACGCTGCTGGCCCTGCCCCAGGCGCCCACCCCGGACCATGCGTCAGATGCCCTCGCGGTCGCGATGTGCCACGCCAACCGCGCGCCGCTGTCGGCCGCACTCGCGGAGGTCGCGGGATGATCGGGCGATCGACTACGCGTCCGCGCGCAGCCAGCGATGCCGCGATCGAAGCCCTGAAGCCAAAGTTTGGGGGGGCGAAGGGATGATCGGGATGCTGAGGGGCGAGGTGGCGGTCAGGCGGACCGATCACGTCGTGATCCTCTGCGCCGGCGTCGGCTACCGCGCCGCGGTCTCGGCGGAGACGCTGCGGCACGTCCCGGCGGCGGGTGAGGAGACGACCCTGCACGCGCACCTGATCGTGCGTGACGATGCCCTGTCGTTGTACGGCTTTCATTCCGAGGAGGAGCGCGATCTGTTCCTGATGCTGCTGTCGGTGCAGGCGGTCGGTCCGAAGGTGGCGCTGGCCGTGCTCTCGGGCGGGACGCCGCGCGAGCTGCAGGCGGCGATCGCGGGGCAGGACGCGGCCCGCTTTCAGGCGACGCCGGGGATCGGCAAGCGCACGGCGGAGCGGATCATCGTCGAGCTGCGCGAGAAGGTCGGCGACGCCGCCCCGAGCGGTCCGATTCTCGCGCGCCGCGGCGATGGGCCGATGGCGCTGGCCCGCGACGGGCTGATCGAGCTGGGATACGCGCCCGCTGAGGCCGAGGAACTGCTGCGGGGCTCCAAGGGAGACAGTGCCGAGGATCTCATCTCCCAGGCACTGCGGACGGCGCGCACACAATGACCGCCGAGACCGCCCGCATCCAAACGCCTTACCTGGTGGAGGAGGACGAGCTCGACCGTTCGCTGCGACCGCGACGCCTGCAGGACTTCGTCGGGCAAAAGACGCTGCTGGAGCAACTCGGCGTTGCGATCGAGGCGGCGAGCGCGCGCGGGGAGGCGCTCGACCACCTGCTGCTGGCGGGGCCACCGGGCCTCGGCAAGACCTCGCTTGCGCAGATCGTCGCGGCGGAGCTGGAAGTGCCGTTCGTGCAGACCGCCGGCCCGGCGCTCGAGCGCAAGGGCGACATCGCGGCGTTCCTGACGGCCCTGGAGCCGCGGAGCGTGTTCTTCGTGGATGAGATTCACCGCCTGTCACGCACGCTGGAGGAGACGTTCTACCCGGCGATGGAGGATCACAGGCTGCCGATCACTGTCGGGCAGGGCGCGGGCGCGCGTGTGGTGACGCTGGAGCTGCCGCCGTTCACACTTGTCGGCGCGACCACGCGCACGGGCCTCTTGACGACGCCGTTGCGCGACCGCTTCGGCATCCAGGCGCGGTTGGAGCCCTACGCGGTGGCTGAGCTGGCAAGCATCGTCTCACGCTCGGCGGGGATCCTCGAGATCGGTCTGGATGACGAGGGTGCGATCGCGATCGCGGCGCGCAGCCGCGGGACCCCGCGCGTGGCGAACCGGCTGCTGAAGCGTGTGCGCGACTTCGCGGAGGTCAGGATGGAGGGGGTTGTGACGGCGGCGGCGGCCGAGGCGGCGCTGGAGTTGCTGGAGGTCGACGAGCGCGGGCTGGACCGGCTGGACCGGGAGATACTGAGAGCGATCTGCGTGAAGTTTGACGGCGGCCCGGTCGGGCTCTCGACGCTGGCGGTCGCGGTGGGGGAGGAGCAGGACACGATCGAGGACGTCTACGAGCCGTACCTGCTGATGCAGGGCCTGATCAAGCGCACCCCGCGAGGCCGCGCGGCGACGCCGGCGGCTTTTGTGCATCTGCGCCTCGATCCACCGCCCGCCGCGGTCGACCCGGCGCTGTTCTAGTCCCGGCTTCCCTACTCTGTCGGTCAATGGCCCACCCCTTCATCTGCCCAAACTGCGGTCACCGCACCTCAGAGCTCGACCGCAACCTCGGCTTCACGCGCCAGCGCAAAGGCTGCACGAAGTGCGGGTTTGCGTTCCTATTCGAACTGCTAGACGACTACTACCCGGCGCCGGACGCGGCATTCTTCGTCTGCGACGGCCAGGGCCGGGTGATCGGCTGCGGCAAGAACTCCTTCGCCTTCACGGGCCTGGAGGAGGAGGAGGTGATCGGCCAGCGCGTGGAGCAGGTGCTCGGGCTGAGCTTTCAAAACGGCGACGATCCGGTCGCGACGGTGCTCGAGTGGGGGGTCAGGGCGCTGGAGGTGCCGGTCGAGGTCTCGGGCGAACGCGACGTGGCGGCGAGCGCGAAGGCGGACATGTTTCCGGCCTATGACGACGACGGCGGGCTGTTGCTAGTGCTGACGCCCGACAAGTAGGCTGAGTCGAGTCATGACCGACCGCCGCCGCAACGCCTTCGTCCTGCTGATCGTCCTCGGGTTGGTGATCCTGTCGCTGCTCGTGATCGTCGGCATCCCCGGCGTCGTCAAGGCGAAGAAGACGCGCCTGGGACTCGACCTGAAGGGCGGCGTCGAGCTCACCTATCAGGCTCGTCCGACCGCGCAGTCGAAGGTCAACTCCGAATCGCTGAACCGGGCGATCGACATCATGCGCAAGCGTGTCGATGTGCTGGGCGTCTCCGAGCCGGAAATCCAGATCTCGGGCAAGGACGAAATCGTCGTGGCGCTGCCGAACGTGAGCAACGCGGGACGCGCGGAAGCGCAGGTGGGCAAGACCGCGCTGCTGTACTTCTATGACTGGGAGCCGAACGTGATCGGCCCCGACGGCAAGCCGGCGCCGACCGAATCGACGGTCACCGGCGGGGAGCAGGCGGCCTCCTCGGAGTCT
>CAVZYF010000011.1:0-76837 GCA_963779405.1 uncultured Solirubrobacterales bacterium
CCCGCTCTGGCGTAGGCTGAAGGGCAGTGCCTACCGCGCCGCTCGCCGTCTCCGCGGACCTCTCATCGGTCTACCAGCTCGGCCCGCTCGCGCTCTTGGCCTGCTCTACGCCAAACGCGTGCGCACGCTGGCGAGCGCCGGGCAGCCCGGTTCCCGGGCTGGCGCCAGGCGTGCTTCTACGGCGGGATCGGGTGATCGCGGCCGCGCTGACGGCCCTCGGCGCCCCCAGCGAGCAGCTGCTGTACATGCACATGGTCGAGCACCTGCTGATCGGCGACATCGCCTCGCTGCTGATCGTGCTCGGGCTGACCGCGCCGCTGCTGGCGCCGATGCTGCGGATCTCGATGCTTCGACCGCCTGCGCGTGCTGACCCACCCGCTGGTCGCCTTCCCGCTGTGGGCGGTCGACCTGTACGTGTGGCACATCCCCGCCCTCTACCAGGCGGCCCTGCGCCACCCCGGCGTGCACGCCCTCGAGCACGCGATGTTCCTCGGCTTCGGGATCCTGATGTGGATGCCGCTGCTGGGCCCGCTGCCGACGCCGGCGTGGTTCGGCAACCTCGGCAAGCTCCTGTACATCGTCGCCGTGCGCCTCACCGGGCACCGTGCTCGGCAACATCTTCCTGTGGTCGGGGACGGTCTTCTACCCCTACTACCTGCACGGCGACGCGCTCCACCACATCTCCCCGCTGGCCGACCAGAACATCGCCGGGGCGGTGATGATGGTCGAGGAGTCGCTGCTGACGCTGGGGCTGTTCTGCTGGCTGTTCCTGGAAGCCGCCAGAGAGGGCGAGGAGCGCCAGGAGCTGCTCGACTTCGCCAACGCCCACGGGCTCGAGCTGAGCGAGGCGCGGGCCGCGCGGGCGGTGGCCGCCGGACGCGGCGCGGAGCTGCGCCGGCGCCTGGAAGGGCGCGGCACCACCGCAGAGCAGCGTGTAGGCGGCTTCGGGCTAGCCGCCCGCGACGGCGGGCAGGATCGTGAGCTCGGCGCCGTCGCTGACGGGCGTGGCGAGGCCGTCGAGGAAGCGGATGTCTTCGCCGGCGAGGTACACGTTCACGAACCGCCGCAGCGAGCCGTCGTCGTCGGCCAGCCGCGGGCGCAGCTCCTCGTAGCGCTCGAACAGGCCGTCGAGGACCTCCTGCACGGTGCTCCCCTCGAGCACCGCCTCGGACTGCGCCCCCGGCGGCCGTGCGCAGCTGGGTGGGGATCTTGACGACGACGCGCCATCAGGCCGACACGGGCTGCGGCACGGCGGCCTCGAAGGCCTCCACGCTCGGCGGCGATGGTGCTCGTCTCGAAGCTGCCGCGGACCGCGTCGAGCGTCTTCAGGCCCTCGCCGGTGATCACCAGCACGACCCGCTCGCCGGGCTCGATGTCGCCGCGCGCGGCGAGCTTCGCGAGCACGGCGGTGGTCACGCCGCCGGCGGTCTCGGTGAAGATGCCGGTCGTCTCGCGCCAGCAGCCGGATGCCCTCGCGGATCTCATCGTCGCTGACGGCGTCCACCGAGCCGCCGCTGCTGCGGGCCAGCTCGAGCGCGTAGGGGCCGTCGGCGGGGTTGCCGATCGCCAGCGACTTGGCGATCGTGTCCGGCTTCACCGGGCGGCACACCTCCTGCGCCGGCGGCGAACGCGCTCGCGACCGGCGAGCAGCCCTCGGCCTGGGCGCCGTTCATCCGCGGCAGCTCGCCCTCGAGCAGCCCGAGCTCGCGCCACTCGCGGAAGCCGCGCGGCGATTTTCGTGTACAGCGAGCCGGAGGCGATCGGCACCACGCAGCGGTCCGGCAGCTCCCAGCCGAGCTGCTCGGCGATCTCGAAGGCGAGCGTCTTGGAGCCCTCGGCGTAGTAGGGGCGCAGGTTGATGTTCACGAACGCCCAGTCCCGCTCGGCGCACAGCTCGGTGCAGAGGCGGTTGACGTCGTCGTAGCTGCCCTCGACGCCGACCAGGTTGGTCCCGTAGACGCCGGTGGCGAGGACCTTCTGCTCCTCGAGGTCGGCGGGGATGAAGACGTAGGAGTCCATCCCCAGCGCGGCCGCCGTGGGCGGCCACGGAGTTGGCGAGGTTGCCGGTCGAGGCGCAGGCGATCGTCTCGCAAGCCGAGCTCGCGGGCCCGCGTCGACGGCCACCGACGACGACCCGGTCCTTGAACGAGTGGGTCGGGTTGGCGGCGTCGTTCTTGACCCACACCTCGCGCAGCCCGAGGCGCTCGGCGAGCCGGTCGGCGCGGATCAGCGGCGTGCAGCCGGCCGGCAGCCCGACGCGCGAGGCCAGCCGGCCCGGAGGGCCCGGGAGGACCGCCGGCGAGCGGCAGGAAGTCGGCGTAGCGCCAGATGTTCTGCGGGACCGCCCTGGATGCGCCGGCGCAGCTCGCCGATGTCGGCGCCGAGGCGGCTGTGGTCGTAGGCGACCTCGAGCGGCCCGAAGCAGCGCTCGCAGACGTACAGCGCCGTCGAGCGGGTACTCGCGCCTCGCACTCCTTGCACTGCAGATGACTGACAGCCATTGGGGCTCCTTTCGCTTTGGTCTTCGCCGTGTCACGGTGTGGCGAAGGGCGCGAAGGGCCCGCCACACATCTTTCTGGAATTGGCACCTTCCCGCTGTGACATTGACGGTGGTTGCCGGGGTTTCGTAGGGCCAGTCCCTCCACCCCTCTGGATGTGTCCAGCTATGTGGCGCGGAGTATAGCAGCAGCCCGGCAGCGGCGACGGAGGCCCGCCCGCGGACCGACGCGCCTCGCGGCGGGCGTCCGGACGGCGCCGGTAACGTCGCCGCGCCGCGCGGTGTAGGCCTTGCTGTGAGCACCTCCACGCGCGAGCACGGGCGCGCGCGACCGGCGCGCGCGGCCAGCCCTTCCGGTTCGCCTCGCCGCGGCGACGCCGGCGGCGCATGCTGCTGATCGTCAACCCCCACGCCAGCACCGTCTCCGACCGCCTGCGCCAGCTCGTCGTCTGCGCGCGCTGCAGGGCCGCTTCGAGGTCGACGCCGTGGACACGCGAGGCGCCCGGGCACGCGACCGAGCTCTGCCGCGAGGCGGCCGCCGGCGGGCTACGACGTGGTCGTCGCCTTCGGCGGCGACGGGACCGTCAACGAAGCCGCCAACGGGCTGCTCGGCTCCGCCACCCCGCTCTGCTGCCTGCCCGGCGGCTCGGCGAACGTGTTCGCCAAGATGCTCGGGATCCCCGGCGACCTGCTGGACGCCACCGAGCACCTGCTCGCGCTGGCCGACGACTGGCGCCCGCGCCGGGTCGACCTCGGCGTCGTCAACGGGCGCTGCTTCACGTTCTCCTCCGGCCTCGGCCTCGACGCGAGCGTGGTCGAGCGGGTCGACTCCAACCCCCACCTGAAGGCCCGCCTGGGGCCCTACTACTTCACCTGGGTGGCGGTCACGACCTTCCTGCGCCGCTACCTGCGTGCGCCCGCCGCGGCTGCGCGTGGACGCGGCCGGGCGGACGCTCGAGGGCGTCACCGCGATCGTCCAGAACGGCTCGCCCTTCACCTACTTCCAGGACCGCCCGATCGAGATCGCCGAGGGCGCCGCGCTGCGACTCGGGCGCGCTCGCGGGCGGCGTGCTGCACCGCGCGACGCTGCTGACGATGCCGTCGATCGCCTGGCGCGCGTTCTCCCCCCGCGCGCGCGTCGCCGGCCACCGCCAGGTCACCGCGCTGCGGCGCTGCAGCGAGCTGACCGTCCGCAGCGCCGACGGGCGCCCGCTGCCGCTGCAGGTCGACGGCGACTTCCTCGGCGAGGTCGACGAGGCGCGCTACTCGATCCTGCCGGACGCGCTGCAACGTCGTCTGCTGAGAGCCCGCCGCGGCGCGGGGCGGCGGTCATCGCCGCGCGCCGGGCGTGACGCGGTAGGCGTCGAAGACCGACTCGATGTTGCGCAGGCGCGTGATCGCGCCCTTCAGCGTGTGCGTGTCGGCGACCTCGACGACGAAGCGGTTCTTGACCATCGGCGGCATCGACAGGCAACGCGCTTCGAGGATGTTCGCGCCGGACTCCGAGAACGCGCGCGAGAGATCCTCGAGCAGGCGGTGGCGATCCCACGCGTCGATCTGGATTTCGACGACGAAGCCGGTCGACTGGTCGCCTTCCCAGGAGACGCTCGTGAAGCGCTCGGGGTCCTTGCGCAGGAGCACCGCGTTGGGGCAGTCCTCGCGGTGGATCGTGATGCCGCGGCCGAGCGAGATGTAGCCGACGATCTCATCGCCCGGCACCGGCCGGCAGCACTTGGCCAGGCGCAGCATCACGTCCTCGACGCCTTCGACGCGGATCCCGTACTGGCCGGAGGACTTCGTCGGGCGCCGCCGCGCGCGCCCCACCCGCAGCAGGTCAGGCCGAGCTCGCCTCGCCGTCGGCGGCCTCGCCCTGCTTCAGGCGCTGCATCACCTTGTTGACGACGACCTTCGGCGAGACCTTGGCGGCGCCGAGGGCGATGTAGAAGTCGTCGGCCTTGCGGTAGCCCATCTCGCGGATCACGTCCGCCAGCAGCGCCGAGCCGGTGATCTTCTGCGCGGGCAGGCCCTGCTTGCGCAGGTGCTCCTGCAGCAGCTCGCGCCCGGTGTGCTCGGTGTCCTGGCGGGACTCGGCCTTGAACCAGGCCTTGATCTTGTTGCGCGCGCGCGTGGTCTTGACCGTCGCCAGCCAGTCGCGCGAGGGGCCGCGCTCGCGCTTGGCGGTGAGGATCTCGACGATGTCCCCGGAGTGCAGCTCGTAGTGCAGCGGCACGATCTTGCCGTTCACGCGCGCGCCCACGCAGCGGTGGCCGATCTCGGTGTGCACCTCGTAGGCGAAGTCCAGCGGCGTGGCGCCGGCCGCGAGCGACTTGACCTCGCCCTTGGGCGTGAACACGTAGACCTCGTCCTCGAACAGGTCGGTGCGCAGCGTCTCCATGAACTCCTGCGGGTCGAGCAGGTCCTTCTGCCAGTCGAGCATCGAGCGCAGCCACTGCAGCTTCGCGTCCTCTCCGGATCGATCGGACCCGCGCCCACCGCCGCCGCCTCGCTCGCCCGGAGCCCTGGCCGGGGCTCGTCTTGTACATCCAGTGCGCGGCCACGCCGAACTCGGCCATTTCGTGCATCTCCTGGGTGCGGATCTGGATCTCCAGGGGCCGGCCCTCGGGCCCGATCACCGTCGTGTGCAGCGACTGGTACATGTTGAACTTGGGCATCGCGATGAAGTCCTTGAAGCGGCCGGGCAGCGGCTTCCACAGCGAGTGGATCACGCCGACGGTGCCGTAGCAGTCCTTCACCGAGTCGACGATCACGCGCATCGCGGTGAGGTCGTAGATCTCGTTGAACTCGCGGCCCTTCTTGGTCATCTTCGAGTAGATCGAGTAGAAGTGCTTGGCGCGGCCGGCGATCCGCGCCTCGATCCCCAACGCTTGGCCAGCTCGCGCGCCAGGTACTCGCCGGCCTCGCGACGTAGCGCTCGCGCTCGTCGCGCTGCTGGGCGACGAGGCCCTTGATCTCCTGGTACTTGCGCGGGTGCAGGGTCGCGAAGGCGAGGTCCTCGAGCTCCCACTTGATCGCGTGGATCCCCAGCCGGTGGGCGAGCGGCGCGTAGATCTCGAGCGTCTCGCGCGCCTTCTCGATCTGCTTCTGCTTGGGCATCGCGTCGATCGTGCGCATGTTGTGCAGGCGGTCGGCGAGCTTGATCAGGATCACCCGCACGTCGGTGGCCATCGCGACCATCATCTTGCGGTAGTTCTCGGCCTGCGCCTCGTCGCGCGACTGGAAGGTGATCCCGGTCAGCTTCGTGACGCCGTCGACGATCTGTGCGATCTCCTCGCCGAAGCGCTCGCGCACCTCCTCGATCGAGGCCGAGGTGTCCTCGACCGTGTCGTGCAGCAGCGCCGCGCACAGCGTCTCGGTGTCCAGGCGCATGCCCGCGCAGATGCGCGCCACGCCGACGGGGTGCACGATGAAGTCCTCGCCGGACTTGCGCCGCTGGTCGGCGTGGTGCTCGCAGGCGAACACGAACGCGTCGTGCACGCGGTCGCGGTCGATCTCGACCGCCGAGTCCTCGGCGTGCTCGGAGACGATCGCGAACAGGTCGCCGAGCAGCCGCCGCTCGAACTCGTTCAGATCCAGGCGCTCGGCGGGATCTGGACGCAGCGGCCCTGGCAGGATCAGGCCGGTCGGCCCACCGCAGCGCCAGCGCCGTCGAACGCGTCGGAACGCTCGTCGAGTGCAGCGACAGGCGGGCTGGTGGATGAATCCTTTGCGATCGCCATGTACTAAGGGTAGGGGACGAACCGCCTGGATTGAAGCGGTGCAGGCACCGCGGGCGGATCCCACGGCGCAGGAGCGCGGTACTCAGGAGACGGCAAAGAGCGTGAGCTCCTCCCGCGAGTGCTCCTGTGCCTGCGAAACGAGCGTCTCGGCGGGACGCAGATCCCGCACCGCCAGCGGCTCGATCGCACGCTCCTGAGCCTCGGAGCTCTGCTCGGCGGCCCGCACCTGGCGCAGCAGCAGCCGGGGCTCGGTGACGCCGTTCCACTCGTTGATCTCCAGCGTGAAGGTCGCTTCGGCCGGCTCCCCCTCGGCGACCGGCAGGCGCCCGCCGGTGCCGAAGGCGACGCCGCGCGAGCGCGCGCCGCCGGACTCGACGGTGAAGCGAACGTGCTTGCCCTCCCCCATCGGGCGCAGGTCGCTGAACACGGCGTCGGCGACGAGCAGCGACACGCCCGGGTTGCCGCGCCCGAACGGCGCCAGCGAGAGCAGCTCCTCCGCGAGCTCCATCCCCAGCTGATCGCAGCCGACGACGGCGTCGACCCGCTCCAGGGGGGCCGTGTCCGCGAGCGAGAGCACCTCCTCGGTGTGCGCGCAGAACGCCTCGGCGAACTCCTCGACGCGCTCCGCGCTCGATCTCCAGGCCCGCCGCGGCGCGATGGC
This sequence comes from uncultured Solirubrobacterales bacterium, assembly GCA_963779405.1. GTDB lineage: Bacteria > Actinomycetota > Thermoleophilia > Solirubrobacterales > Solirubrobacteraceae > Palsa-744. The sequence continues at coordinate 6,896 of CAVZYF010000011.1, forward strand.
CGCCGAAGCGGCGCAGGTGCCCGCCACAGGCGGTGAGACCGCCGAGCAGGTCGAACGCGTCGATGCTCCGCCCCGACCCCTTGCCAACGTCCCCGCTCGAGCGCGATCAGCACGACCGGGCGCCGGTGGCGCTCGGCCAGGCGCGAGGCGACGATCCCGATCACGCCGGCGTGCCAGCCCTCGCCCGCGAGCACATAGGCCGCCCGCTCGCCGAGCTGCGGCAATCTGGGCTTCGGCCTCGTAGCGGATGCGTAACTCCACCTGCCGGCGCTCGTGGTTGGCGCGGCCCAGCTCCTCGGCGACCTGCGCCGCGCGCGGCTCCTCCTCGGTCAGGATCAGCTCCAGGCCGGCGTCGGCCCGGTAAAGGCGCCCGGCGGCGTTCAGGCGGGGCGCCAGCGCGAAGGCGACCGAGCGCTCGTTCAGCTTGCCCGGATCGACCCGGGCGACCGCCATCAGGGCGCGTAACCCGGGCTTGGCGGTGCCCGCGAGCGCGCGCAGGCCGCGCCGCACGAGCGTGCGGTTCTCACCGACGAGCGTGACGACGTCGGCGATCGTCGCCAGAGCCACGAGGTCGAGGTCCTCCTCCAGCGCGCGCCCACCCGAGGCATCGCCCGCACTCGCATGTGCGGAGCCGGCCGCGGCGGCGTGCTCGAGCGCCAGGGCAAGCTTGTAGGCGACGGCCGTGGCACAGAGATCCAGGCACGGGTAGGAGCAGACCGCCGGATGCACGATCGGCGCCTCGGGCAGCACGCCGTCGGCGCGGGGTGCGTGGTGGTCGGTGACCACGACCTCCATCCCGAGCTCGAGCGCCCGAGCGACCTCATCGACGGCGGTGATCGCGCAGTCCACGGTCACGAGCAGGCGCGTGCCCCGCGCGGCGAGCCGCTGGACCGTCAGCAGGTTCAGGCCGTAGCCGTCGGTGGCGCGGTCGGGCAGGTACCAGTCGACGTTCGCCCCGAGGCGGCGCAGCGAGCGTACGAGCACGGCCGTGGAGCAGATTCCGTCGACGTCGTAGTCGCCGTGGATCGTGATCCGCTCGCCGCTACAGACGTGCCGCAGGATCGGCTCGATCGCCCGCTCGATGCCCGCGAACGCGGTCGGCGGATGCTCCTCGTCGGCCGCGAGGAACGCGCGTGCCCGGCGCCGGCTCGGCCAGCCCGCGGCGCACCAGGATCTGCGCGAGCGGCCCGCTGACCCGAAGCTCCCGCTCCAGCAGCTCGACATCGCCCGGCGGGCAATCGGGGATCTCAAAGCGGGGCCTCTCCACCCAGCCAGGCTACGGCCCGCATGGGACGGAACGTTGCCCTGGGCTCGCTCTGCGTCTCAGCCGCGCCGTTCGCGGCGGATGCCCTCGAGGTACACGAGGGCGATGCCGATCAGCGCGCCCGGGACCGCGTACAGCACGACCTTGATGTCCGTCGCCTTCTGCCCCGGGATCTCCAGGGCCGAGACTTTCACGCCGTAGATCGAGCAGGCCGACCACGACCGCGCCGATCAGCGAGCCCACGAACGCGCCGACGATCCCGCCCCAGAAGCGATCGGGCAGGAAGATCGTGAAGTGCCAGATCGCGAGGCCCATCATCACCCAGCCGAGCATCCCCATCAGCGCGACCTCCCGTGCCGTTTGTTGCGCGGTCGTTTGGTGCGCTCGCGGCGTTTCGGCGCTTCCTTCAGCACCAGGTCCTCCGGGGTCAGGTCCGCCGCCGGGTCGCGCGCCTGCTCGGGGGCGCTCTCCTGCGGCCTCGGGCTGCCCCTGCTCGGCGTCGCGCTGCGCGACCGCGGCGCGACCCCGCTGCTTCTGCTGCTTGCGGCTCGGCGTCGACGTCCAGGTCGCTGCACCAATTCCTGGAACTCGTCGCTGGAGATCTGCTCGCCCGGCTCCTGCGGGGCGGTGATGCTGCCGCGCCGCGTGCGTTTGCGCTCCTGCGCCGGGCTCCACGTCGACGGGCTCGCCCCCGAGCGCCGTCGCGTACGCCGGCACGGCGCCGAGTTCGCGCACGATCCGCGCGCGGCGGGAACGGTAGGAGCCCTCGCGTTCCTTCCAGTGGGTCAGCACCGGCGAGGCGATGAAGATCGACGAGTACGCGCCCGAGGCGATCCCGACCATCAGCGCGAAGGCGAAGTTCTTCAGCGTTTCCCCGCCGAACAGCAGCAGCGCGATCACCGGCAACAGCGTGCAGAAGCTCGTCGCCAGCGAGCTGTGTCAGCACCTCCGACATCGAGCGGTTGACGATCTGCGAGAACGCCGCGCGCGGCATTCGCGGCACGTTCTCGCGCACACGATCGAACACGATGATCGTGTCGTACAGCGAATACCCGAGGATGGTCAGCAGCGCCGCGACCGTCGCCGTCGTCACTTCCCGGCCCGTCAGCGAATACACGCCCGCCGTGATCAGCAGATCGTGCATCAGCGCGATCAGCACCGGGACCGCGTACTTCCACTCGAAGCGCAGCGCGATGTACGCCGAGATCACGAGCAGCGAGGCGATGATCGCGATCACCGCGCTGTTGGCGACCGTTTTGCCGAACGTCGGCCCGATCGAGGTCGAGGACCAGTGGGGCGTGCCGGATTCGCTCGAGCCGTTGCCGAACTTCGTGTCGAAGGCTGCCCTGATCTTCGTGACCTTTTCCGGGCGTAGCGTCTCGGTCGAGATCTGAAAGCCCGTGCCGCCGACGCTCTTGCTCTTGAACTGCTGGACCTCGGCGTTGCCGTAGCCGGCGGCCGTCATCACGGCGGCCACCTGCTTCTCGCTGACGGGCTTGACGAACGCCGTCTGGATCCGCGTACCGCGACTTGAAGTCGATCCCGAAGTTCAGCCCCTTGCCGCCGATCGCCAGCGCCCCGATCAAGAGGATCGTGCCCGACAGCGAGAAGAACCACTTCGAGGCGCCCATGAAGTCGAACGTCCAGCCTTTCCCGCGCCGCGCCGCGCCGAGCGCGGCCGGGTGGGAGACCAGCGGCGAGCGGCTCATCGCGCCGAGCGCCGCCTGCGTGGCGAGCACCGCGGTGAACAGCGTCAGCAGCGTGCCGATGCCGAGCGTGAACGCGAAGCCCTTGACTTCCGCGGTCGCGAGCGCGAACAGGATGAACGCGGTCATGAACGTCACCACGTTCGCGTCGACGATCGCCGCGAACCCGCGCTGGTAGCCGGTGGCGATGCCCGAGACGATCGAGCGGCCGCCGCGGATCTCCTCCTTGACGCGCTCGAAGATCACGATGTTCGCGTCCGCCGCGATCCCGATCGTGAGGATCAGGCCGGCGATCCCCGGCAGCGTCAGCGTGATCGGGATCAGCTTGATCAGCGCGAAGTAGTAGATCGCCGTAGATCACCAGCCCGCCGATCGCGATCGCGCCGAGCACGCGGTAGAAGATCAGCAGGAACAGGCACACGACGGCGAAGCCGAGCAGGCCCGCCAGCAGGCCCTGGCTGAGCGCCTGTTTGCCGAGCGTCGCCGACACCTGCGACTGGGAGATCAGGTTCAGCTTGATCGGCAGCGCGCCGGACTGCAGCTCGTCGGCGAGGTTTTCCGCGGAGGTCAGCGTGAAGCCGCCGGAGATCTCAGAGCCCTGGGAGCTGTCGATCCCTTCGGGGTACTTCGTGTAGTCGATCGACGGCGCCGTGATCACCTGGCCGTCGAGCACGATCGCGAAGTGCTGCTGCGCCGCTTCCTTGCTCACGCCCGGCAGCTGCGCTTCCTGGCCGCGCTCGGCGATTTCCTTGGTGACCTGCTGGAACACGCTCTTCCCGTGCGAGGTGAAGCCGAAGGTCACGTCCGGCGTCGCCCGATTCGCTTTCGGAGCTCTCCTGCGGGTTGGTGATGTCGTTGCCTTCCAGCACCGGGTCGTCGTTGAGCACGTACCAGCTGTTCGGCGAGGGCTGCGTGACCTTGCCGGCCGGCGCTTTCGACCGGGCGCGCCTGCACGAGCACCGTGCCGGGGTTGACGCGCACCGCCTTCAGCGTCCGCGCCCTTCGGCGCCTTGAAGCCTTCGGAGTAGAGGTTCGCTTTGGTTTCCTCGGGCCCGCGCAGCACCTTTTCGTGCTTGGTGTCGAGCAGGTACCAGCGTCCCGTAGATGCAGCCTTCCTTCTGTTCCGGCGTGCAGCCGGGGCTCAGCGTCGTGTCGTTCTTGCGGATGATCGCCGGGCGTTTGGCGGCGCGCAGCACCGCCTGGTACTCGAGCAGCCCCGAGCTCCGAGGAGGCCGCGCTGCTCGCCGCCGGTGACCGTCGCTTCGGTCGGCGCCGGCTTGCCGTCGGGGCCGATCACGTTCGGCTCCCAGTCATAGAAGTACAGCAGCGCGGTCTTGCCGACCTGCGCTTCCGCGCGTCCCGCGTTGGTGACGTTCGGCAGCGCCACGTCGATTTCGTCCGAGCCGGTGCGCTGGATTTCCGGCTCGGAGACGCCGAGCTGGTCGACGCGCTTGCGCATGATGTCGATCGCGCGGTTCAGCGATTCGGCGTCGACCTTCGACTGCGCGGTCGGCCGGCCCTGGTAGGTGAGCTCGACGCCGCCCTTCAGGTCGAGGCCGAGACGCGTTTTCTTCGCCTTCACGACGCCGGGGATGCCGACGATCACGAGCAGCGACGGGATCACCAGCCCGAGGACGATCAGCAGGACGAAGGTGTTGCGGCGGCGGTCGGTCATCGGCTCGACTTCAGAGCCTACTTGTCGGGCGTCAGCACGAGCAACAGCCCGCCGTCGTCGTCATAGGCCGGGAACATGTCCGCCTTCGCGCTCGCCGCCACGTCGCGTTCGCCGGTGACCTCGACCGGCACCTCCAGCGCCCGCACCCCCCACTCGAGCACCGTCGCGACCGGATCGTCGCCGTTTTGAAAGCTCAGCCCGAGCACCTGCTCCACGCGCTGGCCGATCACCTCCTCCTCCTCGAGGCCCGTGAAGGCGAAGGAGTTCTTCCCGCAGCCGATCACCCGGCCCTCGCCGTCGCAGACGAAGAAGGCCGCGTCCGGCGCCGGGTAGTAGTCGTCGAGCAGCTCGAACAGGAACGCGAAGCCGCACTTCGTGCAGCCCTTCGGCTGGCGCGTGAAGCCGAGTGTTGCGGTCGAGCTCGGTGGTGCGGTGACCGCAGTTTGGGCAGATGAACGGGTGGGCCATTGATCGACAGAGTAGGGAAGCCGGCGACTAGAACAGCGCCGGGTCGCGCGCGGGCTCGGCGCGGTGGATCCGGCAGGCGCCGAGATGCGCGAACGCCGCCGGCGTCGCGGCGCGGCCTCGCGGGGTGCGCTTGATCAGGCCCTCATCAGCAGGTAGGGCTCGTAGACGTCCTCGATCGTGTCCTGCTCCTCCCCCACCGCCACCGCCAGCGTCGAGAGCCCGACCGGGCCGCCGTCGAACTTCACGCAGATCGCGCGCAGGATCTCCCGGTCCAGCCGGTCCAGGCCGCGCTCGTCGACCTCCAGCAGCTCCAGCGCCGCCTCCGCCGCGGCGGCCGTCACGACCCCCTCCATCCGCACCTCCGCGAAGTCGCGCACGCGCTTCAGCAGCCGGTTCGCCACGCGCGGCGTGCCGCGGCTGCGCGCCGCGATCGCGACCGCGCCGTCGTCCTCGAGGCCGATCTCGAGGATCCCCGCCGAGCGCGACACGATCTCGCGCGAGCTCGTCCACGCGCGTAGGGCTCCAGCCGCGCCTGGATGCCGAAGCGGTCGCGCAGCGGCGTCGTCAGCAGGCCCGTGCGCGTGGTCGCGCCGACGAGCGTGAACGGCGGCAGCTCGAGCGTCACCACGCGCGCGCCCGCGCCCTGCCCGACCGTGATCGGCAGCCGGTGATCCTCCATCGCCGGGTAGAAGGTCTCCTCGAGCGTGCGTGACAGGCGGTGGATCTCGTCGACGAAGAACACGCTCCGCGGCTCGAGCGCCGTGAGGAACGCCGCGATGTCGCCCTTGCGCTCGAGCGCCGGGCCGGCGGTCTGCACGAACGGCACTTCGAGCTCCGCCGCGACGATCTGCGCCAGCGAGGTCTTGCCGAGGCCCGGGGGCCCCGCCAGCAGCAGGTGGTCGAGCGCCTCCCCGCGCGCGCTCGCCGCCTCGATCGCGACGCCGAGCTGCTCCAGCAGCGTCTCCTGCCCGACGAAGTCCTGCAGGCGTCGCGGTCGCAGCGAGCGGTCGAGCTCGTCCTCCTCGACCAGGTACGGCGTCTGGATGCGCGGCGGTCTCGGCGCGTCATCTGCGTGCGCGCCGTCCGCAGCGCCTGCGGCGATGAGCTCCTCGGCGCTGTCTCCCTCCGCGCCCCGCAGCAGCTCCTCGGCCTCGGCGGGCGCGTAGCCGAGCTCGATCAGCCCGTCGCGGGCCAGCGCCAGCGGCCCGTCGCCGCGGCGCGCGACGATCGGGCCGCTCGGGCGCGGCGTCGCCGACCTTCTCGCGCAGCTCGACGATGATCCGCTCGGCCGTGCGCTTGCCGATCCCCGGCGCAGCCTGGAAGCGGGCCGCGTCCTGCCCGCGCGATCGCCGCCTCAGCTCGCGCGGCGTGCCCGCCGGAGAGCACGGCCAGCGCCACCTTCGGGCCGACCGCCTGCACCGACAGCAGCATCAGGAACAGATCGCGCTCCTCCTCGGAGGGGAAGCCGTACAGCGTGCAGGGCGTCGTCGCGCACGATCAGGTGCGACGTGCAGGCGTCGTCTCCTCCCCGGCCGCCGGGACGTGCCGCAGCGTCTCCGCCGAGACCGCGGCGCGGTAGCCGACGCCGCCGCAGAGGATCACGACGTGATCGGTGCGGCGGACCGCGACCTCGCCCGTCAGCATCCCGATCATCGCCTCGCCCTCCCGAACTTTGGCTTCAGGGCTGCGATCGCGGCATGCGGCTCCGGGCGGGCTCGACGTCGGCATGCGCCGCGATCATCCCGCGACCTCCGCGAGCGCGCGCCGACAGCGGCGCGCGGTTGGCGTGGCAGATCGCCACCGCAAGGGCGTCTGACGCGTGGTCCGGGCGTGGGCGCGCCGCGGCAGGCCGAGCAGCGCCTGCACCATGCGCGCGACCTGCTCCTTGTCCGCGCGGCCATTGCCGCAGACCGCGGCCTTGACCTGCTGGGGCGTGTAGCTCGAGCACTGCGACCCCGCGCTGTCCCGCGGCGAGCATCGCCACGCCCCGGGCCTGCCCGACGGCGAACGCCGTTTTCACGTTCTGCCCGAAGTAGAGCTCCTCCAGCGCCACCGCGTCGGGCGTCGTGCTCGGCCAGCAGCGCATCGACCGCCGCGTGGATGTCGGCCAGCCGCCGCTCCGGGGCTAGCCCGGCGCGCGTCTCGATCACGCCGCCGTCGAGCGCCACAAGCCGGCCGCTGCGGCTGCTGCACCACGCCGTAGCCGGTGTTCGCCAGGCCGGGGTCGATGCCGAGGACGATCACGGGTTGTGATTCTGCGCGGCCGCCGGACGCCTGCCTCGCCAGTGACGCCTGGCCGGTCGCTGATGGCAGCTGCCGAGGACGATCGATTTCGCGGCGCCGGGCCTGCTCGACGGGCTCGAGGGCGAGCAGCGCGCCGAGCGGGTGGCGCTGCTGCGCTACCTCGTCGCCGAAGGCGTGTCGCTGGCCGAGCTGCGGCGCATCACCGGGACGGGCACGCTGATGTTCCTGCCCGCCGAGCGGGCGATCGGCGGCGCGCCGCGGTACACCCATGCCGAGATCGCCGAGCGCGCGGCATCGGGCCGAGCTTCCGAGGCCGTGCGGCGGGCGATGGGGCTGCCGATCGCCGGAGGGCGACGAGCCCGCCTACATCGAGGCCGACGTCGAGGCGGCGCGCATGACGGCGGTTCGTGCGAGGCCGGCATCTCCGAGGAGGAGATCCTCGATCGCTGCGGGTCCTCGGCCGCGGCCTGGCCCAGGCGGCGGAGCCGATGCGCGAGCCGGCGCTGCGCCTCGTGCTCGAGCCGGGCGTCAGCGAGCTCGAGCTCGCCGAGCGCTACGCCTGACGCCGCCTCGCAGCTCTCGCCGATGCTCCGCCACTGGTGGACGACCTGCTCACGCTGCACCTGCGCCAAATCGCCCAGAGCGAGGCGATCGACGCCGCCGAGCGCAGCGGCGGCGAGCTCCCCGGCTCGCGCGAGGTCGCCGTCTGCTTCGCCGACCTCGTCGGCTTCACGCGCCTCGGCGAGGAGGTCCCGCCCGAGGAGCTCGGCGCGCTGGCGGCGCGCCTGGACGCGATCGCGACCGAGGTCGATCGAGGCGCCGGTGCGCTGGTCAAGACGATCGGCGACGCCGCGATGCTCGCCTCGCCCGAGCCCGAGCCGCTGCTCGACGCTGCGCTCGACGCTGCTCGACGCCGCCGACGCCGAGGGCGAGGAGTTCCCCCAGCTGCGCGCCGGCGTCGCGCTCGGCCCCGCCCTCGCGCGCGCCGGCGACTGGTTCGGGCGCCCCGTCAACCTCGCCAGCCGCATCACGCAGGTCGCCCGCCCGGGGAGCCTGCTGGCCGAGCGCGAGGTGCGCGAATCGGCGCGCGAGGCCTACCGCTGGTCCTACGCGGGCGAGCGGCGCCTGCACGGCATCCGCGAGCCCGTGCCGCTGTTCCGCGCGCGGCGGCTCGCGGCGCCGGACTCCTGAGGACGGTCGCTCATGAAGGTCCAGCGGGGCCTACTCCCAGAGCCGCCAGGGAGCCTGCCCCGACGCCCACAGGTCATTCAGAGCGACCGCGTCCTTATAGGTGTCCATGCACTCCCAGAAACCCTCGTGCCTGTAGGCCCGCAACTCGCTCTCCCGCGGCCAGGCGTTCGAGCGGCGCACGCTCGAGCACGGTGTCGGGCTCCAGGTAGTTCGAGCGCATCCCGCTGCAGGCAGAAGAACCCGCCGTTGATCCAGTGCTCCGAGCGGGGCTTCTCGCGGAAGCCGAGCACGCGGCCGTCGGCGCCGTCGAGCTCGGTGACCCCGAACTGGAGCTCGGGACGCACGACCGTCATGCTCGCGAGCGCGCCGTGGTCCGTGTGAAACCGCAGCAGCGCGTCGAGGTCGATGTCGGCGACCCCGTCGGAGTAGGTCGCGCAGAAGCGCTCCTCCCCCCGCGAGCCGCTCCTCCAGCAGCTTGATCCGCCCGCCCGTGGGCGTTTCCAGGCCGGTGTCGACGCACTCGACGCTCGACGCCCTCCGGCCACGGGCACTCGGCGGCGAAGCGCTCGATCAGCTCGCCCTTGTAGCCGGTCGCGAGGATGAAGCGGCGAAACCCCTGGACGGCGTAGAGCCGGATCACGTGCCAGACGATCGGCTGGCCGCCGATCTCGACGAGCGGCTTGGGGATCGCCGCGGTGTGCTCCTGCAGGCGCGTGCCGCGCCCGCCGCAGAGGATCACGACGGGGGGCCGGGAGGCGGTGGCGGTCATCGGGGGCGCTCATGCGGCGGGAATTATTGACAGATCGAGGCGAGCGCCACGTTACGGCCAAGAGAGCTCGAGCGCGCGAGCCGCGGTGCTGATCTTCATCACCAGCCGATGCGGGTCGGCGCCCGTCGCCTCGAAGGCTTCACCCCGATCCGGCGTGCGGCTCGCCGTGTTGAGGGTCGCCCGGGTCGATCGTCGGCAGCTGGGTGACGGGCGGCGGATCGAGCAAAAACCCGGCCCTCGAAGGGGCCGGGTGAGTAGACGAAGTATAGCGCACTCGGGACACGGATATTGCACGACTGCCAACCACGAGGCTTGTGCAGCCTACCGACGGGATCTGGGAGCTGGTGGGCCATGTACGCGCTCGCCGCCAGACTCCCCCACCAGTGACCCCTCACACCATCAGAGGGCCGGCCCCTCAGCTTGCCGGCCAGCTGATTGGCGCCCTGGTTGACCAGCCCCACCGGCACCCGGTCGCGCACGCGACGCAGCGGCAGCTCGAGATCGCTGTCGTTGGAGACCACCACGGCAGCGTCCACGACGCCGCCCAACACATCCAGCAGCAGATGGGTCGCGACGTTGACGTCGGAGCCCTTCTCCTCCCAATTGAGCACCGACACCAGGAAGCGGGCATCGCTCACCTGATTGCCCGCGTCATCCTGAACCATCACTGGCCACCGTGAGCGCACCACCTCGGGCTTGCCCTTCGCCGTCCACGTCGCAAGCGGCGTCGTCTTCACCCGCCGTACAAAGTTGCCGAACTCGACATGGTCGACGCTGCCGCTTGCGTGCAGGGCCCGCAGATAGACGTTCTGGTCGCGCGGAGTACTGGGATCATCGATCCCGCTCACACGCACCGTGCAGTACACGACACGCCCAATCGTCGCCCCGCTCCAAGCGGCAGGCAGCGTATCGGCCACCAGCCCCCGAATGTCCAACCAGCGCCAGCCAGCTGTGCCCTGCCCGCACTGATCGCGGGCGCCGAAGTACAGGTTGAAGCCATCCACATAGACGCCGACCCTCATCGGTACTTCTCATAGCTCTGACCCGCACCGGCTCGAACACCGCCGCTCGTGCAAGCTCACGATACGACGACCACACCCGGCATCAACCCCCTCCACACAATTGGCACACAATCGGTGCAAAGTTGTTACACATTGCCCGCCGCACGGGTCGGGCAGCCTCATTCAGAGACCCCGGACGAACCTTTTTCAGCTACCTATCCGCCGAGCCCCTCCGCTCAGCGCCCTTCTCCCGCACAAGCCTGGATGTTCTCTGTGAGCGTCTGCGCCGGGACGGGTGAGGACTTCACGATCGTCAGGCCGGCGCCTGAGATGTCCGTGGGCCACGCTGAGGAGCACGCGTCCCGCCCCGTTGAGCGCGATGCTGACGCTCGCCGTCTTGCCCGGCGGGACCGAGAAACCGGCCGTCCCGATGGTCTCCGTCTTTGACTTCGCCTTCGCACGCTTGCCCTTCCCGAGCGGGACTTTGCCCGTCAGGCTCAGCTTGCCGGCGCATGTACCGGTGCCCGTGCAGGCGAGCTTGACCAGCGCCTCGCTGTCGCCCTGCACCGTGATCGTCACGCAAAGAGACGGGCCACCGGGACGGTGAAGCCAGGCACCGCGTCGCTCAGATCCAGAGTGTCCTCGGCACGATGAATGTGCGTATCGCCCTGGCCGCGGTAGACGGTCGCGGTCTGTTGGTCGGGGTCGAGCAAGAGCACGGCGATCGTGCCGGCCGCGAGCCATTCGAGCGCCTTCTTCTGGACCTCGTGGAAAGTGTCATTCGGGGAGATGACCTCCGCTGCGAAATCAGGCGCACCGGGCCAGGACTTAACGGTCGCCGCCCACCTTCTCCGCGCGCTCCTTGGAGACAAACGCCGCGTCGGGAGCACGCACGGTGTCGGGATCGCTCGAAAGCACGAACCCGGTCTCAGCGCCGGCCACGACGCCAATCCCGCTCTCCTCGACATGCGCGTCGAGGAGACGGCCGACCCTCGCGGCGACGCGGCCGTGCTCGAAGCCCGCCGGGGTCATCGTGCGCAGCTCCCCACGAACAAGCTCGTGGCGCATCCGGCCTTTGGGCATGAGCAATAGCTCGTCGGCGGTAGTGAGACGGGAGGCAACAACGGCCACGGCCACAATGCTACGCCCCCCTCACGCACAGCACAAGCACCCGGGGAGCAAGCTTGACGGGTGGCGTAACGGTCGCTGTTTCAGTGATCTGCATGGTGAGGCTCGAACGGGCTCTGTGGGTTCGTAGATCGACTGTTCCCGAAGCTAGCACCCAACCGCGATGGCATCCACCGCCGGACCCCGCCCGGACCCACAACCCCAATAAACACGGGGCCTCGCGCCGCAAAGTTGGCGCGAAAACGCTCACGTGCCAGTGTCTGGAACCCTTATGCGGTTGGTCGTTAAGCGCCCGGATAATGCCCCAGGCGTCGTCCTTCGATGCCCCATCCCCCAGCTCGCGCCCTGCTGAGCTACCCCTTACCCGACTTGCCACGCCCCTTCCCCCGCACGAGCCGGACGTTCTCCGTCACCGTCTGCGTCGGCGCGGGTGAGGACTTCAGGACAGTCAGGCCGGCGCCGAGATCCCGTGAGCGGCGCCCAGGAGCGTGCGCCCCGCCCCGTTGAGCGCGATCTCGACGCTCGCCGTCTTGCCCGGTGGGATCGAAAAGGCGGCGGTTCCGAGGGTCGCCGTCTTCGCCTTCGTCTTCGCACGCTTGCCCTTCGCCAGCGAGACCTTGCCCGTCAGGCTCAGTTTGCCACCGCACGCGCTGGTGCCAGTGCAGGCGAGCTTGACCAGCGCCTCCCCGTCGCCCCGAACGTCGATCGTAGACCCGTCGAGCGACACGCTGCCGAAATTCCTATGGCGGCAACGGGCACGGTCGATGTGGAACCAGAACCGCCCGTAGTGGCCGCATCCGGCGGCGGGGACGATGGCGTCCCCAAACACGGTCCACCCGTGGCGCCTTCCGTGATCTGAAACGAGGACGATGGCATCGCATCGGGACCTTCGCTCCACGGCGCCAGTTCACTGTTCGTGGTGAACGTGCCGCAGGTCGGAGGGTTGTCAAACAGCGCACGCGGGCCGCCGTTGAACGTCAGCTCGATGTTGCTGAGCGGCAATTGTGGAATGTCGCTGAAGCTCAGCGTCAGCCGCCCGGCGCACAGGGCTGCGTCAGCTGCCCGGCGAGCTTCACGAGCAGACCCCCTCCTCCCGACCCTTCTCGTTCCGCCTCCAGATACAGCGCGATCGGCGCTCCCGACACGTTGGTTCCCGCTTGTGCCACGTAGATGGAGCCCCTGAGCTCGTCGCCCAACCCGTCCAGCAGCGGCGTGTCGAGCTCGAGCGTTCCGAATCCGGGCCGCCGAGAAGACGTTCCGGGCCCCTGGATGTCAGCCCGAACCCCGCTTCGCTACAGCCCACGACACCTTCCATCCCGACGCGGCCAACGACACACCCGCGGGGAACACGAGGACAGCTCGATGTACCTGCGCGGAGGCGAGACCCAGTGATTCTTCATTTTGTGGAACCTGTATTTCGAGCCTATAACCGCTGGGCACACCAGCTTCTAGAACCTCCTGGACAACGTCGATCACTGGATCGAACGACAGTAGCTCACAACCCGCCATCCGCGAGAACGAGACCGATAGCGACGCGGTTTCCGCCCCCGAAGATTCACCCTGCAGTGTCGTCGACGGCGACCCGGCGCAGGAGGTGGGCAGCGTCAGAAACGCAGAGGGCGACGCTCCCCCCAATGTCAGCTTCACCGATTCGAGCCCCGACTCGGGGAAATCCAACGGATGCTCACCTCCGTCATCCCGTAACCGCCACCCGGACCAACGGCAACCTCGGCGATCACGGGGAGATCTGAGAAACCGAAGCCCAGTTCAGCCAGCCCTTCCAGCCCCGGAGCGATGTTGTAGACAACAGCGGATTCCGTCGTGCCACCAAGGCTCATCTGCACTGTCCCGACCACTGTGTTGACAGGACAGTGACCTTCCCGAAATTCCGGATGGCCGCAGCGAGCGACAGCACTGGAGTTGAGAATCAATCCCGGCGGCAATTCGAAAGTCAGGTTCCTCACTTCACTCGCGCCGTGCGTGCCAGCGTCGAGCATGGCTTCCGCCGTCAGCTCGTACGGGTGCGAGCCCGCCTGCGTATCCGCCGAGCCGTCTTCGTTCGTCGCGGACAGGCTGTAGCTTTCGATCCCAAAGCCAGTCGAACAAGAATGCGCTCGACGCGGCGACTGCCAGCAACAGCAACGCGCAGATCAATGCCACACCGAGAGCGTTCCGTGTGGTCATTGCATCCTACAACCCCGCTTGTACATGTCCGCAGTTCGCGGTCGCATACCCCGGTTCGCAATATGTCTGGGCTGTCCACTTGAGCTTGAATTCGTGAACGAAGCGTTTGGTCGCATTCAACTGATTTTGTGGGCCACGATGCCCGGCGACCACCCGCTTCTCGATCCTCGCCGAGGTGAGATTCACCCGCACACGGAAAAGAAGATCCGCCACGGTCTCTCCCGACTTCCTCAGGAATATTTTGAATTCCCTTCGCTTGGGGAACTGCTCGCCACGGATGCGGTCGAACGTGTGGCGCACCTTTGCTTCCGAGACATCGATGTTCAGGTCAGCCGCTTCGCCGAGCACCCAATCGGATGAGACCAGAAAGCTCATCACCTGATTCGTCACTTCGGCCGCCGACGGGGGATGCTTGCCGCCCGACCTGCGCGCGACATCGGCCCAATGCGAGAACGTCGCCCCCGTGATCGACTGCGCCCCGACGCATGCGACGATCTGTTCCGGCGCCGGGCTGAGCGAGCCGGTCGAGGGCGTTGGGCTCGATGGCGCGACTGCGGGCGACGTGGCCGGCGGTGGACACGTCGCGACTGGAGCCGGCGGCTGGGCATCGCCTGTTGCGGCGAGTAAGCAGAGAAACATGAGGGTCATCGCCCCCCAGTATCCATTGACGCACTTCCCCTACCCTCAGCCGACCAGGACCGACCTGGTCTCCGTCTTCCGCTCTGTAAGGACAGGGTGAGCTTCGCCACAACCGGATGGTGCCTGCTGGCGCGAGCGAGCCGCTTCTTGCCTGCGGCCGTCGAGACGCAAGACGACGGTCCCGCGCTTGCCCTCCGCGAGCAAGAAGGAGCCCGTTGCGAGGACGAGCGTGGTCTTATGTGGTCAGCCACCCGTGTTTGACCTTGCCGTTCTTCGCTGGAACCTGCACCGTTAGCTGGATCGATCCCCAGCATGCGGCCGCTTGGCACTCGACACCCACAGGCGCCGTGCCTCCGGATACCACGAGCCTTGAAGCCCTGAGGATGATGAGCGGCGTGGTCGTGACGGAGGGCTTCGAGCCGGTCAGGGCGGGCGTCTCCGTCGTACCGGGCTGAGAGGTGACGGGGGCTTCAATCACAGAGCCGGCGAGGATCAGTACGCTTGCGCTAGCCGAGCTTGCGATCCCGAACATGTTGCCCGCAGCGCTGGTCGCGAGGACTTCGCAGGAGACGCTGTGGTCTTCGTCGGCGCTCTGCGCGGTGTAGCTGCTTTCGTCCGCGCCAGTGATCCGGGCGCCGTCACGTAGCCAGATGTACGTGAATGTCGGCGCCGGGTCGCCTGTCCAGGAGCCGGGGGAGCACGACAGCGTGTTCCCGACGGCGGGCGTCCAGATCGCCGGCGGCGAGGTGTTCGCGGGCTTTTCGAACGCCCGGGCTGCAGCGCGCCGTCGATCCCTGACGTAGTGCCGGGCGCTGTGACCGACACCGGCGAGGCTTCGGAGGCGGTGAACTTGCCGCCGTAGAGCTCGGGCAGATAGTGAGAGACCCTGGAGCGGAATTCAACGTGGTATTCACCGCTGGGCAGTCGTAGAATCGTGTATTCGCCGTTCGCGTTCGCGGTCCCGCACTGTTCCTGACCTCCCCCAACTTCACGCGCGCAAGCTTCGGCTTCTTCGACCGGTTCACCCGTCACGGCGTCCGTGATCCTGCCGGTCATCCGCCCGCCTTCGGTGAGCGCGGCGTCGACGTCGGAGTCTGTCTGTCCCGCCGTGACCGACACCGTGACGCTCGAGTAGAGATAGTCGAGCTCGCCTGGCCTGAAGTTGACACGGTATTCCCCGCTGGCGAAACCCGATAGGACGTATTCACCGTTGTTGTCCGTCGTCGCGCAGTTGTCCCACGTGGTTCCATCGAGCGTTTCGCTCACGCACGCTTCGATGCCCTGGATCGGCGCTTCCGTCGCGGCGTTCGTCACACGACCGGCGATTCGTCCTCCCTTCGCCACTTCTATGTTGACTTCGTATGTCGTGCTTCCGGCGCTCACCGACGTCAATCCCGGATGCGTCGCAGGAAGATAGTCGAGGCTTCCAGGAAGACTTCGATCTTGTATTCACCACTCGCCAGGCCCACAAGCGTGTATTCACCCGTCCAATCCGTCTTTGCGCAAACACTCACTTCGCCCCCTCCTTCTTTTTCGCGCAGACCTGTATGCCTTCGAGGCCGGTCTGCGTGACGGCTTCATCCCTCACGAAGCCTTTGATACGACCGCCTTCTTTGAGCGCAGCATCGATCCCCGGCGTAAGGCTACCGGCCGTTATGGACAGCACCTGAGCTTGAGAGGATGAGGACTCGTCGTTGTAGAACTGGGGGAAGTAGTTCAGCCCGCTTTCGAACGGCGGCGAGAACTTGATCCTGTATTCCCCCGTCGGGATCTGAGCAATCGTGTATTCGCCGCTACGCCCGATGCTACCTCCCACACCAGGCTTCTCCCGTGCTCACCGAGATCGCACACGCCTCAATGCCATCGATCGCTTCCTGCGTCGACGCGTCCGTAACCTTCCCGGTAATCCGCGCACCTTCCTGAAGCGCGGCGTCGACACCCGAAGTGGTCTGCCCCGCAGCGACCGTCACCAGCTGCGCTTCGGAGGACAACGTCTTGCCGTCGTAAAACTGGGAAAGAAAATCGCCGCCGCGATCGGAAAATTCGACTTTGTATTCCCCGGCTTTCAATCCCGGGATGGCGTGTCCCCACCTCGTTCGGTTTTCGCACAGCCATAGGTCCCCGGATACTCCGGATACGCGCAGACTTCGATGCCGTTGACCGGTTCGGCGGTCGACGCATTCGTCACCGTACCCGTGATCTGACCAGTGCCAGAAGCCAGCGCGCTCGGGGCGAAGGCGAGCGAAGCCGCGATAACAACGAGCACAGCCAGCCTTTGCGATCCGCCGATCATGGCCTGTAAGTTTACCATACTGAGATTGCGAAAACGCACGGCCACTACCTCCTTTTACGCCATGTCGGGAAGCGACCAAAGACATTCATCAGCATAGGAAACGGCCCACGACCCCAACGCGTCCATATCCACGCGAGCACGCCCATCACGGCAAAGCCAACCAAGCCAAGGATCAGGACCACTCCGATCACATTGTCTTGTGGACATCCTGCCGCAGTGGCGCGACACGGCGTAGAGCTAGCAATCATGTGACTCATGTCCCGCTATCTACGACAGTAACCCGAGTGCTGACGACCATGTCATGCAGCGCGCGGTTTTCGTTGTCCCATAGGGGCCAAAGATAATCTAACAGGGCGGTCACAAAACCAAGAGCGCGGAATGGTGCCGGCAACAACGCAGCCCACCAATCACTCCGGTCTGTATCACGACTTCCCTAGTCGCCGCCAACGAAAGGGTCATCGCTTGCCCTTTCGCATAGACACGACTCGGATTTTGAGAGCCATCTTTCCTACGGTCCTACCGTCCGTTCGCCACATCAGGACAGGATAGTAAAGGGCCGCGGCTCATCATCGCGGTCGCCAACTGCAACCAATAAGAGTTGTCTAACGAACGAACAGACTCTCCCAAGATATACCGTGCCAAGAGCCCACGCATACCCACCGCGATCGCCACAACTAGCGCAGTATCAAGTAATGCCGCTCCTGCACGGCTCCACCACGACGCAAATCGCATCTCTGCGCTAGCCTTGGCCTTGATCGACGTGGCCATCCTGCGTTTCCGCGAGACATCCGACTACAAGTGCAAACGCTTCGTAAAATGGCCAAGCTTCCAGAGAATTTGAGAGCGCCTCCTTCATCGAGGACGCCCCCTGATAACACTGAGCAGCATCCAAAGTGTACGTCGAGGAGATCTCCGCCCATAGCTTGTGCGCCTGATACTTTACTTCCTTAACGATAAAGTCCTTTAGCTTCTTGCTCTCTGCTTCTAGTGCCTTGGTGGCTTCGCTGACGAGCCAAAATACAGAAGCTGACGCTACACCGGAAGACGAGCCACCGAATTCCCCTTCTATGATTACGCATCCTTCCACTTCTTGGCTTGTAACGGCCGCGTCTTCGCATACCTTCAGCCTTCAGAGCCTCCGAGGGGTCCTGGCGCACCTTCACCAGGGCTCGGTACCACTCCCGGTGGTACCAAGTTGGATGGTCTCTGGCCCACAGTTCCTGGGCCGCTTTCTGGCGTGCCGCTTCGCGTGTCGGTGCTTCGGCCGCGAATGCGGCTGTTACTTCGTTTGTGCCGGCGGAGTCTAATGTAGGGGCTGATGTAGGAGCCGTTGGGTGAGCCCGGGGGCGCTACGGGTTGAGTCTGAAGTTCCCGGCCGAGCTGAGGCACATAGCTGCTTCCCGCAGACGCGATGGCAGCAGAGGCCGGTTCGGTGGCCAAGCCACTGGCGCCAAGCCACGAGTATTTGGTCGGCGGCGTGCCGTTGACCTGCACACCGAACCCGGCCGCCGCCGCCGGGCTCCGCCGCTCCAAGCCTCCGCTCTCCTCTGCTCCTCGGTTTTCCCGTCGCCGGCCGCTCCTCTCCGCCGCTGACTTCACCATTTTCTCTGCACCGAGCGTACCGTCGATGCCCGGAATGTTACGCGTCCATTTTTTGCCTTCTTCTCCACTGGTCCACGAGATCGCTTCGCCCGGTCCCGCATAGTGGTCGATCACCGCCGCTTTGGTCGTGCCTTCGGAGACCGTCTCTTCGGTGCGACCCGACGGGTCGTAAAAGTTGTTAGTAGTCTCGCCATTCTGTTTCTGCACGGCGATTTGGTTATCGACGTAGAAGCTGGCGGATGATATTCGTGTTCGCCTGCGTCCGCTGCGGGGATTTTGGTCTGATTGCCGAACGTTTCGTATTCCACACCAGTATCGCTCAGCCGGTTGGCGGTGTCGTAGGTGTGGGTTTCGGTGGTGCCGCCCGATGTCGCACATGTTTCAGTCGCGGATTCCCGCGTCGTCTCGCTCGTACGCTCAGATTCTTCGTTGTAAGCGTACAGCCGCGACTTGCAGCCTTTGCCGACCGGTGTTTCGTTGACCTGTGTCAGACGCCCGATTTCGTCATACGTGTATTCCTCCTTGGCCAGCGTGCTCGTGCGCAGGAGCGCTTCGCCGTGGATTGACGGCACGACCGTTTCTTTGAACCACATTTCAGGACATGTGCCCGCGCAATGAGCCGTCTTTTCGTATTCAGAACACCGGTCGCTTCGCCAGCAGGATTGAATGTGTACTTGGCGGTCAGGCCGTTCGGATAAATCTCGCTGGCCATCTTGCCTTCGATGTCATAGCCGGCCGTGAACGTGCCGGCTCCGGGAGCGCCTTCAGGGCCCACGTCAAGCAGTTTTTCAAGCTGCTTAGTGGTCGCGTTGTAGGAGTATATCTGCGAGCCCTTTTTGCCGCCGTAGCTCACTTCTTCGACCTGGTTATCGTTCACCGGACCCGAGTAAACGTACTGCGTCGGGTTGCCGCTCGCATCCGTGTATTCGGTGAGCTGGCCCAAGGTGTTGTACACACCTTTGATTTTCTTGGTGGTTTCCCCTGATGTCGTGCTCTGTTCGACCATCACGCCTGTTTCCGCGCTGTATTTGTCTGTGACCTTCGGCAGAGCGGTGTCGGTCGCGGGCGAGGCTGTCTCTTCGTTTGTGAGTAGCCGGCCCGCGCTGTCGTACGTCATTTTCTTGGTGCGGGTGGTCCATTCGAATTTTTCGGTGACCGTTTCCGGCTCATCCCAGATGTTGTACGTGTCCGTCACGACCGGGAGCTCGGGTCCGTTTGGCGGCTGAACGGTCGGCTGGCTTTGGCAAGGCAGATTTGCCCATTCTGGGTGTAGCCCGCATGTCGGCACCGTCGTACTGGCAGCGGCCGAATAATAGATCGTCTGGCTATCGTGAGCGCTGGGAGGCGCTTGTCCGAGGCTAGCCGGGGTAAACTCCTGTACCCGATTATTACTACTATCGGCGACATACACTTTTGTGGTTCCCACGACAGCGACCCCGCGGGGGGATTTGAACTGCCCGTTTTCATTGCCTTCCGTCCCGAACTGCCCCAGGTCTTCTCCAGAGGACGAGAATATTTGCACACGGTCGTTGCCTGAGTCGCCGACGTACACATCCCCATTCGTGGCTACAGCAATACCAGCAGGATCTTTTAGCTGCCCGTCGCCGCTCCCCGTCGAGCCCCACTTAGTGATGTGCTCCCCCGTGGACGAGATACTCCTGGATTCGGCTTTCTTCGCCCGTCACATACACATTGCCATCTAGACGCCACAGCTATCGCCGCCGGGAACTCAAACTGCCCGTTTCCTTTGCCAAAAGAGCCCCATTGCGTAATGTATGACCCCGATGAGGAGAACTCCTGCAGGCGGCTATTTTCATAGTCTGAGACGTAAACGTCTCCGTCCGGAGCGACGGCGGCGGCGTTTGGGGATTCGAACTGTCCGTTACCTTGTCCTTTAGAACCCCACTGCGTGATGTATTCTCCTTTCGAGGAGAACTCCTGCACACGATCGTTTGCCTGATCTACGACGTAGACATTGCCATTCGCGGCTACAGCGACACCTCTCGGATTTTTGAACTGCCCATTTTCTGTACCTTCCGAACCCCACTTCGTGATGTATTCGCCCGTCGAGGAGAACTCCTCTACCCGATCATTGCCACTATCGGTGACGTACACATCCCCATCCGAGGCTACAGCGACACCTCTCGGACTTTTGAACTGCCCATTTTCCTTACCTTCGGATCCGAACTGCCCAGTATAGGTAGCCGAGTCGGCCAGTTTACTTCCGGCCGGGGGCCGCGTTTCAAGCACATTACCCGTGCTAGGTTCATAGATAGTCTTATGAACCAGATTCCGTCCATTAATTCCAGTCGATACACTAGTTGGTTTGCGCAGAGCTAACCGAGGTTTTCCTGCCCTTAGTACGAGTACGTGGTGTGCCGTTCTTCAGGGTATGTTTAGCCTTCATATTCTGCGTAGTCCGCAGTTTCGCCAACTAGGTATACCGTTTCACTTTCGACTACGTGTTCATCGTAGTGGTATACCACCCGGTTTCGCGCCCTCTTTTCGATGGTAGAGCCGGACAGCCTGATGGTGTGCTGAGGACCGCGCGTTTCAAGCAATCGTGTACCCGGAATACTATTTTTGTGTTTTTCTTCTTCTTCTTTTTCTGCTTTGGTTTCGCCGTTATACTTGCTTTTGGTGTCCAATAGTTCGGAGACTTCTTTGGATTTTGAGCCTTCTTTCAGCGCCGCCGCCCGATTGTCGGCGCTGAGACTACGGATGACCTCGTTGTATTCATTGTATTCGCTCGTGGCGATCCCGCCCGATGGGGACGCGTGGTTGACCGTGCGGCCGAGTTCGTCGTAGTAGGTAATGGACGCGCGTTTGTAGTCTTTCGCCGGCCAGCCCATCGGTTCATCGGGCGGGAAGACAGCCGTGGCCAGCGGCTCGCCGTGCACAGGTTCCGCGGGATCGTCGGTTTGCCCATTTTTCGCGTTCGGTCTTCTCTTCTGCTTCGGTTTTGGCTGTCGTGTCGGGGGCGCCTCGCCCCACAGCGGCACATCGTAGTCGATCGTCGTCACCGAATTCGTCCCGAGCACCGGAGGTTCGGGCAGCGGGTTGTAGGGCGTCCCCGACGCCACCACCGACGTGGCGGCGGTCGCAGCAGACACCGTTCCCGTCGCGTTCACAGCGACCACCTGCGCGACGAGCGTATGGCCTTCGTCGCTTTTCGCGGGATAGTATGCTTGGTTCACCGCGCCAGGGATCGCCGCGCATTCTTTGCCCGTGGAGTTGCAGTCTTCCCACCGGTAGCTGTAGGCGAGTGGAGTGTTGCTCCACGTCCCATTGCCGGATACGGCGATCTTGGTCCCGACCGCGGGTTTGGTGCTCGACAACGTCGGCACAGCCGTGTCTTCAGGGGCGGACTTTTCGTTCTGTTCTTTGACCTGAGTCGCGGTGCCCGCCGGCGGGCGCGTCACCGACAGCAGCCTACCCGCGCTCGAATCGCTCGCGATGGTCCCATAGTGCAATAGCGAGGGCTCTCCACCGGAAGGATTAACGCTGGTTACGTGGCCTTCCGCGTCGTAACCATACGTCGTCTTCAACGCAGGCGAGATACGCGGATCCCACTCCGCACGCAAACGGCCCTGCGCGTCATAGGCGTATTCAGCAACCGGCCTGGTTTCCATCGTTTTAGTGGACGGGTTATATGCGGTGAAAGAAACTTTTCCCAGGCGCCCTTTGTACGCTTTCCACTGGCTGGGGGCTTCCCCCGTCGCAGTTGTTTCCGTCGCGTACGTGAAGCTCAGCGCGCGGCAACCGGCGCTGAGTTCTTTTGGTTCTTTCACGGTCGGCGAGCACGTCACGCCCGCGGGGGCCGGAGCAAGCGCCAACTTGGGCCTGGTGACGTTTTCAAGCCTTTCCCATTCAAACGCCTCTTTTTCCCCGTTTGTTTTAGAGAGCGCGCCTTCGCTGCTGGCGATCACCCACGGACCCACCCCGCCCGGCTGGGTGTACTTGACCGTCGTGCCCGAGGCCGGATCCTTGAGCAAGTACGCCTTGATCGTCTCGCCTTCCTTTTCATCGCTGAGCACGAGGTTTTCATCGCCCTTTGGCGATATAAAGCCTCCCGTTCCGTTGCTTTCAAACGTCGTCAGGCTTCCGTCGGGCGCGATTAGGACCACGCCCCCGGACGGTTCCTGTTCGAGTGCACGCGAGCCGCTGACGTTCAGGCTCCACTGCGGGCCAAGTGGTCCATCTTCGCCGGCCGTGAGTTGACGCGAGTCATAACCACGCGAAACATCGAGCGACCCCTTGCCGCCACCGATCGACACGTCGCTCGCGCTTAGACGAAACGCGCCGGTGATCGGATCGACAGAACCCGGCCCAACCCCCAGGGAACCAGCATGACGGACCGTGATCGTGAATGGTTTTTTTCGACATTCCCCGCGTTATCGGTAGCCACCACCACAAGATTGTGTTTACCCGCACCGAGCGTTTCCCCGTTGAGCGTCCATTCCCCAGTCGCGGTGCACGGCCCCGGCGTGCAGCTGCCAGATTTGCCCGTGCCGACCTGATGCACCTTGCCTTCGGCGTTGAGTTCACCAATTTCAATCGACTTGATGCCCGAGCTCGGCGTCGTACCGGAGCCGTCGGTCGCCTGCGTCTGCAGGTGATACTGCGCTTCGTTGATGACACCGTTGCTTGGCGAGCCGGCCAGTTCGACGTTGTGCGGGGGCGTGGAATCGACTTTCAAGGTAAAATATTCTTCTCCCGCCCAGCCACCGCCAGCATCTTTTATGTTAGCCGTGACGACATCATCCCCGTCGGGAAGCAGTTCTTTGTTGGTATAGACATAGGCATGATTTGCGACGGTCTCAGGACATTGAATGCCGGAGCAATCGCCTTCGCTGATCAGGTTATTTTCATAAGCTACCGTTCTTCCTTTACCCGACGGGTAATAGTATACGAACATACCCGAGATGCCGATGCCTTCGTCTTTCGCGGTCAGCTCGAACGCACCCGAGTTCGGCCCAAGCCACTTATTTGCTCCGTCCAGAACATTGATCCGCCCACCATCGATAGTTTCTTCCGATGTATTGTAGGTAAGCACGGGGTCGACTTCTTGCGAGATCTTAATAACAGCACTCTGAAGCACGTCGCGAAAGTGATTGCCAGATCCGAGCGCGGCTTGCACATACTCCAACGAGTTCCCGTCTTCCTTTGTAGCGGCATTATCGCCTATATTCTTATACGCTTCGTAATTTTTAGAAATCGACAACAATTCTGTGATTTCGGGGCCTTTTTTGTTATCCGTCTGAAGATAGGTTTCGATTTCCGCGTTTGGATTTTCATTATTGGTCGCCGCAGTTTTGACGCCCGCTTCGAAAATCAGCGACTTTCCCTGCGTCGTGTAGACGAAGTCCGCGTATTCTTTCGTCGTGTACGAACCCGTCGCTTCATCGACCAAGGATCCGTTTTCTCCCCAGCCCGATGACTTGAACTGACCTTCTACATGAGCACAGTTCGTCAATGAATGGCTGGTGCAGAAATGCCAGTTCGTTCTCACTCCATATCCAGTCAAGTATTTATCTTCGGCGACAACGACTTCCGGATCCACCTCGATCGGGTATAGGTATTCCCCCGAGCCACGATCGACCGTCACCACCAGCGTATCCCCTGACACACTCATCGAGACCGGCACCGACGTGCCCGCCGCATCCTCCGCGTTGGGAGGCAAGATGGTCGCGACCGCCACACCTTCCTTCGAGCACTTCCACCGCCTCCGGCCCGCTCTTCGCCTGCGTAAGGCTCGCTCCAGCCGGCAGCCCAACTTGGAAGAACAGCTGCTGCGGGCTTGCTACCGAACGCAACAGCGTGTCCAACGCAAAGCCACCCGTCGTCGGCTTGACAACCGTATCCGCATCCGTCTGCGTATTCGCGTAGAACACGCTCGCACCGTCCGCCGTTCCTTCGGAGCCACCCAACGACGAGCCCGACCCATCCACCGGCGTCAGCGACACACCGACACCCGGCACCTGCACGCCTTCACCCAACCGCTTCGGTATCCGGACCCCAACCACCGGCGTCGTCGGTTCTAGCGCGCTCCCAACATCGTGCAGCCCCAAATCGACAGGCACCCGCTGACCAGGACCAGTCTGCACCGCGATCGGCATCAACGATTCGACCACGCCATGCTTCCCTTCTGGGAGATTGACCTGCGCCGCGTTATCGGTCGGATAGCCCACGATGCTCTCCCCCGCCGACAACTGAGGCGGACCGCCCGCCGGTTCTTTGATTACCACAGGGAACGCTTCGGAAGCCAGCGTCGCAGCTTGTTCGGAGCTCAGATTCTCGAACTTCGTCTGCGAGGCTTCGCGTTCGGCGACCGCGTTCGGATTCGCCAGCTTCGCTTCTTCCGCCGCCTTGGCCTGCTGGCCTTCAGTCGGCGACCCCGAGGTCACGAGAGGACCAGCCAGGGACGGGGACGCACCACCCGCTTCGGCAGACGGCGAGCCTTCTCCAAACGCGGTCGCTGAGGAGCCCGTCAGCCCCGCCGTCCCCACAGCCACCCCAACCACCAACAGCCGCCGGACCCATCCCCGCATACCTGCCTCCCGCCCAATTGAATGACCGACCCCAACCGAACTAAACCCAGGATGAACCTACACGGGGCAACACGTCGCCGTCAATCCCTGATCGTAGAAAGGCTCGATATTCTATCTAGCGGTAAGATAAACCCGCAATTTCCGAGTTTCTGGCGGATATTTGGTTTGTTCCACTCGAACATCCGTCGAGAACGGGACCCGTGTAGAAGCAACGGCCTGCCGTGAGCAGGGCCCCAAGCACCAGCAAACCAGGCCCCCGGCGGGAGCGAGGTCCGACCGGCCGGGTGAGTCCTCCTCCACGTCGGAGCCCACAGCGGCGTCATTTCCGGCCGAGCGGACATCGATCACGCCGGGGGCCGTGTCTTGTCAAAGGCAGCCGGTGTAAACTCCGGGCGAATCACAACAGCCGGCCGGGGCAGGCACCGGCCACCATCAGCCGGCGACGCGCTCGAGCACGTCGGCGGGGACGTCGAAGTTGGCGTGCACGGCGCCGACGTCGTCGTTGTCCTCGAGCGCGTCGATCAGGCGCATCAGCTTGCCGGCCTGGGCCTCCTCGATCGGCACGCGGCTCGACGGGCGGTAGGCCATCTCGGCGCTCTCCATCTCGATGCCGGCCTCCTCCAGCGCGCCGCGCACGCGCGAGAAGTCGGCCGGCTCGGTGATCACCTCGAAGACGTCCTCGTCGAGCGACGATGTCCTCCGCGCCGGCCTCGATCGCGACCATCAGGTCGTCTTCGGAGTAGCGCGAGGCGTCGACCACGATCGTGCCCTTCTTGTCGAACAGGTAGGCGACCGAGCCGGGCTCGCCGAGGCTGCCGCCGTTCTTGGAGAAGGCGTGCCGGACGTCGGCGCCGGTGCGGTTGCGGTTGTCGGTCAGCGCCTCGACCAGCAGCGCGACGCCGCCGGGGCCGTAGCCCTCGTAGAGGACGCCTCGATCGCTCGGCGTCGACGCCCTCGCCGGTGCCCTTCGGGATCGCGCGCTCGATGTTGTCCTTCGGCATCGAGGCTTCCTTGGCCTTGCGGATCGCGAGTTCCAGCGACGGGTTGCCGTCGGGGTCGCCGCCGCCGTCGCGCGCCGCGACGGTGATCGCGCGCGCGAGCTTGGTGAACTGCGCGCCGCGGCGCGAGTCGACGATGGCCTTCTTGTGCTTGATGCTGGCCCACTTGGAGTGACCGGACATGTCCGGCAGTCTACGAACTCACGCCCGCGCGCATGCCGGGGCGCTCACGCCAGGTGCACCCGAGCGCGGACCCGTAGGATTGCGCAGGCCGCATGGACCGACCTGCCCCTCACCGGACATCTTCAAGGCCTACGACATCCGCGGCCTGTACGGCGAGCAGATCGACGCGACGTCGCCGAGCAGATCGGCCGCGCCTTCGCGCGCGTGCTCGGCGGGCTCGCGGGCAAGCCCGTCGCGGAGCTGCGCGTCGGGCTCGGGCGCGACATGCGCCTGACCGCGCCCGGAGCTGGCGGCGCGCTACCGCGCGGGCTGCTGGCGCGAGGGCGCGCACGTGCTCGACGCCGGCCAGGTCGGCACCGAGATGCTCTACTACCTCGTCGGCTCGCGCGAGCTCGACGGCGGGCTGATGTGCACGGCCTCGCACAACCCGAAGGCCTACACCGGCGCCAAGCTGGTGCGCGAGGGCGCGATCGCGCTGTCCGGCGACACCGGCATCCAGGACATCCGCCGCATGATCGAAGCCGCGGCTGCGCGCGGACGGCGAACGCCAGCGCCGCCGGCGCGCTCGAGCAGGTCGACCTCTACGAGGAGTTCCACGCGGCGGCGCTGAGCTTCATCGACCCCGAGTGCGGTGAGTCAGGCCGCTGAAGGTGGTCGTCGACGGCGGCAACGGGATGGCCGGGCCCGATGGTCGGGCCCGCTGCTCGAGGGGCTCGGGCTCGAGCTGATCGAGACCTACTGGACGCCCGGACGGCAACTTCCCCGACCACGAGCCCAACCCGCTGCTGCCGGAGAACCGCGCAGTTCATCATCGAGGAGGTGCGCGACGCGGCGCCGACCTCGGGATCGCCTGGGACGGCGACGCCGACCGCTGCTTCTTCATCGACGACACGGGCGCGTTCGTCGACGGCGACTTCCTCACGGCGCTGCTGGCCGAGTCGCTGCTGCGCAAGCACCCCGGGCGAGGCGATCCTCTACGACGTGCGCGCCTCCCGCGCGGTCGCCGACACGGTCGCGCGCGCCGGCGGGCACCGCGTACGTCAACCGCGTCGGGCACGCCTTCTTCAAGACGCGCATGCGCGAGGAGGGCTCGCTGTTCGGCGGCGAGGTCTCCGGGCACTACTACTTCCGCGACTTCTACTGCGCGGACTCCGGCACGATCCCGGCGCTGCTGGTGCTCGAGCTGCTCTCGCGCGACGGGCAAGACGCATGTCCGAGCTGCTCGAGCCCTACCGCTCGCGCTACTTCATCTCCGGCGAGATCAACTCCGAGGTCGCCGACCCGCGCGGCCAAGATGGAGGAGATCGCCGCGCGCTACGCCGACGCGCGCCAGGAGCAGCTCGACGGGATCTCGATCGACTACGAGGACTGGCACTTCAACGTGCGCTCCTCGAACACCGAGCCGCTGCTGCGCCTGTGCCTGGAGTCGCTGGTCTCCCCCGAGGACATGGAGCGCCGCCGCGACGAGGTGCTCGCCGCTGATCCGCTCGTGAGCGCGCGGCAGGCGCCGGCGCGAGGCAGGACGCCGCGACAGAGCTCGAGGCGCGGCGAGCAGGAGGCGCTGGCGCAGGCCGCCGGAGGCCGGCATCCACCGCCTGGCGATCCCCACGCCGTTTCAGGTCGGGCCGCGTCAACGCCTACCTGATCGAGGACTCGCCGCTGACGCTGATCGACTCCGGGCCCGAACTCGGCCAAGGCGCTGGACGAGCTCGAGCAGGCGCTCGCCGCCCACGGGCACGCGGTCGAGGACATCGAGCTGCTGGTCATCACCCACCAGCACATGGACCACTTCGGCCTGGCCTCGATCCTCGCCCGGCGCTCGGGCGCCGAGGTGGCGGCGCTCGACCGCGCTCGCGCCGTAGCTGCGCGACTTACGGCGCAGCGAGACCGAGCTCGACGACGCGCTTCGCCGAGCGGATGATGCTGCGCCACGGCATCCCCGCCGAAGTCGTCGACCGCGCTGCGGGCCGTGTCGGCGGGCTTCCGCGCCTGGGGCTCGGCGGTCGAGGTCACCCGGCCGCTGCGCGACGGCGAGCGAGCTGCGAGCTGCGCGACCGCACGCTGCGCGTGCTGCACCGCCCCGGCCACAGCCCCTCGGACACGGTCTTCCTCGACGAGTCGCGCTCGATCCTGCTCGCCGGCCGACCACCTGATCGCGCACATCTCCTCGAACCCCCTGCTCGCGCGGCCGCTCGGCCGCGACCCGACCCGACGGACCCCGCCCGCAGGCGCTGGTCACCTACATGGCCTCGCTGCGAGAAGACGCGGGCGATGGAGCTCGACGCTCGTGCTGCCCGGCCACGGCGAGCCGATCGACGACCACGTGGCGCTGATCGACGAGCGCTTCCGCCTGCACGAGCGCCGCGCCGAGAAGATCCACCGCCTGATCGCCGCGCAGCCGCGCACCGCCCACGAGATCGCCTAGGAGCTGTGGGGCAACGTGGCCGTCACGCAGGCGTACCTGACGCTCTCGGAGGTGCTCGGGCACGTCGACCTGCTGCTGGCGCGACGGGCGGGTCGTGGAGAGCGAGCACGACGGCGTCGTACGCTTCGAGCGCTGTCGACGGCCGCGTAGCCGGCGCAGCGGCATGCCCTCCAGGAAAAGCGGTGCAGGCGCTCGTCGCCGCCCAGCTCGGCGTGGAAGGCGACCGCCAGCATCTTCCCCTGGCGGGCGGCCACCGGGTGGCCGTCGACGTCGCGAGGATCTCCACGTCCGGGCCGTGCTCGGCGATCCACGGCGCGCGGATGAAGATCGCCCGCAGCGGCCCTCCGTCGATCCCGCGACCTCGAGGTCGGCCTCGAAGCTGCGGATCTGGCGGCCGAAGGCGTTGCGCTCGGCGCGGATGTCCATCAGGCCGAGGTGGTCGCGGTCGAGCATGATCAGCCCGGCGCAGGAGCCGAGCACCGGCAGCCCGCGCGCCGGCGAGCTCCCGCAGCGGCTCCGGCCAGCCCCTCGCGCTCGATCCCCGAGCGTCATCGTGGTGGACTCCCCGCCGGGATCACAGCCCGTCGAGGCCCGTCGAGGTCGGCCGGCACGCGCACCTCGCGACGCGCGTGCGCCGAGCCCGCTGCAGCATCCGCTCGTGCGCCTCGAAGCCGCCCTGCAGCGCGAGCACGCCGATCAGCGGTGCGTCCGCCATGGCCGTGCACGGAGCGACTACCAGCCGCGCTGGGCCAGGAGCTGCTCGTCCTCGAGCTTGGAGCTCTCGAGGCTGACCATCGCCGGGCCCGAGGCCGCGGGAGGCCGCGCGCGACCCGCTCGGGGTCCTGCCAGTGGGTGGTGGCCTCGACGATCGCGCGCGCCCGCGCGGGCGGGTCCTCGGACTTGAAGATGCCCGAGCCGACGAACACGCCTTCGGCGCCGAGCGCCATCATCAGCGCGGCGTCGGCCGGCGTGGCGATGCCGCCGGCGCAGAACAGCACGACCGGCAGGCGCCCCTCGCGGGCGACGCTCGCGCACGAGATCCAGCGGCGCGGCGAGCTCCTTGGCGGCGGTCGCGAGCTCGTCGTCGCCGAGCGTGCCCAGGCGGCGGATCTCGCCGGTGATGCTGCGCATGTGGCGGACCGCCTCGACGATGTCGCCGGTGCCGGCCTCGCCCTTGGAGCGGATCATCGCCGCGCCCTCGCCGATCCGCCGCAGCGCCTCGCCGAGGTTGGTCGCGCCGCACACGAACGGCACCTTGAAGGCCCACTTGTCGATGTGGTTGGCCTCGTCGGCGGGCGTCAGCACCTCGGACTCGTCGACGTAGTCGACCTCCAGCGCCTCGCAGCACCCGGGCCTCCATGAAGTGCCCGATGCGCGCCTTGGCCATCACGGGGATGCTCACCGCCTCCTGGATGCCCGGCGATCATCTCCGGGTCGGACATGCGCGCGACGCCGCCGTCGCGGCGGATGTCGGCGGGCACGCGCTCGAGCGCCATCACCGCGGCGGCGCCGGCCTCCTCGGCGACCTTCGCCTGCTCGGGCGTGACCACGTCCATGATCACGCCGCCCTTGAGCATCTCGGCGAGCCCGCTCTTGACCCGGAATGTCGCCTCGTCGCGCATGCGCGCTAGTTTGACAGGCGCGCCGCGCTGCGAGCGCATCGGCTGGCCAGCGCGGGCCAGCGCGTCGCTACTTCAGGCGGAAGGCCTTGATGCGGTCGTCGTACTGCGCGGTGTCCTGCGCGTAGACGCCGTAGGCCAGCGCCTGGATGAGGCTCAGCAGCGCCGTGTGCGAGCGCACGTAGGCGGGGCTGTTGGACGAGTAGTAGAGCTTGATCTGCGCGAGCTTGGCGACCTCCGAGAGCGTCGCGTCGGTGATCGCGGCGGTGCGCGCCTTGCGGTGGCGGGCGAGCTTCATCGCGCGCACGACCAGCGGGTGGGGGCGCCCGGCGGAGAGGCCGATCACGAGCGTGCCCGACGTCGATCCGGCCGAGCCGGCTGAGCGCCTCCTGCGAGGGGCTCGCGACGACGTCGACGCGCAGGTCGAGCAGCATCAGCAGGTGGCGCAGGTAGCTGGCGAAGAACGCCATCTGGTCGGTGCCCGCGACGAGCACCTTCTCGGCGGAGACGATCGCCTCGATCAGCGCCTCGACGGAGCTGCGCGAGACCTTGCGCGCGGTCTCCTCGACGTTCAGGTGGTCGGCGGTGAGCGCGGCCTCGAACTCGTTCTGGTCGAGCGAGAACAGCGGCGTCGAGGAGCCCGCCGGCGCGGCGCCGTTCTTCGGCTCGGCCTTCGTGTTGCACGCGGCGGTATTCCTCGCGCGCGGCGGCCTGCAGCTCGGGAAAGCCCTCGAAGCCGAGCGCCTGGGAGAAGCGCACGACGGTCGAGCTGGAGGTGTTCGCGCGCCGGGCCAGCTCCTCGGCGGTCTGGAAGGCGGCCTCGTCGAGGTGGTCGACGATGTACTGGGCGACGTCCTTCTGCGAGCGCGAGCACTCGTCGAAGCGCGCCTGGATGTACTTGGACAGACTCTGGTGCTCGCTGGTGCCGTTGGCCGGGGGGCGATCCTGGGTGGGTGTGCCAACACGCTTCATCGGCGCTCTTGTTCGACGCCCCTGGCCCGCACTCCTTCCCGGCCGATCCGCATCCATTGCCTCGAGCCGAGGTCGACGATCAGCCACAGCGATCCGCGATGATCACGACGCGGATGCGCAGGACGACAGATGCGATCCGGCAGGCCGAGCGGAGGCCTGCGATGAGGATCGCGATCGTCGGCGCGGGCGTCTCCGGCCTGGTCGCGGCGCATCTGCTGGCGCGCGAGCACGAGATCGTGGTCTACGAGGCCGGCTCCTACGCGGGCGGGCACACGAACACGGTCCGCGTCGACACCGCCCACGAGACCCACCACGTCGACACCGGCTTCATCGTGATGAACGATCGCAACTACCCCAACTTCACACGGCTGCTCGACCAGCTCGGGGTCGCGACGCCAGGCGACGAACATGAGCTTCTCCGTGAAGGGCGAGGACGAGGACTTCGAATACGCCGGCACGCCGCGCGGGCTGTTCTGCCAGCCCCGCAACCTGCCAGCCCCCGCTTCCAGCGGATGATCGCCGAGCTGCTTGCGCTTCAACCGCGAGCTGCGCCGGCTGCTGGCGCACGATCAGACGGGTGAGTCGGCCCCGGACCGGTCGTTGCGAGACGAGGCGGCGCGGGACCCCTCGCCGCGGGACGAGTCGCTGCAGGACTTCCTCGTGCGGCGGCGCTTCTCCGAGGTCTTCGTCCGCCGCCTGATCGTCCCCCAGGTCTCCGCCGTGTGGTCGGCCGACCCGCGGCAGATCTCCTCCTTCCCCGTGCGGTTCCTCGCCGAGTTCTTCGCAAACCACGGGATGCTCGGCTTCCGCGACCGCCCGCGCTGGTCGACCGTCGCCGGGGGCTCGGCGCGCTACGTGGAGGCGCTCACGCGGCCCCTGCACGAGCGCATCCGGCTCGACTCGCCCGTGCAGTCGATCACCCGCTCGCGCGGACCACGTCGAGATCGTCGCCGAGGCCGGCGGGCGGCGGGGCGGCGAGCGCTATCGACCAGGTGGTGATCGCCGCCCACTCCGACCAGGCGCTCGCGATGCTCCGCGACGCCTCAGACCGCGAGCACGAGGTGCTCGGCGCGATCCCCTACCAGCGCAACGAGGCGGTGCTGCACACCGACTCCACCCTGCTCCCCCGCCGCCGCTTCGCGCGCGCCGCCTGGAACTTCCACCTGCTGCGCGAGCCCAAGCCGCTGAGCACCGTCACCTACTACATGAACCACCTCCAGCGCCTGCGCGCCGACCGCGACTTCTGCGTGACGTTGAATCGCTCGGAGGCGATCGACCCGGAGAAGATCATCCGCACGATCCCCTACTCCCACCCCGTCTTCACGCCCGCGGGCGTCGCCGCCCAATCCGCAGCACGGGGCGATCGGGGGCTTGCAGACGCGCACGCACTACTGCGGCGCCTACTGGGGCTGGGGCTTTCACGAGGACGGCGTCGTCAGCGCGCTGCGCGCGTGCGAGCCGTTTGGGGTGTCGCTGTGAGGAGCGCTTTGGTGACGTTGGGTTTGGTGTCGTCGTGAACAGCTGCCTGTACGAGGGCTCGGTCCGCCACCGGCGGATGGGCGCGGTGGAAGACGAGTTTCGCTACCGCCTGTTCATGGCCTACCTCGACCTCGACGAGCTTCCCTCGTGCTTTGACGGGCTCCCGGCTGTGGTCCGCACGCCGGCCCGCGCTGGCCTGGTTTCGCCGCTCCGACTACCTCGGCGATCCCGACGTCCCCCTGTCCGATGCCGTCCGCGAGCTGGTACGGGAGCGCACCGGGATGCAGCCCGAGGGACCGATTCGGCTGCTCACGCACCTGCGCTACTTCGGCAAGTCCTTCAACCCCGTCAGCTTTTATTACTGTTATTCAGAGGACGATAAACAAGTGGTCAGCCGTCGTCGCCGATGTGACGAACACACCCTGGGGCGAGCGTCATTCCTATGTGATGCCCGTGGTGGATCCCACCGACCACGGGACCGTCGAAGCTGATGCGGGCCCAGTTCGCCAAGCAGCTGCACGTCTCGCCGCTGATGGGGATGGACCACACCTACGACTGGCGTTTGACGGAGCCCGCCGAACAATTGCTCGTGCACATCGATTCGAGCGGCCCGGACGGGAAGAGCGTGTTCGACGCGACCCTGTCGTTGAAACGCCGCGAGCTGACCCCGAGCGCGCTGCGCGAGAGCGCTCCTGCGCTACCCGTTCCTGACCGCGCGGATCCTCGCGCGGATCTACACCCACGCTCTGCGGCTGAAGTTGCGCGGCGCCCGCTACTTTCCCCACCCCAAAAAGGGAGCGCTGCAGACATGAGCAGCGCAATCGGACCGCTGAGGAGGACTCGGGTGCCGGACGCGCATGCGCCCGCTGCGCGCGAAGCAGCGCGAAGGCCAGCTGGCGCGACAGGCTGGCCCGTCGCCTCGTCCTGCGACTGCTGCGTCGCATTCACGGCGGTGAGCTGACGATCGTCGAGGGCTCCGAGCGCTTCACCTTCGGCGACACCCCTCCCCTGCGCCCGTTGCGGGTCACCCTGGAGGTGCGCTCGCCACGCTTCTACCGGGCGCTCTTGCGCGGCAGCGTCGGCCTGTGCGAGTCCTACATGGACGGCCTCTGGGAGTGCGCCGATCTCGTCGCGCTGACGCGCATCGCCGCGCTCAACGTGCGCTCGCTCGACAACCTGCGCCGCGTGCTCGCGCCGGTGTTGATCCCGGTGCAGCGCTGGATGCGCTGGCTGCGCACGCAACACGATCGGGCGCTCGCGCAGGCAGATCGCCGCCCACTACGACCTCGGCAACGAGCTGTTCGGGCTGTTCCTCGACCCGACGATGATGTACTCCTGCGCGATCTTCGACTCGCCGCGAGCCACGCTGGAAGAGGCCTCGCTGACGAAGCTCGAGCGGGTCTGCGCGAAGCTCGACCTGTCCCCCGCCGATCACGTGCTCGAGATCGGGACCGGCTGGGGCGGCTTCGCCGTCTACGCGGCCGAGCACTACGGCTGCCGCGTGACGACCACGACGATCTCCCGCGAACAGCACGCCTACGCGATCGAGCGCGTGCGCGCGGCGGGCCTGGAGGACCGCGTGACGGTGCTGCTCGAGGACTACCGCGACCTGCGGGGCTCCTACGACAAGCTCGTCTCGATCGAGATGATCGAGGCCGTCGGCTGGCAGAACTTCCCGACCTACTTCCGCCGCTGCTCCGAGCTGCTGACGCACGACGGGGCGATGCTGCTGCAGGCGATCGTGATCGACGACCGCGCCTACCAGGTCGAGAAGGCCGGTAAGAGCTTCATCAACACCTACATCTTCCCGGGCGGCTGCCTGCCCTCGCTGGAGCTGATCTCGCGCCAGCTGCCGCGCGTGACCGACCTGCGCCAGGTGCACCTGGAGGACATCACCGCCCACTACGCGACGACGCTCGCGCGCTGGCGCGAGCGCTTCCTCGACGCCTCCGAGCACCTCGCCGACCTCGGCTACGACGAGCGCTTTCGCCGGCTGTGGGATCTCTATCTGTGCTACTGCGAGGGCGGTTTTCGCGAGCGGCGGATTCAGGACGTGCAGCTGCTGCTCGCGAAGCCGGGCTATCGCGGAGAGTCCGGCGCCGGTAGTGTCCCTCGCTGCATGAGGCGCACCCTCTACGAAGACGTCCACGAAGACTTCCGCGCGAGCTTTCGCACGTTCCTGGAGCGCGAGGTGCTCGGCGAGGAGGGCCGCTACGGCGAGTGGGAGCGCAATGGGATCGTGCCGCGCGAGGTGTTCGCGCTGGCCGGCCGCGGCGGCTTCCTCGGCATGGCCGTGCCCGAGCGCTACGGCGGCGCGGGCGCCGAGGACTTCCGCTTCAACCTCGTGATCGGCGAGGAGACCCAGCGCGCCGGCGTCGGCGGCTTCGGGCTGGGGATCACGCTGCACAACGACATCTGCCTGCCCTACTTCCTCACCTACTGCGACGATGCGCAGCGCGAGCGCTGGCTGCGGGGCATCGCCTCCGGCGAGCTGATCACCGCGCTGGCGATGACCGAGCCCGGGATCGGCTCGGACCTCGCGAACATGTCCACGCGCGCGCGGCGCGAGGGCGACCACTACGTCGTCGACGGCGCCAAGACGTTCATCACGAACGGGATCAACGCCGACCTCGTGATCGTCGCCGTCAAGACCGATCCGTCCGAGCGCCACCGCGGCATCAGCCTGCTCGTCGTCGAGCGCGGCACCGAGGGCTTCGAGCGCGGGCGCAACCTCGAGAAGATCGGCCAGCACTCCCAGGACACCGCCGAGCTGTCGTTCTCCGATATGCGCGTGCCGGTCGAGAACCTGCTCGGCGAGGAGGGCCAGGGGTTTCGCTACCTCGTCTCCAACCTCCCCCAGGAGCGCCTCTCGATCGCGGCCTCGGCCGTCGCGGCGGCGGAGGCCGCGCTGGGCTGGACGCTCGACTACGTGCGCGAGCGCCAGGCCTTCGGCCAGCCGATCGGCTCGTTCCAGAGCTCCCGCTTCGTGCTCGCCGAGGTGCGCACCGAAGTCGAGATCGCGCGCACCTACGTCGACCGCTGCACGCAGGCTCTGAACGAGGGCGATCTGACTCCAGAGGATGCGGCGATGGCGAAGTGGTGGTGCACCGACCTGCAGGGACGCGTCGTCGACCGCTGCCTGCAGCTCCACGGCGGGTACGGCTACATGACCGAGTACCCGATCGCGCGCGCGTACGCGGACGCGCGCGTGACACGGATATACGGCGGGGCGAACGAGATCATGAAGGAGATCGTCGGTAGATCAATGGGCCTCTAGAACGTCCTAGAGAGCTCAACGAAGTAGTCGAGTGAGCGTGGGTTGGCCAGGGAATCGACGCTCGCGGCCTGCTCGGGGGCCATGCCCATCAGGATCTTCTTCACCGGCACCTCCAACACCTTGCCGGACAATGTCCGCGGCACCTCCTCGATCTGCAGGATCTCGTTGGGCACGTGACGCGGCGAGCAGTCCTCGCGGATGCGCCGCTTGATCGTCTTCTGCAGATCATCGTCCAGTGTGGACCCCTCACGTAGAACGACGAACAGCCCCATCCACAACTCCTGCCCGCCCGCGGCAGCGGTTCCCCCACCCCGGGGAACGTCGACGACGAGCGCGTCCATCACCTCCGGCACTGTGGCGACTGCCCGGTAGATCTCGCTCGTGCCCATGCGCACGCCCTGACGGTTGATCGTCGAGTCCGAGCGCCCGTAGATCACCGCGCCGCCCCTGGGGGTGATGCGAATCCAGTCGCCGTGGCGCCAGACACCGGGGTACATCGCGAAGTAGCTCTCCCGCAACCGCTCACCATCGGGGTCGTTCCAGAAGAACAGCGGCATCGAGGGCATCGGCTCTGTGATCACCAGCTCGCCGACCTCGTCGGTGAGGCTGTTGCCCTGCTCGTCCCAGGCCTGCACCGCGCAGCCGAGCGCGCGGCATTGCAGTTCGCCTTCGTAGACCGGCAGCAAAGGACACCCGGCCACAAAGGCGGTGCAGACGTCGGTGCCGCCGCTCGTGGAGAACAGCCAGACGTCTGGCTTGACGTGCTGATAGACCCACTTGAAGCTCTCCGGCGCAAGCGGCGAGCCGGTCGAGCCGATCGCGCGCAGCGCGCTCAGGTCGTGGTCGCGGCCCGGCTCGATTCCCGCCTTCTCCGAGCTCGCGAGCAGACCGGCGCTGACGCCCATGCAGGTCATCCCGGTGCGCTCTGCCAGGCCCCACAGCATCCCCAAGTCGGGGTGTCCGGGGCTGCCGTCGTAGAGCACGATCGCCGCATCGGAGAGCAGGCAGCCGACGAGGAAGTTCCACATCATCCAGCCGGTCGTCGTGAACCAGAACATGCGGTCCCCGCGGCGCAGGTCGAGGTGCAGGCTCTTCTTCAGCTGCTCGAGCAGGATCCCGCCGTGCCCGTGCACGATCGCCTTCGGCAGGCCGGTCGTGCCGGAGGAGTAGAGCACCCACAGGGGGTGATCGAACGGAACCTGCTCGAAATGAAGCTCGGCGTCACGGCCGAGCGCGAGCAGCTTGCTCCAGCTGAGCCTCCCCTCGGCGCCCCGGTCTGGGAGGTCACCCTCCGAGAGGTACGGCAGCAAGACCGTGTGCTCGACCGAGGGCAGCTCCGCGAGGATGCCGCGCACGACGTCGAGGCGGTCGAAGTCCTTGCCCCCGTGCCGGTAGCCGTCGACCGCGAGCAGCACCTTCGGCTCGATCTGCGCGAAGCGGTCGATCACGCTGCGCGCGCCGAACTCGGGCGCGGCGCTCGACCAGATCGCGCCGATGCTCGCGACGGCGAGGAACGCGATCAGCGTCTCGGGGATGTTCGGCATGTAGGCGACGACGCGGTCGCCACGCTCTACGCCGAGCGCGCGCAATCCACCGGCGGCGCGAGCGACCTCTACGGCCAGCTCGCCTCTGGTCAGCTGTGTTAGCTCGCGCAGCTCGGACGCGTGCAGGACCGCCACTTCCCCGGGATCGCGGCCTGCGCCCGATCGAGGACCGAGCAGCAGGTTCTCCGCGTAGTTGAGCTCGGCCCCCTCGAACCAGCGCGTCCCGGGCATCTCGTGTTGGCCGAAACGGGGATTCGCGCCGAAGGCGCGTGTCTCCCGGCTTCGGTCGAGCACCCGCGCATAGGGCTTTGACGCGCGCACCCCGCAGAACTCCCAGATGCTCGCCCAGAACTCCTCCAGCTCCGCGACCGACCAGCGCCACAGCTCGTCGTAATCGGCGAACGGCTCGCCGCGGCGCTCGCCCGCGAAGCGCATGAAGCGCGTCATCGCGGCGCGCTCGCGATCCTGCGGCCGCCGGTTCCCATAGCGGTGCCTGCTCAGGGGCGCTGGCCATCCGGGTATTCTCGCGGTTTGTGGAGCTCTCCGGGTTACGTGCCGAGTTTCCCGTCCTTCAGCGGCTGGCGTATCTGAACGCCGGCACCGACGGACCGCTGTCCGCGCGCGCCGTGCGGGCGGCCACAGCGGAGCTCGAGCGAGAGGCGCCGTGGGTCGCACGACAGGCACACTTCGAACGGCGCGCCGAGCTCACCGCGGGAGCTGCGCGCTCTGTACGCCGCGGCGCTCGGCTGCGAGACGGCCGATCTGGCGCTGACGACGTCGCACGAGCGAGGGGCTCGCGCAGGTGATCGGCGGCCTGGAATTGGGTCGTGGCGATGAGATCGTGACGAGCGACGAGGAGCACCCCGGGCTGCAGGGCGCGCTGGTGGCGGCGCGCGAGCTGAAGGGCGTCTCGATCGAGGCGGTGCCGTTCGCGGAGGTGGCGAACGCGGTCGGCCCGAGAACGCGCCTCGTCGCCTGCTCGCACGTCGGCTGGATGAGCGGCGAGCCTCGCGCCGCGAGAGCTCGCGGAGGTGGATGTCCCCGTGCTGCTCGACGGAGCCCAGGGCGTCGGCGCTATCCCGGTGGACGTGCAGGCACTCGGCTGCGACGCATATGCGGGCGCCGGGCAGAAGTGGCTGTGCGGACCGGACGGGACCGGGATGCTGTATGTGAGCCCCGGTGCTGCGCGAGCGGCTGCAGGTCCCCCGGCGCGGCTACGCCAACCTGGCGGATCCGAACGAGGGCCTTGCGGCACGGCTGCACGAGGACGCCCGCCGCTTCGACTCACTGTCGCTGAGCGCCGAGACCGTCGCCTGCGCCCTGGCGGCGGCGAGGCTGCTGGAGTCGGCCGGCTGGAGCGCGGTGCACGAGCGCGCGAAGACGCTCGCCGCGCGCCTGGCGGAGCTGCTGGTAGAACGCGGCATCGGCGTCGCCCCGCGCGGCGCGAGCACACTGGTCTCCTTCGAGAGCGCCGACCCGGAGGCCGAGCGAGCGCGGCTCGCCGCGGGTGGCGTGGTGCTGCGCAACATTCCCGGCCGGCCCTGGCTGCGCGCGTCTGTCGGAGCATGGAACGACGAGGGCGACCTGGAGCGGCTGATCGGAATGCTGACCCGGTGACCGCCGTCATGCGCCCCCGATGAGCGCCTCTCCCCCGGCCGCCGCGCCGGGACTCGCCGATCTGGGACGCGAGCCGCTGCAGCGGGAACGGGGACTGGCACGGCTCGCGCCGGC
Source organism: uncultured Solirubrobacterales bacterium (assembly GCA_963779405.1). Classification (GTDB taxonomy): domain Bacteria; phylum Actinomycetota; class Thermoleophilia; order Solirubrobacterales; family Solirubrobacteraceae; genus Palsa-744. Next base: position 45,839 of record CAVZYF010000011.1, read on the forward strand.
GCACCTCGCGCTCGCGGGGGTGCTCGCGCTGTCGGCCGTGCTGAACGTCAACAGGCTGGCCCAGAACGGCTACGCCAACATCTTCTACTCGGCCGGCGTGAAGTCGATGCTGCGCTCGTGGCACAACTTCCTGTTCGTGTCGTTCGACCCCGGCGGTCTGGTCACGGTCGACAAGCCGCCGCTGGCGCTGTGGGTGCAGGCGGCGAGCGCGAAGGTATTCGGCTTCTCGCCGCTCAGCCTGCTGCTGCCAGAGGCGATCGTCGGCGTGCTCGCGGTGGCGGCGCTGTACTGGGTGATGGCGCCTCGCTTCGGCGCCTGGGCGGCGGTCGCGGGCGCACTGACGCTGGCGGTGTTCCCATCGTTCGTGGCGGTCTCGCGCGAGAACGGCGTCGACCCCGTGTTGATCCTGCTGCTGATCCTCGCCTGCGGCGTCGGACTGCGCGCGTGCGAAAGCGGCCGCTGGCGCACGCTGGTGGGGTGCGGCGTGCTGATCGGGCTCGCCTTCAACACGAAGACGCTGGCCGCCTACCTCGTCGTGCCGCCGATCGCGCTCGCCTACCTCGTCTGCGCTCCCGGGTCGATCCCGCGTCGTGTCAGCGCAGCTCGCGGTCGCCGCCGTGGCGATGCTCGTCGTGTCCTTTGCGTGGATCGCCGTCGTCGAACTCACCCCCGCCTCCCAGCGCCCCTATGTGGGCAGCTCGACGAACAACACCGAGCTCGGCCTGACGTTCGAATACAACGGCTTCGGGCGCGTCGAAGGCCAGGCCGGCGGCCCGAACAGCGTGGTCGTGCGCCCCGGTGCATACGTCCCCGCCGCGCAGGAACGCGCCGTCGCCGCAAAAGCAGCCCATGCTGCTCACGCCACTGCCCCTGCCACGCGTGTCGCGCCCCCGTCGAGCACAGCGCACGAGCCCACACCAACCCTCAAACCGATCGCGACCAAAGGCCGCGAAAAGGACCCAATCCCCTTCGGCGGCCCTCCCGGCCCCCTGCGGCTGTTCCACATCGGCCTCGGCGACCAGGCCGGCTGGATGCTGCCGTTCGCGCTCTTCGGGCTGCTCGGCCTGGCGCTGCTGGCATGCCTGGATCGCAGGCGTGATCGTCGGCTGGCGGCCCTGCTGGTGCTGGGAGGTTGGTTCCTGGTTGAGGCCGTCGTGCTGAGCCTGTCCAAGGGGATCGTGCACCCCTACTACGTCTCGGCGCTGGGGCCGGGCACGGGAGCGATGGCGGGAGCGGGCGCGGCGAGCTTCGTGGGGCTCGCCCGCGGGCGCGGCACGCGCAGGATCTGTGGACTCGCGCTGATGGCCTGCGCGGTTGCGAGCACCGTGGTCGTGCAGGTCGTACTGCTACACCGCGAGCACTACCTGGAATGGTTCATCCCCCTGCTCGTGGTGGGAGCCGCCGTGGGCCTGTGCGCGCTGCTCGCGCTGCGCCGCCTCGCGGTGCCCGCGCTCGCCTTCACCTTCCTGTTGCTGCTCGTCGCCCCGACCGCCTACTCGGCCACCACCTGGCTGGCGCCGGCCGAGGGCACGTTCCCGGCCGCCGGACCCCGGCACGATCCCGGCCCCGGCGCCTACGGCGTCAACGCCCGCGACAGGGAATCGACCAGGCGCTGGCCGACTACGTCAGCACGCACGACCCCGGCTCGCGCTGGGCGCTGTTGACCGTCGCCTCGGACACCGCGTCGCCGATGATGCTGTTCGGCCTGGACGCGGGCGCGCTGGGCGGCTACAGCGGCACCGACCCAGCCGTCGACGGCCCTCGAGCTCGCGCGCCTGGTGGCCAACCGTGAAGCCCGCTATGTGCTGCTCGGCGGCGAGTACTCGCTGCGCGGCGGCAATCTCGCCACGCGCGCGGTCCTGCGCGCCTGCACGGAGCTGGCGCCCTCGGCCTGGCACAGCCCGGTCCCCTACCCGTACGGCCTCGCGCTGTTCGACTGCGCCGGCCACGAACGCGCGTTGGCAGCCGCCGGCTGAGCGGCCTCAGGCGGCCACCGACAGCTCGTGATGAAAAGCCCGCGCGAACAGCTCGGTCTCGCGGCTCGCCGCCCAGCGGGGCACGGCCGCCTCGCCCTCGGCGATCACGCGCAGCTCGACCGCGCCCTCTCCGTCGGGCTTGCCGTTCAGCAGTGAGATGTCAACGCCGCGCACGAGCTGGTCGCGCGAGCGCTCGAGGTCCTCGGCCAGGCGCAGCAGCACCGCGCAGCGGTTCAGGCGCTCCATGTCGCCGGCCCCGAACAGGGCCGCCAGCGGCCCCGGGTCCGGCATTCCCTTGCGGTGGTAGCGGGCGGCCTGGGCGATCGTCGCGACCTCGATCGGCGAGAAGCCCGGCAGGCCGCCGTTGAGGATCAGGTAGCGCGAGTGCTTGTGGTGGTCGTCGTAGTCGACCGACATGCCGATGTCGTGCAGCATGCAGGCCGCCCACAGCAGCTCGCGCTCGCGGGCGTCGCCGTCGTGCAGGCCGAGGCGCGCGAGCTCGTCGAACATGCCCGAGCGCCAGCGTGGCGACGTGGCGAGTGTGCGCGGCGTCGACGTTGTAGCGGGCCGCCAGGTTCATCACGCTCGTGCGCCGCAGGTTCTCGAACAGCGGTAGATCGCAGCCATCGAGCAGGCGCTCGAAGAACACCCCCTCGCGCAGCCCCGCCTCGGTCGCCTCCAGGCCGTCGAAGCCGCCGGCCTGCAGCACCCCCTGCACGACCAGCGCCCCGGCGAGGATCAGGTCGGCGCGGGCCGGCTTGATGCCCGGGACGGTGCTGCGCTCGGCGGCGGGCAGCGCCGCAAGCCGCTCCACCAGCTCGTCGAGCGCCGCGCGCTCGATCACCATCCCCTGCACGCCGCCCGAAGGCAGCCCCGCGGCGCGCTGCGCGGCGGTGGCGAGGCTGCGCACGGTCCCGCCGATGCCGACCAGGCGCCGGCCGGTGTGCGTCAGCCAGGAAGCCTGCTGCAGCTCGCGGGCCACGTGCTCGCGCAGATCCTCCAGCTGCTTGCGCTTGGCCGGTCCGTTCGGTGGCAGGAAGCGCTCGCTCATCCGCACCGTGCCCACGCGCCACGAGCCCGACTCCCGCGCGAGCCGATCGGCGACACGCACCAGCTGCAGCGACCCGCCGCCGAGGTCGAGCACGCAACCATCGCTCAGAGTCGTCGAGTTGACCGCGGCGAGGTAGCCGTAGCGCGCCTCCTCCTCACGGCTGAGCACGCGGATCGGCAGCTCGATCAGCTCGCGCGCGCGAGGCGAGGAACTCCGCGGCGTTCTCGGCGTCGCGGATCGCGCTCGTCGCGACCGCGTCGACCGCGCCGTTCTGCAGGCCCGCGGCGCGGCAGAAGTGGGCGAACACCTCCAGCGTCGCCAGCGCCCGCTCCATCGGCTTCTCCCCCAGCCTGCCGCTCGCCGCCAGACCCTCGCCGATCCGCACCGGCTCGTAGATCTCATCCGTGCGCTTCCACCAGCCGTCGGCCGCCATGAACACGACGAGCCGGAACGAGTTCGAGCCGAGGTCGATCACGGCGAAGCGCTCCTCGGGCTGCATACCATGAGCGTATTGGCCGGATCGGAGGGCTCAGGCGGCAGGGCTCCTTCTCAAGCGCACGGCTCGCACCGCCGACATTCATCGCATGGAGCATGCTCCCTGGTGGGCCGATAGCCGCCTGAGGTTAGGCTTGCTGCTCGCCGGCCTGGCAGTGGCGGTGCTGGCTCTGCTCACGGCAAAGACCGAACTCTTGCACCGCGGAAGCGACTCAGCGCAAGCACGCGGGACACTGTTCGCCCCTGGATGTCCCGGTTGGGATGCCCCGGCAGCTAAGAGCCTCCCGGGTGCAGACATCGCTGCGCTGCGCAACGCGGTCTCGCGGATCATGCCGCCGCTGGTCGGGCGCATCTATGAAGCGGGAACGATCACAACGAGCAACCTGTGGACGGACGATTCCCCGCAACGGTTACCCTCATCAGGCTCGCGGGCGGGCTCGGTGCCCGCGGGCTATGAGATGCGCTGGTGGGCGCTCGACCGCCAGGGCAACGAAGACGACATCGTGGCCGATGTGCTCGAATTCAGCACAGAAAGACAGGCCCAGAACGCCCTCTCACAGGCCTCGAGCCCCCGCTGCCACAGCGATGGCGCGGCGCATGCAGGGCGCTTGCCGTCAGGCGCCGACAACCTCCATTGGGTCAATCCCGACAACGCCCAAGAGTGGGACGTGCTCTTTGTCCGTGGCCGCCGCCTCTACCGCGTCGTCGATGTTCCGTCGAATTATCCCCCCGCAACGGGCCCGGCCCAGCGCACGCTCGAGCGCCATCGCGCCAACAGCACCGTGGAAGTGCTGGCCTGCGCCCTGCTAGGGGCGGGCTGCCAGGCGTCTGCCGTCTCCGCTCGCGCCACCAACCTGGCGACCCTCGCAGCCGGCTCCTCATCTGATCCCGGCGCCGCTCGACCGATCACCCGGGCGCAGGCTGGTACCTATGCACACGCAGTGAACCTGCGAGGCTACGACGTGCCCGGGATGACACAGGTGGCTCCAGAAGGTTCGACCGATGACCGTGGCTACTGAGAAGCATTCGCCCGCTGTACCGGCGAGCCGCGCTTCGCGCACATCGTCGCGACCATCCACTCGCCCACCTTCAGATACAGGGGTCGGCGCGAAGACGAGTCGGTGTACTCCACCGTCGCGGTGTTGCCAAGTGAAGCGGCCGCGTTTCCGCTCTACACCGAAGCCTTCGCGTTTGCCTCCGGTCGCACTGTGGTGGAGTTAGTCGCTGAAAGCATCTTTCGCCCCTTCCCTCAAGCCAACGAGCAGTACCTGATGAAGATGCTCGTAGGGCGAGCTGAGGCCAATGAAGCTTGACCTCAGCCATCACTCGCACCCATTACCACGTAATTTCCGTGATACCATCGGATGATGGCTACGAAGTCCGCCCCGTTCAGCATGCGCCTGTCCAAGCGGATGGAGACGCTCGTCGACCGCGAGGCCAAGCGCACCGGCCGCAGCAAGGGCGCGATCGTCGAGGCGTTGGCCGATGAGGCTTTGCGTATGCGCCTGTTCCCGGGGATCGGGTTCATGGGCAGGGACTGGGACAGGCGAGCATGGGTTATGGGGACCGGGCTCGACGTGTGGCAGGTCGTCGATATCTACAAGGACGTCGGCTCGGTGGAGCGCATCCTCGAAAGTTGGTCCATCAACGAGCGACAGATCCAGCTCGCGCTGGACTACTACAAGATGTTCCCCGAAGAGATCGACGCCATAATCGCTGATAACAAGCGACCGATAGAGCAGCTGGAAGAGGAATATCCGTCCATTCCTGTGCTTCGAATTCCCGCCTGAGCGGGCACCAGAAGCTTCGTGAGGCTTCTCCTCGACGCACACATCTCGGCGCAACGCGTCGCCGTGCCGCTCCGTGAGGCAGGTCACGACGTCCGTGCCGTCGCCGAGGAGCGCACGTTGGACGGCACTCCTGACGAAGAGCTGTTGGCGCTCGCGGCAGAAGAAGAACGAGTGCTCGTCACGTGCGACATCAACGACTTCCCCGCGATCACGCGCCACTGGGCCGAGGCCGGACGAACCCACGCGGGCTGCGCGATCGTCGTCGGCATCGACCACGGGGAGTTCGCGGCAATCCTCAATGTTATTACCCGCGCAATCGCCGTGTATACAGTACAGGCCGACTGGACCGACCTCACACTATTCCTCGCCAGGACTCCGCGGGGATAGCGGCACTCAAGCTATGGAGGTGCCCTGCCCGCCAGCCAGCCATCCGTGCTTGTTGACACTGATCATACCTGTAATCTGCCGGTATCTTGTCGATCTTGCGCCGGAGCGCTAGCATGTGGCTTATGGCACTCGCATACGCTGAAGAGGCGATTCACGTCCATGACACCGGCCATCTCTCCGACCGTGACATCGCACGTGCGACGGGAGCCGCGGCGAGCACCGTGCGCGAATGGCTGGCACGTCGCAGTGCCCCGAGCGGAGTACGCGCAGAGCGCCTGGCCGAGCTCTCATCGCTCGTCGAACGCCTGGCGCGAGTGATTCGTCCGACATACATTCCCGTCTGGCTCAATAAGCCCATACCCGCACTCGACGAGGACAAGCCGATCGACCGCATCGCCGCGGGCGACTACCGCGCTGTGGCTCGACTCATCTCTGGCATCGAGGACACAGGCGCCAGCTGACGTGGCGCTCAGCGTCACAGCGATTGCCGTACGCGGCCGCTGGATCAAGCACACCTACCCAGGATCACCACCGCTACCCGAGCGCGAGCCACCACCGGACAACCGCTGGCAGCGTGGCGACGTCGTAGATGCGCTCTACCTTGCAGACACCGAGGCGACCGCGTGGGCCGAGTGGTACCGCCACCTCGCCGAGCGCATGATCCCGCCGCTCGCACAGATGCCCCGCGAGCTGTGGCGCTGGCAAGTCGATATAGAGGTCGCCGATCTCTCCACTCCTGAGCGCCTCGCCAAGGTCGGGCTTCAGCCGCCGACCCCCGGCCGACGCTCCTGGCCCGCCTACCAGCGCGTCGGGGAGCAGCTCTCTACGGAGGGCTGGGCCGGATTGCTCGCACCAAGCGCAGCCCGCCCGGACGGCAAGGTTCTCTGCCTATTCCGTGACGAGCACGGCGTACGTGGCGCCAAACCGCTCGCTCCCCCACGTAACGTCAAGGAGCCACCCCCACCTCCAATCGGGCTCCGAACGTAGCCGCGGACAGGTCACCTTGACCGACCGGTTTCTCGGGCATGAGCCGAGTCGGACTCCTCGCCTCCGTTTGGTGAATGAGGTGCCTCTCGCTCTCTGATAGCCACGCCTAAAGCACCGAAAGTAAGCCGCCGATGGGATGAGCAATGCCCAGTCCTCGTGCGCGCCTGTGCGGCGCTATGTTCGCGATCCTCCTGCTCGGCGGCGCCAGCGGATGCGGCGCCAGCGTTTGGGTCGGGATCCGGACGACCGCCAGCACTACACAAACGCCGGTCGAGGCCGCCACACCGCAGAGGCCCGGCACCTGCCAGATCGCGCCGCCCCAGGTCCATTTCCCGACCGGCGAATGGACGTCGACGGAGACGATCCTGACCACCAACGCCATCGATGGGTGCGCCGGGGAGCGGCTCGTGCGTCCTTTGGACTTCCGACGTGTCTGCAAAGCCGGCGCATGCAAGACCTACCTCTTCAGCGCCAGCGAGTACGGGGCGGCCATAGCGCAGATCGTGCCCGATGGCCAGAACCGGTACGTAGCGGTCTTCAAACCGCACACCGTCCCGTGCCCACACCGCCCCGGAGAAGACACCGGAACCAACCATGACTACTCAACCATGACCCTGCTGTGGTCGCCCCGCACGCAGACCCTCCACGGGCTGCTACGGGATCACCAGGTGGGCCCCTGCGGCGGCGGCCCGGCCGAAACCACCAGCTACGTGGCGAGACGCACGAATCCGACCGCAAATCCACCAGCACAAGGCCCCTAAGCGCGACTATCAAGAGCGCGCAAACCGGGCCCAACCCTCCTAACTCTGGATGGGATCCTCAGTTGACAACCAACCCCTACCAGTCGATCATCGTTACATGACGAGAACCAAACAGGTCATGACGGCTCTAAGCCTTCTCCTTTTTGCGGATGGATTGCTTCTCTTAACCGGCTCACTCAGGATGCCAGCCAGGGTCGTCCAATTGCCGCTATGGGGAGGATTTCTTTACACCATGTACCTGGATAATCCCGAGAGCTTCCACAAGCCCGTCAGCCGCAAGGTCATCTTCTGGTCGATCTTTGGCACTCTGGCAGCCCTCGCCGCTCTAGTCGTATTAGCGCTGATCATTCACTGAGCCAAACGGGTCAACGGATTTCAAACAGCCCAGACGGGAACGCGGGCGGTCAGCCGGCGAGTCCTAACATATCCGTCGGGTTCACAATGGTTGAGCATTCGACCCTGGCTGTCGATGACGACAACGTGACCTCGCGGGCAATCCGAGAACCACGAAGGCGGCGGCCTTCAGCGCGGAAGTCCAGACCTGGCTCCGCGGCCGCGCGGATCGAACAGCCAATCCCTGACCATGCGAGCCACTTCGTCCCACGCCGATCTACTGACCATGGCGATGTCACGCCCCTCCTCAAGAAAGCCCTCGCGGCGCAGGACCAACTCCGTGATCTCATCCGCGCTCAGGTCGCCGGTTAGGTCATCGGCCGTGAGCCAAGTGTCGCAATAGCCATGGCGACCGAGTTCGATCAGTAGACCCTCCCGCACCGATGTAGGTCGCTCGCCCACACAGTTAGTCTCGCAGAAAGGGGCGACGCTGATACTCAGCCCGAGTACACCGAGTACGCTCAGAATCAATGCTGCTTGAGTACATGAACGATGTGAGCAACGATCAACGCCCCGTCCTGCTTACCTTCGGCTCATCCGCATCTGAGGCGGCGACCCTCCAGAATGCCGCCAAACAGCTCGTCGCCAACGAGCACCAACTCGGTCTCTCGATTGACAAGCTGGCCGGCTTGACATCGACGGCTGGCGCCGCGTTGTCGGCCTGCTTGAACCCTTTGTTACCGCAAAGCCAACAATCAATCCAGACGGCTTTCAGTACCTCGACGAATCCGGCCCGATCGACTGGATCATCTCCGGGTCTCGAAGCTGGTAGGCAGGAGCGGTTTAGTTCCCTGCGCATCAATCTGGATCTCCAAACGGATTCTCCCCTGGTCCAAACGGATTCTGACTTAGCTCCGTTGCTTTCGTCGACTCATGCTCGCGGCCGAGAGCCGTACGATCTCTTCGAGTGCTTCCCCAAAAAATGACAACCAGCAAGATGATTAGAAGCAAGACACCAGCCGATGCAACAGCGATGATTAGCAGCACAAGGTGCTCGGTGATCGGGTCCGCTTCCGCGAATATCGCAAGTATCGGCATCACGAGTCTATGGCACCTGTGTCTTACGTCTCGGGCCGGTACCGAACATGTCTGAAGTCCACCGATCCTCCTTGGACCAATCCTGCAAACACTGATCTCCGGTCTGCGCCCTCTGGATCATAGAGTACAAGCGTCAGCTTGGCGCGGCCGCCATCACTACCGACATGGCTATGCCATTCGTGCAGAAGTTCGTCATCAGCGAAAAGCGTTGTTAGCTGCACAGCAAGCATGCGTGCCTCAGCCTCGGTCGGGAATCCGGGGGCTCGATTGACCTTCCGACTCTCGCACGCTAAACTGGCGGACCATGCCTGAAGGAAACCCACGATGGATCGCACTGACTGCCGCCGACGTGATCGCGATTCTCGTTGGTGTAGTCGTACTGGTCACCGAAAGGGCGGTCGCTGGCTATGCGATCGCACTTGCGGGCGCGCTCCTTTTCGTGGCAATGTGGACGCTTCGCCGCAGGCCAACCGAAGAGGCTCTCCGCACGCTTCTGTGGGCGATCATCTGGTTTTCAACCGGTGGCTCCGGCGGACTACGTCGCTGAGCGGTACTTCGCAGACCAAGTCTCCTCCCACATAGGCGGTACCAAAGAGTCGCTCCACGGCGCTAAGCTGGTTTTCTCTCATGTCATAGATCCGCCACTTTCTACTTCAGCGTTTCGCGGTCGGTGGTGCCGCCTACTGGGTATACCGAGCGCTGTTAGCCGCGCAATGCAAAGCTCAGCGGCTCCTTCATACTGCTCAACAGCCTTCTGAATGCTTTGCGTGTCTCGTCCGCGGAGTGCCGCGTAGTACTCCCACATTGCTGTCTGCTCGTCTCGGAATGCGTCGCACATCAAGGCATGGTCGCGCAGAAGTGGCTCGGGCGGACTGAGCTTTAGTTGTTGTGCAATGAGCTTCGCGAGCGTTGCACCGTTTTCGCGCATTCGCTCCTCATTGTCTCGCTCCCTCGCTGCAAGGATCTCCCCGAGTATCTTGGAGTAACTCCTCTCGCTGTCCGTCTCGGCAAGCGCCGTCACGCGACCCTGAATATCCTGTATGCGTTCCCTTTGTTCCGTACGCCGCATCGCCCGGTCCTTCAAGGTAGCAGCACGACCATGACGAAATCCGTCAGACTCCCAGACCGACAGCATCTCTTTCGTCGCCTTGAGCCATCCGGGGTTTGACGGAGACCGTTTTTGTAGGTTCCCAACATTCAGTTGGTGGGTGTGATTGGCCTGTCTTTCACAGCGTAGAGTTCCTCGATCTCTCGTGGCGGCCGGTCGTGGAGGGCTTGGTGTAGGCGGGTGTTGTTGAACCAGGCGACGTACTCAACGACGGCGAGCTCGAGCTGTGATCTGCTGGTCCAGACGCGGTCGGCGATGAGCTCGGTCTTGAAGCTGTCGACGAAGCTCTCGGCGCGGGCGTTGTCATAGGCATCACCGACCGACCCGATCGAGCCGAGGACCCTGTGATCCTCAAGCGTCTGGGTGTAGTCGATCGAGGTGTATTGGCTGCCCGCATCGCTGTGATGAACGAGCGCGACATCGGCTCCAGGCTGTCGTTGGTGCAGCGCCATCTTGAGCGCGTCGAGCACGAGGTCGGTTCGCATGTGGCTCGCGAACTGCCAGCCGACGACCTTGCGGCTGTAAGCGTCGATCACGAAGCTGAAAAACACCAGGCCCTCCCAGCAGCGCAGATAGGTGAAGTCAGCGAACCACATCTCATCCGGGCGGGAGGCCTCGAAGTCACGCTGCACCCTGTCTGGGCTGCGCAATGCTGACGGGTCGGCTCTGGTGGTCCGCCACGGCTTTCCCCTGCGCTTGGCGCCCTGCAGGCCGTTCTGGCGCATCAAACGCTCGACACGGCTGCGGCCGACCTGCTCTCCGTCGCGCAGCAGCGCCTTCCACATCCGCCGCGAGCCATAGGCCAGATAGTTGCGCTCGTGCAGCTCTGAGATCGCGCCGAGTAGCCGCTCGTCCTCGAGCGCCCTCGCCGAGCGCCGGCCCGATGCACGCTCGTAGTAGGCGGACGCCGACACGCCCAACGTCTCGCAGATCGGCTCGACCCCGAAACGAGCGCGGTGCTCCTCGATGAACGCGCTCACTTCGGACGGTGTGGATCGAGCTCGCCCGCGAAAAACACACTCGCGGCCTTCAGAATCTCATTCGCACGGCGCAGCTGCGCGACCTCCCGGCGCAGGGATTTGATCTCCTCACGCTCCTGGCTGCTCAGAACGTCCTTGCGCCGGCCCTCATCAGCTTCGACCTGGCGCACGTGTTTGCGCAGCGTCTCAGACTCGATCCCGAGATCACGTGCGACATGCGCGATCGGACGCCCAGACTCGAACACCAGCCGCGCCCCGCGGTCCAGCAACTCCTGTGGATACTTCCTCGCTCTTGGCATACTCGGTGACTTCTCCCTCCGCCAGGAAAAACCTGGCATCGAAGTCTCCGTCAAACCCAGGACGGCTCAAAGCTACGAGCCCTGTCAGATCGGCTTTATTCAGAGGATTGTCGCCCGCGTAGTAGTAGGGCGCTCGGGTGAGGCTAGCGATAGGATCGATGGTGAGGAACTGCGCAGTCGCTGGGTCATAGACACGAGTCCGTAAGTAGATGAGCCCGGTGTCGCTGCTGGTGTATTGCCCGTCATAGCCGAGCGGGGTGGTCGCGGCGCCTTCGCAGGTCGGGGCTCCGTAGGCGCCGTAGGTGCATTTGCCGGTCACGGTGCCGGTGGAGCCTGTGAGGAGGCGTGTGGAGCCGGCTTGGTCGTGGTGTAGGTATGTGACCGTGCCGCCGCTCGAAATCTGCTCCACCGGCAGCCCGTCAGGCCCGTAGATGTAGCTGTTCGTGCCATCGCTGAGGATCAGCGGGAGTTCTTCGCTCATATCCCAGGCAAGATAGCTGGTTGTGACTGAGATGGTTTGCGATGTGCGTAGGCCTTCGCCATTGTAGGCGTAGGTATCTTCGATCTTGGGGATTGATTCTTTTTCGGGGCGTTCGACTGAGATCAGATTCCCAGCCTGGTCGTAGCCGTAGGTGCTCGCACCTCCTTTTTCGGGAGTCGCTTTCGTGCGCTCCCCAAGTTCGTCATAAGCGTACGTCGTGCCGGTACCTTTTTCGAGCTCGTCGCCTGCGTTATAGGTGTATTCGTTCGACCCCTGCTTGGTGGGATTGTTGGCAGAGTCGTATTTGTATTCGGTGCTGCCGTATTTGGTGATGCGGTTGTTTTCGTCGTACGTATTTTCCGTTACTTCCGCGCCGGGTAGGTCTTTGGTGGTGATCTTTTTGACCTGGCCGTCGCTGTCGCGAGTGTAGACCAGAGACCCAAGCACTTCCGTGCTTTTCTTCATTTTGACTTCGCTCATCTGGTCAGCGTCGTTGTAGGCGTAGGTGTCTTCGTCTTTGCTGGCTGTCGGGAAGACGGTCTTTTCGAGCTCGGAGTCGTGGTTGTAAGTGAATTTGGTGATGTTTGAAGACCAGTCCGTGATCTTTTCCAGTCGCCCATCTTTGTCGTAAGTGCGTTCGACGGCTTTGGTGTTGGGGTAGGTGATCTTGGTCTGCTGGTTGCCGAGGCTGTATTCGTATTTGATGATTTCTTGTTGGCCGTTTTCGTTTTCGGTCAGCCGGTCCAGCTGGTCGTATTCGTATTTCGTCGTCCCGGTGCCGTCGGTGATCTTTGTGCGGTCACCGTCATTGTTGTATTCGTATTTGATCGTGGAGGGTTTGCCACTGGAGTAGACGACTTCGGTGAGCCGGTTCGCGGGATCGTAGGTGTAGGTCCCCGAAACATCATGTAGCGACGCCCGGCCCCACAGACGTAGTCCAGCCCTTCCGATAGCCGTCAAGCTGGTCTCTCATTTGCTCGACAGACTTTCGCTGATACGGCCATCTTGCGGTGTCGCCAAGGGCAACATGGGTGCCGTCTTGGCGTAATGCAAACACTGCGATGGTTCCTGCGACGTAAGCACCAATCTCAAACTCAGCGATCTCAGACCAAGCAAGGAACCTTGACCCATTTGCACTCACACTCCGGATACCGTCCTCGCGGACATGTACTCCACGCTGGTAGTCCCAGATCAAGAGCGCCACGGGTATCAGCAGCCCCAGCACGAGGAGAAATGCGATCACCCACGATGCGCCGGTTGTGTGGCCCCACGATGATTTCAAAGCTCGTACGACGATGCTGACGGCAATCGCTCCCGCCGCCAATCGTACGATCCAGCTATGCGCCCGTAAGGTGCATACGACGGGGGTCGCGGCGGGCGTCCTGCTTAACATCCGCAACCTGTCGATGCACTGCTCGAGGCGGCCGCGCCGGCCGCGGTGCCCGCAGCGTTACCAGCGGTGGCGCCCACGCGAAATCCCGTGGTCGAGGCCTCCCACACGTCCTTAGCCACAAAGCCTCCCCCGAACGGCAGCAAGCTCACACCAGTCTCAACCGCTGATGGCACAATTCCGGACCAGGGACTGCACCCCGTTTCCGCGCTTTGTATGTCAGCACTAACCACGTGGTAGTCCAAGACGCCGAGCGCAACCGGCACACAGACCTCGGGACCGAACAGACATGACGCCCCGACGCCAACACCTTCCGCGATCACGCCCCACGCAAACAGTCCGCTCAGATCACCCACGTTGAGGGGGTTATCCAGTGCATATGCATAAGGTTGTCCAGTGACGGCCTCGAACGGATCGACGGTGAGGAACTGCGCCGTCGCCGGATCGTATCTCGTGCCCTGAGATAGATCAGTCCTGTGTCGCTGCTGGTGTATTGCCCGTCATAGCCGAGCGGGGTGGTCGCGGCGCCTTCGCAGGTCGGGGCTCCGTAGGCGCCGTAGGTGCATTTGCCGGTCACGGTGCCGGTGGAGCCTGTGAGGAGGCGTGTGGAGCCGGCTTGGTCGTGGTGTAGGTATGTGACCGTGCCGCCGCTCGAAATCTGCTCCACCGGCAGCCCGTCAGGCCCGTAGATGTAGCTGTTCGTGCCATCGCTGAGGATCAGCGGGAGTTCTTCGCTCATATCCCAGGCAAGATAGCTGGTTGTGCCGGAGATCGTCTGGGATGTGCGTAGGCCTTCGCCATTGTAGGCGTAGGTATCTTCGATCTTGGGCACCGATTCTTTTTCGGGGCGTTCGACTGAGATCAGATTCCCAGCCTGGTCGTAGCCGTAGGTGGTTGCACCACCTTTTTCAGGAGTCGCTTTCGTGCGCTCCCCGAGTTCGTCATAAGCGTACGTCGTGCCGGTGCCTTTTTCGAGCTCGTCACCTTCGTTGAACGTGTTCGTGCTCGCACCCTCTGTGGTGGGGTTGTTCGCGGCGTCGTATTTGTATTCGATGGTGCCGTATTTCGTGAGGCGGTTGTTTTCGTCGTAGGTGTTTTCCACCGCTTCCGTGCCGGGCAGGCCTTTGGCGGTGGTCTTTTTGACCTGGCCGTCGTTGTCGCGAGTGTAGACAAGCGACGCCAACACTTCCGTGCTTTGTCCATCTTGACTTCTGTCATCTGATCAGCGACAGATTGGCGTCTGGCTAGGGAGAGCGATCTAGCTGCTCGTTTTCCTTAGCCAGCATATGCCCAAAATACTTACCGTATGCCCCACGTCCATCAAGCTGGCTTAGAGATAGCCTCTCAGCCAACGGAAGATCGTGATAGCGCTGCTTCAAGCTCCTCCCTATCACCGACCAGACGTCCTCGTCGCCACAGCAGTACGGGAATGTCGACGCCATGATGCCGACTGTGAACATCACCTCTGCATCGCTAGTTTGCTCGCCACCCAAATGCTCGAAAAGAGCCCCGAACAACACCGCCTTTGACCCCTCTGGCAGGCCTGTCAGATCACCAGGCTCGCTGCACGCATACCACGACAGAAACATAAGCCGCAAACACTCCTCTCGACCAGCGACATTGCTCTCCCAGCGCAAAACGAGGGCGGCATAAGCATCACCTAGGCTCGGGGCTCCATTCACCGTGTAGTGATCTTCTATCGCGGTTATCTCATTGATATCGAAGGACATTGTGAATTATCTAAGGGTTATAGCGAGGCGCAGTGTTTACGCCGCCATTTTGAATTGTGCCGTTCCGCACTTCCACCCATATCTCGCTCCCGTTTGATTGTCGCTGTGCATATATCTGATTTCCATACTCATTGGTCCCAACATAGTTGTCAGCATTGTTGGCTGTGCTTGTAAGAAGTTGGCGGTTCTCCGGCGTGTCCTCGGCGAGATGACCCTCCGCCGACCTAAAGATGTGACCAAGCTGAGACCCATCCTCTGGTAGCTCGGCCTCGTCCTCACCTGGTATGAGCGCGGCTGTGGCGAGGCCAGCGACACCGCCGGCCTGATAGGCCGCAGAGCAGGTGTTTACGTTTTCATCGCCCAATTGTTCGCGTGCCCATTTGGTGGCGCCGAAGGTGAGTTTGTCGCCCCAGCCGGCGATCGATTCTGCCGCTTCTGTCGGAGATGGTAGTTCGATGCCAAACAGCAGCCCGGTTGGGTCGCTGTGATTGAGTGGGTTGTCCCCAGCGTAGTTGTATGGGGCTCCCGTTTCCCCTACAAGTGGGTCGACCGTGATGAGTTGCGCCGTGGCTGGATCATATGTGCGTGCCCTGAGATAGATCAGCCCGGTGTCCGAACTGGTGTACTGGGCGTCGTAACCGAGCGGGGTGGTCGTGGTGCCTTCACAGGTCGAGGCTCCATAGGCGCCGTAGGTGCATTTGCCGGTGACGGTGCCGGTCGAGCCGGTCAGGAGACGTGTTGAGCCCTGCTGGTCGTGGTGAAGGTAGCTCACGGTGCCGCCACTCGAGACCTGCTCGACGGGTAGTCCACCTGGCCCGTAGATGTAGCTGTTCGTGCCATCGCTGAGGATCAGCGGGAGTTCTTCGCTCATATCCCAGGCAAGATAGCTGGTTGTGCCGGAGATCGTCTGGGATGTGCGCAGATCTTCTCCGTTGTAGGCGTAGGTGTCTTCGATTTCGGCGATTTCGCCTTCTTTGGGACGTTCTACGGAGATCAGGTTACTGGCTTGGTCGTAGCAGGGAAGATATGAAATCGAGGTCGATTTCACCCGACTCATGAGTCACGGCGCATCGCTTGCTCGTCTGCTAGGTGTGTATGAAGGTCGTCAATATCCCCAGCCAAAACAGCTAGCCAAGCCGTTTCTATCACCCATGCCGCGTCTGTAAGGCTCGTTTTTGTTTCGACAACCTCACAACACGCATGTTGACGAAGTTGGTTGATTATTACCACCACAGCATAAGCCACATCGCGTGGGATGTCTTGGACGACGTGAGTGGATTGAGACGGGGTGGATCCATTGAGTTCGAGGTTTAGTAGCGCAACAACATCGACCAAATCGGCCATCGCAATCTCCAGGCGCTCACTGGAACTATCCTTAGACCCAAGCACCAGGATACCGAGGGGGCACGCTGCAGCTCATCCTCAGTGCCGCCAAACCCTGCGTGGCGGCGGAGTCGATGAGTCGTCTCTACGCTAATCATCACCATGGTTCTGTGCCAGCTTCGACCGGTATATGACCGCCTCGCCCTGCTCCAGGCAGATGAACATGAGGTACCGGATTTGCTTTCCAATTCGATGGAGATGACACATCATTCGGAGTCGTAGTAACGCAAGGCCGCCTCGAGGTCAGCTGGACCCGCGACAACTACATCTTGGCCAAGATACCGCTCCAGCTCGATTTCGCCGTCGAGAAAGAAATCAAACTCCCATTTTTCGCGCGGTACGTCTACCGTGACTCGGATGGCTTCCGGTCGATCTACCGAAATCCTGTAAGAGGCGTGCCGCTTATCCAATTCATTGCAGAACCGCAGGACATTCTCCAGTACCGTCATGGCTTGTTGTACTTCCCTTCCGTCAAGAGCTTGTAAATCACCTTATAGCCAGGCTCGTCGCTTCGCCGCAGCCCGGACATCAGCAATCGACATGTCTTGAATGTCCGCCCACGCCGGCGAGCCTGGAGGAAGAGGTGCCCTCCTGATTCTGCCCAGCTTACCCTCAAGAACATCACTGACGGTTATGTCCGCCTCATCGGCACCCTCGCCTCCAGCGAACAGAGCGGTTCCGGCAATCGCTCCCTCTAACCCATGCGCTACCGACGCAAAATAGCCGCAGCCGTTTTCGTAGCATTTGACCTCTTCTTCATAGTAGGGAAACGGGTTCAGTGGACTTTCGGAAATAAAGTTGCCTGTTGTCCAGAAGCTTTCACTGAACGGATTGCATTGCAAAGCCCCGTAGGGTCATCACGTTGAGCGGGTTATCGCCCGCGATAGTTGTAGGGCGCCCGCGTGACATCTCCAGCGGATCGACCTGAGGAACTGCGCTGTGCCGGGTCGTAGACGCGGCGCGCATGTAGACGAGTCCGGTGTCGGTGCTGGTGTATTGGCCGTCGTAGCCGAGCGGGGTCGTCGCGGTGCCTTCGCAGGTCGGGCGTGCCGTAGGCGCCGTAGGTGCATTTGCCTGTGACGGTGCCCGTGCGAGCCCGTCAGCAGGCGCGTGGTGCCCGGCCTGGTCGTGATGAAGGTAGGTCACGGTGCCGTCGTGTTGTTGATTTGCTCGATCGGCAGGCCGCCGGGGCCGTAGATGTAGCTGTTGGTGCCGTCGCTGAGGATCAGCGGGAGTTCTTCGGCCATGTCCCAGGCAAGATAGCTGGTTGTGCCCGAGATGGTTTGCGACGTGCGTAGGCCTTCGCCGTTGTAGGCGTAGCTGTCTTCGATTTCGCTGGTTTCGCCTTCTTTCGGGCCGTTCGACCGAGATCAGGTTGCCGGCTTGGTCGTAGCCGTAGGTGGTCGCGGGTCCTTTTTCGGGCGTGTTTTGGTGCGCTCCCCGAGTTCGTCGTAGGTGTATTCGCGCCGGTGCCTTTTTCGAGCTCGTCGCCTTCGTTGTAGGTGTTCGTGCTCGAGCCCTCGGTCGTCGGGTTGTTGCGCTGCGTCGTATTTGTATTCAGTGCTGCCGTATTTCGTGAGGCGGTTGTTTTCGTCGTACGTGTTTTCCGTGGCTTCCGTGCCGGGTAGGTTTTTGGCGGTGGTCTTTTTGACTTGGCCGTCGCTGTCGCGCGTGTAGACAAGGCGACGCGAGCACTTCGTGCCTTTGTCCATCTTGACTTCGGTCATCTGGTCCGCGTCGTTGTAGGTGTATTTGTCTTCGTCTTCGGTTCGCGACTGGGAAAACGTGTCGTTTTCGAGCTCGGAGTCCGCGTTGTAAGTGAATTTGGTGACGTCTGATGACCAGTCGGTGATCTTTTCCAGCCGGCCGTCTTTGTCGTAGGCGCGTTCGACGCTTTTGCCGTTGGGGTAGGTGATCTTGGTCTGCTGGTTGCCGAGGTTGTATTCGTATTTGACTGACTTCTTTGTGGCCGTTTTCGCTTTCGGTCAGGCGGTCCAGCTGGTCGTAGGTGTATGTGGTCGTGCCGGTCCCGTCGGTCATCTTGGTGCGATCGCCGTCTTTGTTGTATTCGTATTTGATCGTCGGCTGGGTTTGCCGGTGGAGTAGCTGATTTCGGTGAGCCGGTTCGCAGGGTCGTAGGTGTAGGTCGTGGTGCGTTTCGCCGGGTCGGTCAGTTTCGAGGTTGCCGCCCTGTCGTATTCCTTGAGCGTTTTCTTCCCAAGCGGGTTGATTTCTTCTTCGACCTCCTCGAGGGCATTGCGTACGTATTTGGTGACGTGTTTGTTGCCGTCGGTTTGAGCTGTTGACCTGGCCCATCGACGTCGTATTCGGTTTCGGTGATCGTTTTGTTGGGTTCTTCGGTCTTGGTCAGCTCGTTGTCATCGTCATACGTGTATTTCGTTTTGTGCTTGTTGCCGTCTGTGACCGTTTCGACGTTGCCGTCGCCGTCATATGTGTATTTCGGTGGTGTGGCCGAGGGGATCGGTGATCTTCAGCGGGCGACCCTGTGCGTTCGTTCGGTTTTGGTCGTGAATTTTGACGTTTCGGCGCCTGCGGCGTTTCCGCGCGGACTGACTTCGGCTATCTCCTGGGAGTCTTCGTTGTATTCCCAGGTGCGCTTGTTGCCTTCGGGGTCCGTTTCGGCCTTGCGATCCCCGTAGTGTCGTATTCGTATTTCCACGTGTGTTCCAGCGGGTCGTCATGCTTTCCACATCGCCGTTGCGGCGTATTTGTACGTCGTCTTCTGTGTTGTGCTTCCCGGCGCGGGTCGTTCGATCACTTCCGGGTCGCCGGTGCTGTTGCGTTTGATCGTCGTGGTCTCTCCGTCAGGCGTCGTTTCGGTTTCAATGTCGTGCTTGCTGTCGTATTTCCATTTCGTTTCATCGCCGTCCGCGTTCTTTTCGCTCGTGCGGTTGCCAGTGGAGTCATAGCCGTATTCGGTCTTGTGTTTATTAGGATCGGTCACGGCCATCAGCTCGTCGGATCCGTTGTATTTGTACGGTCGTTGTTGCCGCGATAGACGTTCCCGATGCGCGCGTGACGCTTGTTGGAGAACCGTATTCATTGAATCTGCTCAACAGTGGTCGCGCCATTGGGTTCGGTGATCGTGGTTTCGGTGCCACCTTCGGTCGTAGCGTATTTCCAGGTGCGTTTGCGTGACATCGCATCCGTCTGGGAGACGACCTGATGGCTTCGTTGTATTCGGTGGTGGCGGTGTGTTCGCGCCCATCGGTTTCAGATGTCAAGCTCGTGTTCGGAGTTGTATTTGTACTTCCAGCGGGCTTTTTTTTCGCCCGGCAGCGTCACGCTCGCGAGATTCCCGGATTCATAGGTGTATTTGACGGTGTGGCCCATCGGGTCTTTGACGCTTTCCACCTCGCCGCTGCCGTTATATTTGAAAGTGAGTTTGCGCCCAGCGCTATCGGTCGCCGATTCGAGTTGTTTTTCGGCGTTGTACGCGAGCGTGATGGTGTTCCCGTTACGATCCTTTCCTTCGTCATCGCCCTTAACAGTTGAAATATAGTTTGGTCTGGTTCGGCAGGTGTAGACATACCCGCTGCCTTCATTGCGAGTGTGGCCTGTACCAGGCTGGAAGGGGCGGTCCAGGCTTCTCCTTCATGCATGAACATGACGGTGCTCCCGTTGTCCTGGTAGACGGTCGCTTCTTTGCCTGCTTCTTTGAGTTCGAGATGCGCGCTGTATGACCTGTCCATCCGAATCCAAACGGGCCCGCCGTGGTCTGTTTGGCCGCGAGAAGCGAGTTGTACGTCAGCGCCTGCTGCAGCGCGGGTCCGCGGCCGCCAACCGATAGATCTGTCTGTGTCGCAATCTCATTGCCAGTCGCACAGTTCACGGGTTTCCCTATGAGACAGTTCGTTCGTCCTGGCTCGCCCGGACTGTTCGGACCAAGCAATTCGCTTTCTTTTTCTTCGATTTCCTTTTCTTCATGGCTTTTGTTAGGGAACATTTTTTCGATCTCTTCACGAACGGAAGTTTTTTCACTAATATCATTGGGTTCACCTTTATTTAGAGCAGACGGTGGGTTTGTCGGTAAGCTCAACGGTGTAGCTTTTGGTCGTCCAGAAAGACCGTGCTCCACTTTAGCTTTTTCCATTTCCGGCTTAATCCAATTCGGCGCGGGAACAACAATCGGCACGCAGGATTTAGCATCTTCGCACGTCGGAAGAGCTTTCCAAATATAGGTTTGCACACCCGTGGCTCCACTTTATGGAATATCTGGAAAATTCCGAAAAAGTGTATATTGTTCAGATTCCGTAAACCCAGGCGGTATATAGACCTGGGATTTCGCCGGGTGTTCTTGGTAATACGGAGAACATTTGTCGAATTTACCTTCTTTGCCGCTACAGTATCGTTCTCCATATTCGATCAGGCGATTATATTTGGAGCCCCAGCCATTAAATATAATCTCCGGGCGGCAGTTCAATAAAAGAGGTCGTACAGCTTGCGTACCCTTCCAGGCATTCTACTGTATTTTCCTCGCAACCGACTAGGGCTGTAACAAGACATTCGGGGTTGCATTCGGTAGATTTTTCTTCCCTTCGTCGAGCGGAGTCCATGCAGGCACTTCAAAATGCTGATCGAGCTGCGTTACCTAAGTTCTATGCCCACAACATATGACGCCTGATTACTATGGCCTACTTTAGCAATCACTGATGCCCCTGAAACCCGCTGGCAGCGTTTTGCTATCATTCCCAGTATGATCAAGACCAGTCTGTACCGATCTCGCAATGAAAACGCCTTCGCTGCGAGCGCCCTGGACACCTTCCTGACCGCTTTCGGCTTCTACTCTTGATGCATTTTCGATCGGCGTTTCACCCTCAAGCTGATCAGCGGCGCAATTTTCGCCTAGCCCCATACAATCGCCGACAGACTGGACCGCTTTTTTCCACACTTGCCATTCTTTAGCTGTCCAGCTCTTAATAAGTTCCCCGCCGCCGGTCTTGAGATAGTGGTTGCCGCCTTCAACCGTCCACACATCCGCGGAAGCCGACACAGCCCCGACAGTCATGGGCACGACAAGACAGCACACGACGAGAGCTAAGAGACGGTCGAAGCGCAGCAACAAGATGCCTTCCGGTCTACCCTCAAGAGATCAATCCACCCTCCGCATAGGACTGGCTGGCCCGAGCATGCGCACTCTTTCCGTAGATCATCTCACCTTAAAGTATCGTTGACGGAGGAATCCAACCACAAGGATCGATGGATTCTGATTTCAGGGAAGTATATCCCTCCGCATTTTGCGACTCTTTTTGCTGTGCTGCTGAGCGGACCGCCCGATGCCGATGCTGACCGCATGAGCAGTCGTTTGCTTCGGCCTGAACGCCCGGGCAACGTTTGTACTGTGTGGGCCTATGACTCACAACCACGAGCCCGGGTGACCCGGGAGGACAGACGCCCCAGGCCCCCGACCGCCGCCGCTACCTGATCCTCGCGATCTGCTGCATGAGCCTGTTCATCGTCGGGCTCGACAACACGATCGTGAACGTCGCGCTGCCCTCGATCCGCCGCGAACTGCACGCCTCGGTGCCGCAGCTGCAGTGGACGATCGACTCCTACACGCTGGTGCTCGCCAGCCTGCTGATGCTGTCGGGCTCGATGGCCGACCGCTTCGGACGCGCGCGCGTCTTCAAGCTCGGGCTGGTGCTGTTCACGCTCGGCTCGCTTTTGTGCAGCCTCGCGCCGACCGTGCAGCTGTTGATCCTCTTCCGCATGGTGCAGGCCGTCGGCGGCTCGATGCTCAACCCGGTGGCGATGTCGATCATCCGCAACACCTTCACCGACGCGCGCGAGCGCGCGCAGGCGATCGGCATCTGGGCAGGGGTGATCGGCGTCAGCCTGGCGATGGGCCCGGTGCTCGGCGGCGCGCTGGTCGACGCGGGCAGCTGGCGCTCGGTCTTCTGGGTGAACGTGCCGATCGGCCTGATCGCGGCCGCGCTCACCGTGGCGCTTCGTCCCCGAGTCCAAGGCGCCGCGCGCACGGCGGATCGACCCCGTCGGGCAGCTGCTGGTGATCGTGCTGCTCGCCGGCACCGTCTACGCGATCATCGAGGGGCCCTCCCACGGCTGGCTCTCGGCGCGAGATCCTCGGCCTGTTCGCGCTCGCGGCGCTCGCGGTCGGCGCGCTCGTCCACTACGAGCGCCGGCGCGTGGATCCGCTGATCGACGTGCGCTTCTTCGCGAGCGTGCCGTTCTCGGGCGCGACCGTGATCGCGATCGCCGCGTTCGTCGCGCTCGGCGGCTTCCTCTTCCTGAACACGCTCTACCTGCAGGACGGGCGCGGCCTCTCGCCCCTTCCACGCCGGCCTCTACACGCTGCCGATGGCGGCGATGACGGTCGTCGTCGGGCCGTTGACCGGACGCCTCGTCGGCGCGCCGCGGCGCGCGCACCGTCGCTCGTGATCGGCGGCGTCGCGATCCTGATCAGCGGCGCTGATGCTCACGAGCCTGACCGCGACCACCTCGCCCGCCTGGCTGATCGTCAGCTACGTCGTCTTCGGGATCGGCTTCGGCTCGGTCAACCCGCCGATCACGAACACCGCGGTCTCGGGGATGCCGCCGGCGCAGGCGGGCGTCGCCTCGGCCGTCGCCTCCACAGCCGCCAGGTCGGCCAGTCGCTCGGCGTCGCGCTCGCCGGGGCGATCGCCGTCGTGGCCACGACCGACCCGGCCGTCCTGGCGACCGGGACCCACCCGGGCTGGTGGCTCGTCGCCGGCTGCGGCCTCTTGATCGTGGTGCTCGGCCTGGTTACGACGACCCGCTGGGCGCTCGACACGGCGACCGCGACCGCCGCGCGGCTGTGCGAAGACGAGCCGCCGCCGGCGCAGAGCGACGCCAAGCAACCGCTCGCAGCTCCGGGTCTGCGCGCGAGTCACACTTTTCATTGCCCTCCGAACATCGGCTCCAGACACGCGGCGCAGGTCACGTCGCCCTCGACGGAGCGGCAGCGTCCCGGCCGCCATGCGCTGACGGCGTTCTGCACGCCGGCGATCACGCGCACCCAGCTCGGCGAGGCCGAGGTGGATCGTCACCGCGGCCTCCCAGCCGGCGCGGACTCGAGCAGCCGCGCGTGTCCGGCCACGGCGTCCACCTCCAGCGCCCAGCGCCACGGCGCGTCGGGGGGAGCCCTGGATCGTGAGCGGTTCGAGCTCATAGGCGATCACGCCCGCGAAGCCGTCGGCGCGGGCGGGCTGAAAGCCCCGCGCCTGCGCGCGCAGCAGTGCACGTTGACGGCGGGGCTCTGGCAAAGCGTCGCTCCAGCGCCTCGTCGTCCATGCCACGTACCATCGCGGCCAGCGCGCGCCGTCCGCTGCGGGAGGTGATAGCGCGGAGCGGCCGGATATGCTCCGCGGGCGCCACCACCTCGGTCGGCTCGTGGCCTTCGAGCTCGGCGCGAGCGATGGCGGCCTGGCTCGCGATCCAGCGCATGCCGTAACCCTCGGCGAGGCGCCTCGCCTTCGGCGAGCACTGTGCGTGCGTCCGCGGAGTCTCCGGGACCGTCACGACGGTGAACCGCAACCGCGAGATCCACCCGTGCCCATGCGGTCAGCCACACAATTCCCAACGCATCGGCCCGGACGATCGCCGCGCCAAGCTCATCGACGGCCGCCGCGGGCCTGTCTGCCAGCAGTTCCAGACGCCCGATGTGCCACTCGGCGATCTGACCGAAAGCGACTGCTGGAGCCGGCGACATCAAGACGCTCGCAGCGGCTCAAGCAGGCCACGCAATCGCTGACCCGCGGCACAATCGCCGCTGAGCGTCGCGGCCTCCGCGAGCATGCAAAGTGCGGCCGCCAGGTGGATGTCGGGTCGGCGTATGAGCGCAAAGTCTTCGACGAGTTGGCTGCTGAAACCGGCGCCGGGCCGTGTCGTAGTCGCCGTTGTACGCCGCGAGGCCCGTCACGATGGCCGATATGAAGCCCGACGGGCTGACGGTCTCCATCGCGGTGTAAGCGGTCAGAGCGGTTGCCGTCTCGCCGTCGTAGATCATCTGCCCCGCAGCAGGGAGGTGAGCTCCATCTGGGCATGGATTTCGGGCGCAGGCGCCGGACGGTCGCGCCCGCGCGGCGAATGAGCGCCTCGCCTGCGGCACGATCGCCGTGGTCCAAAAGCCGATAGCCGCTGATTTACATCGATCTCCCAGGTGAAGCGTGGGCTGCCCAGGCGCTCGGCGATCTCCGCGGCACGCTCGATCATGCGCTCGCACCCTCGGCTAATGCGTCCGAGCGCTAGTAGTTGACCGCCGCCGCCCACTGCACGACGCGAAAGACGAGATCTTCACGCTCGCACTTCTGCGCCACCTCGTTCAGCCGCAGGAACTCCTCGAACCGATCGAGCACGGACAGCGGATCGGCGGATCGAGCACAAGTCGAGATCAGCGCGGTAAACCTTGCCAGTACGTTCGATTCGAACGTCGCCCAAACGCCGGTCGAGCTCTGCCGCGCGCGCGGCCAACCCGGCCAAAACGTGATCGTCATCGGTGAATACCTGCGCGAACGAGAGCCGGAATATCATTCTCAGTGCCAATCGCGGCTCGTCATCGCCGAGCGCATCGAGACCCTCCTGCAACAACCGCACCGTCGAGGTGTCATCGGTGCCGGTCTCCCAGCCGAAGGCGACATCGCCGCCGGCGAAACCCAGAGCCGCCCGGGCGAGCGCCACGTCATCGCCGCTTGCGCGCGCGGCATCACCCGCGTCCCGGAAAGCCTCGCGTGCCCGGGGCAGATCGGCGGCGAGCAGCTCCTGCTCGCCAAGCTCCAGCAGCAACGATGCGCGCGCGCTCAGATCCGCCTGCTCGATCAGAGCGAGAGCGCTGCGCAGGTGGGCGGCGGCCTGCTCGTGATCGTGTCCCTCGGCTGCTGGTGAGCGCCGCGGCCCCGGTACGCCGCGATCGCGGGCTCGGCGCCGGCCACGGCGACGGCAAAGCCGTAGTGACGCGCCAGCTCGGCGGGCTCGGCACCTGGCTCATCCTCCAGCGCGCGGGCGATCGCCAGGTGCAGCCTGGATCGGGCGGCGCCCTCCGTGCTCGCCGTGCTAGCGCTTCGCGGATCAGCGCATGCGGGAACGCAACCGTCGGCCGCGTCGCGGGCACTTCGTCCACCAGTCGCTCCGACAGCGCCTGGGCCACAGCGTGCTCCGCGTCTGCCTGGCCGATGCCGGACGCGCGCGCGCGGCGAGCGCCACTGGAGCCGAGGGACCGATCGCCGCCACCGCCACGAGCAGCCTTTCGGTCACAGGATCCAGCCGCGCCAGACGCTCCTCGAGGTCGCTGACCCCGTCGGGCGCGGCGCGGAGCCCACCTCCTCGCCCTCGCGCAGCGCGCCTCTGATCGAGGTCCCGTGCCAGCTCCGCAGCAAGAACGGGACGCCGGCGGTGCGGGTCTGAAGTCGTGCAGCCAGGCGCGCTGTGATCGCGCGTCCAATCCGCGCGGCTACCAGCGCCGCCATCCCGACCGGCATCGAGCCCCTCCAGCCGCAGCTCCGTCAGGTCACCGGTACGGCGCAGGTCGCCAGCCACGCGCGTGACCGGGTGCCGGCGGCCCAGCTCGCGCTCACGCGCGGTGATCACCAACACCAGCTGGGCGGTGGGCGCGCTGTCCAGGAGATGCCCGAGCGCCTGTGCGGAGGCCGCGTCGCACCAGTGGGCATCGTCGAGGACGACTTGCAACGGCGCCTGCCCGGCGGCGTGGGCCAGCGCCGCACCGATGCCGTGCAGCAGCCGGTAGCGGGAACCCTCGGCGGCCACGACCGCGTCCGACCCGCGCCCACGGGAACCGCGGCGTGCTCGCTGAGCTCCGGCACGAGCACCGACAGCTCCGAGCCGGCCGCCTGCGCCATCGCGCGGCGCCAGGAGTCATCCCCAGCACGTGCCAGCTCGCCGATCGCCCGTACCCAGGGCTCTGAACGCGATCACGGCCTCCGGTGGACAGCGCGCCAGCACCACCACCTCGCCCCGCGCGTGTGCGTCGGCCGCCGCGGCGGCCGCATGACGGGTCTTGCCGATCCCTGGTTCGCCCAGCACCAGCGCCGCCCGGCGACCCTCGCCGGCCTCGGTCGCCGCGCGCAGCATCCCGATCTCGCGGTCGCGGCCGATCAGGGGCTCGGCGTTGTAGGCGGCAAGCACGCGTGGCAACGGAATGCCATGCGGCGGGCGCGAGCCGTTGCCCCGCACCGGCACAGCACCGTTCGTCGGCTCGAAATCGCGCCAGCGCAGCCGCGAGGCTCGCACCGGCGCGGGCACACCCTTCAGCTCGTAGCTGTCCGGCTCATCGAGCGCCACCCCGTCTCGCGAGGCCACCAGCGCTGCCACCAGGTCCTGTACCAGTACCTCCCCACTCGCCGCGGCGGAACACAGACGACTCGCGATCACAACCGCCATGCCGTGCAGATCGTCTTCGTGGGAGATCGGCTCGCCCGCCGCCACTCCCACCCGCGCCGCGACGCCGATCACACCCTGCTCGGAGTCCAGCCGCTCGACCGCCGCCTGGATGCCGGCGGCCGCACGCAAAGCGCCCAAGGCGCTCTCGAAACTGGCCATCGCCCCGTCCCCGAGCGTCTTGATCACCCGTCCACCACTCGCTAGCACCGCATCGCTGACGTTCCTTCACATGCGCACGGCGAATCTGCTCCATCCGATCATCGCCCAGCCGCGCCAGCAACGCGGTCGAATCGACCAGGTCGCTGAACACAACGATCGCTACCCCATCCATTTAGGACATCCTCCCCTACAACGCCGATTCAAGGCATCAACTGCCCTCCACTCCACCGAAGACGGCGCCGTTGAGTTCGAGCATCCTCTGCACGGTGCGGGCGTCGAAGAACGGCAGCAGCTGCATGAAGACGGCGGCCGACGCCGGTGGCGCGGTCGATCCAGAAGAAGCAGTTGAACAGCCCCGCCCAGTCGAACCGGTGCCGGCGCGGCGCATCGCCGGTATGTCCTCGAGCAGGAGGTGGAACCCAGACCCCAGCCCTGGGCACCGGCAGCCGGGCACGTCGTTGGTCAGCTCCGGGAGCGCCGAGTGCATGACCGCCGGGAGCGGCGCCCCTCGAGATGGTCGCTGAAGGCGAGCCGACCGTCTCCGGCTCGAGGACCCGCTCGCCGTCGAGCTCGCCGTCGCGCAGCAGCGCGCGCAGGAAGCGCAGGTAGTCGCCGGCCGGTCGAGAGGCGCCGACCCCGCCGGAGAAGAACTCGGCCCGCTCGGGAGCTGCGAGCGGCGATGGGGCGAGCCCGCCGTCGGGCGTGCGCGCGTGGATCGTCTTCATGCCGCGCGGCCTGCGCGCGTCGGGGGTGAACGTCGTGTCGGTCATGCCGAGGGGGCCGAAGAGGCGCTCGCGCAGACGGCCTCGAGATCCTGGCCGCTGACGGCCTCCACCACGTGCCCGAGCCAGTCGGTGCTCGTGCCGTATTCCCAGCGGACGCCGGGGTCGGCGACGAGCGGCAACGTCGAGCATTCGCGAGCTTGCAGGTGATCGGGTCGGGCATGCCGTCAGCTGGTGGTAGCGCAGCAGGTCGGTGTTGCAGAACCAGTAGCCGAGGCCCGAGGTGTGGGTCAGCAGCTGGCGGATCGTGGCCTGGCCGCGGGGCGCGCGCAGCCGCGGCGCATCACCGTCAAAGCCCTCGAGCACCTGCAGGCCGCCGAAAGCCGGGAAGGACGTCGGCGACCGGCTGCTCGAGCTCCATCTCGGCCGCGCTCGATGAGCTGGAGCGCGGCGACGCTCGCGAGCGCCTTGGTCATCGACGCGAGCGCGAACACGGTGTCGAGTTGCACGGGCGCCTCGCCGTCGACGCGCAGCCGCCCGAACGCGCCCTCATACAGCGTGCCGTCGCGGTCGCCGGCGACGGCGATCACACCCGGGAGCGCCCCGCCGGCCACTGCGTTCTCGAGTAGTCCATCGATCGCGTCGCTGTCGATCATTGCCTCCCCCTTCAGAGCACCGCCCGAGAGCACCACTCGACGATTAGAACCAGCCATTTTGTGTCTCCTCGTCCAGTCTACGTTGATCTGAGGCCTGTGTCCCCGCGGCGTTCGAAGGGTCTCAGCCGCATTTCTTCGGCACCCTTAGGAAAGTCTTTCGAAAGATGCGCTTACCTGAGTGCTACAGATGGCAGTCATCAACCCAAACCTGACCCGCAGGCAGCTGCTTCGCTCCGCCGGAATCGGGGCGGCCGGGCTTACGGTCGCCGGCACCCTGGGCGAGATCGCCTCCGTCGCCTTTGCGTCGCCGGGGCCCGGGCCGCCCAGACCACCGCAATGGCACACCCGGCCCGATCTGCAAATCCCGGCACTGACGGTGACCCGTCGCGAGCAGGGCGTCTCGAGCGACCCGATCTTCATCGCGCCGTACAACGCCCCCGTCGGCCAGGTCGGCGCGGTGATCGTCGACAACGAAGGTCAGCCGATCTGGGAGAACCCGCTCGCGGGCAAGGTGACGACCAACTTCCAGGTGCAGAGCTATCGCGGCAGCCCGGTGCTGACGTGGTGGGAGGGGTTGATCGAATACGGCCACGGCGTGGGCGAATACGTGATCGCGGACGCCGAGCTACCGCACGGTTCGGCGCGTGCAGGCGGCGGCGGGCTGCGCGGCGACCTGCACGAGTTCGTGATCACCCCGCGCGACACGGCGCTGCTCACGAGCTATGTGATCAGGAAAGCCGACCTTCGCGCCGCCGGCGGCCCGCGCGAAGGCACGATCCAGGACGCGATCTTCCAGGAGGTCGACCTCGCCACCGGCAGGCTGCTGCTCGAGTGGCACAGCCTCGATCACGTACCGCTGACAGAGTCCTACGCGCCGGTGGAAGCGAACTGGGACTTCTTTCACATCAACTCGGTCGACCTCGACGGCGACGGCAACCTGCTGATCTCCTCGCGCAGCATGCAGACCGTCTACAAGCTCGACCACAGCGGCAAGATCCTGTGGCGTCTGGGCGGAAAGAGCAATGACTTCGAGATCGGACCCGGGCGCCAGCTTCGCCTGGCAGCACGACGCCCGCCGCCAGCCCGACGGGACGCTCACGATCTTCGACAACGGCGCGACCCCGGCGGTGGAGAAGCTCTCCCGCGGCCTGATCCTCGAGCTCGACGAGCAGGCGATGACCGCCAACCTGCTGCGTCAGTACACGCACCCGAAGATCCTCTCCGGCAGCCAGGGCAGCATGCAGCTGCTGGGAATGGGAACGTGTTCGTCGGCTGGGGAGAAGTCCCACACGTATCCGAGTTCGATTACTCAGGACGGATGCTGTTCGACGCGGTGCTCGGCGAGAAATACCAGTCCTATCGAGCCTTTCGCCTGCCCTGGACAGGCCTTCCCGCCAGGCGCCCGCGATCGCCGTGGCCGAGCACGGCCGCCAACGAACCGTCTATGCGAGCTGGAACGGGGCGACCGGTGTCGAGCGCTGGCAGTTGCTCGCCGGTGAGCAGGCCGGCGACCTGCAGCCGGTGTCGAGTACGCGGTCGCGCGGATTCGAGAGCGCGCTGCCCACGACCGCCTCGGCCGGGCCTGTATCTAGCCGTGCAGGCGCTCGACGCCGGCGGCGCACCGCTGGGACGGTCGAACACGGTCACGGCCTAGAACTCAGGCTAAGCTCGCAGGTCTGATGCTTGTTTCAGCGAGCTACTCCCCGGCTGCATCCGGCAACGATGAGCGCGCGTGAGGAGAGTCAAGACGCCGTCGCGTCGCCCGTGCTGAGCGCCGCCGAGCTCGCGGAAGTCGCCGAGTTCGGCGCCGAGCAGCCGATCGAGGTCGGGCAGTTGCTGTTCGAGGCCGGAGAGTCCTCCTACGACCTGTTCGTCGTGCTCGAGGGCGAGGTCGAGATCGTGGCGGTCCTCGGCCCGGACGACGACGGCTCCGAGCACGAGCCGATCTTCGTATTCGGGCCGGGCAACTTCGTCGGCGAGCTGAACCTGCTGACCGGCCAGCGCCGTTTCCTCACCGCCCGCGTCAGCCAGGCGGGCAGAGTGCTGGTGATCCCCCAGCCGGACTTCCGGCGGCTGATGAGCCTGCGCCCTGCCCTTGCCGGCGTCATCTTCAGCGCGCTGCTCGCGCGCCGTGAGCTGCTGCGCACCGGCGAGGGCGCCCAGGCGATCCGGATCATCGGGTCGCGCTACTCGCCGGAGGCGATGAGCCTGCGGGCGTTCGCCGAGCACTCGCGGCTGGCCCATACGTGGATCGACGTGGAGGACGCAGAGGACATCGAGGCGCTGCTGAGCACGATGGACCTGTGCCCGCCGGACATGCCCGTGGTGATCACCCCCACGGAGATCCTGCGCCGCGCGACGCCCGCGGTCTTCGCCGAACACCTCGGGCTGACCTACCAGCCGAAACCGGGCTACATCTTCGATCTCGTCGTCGTCGGCAGCGGCCCCGCCGGCCTGGCCGCGTCGGTCTACGGAGCATCGGAGGGCCTGCGCACCGTCTCGCTGGACGCGATGGCGATCGGCGGGCAGGCCGGTTCGAGCTCGCGAATCGAGAACTACACCGGCTTCCCGAACGGCATCTCCGGCGGAGACCTCACCGCCAGATCCGCGGTGCAGGCGATGCGACTCGGGGCGCGGCTGAACGCCCCCTGTGAGGTCGTGGGCCTGCGGGTCGAGGCGGGATTCCACGTGGTCATCCTCAGAGACGGCAGCGAGATCCCGACCCGCGCCGTGATCGTCGCCTCCGGCGCCAGCTATCGACGCCTGGACGTGGAAGACCTGGAGCGCTTCGAGGGCGCCGGCGTCTACTACGCGGCGA
>CAVZYF010000012.1:0-10613 GCA_963779405.1 uncultured Solirubrobacterales bacterium
CCCATGGGAAAGGCCTGGAACGAGGCTGTTTTGGCAGTCAGCTAGTCCGAATTGGTCGGCATTGCTGATCCGAGTTGGTCGGGCTGTCTAGCCCGAGGTGGTCGGGCTGGTGTTGTAGTCTGGCCGCCGCCGCGAGGGCCGATCCGGATGACATCGTGCTGAGGTGCTGTCTGGCCTGGCATGCTCTCGGCGTGCGGCGCATTGGGCTACTGGGCGGCATGAGCTGGGAATCCTCTGCCGAGTACTACCGGCTGATCAACGAAGAGACGCGCGCACGCCTCGGCGGCCTGCATTCGGCGGACTGCGTGCTGCGCTCGGTTGACTTCGCGGACATCGAGGAACTACAGAGCGCCGGAGCGTGGGATGAGGCCGGCGAACGGCTCGCGGCGGAGGCCGGCGCCCTGGTCCGCGCGGGAGCCGAGCTGCTGCTGCTGTGCACGAACACCATGCACAGGGCCGCAGACGCGATCACCGCCGCCATCGAGATCCCGTTCGTGCACATCGCCGACGCCACCGCCGATGCAGTTCGCGGCGCACACATCTCCTCGATCGGACTGTTGGGTACCGCCTACACGATGGAACAGGATTTCTACGTCGGCCGGCTGCGCGAGCGTCACGGTCTCAGCGTCCTGGTCCCTGGTGACGAGGACCGCCGCGAGGTCCACCGGATCATCTACGACGAGCTCTGCCAGGGAATCATCAACGGGCCCTCACGCGCCGCGTACCGCGCCGTGATCAGCGATCTGGTCGAGCGCGGCGCCGACGCCATCGTGCTCGGTTGCACAGAGATCGGCCTGCTGGTTGGACCGGGCGACGCGGATGTGCCGACCTTCGACAGCACACACGTGCACGCGCGACGCGCCGTCGATCTCGCACTCCAAACGGCGTAGCACCGTCAACGACCACGGCGCGCTGAGCCGTCCGCGGCCTGTCAGACCGCCGTGTCGCGGCAAAGTCTCGGGAGTGGCTATTGACATTAGCCTATAGGCTAGCTACAGTCGCCGACATGAACTCAAACTCGACGGACCTAACCAAGAGCAGCACTGTTTACCTCACTCGCCCGGAAGGGCGCATCGGCTACGACATCGACGGCAGCGGCCCTCTGGTCGTGCTCGTGCCGGGCATGGGCGACCTGCGTGCCACGTATCGTTTTCTCGCTCCCGCGCTGCGTGAAGCCGGCTACCGCGTCGCCAGCACTGACCTGCGCGGCCACGGCGACAGCGACACCACGTTCACCTCCTACGGCGATGTCGAAACCGCTGGCGACATCATCGCCCTGATCGAGGAACTGGGCGGCCCCGCCGTCGTGGTCGGCAACTCGATGGGCGCCGGCGCCGCCACGCTCGCCGCGGCGCTACAGGCTGGTCTGATCAGCGGCCTCGTGCTGGTTGGACCTTTCGTGCGCAACGGCAAGGTGAGCGCGGTGCAGCGCGTCATGCTCCGTGTCGCGATGGCCCGACCGTGGGCGGCCAGCGCCTGGAAGTCCTACATGCCGAAGCTCTACGCGGGCCAGCGGCCGGCCGACTTCGCGGAGTACCGCGACCAGGTCGTGGCCAGCCTACGCCGGCCGGGATACGCGAAGGCGTTCTCGCTCACCACCCGCACCAACCACGATCCAGCAGAGGCGCGGCTCACCGATGTCTCTGTGCCAACGCTGGTCCTGATGGGCGAGCGGGACCCCGACTTCCCCGACCCCCACGGCGAGGCCCAATGGATCGCCCAAGCGCTGCACGGCGAGGTGGTCATGGTGCCCGAGGCCGGCCACTACCCGCAGTCACAGCAACCCGACACCACCAAAGCCGCCGTCCTCGGCTTCCTGGCGAGCGTGAACGGCCGTGCCTAGGGCCGGCCTGACAGAGTCTCGGGTGCTCGACGAGGCCGAGCGGTGCGCCGACGAGGTCGGGCTTTCCCGGTTGACGCTCGCCGCCCTCGCTGACCGCCTGGGCGTGCGCCAGCCGTCGCTGTACAAGCACATCGACGGAATGGACGCGCTACAACGGGGCCTCTCGATACGCGCCAAGAACGAGCTGGCCTACGTCCTCGCCCGCGCCGCGGTCGGCCGCGAGCGAGGCGACGCCGTCGCATCCATCTCACACGCCTACCGGACATGGGCACTCGAGCACCCCGGACGCTACACCGCGGCGCAGCGGGCGCCGGCGAAAGGGGACCCGGACGACATCGCGGCAAGCCAAGCCGTCGTAGCGATTGCGACCGACGTCCTCGCCGGCTACCAACTTCGCGGCGACGACGCCATCGACGCAACCCGCGCCCTGCGCTCGACCCTGCACGGGTTCGTCACCCTCGAAGCCGCGGGCGGATTCGGACTCCCGGTCGATGTCGACCGAAGCTTCGACCGGCTCGTCAGCGGCCTTATCGTCGCGCTTTCCAACTGGACCAACGCACCAACGACGACTGAGAGCCGAGAATGACAGCCACGACTGAGACGGACAGCATCGGCGCCGCCGGCACCGTGGTCGGCGCGCCACGCCGTCTGCTGCAGTTGGAGGGAGCGACCCTCCTGGCCGGCGCGCTCACCGCCTACACAACGACGCACGAACCCTGGTGGCTGATCCCGCTCACCCTTCTGGCGCCTGATCTGTTCGCGATCGGCTATCTCGCCGGCACCCGCGTCGGAGCCAACCTCTACAACCTCGTCCACATCACCCCGTTACCCGCCGCACTGATCGCATTCGCATGGTCGCAACACACGCCGCTGGCCGGCGCGCTCGGGCTGATCTGGCTCGCCCACATCGGCATGGACCGACTCCTCGGCTACGGCCTGAAATACGACGACCACTTCCAACACACCCACCTCAGCCAGCCGCGTCGCGCTTGAACCAAACCACCCCGTCCTAGAGACCGCCTCCGACGCCGACCAGCGCAAATGGAGGCCTTGATGTTCTGGCAGTTCTAGGGCCCCAACTGCCCGGACTCCCGTGAAATGAGCGCAAACTACGGGAATATCGCCATGAGGCCATGGCGCCGCATTCGCCTGATTTGCAGGCAGAACGGGCGTTTTCGCGCGGACTGACGTATTGCTTCACACGCGAGAGGTCGCTGGTTCGAAACCAGCCGTGCCCATAGGAAGGCCTGGAAATTGGCACTATTCTGTCGCCGCCGCGCATCGTCCGGCTTGTGGGTTTTCCTACGGAACTGACAATGCGAGCCGACTACGACAGCGCTGCGAACGCGATATCAATCTCGATCCGAGAGGGATCGAGCGCGGATGCGAGCGACGAGGTTCATGTTCGCGCGATCGTCGCCCTCGCCGACGGGAAGCCCGTCGAGGTGCAGCTGCTCTACCCGGACCTGGGGATTGACGAGCCGCTGGCGGCAGTCGCCGACCGCTACGACCTTGATCGCGAAGCACTCCAAGCGGCGGCGCAGTCTGCACTCGCTGCCCCGGATCGTGTAGTCGTGGTCGGGGTCGCGGCGCGCGCATCGGCCTGAGCGCTTGTGCGGGAGCGAACTTCCCGCGGCTTGCGGCCAGCTCAGCCGAGCGGTCGGATCGCGGCGCGACAAGCGATCGAATGGGCCACCGGCGGGCGCCAGTGGCCCGACCTCCCGTGAAACACACCCAAACTCCCTAAAACTCGGTGTCGGGCGGTCGAGCCGGCATGAGCTCTCGTGAGGCGTGACGAGGTTCGCCGGGGCTGAGCACCCGACCGATGCACACTCCCAGCAATCGTTTGGCGCGGATCGCGGTCTAAGAGCTTGAGCGCTCGGGCAAGCGGGTCCGGTGCGTCGACCACGAGACCTCAAACGCCTGGATTGGAGCGCATCCGATGAAGCCACCGTTGCTTTCGCTGTTGGCCGTACCGCTTGCCGTAGTCGGACTTGGTGTGAGCAGTGCTGTTACGGAGGCGTCTGGCGCGCCCGCGAAGCCGGCCGGAACGGAGGCGTCGGTGATATCGCTTGACCCGAGCGCGCTCACGGTCACGCTCCCCCTGTACAAGGGAGTCACCGCCTCCGGTGAGCCGACTTACTACATCGTCACCGACGCGTCCACCCCGGCCCTCGCAAAGCAGTACGGCGTCAACTCTGCACCAAAGCTCGCCAACGCGCTCGGCACGAAGGCAGTGCAAACAGTCAAGTCCGGGGCGGCTGGTTTCGTGTTCCCCGGAACGGTCAACTTCAGCCACAAGCCCGTGGTGGTGCCAAGCAAGCAGGGCTTCCCGCCGAAGGTCGCAAAGCCAGGCGCGATCGCTGACGCCAACTACAGCCCGCTGATCACCACCGGCAACGGCGCCGTAATCGATGCGCCGCAGGTGGCGAACAGCACCGGAGTGGGCAACGGCGTCGTGAGCATCGACTACAAGGCCAAGACGGTCACGCTGAAGCTACTGGACGGCTTCGTCAACGGGATCCACAACTACTACCTCCGAACCGACGGAAGCATCCCGCTGCTCGCCGCGATCGAGTCAAGCACCTACGCGCCGAACCTGAATGCGGCACCGGGTATCGGCTCCGATGATCCGGCGACCTCGGCACGCTCGGCGATCGTTCCGGTCATCAACGGACCACTCGCATCCGCCGGAGCCAACCAGCGACAGGGCCTCGACTCAGCGCTCCTCGGGCAGGGCCCGCCCGAGAACATCGAAGAGGACCAACCCGGACAACCCGGATACTCCCCGCTATGGGACGTCACGCCGGTCGTGTGGACGCAAAAGGCGATCACCGCGCACAAGGTTCACCGACTCACCTCTGTCGCCGCCGTCACGGCGGCCGTGAAGGCTGGCTATCTGACGAGCGGTGGAACTGGACCGATCAACAAGACGATCGGCGTCAAGACACTCGGCGCCATCTCAAATTGCTCGATCGTCTCGATCGGGTAGCCAAGGCAAAGCGCGGCGGTGCGGTCGGCGCACCGCCGCGCAGCGTACCGAGGCCTCAACAACTCGAGTCCGCCTCGGAGCCGCCGGTTACGGCACGCCCGCGCGCCCGGACTGGCTGCAATGAACGGGCGCGCCTTCGCCCCCCGCAGCGGCGATGCGCTTGAGCCCCTGCTGCGCCACCGTGGCTCGGAGACGCAACCGAATCGACGCTCGACGGGTCTAAGCGTTTGTGAGGAGCCGAGCTACCGATACGCCGCAACATCCTTTCATGAGCGACCACAATCCCACCAGCCTCGATCCGCCCGTCGGGGCCCGTGCCGCCGTCGTCGCGGTTGCCGGGGGCGGGCGCCGAGGGGAGGGATGCGTATGAGGCTGTTGCGACGCCGTGATGAGCACGACTGGTCGCAACGGCGCCTGTCACACTACGTTGAGGGCGATCTGAGCCGCCGCGAGCGCCTGCGGGTGCAGCTACACGCGGAGCACTGCCCCGAATGCAGTAGCGGAATCCGCGCGCTCCGGGCCTTGCTTCGCCTCACCGGGAGCTTGGGCCTGCTGGAACGCGAGCACGCCCCGACCAGCATTTTCGACCGCGTCCGCGCTGACGCCAACCGCACCGGGCGCGGCGGCGCTCACGCACCCGAGGGATGAGTCCGCTGGTCACTCTCGGCCGCACCGCTCCCACGCAGGAGCGCGCGCTGGTGAGCCGCGCCCAGGCCGGTGACGTCGCCGCGTTCGAGCAGCTCGCGAGCGCGCACACCGACCGGGTCTATGCCGTCGTGCTGCGCCTCGTCGGCGACCGTGGCGAGGCAGAAGACGTCGTGCAAGAGGCGCTGCTACGGGCCTGGCGAGCAATCGGACGATTCCAGCGACGCGCGAGCTTCGCGACCTGGCTGCATCGCATCGCCGTCAACGAGGCGAACCGTGCTTTGGGGAAGCTCGCCCCTGCGAGCTACAGCGTGCCCATGGATGACGAAGGCCTCGGGCTAACCGCGCCGCCCCACCAGGGACCAGCCCGAACGGCTGAGCGCGGCGAGCTTCGCCGCGCCCTCGAGGCCGCGATCACCGACCTCGCCCCCCCATACCGCACAGCGATCGTACTC
Organism: uncultured Solirubrobacterales bacterium; assembly: GCA_963779405.1. GTDB lineage: Bacteria > Actinomycetota > Thermoleophilia > Solirubrobacterales > Solirubrobacteraceae > Palsa-744. Next base: position 5,936 of record CAVZYF010000012.1, read on the forward strand.
CGCGATATCGAAGGCCTCTCGACGCGCCAAGCAGCCGCAATCGCCGGCGTAGGTGAAGCCGCATTCAAAAGCAGGCTCCACGAAGCACGATCACGAGTCCGCGCCGCAATCGGCGACGCCGCGCTGCTCGCACTACCCAGCTGATCGGGGATCCCGACGGATTCCATCCCAGGCGCTCTCGGGTGAACGACACCCCGTTACCCACTGGATTACCGTGCCCGCTCAGGACGAGCAGCGACGAGTCGCTGGACGCCGCTCGTAACGCCCGCCTCCGCGGAGAAAGCAGGCGCGCAACCCGATCCTTCGAGCGACTCAGAGCGTCTCGGTTCGCGCGGCCCACACTGCTGCTGCTCGTCCCTTGCATAAGCGCGGCCGACGCGCTCGTCCGGACGCTCGCTGTTGGCGCGGAAGCAGGTGCGCAGCGCGTTGCGTGTCGCGCAGCTCCTCGCCCGGCCGCAAAGCGCGCGTCTCGATCAGTGCTCCCGCAGGTGGCCGGACACCGCCTCCAAGGTCAGACGAAGAATTGTCGCCGCCTTTCGTCCGTCGACAGACCGAGAGCGTCGCTCAACTCCTGCGGGGTTGAGGGACCATTGCCCAGCAATTCGACTAGACGAAGGCGCACAGGTTGTCCCGAGGATCCGGAGTCGCTCGGCGACTCGCACCATAAGTCCCTCAGGAATCAATTCTGCGTCGCCTCGACGCGAACGGATAGAGCGCCACGTCGGGCGTGAAGCCGCTCGCCGCGGGCCGGCCGAGCGGTGGTTAGTGGCTGGCCGATCGGTGGTCATGGCGCGGGAACGGCGTCGTTGACGTCCCAGATCTCGCCCGAAGCCTGTCCGGCGAGGCGAGCGATCATCCTGTCGGCGGATGCGCGTGGTGTGATCAGCGCGCCGGAGCGGAGCATGGCCGTGAAGCGGTCATGGAGCGGGGCGCCGATCTGCTCGCGGGGCTGGTCACGGATATACGCTTGCATCGAGGTGTCGACCGTGCCCGGGCGGTAAACGTTGGCGGTGACGCCCGTGCCTTCGAGCTCGGCGGCGAGGTTGAGTGTGTGCGCTTCGAGCGCGCCCTTCGACGCCGCATAGGTGTTGAGCCCGGCGAGCATTCCGGGGCGCGCGGCGATCGCGGCAGACACGTTCACGATTCGTCCCCAGCCGGCGGCGAGCATCCCCGGGAGCACGCGCCGGGCAAGGGTCATCGGACCGATCACGTTAATCGCGATCGCAGCGGCGAGCGCGGCGGGATCGACGTCCTGAGTCGGGCCGAGCGGCCACACGACCGCGGCGTTGTTGACTAGCAGCTCAACGTGACCGAACTCGTCGACGAGCCGTTCAACCGCGATGCGCGTCTGCTCGGGGTCGCTCACATCCGCCGCGAGCGCCACCGCGGTGCCGCCGGCGTCGTGGATCTCGGCGCAGGCGTCATCGATCTCATGGCCGGTCCGGGCGAGCAGTCCGACGCGCGCTCCGGATTGCGCGAGGCCGAGCGCGATCCCGCGGCCGATCCCGCGGCCCGCTCCGGTGACCAGAGCCGTTCGGCCGTGGAGGCTTGAGTTCATTGAAGGGTGCTCCCTGTTCGTTGGGTGGAGGAGATCGTCGATCACGGCAAGCGACGCGGGGTCAGGTGAGCGAGTCGATCCAGCGCTCGAGTCGACGCGTTTCGCGGGTGATCAACGATGGATCGCGCAATGTGTTCGCGATCAGCGCGATGCCCTGATAGGCCGCGAACAGACCTACCGCCAGGTCGCGGGCGTCGCGTCTCCCGGCCTCACGGAACTCTCGCTCGGCCCAGTCGATTGGAACCATCAGCGCCGCCCGTGCGCCGCCGACGAGCTCGTCGTCGCGCTTATCGAGCTCTGAACAGAGCGTGCCGACCGGGCAGCCACGCTCGGCGACGACGTCGCGTTGCTCGCCGAACGCCCGCACCATCGCCTTCAGCCGAGCGCGCGGCGTGCGATGCCGCTCGGCGCTCCGAAGCATCTCGTGCATGGCATCAGCGTGCGCCTCGAGCGCCGCTTCAACCAGCTGATCCTTGGTCTTGAAGTAGTAGTAGACGTTCCCTAGCGGTACATCCGCCCGCGCCGCGACATCGGCGAGCGTCGTGCGCTCGACCCCCTGCTCGTAGAACGCGCGCTGCGCGCCCTCGACCAGTCGCTCCCGCTTCCCGGACCCGCGCCCGACTGTCTTCGTTTGCTCCACGACTCCACAGTAGCTTGAGTCTGTATCATCGTCAAGCTAGTTGGCTAACTCAATGAGTGGAGAGAAATGACCGAGCAACGCGCGAAGAGCGCTCTCATCACAGGCGCCAACACGGGGCTCGGGAAGGAACTGGCGAGGCAACTGGCGCTGCGCGGGGACTTTGACCGGATCTACCTCGGCTGCCGAAACCCAGCCAAGGCTGAACGCGCCAAGAGCGAGCTGCAACAGGTCACGGGACGCTCGATCTTCGAGGTTGTGATCATCGACCTCTCAGACATGGCATCCGTGAGAGCCGCCGCGGCTGCGATCACCCGTCCGCTCAACGCCGTCGTGATGAATGCCGGCGGGACCGGCGGCCCGACACCTGCCTCGCTGACGCAGGATGGCGTCACCGAGATGTTCGCGCAGAACCTGCTTGGGCATGTCGTCCTCCTCGAGGAGCTGATCTCCGCCGGGTCACTCACGGAGGTTGCTGTGCTAGCGGCAGCGAAGCCGCGCGCGGGGTGCCGAAGATGCGGATCCCGCGGCCGACGTTTTCGAGCTCCAGTGCCGACGAGTTCGCTTCGGTGATCGACGGCTCGTTCTTCGCCAGGGACAAGTTCAACGTGATGCTCGCCTACGGTCAAGTCAAGTACCTCGGGGCGCTGTGGATGGCCAGCATGGCGCGGAAGCATCCCGAGCTCAGGTTCATCACGATGTCGCCCGGAAACACGGCTGGGACCGAGGCGCTGCGCGACCAGCCGGCGCTTCTCCGCATCATCGCCAACCGCATCCTGCTTCCTTACGTTGCGCCGGCATTGGGGATCGGGCACAAGCTCGACATCGGCGCGAAGCGCCTGGTCGACGCCGTAACGGACACATCACTGCAGAGCGGCGTCTTCTACGCGAGCGCAGCCAAAACGATCACTGGCCCGGTCATCGACCAAGCCGAGATCATTCCTCAACTCCATGACGCCAGGATTCAGGACCAGGCATACGAAGCAATCCAGCGCTTCGTGACCGCGCCGGCGGCCAATTGACCCGGACCAATCGCCGCTTCACAGACCCACGGGGTATTGCCCCCAGGCGCGGTCGCGCGATAGAGCAACGCCCGAGTGACAAAAGGAGACTGAAATGCCGACGTTCCCTGCCCCTGAAACGGGCATCCTGCTCACCCACTTCATCGTGTCGGAGGACATCGCTCGCTCGCGACGCTTCTACGCCGATGTCCTCGGCGGCGAAGTCGTCTCCGCTAGCGAGCCCACGATCGTCGCCCTCGCGAACGGCTGGATCATCATCAACACGGGCGGTGCCCCAACCGACGACAAGCCAACCGTGACGCTCACTGCGCCCGATCCCAACACGATCAGCAGCTTCTTGAACATACGTGTCGCCAACATCCAAGAGGTCTACGAAGACTGGAGCTCGAAGGGAGCGCAGTTCCTGACCCCGCCAATCGACCGGGGCGCAGAGCTCCGTTGCTACTTGCGCGATCCGGACGGCCACTTGATCGAGGTCGGCCAAGCGAACCTGGCCTTCTTGGAAGAGCAGCGTTCACGACGCTCAGCCGGCGCTGCGGTAGACAGTGGGACCAACGAGGCGGCATCGTGAGTGACCACGGACCTGCCGCAGTGAGGGATCAGAGCGCGGGGCACACGACGCCGTACTTTGGCGGGCCCGTCCCAGCGCTGACAGTAGGGCGGATCTGATGCCGACTGCTTTGGTCATCGGCGCGCGGAATCTCGGTTTCGCGGTCATTGAGCGCTTGCTGAGCGACGGCTGGACGGTCGCAGGCGCCGCGCGCTCCCCCGAGACGCTCGCGAAGGTACGCAACGCCGGTGCTGAGGCGCTCGATGTCGACGTAACCGATCAGGCAGCCGTCCTTGCTGCCCTGCAGCACCTCGGTGCGCATCACGGCCGCGTTGACCTCGCGGTCAACGCCGCGTCTCCCTACGGCGGCAGACGATCGGGTCCGTTCGGCGGAGGCCCGCTCGCACACGCGGCACCAACGAGCTTCGACGATTGGGCGACGTTGCCGGCGCGCGGCGCGTTCGGTTTCCTCAGTGCGTGCGCCAGCTTCATGAGCGCGCAGGGTGGACCATCCACGATCATCCAAGTCACCGGTGGTTCCGCGCGCCGTGGAATGCCCGGGCGTGGGCCGTGGGCGGCCGGCGCGTTCGCGGTACGCGCCCTCACCCAGGCCGCTGCCTCCGAGCTGCGCGAGCAAGAGATACACGTCGCGCTGCTGATCGTCGACGCGAGTATCGACCGCTCAGGTGGCGATGACCTGGCCACTGCCGATCCGGGCAGCCTTGCCGACGCGGTTGCCTACCTCGCTGCGCAAAGCCCTCGCGCGATGACGCACGAGCTTCAGGTCACGCCCGCGCGAGACGACTGGGCTCCATAGCTCACCCGACGCAACGACCCGGCACCTTCACGCCACGCCACACCCCGCAGAAAGCAGAACTACCGACAGCCCTCCACATCTGTTCTGCAGCGGA
>CAVZYF010000013.1:0-6151 GCA_963779405.1 uncultured Solirubrobacterales bacterium
AATGCCGGGCGTGTCGATTTCGGCCGACCTCGTTCGACGTGCGGGTAGAAACCACCCCATCCACGACAAGGAGACACAAATGCGTTTCATGGTTCTGGTCCCCGGGAGCCCCGAGTCCGAGGCGGGCGAGATGCCCAGCACCGACGCTCCTGGGGGCGATGACGAAGTACAACGAAGAGCTCGTCAAGTCAGGCGTGATGCTGGCCGGCGAGGGCCTGCACCCGACCTCCAGGGGCGCGAAGGTCCGCTTCAACGGCAGCGAGCGCACCGTCATCGACGGTCCGTTCACCGAGGCCAAGGAGCTCGTCGCGGGCTACTGGGTCTGGGAGTGCGCGTCGCGCGAGGAGGCGATCGAGTGGCTCAAGCGAGCGCCGTTCGACGGCGGTGTCGAGATCGAGCTGCGCCAGATCTTCGAGGCCGACGACTTCGGCGAGCAGCTGACGCCGGAGCTGCGCGAGGCCAACGAGCGGCTGCGCGAGCAGGCCGACCCAGAATTAGGCGCGTGACGCGCGTCGGCCACCCATCGTGCGATCGACGCCGTCTGGCGCATCGAGTCGGCCCGGTTGATAGCCGGGCTGACTCGCATCGTGCGCGACGTGGCGGTGGCCGAGGACCTGGCCCAGGACGCGCTCGTCGCCGCGCTCGAGCAGTGGCCTGAGTCGGGGATCCCGGACAAGCCGGGCGCATGGCTGATGGCCACCGCCAAGCGCCGGGGCATCGATGCACTGCGCCGGCGCGTCACGCTCGAGCGCAAGCACGAGCTGATCGGGCGCGAGCTGGAAACCCTGCAGCAGCTCGACCGCCCCGACCTGGCCGCGCAGGTCGACGACGTTCAGGACGACGTCCTGCGCCTGATCTTCATGACGTGTCATCCGGTCCTGTCCCGGGAGGCGCGCGTCGCGCTGACGCTGCGTCTGCTCGGCGGCCTGTCGACGCCAGAGATCGCGCGCGCGTTTCTCGTCTCCGAGGGCACGGTCGCGCAGCGCATCGTTCGCGCCAAGCGCACACTCGCCGAGGCGCACGTGCCGTTTGAGGTCCCCGGCCGCGACGAGCTGGCAGAGCGTCTGTCGGCCGTGCTCGAGGTGATCTACCTGGTGTTCAACGAGGGCTACGCGGCGACCGCCGGCGAGCACTGGATCCGCCCGGCCCTGTGCGAGGACGCCCTGCGCCTCGGAAGGATCCTCGCAGCGCTGATGCCCCGCGAGGCCGAGGCCCAAGGCCTGCTGGCCCTGATGGAGCTGCAGGCCTCGCGGTTGCGGGCGCGCGTCGGGCCGGAGGGGGAGCCGGTGCTGCTCGCCGACCAGGACCGGGCGCGCTGGGATCATCTGCTCGTGCAACGCGGCCTCGCCGCGCTGCGGCGTGCCGAGGAGCTCAGCGGCGCACTCGGCCCGTACACGCTGCAGGCCGCGATCGCCGCCTGTCACGCGCGAGCCCGGAGCGTCGAGGAGACCGACTGGCCGCGGATCGTCGCGCTCTACGACGGGCTGGCGGCGCTCACCGGCTCCCCGGTCGTGGAGCTCAACCGCGCCGTGGCCGTGACGATGGCCTTCGGTCCCGAGGCCGGGCTCGAGCTCGTCGATTCGCTCGCCGACGAGCCCGCGTTGCGCGGCTACCATCTGCTGCCCAGCGTGCGCGGCGACATCCTCGTGCGCCTGGGGCGGCTGGCCGAGGCGCGCGAGGAGTTCGAGCGCGCAGCCGACCTGTGCGACAACGAGCGCGAGCGCGAGCTACTGCTCTCGCGCGCGATCGCTTGTGAACCAACAACGAGTCGAGGAGGAGGTAAATGTTCATGCCGAGATTCCTAACAATCGGATATGGAGATTCGCGCAGGGTACGACATGACTGACCCTCAAAGTCCGCGATGCGGCCCATCAACACGACGCGCGCCTACACGCGGACGGAACATCGATGGGTATCGCCGGTGAGCCCGTGCAAGTGCGCAACCACGACGGGGCCGGCGTGAGCGGCAGCAAGGGACCATTCCTGCGCCGGACATTCGCCGATCGCGGGGTCATGGTGATCGAGGCCCCCACGCTCGAGGAGGCAAGCCAGCCTCGTCTCGGAAACCCCTTGCGCGGTCGCCCACGGTGTCGTCGAGGTATGGCCACTGCAGTCGACGCCGGCGCCATAGGTTGGCGCTCGAAAGCCGCAATACGAGCCGTCTCTCACCGAGCGCAAAGGCTCGTTCGAAAACGGCCGCCGCTCCCGCGCGACCTCGCGAGCGACCGACAGGCGCACACCAACCATCACCACCCCCAACCCGCCGACCCATTACCAGTCGGCCAGCGACGCCGAGACGCGTGCCTGCAACCGGCGAGAGAAGCGCGCGCGGCCCGGCCAACAGTCAGAGCGGCACCATCTCACGTTCGGCCCGTGTGTACCGGGATTGACCAGCCAGACGCTCGCTTGTGCGCCAAAAGGGGGCTCGTCTTGGCCTCGCTCGACTGGCACCGCTGACCCGCTCGGCGGCGATCTCACCCGCCTCGCTCAGTCTCATATGAGTGAGACGCCAACAGTCTCAGATGGATGAGACGGGGCTGTCTCACATCGGTGAGACGCCGCACCCGCTGGCCCTGTAGGACGACAGCCAAATCGCCGCGAGTAGGACTCGATCATCTCCAGGACGATCTTTTCCGCCTGGGGGCGGCTGAGCCGCATGTCGAGTCGCAGTTGCTTCCACACCAGCACGTCGGTCGCGACCACGAGGGCGGTGAGCCGGCGCTCTCTGGACGCGCGCGGCAGGCCCGCGAGGAGCGGCTGGAAGACCCTGTTCGCCCAATCGCGGTGGTAGGCCCTCCCCCTGTCCGTCAGGTTGCGGATGGCGGGGATGCGGTCCTCCTGGGAGAGCATGCGCAGGATCGCCGTTCCGTGCGCCTCGTAGTGGTCGAACACGTTGGCGACCGCGTCGGGGAAGTGATCGACTGGAGCGGCGTCGCGGCGCTCCATCTCGCGCATCGCCCCACCACCTGTATGCGGCGGCGAGCAGCTCGTCCTTGGAGTGAAACCGGGCGAGCAGCGTCTGTTCGGTGACGCCCGCGTCGGCGGCGATCTCGCGCAGGCGGACCTCCTCGTACGGCTCGCGTGCCGAAGTGCTTCCAGGCCGCGGCGAGCAGCCGTTCGCCGGTCGCGGCGGCGGCATCGGCTCGCGCGGACATCCGATATCGACGTGTTGGGGTGGAGGCGCTTGACATTTTCATCTTGGTAGGACTAAGATGAAGTATATGCGAGTCTTCCAGACGCTCCTGGCGTTCAGCGGCAACGCCCCACCACAGCTGGCGCTCACACGGGAGCTCGTCGAGCGGGGCCACGAGGTGCGCGTCGTGGCCCACAGCGCCGCGCGGGCACGGATCGAGCGCACCGGGGCTGAGTTCGTCGCGATCCGCGGGCTGGCTTCCCGACCTCGACATCACGCGTCCGGAGACCGACCCGATACGCGACTGGGAGGCGCGCACGCCGCTTGGCGCCGCGAAACGCATGCGCGATGCTCCGATCGCGCCGCTGCGGGATGCGACACGGGAAGATGATCGAACTGCTCGGCGAGCTGGAGCGCCGACGTGATCGTGTTCGATTGGCTGTTCATCGCCGCGCCGATCGCTGCCGAGCACGCAGGCATACCCGCGGTCGCGCTCGTTCACTGCCCGTATCCGCTTCCCGTTCGCGGCGCGCCGCCGCTGTTCAGCGGCCTGAAGCCGATGGGGGGCCCGTTGGGTGCCGCGCGCGACCGCCTGCTCAATGCCATGACCCGCCGCTTCTCGGCAGCCGGGCTGCCGGTGCTCAACGATGTCCGTGCCGAGCATGGGCTCGCGCCGCTGAAGGACTGGAACGACCAGGTCCTCGGCGTGCGGGCGATCTACGTGATGACCGCCCCGGAGCTCGACTTCTCGAGCAAAGCCCAGCTCCCCGCGAACGTCCACTACGTGGGCCCCGCGTTCGAGCCGTTCGAGAAGGAGTGGGAGTCGCCGTGGCCCTCGGAGAACACCGATCCGCTGGTGCTGATCAGCTTCAGCACGAGCTACATGAACCAGCGGGCGCTGGCCCAGCGAGTCCTTGACGCCGTCGCCGGGCTGCCGCGTCCGGGCGCTGCTGACGGCCGGGCCCCGCGCTCGACCCCAGCCAGCTCCGCATCCCCGCCAACGCGCGCAGTGTGGCTTTCGTCTCGCATCGAACCGTGCTTCCACACGCGGCGCTCGTGGTCACCCACGCGGGCTGGCAGACGGTCAACGCCGCGCTCGCCGACGGCGTTCCGCTCGTCTGCATTCCCGATGGTCGCGACCAGCCGGATAACGCCGCCCGCGTGGTCTGTCGTGCACGCCGGCGTGAGGGTCAGCAAGAAGAGCTCCCCGAGAAGCTGCGCCGCGTGATCTCGCGCGGCCCTGGAGGACCAGTCGATCAAACAGGGCGCCCGCGCGATGGCCGGCGCCCTCGCCCGCAGCGACGGCGCGACCGTCATCGCCGACGAGCTGGAGCGCCTCCAGGTACACAACGCCGTGCAGTGACCGGTCGGGGTTGTTCCGCCCTGAAGTCAATGGCATTGCTGCTAGCCGCGCGTGTTTGCCTCCCTCGTCTTACGTGGCGCACCGGACGTGGCAGGGCATATGGATGAGACGGGGCCGTCTCACATCGGTGAAACGCCGCAGCAGCTTTATGCCGCAACTCTTACAGGCTTGTATCCAGATGCTGAGCTCATCGTAATTAGGGTTGCCTAAGTTATGATATTGTCCGCGCCGTCATACCCGAGCTCCGTAGTCGGATTTCTCTGCCAGGAGGTCAAGCTTGTGCACCACAGTGCAATGCCGACCGTTTGTCGCTGTCGCGATGGCGCTGGCGCTCATGTTGCTGCTCGTCGCCTGCGGGTCCTCTTCCTCCCCCCTCTCTACATCCTCCAGGGCGGTGGTAAAGCAGACCTGTCGGCAGGTGCAGGCGGTGCTCAGCGACGGCCCCGAACCGCAGGCCGATGCAGTGGGCTACGCCCAAGCCCAGGTTCTCCCGCTGCGTCGGATCCACACGTCTGACAAAGGGTTGCGCGAAGCGATCGATGGCCTGGCGTCCGCGTATGAATCGTTCGCTGCCGGCAAAGGTGGCCGATCGTCCAAGAGTGCCGTCAACGCCGCCGTCTACAGGGTCAACGCGATCTGCCCAGGAGTCGCATCATGACTGTGAGAGTTTTTACGAGGAGGAGAGGTCCCATCGCTCCTCTCGCGATACTCGTGCTCACATCCGGCCTACTGGCCGGCTGCGGCGGCTCCTCTTCAGGGCCGTCGATCACGCTCTACAACGGCCAGCACGAGCAGACGACCGATGCGCTCGTGGCCGGGTTCGAAAGGCGACCGGGATAGGCGCGCCATCCGTAACAACGACGAGGACGTCTTCGACGCAGAGATCGTCGCCGAGGGCTCGCGATCTCCCGCGGACGTGTTATTCACGGAGAACTCGCCAGCGCTGGAGTACCTCCAGAGCAAGGCCTGCTCGCCCCGGTCGAAACATCGACACTCGCGCACACTCCGAACAAGTACAACTCGCCCACGGCGACTGGGTCGGCGTCTCGGCGCGGGTGAGCGTCCTCATCTACAACCCAAGCCTGATAAAAAGAGCGCAGCTGCCCGCGCACGTCTCCAGCTCGCCGAACCGCAGTTACAGCGGGCAAGCTGGCGTTCGCCGCCGGTGAGACCGACTTCCAGCCGATCGTCACATCGTTCGCGACACGTACGGCAGCGGCCAGGCGCTGCGGTGGCTGGAGGCGATCAAGGCAAATGCGGGCAGCCACATCTATCCCGACAACGAGACGATCGCTGACGAGGTCAACCGCGGCGCGGTCGCTTTCGGAGTGGTCAATCAGTACTACTGGTACCGGATGCGGGCTGAGATCGGCGCATCCAAAATGCACTCGAAGATCACCTACTTCGCTCCGCGAGATCCCGGTTACGTCATCGACGTTCGGGTGCGGGGATCTTGAAGTCCTCCAAACACAAGGCGGCCGCGCAGAAGTTCCTCGCCTTTCTCGTCTCCAAGCAGGGCCAGGAGATCATCGCCCACTCGATCAGCTTCGAGTACCCGATCGCTTCAGGCGTCAAGACCGTCCACCCGAGACACCGTTCGACCAGCTGCAGCCCAACCCGATCGACATCGCTGAGCTCGGCGACGGGTCGACGGC
>CAVZYF010000014.1:0-116404 GCA_963779405.1 uncultured Solirubrobacterales bacterium
TCCGGACACGCGTTTCTTCGCCTTGATCGTCGCGTACATCTCCGGCTGGGTGTAGGCGGGCTCGTCGGACTCGTTGTGCCCGAAGCGCCGGTAGCCGATCAGGTCGATCAGCACGTCGTGGCCGAACTCCTTGCGGAAGGCGAACGCGAGCCGCACGGCGCTGATGCAGGCGGGCACGTCGTCGGCGTTGACGTGGATGATCGGCACGTCGAAGCCCTTCGCCAGATCCGAGGCCCAGCGCGTCGAGCGCGCGTCGTCGGGGTCGGTCGTGAAGCCGATCTGGTTGTTCGTGATCAGGTGCACCGTGCCGCCGACCTTGTAGCCGTCGAGCGCCTGCAGGTTGAGCGTCTCCGCCACCACGCCCTGGGCGGGGAACGAGGCGTCGCCGTGGATCACGATCGGCACCGCCGCGTCGGTGTCCTGGTGGGCGTGCGGCCCCTGGCGCGTGGTCTGCGCCGCGCGCGTGGCGCCCTCGACCACCGGCGAGACGTACTCGAGGTGGCTGGGGTTGGACTCGAGGTTGACCTGGATGCTCTCGCCGTCGGGCAGACCGTAGGTGCCCTGGGTGCCGTGGTGGTACTTCACGTCGCCGGTGCCCGCCCTGCGGGATCGTCGTCACCGCCTCGAGCGTCGAGGCGCCCTCGAACTCGGCGAAGATCGTGTCGTAGGGCCGCCCGAGGTTGTGCGCGAGCACGTTCAGGCGCCCGCGGTGGGCCATCCCGATCACGACCTCCTTGCCGCCGTTGACCGCCGAGAGCTGGATCAGCTCGTCGAGCATCGGCACCGTCATGTCGAGTCCCTCGATCGAGAACTGGTGCTGGCCGAGGTAGGCCTTGTGCATGAAGCGCTCCAGCGCGTCGACCTTCGTCAGGCGCCTGAGCAACGTCTTCTGCTCCTCGCTCGTCAACGGCTGGCGGAAGGTCGCCGGACTCGATGTTCTCGCGCAGCCACACCCGCTGGCGGTGGGAGGCGATGTGCTCGATCTCGTACGCGATCGTGCCGCAGTAGGTCTCGCGCAGGTGCGGCAGCGCGTCGGCCAGCGTCGCCCCCGGGACGTACATGTGCAGGATCTTCGCCGGGATCTTCGCGGTGATCTCCGGCGTCAGGCCCAGCGCCTCGGGGTCGAGGCCGGGGTCGCCCTCGGGCTCGGAGCCGAGCGGGTCCAGCCGCGCGGCGAGGTGGCCGTGGCTGCGGAAGCGCGAGAGCAGCGTGCTGGCGGCCTGCACCGCCTGTAGCAGCTCCTCGTCGGGAACCGCGCTCGGGGCCTTATCGGCCGCCGAGGAGGCGGCGGCGGAGGCCGCGGCGGCCGGCGCCGGCGGTGACGGGAGCGGGGCCGAGCTCGACGCCGAGCGCCGCGAACACGTCCTCGTAGAAGCCGTGCTCGCCCTGCAGGTACTCCTCGATCTTGCCCAGGAAGCGCCCTGACTCGGCCCCCTGGATGATGCGGTGGTCGTAGGTCGAGGTCATCGTCAGGACCTTCTCCGCGCCGATCATCGCGCCGATGTCGCCCAGGCCGACGGGGTAGGCGATCGAGCCGGTGGCGACGATCGTGCCCTGGCCGGCCATCAGCCGGGGGACGGAGGCGACCGTGCCGAGGCCGCCGGGGTTCGTCAGCGTGATGTTCGCGCCGGTCAGGTCATCGGCGGTGAGGGTGTTCGTGCGCGCCTTCTCCACCAGCGCGTCGTAGGCATCGAGGAAGCGGTCGAACTTCAGCCGGCCCGCGTTCAGGATCACCGGGACCATCAGCGTCCGCGAGCCGTCCTTCTTCTCGACGTCGACCGCGAGCCCGAGGTTCACCTGCCCGTCCTGGACCCGGTGCGGCTTGCCCTCGATCTCCTCGAAGTGGTGCGCCATCACCGGCATGTCGTCGGTTCCCGCGCGCGCGATCGCGTAGGCGATCAGGTGCGTGAAGGAGACCTTCCGCGTGCCCGCCTTCAGCTCGCGCCGGCGCGCGTCGAGCACGGTCACGGTCAGCGTGCGGAAGCTCGTCGCCGTGGGGATCTCCAGCGACTGCTCCATGTAGCGCGCGAGCGCCGCCGCGCCGCCCTTCAGTCGCTCGGAGTTCGCTCGGCCGTCCGTTGCTGCGTTGCCGTTAGTGGTGCGCGTTCGTCCCCTGGGCTGCGCCGTTGTCGGTGGAGGCGGAGAGCACGTCGGCCTTCCTGATCTTCCCGGCGGGGCCGCTGCCCGGACACGTTCGCGAGATCCACGCCCTCGACGGCCGCCGCGCGGGCCGCGACTGGGGTGGCCTTCACGCCGTCGGGCAGCGCCGCCGGCGCCCGATCGCCCGCGGTCGCCGTCGCTGGAGGCTCCGTCGCTGGGAGCGCCATCGCTCGGCGGCGCTCCCGGTCGGAGGCGTGCCGTTACCCGCGGATCCGCCGTTCTGTGCCGGCTCGCCGACGACGATTCGCGCAATCACCTGGCCGACCGTCACGGTGTCGCCCTCCTGCGCCAGGATCTCGCTCACCGTGCCGGTCGCCGGCGAGGGCAGCTCGACGTCGACCTTGTCGGTGGAGATCTCGACGATCGTGTCGTCGACCTTGATCGGATCGCCGACCTTCGCGTGCCATTCGAGGATCGTTCCCTCGGTGACCGACTCGCCCGCAGCGGGTGTTACAACATCGATTGTCTGCTCCGCCGTGGTGCTCGTCGCCATCTGCTTCTCACTCTAGCGCGGCTGCCCGGCGGACATCCCCACTGGTCGGTGAGCCTTTTCACAAGTTCTCAACAGTGGCACTTGACTGCGCTCAGGCGCGTTTGCGCTTCAGCTTCGGTGATCGCTGGGGTGCGCGGGCTCGGGATCCGTGTGCCGGCGTTCCTCGCGGATGAACTCGTAGCTGCCGAAGAACGGCCCGATCCCGCCGAGCACCGCGACGGCGACGGCCAGCCTCAGCGAGACGATCCGCAGGCGCGCGGCGGCGATGCAGGCCAGCGACATGAAGATCCACAGCAGCCCGTGGGTGAGGCCGAGCACGAAGGTGAAGGGTTGTGGCTTGCCGATCACGAAGGCGCACAAGCAGCAGCGCGGTGTAGATGCAGGAGTGGGTGAACGAGATCCACTTCAGGCGCGTCGAACTCGCAGGGGTCCGGCCGACCGCACGGGTGCGCTCACTGCGTGAGCCAGCGCGCCATCCGTGGCAGTATCTCGCCGGCCTCCGGGGGCCACTCGTCGATCTCGCGTGGCCACCAGGCGAACGCGTCGTGCTCGTGGTCGGGCGTCACCTCCTCCTCGACGCCCTCGGCGAGCCATGCCTGGCCGACGAACATCACCAGCTTGTGAGGCAGCAGCAGCAGCGCCTCTCCCTGCACGCGCGCGGGCGCGACCGACCACTCCTCCTGCAGCTCCCGGGTCAGCGTGTCGGCCGGGTTCTCGCCGAGATCGACCGCTCCGCCCGCGCCCAGCGCCCAGCGCCCAGCCCACGACGCGACCCACTGCGCGCGCCGTCCGGCCAGCCAGCGGCCGTCGGCGGAGCGCGTAACGCACATCGCCGCGACGCTCTCCGAGGCGTCGCCGGGGACCAGGCGCAACCCCCAGCGCAGCGGCTGCAGCTCCAGCGCGACTCCGTCCTGGTCCTGGCTGTACTCGACCAGGCGCGCGGCGACCCCGTCGTGACTGGGTGAGCCCCGTTGCTGTAGATCGGCGATCGCCGCGTCGGCGGCCCGCGCATGCTCCTCGGAGGGCTCGAAGTGCTCCTCGCGCCAATGCGCTTTCACTTGCTCCAGCGGCCATGGTCCGCGGGCGAGGACCTCGGGCGGCTCGGTGCTTGTAGGTGGGGCTTGGGAAGACATGCCGGACATAAGGCTAGACAGGATCGAGCGGCCGAGTGTTGCGCTTTGGTGGGGCATAGAGTCGAGCCGTAGACTGCGAGCGGTGAAGATCGCGGTGCTGGGCCCCGGCGGTGTGGGCGGACTGATCGCGGGACTGCTCGAGCGGGCCGGCACGTCCGTGATCGTCGTGGCCCGAGAGGCGACGGCGGAGACGATCTCCGGGCGCGGGTTGCGTGTGAACAGCGTCAGCTTCGGTGAGTTCGTCGTCCATCCACCTGCTCTTGCCCGTCTGGAGGAGCAGGTCGATGTGCTGATCGTCGCAACGAAGGCCTCCGGCTTGGTGTCGGGGCTGGATCGAGTCGTGGCCCAGCCGAAGTTGGTGCTGGCGCTGCTGAACGGCCTCGATCACATCCCCGTCCTGCGCGAGCGTTTCGGCGCGGACACCGTGCTCGCCGGCACGATCCGTGTCGAGGCCGACCGGCCCGAGCCCGGCGTCGTGGTGCACACGAGCCAGTTCCTGCTCGTCGAGATGGCAAGTCACGACCCGGCCGCGCGTGGTGAGATGGAGGCGCTGGCGCAGCTGCTCAAAGACGCCGGGATATCGGCACGCGTGGGAGAGTCCGAGGCGCAGGTCATGTGGTCGAAGCTCGTGCGGTTGAACGCGCTCGCGTGCACGACGAGCGCATTCGACAGGCTGCTCGGCGAAATCCGCTCCACACCCGAGCTGCGCGACGCGCTCGTCGGGGCGATCGAGGAGGGCTGCGCCGTGGGTCGGGCCGAGGGCGCCAGCGATGTCGACCCGGCTGTCGCGCTCGGTGAGCTGGAGCAGGCGCACGCCACGCTCGGCAGCTCGATGCAGCGCGATATCGCCGCCGGGCGCGCCCCCGAGCTCGATGCGATCCCGGGATCGGTGTTGCGGGCGGCTGCGCGCCACGATCTCGGGTGCCCGACGATCGAGCGGTTGGTCGGGATGATCGCCGCCCGCGCGGGGGTTCCCGTCCCCGCGGTCTAACTCCCGAAGGGGATTTCCTCGGGAGACACCCCGGGCGCTCCGGCGGGAACCGCCTGAGTCGCCACTGCCTCCACGACCTCTTGCACTGCCTCGGTCTTGCCTTCGTCGTGCTCGCCGTCGCAGAGCACTCTGAAGTTCCCGGTTACTCCGCTGTCGGCGTGGATCGTGATGCCGGGCAGGATCTCCTCGCCCTCCTCCAGCCCGAGGCGCTCGAGGTCGAAGTGCGCGAGGCCGATGCCGTTGGCGGTGTGCGTCGGGTTCTCGCGGTCGTGCGCGGCCACCGCCTGGGCGAAGCGCTCGAGGTTCTTGGCGATCTTCCCGGTCGTGTCCGACATGTCTTCCGGGGAGGGTAGCGCGGGCGTTATACATTGGGGGCGATGGCCATCACCCAACCAGTGGACGCGCCCGCGGACGCTCCGGCGCTCGACAGGGGGGACGGCGGGGATCGTCGCGAGGTGATCAGGACGGTCGAGTTGACGAAGGTCTATCCGGGCATGGACGTTGCCGCGGTCGACGGGCTCGACCTGAGCGTGCACGCGGGTGAGATATTTGGGCTGCTCGGGCCGAACGGCGCCGGCAAGACGACCACCGCGGGGATGCTGACGACGCGCGTGATCCCCACCTCGGGTACGGCATACGTAGGCGCTATCGATGTCGTCGCTCATCCTGCGCTTGCGAAGCAACTGATCGGGATCGTCTCCCAGCAGAACACCTTGGACCGGCAGCTGACGGTGTGGGAGAACCTCTATTTCCACGGTCGCCTGTTCGGGATCTCGGCGTCGGAGTCACGCAGGAAGGCGGACGAGCTGCTCGAGCAGCTGCACCTGACGAAATGGGCGAAGGCCTCGGTCTACGCGCTCTCGGGTGGGATGGCCCAGCGGCTGATGATGGCGCGGGCGATCTTCCACCGCCCCGCGGTCCTGTTCCTGGACGAGCCGACGGCGGGCCTGGATCCGCAGAGCCGGCTGGCGCTGTGGGAGATCCTCGGCGAGCTGAACGGGGCCGGGCAGACGATCCTGCTGACCACGCACTACATGGAGGAGGCCGAGCAGCTGTGCGACCGGGTCGCGATCATGGATCACGGCAAGATCCTCGCGCTCGACACGCCCGCGGCGCTGAAGCAGTCCGTCGGCGCCGACACGATCGTCACGGTCAAGGCCGACGGCGACACGCAGGCGCTCGCCGAGCGGCTGGCCGAGGAGGTGGACGGTGTCACCAAAACGCGCTTGATCGACGGCGGCGTGGAGCTTCATGTGACCGGGCCCGAGCGGCTCGTTCCGCGCGTGGTGAACGCCGCCGAGAGCGGGGGCTTCGACCTCGCCGACCTGTCGGTTGCCGAGCCGAGTCTCGAGACGGTGTTCATCAGCCTGACCGGCAAGGAGCTGCGCGACTGATGGCCACGACGGCCGGCCCCGCCCCAGCTCCCTCGTCCGCGCACGCCGCCTCCACCAACGCACCGGCGCCCGGTCGCATCACAATCGAGCCGACGCGCTCGACGATGGCCGCGAGCCGCACGGCGCTGCTGGCGCTCGTGCTGCGCGACCTGACGGTGCTGCGCAAGCACTCGATCGAGTTCGTGATTCGCGTGCTGATCCAGCCGTTTTTGCTCGTATTCGTGTTCCTGTACGTGTTCCCCACAATCGGCCAAGGGGTCGGTGGCGGCGGGGGCAAGGTGACCGAGTCGGCGTTCGCCACGGTGCTCGTGCCGGGTGTGGTCGGGATCTCGATCATGTTCCAGGGGATCCAAGCGGTCGCGATGGTGATGGCCCAGGAGTTCGGCTACACGCGCGAGATCGAGGACCGCGTGCAGGCGCCATGCCCGATCTGGCTTGTGGCGATGGCGAAGGTGCTCTCAGGTGCCGTGCAAGGCCTGCTCGCGGCGCTGATCGTGTTCCCGATCGCCGCTGTCGTCCATGCCCCCGGCGTGCACGTGCACCTGTCGGTGCACTGGCCGATCGTGATCACGCTGATCCCGCTGGCGTGCGTCACGATGAGCTCGCTCGGCCTGCTGCTCGGCACCGCGTTCGAGGCGCGCAACCTCGGCCTGATGTTCGGCTTCGTGGTGCTGCCGCTGACGTTCCTCGGCGGCACCTACTACCAGTGGACGAAGCTCGCGCCGGTTCAGGTCGCCGGCATCCACTGGCTGCAGATCGTGGTGCTCGTCAACCCACTGGTTTACATCAACGAGGGCCTGCGCGCGGGTCTGACAGAAGCCTCACACATGTCTCTCCTCGCCATCTACCCGGTGCTGGTCGGCTTCTGCGCGGTCTTCCTCACGTTGGGCTTGAGCAAATTCCGCGGGCGCGTGCTTTCGTAGACGACTGGTCGTCAGGAGCAGCCAAGCTGTCTGCTCGCGACGCGGCGCATGCGCTCGAGGCTCGCGAACGGGCGGAGCAATGCATGGCCGCTGTCCCGCTCAACCAGGCCTGCGTCGATGGCGAGCGTGAACGGATAGCGCGCCCTGAGCTTTAGCTCGCGCTTGCTGATCCCGCTCGTGCGCGCCATGTAGCACGTGGAGGCTCCACGAGATGCCAGATTGTTGACCGGATTAGCTTGGCCGTGGGCTTCGATCAGCGCCTCCACATGCCCGGAGCTGGTCTGGGGTAGGGGTTGATTGGTCCGGAAGACGATCTCGTACACGGGCGCTCTGGAGGCACGTGGGATAGCGGCGAGGATCGGCTGACCGCGAAGTCGCACGGGGATTGGCGGCGTTAGGTCGGGGACTGCAACTACCTTTACTTCCACGTTGCTCGTAGTCCATGTCCCCAGTAGGCGTGTGCCGTTTCGCAGCAGCACGCTGACACTGCCGCTGAAGGGTCGCGCGTAGGTAAACGACCCGCTGACAGTGAAGGTGTGGTTGCTCTGTGGGCTGATGGTTCCCGGCGTCGAGGGTTCCCCGTCACCCCATTCGATCTGTGCGTCGTATGGGTAGGACGAGTTTGCGGTGCCTTCGTAGCTGAATTCCCCGACCACTCCGCTCCAAAGCGTTCCGACGGTGGAGCGGATCGTGCGAGTCGAAGGGCCGCCCAGCAGGCTTGGGATCTCGCTCCAAATGTGGAGCTCCGTGGCGCCAAGCGTGTGATCCAGTCCGGTTTTGATGTCGTGGACCGTGTAAGAGAATGGATATGTGCCGACGCTCGTGTACGCGTGCGTCGGCACCGAGACTGCGTAACAGTCCCCGACCGAGCCGGCTTCCACGGTTGCTGTCACCGTCGTTCCGTCTCCCCAGTCGGCGGTCGCTGTGAAGTCGCTCAAAGGTGGCGCTTCTGTCTCGTCATACGTGAAGTACCCGGTCGGCGGCATGGCCGGTTCTTGGACTTGGAACCAGAGTTGCGGCGCCGGAAGCGTGGCCCACGGCGCCACGTCGCACGGCCGGGTGTCTTCCGTCCATTCCGCCGCCGCGACTTCAGGAAGAAGGGCAATCGCACTCTGTCCCACAAGCAGGCAGATCGCCAGCGCCATCAGGTTGGAGCGGATTCGCACCGCCTGAATCTAGCTCATGGTGAGTGGGAGAGGCGCGCTAGAAGCTCTCGATGATCTCAATCCGATACCCATCCGGATCTTTCACGAAGCACAGCCGCGACCCGCCCTCGCGCACCGAGTAGGGCGGCTTCTCCGGCTCGATCCCCTGCTCGGCCAGTCGCGCGAGCGTGCCGTCCAGGTCCTCGGCGGTGATCGCGATGTGCCCGTAGCCGCTGCCGAGCTCATACGAGTCCACGCCGAAGTTGTACGTCAGCTCCAGGCGCGGCATGTTGCCGTCTCCCGGCTGGTTCATGAACACGTTGACGGCCTCGTCTTTGATCGGGATGCGCCCGATCTCCTCGAAGCCGAGCGCGTTGTAGAAGGCCACCGAGCGGTCGATGTCGGTGATCCGATAGCAGGTGTGGATCAGAGCCATTGGTTGAAGTCTATGGGGCCGTGGATATCCAGGGCAGCGAGGGATCTTCCTGCGAAGCAATGCAGGCTGGTACGCGCAGCGACTCCTGCATATCCGAAATCCGCTTCCGTCAGAGGTAGAGTTGGGCTATGGCCGACATCATCCAAATGCCCCCCCGGGGTCGCTACCTTGCCTGGGAGGCCGGACAGTTGGCGGGTGTCTCGGGCCTGACGATCGGCCAGTGGGCTCGGCGCGGCTACATCCGTTCTTTGGTGGGAAAGGAGCTTCCCCGCGTCTACAGCTTTCAGGACATCGCCGAGGCGATGGTCGTGCACGAGTTGCTCGACCGCGGTGTCACGCACCGGGACATCAAGCAGGCGATTCTCGCATTGGGGGACCGCTACGGATATTGGCCGCTGACCGACGCCCAACTCGCCACGATTCCCGCGAAGTCTCGTGCCAAGTTGATCGCCCGCGAGGTGGAGGGCGACTATGACATTGGGGGTCTCGGCTGGCAGCAGGTCATCGAGCCTGAGAACCTCGAGAAGATCCGCTCCCAGCTACGCCGGGGTGGGTGGGCCGTGCGCGCTCTTCCCGATCTGGAGCACATCGAAGTGGATCCCGACCGTCTCAGCGGTAAACCTACGATTCGCGGTCGGCGGATCGCGGCGGAAGACGTTGCTGAGATCGCCGCTGGCAGGGGGGGCGCCGAGATCTTGCGCGAGGATTACGGACTCGATGAGGCCGAGGTCGCCGATGCCCGCCGCTGGTGGCGTGAGGTCCGGCGTCTCGAGGCTGTCGCCGCGTGAGCGATGGTCTGTCGCAGCGCACGCTGGTCCTTGACGAGAATCTCAACCCACGCCTCGCCACCGAGCTGACTCGGCGCGGGAGGAATGCGACACGTGTGCAGGAGTTGGGCCTCCGCGGCAGCGCGGATCCACAGCTTCTTGACAAGCTGGACGGACAGCTTGATCTCTGGGTGCTCGTGACGGCCGATGACCGCTTACCCGATAGCCACGCGGAAGCCGTGCATCGTGTCGGTGCGACCGTTGCCACGATCAATCCTGCGCGAGAGGCGGGATGGCCTTTGGAGGAGTGGCGTCGGGAGATCGTCCATCGATGGGCACACGCGATGCAAGAGCAGTCCGAGGCAACGCTCAGGCGGTACACGCTGAGACGTCATGGCGTCTGGCGTCCGCGCCGCCGGCGTACCTACTCGTCTGAGTAAGTCCCCGGCGCGCCCCTCCTACTTCGGCACCACGTAGACGATCCCGTTGCTGAGTACGACGTGCTTGGAGTTCGTGCACGACTGCCCCTTGAGCTTGGCGCTGAAGGCGCATTTCCAGCCGGCGGGGGAGACGCCCTTGCCGGGGGCGGTGACGAAGTTTTTTTCGAACTTGTTCATCACCTGCTTGGCGGTCGCGCAGGAGATCTTGCCTTTGACGATGAAGGTGTGGATCTGGGGTTTCGCATCGGCGGGCACGTTCGAGGGCGAGGGGCCGCCGAAGCCGCCGATGATGGTCGCCTGGCCGCAATCCTTACCGGCTGGCTTCTTGTAGAGGTAGGCGGAGGCCGTGGTGGCCACGATCAGGATCGACGCCGCGAGACCTAGCAACAGTCCCGTCGTCGCATACCGCTTGAGCATCTTCGTCCTCCTTGTCCCGATGATCTGTCGTGCCAGTTGGCCGGTGGGCGAAAGCGTACCGCTCGGTGACGCGGCCGGGCCGGCCGCGGAGGGGCCATCGTGAGAGGATGAACGCGATGATCGTCGAGCACGCAACCCATCCCCAATTTCTGTCCAATACGTACCTCGTCGCCGACGGCGTGGACGGGCCCGCGTTCTTCGTCGACGCCGGTGGGCCGGTTGAGCCACTGATCGAGACGGCGGAGCGGCTCGGGCTGGAGCCGACGCACGTACTGCTGACCCACCACCACTTCGACCACGTCAGCGAGGTCGGGACGCTGCGCGAGCGCTGGCCGGAGCTGAAGGTGCTGATCAACTCGCTGGAGATCGATCTGCTCGACGGCATCGCGGCAGAACCGGTGCAGGCGGGTGAGACGCTCAGCTTCGGGACGCTCGAGGTGCGGCCGCTGGCCACGCCGGGGCACACCGCGGGGATGCTGTCCTTTCTGGTGGGCGACCGCTCGGGGACCGCTGGGACCGGGGGGGCCGCGGCCCGGAGTGCGGGCGCCGGCCGCGGTCACGGGCGCGCGGCGTCGAGCGCCGGTCCGGGAGGGTTCACGGGCGGCGAGGCGGTCGTGTTCACCGGCGACACTCTGTTCAGGGGCTCGGTCGGTGGTGTGCGCGCGCCCGGCCACACCACCTACACGGACCTGCGCGACTCGATCATGGGCACGCTGATGGAGCTGCCGGCTCCCACGGTTATCCACCCGGGCCACGCCGACCCCACGACCGTCGCGCGGGAGTGGGATGAGAACGGGTTCATCCGCGTCTGGCGGGGCCTGGACCCGCAGGGCTCCGACCCCTGCCTGGCGCTGGGCGAGCCGGCGACGCTGATCCTGCTCGGCGATGACTACGACGGCGGCAAGAAGGCCTGGGTGCGCTGGGCGGACGGTAAAGACGACATCGTGCCGGGCTCCCGAGTAACACGCGCCTAGCCCCACTGGGTTATGGGCACGTAGCGCTTAACATCAAGGTATGGCACGCGAGAGCGAGAAGATCCCAACCTCGCGCGTGCGGCGCACCGCGACCGTCGGCAAGCTCGCGGCGAGCGAGGCCGTCAAGCAGTTCGGGACCCGCGCCGCCAACACGACGCGCGGCGAGCGGGCCTCCGAGGAGGCGATGGGCCGCCGGCAGCTGGAGACGGCCAAGCAGATCGTCGCGGCGCTCGGCACGATGAAGGGCGCCGCGATGAAGCTCGGGCAGGTGATGAGCTTCCTCGACGTCGGCCTCGTGCCGGAGGAGCACCGCGAGGAGTTCCAGCGCGAGCTGGCGAAGCTGCGCGACGCCGCGCCGACGGTCTCCTTCAAGCAGATGCGCAAGGTGATCGAGGACGACCTCGAAGAGCCGATCAAGGAGATCTTCTCCGCCTTTGACGAGGAGCCGATTGCGGCGGCATCGATCGGTCAGGTCTACCGGGCGACCCTACGCGAGGACGGCCGCGAGGTGGCGGTCAAGGTCCAGTATCCGGGTGTCGCCTCCGCCGTGCGCGCGGACATGCAGAACCTGGGGATGATCATGCGCCTGATGAAGCGCGTCGCGCCGGGCCTCGACGCGAAGGCGCTGGCGGGGGAGATCAGGGGCCGCATGGAGGAGGAGCTCGACTACGAGCTCGAGGCGCAGAACCAGCGGCGTCTCGCGCGCATCTACGAGGGCCACCCGTTCATCGTCGTGCCCGAACGTGATCGGCGGCCTCTCGCGCGAGCGGGTGATCGTCAGCGAGTTCGTCGCCGGGCGCGGCTTTGAGGAGATGAAGGAGCTGCCCCAGTCAGAGCGCGACCGGATCGGCGAGATCATCTTCCGCTTCTACTTCGGCTGTATGTACCGCCACCGCCAGTTCTCCGGCGACCCGCACCCGGGCAACTGCATCCTGCTCGACGACGGCCGTATGGCATTCCTCGATTTCGGCCTGTTCAAGACGATCGACGCGGAGGCGGCCGAGTTCGAGCTGCAGGCCCAGCGCCTGGGGATCGAGCGGCGCGCGGGCGAGCTGATCCAGCACATGTACTCCGGCGGCTGGATCGGCGATCCCAAGTACTACTCCGAGGAGAAGGCGCTGGCGATGGTCGACGACATGGCTTGGTGGTACACGCAGGACAAGGAGATCGCGGCTGGAGCCCGAGA
This sequence comes from uncultured Solirubrobacterales bacterium, assembly GCA_963779405.1. Classification (GTDB taxonomy): domain Bacteria; phylum Actinomycetota; class Thermoleophilia; order Solirubrobacterales; family Solirubrobacteraceae; genus Palsa-744. The sequence goes on from CAVZYF010000014.1 coordinate 12,460, forward strand.
TCGCGACCGACGTGCTGATCCAGATGAGCGATCCCCGCTCGCGGCACTTCGCGACGATGCGCCACGAGTCGCTGCCGCCCGACCACCTGTTCGGCCGGCGCCTGGAGGTGCTGACGCTCGCGGTGCTCAGCCAGCTGCACGCGAAGGCCAACTGGCACCGGATCGCGCGCGAGTGGATCTACGGCGAGGAGCCGGTGACGGAGCTGGGTCGCGAGGAGGCCGAGTTCTACGGTCACACGGGTGTCGGTGCGGTGTCCTCCGCCTGATACTCGCTCAGCAGCCGCTGCTCGTCCTCCTTGCCCGGGAACATGAAGAAGATCAGCGCGGCGCCGATAACGATCGCGATCGCGCCGGCCCCGTAGGCCCAGTTGGAGCCGGACACGAACGAGGAGCTCGCCGCGGCCGTGATCGCGCCCGCGTAGTGCGGGTACTGATGGGCGACCGCTTCGGCGCTCGAGAAGGACTTGGTCAGCGTCGTTTTCGATGCTGGTCGTGATCAGCGCCTTGTTGGGCGCGGCGGCGATCGCGCTCGAGACTGACGTCGCGAAGCCCGCGGTCAAAAGCGCGCCCATGATCGACTGCATGATCGCGCCGCCGAGGTCGCGTTGCAAATCGGAGGTCCCCGACGCCATGCCCGCGCGCTTGACGGGGACCGAACCGGTCAGCGAGTGCGAGGCGGGCGTGCCGGCGAAGCCGACGCCGGCGCCGATGAACGCGTAGGCGAGCCCGACCTTCCAGTAGGGGATGCCCGCGCGCCACAGCAGCAGCATCGTGATGAACCCGAGCAGGCAGAAGCCGTAGCCGACGAGCAGCGTGAAGCGCGCCCCGCGCGTCTCGACGAGCTTGGCCGAGCGCGGCGCGATCGCGACCAGCAGAAAGGCCGCCGGCAGGATCGAGGCGCCGGCGCCGAGCGTCGAGTAGTGCAGCACGTTCTGCAGGAACTGCTGACCGACGAAGATCGCGCCCATCAGGCTGCCGAACACGACGATACCGCCCACCGCTGCGACCCAGAACACCCGCCGTGAGGCCACATGGAGGTCGTACAGCGGGAACCTCGTGCTGCGCTGGCGCAGGTAGAAGCCGATCAGCGCGACGAGCGCGACGCCGCCGAGGATCAGGGCGAGCGTCCCCTTTCCGGGACCGGCGCGAAGTTGATCCCGAGCACGAGCCCCGCGACGAGCACGATCGAGAGGATCCCACCGAGGTTGTCGACCGGTCGGTCGTCTCGTTGACGTGGTCGGAGGCCGAATGGGCACGAACAGGATCGCCAGCACGAGCGCCAGCACCGCGAGCGGCAGCGTCAGCAGGAACACCGAGCCCCAGGCGTGGTGCAGCAGCAGCGCGCCCGACAGCAGCGGGCCGAGCGCCGACATCGAGGCGCCGATACCCGACCACAGCGCGATCGGTTTGGTGCGTCCCGGACCCGACCACAGCGCCGTGATCAGAGCCAGCGTCGTCGGGAAGGCCATGCCGGCCGCCAGCCCGCCGAAGATCCGCGCGCCGATCAGGACCCCGACGCTGGAGGCGGTCGCCGCGAGGATCGCCGCGGGGATCGAGAGCGCCGTCCCCAGCACAGCATCAGCTTGCGCCCGTAGCGGTCGCCGAGCGCGCCGAGGTACAGGACGGAGGCGGCGAGGCCGAGCGAGAAGCCGACCGCGATCAAATCGAGCGCGGTCTGGGAGGCGTTGAATGCCTTGCCGATGTCGGGCAGCGCCGTGTTCGCGACCGTCAGGTTGAGGTTGGCGACGGCCGCGACCAGGATCAGCGTCGTCAGCACCAGACCCTGACGGGCGGGCGCGCTGGAGGGCTGCGGCACTCCTCCCCTGCCTGCAGACAAACTCTGGATCTGCACGAGGCTCGTCGTGCCGGGGCGCCCGGAGGGCAGGCCCGCGGTGATGCCCACACGCTGGCCGGGACGGCACCAGCCGAGCTCGACCACGCGCCGCGCGGCGTCCGCGATCAGCGCCTCGGTCGTCTCGTGGCGGCGCATCGACGCGGCCTGCACGCCCCACATCAGACAGCAGCGGCGGACGGTCTCTTTGCCGGGCGAGAGCGCGTAGATCGGCACGGTCGGACGGTGCGCGGAGACCAGCCGCGCGGAGCGACCCGAGAGCGTCGGCACGATCAGCGCGTCGAGGTTCAGCTCGCGCGCGGCCAGGCAGAGGTTGTGCGCGACCGTGTAGGCGGTGTCGGCGTCGGTGCGGCGCACGCGCGAGTTGTTCCAGTCCTCATATGGCGCGATCGACTCGGCCTGCACGGCGACCGCCGCCATCATCTCCACGGCGCCGACGGGGTAGGCGCCGACCGCGGTCTCCTGGGAGAGCATCACCGCGTCGGTGCCGTCGAGGATCGCGTTGGCGACGTCCGCGACCTCGGCGCGCGTGGGCCGCGAGGAGGTCACCATCGAGTCGAGCATCTGCGTGGCGGTGATCGACGGCCGCGCCATCCAGCCGGCCAGTTTCAAGAGCTTCTTCTGCGCGAGCGGGACCTGCTCGATCGGCAGCTCGATGCCGAGATCGCCGCGGGCGACCATCACGCAGTCGGCCGCCTGCAGGATCTCCTCGGCGCGCTCTACCGCCTCGGGCTTCTCCATCTTCGCGATCAGCGGCAGGCGCGTGTGCTCGCGCACGAGCTCGACGTCCTCGGGGCTGCGCACGAACGACAGCGCGACCATGTCGACGCCGATCGACTCGCCGTGGCGCAGCAGCTCGAGGTCCTCCTCGGGCACCGACGGCAGTCCCATTGTCGGCCCGGGGATGTTCAGCCCCTGGCGCGAGGCCACCGCGCCGCCGATCTCGACCTCCGCTTCGACCTCGCCCGCGCCGGAGCGCACCTCTTTCACGCGCAGGCGCACGGAGCCGTCGGCCAGGTAGATCACGGCCTGCGCCTCCAGCGGCGTCGGCCAGGCCGGGCCAGGTGATGCTCATGTGCTTGGCGTCGCCGAGGCGTCGCCGTCGCCGGGCCCGCAGGCGAACGTGACGAGGTCGCCGGGCTTCAGCTCGACGATGTCATCGCGCAGCGGGCCGATCCGCAGCTTCGGGCCGGGCAGGTCCTGCAGGATCGCGACCGGGCGCCCGGCGCGCCCCGCCGCGTCGCGCACGCGGTGGACGGTCTCGGCGTGCTCGTCGAGCGTCCCGTGCGAGTAGTTCAGCCGCGCGACGTCCATCCCCGCCTGGACCATCTTCAGCAGGGTCTCGGGCTCGCGCGAGGCGGGGCCGATGGTGGCGACGATCTTCGTGCGGCGCATTGCCGCGCAAGTTATCGGATCGGTGCGGTCCCGCGCGTACGCGCGCCCGTGATAGGAATGAGGGGAGGTCGCGGGCGTCAGGAACGAGCGGGACGTGCGGCGGGCCGAGCTGACGCGAGGGATCTTTCGAGATATGCGTAGCCAGATCGGCGGTTCTTGCTGTATGGTTCCCGAGATGAGTCGCCGGAACCTATTGAACTCACCCACCGAGGAGGCTGCTTGATGTCCCGAACTAGGTTGATCCTGCTTGGGCCTGCTGGCCGTGCTCGCCGTGAGCGTGGTCGCGACGGCGTCGACCTCGACGCCGGCATCGGCGTCGGGCAGCTGTTCGAAAGTGACGCACAACGCCGGCCTACTGTGTCGAAGGGGTGCCGCTGGAAAGCGCCTCGGAAAAATCCGAAGGCACGAAGTGGCGAATCGATCCTCAAGGCCACGATTGCGGGGTGAAAACGGAAATCAAATGCGCAAGCGGCAAATCCAAAGGGACCATCGAAGATGGAGCCGCAGGGACGGTAGGGAAATCTAAGACGAAAATCACATTTGAAGACATGCAAACTCCTCACACCAGCAAACTGCAAGCTCACGTCGGCGGAGGAAAAAAAAATTAAAACCACCGAACTCAAGGGCGAACTGGGGATGACGGGGACGAAAGATGGATAGACAAGCTCGAATCAAAAACAGGGGCCTTTGCCGCGATCGGCATCGAAGGCAAAGACTTCATCCTGTGTCATCGCTGAAGTTGGGAAACCAGAAACATTTCACGTGACAGGCTCGCAGTTGTGTGAAGTCGACTCGAGCAATACCGCTGCGGAAACGGAAGCGAAAACACATAAAATTATTTGTAAAGCTTCAGGCAGCGGCCTTGCAAATGGGCGGCAATCCAGCCGAAATGACAAACGAAACGATGGCGGTTAAACTGAGCGGCGCAAAAGCGCACGATCATTGGAGCGTCAAAGAAACCTAAGGCTAACGCATAGGTGTATGTGGATTGGCTGGAATCGGATAGCTGAGCCTTGTGTAGGCTTGCTCAGTGTTCAAAGCTGGGGGAGGACGCCTGTCGTTGCGGGTCGGCAGTGCCGGCCGGGCGCCATTGCCTCTGCTGCTGCTGACATTTGTCTGTGTCGGCTTGGGGGCTGGGACCTTGGCGGCGTCATGCCCAGGCGGAAGGGTGCCCCAACGAACAGCTCCGCGGGCAGGACGGCTACGCGCTAAAGCTCCCGGACTGCCGCGCGTATGAGCAGGTCTCGCCCGTCGCCAAGAACTTCACCGACGCTCTCGGGGAAGCCGATGTCGTGCAGAGCTCGCCGTCCGGCGAAGGGGTGACGTTCTTTTCCGATGCGCCGTTCCCAGGGGTGTTGAGCGCTACAGGCTCCTCGCTCTACCTCAGCACCCGCGCCGGCGGCGAATGGTCGACCCAGGGGTTGGTGCCGCCGACCATACCCCGCTCTCTGCCCGGGCACGGGTCCGCGTCCGTCCTGAGCCTGACCGAAGACCTCTCGGAGGCGATCGTCCACATGGAACCGGGTCTCGAAGCTGGCATGGCGCCCGGGCGCTACTCCTATCTGCGCGACAGCGCCACCGGCGCCTTCCGGCTGCTTGGCCCCGGCATCGCCAGGTTCGCGGACGCCACGGCTGACGACTCGCGCATCCTCTTCGAAGCCACCAACGACTCGTGCCGGGTGCGCGACAAAGAAGTCGTAAACCTCTACGAGTGGAACGGGAGCGGGCCCCGGTCAGCACTCAGCTTGGCCGGGGTCTGTCCGACGGCAAAGCGCCCGCTCGAAGGGTCGGTCGCCGGTCCGGGCGGGCCCGCGCTTGGTGAAGAGGTTAGAGGCGGCGCGACGGGCAAGTTCTACACGCAGAACACGATCTCCGCGGACGGATCCCGGATCTTTTTCAGCGACGCCGGGACCGGACGGATCTACATGCGCGAACCGGAAGCCGCGCGGACGATCCCGGTCTCTGCCGGCCCGGCGTACTGGCGGGCCGCGACGGCGGACGGCTCGAGGGTCTTCTACACCGAAGGCGAAGACCTATACCGCTTCGATGTCGAAAGCGAAACGCGCGAAGCGCTCACGAGCGGCGCCGCGGGCGTGCTCGGGATGCTGGGGATCTCAACTGAAAACGGCTCCTATGCGTACTTCGTCGCCACCGGCGTGCTGGCGAACAACGAAAACGGCAACAAGGAAAAGGCGCAAGCGGGCAAGGCCAACCTATATGAGTGGCACGACGGCCAAACGATCTTCATCGCGCGACTGAGCCAGGAGGGGAATACGATGAATACGATTGGCGTGATTTTTATAGCCCGAACTTCGGGGCTGTGCCTGCCACCGGAGAGAAGGGCTCGCGGGTCACTCCTGATGGCACGGCGGTGCTGTTTGCTTCGCAAGCGCAGCTGACGAGCTATGACAACGCCGGCCAAGGCGAGCTCTATCTATATGACGCGGCGAGCGGCGCGCTGGCTTGCGTGTCGTGCAATCCGAGCGGGGCGCCGGCGACCAGCGAAGCATATCTCGCGGGCAATCTGTCGATAACCGCCGCCCCGGAACGCAATGCCTTCCTGACGCGCAACCTCTCCGAAGATGGCAATCGCGTCTTCTTCCAGACGCAGGAAGCGCTCGTGCCGCAGGACAAAAACGGACAGACGGATGTGTACGAGTGGGAGCGCGAAGGCGCCGGTGGGGCCGACGGCTGCTCCCGTTTGAGCGCGTGCTTCAGCGAAAGCTCGGGCGGCTGCCTGTACCTGATCTCGACCGGAGAAAGCGGAGATCCGTCCTACTTCGGCGATGCGAGCGCCAATGGCAACAACGTCTTCTTCTTCACCCGCCAGGCGCTCGTGGGTCAGGACCAGGACGAAAACTACGACCTGTACGACGCGCGCGTCGAAGGCGGGATCGCCGCCCAGAACCACCACCCCCGGCCGAGCTGCACGGGCGAAGGCTGTCTCGGGCCGGTCGACCCCTCCCCCGTGTTTGACGCGCCCGCGAGCGCGACGTTCGCGGGAACCGGCAACCTCAAACCACCTCCAGCCAAACCAAAGAAGGTCGTCGTCAAATGCCCCAAAGGCAAGAAGCGCAGCCACAGGAGGTGCCGAAGAAGAAACAAGAGGTCAAAGGAGCAAGCCAGCTGTGACCGCCAGGATTCAAGCTGACCTGAGTGTTCACCATGCCGTCGTGATCCTCGGTCCGTGCTCGCCCATGCCACCCCCGCTCTGGCGAGCGAAACCTTCGGGGTCGAAAGCCTTTGAAAGCAAGATCTGAGCAACGCGGAAGGCACGCTCGCTACTCAGGCCGGCTCGCACCCATACGCGATCACAACGGCGATCGTCTTCACCCACGTCGTGACAGCGAAGGGAGAACCTCCGCGCGTCCGCACCTACGGGGATCCGAAGGACATCGAGGTGAACCTGCCCGCGGGTATGATCGTCGATCCGCTCGCGACCGAGACGCGGTGCACCGAGGCCGAGCTCGAGAGCCCGGAGGGCCCGGCCAGCTGTCCAAACGGGGCCGCCGTGGGGGTCTTCTCGGTCGACCTCGACGGCATCGAAGTGATCGACGAACCGGTCTACAACATGGTGGCGCCGGCGGGCGTGCCCTCGGAGCTGGGCTTCGACGCCGCGGGGATCGGGCTGATCATGCACGTCGGGGGCAGGCTGCGTACCGGCGGCGACTACGGCCTGTCGGCGGAATCTTCGGCATACCCGACAACACCCAATCTACGGCCTGGAGCTGACGCTGTGGGGCGACCCCTCGGCTGCGAGCCACGACGAAGAACGCGGTCTGTGCGCCGAGGAAAAAGCCAAACAGAGCTTCAAGAAAACGGGTATCCACGAAAGCTGCCCCGTGGAAAGGACCGCCAAGCCGTTCCTGACGCTGCCGTCGTCCTGCACGGGCGAACCGCTGACAACGACGATGAGCACGGACTCGTGGCAGGAACCGGGGGGCTGAACCCCGACGGGACCCCCGACCTGAGCGATCCACGCTGGCAGACGGCGAGCTCGTCCTCGCCGCCGTTGACGGGCTGCGAAAACCTCCACTTCAACCCGAAGCTGACGGTGAGCGCCGCCGAACCGGAAGCCGCGAGCGCCGAATCGCCGAGCGGGCTGAGCGTCGATCTGAAGCTGCCGAGGAAGAAAGTGTGAACGGTGTGGCGGGGGCGGACCTGAAGGAAGCCATCCTGACATTGCCCGTGGGGATGGCGATCTCGCCGTCGGCGGCCGGCGGGCGTGTGGCCTGCGGCGACGCCCAGAACCGGGGCGCCGGGAGGGCAGATCGCGCTGGACTCGGCTGAACCCGTGTCCTGCCCCGAAGCGTCGATCCTCGGCAGCGCGAAGATCGTCACGCCACTGCTCGAAGACCCGCTGGAAGGCTCGATCTACCTCGCGCAGCCGTACGAGAAGTCCCTGCTTTCGGCTCGCCCGAACACCGGATGGGTCGCTGCTCGCGCTGTACCTGGTGGCGGAAGGCGACGGGATGCTGATCAAGCTCGCGGGGAAAGTGCGGGCAGATCTCAACACGGGCCAGGTGACGGTCAGCTGGGGGAACCTGCCGCAGCTCCCGATCGGCGAAATGCAGTTGAGCTTCTTCGGTGGCGAACGGGCGCTGCTCGTCACACCGCCGGCATGCGGCGACTACGAAGTGCAGAGCACGCTGACCCCGTGGAGCGGCACGCCCGCCGTGGCGGAGTCCTCGAACCTCGCGATCGACTCGGGACCGAACGGCGGAGCGTGCCCGAGCGGAGGATTCGCCCCGTCGTTCACGGCGGGCACCGTCAACAACCAGGCGGGCGCGTCGAGCGCGTTCTCGCTGACGCTCACGCGCCAGGACGGCGAGCAGCGCTTCGGCGCCTTCTCGGTGACGCTGCCACCGGGGATGTCCGGGATCTTGAAGAACGTCGCGCAATGCCCGGAACCGCAGGCATCGAAAGGGGAATGCCCGCAGGCATCGGAAATCGGCACGACGACGGTGGGCGTGGGACCGGGAGCGGACCAGTTTTACCTACCCGAGCAGGGCCAGCCGGCGAACAAGGTGTACCTGACGGGTCCCGTCCCCTCGGAGGGACTTCCAATCCATCTGGGCGCGCCCTTTGGCTTGAGCATCGTCGTGCCGGCGATCGCGGGGCCGTTCGACCTCGGCAACGTGGTCATGCGCGCGAAGGTCGAGGTCGACCCGCACACCGCGCAACTGACGATCTCCAGCGAGCTGTGGCGGCCCAAGCATCGAGCAGGGCATCCCGCTCGACATCCGCACGCTCAGCTTGAACATCGATCGGCCGGGCCTGATCCTCAACCCGACCAGCTGTACGCCGCGGACGGTGACCGGCACGATCGCCTCGGCCGGCGGCACGGATGCCGCGGTGTCCAGCCCATTCCAGGCCGCCAACTGCGCGACCCTGCCGTTCAAACCGGCGCTCACCGCGCTGACGCATGCGAAGACGAGCAAAGCGGACGGCGCCTACCTGCAGGTGAAGATGGTCTCCGGCCCGGGCCAGGCGAACATCGGGAAGGTCAAGGTCGATCTCCCCAAGCAGCTGCCCGCGCGGCTGACGACGCTGCACAAAGCCTGCGTGGCCACCGTGTTCGAAGCCGACCCGGCGGCGTGCCCGGCGGCCTCGATCGTGGGAACGGGAACGGTGGTTACACCGATGCTCGCGGACTCGCTCACCGGCCCCGCCTACCTGGTGTCGCACGGTGGCGCTGCGTTCCCGGCGCTCGTGATCGTCCTGCAGGGCGAAGGGATCAAGATCGAGCTGGAAGGTCAGACGAACATCAGCAAGGGCGTCACCTCGGTCGCGTTCAGATCGCTCCCGGACACGCCGATCAGCACGCTCGACCTCGTGTCCCGATGGGCCCGCACTCCGCCTTCGGCGTGAACTTCCCGCCAAGGCAAAGCGGGGTCTGTGCGCGCAGACGCTGAACATGCCGACGGCGATCACCGGCCAAAACGGCGCACAGGTCAAACAGACCACCAGGATCGGAATTACTGGATGCCCACCCAGCGCCCAAAGCGCAAGCGGAAAGCGAAGAGACGCATTGACCGTCAGGGAGCCTGAACGTCGGGAAGTGCTCTGCGCAGTGCTCGCGCAGCACCGTGCGGATCCACGCGCGCTCTTCGGGCGAGGCCGCGCGGAAGCGCTGTAGCAGCTCGCGCTGGCGCTCGATCGGCGCGCCCGCGATGCTCCAGCGCACCGCGAGCCGCTCGAACAGCAGCTCGACCGCCCGCTGCCAGGCGTCCTCCCGATTCGCTGAAGGCCGCCCGTCCTCACCGGCGAGCACCTGCGCGTACTCGCGCCGCGAGGCCGGGCTGAGCGCCCCGCGCAGCGTCAGCACGGAGCCGTCCGCGTCGGTGTAATCGCTGTTCGGGGCGACCAGCTCCTCAGAGCCGGCTGTGTCTCCGCGCGCGGCGGCGGTGCCGCTTGCGGCTCCACCTCGGTCAGCGGCTCGGCCGCCGCTTCAGCAACTGCCCGCGCACATCGCCCGTGACCGGTTTCGCGTGCCCCGCCCACACGGCGGCGGGCTCCATCTCGGCGAGCTTGCGGATGCTCGCCCGCGCCTGCTCGGTGTCGTAGTTGTACGTCGCCTCCGGCAGTTTCGGCGCGCAGCTGCGGCCGAACATGTCGAGCGTGTAGACCAGATCGCTGACGAGCGCCAGCCGGTCGGACTCGCGCCACAGCCCGATCAGGCCGGGGGCGTGGCCCGGGAGGTCGATCACGCGAAAGCCCGAGACCTCGTCGCCCTCGCTGACGGTGCCGGCGATCTGCACCGGCCCGCCGTCCCAGGCGTAGCGGTGGAGCACTTTCTGAACCTGTTTGGCCCGGCGGCAGCCCCGCCAGATCGGCCGGCCAGTAGCGCCAGCCGCCGCTGCCCTCCGCGTCCTGCACCTCGTCGGGGTGGCACAGCACGGGGACCCCAGCGCGGGCGCCACGCCGCGGTGGTCGGTGTGGCCGTGGCCGAGCACGACCCGCGTGATCCCGCCGAGCTTCGCGCCCGCCGCGGCCACCGCGCGCGTCATCGTGCGCGCGCCGGCGTCGTACAGCGTCACGCCGCCTCCTTGCCGGGGTTCTCGATCAGGAACACGTTGCAGCGCCCCGGCTGCCCCTGCACGACCCACACGCCCGTGGCGACCAGCTCGGCCTCGCCCGCGCCGAGGCTCGGCGTGAGGCGCGTCTTGACGTTGAAGGCGCCCGTCAGCCGCTGCTCGGCGGAGGAGTGCAGCGGCGGCATCATCCCGATCTGGCGGGGGACGGCCATCGTGTCGGTGAACGCGTCGTTCGACTGGATCAGCCCATCGCGCACGCTCAGCACGTCGACGCCCTCGATCTCCATCCGGTGGCCGGTGGGGCTGATCCCGTTGAACGAGCCCGGCCCCGCGAACGTGCCGCTGAAGCGCCAGTGCAGCGCGCAGCGGTCCTCCTCGGTCGTGGTCGAGACGATCTCCACGCGCAGGTCGGGGATCGCCGCGATCAGCTCGCCGATGAACTCGCGCAGCCCCTCGGGGCCGATGAACAGTCCCCTGGCCGCGCACGTCCTCGCGGCCGTCCGTGCGCCCACATCGCCGCGGCGCCGTCCACGTCGTGCGCGCCGATCGCCTCGAAGTAGCGCCGCGCGACCGCCTCGGCCTCGCTGCCGGCCGAGCGCTTGCGCCGTGTTGCTGCCTGGCGCACGTTCGCCGCCACCTCCTGCACCTTCGTGGCGGCCTCGCTGGCGCTGTCCTCCTCGGCCATCTTGCTGCTCCCTTGGCGACGCTGCGGAGAACGTAGTCTAGTCTCTCGCTCGTGGCCGAGGCATCCGATCAGCGATCGACCGGTCAGACGCAGGCCCAGCCAAGATCGACCAGAAGCCCGAGCTGGGGCGGGGCGAACGCGTGCTGCCGGGCGTCTTTCGCCTGCGCCTGCCGCTGCCGTGGCCCGGCGTGCCCCACTGCAACGCCTGGGCGGTCGCGGCCGGCGACGGGGTCGTGCTGTTCGACACGGGGATGCACCAGCCCGGTTCGCTCGCGCAGCTGGAACGGGCGATGCAGATGTGGGCTTGACGATCGAGGACGTGCGCCTGGTGGTCTGCACGCACGCCCATTCCGACCACTACGGCCAGGCCGCGACGATCGTGCAGCGGGCCGGCTGTGAGCTGTGGATGCACCCCAACCACGCGCACATGAAGCTGTGGGCCGAGGACCCCGACGCCGCGATGGAACGCCGCCTGGAGGTCGCGCGCCAGAGCGGCGTGCCCGAGGAGCCGCTGCGCCGCTACGCGGCCGAGCGCGGCACGCGCGAATCGGGGATCGCCGCGGTGATCGAGCCCGACCGCGAGTTGCTCCCGGGCGTTGTCGTCGAGACCGATCTCGGCCCCTGGACCGTCTATGAGACCCCCGGCCACGCGCCCTCGCACGTGTGCCTGTTCCAGCCCGAGCGGCGTCTGTTGATCTCCGGAGATCATCTGCTCGGGCGCGTGTTCCCGTTCTTCGACTTCGGCTACTCGCCCGACCCCGTCGGCGAGTTCCTGAGCTCGCTGGACGTCGTCGAGGGTCTGCACGCGCGCCTGTGCCTGGCCGGCCACGGGCGCACGTTCACCGACGTGGAGGCCCACATCGAGGGCAACCGCGAGCTCGTGGCCGAGCACCTGGCGAAGATCATGGCGGTGATCGAGGAGGGCGAGGCCGAGGCGGGCGAGCCGCTGACGGCCTTCGAGATCCTCCCGCGCGTGTACGGGTCTCATCTCTCCCCGATGACCGCGCAGTGGCTGCTGACCGAGACGTTGGCGATGCTGCGCCACCTGGAGGTCACCGGCCGCGCGCGGCGGATCCCCGGTGAGCCCGAGCGCTGGGCCGCGGCTGCGGCGGGTACGCGTCGACCGGCTGCGGGCCCACACGCGCACGGCACGCGCGAGGAGTCGTCGCAGGCGAGCGAGTCGCATACGATCAAACGATGCGCATCGACCAGATCCTCGCCGGTCAGAACGGTACCCACCGGCCCGACGTTCTCGTTCGAGTTCTTCCCGCCGAAGACGGAGGCGGGGGAGGAGAACCTGCGCGAGGCGCTCGCCGAGCTGCGCGAGCTGGAGCCGTCGTTCGTGTCCGTCACCTACGGCGCGGGCGGCACCACCCGCGGCAAAACGATCGAGATCGTCAAGCGCATCGGGACAGTACGGCCTGGAGGCGATGGCGCACTTCACCTGCGTGGGCGCCACCGTGGAGGAACTGCGCGCCACGCTCGACGAGATGCAGAGCGCGGGAATCGACAACGTTCTCGCGCTGCGCGGCGACCCGCCGGCCGGGCAGGAGGAGTTGGCGCAAGACCGAGGGGGGCCTGGAGTACTCGCGCGAACTGGTCGAACTGATCGCCGCCGACTATCCGTTTGCGATCGGCGGCGCCTGCTTCCCGGAGACGCACATCCACGCGGTCAGCCCCGAGGAGGACCTGGAACACCTGGCCGAGAAGGTCGCCGCCGGCGTGCGATTCCTGATCACGCAGCTGTTCTTCGACAACGCGCTCTACTTCGACTTCGTCGAGCGCGCCCGCGCGGCGGGCGTGAACGTGCCGATCATCCCCGGCGTCATGCCCATCACGCAGGTGGGACAGGTAGAGCGCATGGCCAAGCTGTGCGGCGCCTCGATCCCCGACGGTCTGCGCAGCGAGCTGCACGCCCGCGGCGAGGACCCCGAGGCGGTGCTCGACTTCGGCGTCGCCTACGCCACGCTGCAGTGCGCGGAGCTGCTGCGCGAGGGCGTGCCCGGCATCCACTTCATCACGCTCAACCGCTCGCCCGCCACACGCGCGATCCTGTCCGCATTGAAGCTCGCCCGGCCGTGACCGAGATCCCCTACACCGTGCGTCGCTCCGCCCGCGCGCGGCGGGTGCGCGTCAACGTGCACGCGCACACCGGTGTCGAGGTCGTGCTCCCGAGCCGCGCGCCCGAGCGCGCAGCCGCGGCCGCTGTCAGCGAGCTGCGCCCGTGGATCGAGCGCCGGCTGTCAGACGCGCAGGAGGTGCTCGCACGGATCGCCGAGCGAGCCGGCACCGTGCCCTACCTCGGCACCCCGCTGGAGCTGGTTCCCGAGCCCGGCCGCACGCGCGTGCATCGTCGCGGCGAGCGCCTGCTGGTCCCGGCCGGGGACGCCCGCCCGGCGCTCGAGCGCTTCTACCGCCGCGCCGCGCGCGCGGAGATCGCGCCGCGCCTGGATCGCGCCACGGCGCTCGCGGGCTCGCGCTACGAGGACCTGAGCATCCGCTCGCAGCGCACGCGCTGGGGCTCGTGCTCCGCCGGCGGGCACATGAGCTTCAACTGGCGCTTGCTGCTGGCGCCCGAGCACGTGCTCGACTATGTCGTCTGGCACGAGGTCTGCCACCTGCAGATCCTCGACCACTCGCCCCACTTCTGGGCGCTCGTAGAGCGCTATTGGCCCAGCTACCGAGAGGAGCGCGCCTGGCTGAGCCGCAACGGCGCGACGCTGGTGCTCTAGCGACCCGCTGGCACGGCGCCATCGGGCCGCTAACCGCGCTCCCCGATCGGGACGTAGTCCAGATCGCGCTCGCCGGTGTAGATCTGGCGGGGCCGGGCGATCTTCTGCTCGGGGTCTTCGACCATCTCTTTCCACTGCGCGATCCAGCCGCTGGTGCGCCCGATCGCGAACATCACCGGGAACATCGCCACAGGCAGGCCCAGCGCCTCGTAGATCAGGCCCGAGTAGAAGTCGACGTTCGGGTAGAGCTTGCGCGAGGTGAAGTAGTCATCGTCCAACGCCCGCTTCTCGAGCTCGGTGGCGACGTCCAGCAGCGGGCTCTTGCCGCGCACCTCGAACACGTCGTCGAGGTATTTCTTGATGATCCGCGCGCGCGGATCGTAGTTCTTGTAGACGCGGTGGCCGAAGCCCATCAGGCGCTCGTTGCCGGCCTTCACGCCCTCGAGGAAGGCGGGGATGTTCTCGACCGTCTCGATCCGCGCGAGCATCCGCAGCGCGGCCTCGTTGGCGCCGCCGTGCAGCGGTCCGTACAGCGCGGCGACCCCGCCGGCGACGGCGGAGTAGGGGTCGACCTGCGTGGAGCCGATCGAGCGCACGGCGCTGGTGGAGGCGTTCTGTTCGTGGTCGGCGTGGAGGATGAACAGCACGTCCAGCGCCCGCTCCAGGCGAGGATCGGGCTTGTATTTGAGCTCGGTCATTTTGTACATCATCCCGAGGAAGTTGCCCGCGTAGGAGAGCTCGTTGTCGGGGTAGACGTAGGGCTGACCCATGTTGTGGCGGAACGCGAAGGCGGCCAGCGTCGGCATCTTCGCGAGCAGGCGGATGATCTGGATCGCGCGCACGCGCTCCTCGCGGATCTTGTTGGCATCGGGGTAGAAGGTCGAGAGCGCGCCGACCGAGGCGACGAGCATGCCCATCGGGTTGGCGTCGTAGCGGAAGCCCTGCATGAAGTCCTTGACGTTCTCGTGCACGAACGTGTGAATCGTGATCTCGTCGATCCAGCCCTCGAGCTCGACCTTGTTGGGCAGCCGGCCGTTGATCAGCAGGTAGGCGACCTCGAGGTAGGTGGAGTGCTCGCAGAGCTGCTCGATCGAGTAGCCGCGGTGTTGCAGGATGCCGGCGTCGCCGTCGATGTAGGTGACTGCTGAGCGACACGAAGCGGTGTTCATGAAGGCGGGGTCGTAGGACATCATCCCGAATTCGTCGGGGTCGACCTTGATCTGGCGCAGGTCGCTTGCGCGCACCGTGCCGTCGGAGATCGGCAGCTCGTAGCTCGTGCCCGTGCGGTTGTCGGTGACCGTGAGCGTGGGCGGCGTCTCAGCGCCCTCGTCCGACCCTTCCTCCGGTGTCTGCTGCTGCGTCTCCACGGTGCTCATCTTGCTCTCCTGTCGGCCGGGCTTGGGATTCCTATGTCCAATTATGGGCCACCGCACGCGCGGATTCCTAAAAACCTCATCAACGCGCTCCCGAGGCCTCGACTGCCTCGAGGTCTCGCTTGCCTGCGCCTCGTTCAGCTGAACCGAGTGATCTCGCGCAGCGACTGCACGCGCGCGGCGATCTCAGCATCGGTGAGGCGGACGACGCGCTCGGTGCCGAACTCCTCGACGTTGAACGAAGCCAGGGCAGTGCCGTGGGCCATCGCCGCGCGCAACAGCTCGTCCGAGACGCCGTCGCCGTCCAGATGGGCGGCGATGTAGCCGACGAACCCGCCGGCGAACGTGTCGCCCGCACCGGTCGGGTCGACGACGCTCTCCAGGGGATAGGCGGGGAGCGAGAAGAAGTGCTCGCGCGTGATCAGCGCAGCGCCATACTCGCCCTGCTTGGCGACGATGACGCTCGGTCCGCGGGTCGATCTGGGGCAGGGGCGGCGTCGGATGCGGCGTTCTCGCCAGAAGATGAAGGGGAGGAGCTCCAGGCGAGGACCTCGCGCGCTGCGGAGAAGAGGTTCGGCTTGCCGGTCAGCTGGCGCAGCTCGGCGTCGTTGAGGATCACGCAGTCGACCGACTCGATCGCCGCGACGAGGGAGTCACGGGCGATGTCGATCCAGAGGTTCATCGAGTCGAGCGCGACGAAGCTCGCATCGGGGAGTTGCGCGCGCACCTCGCGCTGGAGATCCGGCTGGATGTTCGCGAGGAACAGCACCTCGCTCGCGCAGGACTCCGAAGAGAGCTTCGGGGCAAAGCCCTCGAATACGCCGAGCTGAGTGTCGAGCGTCTCGCGCGAGTTCAGGTCCCAGCCGTACTCGCCGCGCCAGAAGAAGGTCTTCCCACCGGGGACGCGCTCGACGTCGGAGACATCCACGCCGCGGCCGCGCAGAACATCGAGCTCGGCCTCGCCGAAGTCATCGCCCACGGGACCGACCACGCGGACCCGATCGAAGAACGAGGCGGATAGCGCAAAGTGCACGGCGGCGCCGCCGAGCATCCGCTCGCGCTCGCCAAAGGGCGTCTTGACGGCGTCGTAGGCGATTGATCCGACAACGGTGATTGACATCGGCGCGCACCCTACAACCTCGCCGGCCCCGGGCGCTATTCCAGCTGGGCGAGTAGAGGTGCGAAGGGCTTCCCGGGGTCGCCGACCGAACCGCGCGGCGCAGAGTTGTGAACGGGCGGTGTCGGCTGCAGGCCGGGAAGTCCGTAAGCTCATGGCCGAACGATGTCGAAGACGTTTGCCGAGCTCGGCCTGTCCGAGTCCACCCTGCAGGCCCTGCGCGACGTGGGGTACGAGTCGCCGAGCGCAATTCAGGAGCAGGCGATCCCGTCGGTGCTGGAAGGCCGCGACGTGATCGGCCAGGCGCAGACCGGCACGGGCAAGACGGCGGCGTTCGGGTTGCCGATCGCCGAGTACATCGACCCTGAGCTCTCCGAGGTGCAGGCGCTCGTGTTGACGCCCACGCGCGAGCTGTGCATCCAGGTGACGCAGGCGCTGCGCACCTATGGAGCGCACAAGGGGATCGACGTGGTGGCGGTGTTCGGCGGCGCCCCGATCCGTACCCAGCAGGCGCAGCTGCGCGCCGGCGGGCACGTTGTCGTGGGGACCGTCGGTCGCGTGCTCGACCTGATCTCACGACACTCGCTCGTGCTACACGACTGCCGCTTCGTGGTGCTCGACGAGGCCGACGAGATGCTCGACCTGGGTTTTCTGGAGGACGTCGAGAAGATCCTCTCGCTGACGCCGTCGGGACGTCAGACGGCGCTGTTCAGCGCCACGATGCCGCCACCGATCCGCCAGCTGGCGGATCGGTACCTGTACGACCCCGTGACGATCCAGGTGCAGGCGGCGACGCTGACGATCGACACCGTCGCGCAGTTCCAGCTGCCCGTGGAGACGAAGGAGAAGGCCGACAAGCTCGTGGAAGTTCTGCGCGCGGAGAAGCCCGACCAGGCGATCGTGTTCGTGAGGACGAAGATCCGCTGCGATCAGCTGTTCAAGATCCTGCGCGATCGAGGGATGAACGTCAGGGCACTGCACGGCGACATGAGCCAGGGCTCGCGCGACGGCGTGATGCTCGCGTTCAAGGGGGGCCGTGTGCCGATCCTGGTGGCGACCGACGTGGCCGCGCGCGGCCTGGACATCTCGACGGTGACGCACGTGATCAACTACGACGTGCCGACGAGCCCGGACACCTACGTGCACCGGATCGGGCGCACCGGGCGGGTGGGTCGCTCGGGTCGGGCGATCACGTTCGTGGAGGCGCGCCAGAAGCGCGAGATGGAGGCGATCGAGCGCCACATCGGCATGTCGATCGCCGCGTGGGAGCCGGGGGCGAAAAGTGAGCCGACGCCGGTCTCCGAGCGCCCGCGCAGGCATTCCAAGCCGGGCGTGAAGCGGCCCGAGCGCAAGGACGAGACTTACGCGAAGCTTGTGCTCGGCTGCGGACGCGCCGCCGGGCTGCGCGTGGCGGACATCGTCGGCGCCGTGACATCGAAGGCGGGGCTCGACGGCGAGGCGGTGCGCGACGTGATGGTGCTCGACCGCTTCTCTTTCCTGTCGGTTCCAGAGGGTGAGGCCGAGCGCGTGATCGAGGCGCTCGAGGGGACGAAGATCGGAACCCGCCCGCCCCAGACGCTGAGCTTGGAGCGCGTGTCGAGCTAGGCATCCACAGCTCGCTATCGTGGCGCGCCGACCCGTTCGACCCACCGCGATCACACCGCACGATCACAAAGAGGAGAGAGAATGTCCACCGCCACGATGCAGACCACCGAAGGCACGATCACGTTTGAGCTGTTCGACGAGGACGCGCCGAAGACGGTCGAGAACTTCACAAAGCTCGCCGGCGACGGCTTCTACGACGGGCTGAGCTTCCACCGGATCATCAGGGACTTCATGATCCAGGGGGGTTGCCCGCAGGGAACGGGCACCGGCGGCCCTGGTTATACGTTCGAGGACGAGTTCAACTCGCACAAGGTCGTTCGCGGCGCGCTCGCGATGGCGAATGCGGGGCCGAACACGAACGGCTCGCAGTTCTTCATCGTCACCGCGGACGCCTGTTCCTGGCTCGATGGCAAGCACACGGTGTTCGGCGAGGTGACCGGCGGGATGGACGTGGTGGAAAAACTGGACGGCGTCAGCACGGACGGCGGCGATCGCCCCACCGACCCGGTCGGGATCGTCACGGTCGCGATTTCATAGGAAGGACGTGCCACATGTGGCACGTCCCCGGACCGTACATGTACGGTCCGGGCAGCCGGCACATGTGCCGGCTGGAACAGCACCTGACGGACCCTCGAGAGAGGAGTAGCCTCTTTCCTCTAAGCGAGAACGAGCAGGGGAGATTTGAGATGGCCACCGTAGAGCAACATGTAGAGCAAGAGATATCCCAGGCCCACAACGGCGCGGCGCAAGATGAGGATCTCGTCCACTCTGAGATCCCGTCGAGAACCCGGCGACGGGCGAGATCGTCGCGACGGTGCCCGACCTCAGCGCCGAGGAGGTGGCTGAGATGGCCGACCGCGGGCGGGCTGCGCAGCCGGAGTGGGAGGCGTGCGGCTTCGAGGGACGCGCGCGCGTGCTGCTGCGTGCGCAGAAGTGGGTCATGGACAACGCCGGGCGTGTCGATCGAGACGATCGTCTCAGAGACGGGCAAGACCTTCGAGGACGCCGAGCTGGCCGAGATCGGCTACGCGCGGCAACGCCTTCGGCTTCTGGGCGAAGAACGCGGGCGAGTACCTCGCCGACGAGCGCATCAAGTCGAGCCAGCAGTCGCGTCAAGGGCAAGAAGCTCATCTCCGCGCTACCGCCCGCTCGGGCCTGATCGGCGTGATCGGCCCGTGGAACTACCCGCTGACGAACTCCTTCGGCGACTGCATTCCGGCGCTCGACGGCCGGCAACAGCGTGATCCTCAAGCCCTCAGAGGTGACGCCGCTGACCTCGCTGCTGATGGCCGAAGGGCTGCGCGAGTGCGGGCTGCCGGAGGACGTCTTCCAGGTCGCAACCGGCCGCGGCGCCGACGGGCGCGGCGCTGATCGAGCACGTCGACATGATCATGTTCACGGGCTCGACCAAGACCGGCCGCAAGGTCGCCGAGGCGGCCGCCCGCCGGCTGATCCCCGCGTCGCTCGAGCTCGGCGGCAAGGACCCGATGATCGTGCTGTCAGACGCCGACGTCGAGCGGGCCGCCAACTTCGCGACGTACTACTCGATGCAGAACGCCGGGCAGACCTGCATCTCGATCGAGCGCGTGTACGTCGAGGAGCCCGTCTACGACGACTTCGTGGCCAAAGTCTCCGAGAAAGTCCGCGCGCTGCGCGTCGGCAGGCCCGCGGGCTCCGGGCTCGGTGGATGTCGGCGCGATCACCTTCCCGCCGCAGCTGGAGACGATCAAGGATCATGTCGCGGACGCCGTCGCAGAAGGGCGCGCGCGTGATAGCCGGCGGAAACGAGGCGCCCGGCGCGGGCCGCTTCTTCGAGCCGACCGTGCTGGTCGACGTCGACCACACGATGAAGTGCATGACCGAGGAGACCTTCGGGCCGACCCTGCCGATCATGAAGGTCGCGCGACGAGGACGAGGCCGTGCGGCTGGCCAACGACTCTCCCTACGGCCTCGGGGCGTCGGTCTTCTCGCGCAACACCGAGCGCGGCGAGGCGGTCGCCCGGCGGATCGAGTCGGGCGCCGTCTACGTCAACGACGCGATCGTCAACTACACCGTCCTGGAGCTGCCGATGGGCGGCGCCAAGGCCTCCGGGCTCGGCTCGCGGCACGGTGCGGGAGGCATCCGCAAGTACTGCTCTCAGCAGGCGATCGTCGTGACGCCGAAACTGGCGATGAAGAAGGAACCCTTCATGTACCCCTACAAGTCGCGCACATCAAAACTGCTCGCCGGGCTGTTCAAGTTCATGTACGGCCGGGGCAAACGAGACTGATCAATCGCGCAGCGGGACCCCGAGCAGGCGTTCGAGCTCGGGGATCGTCGTCTCCGCGCTCGTGTGGTGGACGGTCGCCATCCCGAGCTTCTCGGCGGGGGCGAGGTTGAAGGGCAGGTCGTCGACGTAGACGCAGTTCTCGGCCGGCACGCCGGCACGCTCGGCGCCGAGCTCGTACATGCGCCGCGAGGGCTTGCGGATGCCGAGCTCGCCCGAGATCACGACGCCGTCGAACAGCTCGTCGAACAGCTCGTGGGGATAGCGGTGCACGCCCCAGGAGTTCGACACGAGCCCTGTGCGGATCCCGGCGGCGTGGGCGCGGCGGACGGCGTCGAGCATCTCCAGGTCCGGCGCCACATCGGTGAACAGCCCGTCGATCAGACCGTCCGGCGCGATGCCGAGCAGCGCGGCGAAGCGCTGCTCGAAGGCCGGCTCGTCGATCTCGCCCTTCTCCAGCGCGATCAGCAGCTCGCGCGCCTTGGGGTCTTCGCGGAAGCGTCCCGCGAGGAGCTGGGGATCGAGCTCGACGCGCAGGCAGTAGGCGTGGAAGGAGGCGAACAGGTTGGTGGTCAAGACCCCGCCCCAGTCGATCAGTAGACCGGTTCGCGCGCTCCCATTCGTGGCGCCGTCGGACTCTGCGACAGCGGTGTTCTCTGCCGGATCTTCAGCCATCGCCCAGTGCCACCCCCTCCGCCTGGATCGCCAGCTCGACCACTCCGTCCCCGAACTGCTTCAGATAGGGATCGTCGGTCGCGCCCGCGATCGCGCGCTTGTAGTTGCCCTCCATGAACACCACCGACTTCCACAGTGCGAGCGTCGTGTACCAGCGGATGTCCTGCATTGAGCGCCCCGAGCGCTGCTCATACAGCTCGATCAGTTCCGCGCGCGTGGGGAAGCCCTCGCGGCGGGTGACGCCGCCGAGGTACTCTCGCATCCCGCCCTTCGGGTCGCCGCCCTCCGTCCACATCATGCAGAGGTAACCGAGGTCCGCGAGCGGGTCGCCGATCGTCGCCATCTCCCAGTCGAGCACGCTCTCAAGCCGCGCTGGCGCGTCGGCCGCGAAGATCGTGTTGCCGAGGCGGTAGTCGCCGTGCACGATCGTCGCCTGCGTCGGCGGGTCAGGATTCGGCAGGTGCTCTGACAGCCACGCCCCGATGCGCTCGACGGCGGGGATCTCGCGCGTCTTGTTGATCTCCCACAGCCCCCCGAAGCGGCGCAGCTGGCGCTCCAGGTAGCCGGTCGGCTTGCCGAAGCCCTCCAGCCCTGCTGCCTCCCAGTCGACGGCGTGGATCTCGACGAGCGCGTCGATCAACTGCTCGCCGATTCGCCGCCGCTCTGCCGGGGAGTCCAGCGTGGCTGGCACGCTCGAGACGATCACTTCGCCCGGGATCCGCTCCATCACGTAGAACGGACAGCCGATCACCGCCTCGTCGTCGCAGACCGCAAGCACCGCCGGCACGCGCGCGGGGGTGGGGGCGAGCGCCGATAAGAGGCGCGCCTCGCGCAGCACGTCGTGCGCGCTCGGCGGCAGCGGCCCGCGCGGCGGGCGGCGCAGTACCACCTCGGCGCCGGCGCGCTCGATCAGGTAGGTCACGTTCGAGTGCCCCTCGCCGATCGGGCTCGCCGCGATCTCGCCGCCCTCGCCGATGCCGTGGGCGTCGAGGAAGCGCGCGAGCGGCTCCAGCACGAGCAGCGGCGCGCGGTCGTTGCCCTCCGCCTGGGCGAAGGTCTCGACGATGTCGTCTGGTGCGATCGTGCCGGGCATGGGCGCAACGCTACACGGACACGGATCGACGAGACCTACAGTGAGACGATGCCCGAGCTGCCAGAGGTCGAGATCACCGCCCGCCGGCTCGACCGTGCGCTCGCGGGGGCGGAGATCGAGTCTGCGCTTGCGCCCGGGATCAACGCGCTGAAGACGTTCGACCCGCCGCTCTCCGTCCTGGAGGGGCGCAAGGTGACGGGCGTCGGCCGGCGGGGCAAGCAGTTCGTGGTGACGGTCGACGGACCGACCGAGCCGCTGGTGCTGCTGATCCACCTGATGTCCGCAGGGCGGTTGCAGCTATATGACAAGCGCGCGGGCCCGCGCGATCGCACGTCGCGATTGCTCGTGCGCATCGCCGACGGACGCGAGCTGCGCCTGCGCGAGTTCGGCTCAAAGCAGGCCGCCTGGGTGAAGCTGCTGCGCGCCGAGGAGCTCGACCAGGACCCTGCGCTCGAGACGCTCGGCCCCGAAGCGTGGCCGGACCCCCCGGCAGATCTGGGGAAGGTCCTGGACGCGCCGCGCCCCCTGCACACGCTCCTGCGCGACCAGCGCACGATCGCCGGGATCGGCCGCTCGTGGGTCGACGAGATCCTGTGGGAGGCGAAGCTATCGCCGTACAAGCGCGGCGCCGACCTCGACGCCGCGGAGTTGAGTGCGCTGCGGGAGGCGATCGTGACGACGCTCGGGCGCGCGATCGACCATTACGAGGAGGTCGTGGAGCTGCCGATCCCCGACAAGCTGCCGATGCCGCTGCGGGTGCATCGCCACGAGGGGGAGCCATGTCCGCGCTGCGGGACGACGCTGGAGTCGGTCCACTTCGAGAGCTACGTGATCGCCTACTGTCCAACTTGCCAGACGGACGGACGGACGCTCAAGGACCGCCGGCTGTCGAAGCTGTTGAAGTAGAAACAGACCCCATTCCACCAAACCGAAGACGAAGGGAAGCGAATGATCGAGCAGGGACAGAAAGCGCCCGACTTCGAGCTGTCCGACCAGGACGGCAACCTCGTCAAGCTCTCGGACCTCCGTGGCCAGCCCGTCGTCGTCTACTTCTATCCGAAGGCTGCAACCCCAGGCTGTACCACCCAGGCCTGCGGCGTGCGCGACCATCAGGCCGACTACGCCAAGACGGGCGCCACTGTCCTCGGGATCTCTCCCGACCCCGTCGCCAAGGTCAAGAAGTTCCATGACAAGGAGGGGCTGAACTTTGCCCTGTTGGCCGACGAGGATCACGCGATTACCGAGCGCTACGGCGTCTGGGCGCAGAAGAGTATGTACGGGAAAACCTATATGGGGGCGGAGCGCACGACTTTCATCATCGACTCCCAGGGGAAGGTCGCCGAGGTGCTGCGCAAGGTCAAGCCGGCCGAGCACGATGCGCTGGTGCTGGCCGCGCTGGAGAAGGCGAGTCCCGCGGCATAGGCTCCGTAGGCTTGAGCTGTGCCACGGCTCGTGCCCCAGCTACTTGCATCGGCCTCGATCGGTCAGAGTCTCAGCTCGTTCTTCGCCGCGGTCGGCCAATTCTTCTCCGACCTCGAGTCGGTGCACTGGGGGGCGCTCGCGCTGGGTCTACTGTTCTTCGGGCTGAACCTGACGCTGCGCTCGCGCGCGTTCTTCAATAGCCTGCGCGCCGCCTACCCGGCCTCCGTCATCAAATGGCGGCGGATCTGGGGCGCCTACTTCGCCGCGGTCGGTTTCAACAACGTGGTTCCCGCGCGTGGCGGCGAGGTGATCAAGCTGTTCCTCGCGCGCTCCTCGATCCCGGGGTCGAGCTATCCGACGGTGGCGGCCGCGTTCTTCGTGGAGGCGGTGTTCGACGTGTTCGTCGGTGTGTTCGTGCTGATCTTCGCGTTCAGCCAGGGGGTGTTCCCCAAGCCGCCGGACTTCTCCAAGCTGAACTCGTTCGACATCTCCTACCTGGCTGCGCACTTCCGCTTCACGCTGTTCCTGATTACGGCTGTCGCGATCCTCGCGCTGGTCGCCTTTGCGATGTTGTCCGTGCGTGCGCGCGCGTTCTGGACGCGCGTTCGCCAGGGCGTGACGATCCTGACCGACAGGCCCCGCTATCTGCGCGAGGTCGCCTCACTGCAGGCGCTCGGCTGGCTGTGCCGGTTCGCCGCGTTCTGGTTCATGCTCGACGCCTTCCGTGTCGGCGGCTCGGTCACGAACGTGCTGCTCGTGTTCGGGGTCAACCAGGTGGCGGGCGCGGTGCCGCTGACGCCGGGCGGCGCCGGCGTGCAGCAGGCGCTGCTCGTAAAGGTCTTCGCCACCTCCGCCCCGACCGCGGTGGTGGCGGCCTACTCGGTCGGTCAGCAGCTCGCGATCGCCGCGTTCACGGCGGTCGTAGGTCTCGGCGCGGTGTTCTTCATCTTCCGCTTCCGCTCGTTCAAGGAGGTGCTCCACGCGGGACGCGCCTCACGCGACGCCGAGCGGGCAGCCGAGCGCGCCGGGGTGCTGCTGGACGATCCCTACTGAAGCCCCTCGCGCGCCTCCCGCACGAGCGCCACGGCCTCGGGGAAGACTCGGGCCATCACCGTGCGGATCTGCTCGGCCTGAGCCTCGGCATTGCCCTGCAGGTTGATGCGCTCCACAGCGGCGACTGTCATGTCGACCGCCAGCTTGATCGCGTTATCCGCCCAGGCAAGTTTCTGGTTGCCCTGCATCTGTTCCGCGAATTCCGCCAAACGCCGTTGCATCTCCTCGGGATCGCCGAACAGGTCTCCAAGGCCACCACTCTCCATGCGGTCATCGTAGCGATTGCGCCCAAGCTCGTCCCGCGGCGCGCATCCGTCTGACCCACACGCCGTCTTTGCCACTGCCTCTCTCAGCCTGGCGGACCAACCCATCTGATCCCCGCTCGCCTCCAAGTCCATAGACTGCCCTGCCGATGTCCACCACAAGCGAGATCTCCGAGCAAATCGCCCACGAGTCCAATCGCCGCCGCCGTCTCAGCGTGCCGGCCTTTGGCGGTGGGGCGCTCTACCTACTGAGCGGGATCGTCGTCGCTGAGACACTCAAAGCCGCGCCCAAGGTGGGCTTGCTGCAGGGCATCGAACCCGCGCTCTCCGGCGTTGCCAACCCGGCTGTGAGCCCGCGCGCGGCCGAGGTCAAATTCATCAGCCATCACGCAGTGTCTCTGATTGCGGGCAGCTTGGTCGCTGCAGTCGCGGTCGGTGTGCTAACGCTGGTCCTGCTGCTGCTCGTCGACGCCACCCGCTTTCGCCGCCCCGAGAGCTGGTCGATGACGCGCCCATTGGTTCTCTTCGGCGGCGTCGCGGTCGCGGTGGTCAGCATCGTCCATCAGGTGCTCAGCGCGATCCTCACGCACCGCTTCAGCGTCGGCCACGACTTCTCCAATCATGCGGTCGAACTCGCCCTCACGAAGGGAACGGCAAACACGATCAGCAACTATCTCGACCTGGTGGCGGTGCTGGCGCTCGCGGTGGGGATGATCGCGGCGATGGTCGGCGCGATGCGCGTCGGCCTGCTCACCCGTTGGATGGGGGTGCTCGGCATCTTCACCGGAGTGCTGATCTTCCTGCCGATCGGTGGAGACACGCTCGAGATCGTGCCCGCCTTCTGGCTTACGGCGATGGGCATGCTGTATGCCGAGCGCTGGCCGGGTGGCGACCCACCGGCCTGGAGCACTGGGGAAGCGCGTCCATGGCCCACCAGGGCCGATCAACGCGACGCTGCCCAGGCCGGCGGGGGCGAGGTGCTCGCGGGTGCTGGAGCCGAGGCCGGGGCGTTGTCGGCGCTGCCCGGCGCCAGCAACGGTTCCTCCGCGGGCAAGCGCAAGCGCAGGCGCGGCGCGCGCAGCGGAGAAGGACAGCGCCCGGAGTAGAGGCCGCGCGTAGTCCAGAACGGCCTACCGCGCTTGCGATCGCTGGCCCGGACGGATGATCTTGCGTGCGGGCGGTTGGCTTTCTCGGCTTTTGGGAATAACTTGAAGGAAAGCGCGGGAAACCGCCTTGGTGTGTCTTCCGCGATTCGGGTCAGCAGTGACATATGCATCGTCGATCCGCCCCGGCAGCGGGCGCGGGCCAGGAGGAGGACTCCCATGGAGGCAGCGACAATCCAGCGTCAGGATGCGGCGCGAGGGCAGGATCCCACACGGGGCGAGGGGGAGCGTGGAACCGGTTGGACGCCGGCGGACCCCGGGCCGTTGGGGCTCGGCGCGTTCGCGATGACGACGTTCGTGCTGTCGATGTTCAACTCGAATCTCGTAGACGACAAGGGGCTGCCGGTCGTGCTCGGTCTGGCCTTGGCCTACGGCGGGATCGTGCAGTTGATTGCCGGCATCTGGGAGTTCCGCACCGGCAATACCTTCGGCGCGGTCGCGTTCTGCTCGTTTGGCGCCTTTTGGATTTCGTTCTGGGCGCTGAACGTGTTCTACGCCAAGGACATCACCGGCAACGCGGGACATGCAGTCGGGGTGTACTTGTGGGCATGGGCGATCTTCACCGCCTACATGACCGTCGCCGCGCTGCGTGTCAGTGCCGCGGTATTGCTCGTGTTCGTGTTGCTGACGATCACGTTCGTCCTGCTCGCGATCGGCGCTTCGGGTGCACACGAAAGCCTCACCCACTGGGGCGGCTACGTCGGCCTGGCGACCGCCGCCGCGGCCTGGTACGCGTCGTTTGCGGCCGTCGCAAACTCGACCTTCGGCCGCACGGTCCTGCCCGTGGTGCCGTTGTCCGGGCGGTAGGGTCGAGCTATGGCGATCGAATCGGAGGCGGCCACCGGCGAGGCGCTCGACGGCGAGCTCGCCGGACTGCTCGACGTCGAGACGTTCGACCCCCCTGCCGAGTTCCGTGCGCGCGCGCTGCTCAAAGACCCCGCGGTCTATGAGCAGGCCGCGCGCGATCCTGAGGCCTGGTGGGTCGAGCAGGCCGAGCGGCTGGACTGGTTTCAGAAGTGGGACGCGGTGCTCGACGACTCCAACCCGCCGTTCTACAAGTG
Organism: uncultured Solirubrobacterales bacterium; assembly: GCA_963779405.1. Classification (GTDB taxonomy): domain Bacteria; phylum Actinomycetota; class Thermoleophilia; order Solirubrobacterales; family Solirubrobacteraceae; genus Palsa-744. The sequence goes on from CAVZYF010000014.1 coordinate 39,253, forward strand.
GTTCACCGGCGGCAAGCTCAACGTGTCCCAGAACTGCCTCGATCGCCATGTCGAGGCGGGCAGGGGCGAGCGCGTCGCGTTTCACTGGCGTGGGGAGGATGGCTCCGAGCGCGACATCACCTACGCCGAGCTGCTCACCGAGGTCAAGCGCTTCGCCAGTGCGCTGAAGGACCTGGGCGTGCGGCAAGGCGACGTGGTAGGGATCTACCTGCCGATGATCCCCGAGGTCGTTGTCTCGATGCTCGCCTGCACGCGCATCGGCGCCCCGCACAACGTCGTCTTCGGCGGCTTCTCCGCCGAGGCCGTGCGCGAGCGGATGGAGTTCTCCGAGGCGAGGGTGTTAATCACTGTCGACGGGGCGGCACGAAAGGGCAAGACAGCACCAGTAAAGGACCGCGTCGATGAGGTGATGGGCGACCTGTCGGCGCTCGAGAAGATCGTCGTCGTGCAGAGTAAGGGCACGCCGTGTGAGATGAAGGAGGGGCGCGACGTCTTCTACCACGAGATCTGCGCGGCGGCCAACCCGGAGTGTCCGGCTGAGCCGATGGACGCCGAGCATCCCCTGTACATCCTCTACACCTCCGGCTCGACGGCCAAGCCGAAGGGCATCCTGCACACGACCGGTGGCTATTTGACCGGCGTCTCGGCCACACACCGCTACGTGTTCGATCTGAAGCCCGACGAGGATGTCTACTGGTGCGCGGCTGACGTGGGCTGGGTCACCGGTCACTCCTACATCGTCTACGGGCCACTCTGCAACGGCGCCACCTCGGTGATGTGGGAGGGTGCGCCGGACTACCCCAACAGGGGCATCTGGTGGGAGATCGTCGAGCGCTACGGCGTGACGATCCTCTACTGCGCGCCGACCGCGATCCGCGCGTGCATCAAGTGGGGTGCGCAGTGGCCCGGCGAGCACGACCTGTCCACATTGCGCCTGCTCGGCTCGGTGGGAGAGCCGATCAACCCGAAGGCCTGGCTCTGGTACCACAAGGTGATCGGAGGCGAACGCTGCCCGATCGTCGACACGTGGTGGCAGACGGAGACCGGGGCGATCCTGATCACCCCGCTGCCGGGCATCACCGCCACCAAGCCGGGCTCGGCCACGCATCCATTCCCCGGAGTCGAGGCTGAGGTGCGCGACGAGTCCACCGGAGAGGTGGTGCAGGAGGGCCAGGGCCTGCTCGTGCTGACGCGTCCGTGGCCGTCGATGCTGCGCACGCTCTATAAGGAGGACGAGCGCTTCATCGAGACCTACTTCTCAAAGTTCGGCAAGCAGACCTACCTCGTCGGTGACGCCGCGCGTCGGGACAAGGATGGCTACCTGTGGGTGATCGGCCGCATCGACGACGTCGTCAACGTCTCCGGGCACCGGCTCTCCACGGCCGAGGTCGAGTCGGCGATCGTCGCTCACACCGACGTGGCCGAGGCGGCCGTGATCGGCCAGCACGACGAGGACTCCGGCCAGGCGATCGTCGCGTTCGTGACGCTGCAGGGAGACCTGGAGGGCGATGAGTCGACCGTGGAGGGCATTCGCGCGACGGTCGCCGAGCGGATCGGCAAGTTCGCGCGGCCCAAGCGCATCATCTGGGCCGACGATCTGCCGAAGACGCGCTCGGGCAAGATCATGCGCCGGCTGCTGCGCGACATCGCCGAGGGCCGGGCGCTGGGCGACGTGACGACGTTGCGCGACCCGGACGTGATGTCCCAGCTGGAGGGGCGCGTGAAGGAGCTGCAGGCGAGCGAGGACTGACCAGGACGACGATGGGCGGCGCATCTCGGCGTCCTCCCTCGCTCGTGTGCAAAGCACACGTCGCTCGGTGCGTCCTTGATCTGCTTGCCCCTCGCCGCCCTGGTGGGCGCTGGTCAGGCGGGTGCCTGCGCTCCGCCCAAGCCCTCGACCGTGAGCTCGGTCTCGATTGCCGTGCGGATCGCCTTCAGCGAGTCGCCACGGGCACGCAGCTTCGTGGCCGCGTGCGCTTGGGGGTTGAGCTCGGCCAGGGTTGCGGCGGCGGCGAGGCTCGCCGCACGCAGCTCGTCGGCCGGCACGACCTCGTCGAGGAAGCCCGCCGTGACCGCCTCGGCCGGGCTGTACATCGTGGCGCTCACCACCGCCCGGTTGAAGTGCGGGGGTTGCAGGCGCTGGCGGGCGAGCTCGATCACGAACCACGGCACGGTTAGTCCGATCTTCACCTCGTTCAGGCCGATCCTGTAGGGGCCGTCGGTGCCGATCCGCATATCCGCTGCGAGCGCCATGAATGCCCCGGCGGCGACGGTGTGTCCGGGGCAGGCGGTGATCACCGGCGTCGCAAACCCCAGGATCCGCTCGGCGAGCGTGGCGCCGAGCGTCAGCATCTCGATCACCTGATCGACGTCGCCGCCGGCGAACACCTTCAGGTCGAACCCGGCGGAGAAGTAGCCCTCCCGGCCGGTCAAGATCACGATCGCTCCGTCGCGCTCGGCCTGGTCGAACGCGGAGTGGATCGCCTGCAGCATCGGGACCGAGAACGCGTTGACCTTACCGTCGTCGATCGTGATCGTCGCGATCCGCTCGTCCAGTTCATAGCTCGCCAGTTCGGTCATCGGCATCTCCCGGTCGTTTTTGTTGTCCTCGTCTCTATACTGTAACGATGTTTCGGAACAATGTCCTGAAAGAGCCAGAGGCGTCGTTGCTCGAGCCGGGGTGGGCGTTGCAATCGAGGTGGACATCGCAAATCGGGTCGAGGGCCGCCTGGCGGCTCGGGGCGGCAGCGAGGTAGATCCGACTGTGCCGCGGGCCAAGCAGCGAACCCCGGAGTTGCGCGATCACGTGCTGTCGGTTGCGGTCGGGCTGCTCGCGCGGGAAGGGGTGGCCGGGTTCACCGCGCGAAGCGTCGCCCGCGAGGCAGAGACCTCGACGCCGGCTGTCTACGAGTTGTTCGGCGACAAGGGCGGTTTGATCCGCGAGCTGTTCTTCGAGGGCTTCCGGCTGCTCTATCGCCACCTCGAGACCTTCGTCGAATCCGAGGACCCCCGTGCCGACGTGATCGCACTCGTCGAGCTCTACAGAGGCTTCATCCGCGAGAACCCGGTGCTCTCGGAAGTGATGTTCGCGCATCCGTTCACCGACTTCGAAGCGAGCACCTCAGAACTGCGCGCGGGCAGCTCGGTGCGGAGCTTCATCGTCGAGCGTGTGCGCCGCTGCATCGACGCGGGTCTGATGCACGGCGACGAGGCAGACATCGCGCTGGTGCTCATCACCCTCACAGAGGGCCTCGCCGCCGCCGAGAACGCCAGCCGGCTGGGTGCCACGCAGGTATCGATCGACAGACGTTGGAAGCTGGCGGTCGACGCAGTCCTCGATGGTCTTAGCAGGTAGGAGGGTGGCCTTGGGCCTGGAGCCGGCCGTTACTTAGACCTTGCGGCGCTCAGACCTTGCGGTGCTCAGGGACCCACGACCCGTCGTCCTGACGAGCGAAGTCCTGGAACAGGTTGGGCGCCTCGGCCTGCATCACACGGGCGATCTCGTCGAACACGCAGCGCAGCTCCTCCTCGGCGCCCGCGGCCGTGCGCATCTCGATCACGTGGCGCAGGGTGCGGGCATTGGCGGTCCAGATGATGTCGGTGGAGAGCCCGATCGGGGCGAGGCGGCGCAGGGCGGAGGTGACCTCCTTCTTGACGTGGAACGGCACGCCGTCCGCGTCGATCCCCAGCTCTTTTGCGGCGCTGACCTGGAAGTCCTCGAGTTGCTCGACGATCGCCAGCACCTGCTCGCGCACGGGCTCGAGGGCAGGGGGTACACGGAAGCCGATGTCGGTCAGGCGCACGTAGCGCAGACTCTCCTGGCTGAAGGCCGAGCCGGCGCGATGACGCACAAGCTCATGGGTGAAAACACGGCTGACGTTACGCAGCGCGAACGAGTAGTTGGCGTGCTCCAGCACGCTCCCGTGGGCCGAACGCAGGATGTTCGCGAAGTACTCGCGCTGGTCGGTCCGCACGCGGCTTACGTTCGGGTTCAGGCCGGGCTCCCAGCTGCGGTAGCAGGCGCGCCCGCCGAACTCCACGAGCAGCTCGCCATGATTGAGTTGCCCGCCCGAACCGCCCCCGGACTCCTCCAAACGGCGCTCCAGCCAGGACTCTCCGCCGACATCCGTCAAGTACCCCCGCATCCCCCCGACATCGATCGAGGGGCGGGCGATCAGGAACACCTGGGGGGTCGTCTCGTGCATCGGGCGGACGATGCTACATGTCGTTCCGGGCATCTCTTTAGACTGCTGCCGGTGCAAGGAACGAACGGCAGCGCAGAGCCGGGACAGATCGTCGAGGCCGAGGATCTCCACCGCCGCTACGGCGAGGGCGAGGCGGCCGTCGATGCGCTCGCGGGGGTCAGCGTCGGCTTTCCCACAGGCCGTTTCGCGGCGATCATGGGTCCCTCGGGCTCGGGCAAGTCGACGCTGATGCACACGCTCGCCGGCCTGGACCGGCCCACCTCGGGCACCGTCCGCGTCGACGGGATCGAGCTGACCGAGCTCGACGACCGTAAGCTCACCCAGCTGCGGCGCGAACGGATCGGGTTCATCTTCCAGACCTTCAACCTGCTGCCGGTGCTGAACGCCGAAGAGAACATCCTGCTGCCGCTGTCGATCGCCGGGCGCAAGCCCGACCGCGAGTGGTTCGACAGGCTCATCGACACGATCGGAATTCGCGACCGCCTCACGCACCGCCCCGCCGAGCTGTCGGGAGGCCAGCAGCAGCGCGTGGCGGTGGCGCGTGCGCTCGTCTCACGTCCGGCGGTCGTGTTCGCCGACGAGCCCTCCGGCAACCTCGACTCGAAAGCCTCGAACGAGGTGCTCGGGTTGCTGCGCCATGCGGTCGACGACTTCGACCAGACGGTCGTGATGGTCACCCACGACGCCCACGCGGCGTCGTTCGCCGACCGCCTGCTGGTGCTCGCCGACGGGCGCATCGTCCACGACGGCGACGCCGCCACCGTCGAGCAGGCGCTCGATCTGATGAAGGACCTCGGCTAGAGCTGATGCTGGCGCTGGTGCTGCGCGGCTTCCTGCAGCGCAAGCTACGCGTGCTGTTGACCGCGATCGCGATCGCCCTCGGCGTCGCGCTGATGGCGGGCACGTACATCCTCACCGACACGATCAACCACTCGTTCGCGAACATCTTCTCCACGGCCTATAAGGGCGACTCTGTGGTCGTCAGCCCGGCGGAAACGCTGGGGCGCGAAATACAGTCGGAAACCTCGCCGATCACCGAAGGCATGCTCGCGAAGGTGCGCACGGTGCCGGGTGTGGCCGCAGCGAGCGGGGGGATCTTCAGCGAAGCCGCGCTGCTCAACACTCACGGCAAGCGACTCTCCACTGGCGGCGCCCCGGCGTTCGTCGGCTCGGTCAAGCCCGCGCGCTTTGAGTCCTACACCCCCGTGCAGGGGCGCTTTCCCCAGAACGCGAGCGAGGTCGACATCGACCAGGGCACCGCCAAGCGCGAGGGCCTGAAGCTCGGCGGGCAGATCGTGGTCGCGGGACTGGCGCCCGCCCGGCGCTATGAGATCGTCGGGATCGCGAAGTTCGCCGGCAGCCAGTCCTTTGGCGGAGCGGGCACGGCTCTGCTGACGCTGGGTGAGGCCCAGCGGGTGATGAAGAAGGTGGGGCAGTACGACGAGATCGACGTCGCCGCCGCGCCGGGTGTCAGCGCGCAGGCGCTGCGCGCGCGAATCAGGGCGCTGCTGCCCGCGACGGTGAGCGTGCGCACGGGCGCCTCCGAAGCGGCCAAGCAGACCTCCGATCTCGAATCGAGCCTCGGCTTCCTGCGCACCTTCCTGCTGATCTTCGCCTACGTGGCGCTCGTCGTCGGCGCGTTCATCATCTTCAACACGTTCTCGATCACGGTCGCCCAGCGCACGCGCGAACTGGGGCTGCTGCGCACGCTTGGCGCCTCGCGCCGGCAGGTGCTGAGCTCTGTTATCTACGAAGGCCTGATGCTCGGGGTGGTCGGGGCCGTGCTGGGGCTGCTGCTTGGGCTGTTGCTCGCGCCGGCGCTGAACCAGCTGTTCATCGCGTTTGGGGCCGAACTGCCCAACAACGGTACCGTGCTGGAGGCGCGCACGGTGATCGTCTCGCTGCTGGTGGGGATCGTCGTGACGGTGGCCGCCGGCATCTTCCCGGCGATCCGCGCGACACGCGTGCCGCCGCTGGCGGCGATGCGCGAGGGGGTTGTGATCCCGCCACGGATCCTCACCGGGCCGGGGGTTCTCCTACGCGGTGCGATTGGCTTCGTGATCGCCGTCGGCCTCGGTGTCCTGCTCGGCTCGGGGGGCGTGTTCGTCGTGCTGTTCGTGGTGCTGGCGATTTACGTGACCACGCTGCTCGTGAGACTGATGCGTGGGGATCGTCCAAAGCACTACCGCCTCCTCCCGGCGCTCGGCTCGACGATCGGCCTGCTCGTCAGCTGGCGTGGCATCACCGGGCGCCTGGCCCGCGAGAACTCGATCCGCCAGCCCGGGCGCACGCTGGTGACCGCGCTAGCACTGACCGTAGGCCTCGCGCTGGTGGCATTCATCTCCGTGCTCGCCGCCGGCACCAAGGCGACAATCAACCAGGCCGTCAGCCGCTCGTTCGCCGGCGATCTGATCGTCGAGAGCTCCTCGACCGGCAGCCAGCAGGGCATTCCCCCGGGGATTGCGCCGGCCGTGGCGCGCGTGCCGGGGGTCGCGAGCGTGACCCCGATCTCATTCACGCTCGGCCGTGTGCGCGATCTGTCGAAACCGTCGGCTGCGCCGATCGCCGAAAACTCCTCGATCACCGCGATCGAACCGGCCTCGTTCGCCAAGGTCTACCGGGTCGAATGGGAGAGGGGCTCAAACGCCACGCTGCTCGCGCTGGGTAGCACGGGGACGGTGCTGACCAAGAGCTTCGCGAGCGCCAACCACCTGAAGGTCGGGAGCAGGCTGTCGGTGCTGACGCCATCGAACCAGCGTGTCCCGCTCACGGTCGTCGGGATCGCCAAAGACAATGCACGGCTGCTCGCCGACCTCACGATCAACCGCGCGCTCGCGCAGAGCTCCTTCGGGCAGCGCGAAGACGGCGTTGACTTCGTCTCCTATGTCCCGGGCGCCGATGGCCACCAGGTGCAGGCCTCGGTCGACCGCTTGCTCGCGAGCCAGTTCCCGCAGGCCCGCTCACGCACGCCCGCGCAGTTCAAGAAGGACCAGGAGGGCAAGATCAACCAGCTGCTGCTGCTGATCTATGTGCTGCTGGCGCTGTCGGTGATCGTCTCGCTGTTCGGGATCGTCAACACGCTGATCCTCTCGATCTACGAGCGTACGCGCGAGCTGGGGATGATGCGCGCGATCGGCACCTCACGCCGGCAGGTGCGCCAGATGATCCGCTATGAGTCGATCATCACAGGCCTGATCGGGGGTGTGTTCGGGCTCTTGATCGGGACCGTCGGCGCCGTGCTCGTGAGCACGCTCGCGCTGTCCGGCTCGGGCTTCGTCCTCTCGATCCCCGTCGGCACGCTGATCCTGCTGCTCGTGATCTCGGCGATCGCCGGGCTGATCGCCTCGCAGCTGCCCGCCCGCCGCGCCGCGCGTCTGGATGTTTTGCAGGCGCTTTCCAGTGAGTAGGCCATATAGGGGCCCCGCACTGCATGCGGTGCGGCCTTGCCGGAGGGTTCATGCACCGTCCAGAACAGACCGACAGCTAAGCTGCGGTCCGATGAACGCGACAGCCGCCTCCACAGCCGAGGACCCCGAGCTGGCCGAGACCGCCTGGGATCTCGAGCCACTCGTCGACGGCGAGGGCGAGCTCGGCGTGGAGAGCAGGCTGGCGGACGCCCTCGACCGCTCGCAGGCGTTCGCCGAGCGCTACGCCGGCAAGCTCGGCGAGCTGGACAGCGCGGGTCTCGCGGAGGCGATGGCGGAGCTGGGGGAGATCTACGAGCTGATCGGCCGCGCCGGCTCTTACGCTGCGCTGCGCTTCTACACCGACACAGCCACTCCCGCCAACGGCGCGCTGCTGCAGAAGGTGCAGGAGCGCGAGACCCAGATCGCAGACGACGCTGCTGTTCTTCGAGCTGGAGTGGGCCGCGCTCAGCGACGAGCGCGCCGAGGAGCTCTGGCGGGAGATGGCCTGGACTTCTGCCGCCACTACCTGCGCAACGCGCGCCGCTATCGCGAGCACCTGCTCACAGAGCCCGAGGAGAAGATCCTCACCGAGAAGGCGCTCACGGGCGCGGGGGCGTGGTCGCGCCTGTTCGAGGAGCTGACCTCGGCGATCGAGGTCGAGCTGCCGGGGCCGGGGCGACGGGACGGCACGGTCGCCAGCTCTCGGTGACGTCGCCTTGAGCAATCTGATGGCGGCCGATCCCGATGTCCGCCGCAGCACCGCCGAGGCGGTGACCGCGGCGCTCGAGCCGGGACTGCGCACGCGGGCGTTCCTGTTCAACACGCTGCTGGCCGACAAGGCGACCGACGACCGCCTGCGCCGCTACCCCAGCTGGCTGGCCGCTCGCAACCTCTCAAACGAGGCCTCAGACGAGTCGGTGCAGGCGCTGATCGAGGCGGTCCGCGGGCGCTATGAGATCGCGCGGCGCTGGTACCGGCTGAAGGCACGGCTGCTCGGGGTCGAGAAGTTGGCCGACTACGACCGGATGGCGGCCGTCACCGCGGATGAGGTCACCTTCTCCTTTGCGCAGGGGCGCGAGATCGTGCTCGACTGCTACTCGTCTTTCTCGCCTGAGCTTGGCGCGCTGGCCAAACGCTTCTTCGACGAGCGCTGGATCGACGCGCCGGTGCGGCCCGCCAAGCGCGGAGGCGCCTTCTGCGCATCGGCGGTGCCCTCGGCGCACCCCTACGTGCTGCTCAACTACACCGCCCGCCGGCGCGACGTGCTCACGCTCGCGCACGAGCTCGGTCACGGCGTCCACTTCGCGCTCGCCGCCCGGCAGGGCATCTTCCATCAGAGCACGCCTCTGACGCTCGCGGAGACGGCGTCGGTGTTCGCCGAGACGGTCGTCTTCGGGCGGCTGCTCGCCGAGGACTCCTCGCCGGCCTCGCGCCTGGCGCTGCTGGCGGAGAACCTCGAGGACACGATCGCCACCGTCTTTCGCCAGGTCGCGATGAACCGCTTCGAGGATCTCGTCCACACCGCGCGACGCGAGCAGGGCGAGCTGTCGGTCGAGCGCTTCGGCGAGCTGTGGGCCGAGAGCCAGTCAGAGCTGCTCGGCGACTCGGTGCAGATCACCGACGGCTACCGCTCGTGGTGGTCCTACGTCCCGCACTTCATCGGCTCGCCCGGCTACGTCTATGCCTACGCCTACGGCCAGCTGCTCGCGCTGTCGGTCTATCAGCGCTACGAGCAGACAGGGCCCGGAGCTCGTGCCCCGCTACCTGGAGATGCTCGCCGCCGGGGGCTCGCGCAGCCCCGAGGAGCTGGGTCAGATCGTCGGGATCGATCTGGCCGATCCTGGGTTCTGGGATGCCGGGCTCGACCTCGTCGAGCGCCAGCTGCAGGACGCCGAAGCGGCCGCGGAGGCCTCGGGGCGGTTGTAGCGCTTCGGCGGGGCCGGCGTGGGCCTCGAACGGGCTATCCCCGCTTGCCGTGATCAGGTCCTGATTCTCTAGGAGCCCGGCAGGATCCGCGCGAGCAGGTCGGGAACGTCGACGATCGAGTCGACGATCGGCCGTCGGGGTCGACCCGCGCGGAGAGCGCATCCTGGCGAAACTTGCCCGTCCGCACGAGCACCCCGGGCAGGCCGGCGGCCATCGCGCCACCGACATCCGCCTCGACGTCGTCGCCGACCATCACCGCCAGCTCGAGTCCCGATGTCGTCGATGGCGGCCTTGAAGAAGGCCTCGCGCGGGCTTGCCGACGACCATCGCCCTCGCGACCGCTCGCGATATTCGAGCGCCGCGGCGTAGGCGCCGACGTCGAGCGCGAGACCGTCCTTGCGCCGCCAGTAGCGGTTGTGTTGCAGTGACGACCAGCTCCGCGCCGTCCATCAGCTGGCGGAAGGCGCCGTTGAGGACCTCCGAGGTGAAGCCGTCGCCGAGGTCGCCGAGGACCACTGCGTCGGCGCGTCCCGGCGCCCTTCAGCTCACGGAGCGCGGTCGAGATCCTCGCGCAGGCCGCTCGCTGACGAGCATCGCGACGGACTCGTATCCATGCTCTTCGCAGTGGGCTCACCGCCATCGCCGCCGGCGTGAGCACCTCCTCGTGGGCGACCTCGAAGCCGAGCTCGCCGCAGGTGCTCGATGACCTCCCGCCGCGAGCGCGAGGTCGTGTTCGTCACCAGCCTCACACCGGCGCTCTGCTCGCGCAGCGCCGACGAGCGCCTCGTGCGCGCCCGCGATCGGCTCGTCGCCGACGTAAAGGACGCCGTCGATGTCGAGCAGGACGCCGAAACGGTCGCCACTTACTGCGGTCATCGGCTCAGAACAGCCCGCGAGCGCGCCGCCCGCGTGGGTGACGAGGTTGAACAGCGGCTGGGGGATGATGCCGAAGAAGAGCGTCGCCGCCCCGGCGAGCACGGCGACGAACACGACCTCGGGCTGCGGGCCGGTGGTTTCGGGGGCGAGCGGCTGTACCGGGCGCCGACCGTGACGGGAGGATCGACGCCGGGCGGCCCGCATCGGCATCGAGCTCGGGCGATCCGCCGGCGAGCGCCGGAAGCGCACCAGGTGCCGGGGCTGGCGCGCCGCGGGGGAGGAGCGAGGAGCGGCTGCCCCGCGCCCGCGGGCGCCTCGCGCATCCACATCGCCGCGATCACCGGCAGGTAGTAGCCGAGCGAGATCATCGAGCCGACGACGATCGCCACGCCCAGCCACGTGTAGCCGCCCGAGACGGCCGCGTCGATCAGGTAGAACTTTCCGATGAACCCCGCCGTCGCGGGGATCCCGGCGAGACCGAGCAGCGAGATCGTCATCGGCCACGCCAGCCAGGGCCGGTCGCGGCCGAGCCCGGCCACCGCGTCGACCGAGTCGCCCAGTGTGGTTTCGCGCTCGCGCGCGACGATCACGGCGAAGGAGGCCATGTTCATCGCGACGTACACAGCCAGGTAGAAGACCGTCGCCTGCACGCCCAGCTTGCTCGCGACGACGACCCCGGCGAGCATGTAGCCGGCCTGGGCGACCGAGGAGTAGGCGAGCATCCGCTTCAGCGATGACTGCCCGAGCGCGCCGACGTTGCCGACGAGGATCGTGATCGTCGCGAGCGCCGCCACCGCCGGAGCCCAACTGGTCTGGGCGTTGATGAATGCGACGTCGAAGAGTCTCAGGAAGACGCCCAGCGCGGCAACCTTCGTGGCGACCGCCATGAACGCCGTCACGGGTGTTGGCGCGCCCTCATAGACGTCGGGGGTCCATTGGTGGAAGGGCGCGACCGAGGCCTTGAAGCAGAGGCCGGCAACGCACAGAGCGATGCCCGTCAGCGTCAGCGGGTCGGTCGCGAGGTTGCCGGTCGAGAGCGCTGAGGCGATCGATGAGAAGTCGGTCGCGCCGGTCGCGCCGTAGATCAGGGCGAGGCCGTACAGCAGCGTGGCCGAGCCGACGGAGCCGATGATCAGATACTTCAACCCCGACTCCAGCGAGCGCTCCTGGTGCTGGCCGCGTTTTGAGTAGCCGGTAGCGCAGAGCACGTACAGCGGGATCGAGAGAAGCTCCAGGCCGAGGAACACGAGCACCGTGTTCTGGGCGCTCGCGAGCAGGAACATGCCGCCGATCGAGGTCAAGAGCAGCGCGTGCCACTCGCCGTGGGCGCGTGCTTTCCGCCGCGCGCGAGCGCCAGGCGAGCAGCACCGTCGCCGCGCCGCCGGCGATCAGGATCATGTTCAGCACGAGCGCCAGGTCGTCGATCCGCAGCGCTCCGGCGAGAGATCGACTTCTGTTCGCCCCACTGCCAGATCGTCAGTCCCAGCGAGGCGGCGAGCGCCACCAGGCTGAGCGCGGGTACCACCTGCTCGCGCGCCGCTTTCTGGCCGAGCAGTCCGACGAGCAGCACCATGGCGGCGCCGCCGAGCAGCGCGATCAGCGGCGAGAGCCCGGCGAAGTCGACGTGCGGGCCTTTGAGGGTGGCGGTGGCGAGCAGCATCACGGAGTCGTGCTCGCGGTGGGCTGGGGCGAGAATGTGCTCAAGGCGACGTGCGCCGGGGCGACGGCTGTCTTGACCGACCCTTCGCTGCGGTGCAGTGCGAACTGTGGGTACAGCGCGAGGAACAGGATCACCGCGACGAGCGGCACGAGCACGAGGCCGTCGCGCACGGTGATGTCGCGGGATTTGACCTTCGGCCCGACGCGGTTGTGCATCGCGCCGATGAACAGCCGCAGCGCGTAGACGCTCGCCATCACGACGCCGCTGAAGGCGATCACCGCGATCGCGAGCTTCGCTTTGAAGACGCCGAGCAGGATCAGGAACTCACCGACGAAGTTCGTCGAGCCCGGCATCGCGAGCGTCGCGAGCGCGACGATCAAGAACAGCGACGCGAGCACCGGCGCGCGGAAGGCGATACCACCCATGTCGCGGACGTCCTCCGAGCCGCCGGCGCGCCGGGAGAGCAGCAGGATGATGAAGAACAGCGGGGCGACGACCAGGCCGTGGTTGACCATCTGCAGCAGCGCGCCCTGGGCGCCCTGGGGGTTCAGGGCGAAGATCCCGAGCGTGATGAACCCGAGTTGCGCGACCGAGGAGTACCCCGCGATCAGGCGCACGTCGGTTTGGGTGAAGGCGAGCGCCGAGCCGTAGATGATCGAGGCGAGCGCGATCAGCAGCATCAGCACCTGGAAGTGGGCGGCGGCCTGCGGGAACAGCGGCAGCACGATCGCGAGGAAGCCGTATGCGCCGACCTTCGAGAGCACGCCGGAGAACACCATCAGCACCTCGATCGGCATCGCGCGGTAGCCGTCGGGCATCCAGCCGTGTAGCGGGAACGCGGGCATCTTCACAAGGAATGCGGCGGCGAAGAACAGGAAGATCCACTCCTGCGAGCCCTTGCTCAGCGGCAGCGCCTGCAACGAGGTCAAAACGAACGTGATGTGCCCGCCACCCTGTTCTGAGGCCAGCACGCCGGTGGCGATCGCGGCGGCGAGCATCAGCAGCGAGCCGACGAGCGTGTAGATCACCAGCTTGATCGTCGCTTTGACGCGGTCCGGCTCTTTGCCCCAGCCGCCGATCAGGAAGTAGAAGGGGATCAGCATCAGGTCGAAGAACGCGACGAACAGCGCGAGATCCTGGGCGAGGAACGCGCCGAGCACCGCGGACTCGGCGAGCATGAAGTGGAAGTAGAAGAGCTTCGGACGCTCCCACGAGCGCATGTTCGCGGCGAGGGTGGCGGCGGCGAACAGCAGCGTGGTCAGCCCTACGAGGAAGACGTTCAGGCCGCTCACGCCGAGCTTGTAGTGGATGCCCAGCGTGGAGATCCAGACGACGTCGGTGACGTGCTGCAGCGCGGGTCCGCCGCTGTGGAAGTCGGCGATGTAGCCGATCGACAGACCGAGCGCGACCACCGACCCGATCAGCGCGAGGATGCCGGGGACACGCTCGTTGCGTCCGGCCAGGATCGCCCCCAACAGACCGGCGACGGCAGGTAGCCATATGAGGATCGAGAGGGGCATCAGGCTTGGAGGAGGAAGTAGAAGCCGACGCCCGCCACGCCGAGCACGAGCAGCGCGGCGTAGTAGCGAAGGAAGCCGTTCTGCACCGCGCGCACCGCGGCCGACCCCGCGCGCACGAGCCCGGTCGTGCCGCCGATCAGCGTGTCCTGCACGAACACGCGCTCGAAGGTGTCCATCGCGAAGCGTCCCGTCGCGGTGGCCGGGCGCACGATCGCGAAGTCGATCAACTCGTCGAAGTACCACTTGTTCACGGACAGCTCGTACAGCGCCCCGAACCGCTCGCGCGCGGTGACGGCGATGCTCGGCTGCTTGACCCAGATGCGGTAGGCGATCGCGATGCCTAGCAGGCCGAGCACGGTGCCGAGGACCATCCCGAAGATCAAGAGGCCGTCCTTGGTGTGCGGTTCGTACAGGGGCGAGCTCGCGAACGTGGGCCGCAGGAAGTTGACGATCACGTCGTCGACCCCCGGAACCTGCACGAGGCCGGCGCCGATCGCGCCAATCGCGAGCACCGTCATCGCGACCTTCATCGGCATTGCGCGCTCGGCGATCGTGTGGTGGGGGCCGGGGAAGCCGACGTCCGTGTCCTCGACCTCGCCGTTCGCGGGGTTCGTCGGGACCTCCGCATGATGGAGGTGACCGGCTTCGAGTTCGCGCGCCTCGGCGACGGGCTCGCCGTAGAAGGCCCTGAAGATCATCCGGAACGTGTAGATCGCGGTCAGGAACGCGCCGGCGTAGCCCATCACGTACAGCGCCCAGTGCCAGCCGCCGCGCTCGGCGGTGACGAGCAGGATGTCGTCCTTGGAGAAGAAGCCCGAGAACGGCGGAATGCCCGATAGGGCCAGGCCGCCGATGATGAAGCACGCGAACGTGAACGGCAGCGCCTTGCGAAAGCCACCCATCTTCTCCAGCGACTGCTCGCCGCCCATCGCGCCGATGATCGAGCCGGCGCCCATGAACAGCAGCGCCTTGAAGAACGCGTGGGTCATCAGGTGGAACATCCCGGCCGCGTAGGCGCCGACGGAGACGCCCATGATCATGTAGCCGATCTGGGACATCGTCGAGTAGGCGATCACGCGCTTGATGTCGGTCTGCGTCAGCGCGATCGTGCCCGCCATCAACAGCGTCAGCGCGCCGATCACCGCGCCCGCGTCCTGCGCCGCGGGGGCGAGTTCGAACAGGACGTGCATGCGCGCGATCAGGTAGACGCCCGCGGTGACCATCGTCGCCGCGTGGATCAGCGCGCTGACGGGAGTCGGTCCCTCCATCGCGTCGGGCAGCCAGGTGTGCAGCGGAACCTGGGCGGACTTCGCGCACGCCCCGACGAGCAGCAAGAGGCAGCCGGCGACGATGTCCGCTTCGCCCTTCTGGAAGACGTGCGGTGCGGCCTTGAACGTGGCGAGGAAGTTGAGCGTGCCGGTGTGCTTGAAGATGAAGTAGGTGCCGAGCACCAACCCGACGTCGCCGACGACGTTGATCACGAACGCCTTGATCCCCGCCTTCGTGGCGGTGGTCCGCCGGTACCAGAAGGAGATCAAGAGGTAGGAGGCGGCGCCCACAAACGCCCAGCCGACGATCAGCAGCAGGAAGTTGCCCGCGAGCACGAGCAGGAGCATCGAGAAGACGAAGAAGTTCAGGTAGGAGAAGAAGCGGGCGTTGCCACGGTCTTCGTCCAGGTAGGAGATCGAGTACAGGTGGATCATCGTGGAGATGCCCGTGACGATCAGGATCATGTAGACCGACAGCGGATCCACGAGGATCGACAGGCGCGCGTTGATACCGACCGTCGATGCGTAGTCCCACAGCGAGGATTCGAGCTCGCGGTGGCTGGGGGAATGCCCCTGCAGCGCGATCAGCGTGCCGAGCGCCGCTATGAACGCGAGGCCGATCGCGACCGTGCCGATCCAGCCGGCGTAACGGCCCGGCAGGGAGCGAAACCCGAACGCGATCACGAGCGTGCCGAGCAGGGGAAAGGCCAGCACGAGCCAGCCATAGGTCGTGGCCATCAGCCCTGCAACTCCCGAAGCTCGTCCACATCCACCGGCAGCCGCCGCCGGTAGATCGCGACGATCATGCCGAGCCC
This sequence comes from uncultured Solirubrobacterales bacterium, assembly GCA_963779405.1. Classification (GTDB taxonomy): domain Bacteria; phylum Actinomycetota; class Thermoleophilia; order Solirubrobacterales; family Solirubrobacteraceae; genus Palsa-744. The sequence continues at coordinate 54,930 of CAVZYF010000014.1, forward strand.
GATGCAGACCTCGCAGGCGGCGACGGTCATCACGATCAGCGCGAGGATCTGCCCGTCGCCGTTGCCCCACATGCGCGCGAACGCGACGAGCGAGAGGTTGGCGCCGTTCAGCATCAGCTCGAGGCACAGCAGCACGACGAGCGGGTTGCGCCGGGTGATCACGCCGACGACGCCGAGCGAGAAGACGATCGCCGAGACGGCGAGGTACCAGGCAATGCTCACGCGTGCGGCCCCCCGACGCCCTCGGCCGTCGTACCCGTGCCCTGTGGGCGGATCAGGTCGAGGGGCGTGAGCCTGCGCTCCTCCTCGTCCTCCAGGCCGCCCCGCCGGCCGGCGAGCACGACGGCGCCGACGGCCGCGATCAGCAGCAGGAACGATGCCGCCTCGAACGCGAGCAGAAAGCGCGTGAGCAGCAGGTTGCCGATGTAGGCGGGCGTGCCGAACGTGCGGGGCCCCGGAGCGTAGGAGGCGCCATAGCCGCTGATCGCCTTCAGTCCCGTGCCGAGCAACGCGATCAGCAGCTCGATCAGCAGCGCCCCGCCGGCGATCGCCCCACCGAGGCGGAGGTTCGAGGCGGCCGGTCCGAGCCCGCTCACCCCGGCCAGAGGTTCGTCTCCCGCTGACCCGGCACTCGAGTCGCCGACGTAGGCGACGACGAACACGTACAGGACCATCACCGCCCCCGCATACACCACGACCTGCGCGGCGGCGACGAATTCCGCGCGCAGCAGCAGGAACAGCACCGCGAGCGCGATCAGGTGGCCGACGAGCGCGAGCACGCTGTAGAACGGGTCGCGCAGGACGACCACGCCGACCGCGCCAGCGATCACGCCGAAGCCGGCGATGAAGAACAGGATCGTGCTCATCGGGTGGGTGGGGTCCAGGTCATTCTCACTCGCCCTCGTTCCTCAGCGGTGTGCGTTCCAAAGGCTCGGCGAGCAACATCTCCTTGGTGAAGATCAGATCCGAGCGGTCGTAGTCGGAGAGCTCGTAGTCGTGGCCCATCGTGATCGCGTCGAACGGACAGGCGATCTCGCAGTAGCCGCAGAAGATGCAGCGGGAGAGATTGATCTCGTACACCGCCGCGTAGCGCTCGCCAGCGGATACGCGATTTTCGGGGGTGTTCTCGGCCGCGACCACGCGGATGCAGTCGGCCGGGCAGGCTGCCGCGCAGAGCGAGCAGCCGACGCACTTCTCCAACCCCGTGTCCTCGAAGCGGTGCAGCTTGTGGCGGCCGCGAAAGCGCGGGTAGACGGGCGTCTTCTCCTCTGGGTACTGCACGGTGACGCCTTTTTCGGTGAGGCGGCCGAAGGTCGTCATCAGGCCACGCGCGGTCTCGCGGAACGTGCGCCAGGTCGCGCGTCCCGCGCCTGGCGCGGGGGTGCGCTGGACCTGGATCACATCCTCGCCGGGGCTCCAGGCGGTGACGTTCAGCTCGGTCGTCGTCGCGGAGGCCGGGGTCGTCGGCTGGGTGGGTGTGGGCTGTGTGGGGTCGGCCATCAGCGTGTGCTCCGAGCGGTTGTCTGGGAGGCTGTGGTCTGGGTTGGATCTACCATCAGTGCGTCACCACCACGAGCACGGCCGTGACGAGCGCGTTGAGCGTGGCCAGGGGCAGCAGCACCTTCCAACCGAAGCTCATCAGCTGGTCGTAGCGCAACCGCGGGAGCGTCGCACGAACCCAGATGAACAGGAACGTGACGAGCCCCATCTTGAACAGGACGACGAACGGGTCGAGGAAGCCCGGCGGGTGGATGCCGAATGGCAGGAGCCAGCCGCCGAGGAACACGGTAGTGACGATGCCGGAGACGACGAGCACGTTGAGGTACTCGGCGAAGTAGTAGGAGGCGAAGCGCCCGCCGCCGTACTCGGTGTTGTAGCCGCCGACGAGCTCGGCGTCGGCCTCGGTCAAATCGAACGGCGCGCGGTTGGTCTCGGCAAAGCTCGCGGTGAGAAAAATCAGGAAGCCGAAGAACTGCGGCACGATGTACCACATGCCTTTCTGGGCTTCGACGATGCCGGTCAGCGAGAGTGTCTGCGCGGTGAAGATCACGCCCACCAGCGCGAGGCCCTGGGAGACCTCGTAGGAGATCAGCTGCGCGGCGGCGCGCATCGCGCCGAGGAACGAGTACTTCGAGCCCGAGGACCAGCCGCCGAGCATGATCCCGTAGAACGCGATCCCCCCGAACGCGAACACGTACAGCGGACCGATCGAGACGTCGATCCCATACAGCCCAACCTCTGTCCCGAAGATGTGCTGGACATTCCCGAACGGGATGATCGCGAACGCCGCCACGGCGGTGAGAATCGAGATCAGCGGTGCCAGCACGAACAGGAACCCGATCGAGGTGCTCGGCCGGAACTGCTCCTTGGTCAGCAGCTTGAGGATGTCCGCCAGCGGTTGCAGCGCGCCGAAAGGGCCGACGCGGTTGGGCCCGTAACGTGCCTGGAAGCGCCCGAGTAGCTTGCGCTCGGCGAGCAGCACGACCGGCACGAGCTGCAGGCCCACCGCGAAGATCACGATCGCCTTCAGGATCTGGATCCACCATTCTTCGTAGTAGCCGACGATCGCGAGCATCAGGACGCCACCGCCGTTTCGCGCTCCCGCCAGCGCACCCCTCGGCCGCCGATCTCCTCGAGCGTCAGGCCTGCATAGAAGGGGATCGCATCGAACAGCTGCTGGGAAGCCATCGAGCCGGTGGTGACGTCGAGCTCCAAGCCCAGGCGCGAGGCCACCTCGACGAGCACCTGCCATCCAGCTCGAGTGGAGCCAAACTCACCCATCCGGGCGACGGCCGGGCGCAGGCGCTGCAGGCGCCCGTCGGGATGGACGATCGTGCCCTCCTTCTCCGCGTAGGCCTCGGCCGGGAAGACGACGTCGGCGTGCTCGCGCAGGCCCTCGGTCAGGAACGTGGCGTGCGCGATCACGGTCGAGGCACGCTCCAAAGCTCGCTCCCACAGCTCGCGATCGGGCGAACGATCGGGCGAAGTGTCATGGGCGGCGGCCACGGCCGAGGCGCCGTTGCCGGCGCCTACCGAATCGCCGTTGCGCGAGGGTGTCGCCGCAACCGGATCGATCAGTTGGCGGTCGGGCAGGTCGTGCAGAGGATCTGTCTGGAACAGGTAGAGCGCCGCAAGCTCGCCGTCGGCGAGGCCCTCGGCGATCGCGCGGGCATCCTTGCCGGGCGCGTCGTCGAGCTCGGAGAGCCCCGGCCCGGCGTTGGGCAGCACGCCGGCCTCGCGCAGTCCCCGCCCATTCGCGCCGGAGGGGATTTCGAGCAGGCCCGCGCCGGAGGTGTCACCCAGGGACAGCGTTTGCGCCAACGCGAGCAGCGCCTGAACGGCCGCCTCTCCATCAGGGCCCGCGGCCAGGCGCTCGCCCCACAGGATCACGACCTCCTCACCGGCGGCTTTCAGCTGCTCGGTCAACTCAGCGGTGCGCTCATCACTCAATAGGTCCGCGGCGCTTGCCTGCACGAGCTTTACCCCGTGGCGGCGGATGCCCTTGCGCAGGCGCAGGTCGAGGATCGGCATGTCCTCGATCGGGTCGGCGTCGAGCACGAGCACGGCGTGGGCGAACTCGAGATCTGAGACCTTCGCTTGCAGCGCAGGATCGGACAGCGCGAGGTGCAGCTCCAGGGGCAGAGCGCCGGCGCGGCGCGAATCCAGGTTCGGCGAGCCAAGGCCCTCGCGGAGCAGTCGCGCGAGCAGGAAGCCCTCCTCGTTTGTGCTCTGCCCGCCGGCGATTGCGCCCGTGCGCTCGCCGGCGCGCGCGAGGCCCGTGGCGGCGGCCTCCAGCGCCCGCTCCCAGGAGACGGGGCGCAGCTCGCCGCCGTCACGAATCAGCGGCTCGCTCACACGGTCGTCGCCGCCGAGCGCGGGGTAGGCAAAGCGCCCGGCGTCGCACAGCCAACCGTCGTCGACCTCGTCGTTCTCCCGCGCGAGCACGCGCAGCACGCGGTCGTCGCGCACTGTCAGCGTGACGTTGCACTGCGCCGGGCAGAGCGTGCAGACCGAGCCGGCGTCCTCGATGTCCCACGGCCGCGCGCGGAAGCGGTAGGGCCGCGAGGTCAGCGCGCCGACGGGGCACAGCTCGACGATGTTGCCGGAGAACGGCGCGACGTAGGGGTGGCCGTCGAAGGTCGAGATGTAGGAGTGCGCGCCGCGCTCGAGCAAGACGAGCTGGTTGTCTTCGGAGATCTCCTGGGAGAAGCGCGCACAGCGATAGCAGAGGATGCAGCGCTCGCGGTCGATCGCGATCGTCGGCGAGAGCTCCAAAGGCTTGACGAAGTGGCGCTTGGGCTCGATGAAGCGCGAATGGCCGGGACCCCAGCCGAAGGTGATGTCCTGCAACGGACACTCGCCGCCCTTGTCGCAGACGGGGCAGTCGAGCGGATGGTTGATCAGCAGGAACTCGACGACCGACTGCTGAGCGGTCTTCACGCGGTCGGTCTGCGTGTGCACGACCATGCCGTCCTTGACCGGCGTCGAGCAGCCGGTCTGCAGCTTCGGGATGCCCTCGATTTCGACCAGGCACATGCGGCAGGCGCCGACCGGCTGGCCGAGCTTGGGCTCGTAGCAGAACACCGGGATCTCGACGTCGCCGTGCTTGGCCGCGTCGACGAGCATCGCGTTCTCCGGCGCCTGCACCTCGAGGCCATCGATCGTGAAGGTGATCGTCTTCGGTTCGGGCCTAGGCATGAACGGACTCCAGCCGGCGGCTCTCGATGTGGGCCTCGAACTCCGGACGGAACTTCGCGATCATCGAGCCGATCGGCATCGCCATCGCGTCGCCCAAGACGCACAGGCAGTTGCCGATGATGTGCTCCTGCACGGAGGCCATGATGTCGAGGTCCATCGGCGTGGCCTCGCCGGAGTCGATCCGCTCGAGCATCTTCACCGTCCAGTTCGTGCCCTCGCGGCAGGGGGTGCACTTGCCGCAGGACTCGTGCCGGTAGAACTTCGCGAGCTTCATCGCCAACTCGACGATCGGCGTGGAGTCATCGACGACGATGATCGCCCCGGAGCCGAGCATCGAGCCGGCTTTGCCGAGCGAGTCGAAGTCATACGGCACGTCGAGGTCGTCGGCGGTGAGCACCGGCGCCGAGGAGCCGCCCGGGAACCAGCACTTGATCTCGCGTCCCTCCGGTGGCCCGCCGGCGAGCCCGTAGATGATCTCGCGCGAGGGGATGCCCAGCTCGATCTCGTAGTTGCCGGGCCGCTGCACCTGGCCGGAGATCGAGACGAGCTTCGTGCCCGTGGAGGTTTCGACGCCGAGCTTGGCGTACTCCTCGCCGCCCATCCGCATGATCGCCGGGACGGTGGCGAGCGTCTCGACGTTGTTGATCAGCGTCGGTCCCTGGTAGAGGCCCTGGACGGCGGGGAACGGCGGCTTCAGGCGCGGGTTGCCGCGCTTGCCTTCCAGCGAGTCGAGCAGCCCTGTCTCCTCGCCGCAGATGTATGCGCCTGCGCCGCGATGCACGACGAGCGAGAGCGAGTGCTCGGAGCCGAGGATCTCGCTCACCGACGAAGCCGGCCTCGCGAGCTTCGCCGAGCGCCGCGTCGAGCATGTCGGCCTGCAGCACATACTCGCCGCGGATGTAGATGAACGAGCGATTGGTTCCCGCCGCATAGGAGGCGATCACGATTCCCTCGATCAGCATGTGCGGGCTCTTCTGCATCAGTTCGCGGTCCTTGAACGTGCCCGGCTCGGACTCGTCGGCGTTGCACACGAGGTACTTGTCCATCGTGCCCTTGGGCAGGAACGAGACCTTCTTGCCCATCGAGAAGCCCGCGCCGCCGCGACCACGTATGCCGGAGGCTTCGAGCTGTGCGAGCACCTCCTCGGGCGAGGACTGCAGGGCCTTGCGCAGGGCCTCGTAGCCGCCGCGACGCTCGTAGACCTCGAGCGTGTTCAGCCCGGGCTCGTCGATGTCGTGGAACAGCAACATCGGAGAAGCGGTCGCAGGCATCCTCAGGCGTCTCCCTCGGCCTCGTGCAGCGGAAATTCCTGGGTGTTGGCGTGCGGGTCGGCGACCCGTTTGCGCGCTAGCTGCTTCTCCGGCAGTACCGGACGCCCGGCGCGCACGTCCTCCAGCAGCGCCGGCACGTCCTCGATCGAGAGCGGGCCGACGTAGACGCCGTCGACGGAGGCCATCGGCGCGATGTCGCAGGCGCCGAGGCACTCGAACCCGCGCACGTTGAACTCCTCCTCATCGCCTGCGGACCCCTGGATAGCGGCGAGCAGCGCGTCGGCGCCGCACAGCGAGCAGGAGATGTTCGTGCACACGTACACGCTGTGGCGCCCGACGGGCTCGGTCTCGAGCATGTCGTAGAACGTGGCCACGGCCGCCAGGTCCGCGGGTGTCAGTCCCATCACGCAGGCGACCTGCTCGATCGCCTCGGGCGAGCACCAGCCGTGCACGCGCTGCGCGGCCGCGAGCGCAGGCAGCGATGCGGAGCGGGTCTCGGGGTAGAGCGCCATGTGCGCCTCGATCTCCGCGCGCAGCTCGGCCGGGACCGGCGTGGTCGCCGGATCGGGGACCGTCGCCGGGTCCTTCTCCAGATCGGCGGGCGTGTCCCAGCCGGGCACGCGCGAGCCGTGCTCGAAGCGTGGGACGCCCTTGTCCATCGGCACGCTCTGCTGCGGAGGGGTCATCGATCGATCCCCCCGAGAATCGGATCGAGCATCGCGGTGGTGGCGATCATGTCGGCGATGTAGCTGCCCCGGGTCATCGGCGCGAGCGCCTGCAGGTTGACGAACGACGGGTCACGCATGTGCACGCGCGCGGGCTTCGACGACCCGTCGGAGCGCACGAAGCAGGCGAGCTCGCCGCGGGGGGACTCGATCGGGTAGTAGACCTCGCCGGGCGGCACGCGAAAGCCCTCGGTGACGAGCTTGAAGTGGTGGATCAATGCCTCCATCGAGGTGGCGAGCTCGTGGCGGGGAGGCAAGGCCACCTTACGATCGCCGGTGATGTGGGGCCCCTCGGGCAGGCCGTCCAAAGCTTGGGAGATGATCTTCACCGACTCGTAGATCTCGGCCAGGCGCACGGCGAAGCGATCGTAGTTGTCGCCGACCGTGCCGACCGGGATCTTGAAGTCGAAGTCCTCGTAGGAGCTGTACGGCGCCGCCTTGCGCAGGTCCCAGGGGTTGCCCGCCGCACGCAGCAGGGGCCCCGTCACACCGAGTGAGAGCAGCGTCTCCGCGTCCAGCGGGCAGGTGCCGCGCAGACGCTGCAGGATGATCTCGTTGGAGTTCAGAATCGCCCCGTACTCGTCGGCGCGCTCGGGCATCACCTTCAGGAACTCGCGCAGCTTCGGCTCAAAGCCGGGCGGAATGTCCTCGATTACGCCGCCGACTTGGAAGTAGCGCGTGTGCATGCGCGCGCCGGAGGACATCTCGAACAGGTCGAGGATCAGTTCGCGCTCGCGTAGGCAGTAGAGGAAGATCGAAATCGCGCCGAGGTCGAGCGCGGAGGTGCCCAGCCAGATCAGGTGGGAGGCGATCCGGTTGAGTTCGAGATGGATCACGCGCAGGTACTGGGCGCGCTTGGGAACCTCCACCTCCAACAGCGTCTCGACCGCGCCGACGTAGGCCATCGCGTTGAAGTAGTAGGCGAGGTAGTCCATCCGCTCGACGACCGGGATCACCTTCCAGTAGGCCTTGTCCTCGGCGGTCTTCTCGATCCCCGTGTGTACGTAGCCGATGATCGGTTTGACGTCGCGCACGATCTCCGCTTCGAGCGTGACGAGCAGCCGCAGCACGCCGTGCGTGGCGGGGTGGTGCGGGCCGAAGTTGAGCGTCAGCAGCTCGTCGGTGGTCTCGGCGCCACCCTCGAGTGGCTCCTCAACCGGGGAGAGCGTGATCGACTGCTCGCGCCGGCGGTACGCGGACAGGGGCGGCGGGCTCGCGGGCGGGGTCGTGGGGCTCACGCGCGCGACTCCAGCCATTTGGCCTCGTCGTAGGTGAAGATCACCGGTTCGCCGCCGACCGGAAAGTCACGCCGCTGAGGGTGGCCCTCGTAGTCCTCGGGCATCAGGATCCGGCGCAGGTCGGGATGGCCCTCGAAGACGACCCCGAACATGTCGTAGATCTCCCGCTCCTGATGGTTGGCCGTCGGCCATTCGTCGGTGACGGAGTCGACCGTCGGCGCGTCCAACGGCACCCGCAGCTTGACCGTGATGCGGTCGACCTTCGACATGTCCAGCAGCTCGTAGTGCACCCCGAGGCGCGGCTCCTCGGGGTAGTAGTCGACGCCGTGCACGCTCGCCAGAAACGCGTATCCACTCCCGCGCAGATGCTGGAGCGTCGAGCGGATCGCCGCCGGGTCGATCTGCAGCGTTGCGCGTTCCCGGAAGTAGACCGTCTCGATCACGGCGTCGCCCAGCTCATGGGCGATCAGCTCCAGCCCGGTCGCGTCAGGCATCGGAGTCTTGGTGAGGGCTGGTCATTCCATGGGGGGTGGTCGGAAGGGGGCCTGCCCCTCTTCCGCTTCAGCCTGCCCCGCTCCCGCTGAGGTACTGGGGACGATCTCCTCCGTGCCGGGGACGATCTCCTCCGTGCCGCGGGCGTCGTAGCGGTCGCGCCAGCCCATGTCGGGGTCGTCCTGAACCATCTTGCGCAGCTTCAGCACGCCGTGCATCAACGACTCGGGGCGGGGCGGGCAGCCGGGGACGTGCACGTCGATCGGCATGAACTTGTCGGCCGGCACGAGCGCGTAGTTGTTGAAGACTCCCATCGAGCTGCAGCACGCGCCCATCGAGATCGCCCACTTCGGCTCGAGCATCTGGTCGTAGAGGCGGCGAATGATCGGCGCCATCTTGATCGATACGCGGCCCGCGAGGATGATCAGGTCGGCCTGGCGCGGGGAGGCGCGGAACGCTTCGAACCCGAACCGCCCGATGTCCATGCGCGGGCCGGCGGCGTGGAACTGCTCCATCGCACAGCAGGCAAGGCCGAAGGCGAGAGGGAAGAACGCGTTCGACCGCGCCCACGCGACCGCGCTGTCGAGCGTCGTCGTCAGCATCCGTTCTTCCACGTAGCGTTCGAGCTCGGTGCCCTCCAGGTGCGCCGGCTGGTTGGCGCCCTCCAGGTCGCCGCCGCGCAGCAGCTGGCTCGTGTTCAGGCACTCCACGCGCAGGTCGGCTGGCCGACTCGACCGGTCAGCGGCTGGCCGCGGAACGCGCCGGCGAGATCTTCTCGCGTTTTACCTCCACTCCAACGCCCCCCTGCGCCAGACGTAGACGAACGCGACGAACAGCAGCACGATGAACGTGATCGTCTCGGCCAGCGCGTAGCTGCCGTAGGCGCGCAGCTCGACGGCGATCGGGTAGAGGAAGACGACCTCGATGTCGAACAGGATGAACAGCATCGCGATCAGGTAGAAGCTGATCCCGAAGCGCATTCCCTGCTTGACCTCGGAGGGCAGGCCGCACTCGTAGGGGTCCTGCTTGTGTTTGGTCGCCCGGCGCGGGCCGAGCACCGAGTTCAGCACCGCGAACGTGCCGCCGACGGCGCCGCCGAGCACCAGAAAGACGATCGCCGGGAGATAGCTGCGCAGCACCGAGGCGTGTTATATCACCGCTTGTGCCAGGGTGTTACATAGTGGCAATCGGCTCGATATGTGCAGCGCTGAGCAGTGACGCTTACGGCGGCACGCGGGTGGGCGGAGCGTTGACCGAAGTCGTGGTGGCGGGCGCCCTTGTGGTGGCGGCACTCAACGCGCTGCCGGGGCTGCTCGGCGCCTGGCGCTGGTATTGCTGCGAGCCGAGCAGGGCTTTCTGGCTGTTGCTGCGCGTCGGCCAGGGCTCGGCGATCACCCTCGCCCTGGCGGTCGGCGCGCTGGCCGTGGCCGGCAGCTACTCGAGCGAACGTCTCTTCTATCTCTACGCGCTGCTCCCGCTCGTGGTCGCCTTCGTGGCCGAGCAGCTGCGGGTGATCTCCGCGCAAACGATCCTCGACCGGCATGAGCTCGCGGACGCCCAGGCGGTGGGCGAGTTGCCCGAGCTCCAGCAGCGAACGATCGTCGCGGAGATCATGCGTCGCGAGCTGGGCGTGATGACGCTCTCGGCGCTCGTGGTGGTGTTCCTCGCGCTGCGCGCGGCGGGCACGGCCCACGGGTTCTAGAGCGAACGTGGGTCCTCAGCGGGCACGGCTTCTGAATGGCCCTATATATTCCCGGCGCATGAAGGCTCGTGCCAAGATCGTCGTCGCGATGCCCCTGGCGCTCGTCTGCGCGCTGGCTCTCAGCGCCTGCGGCTCTCAGGGGATCTCGGTCCCCAAGAGCAGCCCCTACTACCGGGGGGCCGTGATCTTCCGCGACCACTGCTCGGGCTGCCACACGCTGGCCGTGGTCGGCGCGGAGGGATCGGCGACGAGCATCAAGGACCGCCTGAAGACCAACGGGCCGAACTTCAACTACCGCAAGGAGGATTACGAACAGGTCATGTACGCGATCCACAACGGCGGCTTCTCGGGCGCGATCATGCCGGAGAACATCGTGCTCGGCACCGAAGCGCAGCGAAGTCGCCAAATTCCTCGCGCAGTACTCCGGGTTGAAGGCGGAAAAGGTGCCCACCACGAGCATCACATTGTCTACGAAATAGCTCCGGGTCTACCGCGTGCTTGACCTCAAGAGGATCAGGCAGGAACCGGATGTCGTGCGCGCGGCGCTGGCGCGGCGGGGCCAGGATGCCGCCGGGCCCGTCGATCGTGTGGTCGCGCTGGACACGAGCCGCCGTGCGCTGATCCCGGATCTCGAGGAGCTGCGCGCGCGAGCAGCAACGCGCGCCGCGGACGCGATCGCTCAAAGCCAAGCGCGCCGGCGAGGATGCGGACGCCGCAGATCGCCGAGCAACGCGAACTGGGCGCACGCGAGAAGCTCATCGCAGCGCGAGCTGGGTGTGGTCGAGGAGGAGCTTCAGGGCGTGCTCGCGTCGCTGCCGAACCTGCCCGACCCGACAGCGGCGCCCGGTCCCGAGGACGAGCTGGTCCGTGAGGTCGGGCGAGTCCCGGAAGTTCGACTTCGAGCCCCGCGACCATCTGGAGCTGGCGGGGGAGGGGATCGACATGGATCGCGCGGCGCGGCTGTCGGGCTCGCGCTTCGCCTATCTGAAAGGCGACCTCGTGATGCTCGAGCTCGCGCTCGTGCGCTGGGTGCTGGAGAAGCTGCGCGGGCATGGCTTCGAGCCTGTGATCCCGCCGGTGCTCGTCCGCGAGCAGGCGCTATACGGGACGGGCTTCCTGCCCGACACCGAGCAGCAGATCTACTCCCTTCCAGAGGACGAGCTGTTCCTCGTCGGCACCTCCGAGGTTGCGCTCGCGTCGCTGCACGCCGAGGAGATCCTCCAGGCCGAGCGCCTGCCGCTGCGCTACGCCGGCTTCTCGCCGTGCTTCCGCCGCGAGGCCGGCGCGGCGGGGAAAGACACGCGGGGCATCTTCAGGGTGCACCAGTTCGACAAGGTGGAGATGTTCAGCTTCGTCTCACCCGAGGAGTCCTCCGCCGAGCACGAACGGATCCTGGCAATCGAGGAGGAGATCCTCGCCGAGCTGGACCTGCCCTACCGCGTCGTGAACATCGCCGTCGACCGACCTCGGCAACTCGGCCGCGAAGAAGTACGACTGCGAGGCATGGCTACCGAGCCAAGCCCGCTACCGCGAGCTGACCTCTTGCTCGAACACGACCGATTACCAGGCCCGGCGATTGAACATCCGCGTGCGCAAGGACAAGCAGACGCAGACCCTCCACACGCTCAACGGCACAGCGGTGGCGGTGGGCCGTACGCTCGTCGCGCTGCTCGAGAACGGCCAGCAGGCCGACGGCAGCGTCGAGCTGCCGGAGTGCTCGTCTCTCACGGCGCGCCCGTGCGGCTCGCCTCAGCGTTGGACGACTGATCGATCGTCCGGCGCCGGCGGGCGGATGGGCGCCACCAAGCTCAGTATTTGCTGCCGAGCAACTGAATGTGATCTGCCTCGGCCGCGCTCGGGAAGGGGCGGATCAGGCCGAAGCGCGCGAGCGTGGCCTGGGGCACGCCCTCGATGCCGGGCGTATCGGAGGCTTCCCCACGAGTATGGGGGTCGTTGGCGAAACCGCCGACCTCGATCGAATGCTGCGGGGTGCGATAGCCGGAGATCCCGATCAGGTGCAGGTGCAGGGCGATCCCGAGCGTGTTCAGGTGGGCGACGAGCACTGGCTCCTCGCCCACCGAGTAGTCGGTGCCGGGCGCCTGGAAGAAGCCATATTCGCCCTGCGGCGTGGAGGTGTAGTTGCCGACCGGGCCGGTGTAGGCGCCGGCGACGCCCTCGGCGGCGAGTTCGCTCGAGGCGAGCTTCGAAAGCTCTCCTTCGAGCGAGTGCCGGCGGGATTCCAGGGGGGCGAGCTCGGCGCTCTTCGGTCGCGGGCGCGGATGTACTGCAGCTGGCGGCTGAGCAGCGCGAGGTGCAGCTGCGCGACCTCGTCGCGCTGCACGAGCACGGCGCTCGTCTCGCGCGCGTGTGTAGCCTCGAGCGTCGCGAGTTGCGCGGCCTGGACGGTCACGGCCTTCTGCTCTTCGGCGACGTGGACGGTCGCGCCCGCATTCTCGCGCGAGATCGCGCGCAGATCGTCGAGCCGCTCGAGCAGATCGGCGAAGCCGTGGGCCTGCAGGACGACGGTCACGATGTCCGGCGGGGGCGACTCGTAGGAGGCGATCAGCTGGGCGACCAGCACGTGCCGGTCGCGCCCGAGCTGGACCTGCAGAGAGGCAAGGTTGGCGCGGGCGCCGCGCAACTGCGAGCGCAGCGAAGCGAGCAGGTCGCGCTCGGTGTCGAGGCTCGTTTCCAGGGCGTCTAAGCGCGTCTGCAGGTCGTCGATGCTGCCCTGGAAGCCCGCGATCTGGTGAGTGTCGGCGCCGATGCCGGCGTGCAGCTCACCTTCGTGGGCCTCGGAGGCGGCGATCCGGCTTTCGAGCGTGCCAGAGCTCGACGAGTCGGCAGCGACCGGCCCGAGCACCGCCCCACCCAAGACGGCGGTGGCGAGGATGCTCGCAAGTGCGAGCGGCCGAGCAGAGCTCAACCCGCGCAGGCGTCGCAGACGCTGGGGAAGTAGGGACATGAACGGGCCAAGCTAGCCAGGGGAGCGTCCGAGCACAAGAAATCGGCGTCCTTGCAGCCGGGCTTGCAGGGGCGATCCGGGTCTATGCGACCCGGAAGGTGATCGACCGGGCGCTGCCGTGCTGGGGTGTGAGGGTCAGACGGTAGCTGCCGGGGGTAAGCCCATCGTGGCTGGTGAGATGCCGTTGGTTGGATCCCTTGATCGCGGTGAAGGTGAGCGAGCCCGGCACGAGCACCCATTGCTCGTGGCCCCGTACGCGGACGAGCTTGGCGAGCGTGGCGCGTACGCGCGCGGCGGCGCTGAGGGTGAAGGCGAAGTGACCGTAGGAGACCTTCGGCCGCGCGCGGTTCAGGGCGAAGAGCGCGGTCGGGGTGAGGGCGAAGGCGGTCAGCTTGATGGTGGGCGCTCCGGCGGGGATGGAGGGAGTCGTCGTGCCGGACGCGCCGTTCGCGGGGGAGGCGCCGCTCGCGCCGGTGGCGCTCACGCCCGAGCCTCCGCCCGGATTTTTCGCCGCCGCCGCCGCCGCTTCTTCTTCTTGCTTTTTCGCTTCTTCTTCCTGCTTCTTTTCTTCTCGTTGCCGTTCTTCTTCACGTTGCTTTTCTTCACGCAACTGCTTTTCCGCGCGCCGCTTTTCTTCGTTCGCCCGCCTGACTGCTTCGCTGACGGGCTCGAAGGCGGCGATCCCGTTGGGGGTGCCGACTCCAGTGGGGCCGTCGTAGCCTGGGCCTGCCGTGCAGATGGGCTTCCCGGAGCACTGCGTCGCCTCTTCGGCGACCGTGCATCCGGAGGTTCCGCCGTCCAGGCCATCTTCGGTCGAACGGGCTTCTTGCATTCCCCGTTTGACCCGGAGACGACGTCGTGCAGCGTTGCCGGGTCTTCGACCTCATTTTCGTACAGGGTCTGCGCCGGGTATTCGACGCCCTCGCGCTCCTCCGGCCAGCGCAAACACCGAGGCGACGAGCGGCGAGGCGAGGCTGGTGCCGCCGATCGTGCACCAGGGGACCACTGCACATGGCGCCTTCTTCGTATTCGCATTCGAAGCTGGAGTCGTAGACGGCCAACCCCGTGTAGGGGTCGGCGTCGGCGGAGACATCGGCGACCGCGCGGTGTTCTCCGCATCCGACCGATTCCCAATCGGAGGTGCTCTGCTGCCAGGGCGGCAGCGGCCAGCGTCACGCTGCAGCCGCCTCCGCCGGCTCCATCGCCGTTCCAGACCGTCTCGCCCGCCCAGGTCTCCCCGGGGCCGAGCGGGCCCAGCAGGCGGGTGCCGCCCACCGCGACCACGTGTGGGGAGGAGGCGGGGTAGTCGGCGAAGCCCTTTCGAGCTTTCGTGTTCGGCGTCCCAGTCCAGGTAGCCGTCGTCGCCGGCGGCGGCGGTGATCACGATCCCGGGATGGTTGAAGGGGCTGGCGTTGTCTTCGGCTCGCCGTCACTTCCTGCTCGGGGCCGCCCCAGGAGTTCGAGATCTCCGTGGCGCCGAGCGCGACGGCCGCTTTCTCGGCTTCTTCGAGGTCTGCGAACGAGGCCGAGTCGGCCTCGACGAGCACGATCTTGCAGCTCTCGCAGGTTGCGTGGGAGACCTCGATGTCGAGCGATATCTCTTCCGACCATCCGTCGGCTTCTTCCACTTTCTTGCAAGCCGCTTCCTTTGATTTCCTTGACCCGGTTGTGCAGTTCGTTTCTTCTTTTTCTCTTTCTTCGGTGCTCGCGGGAAAGGGCGGATTTCCGGTTTGCGCGTTCTGACCTTTCTGGTTGACCTGCTGGAAGCATTTGTTCGCGCCGTCGGTACATTCGGGCAGCCCAAATTCTTCGTCATAGACTTTCAGGTCGGCTTCGGCGCTGAGGTCGTTGTAGGCATCGACGAGCGCGATCGTCTGCGTGGGGGCGACGGTGGTCGGTAGTTGGTAGATGCTGTGCAGATCCTGGGGTCGCAGGCCAAAGGCGCCTTCCGAAGCTTTGGCGGCAGTCGATCGGCTGACTTCGTCGTGATCCCCAGCGGATGGGCATGTGCGCGTGCCGCCGCCGTCTTCGGCACCAGCTCCAGCGCCAGGCACCCGGCATACCCGGGGGCGGGCGCCGCGCATACAGTGGCGCACCGTGTAGTCGGATTCCGGCAGCGGCGAGACGACGCTTGCCGCCGCGATCGCGGGGTTGAGCAGCAGGCAGCTCACAACAGCAGCCGGAAGGCCAAGCACGGCGGTGGAGCGGATGCATGTCTTCATCGTCTGTAGAGATCTCCACCCAAGACGTCGTCGCAGAGAAGGGCCAGCTTGAGAAATGGTAGGCGCCGCAGGCGGACGATCGGCCGGTCACGAGACCGTCACACGCCGGTCACGTCTCGTTTACGCGCTGGCCGGATGAACGCCGCAGGATGACGCACGAGGCGCGCGCCATGGTCACGGTGGCCCGCGCCGTACGGTGAAGCTCGGCTGACGCCGGGATCGCCGGGCAGGGCGCACGGGGCGGGGTGAGACAAGGAGTCTCGCCCCGCCCTCTTTTTTCCATACGCTGAGCAGCGTGCCAAGCCCCTTCGGATTCCTGCTGAGCGCGGAGCCGCCGTCGCGGCGGACCGGCGCGATCGCGGCGGTGGGCGCGGTGGCGCTGTGCACGTTGATCCTGTATCCGCTGCAGGAAATCGCCCCGGCGGTGTCGCTCGGCGTCGTGTACATGCTCGCGGTGCTCGTCGTCTCGGTCGTCTGGGGCGCGGGGCTGGGCGTGGCGACGGCGGTGCTGAGCGCGGCGGCGTTCAACTTCTTCCACCTGCCGCCCGTCGGCCAGCTTCACGATCCAAAGCTCGGAGCAACTGGGTGGCGCTGGTCGCGTTCCTCGTCGCCGCGGCGCTGGCCAGCTCGGTGGCGGAGGTTACACGCGCGCGTACGCGCGACGCCGAGGAGCGCCGCCGCGAGGCCGACCTCGCGGCGGAGATGGCGCGGCTGCTGCTGCGCGGGGAGGACCTCGCCGAGGCGCTGCCGACGGCCGCGGCGCGCCTGGCGCAGGCGCTGCAGCTGAGCTCGGCCGCGATCGAGATGGAGGCCGTCGAGGGAGACGAGCGCAGCGTCGCGTTTCCGCTGCGCGAGGGCACTCGACGGCTGGGGACGCTGCTGGTCGGGGCCGACGCCTCCGAGCAGAGCCTGCGCAGGCTGCAGGAGCGGGTGGTGCCGGCGCTGGAGGCGCTGCTCAGCGCGGCGCTCGAGCGCGAGGATCTGCTGGGCGGGGTCGTGGAGACGGCGTCGCTGCGCCGCGCCGATGTCGTCAAGACGGCGCTGTTGCGCGCGGTCTCCCACGACCTGCGCTCGCCCCTGACCGCGATCTCGGCCGCGGGCGAGGCGGTGGGGTCGGATTCGCTGCGCAGGAGGAGAGCGTAAGGAGATGGCGGCCGTGATCGTGGAGGAGGCGCGGCGGCTGTCGCGGCTGGTCGACAACCTGCTCGACCTCTCGCGTCTGGAGGCGGGCGCGGCCGAGCCGCGGCGCGAGTGGATGTCGGTCGAGGAGGTGCTCGGCGCCGCCCTGGGGGAGCTGAGGCGGGCGGGGGACACGGATCAAAGGACTTCGCGCTCTCGATCGACCGCGACCTGCCGCTCGTGCGAGCCGATTCGGCGCAGCTGGAGCGCGCGTTCGTGAACGTGCTGGAGAACGCCCGCCGGCACTCCGCCGGGCATCCCGTGTCGGTCCGGGCGCGGGCGGTGCGTCCGCTCGCCGGCGAGGGGGGCAAGTTGATCGTGCGCGTGGTCGACCGCGGCCCCGGCATCCCCCCGGCGCAGCTGGAGCGCGTGTTCGAGCCGTTCTACCGCGCCGGCACCGCGCAGACAGGTCATCGCGGCTCGGGGCTGGGTCTGGCGATCGCGCGCGGGTTCACCGAGGCAAACGGCGGCGAGCTGCGCGCCGAGTCGCTGCCCGAGCAGGGAACGACGTTCGTGTTCGAGCTGCCGCTGGAGGCGAGGACGCGACCGCGCGAGCAGACAGCGGAGCCGCCACTCGGCATGAGCGCGCGCGATGGCGGCTGAGGCGCCCGAGCAGCGCCCGCGGGTCCTCGTCGTCGACGACGAGCCGCAGATCGTGCGAGCGCTGAAAGTGGTGCTGCGCGAGGCGGGCTTCGAGGCGCTCGCCGCCGAAACGGCGGCAGCAGGCGCTCGATCTCGCCGCGGTGCAGCCGCCGGCGGCGGCGATCGTCGATCTCGTGCTGCCGGACGGCGACGGCGTGGAGGTGACGCGCAGGCTGCGCGAATGGAGCGAGATCCCGATCCTCGTGCTCTCGGCGGTGGGCGAGGAGGAGCAGAAGGTCAGAGCGCTGGAGGCCGGGCGCCGACGACTACATCACCAAGCCGTTCGGCACGCGCGAGCTGGTGGCGCGCCTGCAGGCGGCGCTGCGCCGCACGACGCCCGCCGAGGGGGAGCCGGCGATCGTGGTGGAGGGCCTGGAGATCGACCTCGCCGCGCGCGCGGTGCGCCGTGACGCAGAGCCGATCCATCTGACGCCGATCGAGTTCGAGCTGCTGCGGACGCTCGTGCGCAACCGCGGGCGGCTGATGACGCACAGGGCGCTGCTCGCGGAGGTCTGGGGGCCGGGGTACGTGGACGACATCCAGCCGCTGCGCACGCACATCGCGCGGCTGCGGGCGAAGATCGAGCCCGAGGGCGAGGCGGGACCGCGCTATATCGTCACCGACCCGGGGGTGGGGTACAGATTCTCGATGTAAGCCGTCACGAGAATCGTTATGCGCCTGGGCGGGATTCGTCACGCGGCCGTGATGTGGGGGCATCGATAGTGGAGGCATGGATGTTCTAGCAATAGCTCTCGGGATCGTGATGTTCGCGATTCTGTTGCTGATCGTCGAGGGGATCGACCGGATATGAGCGGCACGATTGCCATTGGGCGCGTTGATCGCGCACATGAGCGGGGCCGACTTGTTCGGTCTGGTCGTGTCGGTGCTGGTCATCGCATATCTCTTCTATGCCCTGATCCGCGGAGAGAAGTTGTAGTGACGTTCGCCGGCTGGTTGACGATCGTCCTGTTCGCGGTGATCCTCACCGCGCTCGCGTTCCCGTTGGGGCAGTACATGGCGAAGGTGTATACCGGCAAGCGGGTGTTCCTGACGCCGGTCTTCGCCTGGCCCGAGCGGTTGCTTTACAGGGTCCTGCGGGTGGATCCGCGAACAGGAGCAGGACTGGAAGGGGTACGCGAAAAGCCTCTTGATCTTCTCGCTCGCCGGTTGGCTTCTCCTCTACGCGATCCTGCGCACGCAGGACGCGTTCTTCGTCCCCCACGCGCTGAACCCGCTCGGCTACCACTCCGCCCCGTGGAACGTGACGTTCAACACGGTGTCGTCGTTCATGACGAACACGAACTGGCAGTACTACAGCGGCGAGACGACGATGACCTACCTCAGCCAGATGATCGGGCTGACCGTGCAGAACTGGCTGTCCGCTGGGATCGGGATCGTCGTCGCGGTTGCGCTGGTCCGTGGGATCGTCGGACGGTCCGGGAAGAGCCTCGGAAATTTCTGGCAGGACCTCGTGCGCACGATCCTGTACGTGCTCGCACCTCTTTCCGTGTTTGCGGCGATCGTGCTCGTCTCCCAGGGGGTGATCGCGAACTTCTCCGATTACCTGACGGTGCACACGATCACGGGGCTGACGCAGACGATCGGGATGGGGCCGGTCGCCTCGCAGGAGGCGATCAAGGAGCTCGGGACGAACGGGGGCGGGTTCTTCAACACGAACTCGGCGCACCCGTTCGAGAACCCGACCGCAGTTCACGAACTTCTTCGAGATGCTGCTCGTGCTGATCATCCCCGCGGCGCTCGTGTTCTTGTACGGGCGGATGACGGGCAACCGCCGTCAGGGGTTCGCGATCTACGGGACGATGATGGTGATGTTCCTCGGCGCGGTCGCCGTCGCCTACATCGCCGAGGCGCATGGCTCGCCCGCCCAGCACGCGGCCGGCCTGCACACGGGTGTGATCGCGGGTTCGACCGGCGGCAACATGGAAGGCAAGGAGCAGCGCTTCGGGATCGCGGGGTCGGCGCTGTTCGACGTCATCACCACGGTCACCTCGTGCGGTGCGGTCAACAGCGCGATCGAGTCGTTCACGGGTATCGGCGGAGCGGTGCCGTTCGCGAATCTGTCAGCGAGCGAGGTGATCTTCGGCGGCGTCGGGACGGGGTTGTACTCGATCCTGCTGTATGTCCTGCTTGGCTGTGTTCATCGGCGGCCTGATGGTGGGACGCACGCCGGAGTGGCTGGGCAAGAAGCTCGAGGCGCGCGAAATCAAGCTCGCGGGGCTGGGCATCCTCGATCACGCCCCTGGCGGCGCTGTTCTGTACGGCGCTCGCGACCGCGAGCAAAGGCGGGCGCGCGTCGATCTCCGAAGTGGCGAGCTCCGCCGGCAAGCTGGGCGTGCATACGCCGCAGGCCTTTTCCGAGACCTTCTACGCCTACCTTTCCCAGGCGAACAACAACGGCTCCGCGTTCGCCGGCTACACGGGCTTCGTCCAGCCGAACGCGGGCAACCTCGGCTCGCACGGGGTCACGTTCGCCGACCTGCTCGGGGGCTTCGACATGATCTTCGCGCGCTACGCGCCGATCCTGTTCGCGCTCGCCGTCGCCGGCGCTTTGGCCGGCAAGCGGGTCACCCCAGCCGGTCTCGGGACGATGCGCACCGACAACGGCACGTTCGTCGTGCTGCTGATCGGCGTGATCATCCTCGTCGGCGCGCTGACCTTCTTCCCCGCCCTCCTCCTGGGTCCGATCGTTCAGGGCCTAACAGGACATTTGTACTGAGATGAAACGCGACATCGTCACTTCGGTCATCGGGATCATCGTGTTCACGGTCCTGCTGGGGATCGTGTATCCGTTGGTCGATCACCGGCGTCGGTCAGGTCGCGTTCCCCGGCGACGCAAACGGGCAGCAGATCCACCTCGACGGCAAGCTCGTCGGCTCGAAGCTGATCGGCCAGAGCTTTGCCTCGCCGGTGCTCGGAAAGAACGGCAAGCCCGAGGAAAAGGAAGGCGAACTCGTCACAGAACCGGACCCGCGCTACTTCCAGACGCGCCCCTCTGCGACCGAAGGCGGAGCGGACAACGCCGCCGCGAGCACGTTCTCAAATCATGGGCCGAACAGCGTGAAGACCAAGGAAGCCGACGAAGAAAACATCAAGGCCTACCTCGAACTGAACAAGAACCCAACCACCAAGACCGAATATGACCCCGGGCTGACGGTGGCGAAGATCCCGGTCGACGCGGTCAACAGCTCGGCCTCGGGCCTCGACCCCGAAATCTCCCCGGCGAACGCCTGGATCCAGGCCCACCGCGTCGCGGCCGTGCGGCGGCTTGCGCTCGCGACGGTCGACGGGCTGATCGCCAAGTACACCTCGGGGCGCGGGCTGGGCTTCTCCGGCGAGGAAGGCGTGAACGTGCTCGAGCTCAACCTCGCACTCGACCGGATCACCGAAGGGAGGAGCAGGCTGATGTCAACGGGAGTGGGTGGGCCTGCACAAACGAGCGTCAGGCCGTCTCCCTGCTCCAGCGCGAGCTCGTCACCCGCGCGCTGATCGACAGCTTCAAGAAGCTCGACCCGCGCGTGCAGATCCGCAACCCGGTGATGTTCGTCGTGGAGATCGGCGCGCTGATCACGACCGTGACGTGGTTCATCCAGCTCGGCGGCGGCCAATCGCTCGGCGGGAGCGAGCCGGCGTGGTACACGTTCACGATCTCCTTATGGCTGTGGCTGACGGTCGTGTTCGCGAACATGGCCGAGGCGTTCGCCGAGGGTCGCGGGCGCGCCCAGGCCGACACGCTGCGCAATATGCGCAAGGAGACGGTCGCGACGATGCGCGACGGCTCCACGAAGGCCGCCGCCGAGCTCACGCGTGGCGACGTCGTGGTCGTGCCGGCGGGCGAGCTGATCCCCGGCGACGGCACCGTGATCGAGGGCATCGCGACGGTGGACGAGTCGGCGATCACGGGCGAGTCCGCCCCGGTGATCCGCGAGTCCGGCGGCGACCGCAGCGCGGTCACGGGCGGCACGCGCGTGACCTCCGATCAGATCGTCGTGGAAATCACGCAGGAGCCCGGGCCAGTCGTTCCTGGACCGGATGATCGCGCTCGTCGAGGGGGCGCGAGCGGCGCAAGACGCCGAACGAGATCGCCCTGAACATCCTGCTCGCGGCGCTGACACTGATCTTCGTGATCGTCGTGGCGACGCTGCGCCCGTTCGGCCTGTTCGCCGGGACCGCGATCTCGGAGACGACTTTGATCGCGCTGCTCGTCGCGCTGATCCCGACGACGATCGGGGCGCTGCTGTCGGCGATCGGGATCGCCGGGATGGACCGTCTCGTGCGTCGCAACGTGCTCGCCCTGTCGGGTCGCGCTGTGGAGGCGTCCGGGGACGTGGACGTGCTGCTGCTCGACAAGACCGGCACGATCACGATCGGCAACCGCCTCGCCTCGGAATTCGTGCCGATGCCGGGCGTGCCCGAGTCCGAGCTGGCCGAGGTCGCGCAGCTGGCCTCGCTGGCGGACGAGACGCCCGAGGGCCGCTCGATCGTGGTGCTCGCGAAGCAGTACGGCATCCGCGAGCACGACATGAACACGCTGCAGGCCGAGTTCGTGCCGTTTACTGCCCAGACGAGGATGAGCGGCGTCGACATCGACGGCCGGCGGCTGCGCAAGGGCGCCGGCGATTCGATCATCGAGCTCGTCAAGAGCGAAGGGGGCTCCCCGCCGCCCGAGCTGCAGGTTCAGCTCGACCGGATCTCAAGCGAGGGCGGAACTCCGCTCGCCGTCTCGCGCGATAACCAGGTGCTCGGTGTCGTCTACCTGAAGGACACGATCAAGGAGGGGATGAAGGCGCGCTTCGACCAGTTGCGCGCGATGGGCATCAAAACCGTGATGGTGACCGGCGACAATCGCCTGACGGCAGCGAAGATCGCCGAGGAGGCAGGCGTCGACGACTTCCTCGCCGAAGCGACCCCCGAGCGCAAGCTGGCGCTGATCCGCGAGCAGCAGGAGGACGGGCGGCTCGTCGCGATGACCGGCGACGGCACCAACGACGCGCCGGCGCTCGCGCAGGCCGACGTCGGCGTGGCGATGAACACGGGGACCCAGGCGGCCCGTGAGGCGGGCAACATGGTCGATCTGGACTCGAACCCGACGAAGCTGATCGAGATCGTCGAGGTCGGCAAGCAGCTCTTGATCACCCGTGGCGCGCTGACGACGTTCTCGATCGCCAACGACGTTGCCAAGTACTTCGCGATCCTGCCGGCCGTGTTCATAGGGACATACGCGACAGGAATCGGACCCCACCCAACCCAGGGGCCGTTGCACGTGCTCAACATCATGAATCTCGGCACGCCCGAAAGCGCGATCATCTCGGCGATTATCTTCAACGCGCTCGTGATCCCGCTTCTGATCCCGCTGTCGCTGCGCGGGGTTCGCTACCGGCCGATCGGGGCGAGCGCGCTGTTGCGACGCAACCTCTGGATCTATGGGCTTGGCGGGATCGTCGCGCCGTTCATCGGGATCAAGCTGATCGACCTGGTCGTGCACAATCTCCTAGGTGGTTGACGAACGCGGGCATCTGAAGGTCTTCATCGGGATGGCCCCGGGGGTGGGGAAGACCTACAGGATGTTGCAGGAGGGGGTTGCCGAAGCCGACAGTGGGCGGGATGTGGCCGTCGGCTATCTCGAGTCACACGGGCGGGCGGAGACCGTTGCTCAGGCCGAGGGGCTGGAGATCGTTCCCCGCAGGAGCGTCGTCTACCGGGGGACACCGCTGCAGGAGATGGATTTGCCGGCGGTGCTCGCGCGCAAACCCGAGCTGTGCTTGATCGACGAGCTTGCGCACACCAATGCGCCGGGGGTCGAGCACGAGAAGCGCTATGAGGACGTGCGCGACGTGATCGAGGCGGGGATCGATGTGTTCTCGACGGTCAACGTCCAGCACCTGGAGTCGCTCAACGACCAGATCACGCAGCTGACGGGGTCGATTACGCGCGAGACGATTCCCGACGAGGTGCTGTCGATGGCGGACGAGATCGTGCTGATCGACCTCACGCCAGAGGCGCTGATCGCGCGGTTGAAAGCGGGCAAGGTCTACCGGCCCGAGCGAGTGCAGGCGGCGCTGAACAACTTCTTCAAGATCGAGAACCTCGCCGCGCTGCGCGAGACCGCGCTGCGGCAGGTGGCCGAGGATGTCGAGGTCAAGCGGCTCGTGCGCGCGCCCGGCTCCGACCGGCTCGTGCCCGCCTCGCGTCGCGACGAAGAGGGGCTACGCAGTGGCGAGGAGGGGCCGCGGGGGGCGGCGCAGGCCGGGCCCCAGGCGATCGCCGAGCGGTTGCTGGCGCTGGCGACGCTCGAGCCGCAGTCCGAGCGGGTGGTGCGCCGCGCGTGGCGCTCGGCCCAGCGATTGGACGCCGAGCTGGACGTGCTCGTCGTGCGGCCGGCCGGCCGGCCTCCGAGCGAGGACGACCGCAAGCGGCTGGAGGCGCTGCGGCGGCTGTGTGCGATGCTCGGCGCGCGCCTGCACGTCGAGGAGGGGGACGATGTCGCTGCGGTCGCGATCCGGCTGGCGCGGTCGCTGGGGAGCACCTACGTGCTGCTCGGGACGCCCTCCGCGCCGAAGGGGCTGCGCCGGTTTGGCTCGAGCGGCGCGTCGGATCGGGCGCTGCCGATGCGCCTCTTGCGCGGGCTGCCGGGCGTGGACATCCGCATCATCGCCGACCCGGCGCTGCGGGGAGAGGCGGGGGAGCCACTCGAGGCTGTGGATGCGGGTGAGGCTGAGTAGCCGGCCCGCGCGGGTGGAGTTGAGTAGGGCGCTCGCTCGAGTCGGCTAGACGGCGATCGGCTCCGGAGCAGCGACCGGCGACGTGGCCCTGGAGAACTGCATCGCGTCGTCCTCGACGTTGCCGAATTTCAGGCTCAGGATGTCAAGCGCATAGTTCTGATAGAGCCGCCAGGGTGCCTTGGACCCCTGTCTGGGGAATTTGTCGATCGCGCGCTGCACGTAGCCCGAGGAGAAGTCGATGAACGGGAGCGCGGCGACCGAGGGATCTCGGTTCTCGGGCATGCACTGACTGTAGCAGTGCTCGTCCATGTGCTTGAGCAGCCGGCATACGTATTCGCAGGTCAGGTCACACTTGAGCGTCCATGAGGCGTTTGTGTAGCCGATCACCAGCGCCAGGTTGGGCACGCCGCTGAGCATCATGCCCTTGTAGCTCATCGTCTCGGACAGCTCGACCTCGCGGCCGTCGACGGCGATCTCCATCCCGCCCAGGGCGAGCATGTTCAGGCCGGTGGCGGTGACGATCACATCGGCCTGCAGCTCGGCGCCGGACTCGAGCCGCAGGCCCTGCTCGGTGAACGTGTCGATGCGGTCGGTGACGACTGACGCGGATCCGTCGCTGATCGCCTTGAACAGGTCGCCGTCGGGAACGAGGCACAGGCGCTGATCCCACGGGTTGTACTGGGGCTTGAAATGCGTGTCGATGTCGTAACCGGGGGGAAGCTGTTTCTCCAGGCCTTTGCGCAGCAGCGCCTTCATCGCGCCCGGCCGGCGACGACTGAGCTGGAAGCTGAACATCGTGCGCAGCACGTTCTTCCAGCGCACGATCGAATAGGCCGCGCGCGCCGGGAGCTTGCGGCGCAGCGCATCGGCGATCGCGTCCTGCGCAGGCAACGCGACGACGTAGCTCGGCGAGCGTTGCAGCATCGTGACGTGCGCCGCGGTCTGGGCCATCGAGGGGACGAGCGTGACGGCGGTCGCGCCGCTGCCGATCACAACGACCTGCTTGCCGGCGTAGTCGATGTCATCGGTCCACTGCTGTGGATGCACGATCTGCCCGGCGAAGCGCTCGGTGCCCTGGAAGTCCGGCGTGTAGCCCTCGTCGTAGCGGTAGTAGCCGCTGCACATCAGCAGGAAACCGCAAGTCAGGTACACGGTCTCTTCGGTGTCGCTGCGCCGCGCCTGCACCGTCCATCGGGCATCGGCGGTGGACCACTCGGCGCGCATGACGCGGTGGTGAAAGCGGATCTGCCGATCGATGCCGTGCTCGCTGGCCGTCTCGCGGACGTAGTCGAGGATCGACGGTCCGTCGGCGATCGCCTTCGCCTGCGTCCACGGCTTGAAGGAGTAGCCGAGCGTGTACATGTCGGAGTCCGAGCGGATCCCGGGGTATTTGAACAGGTCCCAGGTCCCGCCGATACGGTCCCGCGACTCGAGGATCGCGTAGGTCTTCTCTGGGCAGTTGGCCTGCAGGTGGTAGCCGGCGCCGATGCCGGACAGGCCGCCTCCGACGATCAGCACGTCAATGTGTTCGAGGGACATCAGAGACCTTTCGGTTTCCCCATGAGTGCACGGCGGCAGCCACGCTCGGTGTTTCGGGGATCATCGTAACGCTACGGAGTATCGCGTGCTCATCTCTCCCCAACGCGAAATATGCAGATGAATATTCATGCAGGTATATTTTGGCCATGCTCCGGGGTGTCAGGCTGTTCGAATGCGTCGTGGTGGCGTAGTCGATGGCGCGTCGCCGCCATCCCAACCTCGATGGCCGCACGGCGGTGATCACGGGTGCCGGCTCGGGGATCGGCCGGGCGCTGGCCCAGCGTCTCGGCGCTCACGGCTCACCGGTGGCGATCTGCGACTGGGACGAGGACGGTCTCGCCGAGACGGCGGCCACCATCAGCGGTCCCGTACTGTCTCAGAAGCTCGACGTGCGCGACCGTCAGGGGCAGATGGCCTTTGCGGCTCAGGTGCGTGAGTGGGCGCCGGCGCCGATCGGGCTGGTCTTCAACAACGCCGGCGTGACGGTCGCGCAGACCGCCGCGGCCGCCTCCCCCGAGGACGACGAGTGGGTCATCGACGTCAACTTCTGGGGTGTCGTCCACGGCACTCGGGCCTACCTGCCGATTCTGATGGAGGAGGGCACCGGCGCGATCGTCAACACGTCGAGCGTGTTCGGTCTGATCGGATACCCCACGCAGAGCGCCTACTGCGCATCGAAGTTCGCCGTGCGCGGGTACACCGAGTCGCTGCGTCACGAGTTGCGCGGGAGCGGCGTGCGCGCGATCGCCGTGCACCCCGGCGGGATCGCGACGAAGATCGTCGAGCACGCCCGCTTCCACGTCGACGACCAGGGGGGAACCGACAAGGACACATTCGTCAAGGAATTCGCCGCGATCGCGCGCACCTCGCCCGAGCGCGCTGCCGAGACGATCCACGCCGGCATCCAGCGCGGGAGCGATCGCATCCTGATCGGGCCGGATGCCGCCTTCGTCTCGCTGCTCACGCGGGTCGCGCCCGTGCACTACTTCGACGTGTTCAAGCGGCTCGAGCCGATTCTGCGTCGCTGACACTCTCGCCCCACTCGCTGCAAACCCACGCGACCACGAGCGCCAGCAGGCCGGCCACCGCGGCGACCAGGGCAAGCGTCTTCAGCGGGTATCTGCTGCCCGAGTGCAGGGTCAGGTTGAAGGCGGTGTGGTCGCCGGCTTTGTAGATGCTTTGCAGGCCGGCGTGGTCGATCCCGAGCACGGTCGGTGCGAGCGCCGCGAACAGCGCCCAGCCGACGAGCGCCACGACGCCCCACCCGAGCGTCGCCGTCGAGAGCCGCAGCCGCGGCGTTGCCCAGGCCGCCGCCAGCACCGCCCCGCCGGCGAAGAGGAAGAACGGCCAGATCCCACCCCAGCCGCGGCCCAGGCCGTAGGCGGAGGCGAGCGTGGGTTGGAACAGACCTTTGGAGAGGTAGCGCACCCAGGTGACGGTCTCGTTCTCATAGCCGACCAGAGGGTGCGTGACGGTGGCGATCGTCATCGTCGTGATCGAGATCGCCGCGAGCGCGATCGTGGGGCCGGGGAAGCGCTTGAGCGTCAGCGCGATCGGGAAGGCCAGGAACGGCAGCATCGTGTCGAGGAAGCGCGGGCCCACGGAGCCGCCGCCGAAAGGCAGGTAGTAGCCCGAGTTGTATCCCAGGAAGCAGAGGCAGATGCCGCCGATCGTCAGCGCCTCGGCGCGCCGGCCGCGTTTGTAGAGCATCACAGTGCCGATCGCGCCCATCAGCAGCACGGGGGAGAGGGTCAAGAGGCCGCGCGAGTCCAGCAGCAGCGTGGAGAGCACCCGCAGGCTGGGAGCGCCGATCCCGAAGAAGCCTTTCTGCTGGCGGGGCACGTCGGAGTAGGCCAGGTGCGTCCAAGAGCGGAACGCGTAGTGGTTGTAGAGCAGCAGCGGGACGATGCCCACCAGGCCGCCGGCCACGTACGCGCCGCCGCGCCGCAGGACCCCCAGTGGGTTGAGCGAGTCCTTGCGCGAGAGCAGGAACAGGCCCAGCACGATCGCGGCGAAGAACGTTGGGTACTCCGAGGAGAACGCGTAGCCCATCGCCAGGCCGGCGAGCCCCAGCAGCATCGGGCTGGGCGGGCCCTCGCGCTCGCGCAGCATCAGCCAGAAGGCGGCGAAGCTGAGGAACGTGGTGAACACGTGGCTGAACAGCATCTGCGAGAACGGCAGCACGATCGTGCCCAAGCCGAGGATCACCGCCGTCGCGGCGCCGTAGCCGGGCTGGAAGCGCTCGGCCACGCGCCACACGAGCACCAGCAACAGCAACCCGGGCAGCACGTTGCCCCACAGGCCGATCAGGTAGATCATCTCGTCGCCCGGGTGATCCGGCGGCGCCACGTGCGCGTTCGTCCACGATTCTGCGTTTACGAGGTTGAGCGCGTTGTAGAAGGGCAGCACGAACAGCGCCAGGCCGGGCGCGCGGGCGGAGTAGATGTGGCCCTTGTATTCGACCTTGTCGCCGGTGTTCGAGGCGTAGGCGTCGATCGTCGTCTTGTCCTGGTTCAGCGCGCGGGTCAGGTCGTAGTGGGAGGTCTGATTCCAGGAGAAGCTCTGGATCATCGTCGCGTTGGCCACCCCGACGAGCAGGATCGCCGCCAGCGCGAGGCGTTTCTTGGTGAGCCGCGTCCGGCCACCGGACGCCTGGCGCGAACTGGGGCGCCGCGTGGGCGGTGGAGCGAGCAAATCGCCGCCCACATCGGATCCTGTGGCGCTCATCAGTCGGAGCCGTGCAGCGCGCTCGGTCCGGGGCCGATCTCGTAGATCACGACCGAGCCGACCTGCCGTTTGGTGATGCCCAGCCCCGCGAGCGACTTCTTCGCCGCGACGGCGGGGTCCGGGGGCTCGGCGATCACCCAGCCCTGCTCGGGGGGCAGGCCCGGCGGGATCACGGTGTGCAGCACGACGGTCTTGATCCCGTAGTAGCGCAGCTTCTCGACGCTTGCCTTGTCGGGGAAACCGTTCATGCCGCCGCGCAGGTCATCGATCGCGGGGATGTCGAAGGTGCTCTCGCCGACCGGGATCTTGTAGAAGCCGTCCGTCGAGAAGTACTGCCAGATGCGGTCGAGCGCGCCGTCGGTCGGCAGGTCCAGCACCGGTCCGGGTAGCCCGATCTCCGCCTTGGCCGGTTGGGGCACGACGGGATGGCCGAGGTGTCCCGCCCCTTCGCCGATGAGCCCGATCACGAGCACCAGGCCGACGATCCCGGGCAGCGCGCGCACGGAGTGGCGTGCGCCCCAGGCGTCTGCCAGCGTCGCCAAAAGCTGTGCGCCCGCGCCCGCGAGCAGCGCGTAGAACAGCGTTGCCAGCGTGAAGATCCTGCCCGGCACGCGCACGCCATCCCAGCCCGGAGCGTAGTCATACAGTAGGCGGTAGGGGTAGCCGGCGCCGGTCAGCCCGAAGCCGAGCGCGAGGATCGAGCACGTGAGAATTCCGAAGGCGAGCGCGAGACGTAATCGGCGCGTGTAGATCGAGCCGCCGACCAGGCCGATCAACGCGAGCACGAGCACGAGGCCTCCGGGGAAGAACACGCTCTCGTTCTTCGAGTGCACTTTCGCGCGCATCCCCGAGGTGGCGCCGCCCCAGATGCGGTTCTCCGAGGAAGCGGCGAGCCACGCGGCGGGGCCGGCGGAGTAGGTTTCGACTTCCTTGATCGTGCGCCGCGCAGTCGGGTACTCGTTTGCGACCTTCAGGTAGGGTCGCGCTTGGTAGACCACGACCACGCCGAGCACGGTGATCCCGATCAGCGTCGCCGCGAGCAGCCGGCGCGGGATCAGCGGGCCGCGCGAGCCAGAGCGTCGCTCGGAGCTTTCCCAGGCCGGGCCCGGGGTCAGGCGCCCGAACCACCAGTGCGCGAGCACGAGCAGCGCGAGCACAACGAGCAGATAGGTGTACTGCAGGCCGAGCGTGAAGCCGAGTGAGACCTGCCAGGCGGAGACGAGCCAGCCGGCGAGCACGAGCTTGCGCGAGTCCCGCCGATAGCCGCGGAGGAGGAGGAACATCCCCAGCACGAGACCACCGGAGGAGATCACCTGAAAATGGCCGGCCTCGGTTACGCGGTAGTCGGCGTAGGCGAAGGCGGCGGCGGTGGCGGCGGCGCCGAACCAGCGCAACCCCAGCTCGCGCGCGAGCAGGTAGGACCCGACGAAGCAGAGTGACCATATCCCCAGGAACAGGAGGTTGTAGCGGACCAGGGTGGCCACGGTGCCCGAGCCGAAGAACGCCGCCGGGCCGTAGCCGAGCAGCGAATCGGAGAAGGCGAGGCTAAGCGGGTGGGGGTAGAAGGCGTTGGAGTCGAAGATGTGCAGCGGGTCGTGGAGCATCGCGTGTCCGACCCAGGCGATCTGCCAGGCGGTGCGGACCGGGTCGCCGAGGTCTGGGGCGATCCGGCTTCCCATGTGCAGCACGAGCGGCCAGCTCGTCACCACTGCGAGCAGGATCCCGGCGAGGATCACCCACAACAGCTCCGTACGTCCGATTGCGGGGGAAGGCGCCCAGCGCGTCCGCGGGGTGGCGGCCGATGGCCCGCTGCCGTGCTCGCGCGACGCTGCGCCGGCGCCCGCCAGTTGGGGCGATCCGGGTGGCGTGCGCGGGGGGCTGGGGACGCCGGTGCTCATGCTCTGCTGCTCGTGTTCGAAACCGCGCGGATCGGCGCAGCATACGGGAGCCGTCCGCTGTCAGGGGCAGTCGCGATCGGCATCTAGGCGAGCCGGCTATGTCCATTGCGGCATACCGGCGGCACCCGCTTACGACATCTCGAAAAGTCGATCTACGTCACACTGGTGCCCATGCGGGTCTTGGTTGTGGGGTCAGGGGGGGTCGGGGCGGCGTTCGCCGCGATCGCACAGCGGCGTACGGCGTTTACGAAGGTGGTGATGGCCGACGTTGCGCTCGAGCGCGCACGGGCGGTGGCGGAGCGGCTCGGTGAGCCCGATCGCTTCAGCGCCGAGCGCGTGGACGCCTCGAGCGAGGCAGATCTGGTCGAGCTGATCGACCGCGTGCGGCCCGACGCCGTGCTGAACGCCTGCGACCCGCGCTTCAACGAGCCGATCTTCGACGCTGCGCTGCGGGCGCGGGTCACCTACCTGGACATGGCGATGACGCTCTCCCGCCCGCATCCGGAACGCCCGTATGAGCTGACGGGGACGATGCTCGGCGAGTACCAGCTCGCGCGCAACGAGGCCTGGGCGCAGGCAGAGGTGCTCGCGCTCGTCGGGATCGGCGTGGAGCCCGGCCTGTCGGACATCTTCGCCCGCTACGCTGCCGACGAGCTGTTCTCGAAGATCGAGGAAGCGGGGGTGCGCGACGGCGCCGACCTCGTCGTCGAGGGCTATGACTTCGCGCCGACGTTCTCGATCTGGACGACGATCGAGGAGTGCCTGAACCCGCCGCTGATCTGGGAGCGGGGGCGCGGCTTCTATACGACGCCGCCGTTCTCCGAGCCCGAGGTGTTCGAGTTCCCGGAGGGGATCGGGCCGGTCGAGTGCGTGAACGTCGAGCACGAGGAGGTCGTTTTGATCCCGCGCTGGGTCGACTGCGAACGGGTGACGTTCAAGTACGGGCTCGGACAGGAGTTCATCGACGTGCTCTCGACGCTCCACAAACTTGGGCTCGACTCCACCGAGCCCGTCTCTGTTCGCGGCGTGCCGGTGGCCCCGCGCGACGTGGTCGCCGCCGCGCTGCCGGACCCGGCGACACTCGGCGAGCGGATGTCGGGGCGCACCTGCGCGGGGACGTGGGTGAGGGGTCTCGGCAAGGACTCCCGTCCGCGCTCGACCTACCTTTACCATGTGGTCGACAACGAGGTGACGATGCGCGAGTACGGCAATCAAGCGGTGGTCTGGCAGACGGCGATCAACCCCGTCGTCGCGCTCGAGCTGCTGGACCGTGGCGAGTGGCAGGGTGTCGGTGTGCTCGGCCCCGAGGCGTTCCCGCCGAAGCCGTTCCTCGAGTTGCTGGGGGAGTACGGCTCACCGCATGGGCAGATGGAGTTGCCGAGCTGACCGGCGTTTTCGTGGCTGGCGCCGCGTGGGGCTGGTGCTCAGAAGTCGACTTGTGGCGGCACGACCGGCGAGGGAGGTTGCTCGAGCACACCCGGCGGCGCGACTTCGGTCTTGCGCGCGAAGAACTCCTTGAAGTAGGGGCGCGAGAGGACGGCGATCACGCCGCCGAGGATCATGCCGCCGATGCCCATCCACAGCGGCAGGGTGATGCCGAGGATTGGCTTCGATCCGACATTTTCGGCGTGCCCGTAGTAGAACGCGGCCTTGACCCCGATCCCGAACAGGATCAGCCCCCCGATCATCGGGCCGAGCCCGAGCAGCAGGAAGTTGCGCGCGCTCTTGGCCAGCTCGTGGCGGTAGTAGAAGCCGCAGGCGACGCCCGTGAAGCCGTAGTAGAAGCAGATCGGGAAGCCGATCGCCGTGAGCGAGTCTTCCAGGACGCTGGAGGAAAGCAGCAGCAGGACGACCGTGATGACGATCGACAGCAGCCCGAAGCCGAGCGTCGAAACCGTCGGGGTCAGGTAGCGCTTGTGGACGCGCGAGAGCAGGCTCGTCACCGCTTTCCAGTGCGCCATCGACAGCGTCGTACGGGCTGTCGGCAGGATCGTCGTCTGCGTCGAGGCCGACGCCGAGGTCAGCACCGCGATCACCAGCAGCTTGTCCAGCGTGCTGCCGAGCACCCCGGTGCCGAGCGCGTTGAGGACGTCTTCCTGGTTCGCTTCGTTGGTCAGGAAGCCGACGCCGTGGAAGGACTGGGCGGCTGCCGTGACGACGACGTAGATCAGCACGAGCAGGATCGTCGAGATCACGGCGGCCTTCCCGGGGCCGTTTGCCGGGTCCTCCGACTCCTCGTTGACGGACACGCCGGAATCCCAACCCCAGTAGATGAAAACCGCGAGCAGCAGCGCGACAACCAGGTCTGAGAAGTTCATCGCGAAGGGGTTGAGCCACGACAGCGAGGGCTTGATCGAGCCGCTGGGCGGGTGGCTGCCGTAGACCTTGACGAACGCCACCACCGCGAACAGCCCGAGGATGAGGACCTCGGCGCCGAGCAGCACCTGCTGGATGCGCGCCGAGAGCTCAATTCCGCGGTAACAGATCCAGGTCATGATCGCGATCCACAGGACCGCGGCGATGATGATCGCCGCTTTCGATTCTCCGAGTTCGCTGAAGCCGAAGAGCTTGAACGTGTAGATGGCCGCGATGTCCGCCAGCGAGGCCATCACGATCACATCCGCCAGGAAGATCGCCCAGCCGTTCAGCCAGCCCGTCATCGGACCGAAGGTGCGCGTCGTCCACGCGAACGTCGTGCCCGCATCCGGGTCGGCGCGGTTGAAGTATTTGTAGGCCGACGCGACCAGCAGCATCGGGATGAAGGCCACCAGCATCACCGCCGGCGCGTGCACGCCGACGCCCTTGACCGCGATGATGAACCCCAACGTCGCCGCGAGCGAGTACGCGGGCGCGGTGGAGGCGACCCCGATCACGATGTTCGACAGGTAGCCGATCGCGTTTTTCTTCAACCCCTTATCCATCACGCCCTCTTGTTCGGGCGCTCCCGGTGTGGCTGCGCTGACGGTGGCCATCTCCTGCTCCTCTCGGGGCTGAGTTGTGGGGTGTCGTGGCAGAAGTTACGTCGTCCACCGGCGGCGGACAAGGGGCGCGATCCCCAAAACGTCCTGTCGATCTTGTACATCTCGTACAAGTCTCGCGAGGCTTGTTGACCTGGCAGCGCCTTGAGCTGGACATCTCGGCGGAGTACCGTTATCCCTAATGTCTAGTGATCTTCAAGAGATGGCAAAGCGCCACCTGTGGATGCACTTCACGCGGATGGGCGTCTACGCCGACAGCGACGTCCCGGTGATCGTACGCGGCGACGGCTGCTACGTGTACGACGAGCACGGCAAGCGCTACCTCGACGGGCTGTCGGCGCTGTACTGCGTGAACATCGGCCACGGCCGCGCCGAGCTCGGGCAGGCCGCCGCGAAGCAGGCCGAGGAGCTCGGGTTCTACACGAACTGGAGCTACGCCCACCCGCGCTCGATCGAGCTGGCCGCGCGGATCGCCGAGCTTGCGCCCGGGAACCTGAACCGGGTGTTCTTCACCTCGGGGGGTTCGGAGGCGGTCGAGTCGGCGTGGAAGCTCGCGAAGGCCTACCACGCGGCCAAGGGCGAGCCGACCCGCGTCAAGCTGATCTCACGCAAGCTCGCCTACCACGGGACCTCGATGGGCGCACTGACGGCGACCGGCGTGCCCGCGTTGCGGACGCCGTTCGAGCCGCTCACCCCCGGCGGGCATCACGTTCCGAACACGAACTCCTACCGCTGGAACGAGGATCGCGACCCACTGTGGGCGGCCGACCAGATCGAGGAGGCGATCCTGTTCGAGGGGCCGAAGACGGTCGCGGCGGTGATCCTCGAGCCGGTGCAGAACAGCGGTGGCTGCTTCGTGCCCCAGGACGGCTACTTCCAGCGCGTGCGCGAGATCTGCGATCGGCACGGGGTGCTGCTGATCTCCGACGAGGTGATCTGTGCGTGGGGTCGACTGGGGTACTGGTTCGGTTGCGAACGTTACGACTACCAGCCGGACATGATCACGATGGCGAAGGGTCTCACCTCCGCGTATGCGCCGCTCGGGGCGGTGCTCGCCGCCGACCACGTCGCCGAGCCATTCATGCACGGAACTCGAGACCTTTACGCATGGCTTCACCTTCGGCGGGCACCCAATGGCGTGCGCGGTGGCGCTGGCGAACATCGACGTGATGGAGCGCGAGGACCTGTGCGGGCGCGTACGTCAGAACGAGGGCCGATTCCGGGAGATGCTCGAGGGTCTGCGCGAGTTGCCGATCGTCGGCGACGTGCGTGGCGCGGGCTACTTCCAGGCGATCGAGCTCGTCAAGGACAAGGCCACGAAGCAGACGTTCAACCACGAGGAGTCAGAGCAGCTGCTGCGCGGCTACCTCTCCGGCGAGCTGTACTCGCGCGGGCTGATCTGCCGCACCGACGATCGCGGCGATCCGGTCGTGCAGCTCTCGCCGCCGTTGATCGCGGGCGAGGAGCAGTTTGCGGAGATCGAGTCGATCCTGCGCCTCGTGCTGAGCGAGGCGGGGGAGCGGATCGGGAGATGGAGCTCACAGTAGAGAGCCTCGTAGCGGAGCTCGGGCTGACGCTCGTCTCCGGGCAAGAGTCCGCCCAGGCGCACGTGCGCTGGGTGCATAGCACCGAGCTGATCGACCCGACGCCGTGGCTGAAAGGGGGCGAGCTGCTGCTGAGCATGGGCATCCAGCTGGACGGACCGAAAGCGCAGCGCGAGCTGATCGAGCGCCTCGCCGACCACGAGATCGCCGGTCTCGGCTTCGGCACGGGCTTCACCCACAAACGGCTGCCGGCGGCGCTCGTGACGGCGGCGCGCAAGCGGACGTTCCCGCTGTTCGAGGTTCCCTACGAGTTGCCGTTCATCGCGATCACCGAGCGGGCGTTCGCGCAGCTCGTCAACGAGCGCTACGAAATGCTGCAGCGCAACATGGTCGGCGACGTGCTGGCGGAGGCGCTCACCGGGCACCTCTACCCCGAGGAGCTGCAGGCGCGGCTGCGCCCGTTCGGAATCGGCGAGCAGGTCGTGGTGCTGGCCTTTTCGCCGCCGGACCCGACGGCTGCCGCTGCGCTGCTGGAACGGATCCTCGAGCGCGAGGAAGTGCACAACCTCGTGGCGATTCGCGCCGGCCTGCTGTGCGCGGTGATCGACGCGGACGGGCTGCTGGACGGGCGTGGTGGCGATGGCAAGGGCGGGCGGGATCCGGTCGAGCTTGCGGGCAAGCTCCGCGGTGAGTTGGCCGAGCGTTTCGGCACCGTCGCGGCCTCCGCGAGCCGCGCTGCACCGACGCATTCGCTGCGGCTCAGCTTTCACGAGGCGCGCTGCGCGCTGGAGGCCGTGCGGCTGCAGAACGGCGACGCGCCCGAGGTCGCCACCTACAAAGACCTCGGCGCCTTCCAGCTGCTCTTGTCTTTGCAGGACGACGACGCGCTGATCTCTTACTGCCGCGGCGTGCTCGGCCCGGTCGAGCAGGGCGAGGGCGAGTACGGCGACGAGCTGCTGCGCTCGCTCGACGTGTTCATCGAGCACAACGGGCACTGGGAGAAGGCGGCCAATGCGCTTTATTGTCACCGTCACACGTTGCGTTATCGCATCCGCCGCGTCGAGCAGTTGACCGGCCGCGACTTTTCCCAGGCGCGCGATCGGATCGAGTTCTGGCTGGCCCTACGAGGAAGGGAGTTGGCACGATGAGGATCGGTGTACCAACCGAGGTGAAGATCGACGAGTACCGCGTCGCGATCACTCCCGCGGGCGTGCGCGAGCTGAGCGCTCGCGGGCACGAGGTCCTGGTGCAGGCTGGCGCGGGGCTGGGCAGCGCGTTCGATGACGCCCACTTCCAGGCGCAGGGCGCGGAGATCGTGCCCGACGCCGAGGCCGTGTTCGGGCAGGCCGAGCTCGTGCTCAAGGTCAAGGAGCCCCAGGCGGCCGAGGTCGGGCTGCTGCGGGAGGGCCAGACCCTGTTCACCTACCTGCACCTCGCGGCCGAGCCGGATTTGGCGCGGGGTCTGCGGGAGTCCGGCGCGACGTGCATCGCCTACGAGACGGTCGAAGATGCGGAGGGACGCCTGCCGCTGCTGGCGCCGATGAGCGAGGTGGCGGGCAAGATCGCCACGCAGGCGGGCGCGTTCATGCTCGAGAAGCCCTTGGGCGGCCGGGGCATCCTGCTGGGCGGGGTGCCGGGAGTCGCGGCCGCGACGGTGCTCGTGATCGGCGGCGGCGTGGTGGGGATGAACGCCGCGTTCATCGCGATCGGGATGCAGGCCGACGTGTTCGTGTTCGACCGCTCGATCGATCGGTTGCGCGAGCTGGAAGTCGCGTTCGGCGGTCGCGCCTCGACGGTGTATTCATCGACCTTGGCGATCGAGGAGATGCTGCCGCGCGCCGATCTGGTGATCGGTGCCGTCCTGGTCCACGGCGGCCGAGCGCCACGCGTCGTCACGCGTGAGCAGCTCGGCTTGATGAAGCGGCACGCGGTGCTCGTCGACGTGTCGATCGACCAGGGCGGGTGCTTTGAGACCTCGCGTCCGACGACCCACTCCGACCCGACGTTCGAGGTCGATGGGATCACCCATTACTGCGTCACGAACATGCCCGGAGCGGTGCCGATCACATCGACCTATGCGCTCACCAACGCGACGCTGCCGTATGTGCTGGCGCTGGCCGAGCACGGGGTGGACGGGGCTTTGGAGGACGACCCCGGCCTGCGCCTGGGGCTGAACGTGCGCGCCGGCGAGATCACCCACCCCGCTGTCGCGGCGGCGCTCGAGCAGGTCGCATCCGCTGTGAGCTGACAGGGCGCGCCGTACGTGCGGGCGGCGCGAGTCGTGCGGAAGTCGCTAGCTCCAGAGATGGCCGAGCCACCAGCGAGCGTGCAGCAGTAGCCGCTCGGGCGGGAAGCGGCGCGGGTCGCTGAGGAGCAGGCGCGCGTACTCGTCGGCGACGGTGGAGAGGAGTCTTGCCGTCAGTTCCGGGTCCGGCGCTTCGCCGGGCGTCGAGAGCGGGCGCACCGCGCGCGTGAGCTTGCCAAGGACGGCGCCGCGGCCGCCGCGGATGCTCTTGCGCAGGAGCTCGGGTGCCCCCTCCGGCGCCATCAGCACGAGTCGCCAGGTGGCCGGATGCCGCTCGACGGCGGCGAGGTACGTGCGCAGGCTCTCGAGCATCAGGTCGGGTGGATCGCCGTCCGTCAGATCGCCGAGCTCCGTCTCTGAGACCTGCGCGAGCGCACGCGACATCTCGCGCTCTACGAGGGCTTCCAGGAGTCCCGCCAGATCCCCGAAGTGCTCGTAGACGATCGGGCGCGAGATACCCGCTGTGCGGGCCACCGATTGGATCGACACCGCTTGAAAACCCTGCTCGGCGACGATATCGGTGGTCACGTCGAGTAGCTGCTTGCGGCGCGCATGCGCGGTCATCCGCGGCGTCGGGCTTGGAGTGAGCTGCTCCGGCACGGGCTGTATCTTACGCCCTGTAAGTTACGCTAATGTAGGTTAGAGGGGATCAGATTGAGGCGCTGGCTCGGCGTCCGCTGGGGGCGTGCGAAGATACAAAGTCGACCCCTGAAAAGGAGTGCCGGCATGGCGAGCACGACGGAGACCCTGAGCAACTTCATCGACGGCGAGCGCGTCTCCTCTGGGAGTGACACCGAACCCGTCCTGAACCCCGCCACCGGAGAGGAGCTGGCGCGGGCGCCACAGTCGAGCGCGGAGGATGTCGATCGCGCTGTGAAAGCCGCAAGGAGGGCGTTCGCGGGCTGGTCGCAGACGACGCCCGCCCAGCGCTCGGCGGCATTGCTCGCGCTGGCCGATCTCGTTGACGAGCACGCCGAGGAGATCGCGCGCTTGGAGGCGCTCAACGCGGGCAAGCCGCTCGCCGCGGTGAGGAGCGACGAGCTGCCGGTGATGGCCGACAACCTGCGCTTCTTCGCGGGCGCGGCGCGCTGTGCGGAGGGACGCGCGGCGGGCGAGTACATGGAGGGCTACACCTCCTTCACGCGCCGCGAAGCGGTCGGCGTGATCGGGCAGGTGACGCCGTGGAACTACCCGCTGATGATGGCGATCTGGAAATTCGGACCGGCGCTGGCTGCTGGCAATACGGTTGTGCTGAAGCCGGCCGAGACCACGCCGATCACGACCGTCCGCCTGGCCGAGCTCGCAGCTGACATTCTCCCCAAGGGGGTCCTGAACGTGGTCATGGGCCCCGGCCGGCCGACGGGCGAGGCGCTGATCAATCACCCCGACGTGGACATGCTCGCGCTCACAGGCTCGGTGGATACGGGCAAGCACTTCGCGCGCACCGCCGCGGACTCGCTCAAGCGGGTGCATCTCGAGCTCGGCGGCAAGGCGCCTGTGGTGGTGTTCGACGACGTCAGCCTGGAGGGCGCGCTTGAAACGATCGCCGGCACCGGCTATTACAACGCTGGCCAGGACTGCACCGCCGCCACGCGCGTGCTCGCCGGAGCGAAGGTCTACGACGATGTGGTCGCAGGTCTGGTCGGGCAGGCCCGTGGCCTTCAGATCGGCGACACGCTCGCGCCGGAGACGACGCTCGGGCCGGTCAACTCCGCCCGCCAGCGCGAGCGTGTCGAGGGCTTCTTGGAGCGCCGGCCCGCCCACGCGGAGATCGTGACCGGCGGCGGGCGGCCCGAGCGCGAGGGCTTCTTCCTGGAGCCGGCGGTGATCGCCGGGCTGGAGCAGGACGACGAGCTGATCCAGCGCGAGATCTTCGGCCCGGTGATCACCGTGCAGCGCTTCTCCGACGAGGAGCAGGCGATCGAATGGGCCAATGCGACCCGCTACGGCTTGGCCTCATCGGTGTGGACCCGCGACGTGGGCCGCGCCCTGCGCGTATCGAAGGCATTGCGCTTCGGATGCGTATGGATCAACGACCACATCCCCCTGGTCTCGGAGATGCCCCATGGAGGCTTCAAGGACTCGGGGTACGGCAAGGACCTGAGCGTATATTCGCTAGAGGACTACACAGTCGTCAAGCACGTGATGGCGAATCTGCGGTAGTAGAGGGGTCGCCTGCTACGGTTGCACTACCGGGCGGCGACGTCGCCCGCGAGGTTCTTTGTCTTTGTTGGCGCTTTTTCGTTGCGCGGATGGGGTCAGTCGAATCTCCATCTGTAGCGGTGACCTGAGGGTCGCCAGAAGGAGCATCACCACATGGAGCATCAAACGTTCGCCGACCTCGGCGTGTCCGAGGTCGTCGCCAGTGAGCTTGCCAAGCGCGAGATCACCCAGCCATTCGCAGTTCAGAAGATGGTCATTCCCGACGTGCTTGCCGGTCACGACCTGCTGGCTCAATCACCGACCGGATCGGGCAAGACGCTCGCATTCGGGATTCCGATGATCGAACGCCTGCACGGCACCAACGTGCGCCCCTCGGCGCTGGTACTGGCGCCGACGCGCGAGCTGGCATCGCAGATCGTCGACGATCTGCGTGACATCGCCCACGCACGCGCGCTCTCGATCGCGGCCGTTTACGGGGGCGCCGGCATCGTCAAGCAGGCGCGTCTCGCTGCTCGCGCTCACATCCTCGTCGCCACGCCGGGACGGCTACTCGATCTGATCGATCGGCGCGACGTATCGCTCGACCGCGTCAGGCTGCTCGTGCTCGACGAGGCCGACAGGATGCTCGACATGGGCTTCAAGCCCGTCGTCGATCGGATCGTGAAGATGTGCGCCCGTGAGCGCCAGACGCTGCTGTTCAGCGCCACGCTCCAGGGCGAGGTGGGCAACCTCGCCAAGGCCTACACCACCGATCCGCGCCGTCACGAGCACGCCCACTCAGAGGAGCGCAAGGGAGACGTCGAGCACCGCTTCGTCTCCGTCTCCCACGAGGGCAAGGTCGCGCGACTCGTATCCGAGCTGAGCGACTCCGACCGCGGCCTTACGCTCGTGTTCGTGCGCACCAAGCGCGGCGCCGACCGGCTCGTCAAACGACTTGCGGCGAGCAACGTGCAGGCGGTGGCGATGCACGGCGACAAGTCACAGTCCCAGCGCGAGAAGGCGCTCGCCCGCTTCGAGTCCGGCGCCGTTGACACGCTCGTCGCCACCGACGTGGCCGCGCGCGGCATCGACGTGGCGGGGATTACGCACGTGATCAACTTCGACATGCCCGGCTCGCGCGAGGACTACGTGCACCGCATCGGGCGCACAGCTCGCGCGGGCGCCAGCGGCACCGGCGTTACGTTCGTCGTCCACGATCAGGCGCGCGAAATGGTGAGCATGGTCCGCGACCTCGGCTTGCACCGCGAGCTCGAGCTCGGTGGACTGCCAATCGACGCCACCGGGCAGCGCTCTGGCGGCTCCCAGCAGCGCACGCGCGTCATCGCGTAACCGCGGCCGGAGCGGTCCTGCACGCAATGGCTCCGGCTCTCCCCGGACCGGCTCCACGCGCGGCGGGTTCCGGCGCCGGGAACAGAAGCGGCGGCGCGCGCGCCGGCCGGCGCTAAGCGCGGCGGCCGAGCACCTGAAAGATCGAGGTAAAGCCGGTCCGGAACCCGTTGCGCGCGGCGCG
Organism: uncultured Solirubrobacterales bacterium; assembly: GCA_963779405.1. Classification (GTDB taxonomy): domain Bacteria; phylum Actinomycetota; class Thermoleophilia; order Solirubrobacterales; family Solirubrobacteraceae; genus Palsa-744. The sequence goes on from CAVZYF010000014.1 coordinate 95,468, forward strand.
CAGGTAGAGTCGCCACACGCGCACGCGTTCGGGTCCGGCCAGCTCTTCGGCCCGCGCGCGGTTGGCGTCCAGGCGCTCGATCCAGTGGCTGAGCGTCTCGGCGTAATCCTCGCGCAGACCCTCGACGTGCAGGGGCTCGATCCCAGCGCGCTCCAGGGCGAGGCTCACGCGCGAGACGTGCAGCGGCGCCGCGTCCGGGAACACATAGCGCTCGGAGAACGGCCCTGCCTCCGCCTCGCCGTGGCGCAGCCGAGAAATGCCATGGTTGAGCAGCAGGCCCCCCGGTTCCAGCAGACCCGCGAGTTGCCGCGCGTATAGGTCGATCTGGTTGGCACCCACGTGCTCGACCATGCCGATCGAGGCGATCGCGTCATAGCCCCCGCCGGAGGCGCCGAGGTCGCGGTAGTCCGCAACGCGGATCTCCACGCGATCCTCCAGGCCCGCCTCGGCCACGCGCTTGCGCGCAAGCTCTGCCTGAGCGGGGGACAGGGTGATGCCAACCGCCCGGACCCCGTGGTTGGCGGCCGCGTGAATCACGAAGCTGCCCCAGCCGCAGCCGACATCGAGCACGCGCTCGTCCTCCCGCAGCGCGAGCTTGCGGCAGATCAGCTCGCGCTTGGCCGCCTGTGCCTGCTCGAGCGTCGGTGAGTGCCGCTCCGGCTCTGGCGGATGACTTCCCCACGACTCCTCGAGCGAGTCGAGCTCGCGCGAGAACAGCGCGCAGCTATAGGTCATCGACTCGTCGAGGAACAGCGCGAAGAACTCGTTCGAAACGTCGTAGTGATGGCGCACAGCGCGCGCGTCGCGCTCGCGGCTGTGACGCCGCCCGCGCGGGCGCAGCTCGCTCGCGGGGATCGGCGGCGGCTTCATCAGCCCGCACGCGCGCACGGCGGCCAGCGTCAGCCGCAGTCGCGTCTTTGAGTCGATCGTGGGTGCCTTGAACGTGTCGAGCAGCCCGATCACGCGGTCGAGGTCGTCCGCCTCCAGCTCACCGACGGCATAGGCGCGGCCGAGCCCGAGCTGTCCGGGGGCGCGCAGCAGGTGGGCGACGGCGGCCGGGGAGCAGACCGTGAAGACCGGCCCGCTGGGGGCGGTCGGCGCGAGCTCCGAGCCGTCCCAGAAGCGCAGCGTAAACGGTCGGTCCGGCAGTGCTTGCGCCAGCTCGCGGCGCAGCGGCTCAGGCTGGGCGAACGGCACGGCGGAGCTCATTTGGGTCGTGGTCGATCGATTTTCGGCTTTGGTGGTGCATGGTCGCCCCCCAGAGTACGACGCTCGACACGACTTCTGGGGTAACGCGTCGTCCGCTCGGTTAGGGTCGCGCTGGTGAGTCCCGCGCCACCCCCCGACGCTGAGGCCGATCCGGGCTCAAAGGAGCCGGCCACGGCGGACGAACTGCTGAACTACGACATCCTGCGCCTGCGCGCGGACAATCCCAGCCCCCTGACACTGTCGGGCACCAACACGTGGATCGTCGGGCGCGATCCCGCGTATGTGGTCGATCCCGGTCCCGCGCTGGAGGAGCACATGAATCGTCTCGTGGCTTTGGTCGACGCTCGTGGCGGTCTCGGCGGCATCGCGCTAACCCACGACCACGCTGACCATTCCGAGGGGGTCGGCGCGTTGCGCGAGCGGCGAGCAGCGCCTTTGGCAGCCGGACGGGGGGAGGTCGATGTGAAGCTCGCCGAAGGTGTGCGCTTCGGGCCCTTTGAGGCTCTCGCCACGCCCGGCCACGCACCCGATCACTTCGCGCTGATCTGCGACCGGGCGTGTTTCACCGGCGACGCGGTGCTCGGCGAAGGCAGCGTGTTCATCGCCCCCGACCCCGGCGCGCTCGCCGGCTATCTCGACGGCCTCGAAAGACTGCGCGAGCGCGGCCTGGATGTGCTCTGTCCGGGTCACGGGCCACCGATTTGGGATTCTCGCGCGAAGCTGGATCAGTACATCGATCATCGCCTCGAGCGCGAGCGGCTGCTGCTCGCCGCGCTCGAGGCAGGCCGTCGCTCTACGTCTGAGCTGCTCGACGCCGCGTGGTCGGATGTCCCCGCCGAGCTGCGTCCCGTCGCCGCCGTCTCGTTGCGCGCCCATCTCGACAAGCTCGATGACGAAGCTCGCCTGCCTTCCGATGTGGAGCTTCCCTGGCGGTGAGCGATACCGACCCGACGCACGCTCACGCTACGGTTCGATGAACATGCCTCCGCGCTCGGCGACTTCGAATAGCCCCGCACCGAAGGTCGGCCAGGCCAAGGAGGCCGAGGTTGCGCCGCCGGCAGCGCGGAAATCCTCCGTAGAGAGCTCGGGCGCGTCATTCTCGCCGAACTCCCCGTTTCCGCCGATCGCCGACTACGGCTTCCTGTCGGACTGCCACACCGGTGCGCTGGTCGCCTCGGACGGGTCGATCGATTGGATGTGCGTGCCCCACTTCGACTCGCCGAGCGTGTTTGCCGCGATGCTCGATCGCGGGGCGGGGAATTGGCGCGTGGGCCCCTATGACGTGTATGTGCCGGCAGGCCGTCGCTACATTCCGGGCACGAACCTGATCGAGACGACCTGGATGACGCCGCAGGGGTGGCTGCGCGTGGTGGATGGGCTGACGATCGGGCAGTGGCATGACAACAAGGAGGGCTCCAGTCACACCCGGGCTCCCACCGACTTCGACGCCGACCACCTGCTCGTGCGCGTGATCGAATGCATCCAGGGCGAGGTGCAGTTGGAGATGGTGTGCGAGCCGATGCTCCAGTACGGCTCAACGCCGGCGAAGTGGAGCGTGGTGGACACCGGCTCCGAGGGCGGGTACGCGTTCGACGCCAGCGACGGGCGGACGGAGTTTCGCCTGTTCAGCGACGTGCGCATGGGGATCGAGGGCAACCGCGTGCATGCGCGTCACACGATGACCGAAGGCGAGCGGCGCTTCTGCGCGATCTCCTGGACCGAGGGGCTCGGCGGGCCCCGCACGGCCGAGCAGGCCGAGGAGTACCTGACCCGTACGAGCCATTTCTGGCGCAGCTGGCTGGCCGACGGCACCTACCCCGATCATCCCTGGCGCTATCACCTGGAGCGCTCGGCGCTGGCGCTGAAGGGCCTCACTTTCATGCCCACCGGCGCGCTCGTGGCGGCGCCGACCACCTCGCTTGCCCGAGACGCCGCACGGTGAGCGCAACTGGGACTACCGCTACTGCTGGATGCGTGATGCCTCCTTCACCCTGTGGGGCCTGCACGCGCTCGGGCTCGACTGGGAGGCCGACGACTTCATCCAGTACGTGGCTGATCTCGAGCGAAACGAGGACGGCTCGCTGCAGATCATGTACGGGGTCACGGGCGAGCGGGACCTGGAGGAGTCGACGCTCGAGCACCTCAAGGGCTACGAAGGCGCGCGCCCGGTGCGAATCGGCAACGGCGCGTACAACCAACGCCAGAACGACGTGTTCGGGGCGGTGCTCGACTCGGTATACCTGCACTCCAAGAAGCGCGACCACATCCCCGAGCGCCTGTGGCCGGTGCTCACCGACCAGGTGCAATGCGCCGCGAAGATCTGGCGGGAGCCCGATCAGGGCATCTGGGAGGCGCGCGGCGAGCCCCGTCACTACGTCTCGTCAAAGCTGATGTGCTGGGTGGCGATGGATCGCGGGGCGCGTCTGGCCGAACGCCGCGGCGAGGAGGAACAGGCCGTGCAGTGGCAGGGGGTGGCCGATGAGATCCACGAGGACATCCTCAAGCGAGGCGTGGACAAGCGCGGGGTGTTTCGCCAGCACTACGACACCGACGCGCTCGACGCCTCAACCCTGTTGATCCCACTGCTTCGCTTCCTGCCCCCCGACGACGAGCGCGTTTGCGCCACCGTGAATGCGATCCGCGAGGAGTTGACCGAGCAAGGTCTCGTCCTGCGCTATCGCACCGACGAGACCGACGACGGTCTTAGCGGCGCTGAGGGAACGTTCCTGATCTGCTCGTTCTGGCTGGTCTCTGCACTCTCGGAGATCGGCGAGCGGCGCGAGGCCGAGCACCTCTGCGAGCGGCTTCTCTCCTACTCGTCGCACCTCGGTCTGTACGCCGAGGAGCTCGAGGCCTCCTCGGGGCGCCATCTCGGCAACTACCCGCAGGCGTTTACGCACCTGGCGCTGATCAACGCAGTAACGCACGTGATCGAGGCCCAGCAGGCCTGAGAGGGAGCTCAGTACCCGGGCTCGCCGGGCAGCAACACGCGGGCGACCTCGCCCTCGACTACGACGCGCGGTTGGATCGGCCGCACCTCACGGCCGCTCGCGTACGCCAGCAGCTCGTCGGCGCAGGAGAACGCGTTGAGCTGTTCGAGATGCTTGATCGTGGGGAACACGAGCACGATCCGCTCGCCGCGGTGGGCCTGCAGCGCCGCCGCGGGCGTGAACCAGCCCAGCTCGACGCACTCCTCGCCGTCGACCTGCGGCTCCTGCCCGGCGGGCAGTGGCGCGAGGAAGAAATGAGTGTCAAAGCGTGTGCGGACCTCGGCCGGCGTGATCCAGCGCGAGAACTTCACGAGCGCGTCGGGATCCTCGAGCGCGATCGCGGCCTCCTCACGCAGCTCGCGGATCGCCGCCGCGCGGTGGGCGCCATCGCCTTCGCCCTCGCCTGAGTCCACTGCGCCTCCCGGGAACACCCACACGCCGCCCATGAACCGCGCGGCGGGTGTGCGCTTGACCAGCAGCACTTCGAGCGTCCGCGCGCCGCCGCGCAGCAGGATCACTGTCGCCGCCTGGCGTGGGGGCGTGGCTTTCCCCGGGTTGTACTCCTCTCCTTTAGCCGGGCGCCTGTCGTCGTGCGTGCTCATCCGCCGACCCTACCGTCGTGGCGGAGGGCCGGTAATCTTTTGCCGATGACGACCACCACCCTGCAGCGCTGGATCTGCGAGTCCTGCGGCTACATCTACGACCCCGAGGAGGGCGACCCGGATGGGGGCATCCCCACGGGAACCGCCTTCGAGGACATCCCGGACACGTGGTTCTGCCCGGTCTGTGGAGCCCGCAAGCGCGACTTCGTCCTCTACGAGGACTGATCTGAGCGGCTGGGAGGCACTGCTCGCGTTCGACCGCGAGCACGTCTGGCATCCCTACGGCGCGCTGCCCGGCGCGCAGGCGCCGCTGCCGGTCGTCTCGGCCGAGGGGGTGCGTCTGCAGCTCGCGGACGGACGCGAGCTGATCGACGGTATGTCCTCGTGGTGGTGCGCGATCCACGGCTACCGCCATCCCTTCGCTCGACTTCGCTGTGCAAGAGCAGCTCGGGCGAATGGCCCACGTGATGTTCGGCGGGCTCACTCACGAGCCGGCGGTGCGCCTGGCGGAGCGCCTCGTGGAGGTTGTTCCCGACGGGCTGGAGCAGGTGTTCTTCGCCGACTCCGGCTCAGTCTCGGTCGAGGTCGCGATCAAGCTGTGCCTGCAGTTCCAGCGGGCGAAGGGCCAACCCGAGCGTCGTCGGCTGCTGACCGTACGCGGTGGCTACCACGGCGACACGTTCGGCGCGATGGCGGTCTGCGACCCGGTCGGCGGAATGCACAGCCTGTTCACTGGCGTGCTTGCACGAGCACGTGTTCGCCGATCGCCCCCCAGATGGATTTGACGCGGGTCTCGACGATGCCTGGGCAGAGCACGTCAGCGAGCTCCTCGCGCGGCATTCCCACGAGCTGGCGGCGGTGATCGTCGAGCCTGTCGTGCAGGGAGCAGGGGGGATGCGGTTCCACGCTCCGGAGTGCGTCGCGCTGCTGCGGCGTCTGTGCGACGAGCACGGACTGCTGCTGGTGCTCGACGAGATCGCCACCGGCTTCGGGCGCACCGGTGCGCTGTTCGCCTGCGAGCACGCCGGCGTGACGCCCGACGTGATGTGTCTCGGCAAGGCTTTGACCGGCGGCTATCTCACGCTCGCCGCGACGCTCTGCACGCGGGCGGTATCCGACGTGGTCTCATCGGGCGAGGGCGGGGGGTTGATGCACGGGCCTACTTTCATGGCGAATCCCCTCGCGTGCTCTGTTGCGTTGGCCTCGCTAGACCTGCTTGCCGACGGGAATTGGCGCGAGCGTGTGGCGACGATTGAAGGCGGTCTGCGCACCGGGCTGGAGCCTGCTTGGGAGTTGCCGGGGGTGGCGGACGTGCGCGTGCTCGGTGCGATCGGCGTGGTGCAGATGCGTGAGGAGGTGGACGTGGCGGCGGTGACCGCTGTGGCCGTCAAGCACGGCGTATGGCTGCGGCCGTTCCGCGACTTGATCTACACGATGCCTCCCTACGTGATCGTCGAGGACGATCTGGCGCGCGTGACCGGGGCTATAGTGGCAGCGGCAGCCGCTGAAGATGCGTAAGCTGTCGCGCTGATGGCGAGCCTCATAGCGATCCCACTGGCCTCTGCGATCACATACTTCCAGGCGATCGTGCTCGGCTTCCTGCAAGGGGTGACGGAGCTCTTCCCGATCTCGAGCCTCGGGCACACGGTGCTGTTCCCGACGCTGTTCGGCTGGAACAGCTGGTGAAGGCCCAGTCCGAGTCGGAGTCCTTCTGGCTGGCGTTCATCGTGATGCTGCACGTTGGCAGCGCGCTCGGGCTGCTGTTTTATTACCGGCGCGACTGGGTGGAGATCGTCGCGTGCCTTCTTCCACACGCTGAGGACGCGCCGGGCCGAGACCGACACTGAGCGTTTGGCCTGGCTGATCATCATGGCGAGCATCCCGGCGGGGCTGATCGGGATCGTGTTCGAGCACGAGCTGCGCACGCTGACCGCCAAGCCCGAAGTCGCCGCGGCCTTCCTGATGGTCAACGGACTCGTGCTGTTCGCCGCCGAGCGCTTTCGCCGCCGCGCGCAGGTGCGCGAACTGGCGCAGCGCGAGGGCGCCAAGGCCGACGGCGGCCGCGAGCTGGACACGATGGAGTACCGCGAGGCGTTCGTGATCGGTGCGGCGCAGTCGACCGCGCTGATCGCCGGCATCAGCCGCGACGGCGTGACGATGGGCGCCGGGCTTGGCGCGCGGCCTGGACCACAGCGACTCGGCGCGCTTCGCGTTCCTGCTGGCCACGCCGATCATCCTCGCCGCCGGCCTCGTGAAGCTGCCCGAACTGCTCGGGCATCTCGGCGACGGCGTGCGCGGCCAGGCGCTCGTCGCCTGCGTGGTGGCCGCGGTGACGGCGGTCTTCACGGTGCGCTTTCTGGTCGGCTACTTCAAAACGAAAACGCTGATCCCGTTCGCCGTGTACTGCCTGGCGTTCGGTGCGTTCATGCTGGTGTACACGCTGGCGTAGAGAGCGCCCGGCGGTCTCGCCGCGGAGCGCGCCCGGCGCTTGCTGCATGCGGCCGTCCAGCGCTGGGTAGCCATGGCTCCTGCCGCCATCATGGAGCGCGATGCCCGTACCGAAGACACCCCCGAAGATGTTCGAGACCCGCAGCCAGGCGTGGAGCGATGTCGGCTTGCTGCATCAGGTCAGCCCGCGCGCGGTCAAACGCGCGCGCCTGGAGGCGGTCGTGCTCGCCGTGCCTGTTCATCGCGGTGGTGGTCATCTACAACAACCGCAAGAGCCTGCTCGGGGTCGATACGCGCGGCAGCGCGCCCGAAGTGAACACGGTGGCGCACATCATCACGGTGATCGTGCTGCTGTTCCTCGGCTGGGCGATCGCCCGGGACTTCGGCCGCGCCCTGGGGCCGGCGCTGTTCAGGCGCCTGGACCCCGCCACGGCGGGACCGGTCGGGTTCCTGATTCGCCTGGCGACGGTCGGGCTCGCGCTGCTGGTGGCGCTGGACGTGGCCGGCGTCGAAGCGCGCACGCTGCTCGTCGGCGGCGCTTTCACGGCGGTGATCCTCGGGCTGGCGGCGCAGCAGACGCTCGGCAACGTGATCGCGGGCACGGTCCTGCTCAGCGCGAGCCCGTTCAAAGTCGGCGACCGGGTGCGCCTGCAGGGCGGTCCGCTGGCGGGCCAGATCGAGGGGACGGTCAGCTCGCTGGGGCTGCTCTATACGACTTTCGCAACGGACGAGGACTCGGTGATGGTGCCCAACAGCGTGGTTCTGAATGTCGCCGTGATCGCTCAGGGGGCGGCATCGGTGAGCAACCGGCCGGAGCTCGCCCGGCGGCCCCGCACGCCGTAGCGCCTCATCCGTCCCGTGGGCCGCTCGCACGTGGGGGCGCAACGTCGCTATCGGGGCGGCCCCGGACGCCGTAGCGCAGGAACAGGCTGGAGTCGTGCTCGAGCACGCCGAGCAGCTCCAGCGCGACCGGGGGCGAGAGCTCGGGCCCGGCGAGGATCCGCAACGCCTCGGGGTGGGCGGGGCTCCGCGTCAGGGTCGCCCCCCGCGAGCAGGGGCGAGAGCGAGAGGAACAGCTCGTCGACGAGCCCGGCGCCGAGCAGCTGCGCGTTCAGGTGCGGGCCGCCCTCGCACAGCAGGGTGCGCACGCCGAAGCGCTCGCGCAGCTCGGCCAGCGCCGCGGGCAGGTCGAGCAGCCCGTCGCGCTCGGCCCGGATGTAGTGGATCTCGGCCGCGGCGCTCTGCGGGCAGGCTCGCGGCCGAGGGGGTCAGGATCACGACCCGCGCGGCGGGGTCGGCGAGCAGTGGGATGTCCGCCTCCAGCGCGAGGCGTCCGGAGACGATGCACGCGAGCGGCTCTTCGCTGAGGCCCCGCTCGACCCTCAGCTGCCGGCGGCGAGTGCGTCGGGGATGATCCTGCCCGTAGCGCTCGACGCGCACGGTGGCCGCGCCGGCCATGACCGCGTCGACGGCCATGCGCAGCCCGTGGAACAGCGCCCGGTCGGCGGGGCCGCTGATCGGCCCCGAGCGGCCGCCGAGCGTCGCGTGGCCGTCGGCGGTGCTGACCATGTTCAGCAGCACGTGGGGGCGGTCCGGGCGGGCCGGCGGCTGCCAATCCGTCCAGCCCGAAGCCCGCGACGATCTGCTCGGCTCCGGCGGTTCGCCGGGGGGAGCAGCGATTCAGAGTGAGCGGCTTTGGCTCGCCGGGGCTGGGATTCGTGCCTCGGCGGCGCCATAGCCCACGATAAGGCCTGTGCGGCGCGGGCCACCGACCTGGCCCTGAGCTAGATTGTGCAGACTGCAACATCTCCACAACACAGGCGGCGGGGGACCTGCTACGGTCGTCACGTCTGGCCGGCGCATAAGACCGGCGAAAGCAGTGCAAGCGCTCGCAGGTCGAAGCTCTAGCAGCATCCTCCGCGTCGCAGCACGAACATAACGTGGAGGAGTACCCACATGCCTACTGGCACAGTAAAGTGGTTCAGCGACGACAAGGGGTTTGGTTTCATCACCCCCGATGACGGCGACAAGGACCTGTTTGTCCATCACACCGGCATCAACGGTGAGGGTTACCGCTCGTTGCAGGAGGGCTCGAAGGTCTCATATGACCCGGAGCAGGGCGACAAGGGCCCCAAGGCCGTCAACGTCCAGTCGATCTAGTTTCTGTTAGCGGGGTTTGGACCTCGCGAGCATGAATGCGACTTTCCGAGGGCCCGCTGCGACGCGGGCTCTCGCAGTTAAGGACAGCAGTCAGCGCATCAGCGCGTCGGCGCGCGCGGGCAGCCGCGAGGCGCGCGATCGGAGTGTGCGCGCTGCTGGCGATCGTGCTCTGCGGGGCGCTGCTCGTGGTGTGCGCGGCGGACCGCCCGAGCCTGCTTTCGGCGACGACGCACACGGGTTTCTTCCCGCACTGGATGGCCGGCCCGCTGGGCGGGCTGCTGCCGGGGCTGACGCGCAGCCCGACGAAGCTGAAGTACCTGTTCACGGGAGCGCTCGTGGTGATGTATGCGAGCTACCTGCTCGCCCTGAAGTACGTGCCGCTGCTGCGCGCGCGCTGGGCGATCGGCGCCGTGCTGGCGGTGCACGCGTGCTTCTTCCTGGCGCCGCCGCTGGCGCTGACCGACGTGTTCAACTACGTCAACTACGGGCGCATGGAGGTCGTGCACCACCTCAACCCGTACACGACGATCCCGATCCTCGAGCCGCACGGCGACCCGAGCTACTACCTGTCGAACTGGCATCAGCTGCTGAGCCCGTACGGCCCGCTGTTCACGCTGATGACCTTCGCGCTGGTCCCGCTCGGCGTGGCCGCGTCGTTCTGGGCGATCAAGGCGATCCTCGCCGCGGTCAGCCTCGGCACGATCTTGCTCGTGTGGAAGTGCGCGCGGCTCTTGGGCCGCGACCCGATCGCGGCGATCGTGCTCGTCGGGCTGAACCCGATCGTGCTGGTGTGGGGGCTGGGGGGCGACCACAACGACTTTTTGATGGTGTTCTGCATCGTGCTCGGCTTCTATCTGCTGCTGCGCTCGGGGGCGTGGGTGGCGGGGGACCAGCAGGCGATCGACCGACCCGCCGAGAGGCGGTGGTCTGCGCGAGCGCCTGCGCGGCTGGCTGTGGCCGCTCGCGCCCACTGGAGATCGGCGCGGGCATGGCGTTCGTGACCGCGGCGGCGATCAAGGCCTCGGGGGCGATCCTGATCCCCGTGGTGCTGGCGGCGCTGCTGCGAGCGCCGCGCCGTGTCGTGCAGGTGCTGCTCGGGATGGCTGCGTCGCGGGCGTCGGCGGTCGCAGCGGCGAGCCTGATCGCGTTCGGCCTGCACGTTCCCGATCTCAGCACCCAGGGCAAGCTGGTGACCGACGTGAGCGTGCCGAACCTGCTCGGCCTGGCGATCGGCAAGGCGGTGAGACGGAAACGCTGCGCGCGGTGCTGAGCGGCGTGTTGATCCTTGACGGTGCTGCTCTGCTGCGTGCTCGCCTGGCGCCGGCGGGACGCGATCACGGCCAGCGGCTGGGTGACGATCGCGCTGCTGGTGACGCTCGGCTGGGTGCTGCCCTGGTACGTGCTGTGGGTGCTGCCGCTGGCGGCGCTGTCGGGCTCGCGCAGGCTGCGCACGACGGCGCTCGTGCTCGGCGTCTACCTGATCATCGCCTGGGCGCCGGCCTCGGGACTGCTGTGGAACAAGATCGGCTTCCACCCCGAAAAGACCTCGCTGGGCCGGTTGCACCAGCGCTATGTCAAGGAGCTTCTGAACTAGCCCTCGTCCGCCGCGGGCGGGCGGCGCCCGCGCTTGCGGTCGGTCGCGCGGCGCTTGGCCTGCGAGACGGCGCTCGCGCGAGGCCGCGGTCGGGCGGGTGGCGCGGCGTTTGCGGGGTACTGCCAGCGCCTGCTCCAGGCGCTCGCCAGCCGCGCCAGCGCCAGCTCGCGGTTGCGCACCTGGGAGCGCTCGTCCTGGGCGACCGCCACGACCCGTGGCCCGCGCGCGCCAAGAAACGTGCGCGCTGTGACTCGCTCAGTGACGAGGAGGCGAGCACGTCGAAGCTCGCTTCCACGCGCGAGGCCGTGACGTTGGCGTGCTGGCCTCCCGGCCCCGAGGAGCGGCTCACGCGCAGCACGATCTCCCCCAAGGGGAGCGTCAGCTCTCGGTTGACGTGCAGTGCTCTGCGGGGCGCTTCTTCAGCCGCGGGCACGGCAACCGTCGCAGTGCTACTTCGGCTGCCCGCCGGAGAGATCGTGGAGCGCTTTGACGCGCTGCTCCTCGCCCTCGGGCACGCGCCCGTCGCGGCCGATGTAGCCGTCCTTGCCACCGGCGATCAGGTAGACCGCGTCGACGCACGCCGAGTTGCGGACCTTACGCACGGTGGGGGCGTCGACGCGCGCGAGTGCAGCCCTCCTCCAGGCGGTGGGTGGTGCCGTCTCCGAACTCCATCTCGATCGTGCCGCGGTGGACGAAGTACAGCTCCTCCTGCTCGTCGTGGTAGTGAAAGCCGCTCTCGATGCCCGGCGGCATCACGATCGCGTTGACGCCGAACGCCGCCACGTCGAGGCCCTTGCGGACCTTGCGAAAGCCGGGCCCGTCGCCCAGGCGTCGAGGGTGGCGACGGCATAGCCCTCGCCCACGGTCACCTCGGGATACTCGGAAGCCTCCATCTGCATCTCCTCCTCGGTCGTGCTCAGTGGTCGGCCACGACGCCGCCCTCGGGCGACAGCGGCCGGCCCTCCTCGGCCCATCGTCGCAGGCCGCCGTTCATCGAGTAGGCCTCGTAGCCGGAGGCCCGGAAGGCCTGGGCGGCCATCGTCGAGCGCGCGCCCACGCGGCAGTAGAAGATCACGGGCCGCTCGCGCTGCACCGTCGCGGCCTCGGCGGTGAGGTTGTTCAGCTCGATATGCCGTGTGCCCGCGATGTGGCCGGCCTCGCGCTCGTAGAGCTCGCGCACGTCGATCACCTGCGGGGCGGGGTCCTCCTCGATCCAGTCCGCGACACGCGCGGGATCGATGTCGATCTGGTCTTGGTGGTTACTCGTCGGCGCCATCGCGCACTGAGCGTAGCTGGGATAGCTAGGATCAAGGGCAATGCAGGCGGTCAGCGACGTCTACACGATCCCCCAGGAGAACCTCGACTTCTGCGCGACGATCGGCCAGATCGCGCGGGAGAAGATCGCGCCGCGCTCGGCCGAGATCGACGAGCAGGCCGAGTATCCCTGGGACATCCGCCGGATCCTCGCCGAGCAGGACATTCTCGGGCTGCCGTTTCCGAGCGAGTACGGGGGTACCGGCACGGGCACGCTGATGCTGAACATGGCGGTCGAGGAGATCGCGAAGGTCGACGCCTCCTGCGCGCTGATCCTGATGGTGCAGGAGCTCGGCACGCTGCCGATCCAGCTGTTCGGCTCGGACGAGTTGAAGGAGCGCTTCCTGCCGAAGTGCGCCACGGGCGAGTGGTCGCCCGCGTTCGCGCTGTCAGAGCCCGAGGCCGGCTCGGACCCGGCGGGGATGAAAACGACCGCTGTGCTGGACGGCGATGAATGGGTGATCAACGGCACGAAGAACTGGATCTCGAACCTCGGTGTCGCCGACTTCTACATCTGCTTCGCCGTCACCGACCGCGAGAGCAAACGGATCACCGCGTTCGTCGTCGAGGCCGATCGCCCGGGCTTCAGCGTCGGCAAGCTCGAGCACAAGCTCGGGATCCGCGCCTCGCCGACCGGCCAGCCGATCTTCGAGGATGTCCGCGTGCCCCTCGAGAACGTGATCGGCGAGGTTGGCCGCGGCCTGCGGGTCGCGCTGGGGACGCTCGAGCGCACGCGCCTCGGCGCCGCCGCGCAGGCGGTGGGGATCGCCCAGGGCGCGACGGACTACGCGGTCGCCTACGCCCGTGAGCGCCGCCAGTTCGGGCAGGCGATCAACGAGTTCCAGGGGATCCAGTTCAAGCTCGCCGATATGGAAATCCGCACCGCGGCCGCCCGCGAGCTGCTGTACAAGGCCTGCGCGATGGCCGATCAGGGCCATCCGGAAAGCGCGAAGTACTCATCGATGGCCAAGGTCTTCACTTCCGACACCGCGATGGCCGTTACCGTGGAGGCTGTGCAGGTGCTTGGCGGCTACGGCTATGTCAAGGAGTACCCGGTGGAGCGGATGATGCGAGACGCGAAGATCACCCAGATCTACGAGGGCACGAACGAGATCCAGCGGGTCGTGATCGCCCGCACGCTCAAGTAGCCCGTCCCAGTCCGGCGATGCGCGCGTCCAAGCCCCCCGCAGCCTCTCCTCAGCTCAGGCGCGTGGGCGTGGCGGCGCTGATCGCGATGTCGCTGGGCCTGGTCGTGATCGTCGTCGGCCAGGGCTTCAGCTCGATCGGTGTGGTCAAGGCCGTCGAGGACGTCGCGCTCGGCGTGTTCGTGATCGCGGCATTGATGGGTGCCGTCGCGTTCATCGCGGTCCGCATGGCCGACTGGCGCGAACCTGAGTCCGAGGCCGAGTTCGAAGCGCTCGTCAACCGCTCGGAGACGCTCGCCCGCGAAGGGCTCGCGGTCGACCCCGACGAAAACGAGTTCCTCGAGCTCGATCCCCTCAACGACGACGATTTCGAGGAGCTCGTCCGCGACGCGCTGGACGACCTGCCCGACCTCCTGCGCAACGCCCTCGAGCACGTCGCCGTCGTGATCTCCGATGGGGGCCGTCGCCGTGGCGCCTACGGCCTCTACCAGGGCGGGCAGACCCGGCGAGACGACACCCACGACCGGATCGTGATCTTCCGAGACACGCTGCGCCGCGACTTCGGGCACGACGCGGACTTGCTGCGCGATCAGGTGGTGCGCACGGTTCGCCACGAGCTGGCTCACCACGTCGGCTTCGACGAGCTGGGCGTCACGCGCCTCGATCTTTAACCGATGGCATAGGATGGGGTCCGGTAGGGGGAGCAGGGAAGCAGCGGCGCCGGAGCCCAAACAAACCAAGGAGAAGAGCAACAGATGCCCGAAGCAGTGATCGTCGACGCCATTCGCACGCCCATCGGACGCGCGGTGAAGGGCTCGCTGAAGACCGTTCGCGCCGACGACCTAGCGGCGATCCCGCTGAAGGCGCTGATCGAGCGCAACCCGCAGCTCGACCAGAGCACGATCGGCGACGTGATGATGGGCTGCGGCTACGGCGAGGGCGAGGCCGGCTACAACATCGGTCGCTTGGCTTCATTGCTCGCGGGCATCGACTACCACGTGCCGGGCTGCACGGTCAACCGCTTCTGCGCCTCCTCGCTGCAGACCACGCGCATGGCCTTCCACGCGATCAAGGTCGGCGAGGGCGACACGTACATCGCCGCTGGCGTCGAGGCCGTCTCGCGCGCCGGGCAGGGCGCCCCGTTCGAGTTCCATCCGCTGCTCGACGGCTCCGAGGGCTCGCTCTACAACGCCTACATCTCGATGGGCATGACCGCCGAGAACGTCGCGGATGAGCGTAAAGTCAGCCGCGAGGCCCAGGACGAATGGGCGCTCGTCTCCCAGACACGCGCGGTCGCCGCGCAGGAATCGGGCCACTTCGACAAGGAGATCGTCCCCGTCACCGTGCCCGCGCACAAGGACGTCGACAAGGAAGGCAACGAGATCGACGTACCCGAGACGGTCGTCACCAAGGACGATGGCCCGCGGGCGGGGACGACGCTCGAGAAGCTCGCCTCGCTGCGGCCGGTGTTCAAGGAGGACGGCTCGGTCACTGCGGGTAACGCCTGTCCTCTGAACGACGGCGCCGCGGCGCTGCTCGTGATGAGCGATGAGAAGGCCGCCTCCGCGGGCTTCACGCCCCGTGCGCGGATCATCGCCTCGACGGTCGCGGCGATCCGCCCGGAGGTGATGGGGCTCGGTCCGATCCCGGCGATCGAGGCGCTGTTGAAGAACACCGGCATGTCGATGTCCGACATCGACGTCGTCGAGATCAACGAGGCGTTCGCCGCGCAGATCGTCCCCTGCAAAGAGACGCTCGGCATCCCCGACGAGAAGCTCAACCCGTTCGGCGGCGCGATCGCGCTGGGCCACCCGTTCGGGATGACCGGCGCGCGGATCATGACGACGCTGCTGAACGACCTGGAGACGCTAGACGGGACCTACGGGATCGAGTCGATGTGCGTCGCCGGTGGCATGGGCATGGCGATGCTCGTCGAACGCCTGAAGTAAAGGCAGGCGGCGCGCTAGCGCGGAGGCATGCGCAGCGCGCCGTCGAGCCGGATCGTCTCGCCGTTGAGCATCCGGTTCTCGATGATGTGAGTCACCAGCTGGGCGTACTCGGCGGGCTGACCCAGGCGCTGGGGGAAGGGGACGCCCGCGCCGAGCTTCTGGCGGGCCTCCTCGGGCAGCGCCGCAAGCAATGGTGTGTCGAACAGGCCGGGGGCGATTGTGTTGACTCTGATCCCGTATTGCGCGAGGTCGCGCGCGGCCGGCAGCGTCATCGCGACGACTCCGCCCTTGGACGCGGCGTAGGCGATCTGGCCGACCTGGCCGTCGTAGGCGGCGATCGAGGCGGTGCACACGCACACGCCGCGCTCGCCGTCCGCGGATGGTTTGTTGGCGATCATCGCGGTGGCGGCGTAGCGCAGGACATTGAACGTCCCGATCAGGTTGATCTGGAGAATCGTCTCGAAGGGCAGCAGCGGGTGCGGCCCCTTGGAGCCCGCGAGCTTCTGCGCCCAGCCGGTGCCCGCACAGCAGACCGCGATCCGCAGACCGCCATCCGGTCGCCTCGTGCACCGCGGCCTCTACCTGGGCCTCCTCGCGCACGTCGCAGGAGACGAATTTCAAGCCGAGCTCGGAGGCGAGCGCGGCGCCCTTCTCCGCGTTGACGTCGGCGATGGTCACGACCGCGCCCTCGGATTGCAAGGCGCGAACGGTGGCCTCGCCGAGCCCGGAGGCCCCGCCGAAGACGATCGCTGAGCTGCCCTCCATTCCCACGGCTGTGGAGCCTATTGCACGGGGCGCGAGAGGGTCAGCGCGAACAGCTCATCGGGGTCGGTGAACCAGCGCACGAGCTCGAGCCCCGCCGCCGAGAGGTCGCCCTCCAGCCGCTCGGGCGTGAACTTCGCGCTGATCTCCGTGCGCACTTCCTCGCCCGCGTCGAAGTGCACGGGCAGGTCGAGCGCGCGCACGAGCGTCGTGTGCTCGCGGCGTGAGCGCAGGCGCATCTCGATCCACTCGTGCTCGGTGTCGAACAGGGCGATGTGGTCGAAGTCCTCGGGGTCGAAGTCGGCGTCGAGCTCGCGGTTGAGGACGCGCAGGACGTTGAGGTTGAATTCGGCGGTGACGCCCTGCTCGTCGTCGTAGGCGGCCTCCAGCACGCCCGGGTCCTTGACGAGGTCGGTGCCCATCAGCAGATGGTCGTCGGGGCCGAGCAGGCGGCCGATCGAGCGCAGGAAGCGACGGCGGCTGCCGGGCTGGAAGTTGCCGACGGTGCCGCCGAGGAAGGCGACGATCCGCGGCCCGATCGCCGCGGGCACGCCGTCGAGGTGGCGCTCGAAGTCGCCGATCACGCCGTGCACGCGCAGGCCGGGGTACTCCTCGGTGAGCGTCTCCGCGCAGTCGCGCACCATGCTCTCGGTCACGTCCACCGGCACGTAGCGCTGGAGCGTGCCGGCGGCCTGCAGCGCGTCGAGCAGCACGCGCGTCTTCGCGGCCGTGCCCGAGCCGAGCTCGACGAGCTCCACTGCGCCCGTCAACGCCGCCAGCTCGGTCGCGGTCTGCTCGAGGATCGCGCGCTCGGCGCGCGTCGGGTAGTACTCCGGCAGCTCGCAGATCCGGTCGAACAGCTCGGCGCCGCGCGCGTCGTAGAAGTGCTTGGGCGGGAGTTCCTTGAAGGGCCGCGTCAGGCCGTCGAGCACGTCCTCGGCGAGCGAGCGTTCCTGGCTTCCATCCAGGTGCGAGTCGATCCGGATCGTCTCCTCGGGGTTGGTGATCGGCTCCATCAGACTCCTTCGATCTCTCGCGCCGGGCGCGGCTCGGTGTTGGTTCGCGTGCGTTGCATGACACCGCGCTGTCCCGCGCCAGGCGCACGCCGGCGAAGATCTGCCGGCGCAGGGGCAGGTCCCAGTTGCGGAAGCTCGGGCTCGCGACGCGGGGATGCGTCGCCCACGAGCCGCCGCGCAGCACGCGGTAGTCCTCGCCGAAGAACACCTCGGAGTACTCGCGGTAGGGATAGGCGCGGAAGCCGGGATAGCCGTGGAAGGTGCTGCTGGTCCACTCCCACACCTGCCCGATCGCCGCCAGCGTCCTGTGGTCCCGTCCAAGTCTCCCTCGGTCCCATTCGAAGTTCCCTCGCTCCCGTCGACGTCTCCTGCTCCGAGGTCGCCGCCCGCTCCCACTCGGCCTCGGTGGGCAGGCGCGCGTCGTGCGCTCTGGCGAAGGCGTCGGCCTCGAACCAGGAGACGTGGCAGGCGGGCGCCTCGGCAGGGCCCGCCGCGATCTGCGGATGATGGGCGATGTCGTACTCCTGCTTCCAGGCCCAGCCCTCGTCCGACCACCACTCGCGCCGCTCGTAGCCGCCGCCCTCGCTGAAGCGCATCCAGCTCGCGTTGCTCACCGGCTGTCGCGCGATCTGGAAGGCGTCCACGTCGACCGTGTGGCGGGGGCGCTCGTTGTCGTAGGCGAAGCCCTCGTCGCCGGCGCCCATCGCGAAGGGGCCCGCGGGCAGCTGCGATCCAGTCGTCGGCTCGGCGTCCCGCAGCCGGCAGCGGCTCTTGAGCCGGGCGCGATCCCCGGCTGGCAGCAGCCCGGCGATCGCCATCGTCTGGCGCATCGTCTCTGCGTGCTGGAGCTCGTGGCGGAGCACCATCTCGCAGATCGTCCCGTCGCCGAGCCCCTCGCGCGCGAGCGCCGCGGCCGTGCGGGCGCGGACGGCTGCCAGGTAGTCGCGCGCCTCGGCCGGCCCGAGCGCCTCGATTTCCCCGCGCACCGCGCGCGGGGTCTCGAACGCGTCGTAGCACTCGGCCAGGTCCGGCCGCAGCAGCTCCAGGCCCGCGTGGCGCTGGCCCAGCCACAGGTCCTCGTAGGCGGCGATGTGGCCGAGATCCCAGACGAGCGGGCTCATGATCGGCGAGTGCACGCGCTCGAGGTCCTCGTCGCTGACGGCCGCGACCAGCGCGAGCGTGCCCGCGCGCGCCTGCTCGAGGTCGGCGAGCGCCTGGTCGATATCGGGCGTAGCCGGCGCGCGAGCGGCGAGTAAGGGCTCGATCCGGTATGGGGCGGTTCTAGACACGGTTCGTGTTCTCGAGGGCGGTGGTTCTCGACATGGCGTTGGGTGCTCACGCGACCGGACTGCTCACTCTAGGACGTAAAAGGTAGCCGGCCCGGGCGAGTTCGCATAGTTCACAAATTGGTAATGAGTCCTCGACGGGTGCTCGGTCTTTGACGGGGCTCGCATATCTTAGCCAAGACCGGGAGGCGGCGAGGCGGCGTCGTCGACGATCACCGTCAGCCGCTCGCGCACGAGCAGGCTCGCCGGCACATGATGGGTCGGCTCGCCCAGCGCCGCCGCGATCGCGTCGGCCTTGCCCGCACCGGTCGCCAGCAGCAGGCAGCGCCGCGCGGCGCGCAGTACCGCGAGGCTCAGCGTGATCCGCTCGGGCGGCGGCTTGGGCGATTCGTGGACGCCCAGACAGAGCGTCTCTGCGCCCGCGTCGAGCGTCGGCGCTCCCGGGAACAGCGAGGCGACATGGCCGTCGGGGCCGATACCGAGCGCGATCAGGTCGAGCACCGGCAAGGGGGCTCGCTCGGCGGGCTCGTCTGCTCAGACGCGAAGCTCGCCCGCAGCGCCTCGGCGTAGCGCCGCGCGCCCTCGTCCGGGCCGAGCTCGCCCTCCATGCGGTGGACCCGCGCGGGGTCGATCCCGGCGGGCCGCAGCAGCGTCTCGGCGGCGAGCCGGTAGTTGCTTTCCTCGTCCTCGGGTCCTACGCAGCGCTCGTCGGCGAACCAGATCTCCACGCCGTCCCACTGTCCAGGGCGGAGGCGAGCAGTTCGTAGGTGCGCGCCGGGGTCGAGCCCCCGGAGAGCGCGAGGTGCGCGACGCCGCGCTGCTCGCGGGCGATCTCGAGCGCGCGGGCGATCTCGATCGCGGCGCGCTCAGCCGTGGCCTCGGGGTCGGCGTTGGTCGTGATCCGAGTCATCGGTTGACTTCCTTTCGGGTCATGGCAGCATCTGCTGGGCGGCCTGCAGCGCGGGCCGGTAGGTGGGGTCGCGCAACAACGCCTGGCGGATACCCTCGCCGAGGATCCCGGCCTCGCCGCGGGAGGCACCGAGAATCGTCCATTCGTGCTCTCTACCCTCGGCGTCCCGCTGGTGAGCGCGCAGCCCGCCCGTGCCGCGATCCAGGCGCAGCTGGATGCCGGAGGCGGTCTCGATGCTCAGCCCTGCCAGGCCGCGCACGAGCTGCTCGGGCGCGGCCTGGAGACGCAGGGCGATCTCCTGGCGCTCCGCCTGCGCGGTACCGCTCAGCACATCGCCCTCGGCCCGCAGCGGGCTCAGCCGCCAGCCCAGCCGCGAGGCCAGCCAGCCGATCAACAACATCCCCGCGACCGTCGAGTCGGGGTGGTGGCGGATCGTGATCGACGCGATCGCCTCCAGCTCTCCGCGCAGCGCCGGTGGGTCGAAGGTGGCGGCGATCCGCTCGCGCCACGGGGTCGAGCGCAGCCACGCGAGGTCGACGACGTAAAGGCGATCGGAGAGCGTGTTGGCGCGGTCGATCGCCTCGGCCCAGACGGGCTCGTCGACCGAGTCGAGCAGCGTCGCCTGCGCGAGTGGCAGCAGCGCCTGCACCGCCTCGGGGTGGCCGTGGGGCGACCACAGCAGCGTCGGCAGGTCGCTGACGACGAGCGGGTCGGCGATCGTCAACAGGTCGTCGAGATGGCGGTCGCCGAGCTCGACGATCACGGTCTCGTGCAGCAGCACGATGTCCCCGGGTTTGGCCTCGTCTTCGGCGGCGACGCTCGCGTGCGCATCCAGGCGCGTGCGCCGAGGCTCGTAGGAGAGCACGATCAGGCGCGAGGCGTGGTAGCGGCCGACGCCGCGCAGGCGGTTGGCGATCTCCCCGCTGTATTCGCTCTCGACGAACGCGACCATGTTGAGTACGCGCGCGGGCAGGAAGCCGCCGTCCTCGGAGTGGCGCTCGGCGAGCAGCCCACGCAGCGCCGCTTCGATCGCGTCCGGCGTCGTGCCCTGCTCGCTCCAGACCGCGTCGCTGACGGCGGGCATCAGATCAGATCGCGCGCCAGTGGTGGCCGTCGAGCAGCAGGTCGTCCGCCACGCTCGGGCCCTGTGAGCCCGCTTCATATTGAGGTAGCTGACCCCCAGAGCTCTCCCACGCCTGCAGGACGGGGTCGCAGATGCGCCACTGCGCCTCGACCTCGTCGTTGCGCGTGAACAGCGTCGGGTCGCCGCGCATCGCGTCCATGATCAGCCGCTCGTAGGCCTCCGGCGACTGCGACATGAACGAGGTGCCGTAGAGGAACTCCATATTCACCGAGCGGATCCGCATGCGGCTGCCGGGGATCTTCGCGCCGAGCTGCAGCGTGACGCCCTCGTTGGGCTGGAGCGTGAGCACCAGCTGGTTGGGTTTGACCCCCAGCGACCCGTCCTGGGAGAAGGCGAGGTGGGGGACGGGCTTCAACGTGACCGCGATCTCGGTGATCTTGCGCGCCAGGCGCTTGCCCGCGCGCAGGT
>CAVZYF010000015.1:0-19526 GCA_963779405.1 uncultured Solirubrobacterales bacterium
GGGTCGTGATCGCCCGCACGCTCAAGTAGCCCGTCCCAGTCCGGCGATGCGCGCGTCCAAGCCCCCCGCAGCCTCTCCTCAGCTCAGGCGCGTGGGCGTGGCGGCGCTGATCGCGATGTCGCTGGGCCTGGTCGTGATCGTCGTCGGCCAGGGCTTCAGCTGATCGGTGTGGTCAAGGCCGTCGAGGACGTCGCGCTCGGCGTGTTCGTGGTCGCGGCATTGATGGGTGCCGTCGCGTTCATCGCGGTCCGCATGGCCGACTGGAAGGAACCTGAGTCCGAGGCCGAGTTCGAAGCGCTCGTCAACCGCTCGGAGACGCTCGCCCGCGAAGGGCTCGCGGTCGACCCCGACGAAAACGAGTTCCTCGAGCTGGATCCCTGAACGACGACGATTTCGAGGAGCTCGTCCGCGACGCGCTGGACGACCTGCCCGACCTCCTGCGCAACGCCCTCGAGCACGTCGCCGTCGTGATCTCCGATGGGGGCCGTCGCCGTGGCGCCTACGGCCTCTACCAGGGCGGGCAGACCCGGCGAGACGACACCCACGACCGGATCGTGATCTTCAGAGACACGCTGCGCCGCGACTTCGGGCACGACGGGGACTTGCTACGCGATCAAGTGGTTCGCACGGTTCGCCACGAGCTGGCTCACCACGTCGGCTTCGACGAGCTGGGCGTCTCGCGCCTCGACTTTAACCGATGGCATAGGATGGGGTCCGGTAGGGGGAGCAGGGAAGCAGCGGCGCCGGAGCCCAAACAAACCAAGGAGAAGAGCAACAGATGCCCGAAGCAGTGATCGTCGACGCCATTCGCACGCCCATCGGACGCGCGGTGAAGGGCTCGCTGAAGACCGTTCGCGCCGACGATTTAGCGGCGATCCCGCTGAAGGCGCTGATCGAGCGCAACCCGCAGCTCGACCAGAGCACGATCGGCGACGTGATGATGGGCTGCGGCTACGGCGAGGGCGAGGCCGGCTACAACATCGGTCGCTTGGCTTCATTGCTCGCGGGCATTGACTATCACGTGCCGGGCTGCACGGTCAACCGCTTCTGCGCCTCCTCGCTGCAGACGACGCGCATGGCCTTCCACGCGATCAAGGTCGGCGAGGGCGACACGTACATCGCCGCTGGCGTCGAGGCCGTCTCGCGCGCCGGGCAGGGCGCCCCATTCGAGTTCCATCCGCTGCTGGACGGCTCCGAGGGCTCGCTCTACAACGCCTACATCTCGATGGGCATGACCGCCGAGAACGTCGCGGATGAGCGTAAAGTCAGCCGCGAGGCCCAGGACGAATGGGCGCTCGTCTCCCAGACACGCGCGGTCGCCGCGCAGGAATCGGGCCATTTCGACAAGGAGATCGTCCCCGTCACCGTCCCCGCGCACAAGGACGTCGACAAGGAAGGCAACGAGATCGACGTACCCGAGACGGTCGTCACCAAGGACGATGGCCCGCGGGCGGGGACGACGCTCGAGAAGCTCGCCTCGCTGCGGCCGGTGTTCAAGGAGGACGGCTCAGTCACTGCGGGTAACGCCTGTCCTTTGAACGACGGCGCTGCGGCGCTGCTCGTGATGAGCGATGAGAAAGCCGCCTCCGCGGGCTTCACGCCCCGTGCGCGGATCATCGCCTCGACGGTCGCGGCGATCCGCCCGGAGGTGATGGGGCTCGGTCCGATCCCGGCGATCGAGGCTCTGTTGAAGAACACCGGCATGTCGATGTCCGACATCGACGTCGTCGAGATCAACGAGGCGTTCGCCGCGCAGATCGTCCCCTGCAAAGAGACGCTCGACATCCCCGACGAGAAGCTCAACCCGTTCGGCGGCGCGATCGCGCTGGGTCACCCGTTCGGGATGACCGGCGCGCGGATCATGACGACGCTGCTGAACGACCTGGAGACGCTAGACGGGACCTACGGGATCGAGTCGATGTGCGTCGCCGGTGGCATGGGCATGGCGATGCTCGTCGAACGCCTGAAGTAAAGGCAGGCGGCGCGCTAGCGCGGAGGCATGCGCAGCGCGCCGTCGAGCCGGATCGTCTCGCCGTTGAGCATCCGGTTCTCGATGATGTGAGTCACCAGCTGGGCGTACTCGGCGGGCTGACCCAGACGCTGGGGGAAGGGGACGCCCGCACCGAGCTTCTGGCGGGCCTCCTCGGGCAGCGCCGCAAGCAATGGTGTGTCGAACAGGCCGGGGGCGATTGTGTTGACTCTGATCCCGTATTGCGCGAGGTCGCGCGCGGCCGGCAGCGTCATCGAGACGATTCCGCCCTTGGACGCGGCGTAGGCGATCTGGCCCACCTGGCCGTCGTAGGCGGCGATCGAGGCGGTGCACACGCACACGCCGCGCTGGCCGTCCGCGGATGGTTTGTTGGCGATCATCGCGGTGGCGGCGTAGCGCAGGACATTGAACGTGCCGATCAGGTTGATCTGGAGAATCGTCTCGAAGGGCAGCAGCGGGTGCGGCCCCTTGGAGCCCGCGAGCTTCTGCGCCCAGCCGGTGCCCGCACAGCAGACCGCGATCCGCAGACCGCCATAGGTCGCCTCGTGCACCGCGGCCTCTACCTGGGCCTCCTCGCGCACGTCGCAAGAGACGAATTTCAAGCCGAGTTCGGAGGCGAGCGAGGCGCCCTTCTCCGCGTTGACGTCAGCGATGGTCACGACCACGCCCTCGGATTGCAAGGCACGAACGGTGGCTTCGCCGAGCCCGGAGGCCCCGCCGAAGACGATCGCTGTGCTGCCCTCCATTCCCACGGCTGTGCAGCCTATTGCACGGGGCGCGAGACGGTCAGCGCGAACAGATCATCGGGGTCGGTGAACCAGCGCACGAGCTGCAGCCCCGCCGCCGAGAGGTCGCCCTCCAGCCGCTCGGGCGTGAACTTCGCGCTGATCTCCGTGCGCACTTCCTCGCCCGCGTCGAAGTGCACGGGCAGGTCGAGCGCGCGCACGAGCGTTGTGTGCTCGCGGCGTGAGCGCAGGCGCATCTCGATCCACTCGTGCTCGGTGTCGAACAGTGCGATGTGGTCGAAGTCCTCGGGGTCGAAGTCGGCGTCGAGCTCGCGGTTGAGGACGCGCAGGACGTTGAGGTTGAATTCGGCGGTGACGCCCTGCTCGTCGTCGTAGGCGGCCTCCAGCACGTCCGGATCCTTGACGAGGTCGGTTCCCATCAGCAGATGGTCGTCGGGGCCGAGCAGGCGGCCGATCGAGCGCAGGAAGCGACGGCGGCTGCCGGGCTGGAAGTTGCCGACGGTGCCGCCGAGGAAGGCGACGATCCGCGGCCCGATCGCCGCAGGCACGCCGTCGAGGTGGCGCTCGAAGTCACCGATCACGCCGTGCACGCGCAGGCCGGGGTACTCCTCGGTGAGCGTCTCCGCGCAATCGCGCACCATGCTCTCGGTCACGTCGACCGGTACGTAGCGCTGTAGCGTTCCGGCGGTCTGTAGCGCGTCGAGCAGCACGCGCGTCTTCGCGGCCGTGCCCGAGCCGAGCTCGACGAGCTCCACTGCGCCCGTCAACGCCGCCAGCTCGGTTGCGGTCTGCTCGAGGATCGCGCGCTCGGCGCGCGTCGGGTAATACTCCGGCAGCTCGCAAATCTGGTCGAACAGCTCGGCGCCGCGCGCGTCGTAGAAGTGCTTGGGCGGGAGTTCCTTGAAGGGCCGCGTCAGGCCGTCGAGCACGTCCTCGGCCAGCGAGCGTTCCTGGCTTCCATCCAGGTGCGAGTCGATCCGGATCATCTCTACGGGGTTTGTGATCGGCTCCATCAGACTCCTTCGATCTCTCGCGCCGGGCGCGGCTCGGTGTTGGTTCGCGTGCGTTGCATTACGCCGCGCTGTCCCGCGCCAGGCGCACGCCGGCGAAGATCTGCCGGCGCAGGGGCAGATCCCAGTTGCGGAAGGTCAGGCTCGCGACGCGGGGATGCGTCGCCCACGAGGAGCCGCGCAGCACGCGGTAGTCCTCGCCGAAGAACACCTCGGAGTACTCACGGTAGGGATAGGCGCGGAAGCCGGGATAGCCGTGGAAGGCGCTGCTGGTCCACTCCCACACCTGACCGATTGCCGCCAGTGTCCCTGTGGTCCCGTCCAAGTCTCCCTCGGTCCCATTCGAAGTTCCCTCGCTCCCGTTCGACGTCTCCTGCTTCCGGGTCGCCGCCCGCTCCCACTCGGCCTCGGTGGGCAGGCGCGCGTCGTGCGCTCTGGCGAAGGCGTCGGCCTCGAACCAGGAGACGTGGCAGACGGGCGCATCGGCAGGGCCCGCCGCAATCTGCGGATGATGGTTGATGTCGTACTGGAGCTTCCAAGCCCACCCCTCGTCCGACCACCACTCGCGCCGCTCGTAGCCACCGCCCTCGCTGAAACGCATCCAGCTCGCGTTGCTCACGGGGTATCGCGCGATCTGGAAGGCGTCCACGTCGACAGTGTGCCGGGGGCGCTCGTTGTCGTAGGCGAAACCCTCGTTTGCGGCGCCCATCGTGAAGGACCCCGCGGGCAGTGCAATCCAGTCGTCGGGCTCGGCGTCCCGCGAGCCGGACAGCGGCTCTTGCAGCCGGGAGCGATCCCCGGCTCCCAGCAGCCCCGCGATCGCCATCGTCTGGCGCATCGTCTCGGAGTGCTGGAGCTCGTGGCGGAGCACCAGTTCGTAGATCGTCCCGTCGCCGAGGCCGTCGCGTGCGATCGCCGCGGCCGTGCGGGCGCGGACGGCTGCCAGGTACTCGAGCGCCTCGGACGGCCCGAGCGCCTCGATTTCCCCGCGCACCGCGCGCGGGGTCTCGAACGCGTCGTAGCACTCGGCCAGGTCCGGCCGCAGCAGCTCCAGGCCCGCATGGCGCTGACCCAGCCACAGGTCCTCGTAGGCGGCGATGTGGCCGAGATCCCAGACGAGCGGGCTCATGATCGGCGAGTGCACGCGCTCGAGGTCCTCGTCGCTCACGGCTGCGACCAACGCGAGTGTGCCCGCGCGCGCCTGCTCGAGGTCGGCGAGCGCCTGCTCGATGCCGGGCGTAGCAGGCGCGCGAGCGGCGAGTACGGGCTCCGCATCCGGTATGGGGGCGGTTCTAGACACGGTGTCGGTGTTCTCGAGGGCGGTGGTTCTCGACATGGCGTTGGATGCTCACGCGACCGGACTGCTCACTCTATGACGTAAACGGTAGCCGTCTCGGGCGAGTTCGCATAGTTCACAAATTGGTAATGAGTCCTCGACGGGTGCTCGGCTCTTTCGACGGGCGCTCGCACTTAGCCGAGGCCCGGCGGCGGCGAGGCCGCGTCGTCGACGATCACGGTCAGCCGCTCGCGGACGAGCAGGCTCGCCGGCACGTGGTGGGTCGGCTCGCCCAGCGCCGCCGCGATCGCGTCGGCCTTGCCCGCACCGGTCGCCAGCAGCAGGCAGCGCCGCGAGGCGCGCAGCACCGCGAGGCTCAGCGTGATCCGCTCGGGCGGTGGCTTGGGGGATTCGTGGACGCCGAGGCAGAGCGCCTGATCGCCGGCGTCGAGCGTCGGCGCCCCCGGGAACAGCGAGGCGACGTGGCCGTCGGGTCCGATGCCGAGCGCGACCAGGTCGAGCACAGGCAAGGGGGATGAGGTCGACGGGCTCGTGTCATCGGGCGCGACGCCCGCCTGCAACGCATCCGCATAGCGGCGCGCCCCTGCCTCAGGCCCGAGCTCGCCCTCCATGCGGTGGACCCGCGCGGGGTCGATCCCGGCGGGCCGCAGCAGCGTCTCGGCGGCGAGCCGGTAGTTGCTTTCCGCGTCCTCCGGTGGGACGCAGCGCTCGTCGGCGAACCAGATCTCCACGCCGTCCCACTCCTCCAGGGCGCCGGCGAGCAGTTCGTAGGTGCGTGCCGGGGTGGAGCCGCCGGAGAGCGCGAGGTGCGCGACGCCGCGCTGCTCGCGGGCGATCTCGATCGCACGTGCGATCTCCACAGAGGCGCGCTCGGCGGTGGCCTCGGGGTCGGAGAAGGTCGTGATGCGCGTCATCGGTTGATCCTCATCAGAAGAAAATTGGCGCCCGAGAGCCCCCGGGGCACATGTCCTCGCCCGGGCCCAGACTTCATGGCAGCATTGCCTGGGCGGCCTGCAACGCCGGTCGATAGGTGGGGTCGCGCAGCAGCGCCTGACGGATGCCCTCGCCGAGGATGCCCGCCTCGCCGCGGGAAGCACCGAGAATCGTCCATTCGTGCTCCTTACCCCCAACGTCACGTTGATAAGCGCGCAGGCCGCCCGTGCCGCGATCCAGGCGCAACTGGATGCCGGACGCGGTCTCGATGCTCAGACCGGCCAAACCGCGCACCATGAGCTCGGGGGCGGACTCTAAGCGCAGGGCGATCTGGAGGCGCTTCGCTTGCGCCGTGCCGCTCAGCACGTCGTTCTCGGAGTGCAGGGGGCTCAACCGCCAGCCCAGCCGCGAGGCCAGCCAGCCGATCAGCAGCATCGCTGCGACCGTCGAGTCGGGGTGGTGGCGGATCGTGATCGCGGCGATCGTCTCTAGCTCCGAGCGCAGTGCCGGTGGGTCGAAGGTGGCGGCGATCCGCTCGCGCCAGGGGGTGGAGCGCAGCCACGCGAGGTCGACGACGTAGACGCGGTCAGACAGGGTGTTGGCGCGGTCGATCGCCTCGTGCCAGACGGGCTCGTCGACGGAGTCGAGCAGTGTCGCCTGCGCCAGCGGCAGCAGTGCCTCGACGGCCTCGGGATGGCCGTGGGGCGACCACAGCAGTGTCGGCAGATCGCTCACGACGAGCGGGTCGGCGATCGTCAGCAGGTCGTCGAGGTGGCGGTCGCCCAGCTCGACGATCACGGTCTCGTGCAGCAGCACGATATCCCCGGGCTTGGCCTCGCCTTCGGCCGCGACGCTGGCGTGCGCATCCAGGCGCGTGCGCTTGGGGTCGTAAGAGAGAACGACCAGGCGTGAGGCGTGGTAGCGCCCGACGCCGCGCAGGCGGTTGGCGATCTCCCCGCTGTATTCGCTCTCGACGAACGCGACCATGTTGAGCACGCGCGCGGGCAGGAAGCCGCCGTCCTCGGAGTGGCGCTCGGCGAGTAGCTCGCGCAGCGCCGCTTCGATCGCGTCCGGCGTCGTTCCCTGCTCGCTCCAGACTGCGTCGCTGACCGCCGGCATCGGATCAGATCGCGCGCCAGTGGTGGCCGTCGAGCAGCAGGTCATTCGCCTCGCTCGGCCCCTGCGACCCCGCTTCGTATTGCGGCAACGAGTCGCTCACCTGCGACCACGCCTGCAGGATCGGGTCGCAGATGCGCCACTGCGCCTCGACCTCGTCGTTGCGGGTGAACAGCGTCGGGTCGCCGCGCATCGCGTCCATGA
This sequence comes from uncultured Solirubrobacterales bacterium, assembly GCA_963779405.1. GTDB lineage: Bacteria > Actinomycetota > Thermoleophilia > Solirubrobacterales > Solirubrobacteraceae > Palsa-744. The sequence goes on from CAVZYF010000015.1 coordinate 7,297, forward strand.
TCAGCCGCTCGTAGGCCTCCGGCGATTGGGACATGAAGGAGGTGCCGTAGAGGAACTCCATGTTCACCGAGCGGATTCGCATGCGGCTCCCGGGGATCTTCGCGCCCAGCTGCAGCGTGACGCCCTCGTTCGGTTGAAGGGTGAGGACCAGTTGGTTCGGTTTGACCCCCAGGGACCCGTCCTGGGAGAAGGCGAGGTGGGGGACGGGCTTGAGCGTGACTGCGATCTCGGTGATCTTGCGCGCCAGGCGCTTGCCCGCGCGCAGGTAGAAGGGCACGCCGGCCCAGCGCCAGTTGTCGACTTCCAGGCGCAGCGCGGCGAACGTCTCCGTCGTGGACCCCTCGCGCACGCCGTCCTCTTCGAGGTAGCCGGGCACGTCCTCGCCGCCGGAGTGCCCGGCGGCGTACTGCGCGTGCACGGCGATCTCGGGCACGTCCTCGGGAGTCGGTGCGTGGATCGCATGCAGGACCTTGACCTTCTCGTTGCGCACTTCCTCGGCGGTGAAGCTCACCGGCGGCTCCATCGCGACGTGGCAGAGCAGCTGCAGCATGTGGTTCTGGATCAGGTCGCGCAGCGCGCCGGTCTGGTCGTAGAAGCCGGCGCGGGTGCCGATCCCGATGTCCTCGGCGGCGGTGATCTGCACGGAGTCGATGTAGTTGCGGTTCCACAGCGGCTCGAACATGCCGTTGGCGAAGCGGAACGCCATCATGTTCTGGACCGTCTCCTTGCCCAGGTAGTGATCGATGCGGAAGATCTGCGTCTCCTCGAACACGTCGAGCACCTGGCGGTTGAGCTCGAGCGCCTCCTGCAGCGAGGTGCCGAACGGCTTCTCGATGATCACCCGCACCTCGGCGTCGTCGTGAGAGGGCAGCCCGTGCGCACCGAGCTGCTCGACGATCAGCGGGAAGAAGCTGGGGGCGGTCGACAGGTAGAAGGCTCGGTTGAGCGTTTCCCCGGCCTCCCGGTCGAACTCGTCGAGCACCTGCTCGAGCTCCGCGTAGACGGACGCCTCGTCGAATTCCCCGGGGACGTACTTGACGTTCTCGAGGAAGCCCTGGAGCACGTCCTCGGAGGGTGTGCGCCGTGAGAAGCGGCGGATCGCCTGCTCGCACTCCTCGCGGTAATCGTCGCTCTCTTTCTCTTTCCGCGAGACGCCGACGAGGTGAAAGCGCTCGGGCAGCGCGCCCTCGTGCGCGAGGTTGTAGAGCGCGGGCAGCAGTTTGCGCTTGGCGAGGTCGCCGGTGGCGCCGAAGATCACGAGCGTCGTCGGCGCCACCGGCAGGCGCTCGAGTCCTTCGACGAGCGGGTTCTCGGCCGGTTGGGGTTGAATCTCGGCGGTTCCGCTCATTTGTCGGAGCGTCGCGTCGCGGCCTTCGACTTGGCTCCGCCTCCGGGCGCGCTCTTCACCGCGTGGCCGCCGAACTGATTGCGCAGCGCCGCGAGCACCCGATCGGCGAAGTCGCCGTTGCCGCGCGAGCGCAGACGCGCGTACAGCGAGGCGGTGATCACCGGGGTGGGCACGTCGTGCGCGGTGGCGTCCTCGATCGTCCAGCGCCCCTCGCCTGAGTCTGCGGTGTAGCCCTCGATCTTTTCCAGCTCATTGCCGTCGGCTTCGAAGGCGCGCGCGGCGAGTTCGCACAGCCACGAGCGCACGACCGAGCCCTGGCCCCAGAGGTGCGCGATCTTCGCGTTGTCGAGCTCGAACTCGCACTTGTCGAACAGGTCGAAGCCCTCCGCGTAGGCCTGCATCAGGCCGTACTCGACACCGTTGTGGACCATCTTCACGTAATGCCCGGCGCCGGAAGGGCCGAAGCGCAGCCACCCGCGCTCACCGATCGCGGCGACGCTCTGCTCGTTGGTCTCCGGCGCGAGCACGTCGAGGATCGGAGCCAGCCGCTTGACGGCTTTTGGCGGGCCGCCGACCATCATGCAGTAGCCGACCTCCAGCCCCCACACGCCGCCGGAGGTACCGACATCGACGTAGTTGATGCCGAGCTTTTTCAATTCCTTGGAGCGGCGCTTGTCGTCGATCCACTTCGAGTTGCCGCCGTCGACGATCGTGTCGCCGGCGTCGAGCAGCTTCGCGAGCTTGTCGACCGTCTCCTGGGTGGGATCCCCCGCGGGCACCATGATCCACACCAGGCGCGGGGGCTTCAGCTGCTTGACGAGCTCCTTGAGCGAAGACGCGCCGGCAGCGCCGTGCTTGACTGCCTGCTTGACCGCCTTCTCGTCGAAGTCGAATGCGACGACCTCGTGGACGGAGTCGCGGCGGATGCGGTGCACCATGTTGCCACCCATCTTGCCGAGGCCAACGAAGCCGATCTGGATCACGGTGTCCTGCGCGTCCTGGGTCACAGTTTCTTTGGTCACGACATCTCCTTGATCCTTGCGGTGAGTGCGCGCAACGCGCTGATTAAATCCCCACCCGGCCCGCCTTGTAGGCGTATGCGCTCGGCGGGCAGTCCAAGTGAGCGCAGCGTTTCCAGGTCGCCGATCGCCTGGGCGTTCTTCAGCGTCGTGAACGTGAACGGCTTGCCCGGGATCTCCACGTCCTGCGGCCCGTCGTGCAGCAGCTGTAGGAAGCGCCCCGTCTTGGGGCCGCCCTTGTGGAACTGGCCGGTGGAATGCAGGAATCGGGGACCGTAGCCGAACGTGGTCGTCACACGCGTCGCCGCGCGGATCGTCTCGCGCAGCTCCGCAACGGCCGTGTCGAACTCGGGCGAGGGCTCTAGATAACCCATGATTGCGACGTAGCTGGGCGGCGCGGCGTCCCAGAGCAACGCGCGCAGCGCCGCATCGTCGGCGTCGGCAATCTCGGGCAGCTCATGCTCGGCCTCGTATCTGGCGAGCACGCGGTTCGTGGCGTCCTTCGCCTGTTGCACGTTCGGCTGATCGAAGGGATTGATCTCAAGGCCCCAGCCGACGACGGCGACCGCCAGCTCGGCGAGCAGGAACACGCGCCCGAGATCGGCGGGACCCGCGGTCGGAAGGATGAACACGGGGTGGCCGGCGTCGGCGAGCGCCTGCACCTTCCGCTCCAGTGCGAAGTCGGGCGCGTGGATGTCCGGCAGATAGGCGAACACGCGATCGTCGCCATAGACGGCGGGGTCACCTAAGGGCTCGTCGGCGACCGGCAGGATGCCTGTGCCGTGCTTGCCCGTGGACTCGGCGACGAGCTGCTCGAGCCACAGCCCGATGCCGGGCAGAGTCTCGGAGATGACGAACGTGAGCTTGTCGCGTCCGGCTTGCGCGAGGCCGCTCAGGGACGCCCCTAGCCACACCGCCGCCGGCAGCCCGCCTGAGCCCGAGCCGTCGCCCGAGCCTCCTGAGCCCGAGCCGGTCTCGTGCTCGAGCCCGGTCTCCCAGGCGCTCGGCGCTCCCTCCAAGAGCGAGAGCGCGGGGATTCCCATCAGCGCGCCCGGTACGACGCCGAAGGCGGACAGCGCGCTGTAGCGCCCGCCGATGTTCGGGTCTCCGGCGAACGTCTGCCGGAAGGCGTGCTTGGCGGCGAGCGCTTCCAGGCCCGAGCCGGGGTCCGTGATCGCGACGAATCGGTTGCCCTCCTCAACGAGCGAGAAGAAGTGCGCGAACAGCGACAGCGGCTCGATCGTGCCGCCGGACTTCGACGAGACGACGAACAGCGTTCGTTGGAGGTCAACCGCGCTCTCGATCGCGCGGATCCTGGCGGCGTCCGTCGAGTCCAGCACGTGCAGTCGCGCGCGGGCCGGGCGGGCCGGATCAGGCCCGCCCGGCCCGAAGGAACGGCGCAGGACCTCCGGGGCGAGCGAGGAGCCACCCATGCCCAGCAAGACGATGTCTTCCAGTTCGTCGTCGTGCGTCTCCGCGGCGAACAGCTCTAGAGCACCGAGCTCCCCGAGCATCCGCTCGGCGATCGTCAGCCAGCCGAGGCGATTGGCGATCTCCGGTGTGCCTTCGGGGCCCCACAGAGTCGCGTCTTCGCGGGCGATCCTGTGGGCCACATTCTCCTTGGAGGCCCGCGCGAGCTTGTCCGCGACGGCGGCCTGGAGCGCGTCGGGAATGCGGGCCTCGACGGTGAGGTTGGGATCGCTCACGCCAGGATCGTAGTCGGCTTGGGCGCTCGTGTAGGTTTCGCCTGGATATGACACCCGATCAGACCCAACAGCTGCCTGACCGCAACCTGGCGCTTGAGCTCGTGCGCGTGACCGAGGCGGCGGCGCTAGCGGCGGCGCCGCTGGTGGGCATGGGCGATAAGCTGGCGGCCGACCAGGCTGCGGTCGACGGCATGCGCTACGCGCTGCGGTCGGTCTCCATGGACGGCCTCGTGGTGATCGGCGAGGGCGAGAAGGACGAGGCGCCGATGCTCTACAACGGCGAGCGGATCGGGGACGGCTCCCCGCCGCAGGTCGACATCGCGGTCGATCCGCTGGAGGGCACGACGCTCGCGGCGCATGGCATGCCGAGCGCGCTCGCGGTGATCGCGCTGTCCGCGCGCGGCACGATGTTCGACCCGGGGCCGTGCGTGTATATGGAGAAGATGGCGGGCTCTCCCGAGATCGCCGACCTGCTCGACCTCGACCGTCCGCTGACCGAGACGGTCAAGCTGATCGCCGAGCGCAAGGGTACCCAGGTCAGGGATGTGATGGTTGTGGTGCTCGATCGCCCGCGCCACGAGGAGAGCGTGAAGGCGATCCGCGAGGCTGGCGCGCGGGTCAGATTGATCGCCCACGGCGATGTCTCGGCCTCGCTGCTGGCGGTTACCGAGCGCTCGCCGGTCGATCTGTTGTGGGGCATCGGCGGCACCCCGGAGGGCGTGATCTCTGCGGCGGCGATCAAGTGCCTGGGGGGGCAGCTGCTGGGCCGGGTGTGGCCGCGCGACGAGCAGGAGCGCACGGCCGCACTGGAGGCGGGATATGACCTCACGAGGGTGCTCGACCGCGACGATCTGGTGGCGGGTGAGGACGTGTTCTTCTCGGCGACCGGGATCACCGACGGCGACGTGCTGCAGGGTGTGCGCTACCCGAGCGCCGGTGGCGCGACGACCGAGTCGCTGGTGATGCGCACGCGCTCAGGCACCGTGCGGCGGATCCGCGCGCAGCACGACCGTGCGAAGCTGCGAGCGGTCAGCGGCGGCGACGGGCGCCTCGGCTGATCACTGCCCCACCGGTAGGTGCTCTTCCTCGCTCGGCGGCGTCGGGTCGGGCACGTCTTCAATGCGCGCGAAGCGGCCGACTCGGGACTCGGCCAGGTCGAGGCGGGCGAGCGAGCGCAGAAAGCCGTGGGTCACGATCACGTGGATCCGCGACTGGGTCTCGTTGTAGAGGAAGCGCCCGACGTGAGAGGCGATCGCGGGGTAGAAGTTGGCGACCTCGACCTCGACGTGAAGGCGCGCGCGGGCAGGATCCTCGCTGTCGCAGCGGCGCACGTCGATCTGCAGGTAGCCGTCCTTTTGTCGTCCGGCCCGAGCGACCAACAGGCCCCGGGCGATGCGCCAGCGGACGACCCCGCGGTGCGCGTCCATCTCGTATTCGGGCGCGCGGAAGGTGAGCAGCTTCAGCGGCCTGAATAGCAGCACCACCGAGCGTTCACCCTCGGTGTACTTCACACGGATCAGGCCGAGGGTGACACGGGTGAGAAAGCGCCAGTAGGTGCGCGCGAGCCGCTCCAGGTGCGGTGGCGTCCAGATCTGGCGCAGAGCGTCCTCGGGCAGGTAGAGATCTGCCGCCTGCACGGAGCGCACCGCGCCCGTGCGCTCGTCTGTGAAGGTGTCGTCTGCGAGATTGACGATGGTCGCGATCTTCATCACCTGCAGGCTATCTCCGTGTCCGCGCGCCTGTCCGCGCGCGCTGTGTCTGATGCATCGGAGTGGCATTCGCCGGTAGATGCGGCAAGCGAAAGGCTCGTGTCCGCGGTTGCTGATATCCAAGGTCTGTGAGCGAAGACTTCCAGGACCCGCGCCGCGCCGAACATCTTACGCGCGCGACGCGCGCGGCTCAGACGCTGAGCGAGACGTTATGGGAGGCGCTGCTACAGGAGCTGAGCGACCCTCGTGGGCAGCGGGTGACCGAGCTATCCGAGCAGCTTGGCGAGGTGGTAGCGATCGTCGCCTCGCTGGTGCGGGTGGAGGTCCGCGGGCGGGAGGAGCCTGCCGAGCCTGTAAAGCCGGAGTCGCGTGTCGCACGAGCGACGACATACGGTAAGCCGTTCTCGGTGCAGCCCGCACCGCCCCGGGAGCCGCCAGAGACCCAGGCGTCGCCCTCCCCTGCTGTGCTCATCGACGAACTGGCTCCCACGGCGGCAGAGTCACATGCGCAGTCTGGGCCGCAGATCGAGATCCGCGACGTTCGTCGCGAGGAGGGACCCTCCGCATGGACCGGGTCGATCGGACGCTGGCTGGAGCGCTACGAGCGAGACGCGGCACCGTTCGCGGTGCTGCTCGTCGAGCTCGTCGACATCGAGCGCCTACGTCATGCCGAGCCTGCGGAGGAGATGTCCCGGATGACGAGCCTCCTCGAGGATGCGCTCGCGCGGGGGTTGCGCCCGGCCGATTCGCTCACGCGCGAGCGCCCGGGCAGATATTGGCTCCTCGTGCCGCAGACCGACCAGACAGGCGCGCAGCTGCTGGCGGAGCGGATCACGCGCGCGGTGAGATCCTCGGCGAGTCATCGTGGCACGCCATTGGAGATCGCAGTGGGTATGGCGGTGTGCCCCGATCATGGACGCCAGGCCTCTGAGCTGGCTGCGCACGCAGATGTGGGTCTCTACGCCGCGCGCCGCGAGTCGCGCATGGGAGCTCGTTCGCGTTGATAGTTCGGCTCAGCCCGCGGCGACGGCGCCGCCGGTGAGGGCGGCGGCGGGCGAGACGGGCGGCAGGCCGAGGGAGGGCGTGTTCGGGACGGAGCCGACGATCGCCGTGGCGATGTGGACGGTTTCTTCGATCCCGAGCGCCTGAGCGGCGGCCGCGGTCAGATCCCAGTCGGCGCCGTTGGCGTAGGGCCCCCGATCCACCACGGGCACGGTCAGACCCTGGCCACGGTAGGTGACCTTCACGAGCGTGCCGCAGGGAAGCTTGCGGTTGGCGACGCCGACCGTGGCGGGGGTCAGGGTCTGCCCGCAGGCCGTGTGCTGACCGTAGAAGCCGGGACCGAACCAGGTCGCGATCGCGCTCTTTGGGACCTTCGTGGCCGGCGCCGGAGTTGAAGTGGCCCCCGTCGAGCCGGCAGACGGGCCGGCGGCACCCCCGGTACTGGCGGACGCGCCCATGGCAAGTAAGCCGGCGCAGAGCAGCGCAGCGAGCAGGGCAAGAAAGATCGTTGTAAATCGAAATCGCATCGCTATCGAGCGCCTACGGGGTGAGCTGACGGGCTCGCGGAGTCAAACGGACTGCGCTACGGCCAAACGAGGCCGATTCGCCCCAGCGGATCAAAAAGACCGATCCGCAATTGGGTCCCCCGTCTTCGACGACCTGAGTCGAGGAAGCTCGGCGTGGTCGGCAGTATACAGACCGCTCAGACGGAGGTTGAGTGAACCTCGGAGGAACTCACTCAACTAAAGCACGGACCAAAGCCCAGTTGATCGAAGATCAGTTGAGCGAGAGGCGCGCGAAGACGTGCTTGAGCAAGCGCCCACCGGTGGAGAGACCTGACTTGGTGAGCTCGCCGGCAAGCTCGGCCGCAGAGCTCAAAAGGTCGACGCCGCCCGGCGGCTGCACCGGGCCGCTGACGGGGTCGCCCTCGGTCTCGAAGCCCTGCCGGGGGGCCGGATCCTGGGGGGGCTTGGTGGCGCGCTTGGCTGCTTTCGCCGGCCGCTTCTTTGCTGTGACCTGTTTGTCCGCCGCGGTTCGCACGGGCTTCGCCTCGGCCGAGACCGTGCGACGGGCCGCGTCGCGTCGCACGCTGGAACGCTGCGGACGGGTGCGGGGCAGGTTGGCGAGAACTCCCTCGGATGCGCGCGTATCCTTGCGCTTGGCTTTCTTCTTGGCGCTCTTCTTGGCCTTCGATCGCCCCCGACCGCTGGATGTATCGTTCATGGCGCGTTAGCATAGGGGTCCAGAAAGATGCAGCCCCGAGTTGTAACGTTGGGCAGGCTTCGGCCGTAGTGTCCGATGGAGTACGTCCTCAGCCAGAGTCCGGTGTGGTATGCGCAGTCGCCCCCGGGTTGCCCAGCGATAGAACGATAGAAGAAACGGAAATCGATGTCAGTAGCAGAAATGCAGGAGCTCGATGAGGTAAAGGGCCTGCTGGCCAAAGGGCAGCAGGTGGGCGTGCTCACCTACGCGGAGATCACGACCGCGATGTCCGAGCTGGACTTGGACGAGTCCGATGTCGAGGAGCTGCACGGATTCCTGGAGAAATCCGAGATCGAGCTCGTCGAGGAGATCGACCCGGCGACGGCCGCGGCCTCGCAGGTCGAGCGCGCCCCGGACAAGCGCGGGCGGCGGAAAGCGAAAGCGGCGCTCGATCTGAAGCCGGACATGACGACCGACTCGCTGCAACTGTTCCTGAAGGACATCGGCAAGGTGCGGCTGCTGACCGCCCAGGAGGAGGTCGATCTGGCAAAGCGGATCGAGCGCGGCGACCTGGACGCGAAGCAGAAGATGGTCGAGTCGAACCTGCGGCTCGTCGTGTCGATCGCGAAGAACTACCGCAACCAGGGCCTGCCGTTCCTGGATCTGATCCAGGAGGGCACGCTCGGGCTCGTGCGGGCCGCGGAGAAGTTCGACTACCGCAAGGGCTTCAAGTTCTCCACCTACGCGACCTGGTGGATCCGCCAGGCGATCGCGCGCGCGCTGGCGGACAAGGCGCGGACGATCAGGATCCCCGTGCACGTTGTGGAGAAGCTGAACAAGATCGGACGCGCCGAGCGCAAGCTGGTGACCGAGCTGGGACGCGAGCCGACCGCCGCCGAGATCGCCGACGTCACGGGCATCGACCCGGAGGAGGTCGACTCGATCAAGCGCTCCGCGCAGGCGCCGGTGTCGCTGGAGAAGCCAGTGGGCGACGAGGAGGAGTCGGAGTTCGGACAGTTCATCGCCGACGAGCGCGCCGAGTCGCCGTATGAGCGTGCGGCGGAGATCCTGACGAAGGAGGCGCTCAGAGAGGCACTCGAGAACCTGAGCTACCGCGAACGGCGCGTGCTCGAGCTGCGCTACGGCCTCGGCGGCGAGCACCCGCGGACGCTCGACGAGGTGGGGCGCACGTTCAACGTGACCCGCGAGCGGATTCGCCAGATCGAGAACCAGTCGTTGAAGAAGCTGCAGAGCCTCGCAGAGGCACAGAAGCTCCGCGACGTCGCATAGCGCCGTCCAGCGACCCGCTGACTGCTAAAGGCCTCCGGGTCCCGTGCCGATGCGAGAGGCATGTTCGACGTGCAAGAGGCCTTGAAGGAGCTCGTCAGGCGCGAGGGCTCGGATCTGCATTTGAAGGTTGGCAGCACACCGCTGTACCGCGTGCACGGGCACCTGGCGCCCGAGCCGGGCGTGGACGTGCTGAGCGCAGAGGACACCGAGCGCACGCTGCACGAGCTGTTGAAGGACGAGACGAAGCTGCGTGAGTTCGGCGAGGAGCACGAGGTCGACTTCTCGTTCGAAATCGAGGGCGTGGCGCGCTACCGCATCAATGCCTTCCGCCAGCGCGGCGTGATCTCGCTGGCGTGTCGCGCGATCCCGCACAAGATCTCGACGATCGACGAGCTGTCGCTACCGTCGGTGGTGAAGGAGTTGGCCGACGAAGAGCGCGGGATCATCCTGCTGACGGGGACGACGGGCTCGGGTAAGAGCACCACCCTGGCGGCGATGATCGACCACATAAACGAAACGACGAGCAAGCACGTCGTGACGATCGAGGACCCGATCGAGTTCGTGCACACGGACAAGAAATCGGTGATCAACCAGCGCGAGGTGGGCATGGACACGGCCTCCTTCAAGCGTGCGCTGCGCAGGGTGCTGCGCCAGGACCCGGATGTGATCCTGATCGGGGAGATGCGCGACGAGGAGACGGTGCAGACGGCGCTCTCAGCGGCCGAGACCGGGCACCTCGTGCTCTCGACGATCCACACGGTGGACGCGCCTGAGTCGATCAACCGGATGCTCGACTTCTTCCCGCCGCACCAGCACGGCCAGGCGCGCAGCATGATCGCGGGCACGATCAAGGGCGTGATCTCCCAGCGGCTGGTGCCGGGCGCCGACGGTGGGCGCGTGGCGGTGTGCGAGATTCTGCGGATGACCGGCCGCGTGCGCGACATGATCGTCGACCCTTCGCAGACGGGCAAGCTGATGGAAGTGATCGCCTCGGGCAGCTACTACGGGATGCAGACTTTCGACCAGGCGCTGTTCGGTCACGTGAAGGCAGGCCGGGTGACGTTCGAGGACGCGATGAAGGTGGCGTCGAACCCGTCCGACTTCAAGCTGCTGATGCAGGCCGATGGGCGCAGGGGCACGACGATGGAGGACGTGGCGGCAGCAGAGGAGCGTCGCGAGACGAACTCTGATCCGGCGGACGACCCCCGTCCCGCACCGAGCCCACCGCTCACCGTCGCGTAGCCGTTTTAGCCTGCCTTACTTCATTTGGTAAAGTAACGGCTGAAATGGCCGTTGACGAAACATGCCCGGTATGTCGCACCGCGGAAGTCGTGTGCGGCAAGTGGACGCTCCTGCTTGTCCGCGACTTAGCTGACGGTTGCTCGCGCTTCTGTGAGCTGGAGCGCTCGCTTCAAGGAATCAGCCCGCGCACGCTGTCGCTGCGGCTGAGGGCGCTCGAGGAGGAGGGGATCGTCGAGCGACACACGTTCGGAGAGGTGCCCCCGCGCGTGGAGTACGCGCTCACGGAGAAGGGTCGGGCATTGCTGCCGATCGTCGACGGGATGCGTTCCTACGGCGAAGAATGGCTGGGCGAAGGCAGCTCGGCCGCGCTCGCGCTTGCGGTTGCGTAGGAGCCTAGGAGCCCGTTCGGTCTGCAAGACGGGCTGCGTGCGGCCACGCCGAGCAGGAGCGGAGAACGCGGGGCCGAAGTGTGCAGAGGATGCGTTCACGCCAGCTGGAGACAGCGCTCACAGAGTTTGTAGAAGAAGCGGCCGATCGACTGCAGGCGGAGATCGACGGCGGTGCGGAGGTCGGATTCGAGCTGGCCGAGAAACCTGCCCGTCGCGGCGAGAGCGCGGCACGACTGTATTGCTACCGCGCGCTGACGGGCGCGTTCATCGAACAGCACGGGACGAAGCTCGCGAGCCTGCCCGCCCACGCCGATGCGACGAGCCTGCTGGTGGACTTCGAGGGGCTCGACCGCTATCTGGTGGGGATGGGCGGGGGTGCCGATCTGGCACGGATGAAGGCCTACGCGCGAGCGGGCGCGGCGCTGAGACTGCTACTGGAGAATGTTTTCGACGAACAGACCGACTTCGACCGTCGCTCGGCGCCGGCCCAGTACCGGGAGCGTGTCGAGGAGGCCCTTGAGAGGCTCGAGCAGTCCGCGGGCGCAAGCGCGAGCGAGATGACGCTGCTGGCGACGCTGCACGGGCTGACGATCGCCTCTGAGGAGCTTGCATTGACGAAGGGCTTGACGATAGCTCAGCGGGGTGCGCTGCGCGGTGTGCCCGAGGGCGCGCAGGCGGAGGACCTGCTGGTCGTGTTCAGCGCCGACGAGGACGACATTGATGACGCGATCGCACGCGGGCGCGAGGTGCTGAAGGACCTGCTGCGCGCGCTGCGCCTGTTCGGCGACGGTCGCGTGACGCTCGGCGCGCTCGCCTGGGCGCGGGTCGGCGCCGGCTCGTGGAATCCAGTGGCGCTCGGCGCGGGTGGCCGCCCGCACGGCATGCCGGTGGTGAGCGCTGAGCAGGAGGACGAGCTGCGCGCGTTCTGCAACCTCGTCTCCCGCCGTGCTCCCGACGGCAACGAGCTGGCCTGGGCACTGCGGCGCTTCGAGCTCGGCTGCGAGCGCGCGAGCGCATATGAGGCGCTGAGCGACCATCTGCTGGCGCTGCGCGCGCTGCTCGAGCCGGAGGGCCCCGCGAGCGGCCTCTTGGCGGGGCGGATCGCCGCGCTGTGCGCGACGCCCGAGAATCGCGCGAAGCTGACCAAGCGCATGGTCAAGGCGCAGACGCTCGAGCGCGCCGCGATTGCGGGGACGGCCGGCGAGCACGCCGCCGGGGTGAACCTCGCGCGGGATGTCGCCGACCATCTGCGAGCGCTCCTGCGCGACGTGATCTGTGGTCATCTCGACCCGAATCTCGCGGCACTCGCGGATGAGCTGCTG
>CAVZYF010000016.1:0-316810 GCA_963779405.1 uncultured Solirubrobacterales bacterium
CGGGGGTCGCGGCCGTTCGTGCGCGCGTCTCCCAAAAACGATCACCGTGGCGCGCGGGTGCAGATCTTCGCCGACCAGCTCCAGCATCTCCGACCAGACGCGGCCGTAGTCGGTGTAGCCGGAGATGTCGGCCACGCCGGCGTCGGAGGAGATCCGTTCTGAGACCGCTTTGAAGTTGCGCTCGTGGGCGAAGATGTCGGTCACCTCCGAGACGCGCTCGATGAACACGAACGAGCGCATCTTGCGAAAGGAGTCGTGGAGCGCGTGGAGCACCGACAGGAAGAACACCGACGCCGAGGTGACGCTCGTGGACACGTCGCAGAGCACGTAGATCTCCGGACGTTTTGGGCGCCTCGGGCGGTACTTGAGTACCACCGGGACGCCGCCGGTCTGCAGTGACGCACGCATCGTGCGCCGTACGTCCACCTGCGCGTGGCGGCGGTGCCCGCGTGCCTGCATGCCCTGCGTGGCCAGGCGGCGGCGCAACTGGATCACGACGCGGTGCACGGCCGCCAGGTCGGCCAGCGGCCCGGAGGGGAGCGCCCGGTCGAGCTCGCCCAGCGGTCGCGACGGGGGCAGGCTGCCGGTGCGCTCGATCTGGCCGCGCTCGAGCTCGCGTCGCAGCAGCGCCTCGAAGCGGCGCAGCGCATCGCGCGGCAGGCCCTCGCGCCGGGGGTCATCGGCGGGCAGGTCGGGCTGGGGCTCGGTGCGCAGGCCGAGCGCGCGGCGGATGCGCTGGACGTTGACGCCGATCACGCCCGAGCCCTCCTCGCGCCGGCCGAACGCGGCGATCGCCATCCGCGCGAGGTCGGCCATCGCCGCCTCCGAGCCGTCTCTCAACGCGGCGGCGATGCGGGCGCGCAGCGCTTCGAGGTCTTCGGGGGAGAGCTCGTCGAGGTCGATCGCGCCGGGCGGGGCCTGCGACGGATCGCCCTCGCGCACGTCCTCGCGCAGCGCCGCGAGCTCGACCGCGCGGAAGAAGAAGCGATCGAACACCAGCTCGAACACGCGGCGGTCCTCCTGGCCTTGGCCAAGGTCGCGGCGAGCGCCTCGCGGAAGTCCTCCTGCTCGGTCCAGGACACCTCGCGCAGCACCGCGAACGCGTCCAACAGCTCCGAGGTCCCGACCGCGACGCCTTCGCGGCGCAGCTCCTCACCGAGCTCGAGGATCCGGGCCGGCAGGCCCTCAGGCGGCATCGGCGGCCGAGTGGGCGTGTGGGGCGGGTGGGGCGGGTGGGGCGGGTGGGCCCAACTTCAGCCCGACGCGCTCGGAGACGATGTCCATGTCCGTGCGGTGCTTGACGATCACCGACATCGTGTCCCTGAAGACAGCCTCGTCGATGTCATCGGCGCCGAGCAGCAAAAGCGCTCGTGCCCAGTCGATCGACTCGGCGATCGACGGCGGCTTCTTCAGGTCGAGCTCGCGCACCATGCCGACGACCTCGACGAGCCTGCGGGCGACGGTCTCCGGCAATTCCGGCGCGTGTAGACGCACGATTTCGAGCTCGTGCTCGAGCTCGGGGTAGTCGAGCCACAGGTACAGGCAGCGGCGCTTGAGCGCCTCGGTGAGCTCGCGTGAGTTGTTCGAGGTCAGCAGCACCACCGGGTGCGTGCGCGACTCCACGCGGCCGAGCTCGGGGATCGAGATCTGGAAGTCGGAGAGCACCTCCAGCAGCATCGCCTCGAACTCCTGGTCGGTCTTGTCGATCTCGTCGATCAGCAGCACGACCGGCTCGGCGGAGGCGATCGCGCTCATCAGGGGGCGGGCCAAGAGGAACTCCTCGCCGAAGATGTCCTCCTGCACCGCCTCCCAGCCCGTGTCCGAGGCCTCCGCTTGGATGCGCAGGAGCTGCTTGCGGTAGTTCCACTCGTACAGCGCCTTCGCCTCGTCCAGGCCCTCGTAGCACTGCAGCCGCACGAGCTCGCGGCCGAGATACAGCGCGAGCGACTTCGCGAGCTCGGTCTTGCCGACCCCAGCCGGCCCCTCGACGAGCACGGGCTTACCGAGCTTGGCCGCGAGGAACGCCACCAGCGCGGTCGACTCGCCGGGTAGGTAGCCCACTGCGCGCAGGCCCGCGGCGACATCTGCGACGGAGGCGGGCACCGCGGGCAAAGGGAACGCCGAGGCCGAAGAGGCGCCGGGCGCCGGGGGCGAAGGGGCGGACATCGTCCGCGCAATGATAGGCGCCTACCGCTGCTCGGGCTCGGGCGTGGGGTCCTCGAAGGACAGCTGCTCGGTTGTGTCAGACGATGAGACAGGGCGGCGCGGTACGCGACGGGCGGGCGGAGCAGGCGGCGGTGATGGATGACGTGGACGGCGCACCAGCGGAGCCTCGGGCCGGGCGCCGACGCGCATTCGCGAGCCGGCGGCCGCGAGTAGCCCGGCGGCCGCAAGCGCGAAGAAGATCCCCCATTGGATGCCGACGTTCGCGGCGACGCCGTGGGTCGTGATTCCGGGCTTGTCGAACAGGCGCAGCACGAGCAGCAGAGCCACCCAGATGCCGGCGGCGAACACGACCGAGCCGTCGCCGCCGGGCAGCTGAAAGGAGCGCCGCTCGCCCCGCGCGAACAGCAGGTAGAGCACGGCCAGGGCGACGAGCAGGACGGCGGCCTCGACGAACGAGAAGACCTGGAACGCGTTCAGATTGCGACTCTCAAGCGGCGCCGCGCGCGGGGCGTTGACGACCGCGTTCTGCTGGTACCACGGCAGGAACATCGTCACGAACAGCGCCGCCGAGGCGCCGCCCGCAAGACGCTGGTCGGGCGTCAGGGCCCGCCAGGCGCTGCTCAGTCGTGTCATGTACCGCAGTCTAGGGTCGCCGGGCGGGTGGGGATCCGATCCAGCGTCCGGTTGGCCTCAGTGCGCCTTCGCGCCCTTGGCGACGGTGATCGTCCCCGCAGCGGTCGCGAAGTTGCCGGCCAGGTCCGTCGCCGACAGTGTGACCGCGTAGGAGCCGCTCTTCGCCGGGGTGGGCCACAGCAGCTTCGGCTTGCCCCGTTCGACGGTCGCGCTGTTGCTGAACACGACGTTGCCGCCGTAGCGCACGGTCAGGCGCACGGTCGAGACCTTCGACAGCGACAGCTGCACGCCGGCGCGTGAGCCGCTCGGCAGCGTGGAGGTGATCAAAGAGATCACCGGCGGCGTGTGCTCATACGCGGTGAAGTGTTCGGCCGTCGTGCAGTAGATCTGATCGCCCGCGATCTGTGTCGGGGTCGTCGCGGCTGCCTGCGCTGTGTAGCGCGCGGCGCTCGCGCCGCCACTTGCGCCGCTCGTTTCCGTCGTGCCCCCGGCCGTGCCCCCGGCGGGCGTCGTCGTGGAGGGCGTCGTCGGTGTGGCCGGAGTCGCCGGAGCGGGAGCGGGGACGGGGGCCGGCGTGGTCGTGAGCGGCTCGCCGCGGTGCGTGCGTTCGCACAGGTGCTGAAGGAATTCGGTGAGCAGTTCGTGGTAGTTGAGGTCAGATTCGCCGAACTGGTCATACATCGACCAGGCGCCGGTGTCGTACAGCGGCGTGCGCACGCGCTCTTCGGCGTCGCCCGCTTCGAACAGCTGAAGGCCGACGGGGTCCTTCGTGAGCGATGTGTAGTCGTACAGGCCCACCAAAGCCTGGATTTCCCCGTTGAGGATGCGGTCGGTGGGGGCGTAGGTGTACTCGAGGTAGTGTGCGCCCAGCGAGCTCGCGACGCGCACGCCGTTGGGCGGGGCGGTCTTGAAGATCCCGAGCGCTTCCTGGGCCGCCGTCAACACGGCCGGTTCTTTGAAGCGCGACCAGTCGCGCGAGAGCACCTGCAGCGCGGTGCCTTGGGAGAGGCCACTCGTCCAGGGGGGTAGGCCGCCGTCGAACTGGAACATGTACTCCCATGCGATCCCGCCGGCGCGCTTGGTCGCGAGCGGGATCAGTTCGGAGACGAGCTGCTTGAGGTTGTTGTTCTGGCCACCTGAGTAAAACCCGTTGCCCTCGCCGAAGGTGCCGAGCCACTGGATCTCGATCCCCTGGCCCGAGTAGTACTCCCAGACGAGCTTGGAACCGGGGAAGCTGATGCGCACCCGCGAGGCGAGCAGCGAGCCGGTCGTCCACCACGTGCGGTTGCGTTCGAGCGTCAGGAACAGGGCTCCCAGCCGCGAGGGGATGAACCCGCCGGCGGCGGCGATCGCCCGTACGTTCGCGAGCACTGCGCCGAGTTCCGAGCGCCGCGTGCCGGAGAGCTTCTTCAACGAGTTGACCGCGGCGACGTAAGCCGAGTAGTCCTGCTGGTAGACGGCCGGAGTGATCGCGCCGCTGCGCTGCAGGCTCGCGAGCGCCGCCGTGACGGTTGGCCCGGTAGCCGGCTTGCCGGCGGCTTGAACGGAGGCGGCCCCGCCCATGAGCGAGACGCACGAAACGAGCACGCAGAGGGCGAGCGCCCGCAGATGTGAGGCGCGCACGGCGCGCATCCTACGCACGATCTTCGTTGACTCTGCAGGGCCCATTGCAACCCCCGAAACTCTCGCGAGGAGAGGGAGTTGCGAAATAGGCGACAATCGAGTGATGCTCGAGAGCATCTTCCCGATCGTGGTGTTCGGAGCGGTCGGCGTGTCGGTTGTGATGTCGGTGGTGTTCCTGCTCGGCCGCTCCGGGAGCGTGTACGACGAGATCGGCCAGGGCGGGATGACGCGCGACGGTGAGGGTCCGGGAATGGGGAGCGCGCCGCCGCTGAGCAGCGCCGCGGACCGCGCCGAGCAGGAGCGGGAGATCAGGCAGATGCTCGGCGCACGCAGCGCGCGGATGGTGCAGCGGGGCGAGCCGGCGCTGGACATCGACGCGGAGCTCGCAAAGCTGCTGCTGGTGCCGGCGGCTGGGCACGATGCGGGCCTCGAAGGGGAGGTGCGCCAACTGGTGATCGCAAAGAACGAACGCCGCGCGCGGCAGGGGCTGGAGCCGTTGGACGTCGCGACAGAGGTGCAGCGTACGCTCGCCGAGTTGAATCCCTGAGCACTGGGATTGCATAGGAAAGGGAAGGTCGGATATAAACGCGGCATGGCCGACCCGCGCCGATTCGAGCTCGACGAGCTGAGCATCCGCCCCGGGATGTATTTCAACCCGCAGACGGAGGTCGTCCTGATCGTCGACGACACGCCGGACGTCGATCATGAGATCTTCGACGACGTCGAGCCGGGCGAGGGCGCCGATTGGGTGCTGATCTCCGACGAGGCGCCGGTCGACGAGCACCGCCGAGACGAGCTGATCGAGAGCTTCCAGGTCGCCTACCACCCCGCGGGCGAGCTGGTGGTGGTGGGGGAAGTGGACGACGATGACGTCGAGAACGAGGAACTGGAGCCCGACGAGGACCCCGACGAACTGGATTAGTCGTGCTGAGCCCAGGGCCGTCATTGAAAAAACGCCCGTACCTCAGCTACCCTTCACGTTGACTGACCAGTCAATCTATTCCCGCGCGGTGCCCCCAACCCGCGCCCGCCCTTAGGAGAGCACGCAGAAATGGTCGATTTCACGCTCACAGACGAGCAGAAGAACCTGCGCGAGATGGCGCACGATTTCGCCGAGAAGGAGATTCGCCCCGTCGCCTGGGAGTACGACAAGGACGGGACCTGGCCCAAGGAGATCATCGAGAAGGCGTGGGACGTCGGCCTGATGAACTCGCACATCCCCGAGGAGTACGGCGGCGCAGGCGCGGGCTACCTCGAGGGCTGTTTGATCGAGGAGGAGTTGTCCTGGGGCTGCTCCGGGATCCAGACCTCGCTCGGCTGCAACGGCCTGGCGACCGCGCCGATCGTGCTTGGCGGCTCGGAGGAGGTCAAGAAGAAGTACCTGGGCATGCTGACCGAGGAGCCGAAGCTCGCCTCCTTCTGCCTGACCGAGCCCGACGCCGGCTCCGACGTCTCCGGGATGCGCACGACCGCGGTCAAGCAGGGCGACAAGTACGTGATCAACGGCTCTAAGTGCTTCATCACCAACGGCGGCTACGCCGATTACTACACGGTCTATGCGAAGACCGACAAGGACGCCGGACACCGCGGGATCTCCGCGTTCGTGGTCGAGCGCGACTGGGGCGTGGTCGTCGACAAGAAGGAGGACAAGCTCGGGCAGCGCGCGTCGAACACGGCGACGATCTCCTTCAACGATGTCGAGGTCCCCGAGGAGAACCTGCTCGGCGAGGAAAACGCCGGCTTCAAGCTCGCGATGATGACGCTCGATCGCACGCGGCCAGGCGTCGCCGCAATGGCTGTCGGCATCGCCCGCGCAGCGTTCGAGTTCGCCACCGATTACTCCAAGGAACGCGTCCAGTTCGGCGTGCCGATCGCGATGCACCAGGCGATCCAGTTCATGATCGCCGACATGGCCACCGAAATCGAGGCCGCGCGCCTCTTGACCTGGAAGTCGGCCACGCTGCTCGACCAGGGCGCGCGCAACACGCTCGTCTCCTCACACGCCAAGCGCTTTGCCGCCGACGCGGCGATGAAAATCGCGACCGACGCGGTGCAGGTATACGGGGGGTACGGATTCATCAAGGAGTACCCGGTCGAGAAGCTGTTCCGCGACGCCAAGATCATGCAGCTCTACGAGGGCACATCGCAGATCCAGCGCCTCGTGATCGCGCGCGAAACGCTGCTCCCGCGGCGCGTCGAGGAGCCCTCGGCGGTCGCCGTGTAAGAAGGTCCGTTTGCGGAGCCTGCGTGTCTCCCCGGCGCGCGGGCGGCCGCTGGCTCTTTATCTGTAAGGGAAAGTTCTTAAAGTAACTCTTACGAACTGCCGATCCGCTCGATTATGGGTTCGGGAGAGGTTAACGTCGACCGGATGAACACGGCGCTGCCGGTGCAGGCGCCGGCGACGGTCGATCCCGAGCAGTTGCGCCGCCTCGGCGAGGCGCTCAGCGCGCGCACCGAGGACGTGGTCGCGGGGATCCGCCGCCGCTCCGAGAATTCGGGACCCACCCTCGATGCCGCCGTCGAAGACAGCTTCGTGCGCGTCGGTACCGTCTCCACGCTCGCGGTCGCGCGCTGGATGGCCGGCGAAGGCGCGGCCGTGGCGCGCGAGGTCGGGCAGGAGTCCTGGCGAATCTTCGGTCATCTGGCCGCCCAGCGCGAGGCGCCGCTGAACGAGGTCACCAAGCGCTGTCTGCGCTGGCGCGACGCGGCCGACGACGTGCTGCGTGAGACGGCGGCGCAGCTCGACGTTCCAACTGACGTGCTCGCCTGGGCCTTGGCCATGCTGCAGCGCAGCCTCGACGTCACGCTCGTGCGGATGTGCCAGTCCTTCGAGTCAGAGCGCCGGCGCTCTCACGAGGAGCTCACCCGCCGCCAGGAAGAGCTCGCGTTCCTGGCGACCCACGATGCCCTCACGGGCCTGCCCAACCGCACGCTGATCCTCGACCGCGTCGACCAGATGCTGGTGCGCTCGCGCCGCTCACAGACGCCTGTCGCCGCGCTGTTCGTCGACGTCGACAACTTCAAGGCGATCAACGACACGCTCGGTCACGGCATCGGCGACGAGCTGCTGCGGTCAGTCGCTGCGCGCCTGGATGGCGTCGTACGCGACATCGATGCGCTCGGGCGCCTCGGTGGTGATGAGTTCGTGATCGTCGCTGAAGGGATGTCGCTGGACTCGGGCCCCGAGATGATCGCCGAGCGTCTGCTCGACGCGCTCAAGCAGCCCTTCGAATTGCCAGGCGCCGAGCAGAGTCGTCTGACCGTCACCGCGAGCATCGGCATCGCGGCCGGCGATCGGGGTTCGGCCGAAGAGTTGCTGCGCGACGCGGACATCGCGATGTATCGGGCCAAGTGGGATGGCAAGAACCGATACGTCGTGTTCGAGTCCGGGATGCAGGACGCCGTTCAGAGCCGCATGGAACTCGAGATGGATCTGCGGGTCGCCTTCGAGAACGACGAGTTCTTTCTCGTCTACCAGCCCACGTTCAACCTCCAGGAGATGACCCCCACCGGCATGGAGGCGCTGATCCGCTGGCGCAACCCCGTGCGCGGTGTCGTGCAGCCGGACGACTTCATCCCGCTGCTCGAAGAGACCGGCCTGATCTGCGAAGTCGGCGCGTGGGTGCTGCACGAGGCCTGCCGGCAGGGCGCCGCCTGGCGGCGAAGTGGTTATCCCATCGGCATGGCCGTCAACGTCTCCGCCCGCCAGCTCGACACCGACGAGTTCGTGACCGAGGTGCGCGACGCGCTGGCCCAGAGTGGGCTGCAGCCAAGCGCGCTGACGCTCGAGATCACTGAGACGACGCTGATGTCAAACGCCGATGAAACTGCGCGGCGACTCATCGCGATCAAGGAGCTCGGGGTGAGGATCGCGATTGACGACTTTGGCACCGGCTACTCGTCGCTCGCCTATCTTCAGCGCTTCCCCGTCGACGCGCTGAAGATCGACCGTTCGTTCATCTCCCGCGTCAGTCAGGACCCCGAAGGGGACACCCTGATCCGCACGCTTGTGCAACTCGGCAAGTCGCTCTCGATCGAGACGCTCGCCGAGGGCATCGAGCAGTCGCGCGAGCTTTCACTGCTGAAGGAGGAGCATTGCGACTCAGGCCAGGGCTTCCTCTTCGCCCGGCCGCTCGACCTCGAAGCCTGCGACCTGTTCCTAAAGGACTGGATCGGCGGCTCCGGCTCACCGGACACGGACTCACCGGACACGGATGCGGACGCGGACGTCACGAATATCACCGCGCGCGCCTCCGATCGGCCCCCGGCCGCCCCGGATGTCCTCCGGGTCACCGTCGCTGACTTGCCTCCGTCGGCTTAGAACGCATCCTCTGGAACCGGAGGTTCTTGGCGCCGGCCCGCTAGGCTGCGCGGGCTGGGTGAGGGCTGGGTGGGATCCAATTAGATCAGAGGAGAAAATCGATGTTCGTATTCAAGGCTGCTGTCGTGGGCGCCGGGACGATGGGCGGCCAGATCGCTCAGACGATCGCGGCCGCCGGGATCCCAGTGGTGCTGAAGGACATCGACGACGCGCTCGTCCAGGCCGGCCTCGACGAGGCTCGCAATGTCACCTCCGGACAAATAGGCAAGCTCGTCGAGAAGGGCAAGCTCACCGAGGAGCAGGGCCAAGCGCAGATCGAGGAGGTACTCGGGCGCATTCAGGGCACGACCTCCTACGCGGACTTCGGCGGCGTCGACTTCGTGATCGAGGCTGTGCCGGAGAAGATCGAGATCAAGCAGGCTGTGTTCGCCGAGCTCGACGCCGCCACGCCCGGCCACGCGATCTTGGCATCGAACACATCGTCGCTGTCGATCACCGAGATCGGCGAAGCGACGCTGCGCCCGGAGAAGGTCGTCGGCTTTCACTACTTCTACCCGGCCTCGATCATGCCCCTGATCGAGATCGTCGAGGGCGAGGAGACCGCCGCGGAGACCGTCGGCGCGGCCGTCACCTTCGCCCAGGCGATCCGCAAGCAGCCAATCACCTGCGCCGAGGTGCCGGGGTTCGTCGTCAACCGGATCCTCAACGCCGGCATCTCCGAGGTGTGGCGCGAACAGGAGGAGAAAAAGCTCTCGATCAAGCAGATCGACGAGGGGGTCGGCGCTGCCGGCGTCGTCCCGATCGGCCCCTACCGGCTGGTCGACCTGCTCGGCCTCGACACCGTTCTGCACGTCGCCGAGCACCTGGCGGAGTCCTACGGCTCCGAACGCTTCTACGTGCCGAAGGGCATGCAGCGCCTGGTCGGCGAGCGCAAGCTCGGCGCGAAGACCGGCGGCGAGGGGTTCTATAACCCCGACGGCGAGCCAAACATCGAGGGCGATGCGGAGCCCGATGTGGCCGAGCTGGTCGAGCTGCTCTCGCTGAAGACGTTCATCGAGGCCTGCCTCGTGCTCGAGGAGGGTGTCGCCACCCACCGCGACATCGACTTCGGGATGATGGCCGGCGCGGGTCTTGATCCCCGCAGAGGCCTGTTGCCGCCGTTTATGAAGGCGGATGTGGAAGGGCTCGACAAGATCCTCGAGCGTTTGGAGAACGCGGCTGAGCGCCACGGCGAGCGCTTCATCCCGCCGACGATTCTGCGCCGCCTCGTCGCCCAGGGCCGGCTGGGACAGCAGAGCGGTCAGGGCTTCTACGCCTACCCGCAGCCCGACTCGGAGCAGCCCGCGGAGGTGGTCAAGCTGGAGACGCGCGAGGACGGCGTCGCGATCGCGTGGCTGGCCAACGGCCAGATGAACTCGATCGCCCCGCAGGTGATCGAGGATCTCGGCAAGGTCTGGGCCAAGGCGAAGGATAAAAATTCCCACCCACCCATCCGCGCGCTCGTGATCGCCTCCTCCAACCCGTTCCTCTACTCCGCCGGCGCGGACATCAAGGCCTTCACTGCGATGGACGAGGCGGGCGGCGAGCAGCTGATCCATACCGCCCACGCGCTTTTCCGCGAGCTGGGGACCGAGGGCATCGCTACGATCGCCGCGGTCAACGGGCTGGCCTTCGGGGGCGGCTGCGAGCTCGCGATGTCCTGCGACGTGCGGATCGCCGCGCGCTCGGCTCTGTTCGGCCAGCCCGAGATCAAGCTCGGGATCATCCCCGGCTTCGGTGGCACCCAGCGCCTGCCGCGCCTTGTGGGCTCCAACAAGGCGCTGGAGATGAACCTCGTGGGCGACCCGATCCTGGCCGATGAGGCGTTCGAGATGGGTCTCGCCAACCGCGTGGTCGAAGACCATGAACTGCTCGACACCGCCCTGTCCTGGGCGCGCAAGCTGGCCGGCCAGGCGCCGCTTGCGCTGGAGCAGATCAAGCGCGTCTCCGCCGCGGGCGACCTCGATGAGGGGATCGCGGCCGAGAAGCGCGCTTTCGCCACCGTGTTCGCCTCGGCGGACGCCAAGGAGGGCATTACGGCTTTCCTCGGCAAACGCGCGCCACACTTCGAGGGTAAGTAGCGAGCGAGACTGGTCTGCGAGCGGAGCGGCGCGGGTTGCCTCGCCAGGACGTAATGGTTACGAGGCGGGGGCGGGGGCCCGCGTCAACCGGGTCAGCTCGCGCTCCGGCGCGATCTCCCAGCGCGCGGCGACAGCCGATAGCTCCTCGTCGAGCTCCCAGCGGTCGGCGAGCGCCGTCCCCTCGTATTCCGGGCTCGCGCCCTTCAGCATCATGCAGCCGCTGTTGTCGCCGATCTCGCGGAGCTCGCGGACTTCGGCGGTGCTGAGCGGCGAGGGCGTGCGGAGGGCCGCGAGCTCGGCGCGCTTGTCCTCGATCGCGCGCGCGTCCGCTCCGCCCTCCTGGATCAGCGTGGGCGCCACGCAGCGCACCGCCGGGTGGGAGAGGTTCCACTGGCACGCGAGCTGCAGCATGCTCAGCCCGTGGCGCTCGGCGTAGGGGCGCATCAACTCGAGCTTCTCGCGACCCGCGTCCACCCAGCCGTCGGGGCGGAACTTGCGGTGGTCGTACTCCGCGAAGGAGTGCCCCGGTCGCACGTCGTCGTGGAACATGCCGCCGTAATCCACCACACGCGTTATCAAGCGCACGTCGTGTACGCTGGCCGCCCTGAGCACCATCTCACCCGGCCACGGCTCGAGTGGATTGAGGATGATCATGGCCCAGTCGACCAGCTCGCCGAAGCGCTCAAAGCAGTCGATCAAATCGAGCGTGAACCCGTTGGCCGGTCCCGGCGCGACGCCGATCTGCTCGCTGAGTCCCGCCTCACGCAGCGCCGCCATCCCGCTCCACACCGCCTCGCTCGTGTAGCCGATGCGATCGGGGTTGTGCAGCAGCACCAGGTCGAAGCGATCCACCTCGAGGCGCTCGAGGCTCGCCTCGGTGGCCATGCGGATGTAGCTGGCGTAGTCGCGCTCGCCACGCAGACGCGGGTCGGTGAAGCGCGGATAGCCTTTTGCGCCTTCGCGCTCGCCCTCGTAGAAGTCGTGCCCGATCGCGCCGATCAGGCAGTAGCTCTCGCGCTCGACTCCCGCCAGCGCTTTCCCCAGCAAGCGATCGGCCTCCCCGGCCCCGTAGGCGTCGGCGCTCATCACGGTGTCGATACCAGCCCCCGGCCGCAGCAGTGCCTCCATCCGCGCATCGTCGAGCGGCTCGCCGAAGTGCATGAAGCGCCCCCCGCTCCAGGTGCCGATCGCGGTGTGTGTCGGGTCCATCGTGCGACCTATTTTACGTGTGGACAGGGCACCACCGTCCGCGCGCTCGCCGTGCTGCCGTCCACGAAGCCGAGCTCGGCCGCGAACGGAAACCCGCCGCGGGGACAGTGCTCGGGCAGCAGCACCCCTTGGGGGTGGTAGGCGATCGTGTGACCGTGCACGCGTTCGTAGTAGGTGATCCCCAGCGGTCCGAGCGTGGCGGTCAGCTGCACGATGGCGACGTCGGGAGCGTCGGGGAAGCTGGGCACGAGCGGCACGCCGATCTGCACGCTCCCGCCGAATGGCGCGGAGGCTCCGAGCAGCATGCTGGGTAGCGCGATCTGGACGCCGACGGGGTTCGCGGCGGTGACGTAGAGCAACAGCGCGATCTGTCCGTTCGTATCGGGCGCGCGGAAGATCGACACGGGCGCGCTCTCGTGGACGATCTCCAGGCCGACCGGGAACTCCGCAATCGCGCTGCCGGTTCCCATCACCGAGTTCGCTGGGCAGTGGTTGGGTCCAAAGGCTTCGATCCTCGCGGCGCTGCAGGTGGCAAGGCCCAGACCGCTGGTGGCGACTCCGAGGTTCTCCGGGTAGCTCAGGTTGATCCCCGTCAATGGCGCCGGAATAGAGCCCGCGGGCGCTTCGATCTGAAAGCTGAAGCCGATCGTGGTGCCCTGACCGAGGTGCTCGGGTGTGAGTGTCGCGCCCAGCTTCACCGACTGTGTGGCCTCTGCCGCGGCCGGCGGGAAGACACACACGCAGGCCAGTAAAACGGCCAGGACAAGGTCTCTGGCCCGTCTCACCGCATCCACCGCATCCTCAATACGAGAGCTTGCCGGTTGTCTGGACCGTGAGGTCGTAGTTCTTGCGGTCAAAGGTGCCGTAGAAGCCGCCGTGACCGTGGGCGTGCGCGTAGCGGCCGGTGCCGCCGGTGGCGACGAGCGTGCCGGCGAAGCTTTCGTAGGTGCCGGAGCCGTGCGTCCTGCCCATCCCGCGGCCTGTGATCGTGCCGCCGCTCGCGTAGATCGTGAAGTTGGCGGTCAGCGTCGCGCCGATCGCCAGGTTGGCCTTCATGCTGCCCGGGAGCGTCCCGGAGGCCGTTCCCGTCTCGTGTAGCAGCGACCCCGAGCCGCCGGCGTAGTGCATCTCGGCCGTGTCGGTGATGTTCAGCGTCCGCGCCGCTTGCGCGGACGGGGGAGGTTTGGCCCCGGCTCCTCTTGCGGATGCGGGCGCTCCGGCGAGCGCCGCAGCGGCGAGGAGCGCCGGCAGCGCCGCCCCTGCGGCCACCGTTATCGATGATTTGACCATTGGGGACACTCTACCCTTCCAGGGCGGCGTGGGCGACACATGCAGGGGAGGCGGCGAGGGTAGTTCTACTCCTCCAGCGCGAGTGTTGGCGAGACTCGCGCGACCTGCAAGACGGGGACGGCGGCGAGCGCGAGCACGATCGCGATCACGAGCACGAGCAACTCCAGCGGACGCAGGCCCGCGGTCAGGGTGACGATCGGAAAGCCCGTCACGTTGCGCAGGTAGCCGTCGATCACGACCTGGCCGTAGAGGCCGACGAGTGCGCCGGTGAGGCAGCCGGCGCCGAGCAAAAGCGTCGATTCGAGCAGCAGCATCCTGCGCAGGCGCGCGGGCGTCACACCCGTGAGCCGCAGCTCGGCAAGCGCTACGCGCCGTTGCCAGATCGCCGAGGCGAGCGCGGTCGCCAGCGCGAGGATCGCGGCGATCGTGAGTAGTGTCGAGATCTCTCCCAGCCGGCTGAGACCGGCGTCGGCGAGCGCGTCGATTTCGCTGATGCGCACGGGTGCGGTCGAGACTTCCAGCCCGCTCGCCGGACCGAGCGCTCGCACGATTTCCGCTCGCACGCGCGTCGCGTCGGCGCCCGGGGTGAGCGCCACCCCGAACGCGCTCGGCGACGAGGTGGCCCAGTAGCGCTGGTAGTCGGCGGCGCTCATGAAGATCACACCCGGGTTCCAGGCGAGGTTGGTCGTGGTCGCGGCGACCCGAAAGCGGACATCTCCGGTGGGTGTTGGGATCGCGATCGTGCCGCCGACGCCGACGTGGTGATCGGCGGCGATCTGCCTCGAGACGGTGATTTGACCGCCTTTGGCTAGCGCCGCGCCCGCGGCGCTAGCGCTGCCGTCGACGATCTGGCTGCGCAGCACTTCGCGTGCGGCCCCGGGTGGGCGGGCGATGACCCACACGCGACGGCCGTCGAAGTCGAGATAGCCGCCGAAGAAGGAGCGGACGGCGCTCACCCCTCCCACCTGGGCGATCCGCGCGGCGTCATCGTCGGGATTCAAGGGGGTGGTTGCCTGGTAGGCGCCCGGGGGGTTGACCCAGATGCTCGCGTCGGCGGTGTAGCTGCGCGAGAACCCCCTGATCCCCGCTAGTAGATCGGCGCGCGCGCCACCGAGCGCGGCGCTGCCGAACAGCGCGACGGCGCCGGTGATTGCGAGTGCGAGCGAGCGCAGCGTCGAGCCTCGCAGTGAGATCAGCGCCACCGGGAGTAGCGTCAGCTCCTGCCGGCGCGCGGCCAGCGCGCGGGTGGCGCCCAGCACGAGCCCGAGCGCGAGCGGAACCAGGAGCACGGTCACCAGCGCGAGCGCCATCAGCGCGGCGAGCGACAGCGAGGACCACAGCGCGAAGGTGGCGCTGGAGAGCGCGAGCACGCCGCCGGCGGCGAGCGCCAGGCGCAGCTGAGCGCCCCGCCCAAGCGCGTCGCTCCAGATGCCGCCGGTGGAGTGCGCGGCGTCGAGCGCCCGGCCGCCGCGCACCTCCAGTAGCGTCAGCGCCGAGGCCAGGCAGGTGGCGAGCACGCCGCCGCCGAGTGCCAGCACCAGCGGCTCGACCCCGATCACGGTGCTCGTGCCGAGCGTGAACGCCTCGGCGAGGTAGGTCGGGGATTGATGGAACGGCCCCACCGCCAGCACGTAGCCGGCGAGCAGCCCGACGAGCGAGGCGGCCACGCCGAGGCACAGCGCCTGGAAGACCACCATCTGCGCGACCTGCGCGCCGCGCGCGCCGAGTAGGCGCAGGTCGGCGATCGCGTGGCGGCGCTCGGGGACCGTCAAGAGGATCGCGTTGAACGCGAACAGGAAGCCCAGCAGCGCGCAGATCGCGGCGAAGAACTCGCTCGACTGGTCGCTTGGGCGCAGCGCCTGGTGTAGCAGTGCGTCCTCTTCGTCGGCCGGTCCGACCGCGACCGCGGGCCCGGCGAGCGCGCTCAGCTGCCGGTGAACTTCCGCTTCGCGCCCGGGCTTGCTCAGAACGAGGATCCGCGTGATTCGCCGTGGCAGCCCGGCGAGCGCCTGTAGGCGTGCGAGCGCCATCACCGCCACCGGCGCGCTCGCCAGCGCGCCGAACGTGTGGGCGTCGAGCACGGCCGTGACGGGCAGCGGCGTGACGCGCCCGCGCAACTCCAGCGCGACCCGGTTTCGAGCTCCAATCGCTGCGGCGGTGTGGTCGCTGAGGCCGATCCCGTTGGCGGAGAGGGCCGCCAGTGGGATGGTGTGGGCGAGCCCGTCGAGCAGCGCGAGGCTCAGGTTCGCACCGGCGATCTGAACCGTGGCGAGGTGTCCGTTCGGGCCGCGCACGCTCGCGGTCTGTTCGAGCAGCGGCGCGGCCTGGCTGACGCCGGGGAGCGCTTCCACGCGCGCGAGCACGCCTTCGTCGAAGCCGCCTGCTCCGCGCGCGCGGAGCTGGAGGTTTGCGGGACCGATCACCGCGTGGATCACGCCGGTCGCGGAGCTCGCGATGCTGCCGTCGGCGACGGTGACGGCGAACAGCAGCGCGACGGCGATCGCGACCCCGAGACCGGCGAGCAGCTCCTGGGCCAGGTGCGCGCGCAGCCGCCGCCGGTAGAGGTAGACGAGCGTGGTGGGCTTCACGCCCGCACGGCCGGCGCGCTGTCCTCGCTGAGCTTGCCGTCACGCAGCGTGCAACGCCGGTCGGCGATCGCGGCCGCCTCCAGATTGTGTGTCACCAGCAGAACCGCGGCGTCGCGCTCGTGCGCAATCGAGTGCAGCAGCTCGATGATCTCCCGGCTGCGGGCGCTGTCGAGGTTCCCGGTCGGCTCGTCGGCGAGAATCAGTCGCGGTTCGCCGGCCAGTGCGCGGGCGATCGCCACGCGCTGGCGCTCGCCCCCGGAGAGCTCACCCGGGGTGTGTTGCAAGCGGTCGCCGAGGCCGACGCGCCCTAGCCACGGGATCGCGCGGGCACGGGCCTCGCGCATCCCGACGCCGGCGAGCAGCAGCTTGATCGAGGCGTTCTCGATCGCCGAGACGCGCGGCATCAGGTGAAAGCTCTGGAAGATGAAGCCGACGTCGCGCAGCAGGTAGTCGCTCGCCTGGTTGGTGCTCAGCGACTCCAGGGCGCGTCCCGCGTAGCGGATCGAACCCTCCTCCGGGGTGAGCAGCGCGGCGATCAGCAGCAGCAGCGTCGTCTTGCCCGAGCCGCTCGGACCATACAGCGCGACCATCTCGCCCGGCGCGATCGTTAGGTTCACGCCATCGACCGCGCGCACCTCCTCGGCGCCGTGGTAGTGCTTGACCACTCCCTCCAGTTCGAGCCCTCCGGCAGTGTCCGCTCCCATGGGGCGGACAGGCTATTGGAAGCTCAACGGGCCGGGATCACGAACCGCCGCTGGCCTTAGCTCCGTGTGAATCCCCCGGCCGTGCGTGCCCGCAGCGCGGCTTCCAGTCGCTCGAGCGCGTGGCGAAGGTCCGCCTCGTCGGGCTCTTCCCTCACGCCGGCGTGCAAGGCCCGCAGCTCGTCCAAACGCGGAGCGAGCGCCGGGTTGGCGTCCCCGCCGAGCTCCCGCAGCGCTGCGGTCAGCGCCGCGTCCAGCTCGATCGTGGCGTGATGCGGGCGCCCGTGGTCGAGGTCCAGGCGCGCGCGTAGCGCCATCTCCTCGCACAGGAGCTCCTCGCTACGCGCGCCGAGCAGCTCCGCCAGGCGCTCGTCCGGGCGCAACACGGCCGCGCGCCGCTGCGCGCGCGCGGAGGACACCCAGGGCAGCTCGCGCGCGTGCTGCCAATACCCGTCCGCGAGCTGCTTGCCCTCGCCCCAGCCGGCGCGGATCACCAACGCCTGGGCGGGCGAGACCTCGTGGGAGTGGGGATCGGCGGTGGCGATGCGGTGGGCGAAGAGGACGCGGTTGAGCACCGCGACGGCCGCCACGGTCTCGCGTTCTGCTTCGATTCCGGCCAGCCACGTCTGGGCCTGGCGCTTGGCGGAGACGGACACGGGGTCGATGATCGTCGCGCGCGCCGTGGGCACGGGGGCCGGATCGGGCGTCGTCCTGCGCGGACGGCGCGCGCGGCGGGTGCTGCCGGGGATCCTGATCGTCCACCAGCCGGCCGCGCCTGCGCGGCGCCGGGCGCCGAGCGTGTCCAGCACGACCACGTGCTCGGGCTCGCCTTTCTCTGCCTCTGGCCCGGCCGCCTCGCGCGTACGCAGCAGGTAGCGCCCGTCGGGTGGCCCGAGATCCCAGGGGAACTCGAGCTGCAGGAACAGGAACAGGCGCTCGGGCATGCTCGCACCGTATCCTTCGGAAGATGTCCGACGCAAGCAAAGCGGTGAAGGGTCTGAAGGAGCGCTTGTCTGACGGCACCGAAGACCGGCTCGGCAAGGCCCTCACGGACCTCCTGGAGAACCCCGTCCTGACCGGCGTCGTGGGCGCAGCGTTCGACGCGCGCGAGCGGGCCGCGCAGGCGCAGGAGGTGGCGATGGGCGCGTTCAACATCCCCTCGGCTGCCGACATCGAACGGCTGACGCGACGGCTGCGCTCGGTTTCGCAGCGCCTGGAGGGGATCGAGGATGGCGTATACCGCCTGGACCGTGCGCTGAGCGGGCGGGGGGTCGATGCCAGGCTGTCGGCGATCGAGGATCAGCTGGGAGCGCTCGCGAGCAAGCTCGGGCAGGCCGCAAAGCGTGCCCCCGGCGCGAAACCGGCGTCCAAGCCCAAACCGGCCGCCAAGCCCAAACCGGCTGCTAAAGCCAAGCCGGCCGCTAAGGCGAAACCGGCCGCTAAAGCGAAAGCGGCGACGAAAGCCAAACCCGCGGCCAAGGCCAAACCCACGGCCAAGGCCAAACCCGCGGCCAAAGCGAAACCCGCGGCCAAAGCAAAACCTAAAAAAGCCTGAGCTCAGGCCGAGAGGGCGCTGACGGCGACGGCCCCCATCGCCTCGGCGGCCGCAAGCAGGGAATCGTCGTCGATCCGCGTGCGCGTGTCGAAGGCGTCGAACGTGTCGGTGACGATCAGGACGCAGGCGACGGGTATCGACGCGCAGGCCCCGACGGCGAACAGCGAGGCGGCCTCCATCTCGATCGCGAGTGCGTCGGCCGGATGGGTCCGGGTGGGCGAGTCGGAGTCGTAGAACAGGTCCACGCTGATGACGGCGCCCGCGTGGACGCGGCGCATCGAGGGGGCAACCTGCGAGAGCCCGGCCGCCAGCAACGCCTCGGCCAGCGTCCGGTCTGCCGCGACGCGCTGACCCGCGCCGAGTGCCCGGGAGGTGCCGTCGGTGCAGATCGACTCGCGCGCCACGACCAGGTCGCCGAGCGCGAGGCCCGGGTCCAGGGCGCCGCAGGTGCCGGTGCGGATCAGGCGCCGAGCGCCGAGCGAGATCAGCTCGGTCAGGACGATCGCCGCCGAGGGGCCGCCCATGCCCGTGGATTGGATCGTGAGCGGCTCGCCGTCGGCGACGGCGGGGCCGGTGTAGCCCCACAGGCCGCGGTGGTGGTTGAACATGACGGGCTTGACGAGCAGCGTCTGCGCGAGCGCCAGCGCCCGCCCGGGGTCGCCGGGCAGGAGCACCCGCTCGGCCAGCGGGGCGGTGGGGTGCAGGTGGATCGCCTGGGGATAGGCTGGCGCGGCGGGGTCGGGTGCGGGCTCAGGTTGCGACACGGGCCGCGACTTTAGACTCCCGCGCGATGGCCACGTTCCCCGACAGCGACAAAGGCGGCCCCGCGGACGATGCCCCCGAGGCCGCCAAGCCAATCGAGTTGACGCTCGAGCAGGTTGCCGCGCGCGCGGGGGTGACGCAGGCGACCGTGCGGCGCTGGGTGAAGGAGGGGCTCGTGCCCCAGTACGAAGGCACCTGGACGCCCGCGGCGGCCTCGCACGTGAGGATCGTCGCGCGGCTGCGCGAACGTGGGCACAGCGTGCAACGGATCAGGGAGGCGAGCCAGAGTGGGAAGCTCGCGTTCGGGTACATCGACGAACTGCTGCCCAGCACCGAGGCGCGCTACACGCTGAAGCAGGCGGCGCGCGAGCTCGACGTCGACGCGGGGTTGATCGAGCGGCTGGTCAGCGCGATGGGCCTCAACGCGCTCACCACAGAGGAGATCTCCGAGGAGGACCTGCAGGTGCTGCGCTACGGCGCGGAGACACTTGCCGCAGGCCTGCCGCTACCGGCGCTGTTGCAGCTCGTGCGAGTTTACGGGCAGGCGATGGCGCAGATCGCTGACGCCGAGGTGCGGCTGTTCCACCTGTATTTACACGAGCCGCTGATGCGCGAGGGCGTGCCCGGGGTTGAGGTGGCGCAGGCGATGGAGGGGATGACGCGCGAGATGCTGCCGTTTGCGATGCCGGTCATCAACTACCTGCACGGGCGAATGCTCGGGTACTTCGTCGAGCAGGACGTGATCGGGCACATCGAGTCCGACCTCGACGACGAGGAGACCGCGGAGGAGGGGCGGATGCGCGTCGCGATCGCGTTTGCGGACCTCGCGGGGTACACGAAGCTGACCGAGGAGCAGGGCGAGGCCGAGGCGGTGGGCGCGGTCGAGCGCTTCGTGGAGAGGGTCGAGCAGACGCTGCCGATCGACGCGCGCGTGATCAAGACGCTCGGCGATGAGGTGATGGTCGTCGGCGCGGACGCGGGGGCGCTGACGGGCTGGGCGGTCGGGCTGGGTGCAGAGCTGCCGCCGGGCTCGCCACCACCGCGGATCGGGATTCACAGTGGCGCGGCGATCTATCGCGACGGCGACTACTACGGCCGCGAGGTCAACCGCGCGGCGCGCGTGGTCGCCCGCGCATCAGGCGGCGAGGTGCTCGTGACGCGCCCGGTCGTGGATGCCGCCAGCCGCCAGGACGGGCTGGAGTTCGAGCTGATCGGCGAGGTGGTGTTGAAGGGTTTCACCGAGCCGACCGAGTTGTTCAACGTGTCGCGTAAGGGCTGATGAGGGTGTCGTGATCGTCGAGCAGGTTCGCGACGCGGTGCGCAGCGGTGGCCTATTGCTGTCCACCCACCCGAACGATCTGCCCACCCACCCGGTCGTGGCGATGCTCTCGGGCGGCCGCGATTCGGTCTGCCTGCTCGATGTGGCGGTCGCGCTCCGGGGGGAGGGCAGCGTGAGGGCGCTGCACGTGAACTACGGGTTGCGTGGAGCGGAGTCCGAAGCGGATGAGCGCCACTGTGCCGCCCTGTGCGAGCAGCTGGGGGTGGAGCTTGCGCTCGTGCGCGCGAGCAGGGGGCAGGGCGAGACGGGCAACCTGCAGGCGTGGGCGCGGGACGTGCGCTACGGAGCGGCGATCGAGCTGGCCGAGCGCGAGGACGCGCTCGTCGCGGCCGGGCACACGGCCAGCGATCAGGTCGAGACGATCCTCTACCGGCTGGCGGCCTCGCCGGGGCGCCGCGCG
The DNA here is from genome assembly GCA_963779405.1 of uncultured Solirubrobacterales bacterium. Classification (GTDB taxonomy): domain Bacteria; phylum Actinomycetota; class Thermoleophilia; order Solirubrobacterales; family Solirubrobacteraceae; genus Palsa-744. Next base: position 20,708 of record CAVZYF010000016.1, read on the forward strand.
CTGCTGGGGATGAGGGCCGAGGAGGGGCGACTGGTGCGCCCATTGCTCGGCGTCACACGGGAGCAGACGGGGGCGTACTGCCAAGCGCGGGGATTGCGCTGGCGCGAGGACGAGAGCAACGACATCAGGCGTGTACGCGCGCGTGCGCGTCAGACACGGGCTCGGGGCGGCGCTGAAGGAGGTGCACCCGGCGGCCGAGGCGAACGTGCTGCGGACCGCGAGCTTGCTGCGCGAGGAGACCGAGCTGCTCGACGGCCTCGTTGCGCAGACACTGGCAGGGGAGCGGAGCATCGCGCTCGCGCGTCTGGAAGAGCTGGAGGGGGCACTGGCGCGATTGGTCGTGGTGAGTCTCGCCGAGCAGGCGGCGGGCACGTACGTGCCCCAGGCTGGCGATCGCGTGGAGGAGATATTGGAGCTGGGCAGGCGCAGCGGCTCCGGCAACTTGGACCTTCACGTCGGCGGCAACGTGAGCGCGCGGATCGAGGATGGCCGCCTGAGCATGGTCAGGCTCCCGCCCCGAGGATGACGACGACCACTACACTCCCGCGGGTGGCGATCACCGTGCCCGAGCAGGCGTGCAGCGAGGTCGGCGAGGTGCTCGTCAGCGCCGAGGACCTGCAGCGGCGGGTGGCAGAGCTGGGCGCGCAGATCTCACGCGATTACGCCGGCAAGCCGCTGCTCTTGATCGGTGTGCTGAAGGGCGCGGTGTTCTTCCTGAGCGACCTGATGCGCCACGTCGACATCCCGGTCGAGATCGACTTCATGGCGGTCGCCTCCTATGGGTCGGCGACAGATTCCTCAGGGGTCGTGCGGATCCTCAAGGACCTCGACGCGGCGATCGAGGGGCGCGACGTGCTGATCGTCGAGGACATCGTCGATTCGGGGCTGACCCTGCAGTATCTGATGCGCAACCTGGGCTCGCGCAACCCGCGCACGCTCGAGGTCTGCGCGCTGCTCGTGAAGCCGGAGCGGCGCAAGGTCGAGCTGCCGACGAAGTACGTCGGCTTTGAGATCGAGGACCGCTTCGTGGTCGGCTACGGCTTGGACTACGCGGAGCGCTACCGCAACCTTCCGTTCGTCGCCGCGTTGGAGAAGTAGCCGGAAATCAGGCTCTTCATGGTACGCTGGACGACTGGCGGACCCGATGAAGTCTATCCAAAAACTCCGACCCTGAGCCTCGCTGTGGAGAGGTCTTGGGGTTTCCGGATAATCTTCAAAAACCGGCCAGGACATCCAAATGGGACCCTTAGAGAGAACGTTATGAACCGTTTCTTCAAGAGCGCCGCGTTCCCGATTCTGCTGGTGGTGGTGCTCGCGTTCTTCTTCACCAAACTGGCCAGCACGCAGCACGAGTAGCGGTCGTCATCACAGCTACCAGACGCTCGTCTCCAAGGAACTCCCGAACGGCGAAGTCGAATCGGTCGAGTTCAAGAACAAGGGCAAAGTCCTCGAAGTCAAGCTCAACAGCAAGGGCAACAAGGAAAGCTAGGAAATCGGCTACATCGATCAGGCGACGCCCGAACTGCTCAAGCAGCTAAACCGCCGGGGTCAAGTACAACGTCGAATCGGAAAAGAGCAGCGAGCTGCTCAGCCTGCTCACGTTCATCCTGCCGTTCGTGCTGTTCCTGGGCTTCTGGCTGTTCCTGATGAACCAGGTCCAGGGGGGTGGCTCGAAAGTGATGTCGTTCGGCAAGTCGCGCGCCAAGCGCATGTCGGCCGACTCGCCGAAGATCACCTTCCGAGATGTCGCCGGGGTCGACGAGGCCGTCGAGGAGCTGCACGAGATCAAGGAATTCCTCGAGAACCCGAAGAAGTTCCAGGCGCTCGGCGCCCGCATACCCACAGGCGTGCTGCTGTACGGGCCCCCGGGCACGGGCAAGACGCTGCTCGCGCGCGCGGTCGCCGGCGAGGCGGGCGTGCCGTTCTTCTCGATCTCCGGGTCGGACTTCGTCGAGATGTTCGTCGGCGTCGGCGCCTCGCGCGTCAGAGACCTGTTCGAGCAGGCCAAGCAGAACAGCCCGTGCATCATCTTCATGGACGAGATCGACGCCGTCGGCCGCCACCGCGGCGCCGGGCTCGGTGGCGGGCACGACGAGCGCGAGCAGACGCTCAACCAGCTGCTCGTGGAGATGGACGGGTTCGAGGCGAAGGACAACATCATCATGATCGCGGCCACCAACCGGCCCGACATCCTCGACCCGGCGCTGCTGCGCCCCGGCCGCTTCGACCGCCAGATCGCCGTCGACCGCCCCGACCGCAAGGGCCGGGCGAAGATCCTCGAGGTCCACACGCGGGGCAAGCCGCTGGCGAAGGTGATCGACATCGACGCGCTCGCCGGGCAGACCCCGGGCTTCACCGGCGCCGACCTGTCGAACCTGATCAACGAGGCCGCGCTGCTTTCCGCAAGGACGGGCAAGCGCGAGATCGGCCAGGTCGAGCTCGAGGAGGGGATCATGCGCGTGATCGCCGGGCCCGAGAAGAAGACGCGCGTGATGAGCGAGAAGGAGCGTTTGATCACCGCCTACCACGAGATGGGCCACGCGATCGCGGGCCACTTCCTCGAGCATTCCGACCCCGTGCACAAGATCTCGGTGATCTCGCGCGGTCAGGCGCTGGGCTACACGATCTCGATGCCGCAGGAGGATCGCTTCTTGACGACGCGCGCGGAGCTGAACGACACGATGGCGATGACGCTCGGCGGGCGCGCCGCCGAGGAAATCGTGTTCGGCGAGATCACGACCGGGGCGTCGAACGACATCGAGAAGGTCACGCGACGGCCAAGCAGATGGTGATGCGCTTCGGCATGTCAGAGCGGCTCGGCCCGCGCGTGTTCGGACACGACCACGGCCAGCCGTTCCTTGGCCGCGAGTTCTCGACAGAGCCCGACTACTCCGACGAGATCGCCCGCGAGATCGACGACGAGGTGCGCAGGATCATCGAGTCCGCGCACAAACGCGCCACGAGCATCCTCACTGAGCACTCGCACGACTTGAAGAACATCTCCGAGATCCTCGTCAAGCGCGAGACGATCGAGAAGGAGGAGTTCCTCGCGCTGCTCGCGGGCAAGAGCGAGGAGGAGGTGTTCGGCGTCGACGAGCCGAGCAAACCCGAGCTGCCGGCTCCGCCGAGCACCGCCGACCGCGTCGCCGAACGCGAGCCCGCCCCGCGGGCAACGCCGCGCCCGGGTCTGGCCGGCGGCACGACAGAGCTGCGCGGCGCTGATTCCGAGCGCCCCAAACTAGCCTGACTCGCGCTTGAATCTCCACGCCCCCGTGCCCGGCGTATTCCGTGTGATGGGCGTCGTGAACGTGACGCCGGACTCGTTCTCCGACGGCGGAGCGTTCTTGGAGACGGATGCCGCGGTCGCGCACGGGCTGGAGCTCGTGGCGGAGGGCGCCGAGATCCTCGACATCGGCGGCGAATCGACGCGGCCGGGTGCTGATCCGGTATCCACCGAGGAGGAGTTGCGCCGTGTGGTCCCGGTGATCGAGGGACTCGCCGCGGCGGGCACAAGAGCGCAGATCTCGATCGACACGTCGAAGGCGGCGGTCGCGCGGCGGCGCTCGGCGCGGGCGCGAGCCTGGTGAACGACGTGAGCGCGTTCCGCGCGGATCCGGAGATGGCCGGGGTGGTCGCCGACAGCGGCGCGGAGTGCTGTTTGATGCACATGCTCGGCGAGCCGCAGACGATGCAGCGGGCGGGCGGGCCTCAATACAAGGATGTGGTCGACGAGGTGAAGGCGTTCCTGGAGGAGCGCATGAGGTTCGCCGTGGGGGAGGGGGTGCGCGAGGATCGGATCATGCTCGACCCGGGGATCGGGTTCGGCAAGACGGTGGCGCACAACCTCGAGCTGCTGCGTCGCCTGGACGAGCTGACGGAGCTGGGCCGCCCAATCGTGATCGGCACCTCGCGCAAGAGCTTCCTGGGCCGCATCGCCGCCGACGCCGCTGGCCTGGCGGAGCCGCTGGATGCACAGCACCGCTTGGCGGGAACGATCGCGACGAACGTGCTGGCGCTGGAGCGCGGCGCGGAGGTGTTCAGGGTGCACGACGTGGCTCCGGTGCGCGAGGCGCTGGCGGTGGCGGCTGCTACGTTGGGCGGGCGATGGACGGCGAGCGACGGCACGACGATCCCGACGACGAGGATCGAGCCGACCGAGAAGAGCTAGCCGAGGGCCCGAGCGATCGGGATGACGAGGACGAGCAGGACGGCGATGACGAGCTCGACGAGGACGAGGATCGCGACGATGACTCCGAGCGCGGCGCCGAGTCGGTCACGATCGAGATCACCGGCCTGTCGCTGTATACCCACCACGGCGTGAGCGAGGCCGAGCGCGAGGTCGGCCAGCGCCTGGTGCTCGACCTGCGACTCGACGTGGGCGAGACCGACGCGACCGCGACCGACGCGCTGGAGGACACGATCGACTACGCGGAGGTCTGCCAGCTGGTCGCGCTGATCGCCCAGCAGCGCTCGCACAAGACGCTCGAGCGACTCGGCAGCGTGGTCGCGGATCGCCTGCTCGGCGACTACGATCTGGAGGGCGTGTGGGTGAAGGCCACCAAGCCCGAGCCGCCGATCCCGCTGAGCGTGGACGAGGTCTCCGTGGAGATCTGGCGCGAGGCCGAGGAGTAGGCCGACGCCGCTCCCCGCTCCCCTCCGACCGGTCGCCCGGTTGGTGCTCGGAGTCAGGCGTTACTTCACTTCGCTTCCGCTCGGGGTGAGCACGTACCAGGGAGCGCCGAACGAGCTGATCGCCTGGCCTGAGGTCTCGCCGCCGTTCGTGCCGTCCCCGGCGTAGTAGTAGAGGGGGTGGCCCTTGTAGGTCACCTGCTTGGTTCCGTCCGAGCGGGTGATCGTCCCGAGGTCCGCCGCATTCGCCCCGCCCGCTGCCTTGGGGCTGCCGGTCGTGATCACCGGCGGCCACACTTCCGCGCAGGCGCCCGAGCACGTCGACGTCGGGCCCTTGTCGGCCGCGAACAGATAGACCGTCCGCTGCTTGGGACTCACGACGAGGATGCTGCCGAGGTTGCCGTTGTGCGTCACGGAGACGGTCGCAATGCCGGCGGTGGCTCCCGACGCTGCGGTTGTGGAGGCGGCGGGGGTGCTGGCGGTCGTGGCGGTGCTCTGTTCGTAGGCCGAGCCACCGGACGATGCGGCGGAGGAGGAGGTGCTCCCCCCGCCACCACATCCGGCGATCGCCAGCGCGACGAGGCCGGTGACGCCGAAAGCGCCGAGGATGCCGGCATTCGATCTCTTCATGGAAAGCTCCGATTGGGTAGTTTGACGTTCAACCAAGAGGACGCCTTTCCAACGAAATCCTTTCCTCCCCCCCGCTGATTACAAGCGGCGGCTCGGCCCAGCGCACGCCTTCGATTGAGGTCCCACCCACCCCAAGCGCCGCCAGCGCGTCGGACAGGCGCTCGCCGGCGGGGGTGGCCAGGGCGAAGTCGAGCTCGAGCGCGGGGATCAGGACAAAGCGCCGGTGCAGCAGCTGCTCGTGCGGGAGCAGCATGCGCTCATGGCGCAGCTGCGAGCGTTCCGAGCAGCAGGACGTCGATGTCGATCGCGCGCGGGCCGTGGCGTACGCCGTCCTGGCGGCCGAGCTCACGCTCCAGGCGCTTGACCGCGTCGAGCAGCGCCAGGGGCTCGAGCTCGGACTCGACGCGCAGGCAGGCGTTCAGAAAGCTCGGCTGCTCGAGCACCTCCCCGACAGGGTCGGTGTCGTACACCGAGGAGGCCGCGAGCACTTCCACCCCGGCCGCGGGCAGCGCGTCGACCGCCTGCTGCAGGTGTAGCCGCCGGTCACCGACATTGGAGCCGAGGCCGAGCAGGCCGATCCGTAATGGCATCCACGGCACGGTATCGATGCGGTCAGTGGACGATGATCTTGCCCTTCATGCCTTCCGCCGCGTGGAGCGTGCAATCGTAGGAAAAGGTGCCGCTGTGCTCGAAGCGCACCGTGTAGGAGCCATGCGCCTGAGTACGCGAGTGGAAGCCGTGAAAGGTCACGTTGTGTTCGATTTCCCCGTCGCGCCACACCCATGTGACACTGTCGCCGCGGTTGATGCGAGATCGCCGGGGTGGAAGGCGATGTCCTTGAGCGTCACCGTATGACTCCCGGCCGAGCGCGCGTCACGCCGCCGCCGAAGGCGACCGTCGGTAGGAGCGCCGCGGCGGCCGCCGCGAGCGCGAGCAGCGTGCCAACGACGGTCTTCTCTCTCGGATCATGCGATCGTCCTTCCCGTCATCGCTCACGAGGTACTGCTCGCGTCGTGATCGCTCCAGCTGGCCAGCTTCAGCAGCGTGGCGCTGGAGACACCGCGGCCGGACACCACGCACAGGCGCCCGTCACGCAGCCAGGTCACGACCGCCGCGCCATTTACGGTGAGCAGCCGGTAGGGCACGCTGCCGCGCCAGGCGACCACGCCACCGTCGATCCGCGGCGCGGGGGTGCCGGCGAGGATCGCGTAGCCGATCCGCCGGCCGCCCGCGTCGGAGTAGAAGACGGTCGTGACCGTGCGCCCGTCGATCCGGTCGCTACGCGTCCCGGTGCTGCGCCAGCCGAAGCGGTCCTCCCAGTAGGGGAACGGCACGCCGTCCACCTCGGTGGCGAGCTGGGCGTGATTCGCGCTGCTCTCGGGCGGTGCGGGAAGCGTTGCCGCGCGCAGCGTGGGCGCGGCAGCCTGACGCAGGCTCGGCCCGGAAGAGCCGCCGCCGCTGAGGACGATGGCAAGCGCGACCACCACGACCACCGCGGCCGCCACTGCGCCGAGCACGGGGGGGTGAAGGGCAAGCCTGCGCCGCCGCCGGGAGGCGACGAGCGTGCCCACTTGCCGGTGCAGCGAGTCCGGCGCGCGGACGTCGCTCGATCGCACGAGCTCGACCAGTTCGGATTCGGTACGTGGTGGCAGTTCTGTCATGAGGTTTCCCCACTTGGTAGGACTCCGCTTGCTCTGGTCTCTTCCCGCCGAGCGACCGGGATCTGCGGCGGCTCGGGCGCGAGCTCTGAAACAAGCAGCCGCGCCACCTCCTTGCGTGCCCGGAACAGCCTGGTCGTGATCGTCGCCTCGCGTACTCGCAGCGCGCGAGCGGCTTCCCGGTAGGAGAGACCGAGCACGTCGACCGCCACCAGGGCGAGCCGGCGATCCTCCGGCAGGGCCGCGATGCTCGCGTACACCTCCTGCATCTCCAGCGCCCGCTCGGGCTGGCCCAGCGGCCGGGGATCGGCCGCGACGACGTCATCGAGCGTGGCCACTGTGACCGGCCGCCGGCTCGCTGTGCGACGGCTCGTGAGGAACGTGTTGCGCAGGACGCGCATCAGGTAGTACAGCTCGTGCTCGCCGCTCAGCACGCGCGGCCGTGCGAGCACGCGCGCGAACGTCTCCTGCACGAGGTCCTCGGCGTCCTCGCGCGAGCCGCACAGCGCCCACGCGGCGCGATACAGACGGTCCACGTGTTGCGTCAGCGACTGCGGGTCCAGAGTACGCATCGGTTGGGCGGCGGAACGGCGCTCGGTGCAGCTCGGTGCAACGAGACGGTCGATCCCCACTGTGCGACTGTAGCGCCGCATCGAGATGGGGCGCTACGGCGCGTTGGCGGGGCGCCGTGGGGGGTGCCGGCGGGCGGACCCGCCGTGTCGCTACACGTTCGCGGGCGTGGGCAGCCACTCCGCGGGCAGGACGCCCGCGGGGATCTCACCCGCGCTCGGCGGGAAGTAGCGCATCAGTCGCGCCGCCGGGCGTCCGTCGATTAGAGGCCGCAGGTCGGCGATCGTGTGGAGCAGGCGAATCGTCGAGCCGATCTGCAGATCCGCGGCGTTCGGCTGATCGCCGCCGAGCAGGCCGTCGGCGATCCACGCGTCGATCCGGTCCAGATGGGCTGAAAGCGCGTCGATGTCGGCGCGCGCGGAGGCGTCGGTTGCCTTGTTTTTGAACGCCATCAGACGCGCGGTCAGCGGTAGCGCGGGGCGCATCATCGCGCGCGGCAGCGGCAGCTTGGCGTCTCCGGCATAGCTCTCCATCGCGCCGGAGCGGCGCAGGAACGCGACGTCGAGGATGTGGCGCGGCACGATCTGAAAGACCTCATCGCCCCAGCGCTCGGCCTCGAGCACCTGTGCGTATGAGGGATCCTCGGGCGAGGGCAGCAGCGGCGGCTCGGGCGCGAGCGCGTCGAGCCGGCGCATGATCTGCCGCGAGCCGACCATGCGCTCGCCGGCCAGACGCAGCCCGGGTACGGTGCGCCCGCCGTAGCGCACGGGACCTACGGCCACCTGGGCCAGCGGCAGCAGGTCGACGCGGTCGTAGTCGATCGACTTCAACGCCAGTGCCGCTTCGACGGCGGCGCACGGATGCGAGCCGGGATTCACATAGAGCCTTGCCTTCATCGAAGCCGAGCATAATGGGCGGCGATGCTGCTCGTCGTCGACGTCGGGAACACACAGACCCATTTCGGGGCGTTTCGCGACGGCGAGTTGCTCGAGCACTGGCGCTTTGCGACCGTGCGCCAGTCCACCGCCGACCAGCTGGGCGCGGCGCTGCGCAACCTGCTGGAGCTGCGCGGCTGCGCGTTCGAGGACCTTGAAGCGTCGATCGTGTCCTCGACCGTGCCCCAGCTCGAGCCCGAATGGGCGGCGATGGCCAAACGCTACCTCGGTCACGAGATGCTCGTGGTGGGCCCCGGCACTAAGACGGGGATGGCGATTCGCTACGACAACCCGCGCGAGATCGGCGCGGATCGGCTGGTGAACGCCGTCGCGATCCGCGAGCGCTTCGGCGGCCCCGCGGTGTGCGTCGACTTCGGCACCGCGACGACGTTCGACGTCGTCTCGCGCGAGGGCGAGTACCTCGGTGGGTCGCTGATGACCGGCATCGAGATCTCGCTCGAGGCGCTCTCTGAGCGGGGCGCCCGGCTGCCGAAGATCGACCTCGCGCCGCCGAAGAGCGTGATCGGCAAGAACACGGTCGACGCGATCCGCTCCGGCGTCGTGTTCGGCTACGCGGGCGCGGTCGACGCGATCCTGCGCCGCCTCTACGACGAGCTCGGCGAACGCGCGGCGGTGATCGCCACCGGCGGCCTGGCGCGGCTCGTGGTGCCCTACACCGAGGAGATCGAGGAGGTCGACGACCTGCTGACCCTCACCGGGTTGCGTCTGCTGCACGAGCGCAACTCGTAATCCGGCGGCGGCGGCTCATGCCCATAATGGACGTGATGTCACTCGAGCTCACAGACCCCTGGATGCTCGGCCCCCTGGAGGTCCCCAACCGCGTTCTTCTGGCCCCACTGGCCGGGATCGGCAACTGGTTCGTGCGGTTGCAGGCCAAGCGCTTCGGCGCGGGGATGGCGGTCTCGGAGATGGTCTCCTCGCATGCGATCTACCACAACAACGAGCGCACGTGCAACGAGATGCTGCGCATCCACCCCGACGAGCAAGAACCGGTCCCGCCCGCCCCCGGCGGGGTCTGCGGGGTCGATCGAATCGACGGAACGGCCCCGGCGAACGGAGTGGTCTCGATCCAGCTGTTCGGCGAGGACCCGGCGGTGATGCGCGCAGCCGCGGCGCGCGTGCGCGCGGCGGGGGCCGACGTGATCGACATCAACATGGGCTGCCCGGTGCCGAAGGTCCAGAAGACGGGCGCCGGCGCCGCTCTGTTGAGCGACCCCGACCTCGCTGTTGCCCTCGCGCGCGCGGCTAGCGAGGGCTCGGAGGGGCTGCCGGTGACGGTCAAGCTGCGCTCGGGGCGGCGCCCGGGTGAGACGGGCGGCTTCGAGCTGGCTCACCGCCTGGTGGATGAGGCGGGCGTGGCCGCGATCGGCTTTCACCCGCGCTCGGCGGCGGTCCACCACAAAGGCGTCCCCGACTACGAGTTGGCCGCGCGTTTGGTCGCGTCGCTGGACGCGCCGGTGATCTTGACCGGCGGCCTGCACGAGCCCGAGCAGATCGAAGCGGCCTTCCACGAAACCGGCGCCGCCGCGGTGATGCTCGCCCGCGGCGCGCTCGGCAACCCGTGGCTGTTCGAGCAGCTGCTCGGCCCGCGCCACGAGGAGCCGACCCGCGAGGAGGTGCTCCAGGAGCTGAACTGGACGATCGACCGCGCCGTCGAGCACCTCGGCGAGCCCCGCGCGACGCGCTACCTGCGCAAGTTCTACCCCTGGTACGTCCAGCGACTGGAACTGGACCGTCAGTCGGCAAAGGAGTTGCAAGCGGCCTTGCAGGCCGTCGACACGCTCGAGGAGGTCCACAATCTACTGGCCTTCGATCGACCCGCATCGCTCGTGTCCGTCTGACGTAACCTCCCAATTCACACCCATTCTCGGTCAAGCGGGGCGGACATTCTCAGACGGCCGCCCCCGCGAAGCGGGCTTTACGGCCGGCTGAGAATGCCGATCCCGCGCCGCTATACTGCTGCGCCCCGCACGCCCGCGGGGGTTTTAGTTGTTGCCCTGACCTGAACCACGAACCCCGCGAACGAGGGTCGTCACATGCCGAAGGACGTAATCCTCACCCCCGAAGGCTTGGAGAAGCTCAACGACGAGCTCGAGCTGCTGTCGACCGCGAAGCGCCGCGAGGTGGCCGAGCGGATCAAGGAGGCGCGCGAGTTCGGGGACATCTCCGAGAACTCCGAGTACGACGACGCGAAGAACGAGCAGGCGATGGTCGAGAGCCGCATCGCGCAACTGGAGGAGCGGCTGCGGATGGCGACGGTGATCGAGACGAAGGACCTCTCGACCGACGTGGTGCAGGTCGGCTCGGTCGTGCATGTGAAGGACGAGAAGACGGGCAAGTCGGTCAAGTACACGATCGTCGGCTCCGCGGAGGCCAAGCCGGATGAGAACAAGCTCTCCAACGAGTCGCCCGTCGGTCGCGCGCTGCTCGGCCACAAGCGCAACGAGACGGTCGCCGTGAAGGTCCCCCGTGGGCCGGCGCGCAAGCTGAAGATCACGAAGATCGACGTCGGTCTCAAGTAGTCTCGCCGCGATGAGCGGTGACGAGGAGCCCGAGTCCGGCAGCGGTGCCCGGCACGGCCTGAACGAGCTGATCGCCGAGCGCCGCGCCAAGGCGCAGCGCCTGCGCGAGTCCGACGGCAGCGCATTCCCGCACGCGTTCGCGGGCGCTGAGCCGATCGCCGCGATCGTGGCCGCCTACGAGCATCTCACGGACGGCGAGGAAACCGACGAGCGCCACCGCGTCGCCGGCCGGATCGCCGCGCGCCGCGGCGCCGGCAAGGCCGCGTTCTTGGACCTGATCGATCGCAGCGGCAAGGTCCAGCTGCACGCGCGCGTGGACGTGCTTCCCCGCGAGCGCTTCGACGTGCTCACGAGCCTTGACCTCGGCGACCTGATCGGCGTCGACGGCTCAGCGATCCGCAGTCGTCACGGCGAGATCTCGCTGCGCGTCGAGAGCTTTCAGGTTCTCGCCAAGGCGCTGCGCCCGCCGCCCGACAAGCATCACGGGCTGAGCGACGTCGAGACGCGCTACCGCCACCGCGAGCTCGACCTGATCGCAAGCGAGGATGCGCGCAGGCTGTTCGTCGACCGTGCGCGGATCGTCTCCGCCGTGCGCGCGTACCTCGACGCTGCCGGTTTCATCGAGGCGGAGACGCCGGTGCTGCAGCCACTCTACGGTGGCGCGATGGCGCGCCCGTTCACCACCCACCACAACGCGCTCGACCGCGACCTGTACCTGCGCATCGCCACCGAGCTCTACCTCAAGCGCCTGATCGTCGGCGGCCTCGAGCGGGTGTACGAGCTCGGCAAGGACTTCCGCAACGAGGGCATCTCCCACAAGCACAATCCGGAGTTCACGGTGGTCGAGTGGTACGAGGCCTACGCCGACTACACGGGCGCTGTGCAGCGCACCGAAGCGATCGTGCGCGCGGCCGCCGAGGCGGTGGGATACGCCGGCGAGCTCGACTTCTCGGCGCCGTGGCCGCGCGTCGGCTTCGTCGATGCGATCGAGCGGGTCACTGCCGTCAACGTGATGGAGCACCCGACCGCTGAGGAGCTGGCAGCCGCGATCCGCGAGCGGGACCTCGACGTCAAGACCGGCGGCCTGTGGTTCGAGATGGCCGACGATCTGCTCTCCAAGTACGTCGAGCCCAGCCTCGAGAGGCCCTCATTCGTGATCGACTACCCGACGGAGATCTCGCCGCTCGCGCGCGAGCACTCCTCCGATGCTAAGCAGGGGCTCGTGGAGCGTTTCGAGGCATTCGCGGGCGGGATGGAGATCGCCAACGGCTTCAGCGAGCTGATCGACCCCGACACGCAGCGCGCGCGCTTCGCCGCGCAGGAGCGGGTGCAGTTGCTGGACGACGAGGCCGAGACGATGCCCTACGACGAGGAGTATGTGCAGGCGCTCGAGCAGGGCATGCCGCCGACCGCTGGCGTCGGCCTCGGCATCGACCGGCTCGTGATGCTGCTGACGGGACGCGACTCGATCCGCGAGGTCGTGCTGTTCCCGGCGATGCGCGATTGAAGGCAACTGCGGAAGGTCTCCCTGGCCGGTTGGTAGACTGCCCGAGAGGCAATAACCAGGACCAAATAGGGCTTGAGGCACGACCCTCGAGGAAGGAACCACACCATGTTCGAGCGATTTACAGAACGAGCCCGGCAGGTGGTCGTCCTCGCGCAGGAGGAGGCGCGAACGCTCAAGCACAACTACATCGGCACCGAGCACATCCTCCTGGGGCTGCTGCGCGAGGAGGAGGGGCTCGCCGCGCGCGTGCTGGAGTAGCCTGGACATCACGGTCGAGCGCGTGCGCGCGCAGGTCGTGCGGATCGTCGGCTCCGGCGAGGAGGTCACCTCCGGGCAGATCCCGTTCACGCCGCGCGCGAAGAAGGTCCTGGAGCTCGCCCTGCGCGAGGCGCTGAGCCTCGGGCACAACTACATCGGCACCGAGCACATCCTGCTGGGCCTCGTGCGCGAGAACGAGGGCGTCGCCGCCCGGATATTGCTCGACTTCGACGCCGATTCCGAGAAGATCCGCAACGAGGTGATCCGCATGCTCTCCGGGCCCAGGCGGTCGCCGCCAGGGCCAGGGCTCGGGCTCCGGCGGCTCGGGCTCCAGCGGCTCCCCCGGCGAGGGCAAGAAGTCATCGAAGCTGCTCGACCAGTTCGGGCGCAACCTGACGAAGCTCGCCGCCGAGGGCAAGCTCGATCCGGTCGTCGGCCGCGAGACGGAGATCGAGCGGATCATGCAGATCCTCTCGCGCCGCACGAAGAACAACCCGGTTCTGATCGGCGAGCCCGGCGTCGGCAAGACCGCCGTGGTCGAGGGCCTGGCCCAGCGGATCACGAACTCCGACGTGCCGGAGCTCTTGAAGAACAAGCAGATCTACACGCTCGACCTGGCCGCGCTGGTCGCCGGCTCGAAGTACCGGGGAGAGTTTGAGGAGCGGTTGAAGAAGGTGATGAAGGAGATCACCCAGCGCGGCGACATCATCCTGTTCATCGACGAGCTGCACAACCTCGTCGGCGCGGGCGCCGCCGAGGGCGCGATCGACGCAGCCTCGATCCTCAAGCCGGCGCTGGCGCGCGGCGAGCTGCAGACGATCGGCGCGACGACGCTCGACGAGTACCGCAAGTATCTGGAGCGCGATTCGGCCCTGGAGCGCCGCTTCCAGCAGATCCGCGTGGAGGAGCCCTCGATCGAGGAGACCGTGGAAATCCTCAAGGGTCTGCGCGACCGCTATGAGCAGCACCACAAGGTGCAGATCACCGACGAGGCGCTGACGCGCCGCCGGCGAACTGGCCAGCCGCTACATCGCCGACCGCTTCCTGCCCGACAAGGCGATCGACCTGATCGACGAGGCTGCCTCGCGGATGCGGATCAAGTCGATGACCTCACCGCCGGCCAACCGCGAGCTCGAGGGCAGAAGTCGAGACCACGCGCCGCGAGAAGGAGGCCGCGATCGAGGCCCAGGAGTTCGAGAAGGCCGCGGCGCTGCGCGACAAGGAGCGCAAGCTGACGAACAAGAAACACGAGTTCGAGAAAGAGTGGGAATCGGGCGAGACCGGCGAGCGGCCCTCGATCGGCGAGGAGGAGATCGCCGACATCGTCTCGATGTGGACCGGGATCCCCGTGTTCAAGCTGACCGAGGCCGAGACGCAGAAGCTGATGCGGATGGAGGACGAACTGCACAAGCGCGTGATCGGCCAGCACCCCGCGGTCGAGGTGATCTCGAAGGCGATCCGCCGCTCGCGCGCCGGGTCTGAAGGACCCCAAGCGCCCGACCGGATCGTTCATCTTCCTGGGGCCGTCCGGCGTCGGCAAGACCGAGCTCGCGCGCACGCTCGCGGAGTTCCTGTTCGGCGACGACGAGTCGATGATCCGGATCGACATGAGCGAGTACATGGAGAAGCACGCGGTCTCGCGGTCTGGTCGGCTCACCCCCGGGCTACGTCGGCTACGACGAGGGCGGCCAGCTGACCGAGGCCGTGCGGCGCAAGCCCTACAGCGTGCTGCTGCTCGACGAGATCGAGAAGGCGCACCCCGATGTGTTCAACATCCTGCTGCAGATCCTCGAGGACGGTCGGTTGACCGACGCGCAGGGGCGGACGGTCGACTTCCGGCACGCGATCGTGATCATGACCTCGAACATCGGGGCCGCGGAGATCGCGCGCAACACGCCGCTCGGGTTCGCCGTCTCCGAGGACGAGACGGGGATCACCTACGACGACATGAAGAACCGGATCATGGGCGAGCTGAAGAAGGTCTTCCGCCCGGAGTTCCTGAACAGGATCGACGACGTGATCGTGTTCCACAAGCTGCAGAAGGAGGAAGTCAAGCAGATCGTCGAGCTCCTGCTGCTGAGGATCCGCGAGTCGATGGCCGAACGCGAGCTGCAGCTGGAGTTGACCGACCCCGCCAAGGATCTGCTCGTCGAGAAGGGCTGGGACCCATCGATGGGCGCACGCCCGCTGCGCCGCGCGATCCAGCGCTACATCGAGGACCCGCTGGCCGACTTCGTCTTGCGCGAGCAGCTGACCCCCGGCGCCACCGTCGTGGTCAACCCCGCCCCGGAGGGCGAGGAGGGCGAGGTACGCCTGACGATCGTCAAGCCGAAGAAGCAGAAGACCCCGGTCGGCGTCGGCGCCGCCGAGGAGCTCGCCGCGGACGAGGGCTCCTTGCCCGACGCGGACGAGCCCGTCGACGAGTCCTAGGCGCGTCCGGTCCCGCCCGCCCGTCTGCCTTGGGGGCCGTCGTATCGGCCTGCAAGCCGGAGCCGTCCCAGGCGACGCGTAGGCTGAGGAGATGGCTCGCGGAACAATCCAGATCTGCTCGGAGTGCGGCTTTCAGACGGCCCAGTGGCTGGGGCAGTGCCCAGGCTGCGAGGCGTGGAACACGCTCGTCGAGGAGCGCGTCCCGACCGCGCGCGGCGCGGCGGGGCGTGGCGGCGCGGGCGCACGCGGCGCGTGGCGGCCCTCGTCCCGGGCGGTGCGGGTGGCGGCGCCGGGACTGAGGCTCGCGCCACGCCCGCTGAGCGAGGTCGGCGCCGCACCGGTCCAGCGCATGAGCACGGGCATCGGCGAGCTCGATCGCGTGCTGGGCGGCGGACTCGTCCCGGGCGCGCTGGTGCTGCTGGGCGGCTCGCCGGGGATCGGCAAGTCGACGCTGACGAACATGGTGCTCGGCAACCTGGCGGGGCGGGACGGCGCACGCTGTACGTGAGCGGCGAGGAGTCCGCCGAGCAGGTGAGGCTGCGCGCCGAGCGGCTCGTGTTGGACCCGGCGCACCCGGCGGGCTCGGCGTTGAAGGTCCCGATCCTCGCGGAGACAGACCTCGACACCGTGCTCGACACCCTCGCCGGGGAGTCTCCCGACGTGTGCGTGATCGACTCCGTGCAGACCTTGAACGCCGCCGAGCTGAGCGGCGCGCCGGGCTCTGTGGGGCAGGTGCGAGAGGTGGCGGGCCGGATCATGGAGCTGGCGAAGGCGCGCCAGATCGCGGTGATCCTCGTCGGACACGTGACCAAGGACGGCGCGCTGGCGGGCCCGCGCGTGCTGGAGCACCTGGTCGACTGCGTGCTGCAGTTCGAGGGCGAGCGCGAGCGCCCCTACCGCGAGCTGAGGGCGCTCAAGAACCGCTTCGGCTCGACCAACGAGGCGGGGCTGTTCGAGATGCGCCAGGGCGGCCTGGTCGAGGTGCTGGACGCCTCCGCGCGGTTCGTCGCCGAGGCCACGCGCGCGCCGGGGAGCGTCGTGCTGGCGGCGATGGAGGGCTCGCGTCCGCTGCTCGTCGAGGTGCAGGCGCTGGTCGCGCCATCGGAGCTCGAGCATCCGCGCAGGGTCGTCTCGGGCATGGACCGCAACCGCCTGGCGCTGGTGCTGGCGATCCTCGGCCGCCACGGCCGCGTCGGCACGGGCGGCGCGGACGTATTCGTGAACATCGTCGGCGGCATGCGCGTGGATGAGCCGGGCGTCGATCTCGCGGTCGCGCTGGCGGTCGCGAGCGCGAGCCGCGGCGTGCCTTTGAAGAGAACTCCGCGCGCGTGCTTCGGCGAGCTCGGGCTCACCGGCGAGCTGCGCTGGGTCGGTCACCCTGAGCGTCGGCTGGAAGAGGCGGCAAAGCACGGTCTGGCGGGCACGATCGCCCCGACCGGCAGCGGCCCCGGCGCCTGCGAGGTGAGCACCCTGCGCGATGCCCTGCGGGCGGCATTGCCGGCCGGCGAGCGCGACCAGCGGCCGTTGGCCGTGATCTCCTAGCCTCGAGCACGGTCCGCAGCGCTGCATGGACGGATGTCCAGGCGGGGAGCGGCTTAACAAAGGCTGAATGCCCTAAAATGGGTGATCGTGCCCCTGCGTTCCGGTGAAGATTTCGATGTAGAAGCGAGGCCGGAGCCGGGATTGATGAAGGCGCTGGAGATGATCGCGCCCGGGACGGCTCTGCGCGAGGGCATCGAGAGCATCCTCGATTCGCACACCGGTGGGCTGATCGTGATCGGCGAGCCGGAGGACCTCAGCTTCCTGAACTCGGGCGGGATCAAGCTCGACATCGATTACACACCCGCGTTCCTCTACCAGGTGGCGAAGATGGACGGCGCGATCATCCTCAACGCGAACGCGACGAAGATCACGATGGCAAACGTCCAGCTGATGCCCGACCCGACGATCCTCTCTCACGAGACGGGCACCCGCCATCGCACGGCCGAGCGCGTGTCCAAGCAGACCGATGCGCTGGTGATCGCCGTCTCTCAGCGTCGCGAGGTGGTGTCCGTGTACGTGGACGGGATGAAGTACGTGCTCGAGGACATCCCGGTGGTGCTGGCGAAGGCCAACCAGGCGCTGGCGACGCTCGACAAGTACCGCACGCGGCTCGATCAGGTGTCCACGCGACTGACCGCGCTGGAGTTCGAGGGCGGCGCGATGCTGCACGACGTGCTGACCGTGATGCAGCGCTCGGAGCTCGTGACGAGGATGGCGGTCGAGATCGAGCGCTACATCGTCGAGCTGGGCTCGGAGGGCCGCTTGATCGAGATGCAGCTCGAGGAGACGATGGTGGGCACCGCCGCCGAGAAGGCGGCGCTCGTGCGCGACTATCTCTCCAGCGACTCCGACG
This sequence comes from uncultured Solirubrobacterales bacterium, assembly GCA_963779405.1. GTDB lineage: Bacteria > Actinomycetota > Thermoleophilia > Solirubrobacterales > Solirubrobacteraceae > Palsa-744. The sequence continues at coordinate 38,263 of CAVZYF010000016.1, forward strand.
AGGCTTTCGCCGCGGCGCTGGAGGAGATCGGGCGGCTCGTGCACCAGGACCTGCTCGACTTCGGGCGGCTCGCCGAGCTGCTCGGGTACGACCGCAAGTTGAACACGCTCGACTACCCCGTCTCGCCGCGCGGCTACCGGGTGCTGGGGCGCATCCCGCGGCTGCCGCGACTGGCGGTCGCTCGGATCGTGAGCGAGTTCGGCGGCCTGGATGAGCTGCTGGCCGCCGGCGACGCCGAATTGGAGGCGGTCGAGGGCGTGGGGGAGATCAGGGCGAAGGACATCCGCGAGGGCCTGCGCAGGCTGCAGGAGATCAACCTCGTGGACCGCTACCTGCAGACTTGATGCAGGTTTGACAGGCGGGATCGGCACACAGGTTTGACAAGTTTGACACGCAGGATTTGACTGAAGACTTCAGACACGGGCCGTCCGACGGTCGGCCGCAACGAAGGAGGACACCATTCCGCCACAAGCAACCGCAGAGGTAGAGCTGATCGAGGAGCTCGAGGTCACTCGCGAAGTCGAGTACATCGAGTTCGAGCTCGGCGACCACGTCGTCTATCCCCATCACGGCGCCGGCAAGGTGCTGAAGAAGGAGGAGATGGAGATGCTCGGCGAAACGCGCGAGTATCTGACGATCAAGATCCTGCACAACGACATGACGGTGCGAGTTCCCACCGAGAATGCCGCGATCGCCGGCCTGCGCAGGGTGATCGACGAGGAAACCGTGCAGAAGGTGCTGGACGTGCTCCGCGACACGGTCTCGGAGATGCCGAAGAACTGGAACCGGCGCTTCAAGCACAACCGCGACAAGATCAAGACCGGCGACATCTACGAGCTCGCGGAGGTCGTTCGCAATCTCTCCCTGCGCGAGTCCGAGAAGGGCCTGTCGACGGGCGAGAAGCAGATGTACACCCGTTCTAAGAAGATCCTCGCCTCAGAGCTTATGTATGCGCTCGACAAGGACGAGGAAGAGGCCGAGAACTACCTCGACGAGCTGCTCGCCAACTCGGCCACCAGCCAGATGGCCTGCGCCGCGGCCGAGTAGCGACCGGGAGCGAGACCTTCACGCACGCGGCAGCGACCGCCGCAAGGCGCCTGCCGCGTGCGCGAGGGTTTCCCAAGCCAATGCCCATCGCCCTGATCCTCGCCGCCGGCAGTGGCGAGCGTTTCGGCGCCGGCGCTCCAAAGGCGTTCGTGGAGCTGGCCGGGCGCCCGCTCGTGCAGTGGAGCGTCGACGCCCTCCGCGCCGTTGCAGCGATCGAGCAGATCGTCGTGGCTCTGCCCGTGGGCGCGGACGCGCCGGTGGGCACGAGCGGCGTGCAGGGCGGCGTCGGTGCGCTCGGAGTCTGTGCGCCTGGCGCTCGCGGCGGCCGGGGGTGGGCGGGACCGGGATCTGGTGCTGGTCCACGATGCGGCGCGCCCGCTCCTCACGACGGAGCTGGCGCGGCCACGATCCGTGCGCTCGAAGCTGACGAGACGCATCGACGGCGGCGATCGCCGCGGTGCCGATGACCGACACCGTCAAGCGGGTGCGGCGACGGCGTGGTGGCAGAGACCCTGGAGCGAAGCGAGCTGTGGGCGGTGCAGACGCCGCAGGTCTTCCGTCGCGCGGCCTTGGAACGGGCGCTGGACGTACCCGATGAGGTGCTGGCCCAGGCGACCGACGACGCCTGGCTGATCGAACGCGCCGGGGGTCGGGTGGGCGTCGTGGAGGCATCGAGCGAGAATCTGAAGGTCACCACGCCGCTGGACCTGGCCGTGGCGGAGATGCTGTTGGCCTCGCGGACTGGTTGAATCGCGGGGCGATGCTGACCGACTACCACGTACACCTGCGCCCCGACGAGCCCGGCACGACCGCCGAGCTGTTCTTCACGCCGGCGAACGCCGAGCGCTACCGGGAGGCGGCGAGCGAGCGGGGGATCGCCGAGCTGGGGGTGTCGGAGCACGTGTACCGCTTCGAACAGGCGCTGGACGTCTGGAAGCACCCGTTCTGGCAGGCGAACGCGCGCGAGGATCTCGACGTCTACTGCGAGTTCGTGCGCGAGCAGACGGACCTGAAGCTGGGGATCGAGGCGGACTTCGTGCCCGGGGGCGAGGATCGCATGGCGAGCCTGCTGGAGGCGCGCGACTTCGATTACGTGATCGGCTCGGTGCACTTCCTGCGCGACGAGGCGGTCGACATGGAGGATTACAGCATTTGGGCCACACCGCCCGCCTCACAGCCCCGAGGAGATCTGGCGGCGCTACTTCGAGACCCTCGGCGAGGCCGCGCGCAGCGGGCTGTTCGACGTCCTCGCGCACCCCGATCTGGTGAAGGTCTGGGGCGCTGATCGCCCACTACCGGAAGGCGATCTGCGCAGCTACTACGAGCTGGCGATGGACGGGATCGCGGAGTCTCGGGTCGCGGTCGAGGTCTCCACCGCGGGGCTGCGCAAGCCTGTCGCGGGAGATGTATCCAGCGCCGGCGTTCCTGGAGATGTGCTTGGAAGCGGGCGCGCCCGTGGCGCTGTCCAGCGACGCGCACCGCCCCGAGGACGTGGGCGCCGACTACGAGCAGGCGAGGGAGCTGCTGGCGGCGGCGGGCGTGGAGGAGCTGTGCGTGTTCGAGCGGCGCGAGCGGCGGCTTCAGAGAATCGAATCCAACCCACCCGACGCCGGAACGCAGCAGGACGGACGGTGAGCGCCCTGATCGGGATCGGCTATGACTCGCATCGCCTCGCCGCCGGGCCGCCGGCTGATCCTGGGCGGCGTGGAGATCCCCGGTACGAGCAGGGTCTCGAGGGGCACTCCGACGCCGATGTGCTGACCCATGCGGTGATCGACGCGCTGCTCGGCGCGGCCGGCATGGGCGACATCGGCGAGCACTTCCCCGACACCGACGAGCGTTTCAGCGACGCCGACTCGATCGAGTTGCTCGAAGCAGGTCGTGGCGAAGCTGAGCACCGCGAGGTTGGAGGTCGTGAACGTCGATTGCACTGTCGTGATGGAGCGCCCGAAGCTGGGAGCGCACCGCGAGGAGATCCGCAAGCGGCTGGCGCAGGCAATCGGGTTGGAAGAGAGACGCGTGAACGTCAAGGCCACGACGGGTGAGGGAATCGGGTTCGTCGGTCGCGGCGAGGGTGTGGCGGCGCTGGCGATCGCAAGCCTCCAAGAGGGTTAGGCGAAGGCGATGCGCGAGATTCGATTGCACGACACCCGCAGCGGTGGGCTGTTGGCTCTACGGCCGCGCGACCCCGGCAGGGTGGGCATCTACGCGTGTGGGCCGACGGTGTATAGCCGCATCCACATTGGCAATGCGCGGCCGTTTGTGGTTTTCAGCCTCCTCAAGCGCTTTCTCGAAAGCGAGGGCTTGCAGACGACGCTGGTCGTGAATGTCACCGATGTCAACGACAAGATCTACGACGCCGCGCGTGCGCAGGATCGTCCGAGCGAGGAGCTGGCGAAGGAGATGACAGAGCTCTACTTCGCCGATACCGAGGCCCTCGGGCTCGGACGTCCCGATCGGGAGCCGCTGGCGTCGGAGACGATTTCCTCGATCGTCGAGTACATCCATACGCTGATCGACACCGGGCACGCCTATGCGACGGAGGGCGATGTCTTCTTCCGAGTGCGCTCGGACTCCGGTTACGGATCGCTGTCGCACCGGCGGATCGAGGAGATGGATCAGGGCGAGGATAAAGAGGGGTCGGACCGCAAGGAGGATCCGCTCGACTTCGCTTTGTGGAAGGGGCACAAGGAGGGCGAGGACACCTGGTGGGAGGCCCCCTGGGGGCAGGGTCGCCCGGGGTGGCACATCGAGTGCTCGGCGATGGCCGAGGATGCGCTCGGCGTCGGCTTCGATATCCACGGAGGGGGCTCGGACCTACTGTTTCCCCACCACGAGAACGAGGCCGCCCAGACCCGCGCGGCGCGCGGGGTGCAGCTGGCAAAGATCTGGATGCACAACGGGATGATTCAGTCCACGGGCGAGAAGATGGCCAAGTCGGTCGGCAACATCGCGCCGCTGCACGAGGTGCTGGACGAGGCGGGCGAGGGGTGGGGACGTCACACCGTGGTGATGTATCTGATCGGCGGTCATTACCGTCAACCGCTGGCGTTCTCGCGTGCCGAGCTCGAGGACGCCGAGCGGCGCGTCAACCGCATCCGCGACGCGCTCAGACGGACGGTCGCGGGCGCGGCGAGCCCACCGGATATGGCCCGCCACAGGAAGGCGTTCAGCGACGCGCTGGCCGACGACTTCAACACACCGAAGGCGCTCGCGTCGCTGTTCGAGTGGGTGCGTGAGGCCAACCGCCGCGGCGAGGGGGTGGGCGATCGCGATCTGCGCGAGATGCTCGAGATCCTGGGGTTGGGAGATTTGACCGCGCTGGAGACGGTGGGTGACGTGGCCGGAATCGACCCCGAGGCGGTGGAGCTGCTGGCGCGGCGCGAGGCCGCTCGCTCCGAACGGGACTTCGAGGCCGCCGACCGTCTACGCGATGAGTTGAGCGCGCGCGGGTGGGAGATCCGCGACGGAGCCGGGGGCTCGGAGCTGATCCCGACCGCCAAGCCGTGATCCTCTACGGACGCAACCCCGTCAAAGAGGCGCTGCGTGGCCGCCGCAGGCACGCGGTGAAAGAGGTGTGGGCGACAGCGGGCGCGGCGCGCGAGCCGTGGCTGCAAGGTGTGCGAGTAAAGAGCGCCAGCGCCGAGGAGGTCGAACGTCGCTGCGGCTCGACCGCGCACCAGGGGATCTGCGCGGAGGCGGGCGGGTATCCGTACTCCTCCGCGCAGGAGCTGCTCGCGGGCGTGGACCCGTTGGTGGTGGCGCTCGACCAGGTGCAGGACCCGCAGAACCTGGGGTCGATCTGCCGCACCGCGGAGTGCGCCGGCGCCGCCGGCGTGGTGATACCAGAACGCCGCGCAGCCGAGGTCACGCCGGCTGTCTGCAAGGCCTCGGCGGGCGCCGTCGAGCATCTGAAGGTGGCGCGGGTCAGGAACATCGCCGACTTCCTCGCCGACGCGAGCAAGGCGGGATGCTGGTGCTACGGGGCGAGCGGGGAGGCGAAGGTGGCCTACGACGCGCCGGATTACAAGGGCGGTGGCGTGGTCCTGGTGCTTGGCAGCGAGGGGCATGGTTTGCGCCCGCGGGTCGCGGCGGCGTGCGACGAGCTGATCGCGTTGCCGGTGTTGGGGAAGGTGAAGTCGCTCGGCGTGAGCGCGGCGGCGGCGGCGGTGTTGTACGAGATCTTGCAGAATCGGCGAAATTCTTCTTGACAAGGCTCCATAACTGTGAGAGGCTCGCCCTACATAACGCTGAACCTAAGGTTGATGAAGCCTTAGGTAAACATAGCTTTGGCGCCAGGGGAGGAGTGCGCCACTGAGCAAATTCGGGCTGCAAGCAGCCTGAGAAAGGATCTGCTCGTGGCACGAATCTCCAGTAACAGTAACTCTGAAGTAAAGGTTGAGGATAAGTTTCTTGATCGTCCTCGCCAAGCAGGGGGACCGCAACGCCTATGACCGTCTTGTCAGGCGCTATCACGGCTTCGTGCGGTTGAAGGCTTCCTCCTACTTCCTGGCGGGTGGCGACTCCGAAGACCTGATCCAGGAGGGTCTGGTCGGTCTTTACAAGGCGATCCGCGACTACCGCTTCGATCGCGAGTCGAGCTTTCGCAACTTCGCCGAGCTGTGCATAACGAGGCAGATCATCACCGCGGTGAAGACGGCGACGCGCAACAAGCACACGCCGCTGAACCAGTACGTCTCCTTCTCCTCCACGCCCGCGGGCGCCGGCGACGATGTGCCGACGCTCGACCAGGTGCTCCCCGGGCCGAGCGTGCACGATCCCGTCAACCAGGTGATCTCCTCGGAGGAGCTGCGTTCGCTGGTGGGCTGCCTGTCGACCGCCCTGTCAGAGCTCGAGAGCCGGGTGCTGGGGTTGTACCTGGACGGATACTCCTACGAGCAGGTGGGCGAGCGGCTGGAGTGCGACTGCAAGACGGTGGACAACGCGCTGCAGCGGGTCAAGCGCAAGGTCGGCGCGCACCTCGACGCCCGCGCGGTGGCCGCCTGAACTGAGGGCCTTGTCCTTGGCTTCACCGGAAGCCCTTTACCGGGGGTGCGCCCGCGCGGCCACTTGAGGACCTCAGGGACCTGGTGCCTGGGCACGCCGCTATTCATAGACATCGCCCAGCCCACGACCGAGCGCGTCCCCGCGATCTTCGTCGGGTGGGCGTGAGGAGTAGGCCTCCCACACGATCTCCGCCTCGGGCTCGGTGAGGGAGCGGAGGATCTCCTGCAGGCGCTCTTTACTGGTTCGATCCATGCAGACAATTGTATGCCGAGCTTGCGCGGAGCGCTACGCCCAGTACTTGCACCGCTTGCTGCTCGGGGCGCAACACGGGTCGGCGGTCGTTTCGGTGGCGCTCAGCTCAGCCAGGCGGATAGCTCCTTGAGGGCGTCGGGGATTACGTAGTAGTAGGCCCATAGTCCTTGGCGCTCCGAGTCGACGATTCCGGCGTCGCGGAGCTTCTTCAGGTGATGGGAAAGCGTCGGCTGGGCGATGTCGAACAGCGGCACGAGCTCGCAGACGCAGACTTTGCCGGCGTGCTTGCGGAGCACGTCGACGAGTTGCAGGCGGATGGGGTCGCCGAGGGCCTTGGCGACCTCGGCCATCCGCAGCGCTTCCTCGCGCTGCACATCGGGATAGACGACGGGCTCGCAGCAAGGTGAGCCATTGGCGCGCTTCTGCTTGGGGGCCAGCTCCAAATCGACGGGCATCGATCTACTTATATCAATAACACTTATATCTGTCGATGTAATACGATCCGGGCTATGAACACGCCTCCGCTTGCTCGGCGCCTGCTGGCCGAGCTGTTGGGCTCGGCGTTCCTCGCCGCGCTCGTGATTGGCTCGGGAATCGCGGCGCAGACGCTTTCCCCGGGCGACGTTGGCCTGGAGCTGTTCGAGAACGCGGCGGCGACCGCAGCTGGCCTGTACACGATCATCCTGATGTTCGGCCCGGTATCGGGCGGACACTTCAACCCCGTCGTCTCGCTCGCCGACGCGAGCTTCGGCGGAATCGGCTGGCGCGACGCGCTCGCCTATATCCCGGCGCAGGTCGCGGGCTGTGTGCTCGGTGCGATCGTCGCGAACGGCATGTTCTCGCTGGCCGCGATCAGCATCTCCACACATCACCGCGCCACGCCGGCGCATCTGTTCAGTGAGGCGATCGCGACCGCGGGGCTGTTGCTGGTGATCTTCTCGCTCGCGCGCAGCAAACGCGCAAACACGATTCCCGCCGCCGTCGGCGCGTACATCGGTGCCGCTTACTTCTTTACAAGCTCGGCCAGTTTCGCGAACCCCGCGATCACCGTGGGCCGCATGTTCTCCAACACGTTCGCCGGGATCGCGCCCGCGTCGGTGCCTGGCTACGTAGTTGCGCAGCTCGCCGGCGGCGCCTGTGCGCTCCTCGCTATCCGGGTCCTCTATCCCGACGTGACGCCGGCCGAGGCAGAAGAGGTCCTCCTGCCACACCGCCAAGAGGTCTCCGCCTGATGGCGACCATACTGTTCGTCTGCCTGCACAACGCCGGCCGCTCGCAGATGAGCCAAGCCCTATTCGAATGCGCTGTCACAGGAGGCCACACCGCCCTGTCCGCTGGGACGACGCCAGCCGAGCGAGTCCACCCCGAGGTAATCGAGGTCATGAACGAGATAGGCATCGACCTCTCCGACCGCCGACCCCAGCTCCTCACGACCGAGCTCGTCGAGCAGGCCGACATCGTGGTGACGATGGGTTGCGGCGACCAATGCCCGTATATACCCGGTAAGCGCTACATCGACTGGAACCTACCCGACCCTAACGGCCGTCCGCTAGAGGAGGTCAGAGCTACGCGGGACGACGTCGCGCAGCGTGTGCAGCAGCTCGTCACGGACCTGGAATAGGTCGCTCTGCTCCAAGTCCTACACCGTGCCGTCTACGCGTAGGTCATGGCGGCGGCCCGGTTGGCGCAACCCTTCAGCTCGATCATCCGCCCGTTGCGCATCGTGCCGACGACATAGGCAATGCCCTGATCCAGCGGCCGTTTGTCGTTTCGGGGCTGATCAGACCGGCGCCTCACTGACATAACAAAGCTCTGGCGGCGAGCCCACCGGCAGAGGGATTTTTGCGCGCCGGGCGTAACTGATATGGGCAATATTTGCCCAATCAAGCAGGGCCAGTCGGAGCCCGGTGGGTGTGCCGGACTCCGACTTTTTGGGACTGTGGTTCGGGATGCGGGTGGCGGCCGGGGCTGCGAGGGCAGTCATGCTGATATGCGAGGGCTGGTACCTCAGGTCGGTTCTTCGCTGCGCCTGGGCCGTGGTCTCCAATAGACGAAACGAGCGCCCCAACGACCCAACGGTGGTTGGTGCTCATAGCTACGTCGCGGGTCCCGTGTGTGTGACGCGGCGCCGGCCGCCACCCCCATGCCGAGCGGGATGTGTGTGCTGTTGATTTCCTCAGTCGGGTTGTTGGGCGACCTCCCAGACGAAGCACGCGAGCTCGCGAGCGACTGCGACGGCGACGGTGGTGCGCTTCTTTGAACATGCCGCGTCGAGGTGCGCCCAGCGGCGGTGCAGCCGGATCTGTGCGCGCCACGCGGTCTCGATCGCGGCGGGTGGCTGGTCTTGCTGGCGGCGCTTGAGCGCGAGCGACACGCTGGGCGCTCGCCGGTAGTTCCAGGCCGCCTCGACGAGCAGCCTGCGGGCGTGACTGGAGCCGGCCTTGGTGATCGATCCCTGCCGGCGTTTGGCGCCGCTGGAGTGCTCGGATGGGACCAGGCCGAGGTAGCTCGAGAGCTGCTTGGGGTGTGAGAACGCGCTGATGTCGCCGATCTCGCAGATCAGGCCGACCGCGGTGAGCGTCTCGATGCCGCGCAGGCACCGCAGCCGTGCGACCTGTGGCGCCCACGGACCTTGGGCGGACTGCTCTCCGATCAGCCGCTCCAGCCTCTCGCGCCGCGCGAGCAGCACCTCGTGTTGAGCGAGGTACTCGCCGAAGAGGACCTCCTGCAGCGGCTGCTGGAAGCGAATCTTGCTCAGCCATTGCAGGTGACGTTCTGTCCATGTCTCGCCGGGTCCGGTCCAGAGGATGCCTTGGCGCAGCAGCAGCTTGCCGATGCGGTGGCGCGCTCTCATCAGATCGCCGCGCAGATCCTCACGGGCACGCACTAGGTCGCGCAGCGCCTCGAGCTCGCGCGCGGGCACCACGACCGCACGCAGCTGCCCGGCCGCGTGCAGCCTGGCGAGCTTGAGCGCGTCGCGCGTGTCGGTCTTGATCCGGTCTCCGGGCTGACGCGGGATCGCGCCCGGCGCGCAGACCATCAACTCGACGCCGGCCGCCTCGGCGAGCCGCGCGAGCTCGAACCCGGTCGGCCCGGCCTCGTAGACCGCGTGCACCTCTCCCGGAAGCGCTTGCAGCCACTCGATCGCGGCGGCCGGGGACCCCGGCAATTGCGCCTTGCGGACCTCACCCGACCCCACCCGCACAGCCGCAGCCGCGGTTTTCCGGGCATGCACGTCGAGACCAGCAAAGTAGATACCTTCAGACATGCCGATGCCCCCAAGACGGTAGACGAACACACGTTCCCCCCCAAGGGCCTCTCCCAGAAGTTACAAAGCCGGCACATTTGCCCCAGTGTTTTTGGGGGAAGCGGGCAAAAACCTGGCGCGAAAACGACAGCGGCGGGTCAGCCCGACGAGTGCTCCCGCCGCCTCCAGCGCGCGCCACGTCCCGTGCCGATCGGTTCGATCAGGCCTTCGTCGCGGAGACGGGCGAGGGTCTTGTCGATGTATGAGTCGCTGGCCGTGGGTACGGCTCGTCGGACGTCCGCGACGGTGAGCTCCCCGGCGGTGGAGCCGCGGATGAATTGTGTGATCGCCTCGCGCTTGGCGCCGCGGCCAGAGAGAGGGGCGGCGCTCACCTCGAGCTCCTTGTAGGCGGCGGTGAGGATCCCGAGGAAGTAGCGCAGCCACGGTTCGATGTCGTGTTCGTCCTCGTGCCAGCCGTGGCCGGCTGCCTGCAGCGCGTCGTAGTAGGTGTCCCGGGTCTCCTCGATCAGCCGCTCGAGGCTGACGTAGCGCCCGATCTCATAGCCTGCCTGGTAGAGCGCCAGCAGCGTGAGCAGCCTCGAGATGCGACCGTTGCCGTCCCTGAAGGGGTGGATCGCCAGGAAGTCGAACACGTAGCAGCCGACCAGCAGCAGCGGGTGATGCGCCCCCGATTCGGATGCTGCGGTGAAGCGTTCCTGCAGCTCTCTCATCGCGGCGGGCGTCTGCAGGGCGGAGACGGTCTCAAAGCGCACGACCTTTACGCCGTCGGGCCTTGTCTCCTGGATCGAGTTCTCCACCTTCTTGAAGCTGCCGGCCGGCGCGTTCGTGAACTGGTACAGATCGCGGTGCATCTGCTCCACGACGCTCGGGGTGAACGGGATGCTCGCGGCGTCGGCGTTGATCGTGTCGAGCACGGCACAGTAGCCGGCGATTTCCTCCTCGGGGCGGTTTTCGGGCCGCATCCCTCTCGTGACGAGCGCGCGAATGCGCTCGCTTGGCGCGGTGATGTCCTCGATCGCGTTGGAGGACTGCACGCTCTGGATCCGGGCGATCCCCCGCAGCGTGCTCAGCGTCTCCGGGCCGCGCTCCCGCAGGGCCCCCTCGCGGCCCTGGGCTCTGTCGATACCGCCCAACGCCACCGCGACTGGAGCGGGCACCATCCCGATCTGGCGATCAAGAGTTCGGAAGGTATGCATCACGAATCCTACTGGGTGAGATTGGAACGTAGCACTATCCCAAACACAACGTAGCACTTTGGCGCCCATTATGCCACGTTAGTTTGCAAAAGCAGGTGTTTCACGCCGACGTTCTATAGAGGCGTCACCGGATTTGTCCCGTTTGGCGGGAATCGTCGGTATAGGGAGAGGTAGACATAAAACTCCTTGTAAAGCTCTTGAAACGGAGGTCGAGATGCGAGGCTTGTCGGTGGAAAAGGCAGTTGCGAGGCACACGGGCGGCATGGATGTCAAATGGGCGGCGGCACCGTTGCTTGTGCTGCTGCTGGGTATCTCGCTTGCGTGTGCGCCGGCGGCGAGTGCGGGTGAGTGGGTGCAGGTCACGTGTTCCCAGCCCAACGAACAGCCCGCTCCGATTGATGGTTGGGCGCCCTCCCCAGATGGCTATGGGTCTGGAACCGGTACGGCCAACTCCTGTTCCAGTCAGGGCGGTTCGCTCACGGCGTTTGACAGCTCGAGTACCGAAGAAACCGCATATTCGGGTCCGAAATGGACGTATACGGCGCCGGGTGTCTCCACGATCGTAGGTGGCGCGGTCAAGGTCTGGATGCACACGCCGCAGGGTCAGGCATATGTGGCGACGCCGCAGAACAACTACACATCTTCGGCGGATGTGGTGGTCAACTGCCAGTACAACGTCTCAGCCTGTGCCAGCGGCTTCGCTGAAAAGAAGTCGATCGAAGATAGGGGTGGTACGGAATTGTTCATGGCGGCGTTCTGCGTTGCGCCGCACGAAAAAGAAACCAAGTGCCCGATCGGCTCGGGAGGCGGCGTGAACGCCGAAATCCACTTGACCGAAGCCGACATCGAGCTCGAGTACGACTTGGAACCCGACGGCACGGAATTCGGCGGCTCGCTCCTGAAGCCCAACGCGACCGGGACCGCGAATTTGATGTTCACCGCCAAGGACCCTGGAGGACCTGGTGTATACCGGGTGATCGTGGATGTAGACGGCGCCGCCGTCTATGCAGGCACGCCGGAACCCGATGGCGGCAAGTGCGTGAGCATCGGCGAATATGCCGGCGGTGTCAGCGAGTTCCTCTACGCACAGCCCTGTAAGCAAGAACTGAAAGTCGATGTCCCCGTCAACACGAGCAAGCTCACCAACGGAAAGCATCAGCTGAAGGTCACGGTGCAGGACGCTGCGGGTAACTCCTCGATCGTTTACGACGAAGAGATCTCGGTCGGCCCCCCGAGCACTACCAGCCCCAGCGGTGGCGGGAGCCCCGGAGGCTCCTCGAGCACCGGAGGCTCCACGACCGGCGGCAGCACGACCGGCGGCTCGAGCACCGGTGGCTCGGGTGCCGGGGGCGAAGGGGGCGTCGGCGGCTCGACGAGCAGCTCGGCGGTCGTCTCGCTGATCACCTCGCCGGTCAGCACCGCGATCGGCCCGGGCAGTCCGCTCGCGCTGCGCGGGCCGGTCAACGGCGTCAATGCCTCTGATCAGGCGAATCTGACCGCGCGCTGGACGAGCACGGGGAAGGAACTGCGCACGAGCGGCTATGGGGCGCTCGACCGTATCAGCGGGCGTCTGAGCACGATCGCGAACGTGGGGATCGGGGGTGCTGGGATCGACGTATATGAGACCCAGGCCTATCACGGAGCGGTGGCGAGTCGTGTCGGCAGCGTGGTGACCGGGCCGACGGGTGCGTGGACTCTGACCCTGCCCCGGGGTGTGTCCTCGACTGCGCTGCGGTTTTCCTATCGCAGCCATCTGGATGACACGGTGGCCGTCGCCACGGCGACGCTGCGTCTGAGTGTGCATGCCGGGATCGCGCTGAAGATCGCTCCGCGCAGTGTGGGCGTGGGGGGCAGGATCTTCTTCAGCGGCGTGCTGCACGGCGCGCCGATTCCCGAAGGTGGCAAGCAGCTGGTGCTGGAGGCCCGTTCGGGGAGCGGAGAATGGATCCAGTTCAACACGATTCGCACGAATGCCGCTGGGCGCTACAGCGCCAGCTACCGCTTCAAGTTCCCCGGGCCGGCGAGCTATCAGTTCCGCGTGCTGTCCCGCTATGAGGCGGACTTCCCGTTCATGGAAGGCGCCTCGAACGTAGTAAACGTGCACGAGCACTGACCTGGCGCCCAACCGCCCATGCATTTGCCTCGAAAGACTTGCCGTTGCCCCCCTCGGAGACGCAGTTACCTCCCCCTCCGTAGGCCCTAAACATGCAGTTGCCCGAGCCTGAAAAGGCCGGGCAACTGCATACCGGGAGCACTGCAGTATGGCTCTGTAGAGCCAAACTGCACCACCACGGAGCGGCCGGCGGGGCGAGTATCGGCGCCTGAGGGCGCCGCGACTTGACGTATCCCCGTCGAGCGCTACTCTCGATCCTTCTTCTATTTCCCTTCCCTGAGCCATTCGGCCCTCGCCGACCCCCTCATAGCTCGCCACTCGCGAGCACAGAAATAGATCCGGCCCACTCGGGACCGCTGTGCCGAAGAGCGTTTGCGCGCCAACTTTGACGTGTAAATGCCGTCCCGAGTGGGATCTCCGAGACCCCTTAAGGGGGATCTCGGACTGTCGAGAGGTGGCATTTGCGCTTGGGCGCCGCCACTTGACGATCTCTAATTCGGTCCCTACAACGGCCCTCCACCAGCCCGTTGCAAGGACGCCTACCCGGCAAGGAGATCAGCCATGACCGCCACCGTCTCGCCTTCGCGCTCTTCCCTCGAGAGTCGATCGAGCTCCCCGCCCAAGCAGGCTCGCCGGCGATCTGTGCAGGCCAAGCATGCGTCGCGAGCCAAGCATCGCCGCAGTCGCAAGCGCCACGATCTGTTGGGGCGCTACGCCGACCCCAGGGGCGATGTGAGGGAGGTGGTCTCCTTGCCCGGCGCATTGGGAAGCGTGCTGGTCGTGGATCGCGACTCGAGCACCCTCGGTGACGCCCGCCTCCTCGCACATCTCGCGAGCGATGAGCCGCCGGAGAACGCGAGGCTCGTGTGCGACAGCTACCTGCAGGACGGCCGCGGTCGCTGGGGTCGACCCGTTACGCCGGAGGATCTCCAGACGGTGCCCTTCGCCGAGGAGCAGCGCCTGCAGGCCCGAGCGGGAGCGCCGCCGTGCGAGGTCGAGCTGACCGATCGCCACGGATGTGGATATCGACTCCAGGTGGTCCCCGGCGAGCGCTGCGGCCTCCAGGTGCGCTGGTGCCGGAGCTCCCCCGAGGGCTCCCCGGAGCTCCTCCGAGGGCTCCCCCGATTCCCGAGGCGATCGGATCCAGGCGGTGAGCGTGCGCGACGTTATCGCCTGCATCGAGAGCTATGAGCCCGTGCGTGGCCTGACGCTCGAGGCGATCGCCTGCTATCGCGATGACCGCCGGGTGTCGGTGATGATGTTGGGGCTGGAGCTCGAGCGCGTCGACGCCAGTTCGCTCGTGCTCAACCGGGGGCTGCGCGAGCGGGCGCTTGCGGAGATCGAGCGCCAGGGCGTGAGCGTCAGCGAGATCGCGATGCGCTGCGGTCGGGTCAAGCGCGACCGGCGAGGCCGCGAGAGTGGCGAGACGACCTGGCTGGCCCGCCGCTTGGGCATCGTTCCCAGCGCCGGCGAGAGCGCGCCGACGCCGTGGGTCCACACCGACGTGCTCGCGCTGATCGCACGCGAGGGCCTGCGGGTCAGCCCCCGCGAGGTGGAGCTCGGCTGAGATGCCCTGACTCCCTGGATCTTCTCTTTGAGAGCAGCCCCGGCTGCGCTCATCAACGGCTCGCCTGTACGGGAGCCGCGCCTCACCAAAGACGGTGGCCATCCGGCTGCCGTCTTTTTTTGTTCAACCAACCAAAAGGAGCAAAGCATGTTCAAAGCACCATCGACATCCGATAACGCCACCCAGAGCACACAGAACGCCGCGCCGCAGTTGCGAGAGCTGCCGATCGGCGCGGTGCTGCCCAGCCCGGATCAGCCGCGGCGCCACTTCGCCGAAGCGGCGCTGAAGGAGCTGGCGGGCTCGGTGAGCGAGCGCGGCGTGCTGCAGCCGGTGCTCGTGCGTCCCTTGCAGGGCGGTGAGTATGAGCTGCTGGCGGGGGAGCGGCGCTGGCGCGCGGCCAAGCTTGCGGGCCTGCGGAGCATCCCCGCGTTGGTGTCGCGGTATCAGGATCGCGCGGCGCTCGAGGTGGGGCTGATCGAGAACATGGTGCGCGAGGATCTCAACCCCGTCGAGCAGGCGCGCGCTTGCGCGACGCTGGTGGAGGAGTTCGGCCTGACCCGCGCGCAGATCGGGCGGCGTGTGGGGTGCCATGAGTCCTCGGTGTCAAACCTGACAAGCCTGCTGAAGCTGTCCGGGGAGATCCTCGAGCTGCTGGAGCGTGGCGAGCTGAGCACGGGTCACGGGCTTGTGCTGCTGAGGGCGAAGGATCTCGATGCGCGTCTGCAATTGGCTCGTGCGGCGGTCGAGCAGGGATGGACGATACGGACGCTCGAAGCTCATGTCCATGCGAGCAACGTGGCATTGCTCGAGTCCCGGCAGGACGACCGTACCGAGCAACCGCGGGATACCGAGCAACCGCAGGATCCCACCGAGCAGGCGCGGGATCTGGCCGCCCTGAACCTCGCCCGGGCGTGGGGCGACCTGCTGGGCGCCGAGGTCGTCGTTCGCCCGCTGCGTAAGCAGCTGCGGATGGAGGTCTCCTTCGACTTCGCCGCGGAGGGGATCGCCTTGGCCGAGCGATTGGCCGCCGTGACCGCGCGGGGCTCGAAGGGCTCCTAGCTGAAGGCAGGGCAGTGCGCTGGGCCAATGCGCCCGGCGAATCGATCAACCGACAATCAAAAAGGAGCAAGCATGTCCCAAGTACAGCAGTTGCGAGAGCTGTCGATCGACGCAGTGACGCCCAACCCGAATCAGCCGCGGTGCCGCTTCGAGGAGCAGGCATTGCAGGAGCTGGCGGATTCCGTGAGCGAGTGCGGTGTGTTGCAGCCGGTGCTCGTGCGTCCCGGTCCGGATGGCAGGTACGAGCTCATCGCCGGCGAGCGGCGCTGGCGCGCGGCGCAGCTGGCGGGCCTGCGGAGCATCCCCGCGCTGGTGTCTCCGTATGACGATCGCGCGGCGCTCGAGGTGGGGCTGATCGAGAACATGGCACGCAGGGACCTCAACCCCGTCGAGGAGGCCCGCGCCTGCGCCACGCTCGCGAAGGAGCTCGGCCTCAGTTTGAGGCAGATCGGGCAGCGTGTGGGGCGCCATCGGGCTGATGTGTGGAAGCTGATCGGCTTGCTGGAGTTGCCCGGAGAGATCATCGAGCTGCTGGAGCGTGGCGAGCTGAGCACGGGTCACGGATTTGTGCTGCAGATGGTGAAGGATCGGGATGCGTGCCTGCAATTGGCTCGTGCGGTGATCGAGCAGGGATGGTCGGTGCGGACGCTCGAACGCCATGCCCGGGCGAGCAAGGCGGATGCGCAGCAGCCGCCGGGGAGTTCTGATGAGCAGGCGCGGAATCCCGAGCAGGAGCGGGAGCTGGCCGCTGTGAACCTCGCTAGGGCGTGGGGCGATTTGCTGGGCGCCGAGGTGCATGTCCGCCCGATGCCTCGCGGGCAGATGCGGCTGGAGGTCGTATTCGACTCCGTCGCGGAGGGAATTACCTTGGCCGACCGCTTGGCCGCCGCGATCGCACGCGGTTCGAAGGGCAGGTAGCTGCAGGACGGGACCCCCCAAGGACGGGACCCCCACCAAGGACGGGGCCCACCGGGATCGGTCCTGCAGCAGGCGCGCCCCGCGGCGCGCCCGGCAGCACAGGCAGCACAGCAGCACCAAAGCAGCACCACTCACGACGGCGGGCCAAACGGTCCGCCGTTTCACATCTAAAGAAAAGGAGGGACTCAAATGTCCCCGAGGTACTCGACGTACCCGATTTATCCATCCCCGGAACAGGGGGTGAATCCTCTGGCGCCGCTGGAGGAGTTGTTCGATTGGTTGGCGAGCACGACGTTGCATGTGGCGCTCGGCGTTTTGTTGGGGTGGGGCGTGGCGCGTTTGATGCGCTCGCGGCAGTTGAGCTGGACGTGGGCGGCGGCGGCGTTCCCCGTGTGGCTGGTCGTGCGTCCGCTGTTTGGCGGTCTCGGCCTGACGCTCGGCGTCGCTGCGCTGGCCGCGGCCAGCCGCGGTCGTCGTTGGCGGCGCGAAGACATCCAGGCGGGCGGCGATCTGGCGCAGATTGTGCGCAGCTTCCAGGGACCGCTGGATGCCGTGCGTGGGGCGTATGCGAAGGGCGCCTTGCGGCGGATGCTCAGCAGTGGGGCGTCGTGGTTCCAGGGGGACGAAGTGCTGATCGGCCAGGAGGTGCGGGACGGCAGTCTCGTGCGGATCCCGCTCGGCGGCGCGCGGGGCGGCACCCACATGCTCGTGCTGGGCGCCGCCGGCTCGGGTAAGACGGTCACCCAGACCGGGATCGCCGTGCATGCGGTCGAGCACGGGATGGGCGCGGTGTTGATCGACCCGAAGGGCGATCCCGAAAATGCTGGAGCACGCCCGCCGGGTGGCCGAGCGCGTGGGCCGGCCGTTTGTCCACTGGACGCCGGAGGGATCCGTTGTCTACAACCCGTATGCGCACGGTAGCGATACCGAGATCGCCGACAAGCTGTTGGCCGGCGAGCACTACACCGAGCCGCACTACCTGCGCCAGGCGCAGCGCTACCTCGGCCACGAGGTGCGGGTGCTGCGCTGGGCCGGCGTCGTGGTCAGCCTGGCGAACATCGTGCGCTACCTCGATCCGTACGAGCTCGAGGTGCTGGTGCGGGGTCTGCCCGAGCGGCCCCTCGAGCGGGTCACGGCCTATCTGGAGTCGCTCACCTCCGCCCAGCAGAACGGCCTGGCGGGCGTCCGCGACCGGCTGGCGGTGATGGCCGAGTCGGACGTCGGGCAGTGGCTGGATCCGGAGACCCCCGGTGTCGCGTCGTTCGATCTGCTGGAAATGGTCAAGCGGCAAGCGGTCGTGTTCTTCAGTCTCCAGTCCGATCGCAGGCCGCTGCTGGCGCACATGCTGGGGGCCGCGATCGTGCAGGATCTGCAGAGCGTCCAGTCGAGGTTGCAGAGCCGGCCGGTACCCACGGTGGTGGTGATCGACGAGTTCGCGGCACTCGCTGCCGAGCAGGTCGTGCACCTGTTCGCCCGCGCCAGAGAAGCGGGGATGAGCCTCGTGCTGGGCACCCAGGAGCTCGCGGACATGCGCGTGCCGGGACGGGAGCTACTGCTCGAGCAGGTGATGGGCAACTTGACATCCCTGATCGCCCACCGCCAGGTGGTCCCCGCCTCGGCCACGTTGATCGCCGAAGTGGCGGGCACCGAAGGCGCGTGGAGCACGACCGTCCACACCGACGGCCGCGCGATGCGCACGCGCGGACGCGAGTACGTGGTCCATCCGGACGAGATCAAGAGCCTGCCGCTCGGTCACGCGCTGGTGATTGTCCCCACGGGCAGCTGTCCGGTACGTATCGCAAAAATATTCTCACTCGATCGATAGGGAAGGGAAGGGATTTATATGAAGGGTGCAACGTATGTTCCTCAGGCAATTGTGAGGCAGGCGGCATTGATTGCCTGGATAGCGAGGTATGGTGCGGTAACCCCTGAGGCATTGGCCCAGCATCAGGGGGTGAGCCCGGTGCAGGCGGGTGAGCGTTTGGACGAGGGAGTCCAGAAGGGGTTGCTGAAAAGGGAGTCGGTGTTGGTGGGCTATAGCGCTCTGTATACGGTGACCTCGAAGGGGAGGGGTTTGGCCCGCAGGTACGCACACCTCGGTGAGTACGTTTATCCGAAGGGGCTGCGCACGCCTGTTGTGAGTATCAAGGAGGCGCGGCACATGATTGCCTGTGCCGGCGTGAGAGCGGCAATCGAGCACCGCTATCCCGACCATCGGACGAGTGGCGAGCTCGAGCTATGCCGTGATGAGCGCGAGCAGGGGCGTAGGCTGGCCAGCGTGGAGCTGAGGGGTACGGGGGGACGGCGTGGAGACGATCCCACACCCCCGACCTGGTGATCTGGCCCCCGGCCACACCGGATAAGCCGGATGCGCCAATCACACCAGCCCCACAGGCCCCACCAGCCACACAACCCGAGGAGCCGCCCGAAGTGCCGGCCGTAACACCATCCACCTCGGACGCGTCGGACGCGCCTTCTTCCGCCCCCGGCGCGCGCACAACTCCCGAAGCCCCCTCGGACACACCACCACCACCCTCACCAATGTTGCCGGTGGCGGTGGAGGTGGAGTTGACGAGGAAGGCGAAGGCGGAGTTGATCGCGAACATCCGCGCCTGGGCTCGGTGCCGGTATGTGGAGGCGGTGGTGTATTTCGCCGAGACGAGGGGGATTGAGGAAAAGCTGCTCGATGCGATCGAGGAGTGCAAAGCCGAGGAGCGGATCGTGGTGAATCCATTGCGAGAGATCATGAACCCTCAACCAGGTTTTCCCCTGATCGACGAGTAGCAGCAAGCAGCACATAGCAGCAAAGAGGCCTCGTGACCCTTCGGGTGGCGGGGCCTTTTTGTCGTCCACGGTCGAAACCCCGCAGTCGCCGCCAAAGCCGTCGAGTTGTGCGACGCGTGCGCGCGTGTCGGGGTCCAGGACGGGTGGCGCCGTCCTGCTGATGAGACAAGCCAATCAAAAGTCAAAAAACCAAGCAAGGAGAGAAGAAATGATGGCTCAGGTGACAGGGCAGTCGTTGTACGTGCAGCAGCAGTCGTCGGATGTGCAGGGAACGGAGGTCGGGAAGGTCGGAGAGGGTAGGGAGCAGCGCGAAAGGCTGATGGACCACCGCGACGAGTTGGCGGCGATGGTGAAGGCGACCCGCCGCGCCCTCTTCACCCGCGCAGCCGCAGCACGACTCGCTGATCACCCCGAGTTACTGACCAAGGGTCACTGACCACGGGCATCTTTTTTTATGCCCAAGACCCACAGCTCATTCAAGCAAACCAAGAGTGTCTTTTTTTATGCCCCGAGACCCACCGGTGTCATACGAGCAACCAAGAGCGACTTGTTCTTATGCCTTGGGCGTCTTTTTTTGTGCCCACGACCCGCAGTGTTGGTGGCACGCCGCAGTAAAACCGCGTGTCACCCCACAACCAGCCGCCGGCAAGCTGACCATCCTCGGGGTGACCAAGGCCAAAGTAGCGTAGCTATATCCCCACGTCCCTATACCCCCACGTCCCTATACCCCCACGTCCCTATACCCCCACGTCCCTATACCCCCACGTCCCTATACCCCCACGTCCCTATACCCCCACGTCCCTATACCCCCACGTCCCTAGACAGCCACAAGCATCGACGGCACCGTCTACGGGGAAGAGCAGACGGCTCGACAAGAATCGGGACGTGCGAGGCAACAAAAGCCTCGTCCGCGAAACAAAGGCGAGTCCCGTGGCCGGGGCAAGCGGCAAGAACAGCTGGCGGGTAGTGGCCACTGGGCAGGGGTAGGCAGCCTGCGTATTCGGTTGTCAAGGTTCGGTCGTCGAGCATTCGATCGATCACGATGCGGACACCCTAGCCGAACACACGTTCGATCGGAAGAGCCGTCACACAATTGGCACAGAATCTTTAAGTTCGGCCCAACGTTTCCAGGGGATCCCATCAAAAACCTGGCGCGAAAACGCTCATGTGGTGGGGACCGGCGGGGTCTCAGCCGATGAGTTGGACCGCGATGTTCGAGCTGTGCGTGAGACCGACGAGCAGCTTCATGTCTTTGAGATCTCCGGTCAGAATCGTGACCGCGGTTTTGTCGCTGAGCTCCTCTGCGATCGCGACGATTTGGGCGTCGGTCGGGCTGATGTCCTCGCCGGGATGGCGCTTGAGGGCCTCGTACCGCAGCACGCCCGCTCTGTTGGCCAAATCGATGGTCAGCGGAATGTAGAACTCGTCGCCGACATCGATGCGGTTGAGCAGGTGGTTGAGCCGAGCGTCCCGTCGCGGGTCACCGGTTCGGCACTCGGTCATGACCGGGATAGGAATGCGCAACGATCCGCGGTAGGTGGTTTTCAGCAGAAGTTTGACGGCGTCGAGACGTTTATCATCGCCAGCCAGCGCGCTGACGGCGCCGCTGTCGAGCAGGAGTTCGCGACGGTGTCTCGGCCTCACTCGGGCCAGGTTGCCGCGGCCGCTCGGAGCTCGGCGAGCTCTTTGGTGCTGTCGACGCCTTCGGCGACGAGTTCGGCGTGGACCTGGGCGAACCGGGCCTCCTGTGCGGCGATGAAGGCGTCGCTGGCGAGCAGGTCGGGGACTGTCCCGTTGCTGGCGGACGCCCCCACCCTCCCGGCTGAGGGGCTTGATCCGTTCGAGACCTGGATGTCGTCCTCTTTAGGCATGCCCCAGATTGTAGTGCCCACCGGCAACGGTTTGGGTGGCCATCTCGCCGCTGCCGGCCACGCCCGCGCGTCGGGCCCAACGCCACGAGCCACCTAGCGAGCGGCAGCCACGCAGCTGCGCAGATCGAGCTAAAGACGATGAGGGCAAGGCCGTCATGATCGTAGGTCTACCCGAACAAACGTTCGCCTTCAAGGGCGTGTGCAGAATCGGTACAAAGTCGGCGCACTTCCGTGACACTTTGCGAACCCACCCTCAACGCCCCGAGCCCCGAACCAAGGTTCAACCACAACCAGCCGCCGGCAAGCTGGTGATCCTGGGGGTCACTGACCGCCAAAGTAGCGTAGCTAGAAGCCCCCGCTAGGCGAAAATCAACAGCGAGTGCGAGCAGCCGGTAGTGACCTCAGCTGTACTTCTTGACGAGCTTCAGCTTCTCGACGGGGACAACGGGAAAATCCAGTGGGACACCGAGGTCGTCGGAGATCTCGACTTCCTTGTGCTCGCCGTAGTCGCTGACGACGGCCCCGATGGTGCCGGCGGGCCAGGTGCCGGTGGCGTCGCAGTAGTCGGTCTTGTCGATTGCCTCGGTGAAGGCGACGACATCGACTTCGGTGATTGTGTGCTTGACGCGTGTGGCCATGGTTTCTCCAGTCTAGCTGGCGATGTATGCGGTTACAAGACGCGGAGCGGCGCCGGGTTCGTCGAACTGCCAGACGGTTGTGACATTGACGATGCGATCGGTCTTCTCGCCGAGACCGCGCACGGGGACGATCACGACACACTTGATTCCCCAGGGGGCGTTGTCCCGTAGTTCGCTGACGGGGACAAGCTGGATGCCGGTGTAGATCGCGCCTTCGAGGTAGTCGATGTGCTCGAGCGTGATGCCGAGGATCTGCTCGAAGCCCCGGGCCTTGGGGGCGCCGGCCTCGCTCGTGAAGTCCAACGAGTACGTGGCGAGCTTGACGTGCGCGCCGAAGGCGTAGACGGCAAGGGGGATCAGCTCGCCGGCAACAGGCGGCGGGAGCGGGTCAGGGTCCTCGGTGTTGGGGTCGTCAGCCATAGCTTTCTCCTCCGACGAAAGGCCGCCGGATCGATTGGGCAGGAGAAGATAGGCCGAGCTTGGGACGGGAGAGCAGATCGAGCTCCCGCCGCCCCACCATAGACCGGCCTTGGGAGACGTCGCTGGCGCCGGCGGATCCCGACGATCCGCGGGGCCCCGTTGACCAATCGTTCGCGGACCTCGAGAGCGCAGTTGAAGTGTCAAGGGGCGCGAAGCGCCCCGCAGTAGTGGTAGGGGCTTCGGGCCCCTAACCCTCCGGATCACCACATCCAGCCGCCGGCAAGCTGGTGATCCTGGGGGTCACTGATCGCCAAAGTAGCTAGACCCCCACCCGCCACGTCCGCCACCCGCCTCGGCCCCCACCCGCCTCGGCCGCCACCCGCCACCTCCCCCACGCGCCTCGGCCCCCACCCGCCTCGGGACACAGCGACAAGAGGCGACAGCCGAAGCAAACGCGGCGAGACCCAATCAGACGCGCGCGCGAGGAACCATCTCGGCAGGCGCCACGGAAGCGCCGGCCGGAGGGGAAGGTGGATGGGGCATAGCTGACCATGAGCAGAAGCCTAGGCGAACACCCGTTCGACCACAAGGGCATGCGCAAAATTGGCACAAAGTATTTACCTTCGGCCCAGTGTTTTCGGGGATGGGGCGAAAAAGTTGGCGCGAAAACGCTCACGGCCCTGAACGCACGGGGGCAGAAGACACCCTGAACGCCGGGGGTCTCGAACCAAAGTTCAACGACCCCCAGCCGCCGGCAAGCTGGTGATCCTCTGGGTCACTGGGCGCCAAAGTAGCGTAGCTAGAACGCCGCGGGTCCCCATATGGCAGCGCCAGTACACGTGGGGTGTCCCTCAGCACGAGCAGCTGTGGCACGACCTCGTCGAGCAGTACGACCACGTGATTGATCGAGCCGGTGGAGACCGGCGTAAGTTCCTAAAACGTCGTAAACCCTTAAGCGGGGGTGTCGTCCTCGCGGGGGGCCGTGGGCTTGTCCCGCAGGTCCCTGGCGACGATCGCGTCGTCGAAGGCGACGGGCGCGTGCCGGGGCTTGGCGGGCATGGTCTACCCCTCGCCGTCGGCAGGAAGAACAGCTCCGTACTCGGCCTCGAACTCGGCGAGGGTCGCCTGAGTGTGGCCAAGCCGGTCGAGTATCGCCTCGGCGGAGGTGTCCGGGACGAGCGTGAGCTCGCCGTCGGGGCTCTCCTCGGTGACGACATACTCGCCGCTGATGTCGCCACTGAGCGTGACGTGAACCAGCTGCTCTTCGGTTGCCATGAGTTTGATGATGCCAGCTCCCCCTGAGGTCGTCAACGCCGGGGCGCGGCCGTGTCAGACCCGGTGGAGCGGATCGGGTGAATAGACGAGCATGAGCGCCACCATATCGAACAAACGTTCGCCCTCAACCCCTATCGCTGACTTGGCACAAAGTTGGCACAAATTCGGCACATTTGGGAGGCGCATGCAGAACCCACCCTCAACGTCCCGAGCCCCCGAACCAAGGTTCAACGACCCCCAGCCGCCGGCAAGCTAACGACCCTCCGGCTCACTGACCGCCAAAGTAGCGTAGCTACGTCTCCCCGACCCCGGTTGACCGCAGGTCAACCGTGAGAGCGCAGTTGAAGTGTCAAGGGGCGCGAAGCGCCCCGCAGTACTAGTAGGGGTAACAGACCCCAAGTGGATGAGGGACCACCAACAGCGCCAGCAGCGCCAACAGCCTCAAAGAACCAAAGTTCAACGACATCCAGCCGCCGGCAAGCTGGTGATCCTCTGGGTCACTGATCGCCAAAGTAGCGTAGACGCTTCTATTGTGTCAAGGGCATCTTTAAGCGGATCGTTTTGTTAGGTCAGCGGGATGCTGATGAGTTGTTTGTAGAGGCGGCGGGAGAGGTGTCGCTTGAGCGCTCGCATGGCCTCGCGGGGGGTCTTTCCTTCGCTGATGCGTCGGTCGAGGTAGGCGCGGGTTGTCGTGTCGCGGCGGGCACGGTGCAGGGCGATCGTGTGGATCGCGTTGTTGGCTTGTCGGTCGCCGCCGCGGGAGAGGCGGTAGCGGATTGTTTGCCCGCTGCTGGCGGGCTTCGGGGCGGTGCCGTTGCAGCGCGCGAATGCTGCCTCGCTCTTCAGGCGTTTGGGGTCGCAGACCAGGAGCTTGGCTGCGGAGATCGGGCCGACTCCTTGTTCCTGCAGGAGTGTGGGGTCCAGGGAGCTGATCAGGATGGTGAGCTCGTGCTCGTAGGTCCTGGCTTGGGCGGCGAGCTCTTGCGCTCGGCGGGAGAGGTCACGCATAACGGTGAAGATCAGGTGCTCGCTTGCGGGCCGGTCGCTGCGGCTGCGCATCTTCACCAGCCGCGTGGCGAGGTTGCGGCCGTTGCCCTCGCCGACCCTTTCGCGGAGCGCGAGGGGTGCGGTGGTGTTCAGTGCTTGGATCTGGTTGAGCAGCCTTGTGCGCTCGCCCTTGCAGGTGCGCTGTGCGATCAGCAAGGCTGCGAGTGCTTGGCGTGTGCCGCCGGCTCGGGGTGTGGAGAGCCCGTCGTTGGCGAGCACCTTCTTCGCGGCCAGGAGCGCGTCGATCTCGTCGGACTTCCCTCGTCGGCGGTCCTGGCGGCGGGGACGCTCGACCTCCACGACAGTGATCCCCTCGGCGAGGAGGTACTCGCAGAGCCCGGCGCCGTAGCTGCCTGCGCCCTCGATCCCAACGACAACATCTCCCTCGAGCGTCCTGAGCCACTGTGCCAGCTTGGTGTAGCCGGCGAGGCTCGCGTCGACGGTCACCCCGCCCAGCAGCTGCCCGAGGTGGTCGAGGGCTCTGGCGAGGTGCTCGTGCTTGTGGGTGTCCACTCCAACTGCGATCATCATTTGTCTCCTCATCGTCTGGTTGGTGATGTGGAGGCCGTCGGACAGAGCTGTGTCGAGTTATGTCCAGGCTTCTATGAAGTCACGGCGGCATCCGGTGCGGTGGCGGCGGGAGACAGGTCTACGCAAAGGCACCAACTCGGGCCGACTCGTCCCCGGGTCATCCCGTCGCCACCGGCACCCTCGCGGGGGCGGCGGACGCCACCACCCGGCGTCTTCTCCGCTCGCCCTACGGGCTCGCTACGAAGACACCGGCACCCACCACACTCACCGAGCCCGGCAGGCACACCCAAAACTACACAGCTCATACCTAAGCCGGCCGGATGTTCGTAGCGACGGCCCCATCTCCATGCCCTTTTATTCAGTTGTCAAGGTTCGGTCGACGACCACTCCATCGATCACGATGCGGCAAGCCTAACACGAACAGGTGTTCGCATCAAGGCCCGGCGCAAATTTGGCACAGAATCTTTAGGTTCCGATTCAGGGCCCCCCCAAAACCCCCGCCGGCATTGATCGATTGACAGCCTCAGCAAACATCAAGTAGCCTTAAACGACGGCTGGAGAGCCCACCGCAACTTAGGCTGGGTCCGGTTGTTTCAAGAAGCACAAGCAGTACCAGCAGGGTCAACGGAGAGAGGAAGCACCCAGGAGCAAAGGGGATAGGGGCATAAGAGGGCTCGCTCGGTCACAGGCCGGGAGACGTCTCGAGCTGGGGAACGCGCTGCGGGCGCGCCCGGCCAGACGTGGGAGTCGGTTGCCCGGGAGGGTGACGCGGGGCAACAAAAGCCCCGACCGCGAAACGGAACGTGCTCGCGACGGTTGCGAGTCGGAGTCCCGGCGAGGGGCGAGCGGCGGAAATCGAAATTGGTTTCGGTGGCGGGGCGAGTCAAATCGCCTCACCATCATCGAAGTGCCAGTCCGGCCGCAACGGTAGCCGGCGCCCAAGCCACCCAGGGACCACCAACAGCGGTGGCGCTGTTTACGCGGATTAACAACCGCGGGTTGAAGCCACGCAACGGCCGGCAAGCAAGAGCGCGTGGGTAATCACCCAGCCGAGTTGCGTAGCTGTCCCTAACCAGCTCGTCTTCCCAACATAACTATTCATCTTCTACTTCGCTCCTACCACTAGCCGGGCGTAGTCCGGCGCGTGGTTACGTCGCGAAGCGGGCTTTACGAAGGGCTGGGATGTTTTAAGCGGATGGTATACTTGTAAATGTCCTGCATTTGGGGGGTTTTTGAAGTTTCTTACGCTTGGGGCTTGACAAGGATGTTTCGGGCGGAGTAGTCTGAGCGCCAGCTAAAGACGTACCGATCGCAACTAGCGCTTCGGGATCGTGTTTAGGCTTGTAGAAGACAGTGGGTAGGACCGCCGGATCGAAATACCGCAGGACCGCCGGACTGTAGGGTCAACAGAGGGAAGCGCCGGAGAGGGCGCGTACGGAGAGGGATCACCTATACGAAGCAGGGGATGCGCACGTGGACACGGACGGGACCGCCTCGCGGCGACGACCGACGTGAACCTCGGTGCCACCTCGCTCTCAACAATCTTGTCGTCAGCCGAGCTGCGTCCCCGCGTGTTAGTAGGGACAGAGCGGATCGGTGGACAAGGGCCGTACCTCTTCGGAGGTGGGTCAGTAACGCAGTAAAGGCAGTACCGCAGTGAAGTAGGACCGTAGTGAAAACAGTAAAAGCAACCTGATGGTAAACAGTCAAGGTCAAGAAAGGCCCTCCAGACAACGAATCTGGGGCCGTTCTTCTACGAAATTGGTTTCGGGCGGGGATGAGAATCGAAATGCAAAACCGGGGTTTGCGGTCCTGAATGGCCACACGCAGTTCTTTGGGGAAGAAGTGAATTCCTCGATATGTGCGGGTCCGAGTAACCGTGAGGTCTCTGAGGTCGCGGTTGTCAATGATGAGGGCCAGATCTCAAGGATGATGCTCTCGCGTCTGCAGGACCAGGGCCTGGTTGAGAACACGCGCGGCAAGGACACGAAGGGTCTGGAGAAGGCCTGGCGCCTGACCGCGCGCGGCCAGGCCGTCCTCGACGCGCACCGCCCCGTCCGGGCGATGAGCGCTGACGACGCAGCCGGTGTTCGCGGTGGCAAGCTGGTCCCTAGGCGCGTCCAAAAACGCCCAGCGCCCGCGAAACCGGTGAGTGCCGGATTTCGCCTCACGGTTCGTACCCACCTCGTGCTCACCGCGATCTCCGAACACTCAGGCGCGAGCAGCCGCGAGATCGCCGACGCGGCCGGCGTCCGCGACGAGGGCCAGATCTCAAAGCTGCTCGCGCGCTTGCAGGACCGCGGGCTGATTCACAACAACAACCACACCGCCCGCCCCGCAGCCGGGTTCCCCAAGTCCTGGCGGCTCACACCCCAGGGCGAAGCGCTCCTGCACGCAAACCGCCCTTACAGCGAGCAGGCCGCATGACCCAACCGCAGCCCGCACCAACCAGCCTCCCCGCCACCCGGGTCTTCCGCCTGCACGCGACCAGGCTGACCCAGATCGCCGGTGAGTCGCGTGCGAGCGCGCCAAAGCGAACCGGCCGCCCGGGGCTGTCGCTCGTGCCGCAGCCCAAATCTTCACAACAACTTGCCACACCGACCAAGGAGCCCAAGTGAATCCCAAGGAGCAAACCGCAAGGCCCGCCATCACGCGCGACGCAGCTCGCATTGCGCGCACGACTGGTGTGCGTGCGACGCTCCGTGGCCTGCTCCCGGCACAAGGGATTGGTGCGCCTTCTCTGATCTCCGCTCGCCGCCGCCTCGCCCCGCTGGCCGGTCTCGTGTGCCTGCTCGGCATCCTTGCCCTGTCGAGCTCCCCCGCCCTAGCAACCCCCGCCTGCGAAAACTGCGCCCCCTGGTGGCACCTGAACGCGGGCGCGCGTCCCACCTACCTCCAGCCGGGGAGCGGTCATCCGGCCATCCCCGGTCTGCCCAAAGAACAGGAACTGATCACCGTCCCTGGGGAAACTGAAGGGATACCGGATGCAACGTACCTGATCTTGGAAGCGCCTGCGTTCCAAGAATTTTTCAGCGGAGGGGCGTTCGGACTGCCAGAACCAACAGCCGAAAATATTGAAAAAAAGCTCGAAGAAGCGTACGGAACAGGGGCCGTCAAGGTCACCGAAGAACCGGACCCGGAACGTGGAGCAGGCGCGACTAGGTTCGTCATCAAGGGCGGCACCAGCACGCAGCTGCCGATCAAAGTGTCCACCGTGGGGAGCGACGTCGTCGAAGCAAAGCTGCTCAAAGAAGCGACCGAAGGGATCAAAGCCAAGCCCGACGGCCAGCTCTTCATCGACGCGGCCAACCTCGGCGACGCCGGCGCGAACGGCGAAACCAATCCGATCGTGATCAAGGACAAGCTGCCGGCCGGCGTATCTGCGATCGAATACGAAGGGGTGGCGAACGAGTCTGGGGCCGGTGTTCCGGTTGGGCAGGTGACGTGTGAATTGGCGACGCCGGGGGAACCGGAAACGGTGACGTGCAAGTTTGTCAGTACCGAATCGGGGGCGGTCCATCCGGTCCTGGGCCCGTACGGTCAGATCGAAGTGCGAATCGGGGTCGATCTCGGCTCCGAAGCGCACACCGGGGAGCTGAACAAGGTCAGCATCGCGGGCGGCGGCGCGAGTCGTAGGGTCTCGATCGCGCGGCCGATCACGATCGCCAAAGAAGGGCAGACGACGCCGTTTGGCTTTGAAGCGTATGAAGTGACGCCGGAAAACGAAGACGGGACGCCCGCTGTGCAGGCCGGCTCGCATCCTTTCCAGACGACGTTCACGATCGATTTGAACGAGGGTGAATTCGTCACGGGGTTGACGGGCGAACCGGAGGTCGAACCGGCCGGTGGGTTGATCAAGGACTTCGTCTCGAAGCTGCCGCCGGGGGTGATCGGCAACCCGACGCCGTTCGCGCGCTGCACGCTGCCCGACTTCCAGGAAGAACGCTGTCCGGCGAGCTCGATCGTCGGCGTATCCACGGTCCGCGTCAACGAACCGACCGAGATTGGTTTGAAGACGTTCCACTCGCCCGTGTTCAACCTCGAACCGGTCGCGGGCGAACCGGCGCGCTTCGGCTTTTTGCCGACCAAGGAAACCCCGATCTTCATCAACGCATCCGTCCGCAACGGCGAAGACTATGGCGTGACGACCGAGACGAGCAACATCGTCGAGGTCGCGCCGAATCTCCGCGCGCAGGTCACCTTCTGGGGCGTCCCCGGCGATCCCCGCCACGCGGCATCCTATGCGGGCTGTCTGGAACCGCCGAGGTTCGGCAAGTGCCAGTCCGAACCCGAAGAAGTGCACAACCCGCCGCCGTTCTTCGCGCTGCCGACGTCCTGCTCGGGGCATCCGCTGGAAAGCGAGGCGGAAGCGGACTCGTGGACCGACAACCCGGGTCATTTCGAACACGCCTTCACGAGCGAAGCGGCGTTCAGCGAACAGCCGATGCCCGAGCTGTCCGGTTGTAACCAGCTGCCGTTCGAACCGTCGCTCGAAGTCAAGCCCGACGACACGTATGCGAGCACGCCGACGGGGCTGAACGTCAAGATCCACATCCCCCAGGAAGGCCAGCTCAACGGCCAGAGCGTCGCGCAGTCCGCTTTGCGGGAAACGGTCGTCGCATTGCCCCCGGGCTTCGCGGTCAACCCCGCCGCGAGCGACGGCCTGGAAGCGTGCTCGGAGGGCCTGGTGGGCTTTGAAGCAGATAACCCGCACACCGTGAACGGGTTCGAGGAATTCGACCCGGGTGTCGAACCGGGGATCTTCAGCCCGAAGTTCCTGTCCTACCTCCCGGGCACTCGCGGCGCGGTCAAGGCCGGCCATGAAGAACCCCTCGACCCGGGCGTGAACTTCTGCCCGAACGCGTCGAAGATCGGCGAAGTCACGATCAAATCCCCGCTGCTGCCAGTCAATCAGCCGTTGAATGGTTACGTGTACCTCGCGGCGCAGGAAGCCAACCCGTTCTCCTCGCTGATGGCGATGTATATCGTGGCCGAAGACCCGGTTTCCGGTTCGCTTGTGAAGCTTCCCGGCGAAATTACGTTGTGCAAAGGCGCTGGGGAAGATCCCCTCAACGCCAACGGCCAGCCGATCCCGGGCGTGAGTTGCGAAGCGCTCGGGCAGATCGTCACGACGTTCAAGAACACCCCGCAGCTCGCGTTCGAAGACTTCGAAGCGCACTTCTTCGGGGGAGAACGCGCGCCCTTGGCGAGCCCCACGCGCTGCGGCACGTACACGACCAAAGCGACGTTCGTGCCGTGGTCCGCGGAACCGGCGTCCGCGACCTCACCGGGCGACGAAGCGGAAGTCACGGTCCACACGTCGAGCTCGTACACGGTCACGAACGGCCCGAACGGGTCGCCGTGTCCCGGCGCGAGCCTGCCGTTCCACCCGTCGTTGACGGGTGGCGCGCTGAACCTGCAGTCGGGCGCGTTCTCCCCGTTCACGCTGTCGCTGACGCGCCAGAACGGCGAACAGAACATGCAGTCAGTCGTTGCCCATTTGCCCGAGGGCCTCTCGGGCTTGCTCTCGAACGTCGAACTGTGCCCCGAACCGCAGGCCGACAGCGGTCAGTGCGGCCCCAACAGCCTGATCGGCGAAGCGACGGTCGGCGTCGGTGTCGGCGGCGACCCGTACACGGTCTCCGGTGGGAAGTTCTTCCTCACCGGCCCGTACAACGGCAGCTGGCGCCTGTACGGTAGGTCAAGCGGGTTGTGCCCCGTTCGGGATCACGTTCGAGGTTCCCGCCAAGGCCGGCCCGTTCGATCTCGCGCAAACCGCAAGCGCAACCAGCCCGGCGTGCGACTGCATCGTCACGCGCGGCAAGATCGAAATCAACACGCAAACCTCGGCGCTCACGATCACGACCAACCCTCCCGGGACTCCGTACTCGATCCCGACGGAGCTGGAAGGGATCCCGCTGGAAATCCAGCACATCAACGCCACGACAACCCGTTCCGCGTTCCAGTTCAACCCGACCAACTGCGCGAAAATGGAAGTCACTGGGACGATCCACTCCAGCGAAGGGGGGACGGATAACGTCAATGTGCCGTTCCAGGTCACGAACTGCACCGCGTTGAAGTTCGAACCGAAATTCGCGGTAGGTACGTCCGGGAAAACAAGCAAAGCCAACGGTGCGTCGTCTGACCGCGAAGGTCTCCTACCCGAACGTCCCGCAGGGCACCGACGCGGACATCGCCACGCGTCAAAGTCGAACTCCCCAAGCAATTGCCGTCCCGCTTGACGACGTTGCAGAAGGCCTGCACGAACGCCCAGTTCGAAGCCAACCCGGCCGCCTGCCCCAGCGCGTCGAAGATCGGCTACGCGGTCGTCCATACCCCGCTGCTCCCGGTCCCGTTGACCGGCCCGGCGATCTTCGTCTGCCACGGCGGCGAAGCGTTCCCGTCGTTGACGATGGTGCTGCAGGGCTATGGGGTGACGATCGACCTCGTCGGCACGACGTTCATCAGCAAATCCGGGATCACGAGCACAACGTTCAAGACCGTCCCCGACCAGCCGTTCTCGAGCTTCACGCTGACGTTGCCCGAGGGCAAGTACAGCGCCCTGGCAGCAAACGGCAACCTCTGCACCGAGGCAAGCAAACTAACGATGCCGACCGAATTCATCGGCCAAAACGGCGCCGCGATCCACGAGACGACGAAGATCGCCGTCAGCGGCTGCGCGAAGAAGCTCACTCGCGTCCGACAAGCTCAAAGCGGCGTTGAAGGCCTGCAAGAAGAGACCAGAACAAGGGCAAAAAGACCAAGTGCGAAAAGGCCGCGAAGAAGAAGTATGGCCCAATCAAGAAGGCGAAGAAGAGCAAGGGGAAGAAGTAAATGCGAGCCGAAAGGAAAATCTCTCTCGGACGCACAACAGCGGCCAAAACGTTTACGCGGAATAACAACCGTCGGTCAAGGCACGTGATGGCCGGCAAGCAAGCACGCCGGGGTAACCACCTAGCCCTGTTGCGTAGCTGTATTTTCACTTGCCTCGTCTCTCTGGTAACTCTGTCCCTCGCCGCCACCCCCGCCTCCGCCGCCCGCAACCACTCGTTCGCCAATGTGATCGCCACCCAAGGCACCGGTGCAGGCCAGCTCGAGCTCGCCGCACCCGTCCCAGTCCTCGGCGGATCCGGCAGCGACGAAAAGGGTGGTAGTGGTCTCGCGGTCAACGACAGCACCCACAATATTTATGTCGCGGACACGAACAACCACCGGATCGACGAGTACGAAGCAACAGGAGGCTTCATTCGCGCGTTCGGCTACGGGGTCCTGAACGGCAAACCCGAACTGGAGGTCTGCACCGCCACGTGCCGGCCGGGGATCTCCGGCAGCGCTCCCGGCCAGCTCGAGACGCCCCTCTTTATCGCGATCGACAACAGTCCCGGTGGCGAAGGTGATGTCTATGTCGCCGACAGCACCGACAACACGATCACGAAGTACACGAGCGAAGGGCAGCTGATGGCGGGCTGGAACACCAACGGCCAACTCAGTAGCCCACCCACAGAAGCATTCATCAGATTGAACGGCATCGCCGTCAGCGACACCGGGAACCTCTGGATCGCCGCCAAGACCAGCCTCGGCAACGAACTAATCAAGTACGAACAAACAGGCGCCTACACCACGGTCCGCTTCGTCGCGGAAGCAGAGCCGAGCGGCCTGACGCTTAACCTCGCCGAAGAACTATACGTCGCCAACGGCTTCCCGAACGTCGGCAAGTTCACGGCGGCCGGCACCAACGTCGGTGAACTGTTCCCCGAAGGGGGCTCGAACTTTACTGGGCTGGCTGTGGACTCGGCAGACGGAGATCTGTATTTGGACCAGGAAAGCACGATCGATGTTGTCGAGCCAGCCCCATGCCCGATACACATACAGGCCCCCTACACATACTGTGAAATCTCCGAAAGTTTTGGTGCCCCGCAGTTCTCAGGTGGCGCGGGGCTCGCGGTCGACCCCGATGGCGCGGTTGTGTATGCGGCGAACACCGCGGCGGACGAGATCGATCGGTTCGTCGAAGAACCCGCGGCGCCGCCGCTCGTCACGGATGAGTTCAGCGCGGACGTGACGGCGACGAGCGCGCGGCTCGCTGGCGAAGTCGATCCGCGGTCGCTGAGTGCGGAAGAAAGCGCCAAGCTCGATCGGAGTGCCGAAGCGGAAACGGAATATTGGTTTGAATATGTGACGGCGGCGCAATTCGATCGTGCGGGTTTCGCGGGTGCTGCTCGTACCGCCACCGGCACGCTCGCCCCGAGCTTCGATGCGACGGGTGTCAGCGGCGCAGGCGCAGAACCTCGCGCCGAACACGGCCTATCACTATCGCTTGGTCGCGGAAAACCAGGTCAGCAGAGCTGGCAAAACGCTCGGTGAAGGTGAAGAACTGGCGTTCACGACGCAGGGCAGCGGTACCTTCACGCTCGCGGATAACCGGCAGTGGGAACTCGTGTCCCCGGTCGATAAGTATGGTGCGTTGATCGAACCGATCGGCCAGGAAGGCATCATTCAGGCCGCCGCTAACGGGGACGCGATCACCTACCACGCGAACCAGGCGACCGAACCGGATGCGGAAGGCGCGATGAACGAGGTGCAGATCCTTTCCACCCGCGCCGCCAGTGGCTGGAGCACGCGTGATATCGAACCCTCGCATGGTGTCTCGGGCAAGCCCGAAGGCGAGGGCGAGCCCTACCGGTTCTTCTCAGAAAACCTAGCGTACGCGCTCGTACAACCCGCCGGCGCTTTCCAGCCCGGCCTCTACCCCGAAGCATCAGAACAAACCCCGCTACTACGCACCAACTACCTGCCCAACACCAGCGGACAGTGCATACCCCGAGAAGACGACTGCTACAAGGCGCTCGTCACCACCAAACCCCCCTACGCAAACGTCCCGCCGGGAACACACTTCGGCGAAGCCGAAGCAGGCGCAGGCGTGTTCGGCCCCTGCCCGCAGGCGCATCCCTTCTGCGGCCCAGAGCTTCTCGGTGCGAGCCCGGACGGCCAGCACCCCGTGTTCCGCTCCTACGCGCAGTTGACCACGACACCGATCCCGCCCAACTCAGGCGGCGAGTTGTATGAGTGGAACCACGGCACGATCGCCCAGGTCAGCATTCTGCCCGATGGCGAAGCACCCGAAAACGCGGTGCTCGGTTTTTTCAATGAGGACACTAGGCATGCGATTTCTGAGGATGGCGAACGGGTGGTGTTCGAGGCGGGAAACACTACTTCGGGATACGGTATCTATCTGCGTGAGAACGCGGCGCAGCCGCAGAGCCCGATTGAAAACGGTACCTGCACGGACCCCGCCGACGCCTGCACCGTTTCGCTCGGCGGCGGGGAATTCCAAACCGCGAACAGCGAAACCACCAAGATCTTCTACACGACCGGCGCGAACCTCTATGAATACACGCTCGGCACGAGCGAACCAGTGCCGCTCACCAAAGAAGCGAAAATGCTGCCCGGTGCAGTGATCGGCGCAAGCGGAAACGGGGAATACGTGTACTTCGTCGCCAACGGCACGCTCGCCCCCGGAGCGGTCGCGGGAGACTGCAATGAGAGCACAGGTGGGGCAGCTGTGCAACCTGTATGTCGAGCATGACGGCGTGGTCAAGCTCGTCGCGGTGCTATCCGGTGAAGACCGCCCCGACTGGGCAAATGAATCTCTGGACCTGACCAACCTGACCGCAAGCCTGTCACCCGACGGGCAGTACCTCGCGTTCATGTCCGACCGCGACCTCGTCGGCTATGACACCGTCGACACCGACACCGGGCGCCTCGACGAGGAGGTCTACCTATATAACGCTGAAACCGGGCATTTGGTCTGTGCGTCGTGTGACCCCACAGGCGCACGACCCCACGGCCACTACTACTTCAACGACGGAACCCGGGTCAACGGACAGACCATGCGGCTCGTCGGCGGATACGCGATCTGGGAACCCTCATCCTCGCTCGCGGCGACCATCCCCGGCTTGACACCATACGACCTTACCAAAGCCGCGTATCAGTCGCGGTATCTCTCCGACGAAGGGCGGCTGTTCTTCAACAGCTACGGCGCGCTCGTCCCGAAGGACGGGAACGGGAATTGGGATGTGTATGAGTACGAGCCCAAGGGTGTGCCCGCCGGTGGTGAACATCCCTGCCAGCCGGAAGCGGCAAGCGGTAGCGTCGTGTTCAAGCCCGCGCGCGAATATCAGGTACCTGGAAGTGGAGGGGCGCCTGCTGTCTCGGGCGAGGAACCGGAAGGCTGTGTCGGGCTCATTTCATCCGGGGCGTCCAACGAAGAATCTGCCTTCCTCGACGCTTCCGCTGGTAATGGTGAAGGGGAATCAGGCGGGCCGGGGAGCGTGGCCGGCGGCGACGTCTTCTTCCTCACGACCGCGCAGCTCGAGTCCCAGGACACCGACACCGCCTATGACGTCTACGACGCGCACGAATGCACGACCACCTCGCCGTGCATCCCCCCGCCGCCGTCCAACCCGCGCCAGTGCGAAACCGAAGCCTCCTGCAAACAGCCACCAACCCCCCAGCCGGGGATCTACGGAGCCCCACCGTCAGCAACCTTCAACGGCCTGGGCAACTTCACTCCAGGAGCACCGGTCGTACCGAAGAAGGTCACGAAGAAGAAGCTCGCCAAATGCCCCAAGGGCAAGGTGCGCAACAAGAAGGGCCGCTGCGTGAAGAAGCCAAAGCCGAAGAAGCGGAAGCGATGAGTCTGACTTATGTCTCAGGTGTCCTCTGCGCCGTGCGCTTCGATAGCCACGCGAGGATTTCGTCGTGATCGATCTTTCCAGCGGCGATCCGCTCGACTATCGGCACGTCTGTGTCCGGCAGCGCGCCCTGCAGCGGGCAGGCCGTTCGCTTCGAGGAACCGCACTGTCAGTACGAATGCGGTGCGCTTGTTGCCGTCGGGCAGGGGGTGGTTGCGCGTCAGGTGCTCCAGCAGGATCGCGGCCTTCTCGAGCAGCGTCGGGTAGCGATCGACCTCGCCCCAGCCGGCTTGCGGCGACACGAGCGCGGAGTCGGCCAGGCCGATGTTCGGGAGGCCGGCGATTTGCTCGGCTGTCGTTCCGAGGATCTCGGCGGCGACGTCGCAGAAGTCGCCGAGCTCGATGTAGCTGATCGCCACGGACTATTTGCTCAGGCGGACAATCGTCTCGCGATGTTCCTCGATGACGCGCCGCAGAGCCTTTGCGCGCTCCTGGGCGCTGCCGGGGAGCCCACGCAAGAGCTTGCGCGGTGTCGTCCGCGAGGAAGTGGCTTTCGTGCTGGTTTTGGTCTTGGACGTCGTCGGAGTCACGCCCACATCTTAGCGCACAGAACACGCGCCACAACCCCACGAAAGGTCCAGGTATGAACCCCACCGAGCACTCATCGAAGACGCCGCGCAGCACCGGTCGCTTCGCCCTGCTCGGTGCTCTGCTGCGCGCCAAAGGGAGTAGCACGTCCACCCCCAAGCCCACAAAACAACTCCACCAGGGACCACCAACAGCGGCCAAAACGTTTACGCGGATTAACAACCGTCGGTCAAGGCACGTGATGGCCGGCAAGCAAGCACGCCGGGGTAACCACCTAGCCCTGTTGCGTAGCTGTATTTTCACTTGCCTCGTCTCTCTAGTAACTCTGTCCCTCGCCGCCACCCCCGCCTCCGCCGCCCGCAACCACTCGTTCGCCAATGTGATCGCCACCCAAGGCACCGGCGCGGGCCAGCTCGAGCTCGCCGCACCAGTCCCAGTCCTCGGCGGATCCGGCCGCGACGAAAAGGGCGGTAGCGGTCTCGCGGTCAACGACAGCACCCACAATATTTATGTCGCGGACACAAACAACCACCGGGTCGATGAGTACGAAGCGACAGGAGGGTTCATCCGCGCGTTCGGCTACGGGGTCCTGGATGGCAAACCCGAACTGGAGACCTGCACCGCCACGTGTCGGCCGGGGATCCCCGGCAGCGCTCCCGGTCAGCTTGAGACACCCCTCTTTATCGCTGTGGATAACGGTCCGGGTGGTGAAGGTGATGTCTATGTCGCCGACAGCACGGATAATACGATCACGAAGTTCACGAGCGAAGGGCAGCTGATGGCGGGCTGGAACACCAACGGCCAGTTGAAAGGGCCACCCACGGAAACATTCGTCGGGTTGGTCGGCGTCGCTGTCAGCGACACCGGGAGTCTTTGGGTTGATGCGAGCACCGGTCTTGGTGACGAACTGACGGAGTACGAACAGACGGGCTCGTATGCCATGGTTCGTTTCGCCGGGCCGGGTGAGCCATCGGGCCTTACGATCAACGCGGCCGGCGAATTCTATGTCGCGGACGGGTTCCCGAACGTCCGGAAGTTCACCGCGGCCGGCACTGAAGTTGGGGAACTGTTCCCTGACAGCGGCTCGAATTTCACTGGCCTGGCTGTCGATGAAGCGACTAGCGTGTTGTATCTGGACAGAGAAGATGCGGTGCTCGCGGTGTCGGGGGCGTGTCCGCCGCCTGATAAGGCATGTGGGGTCCTTGAAAGTTTTGGTGCTCCGCAGCTGTCGGGTGGCGCGGGGGTTGCGGTCGATCCGCATGAAGCTGTGGTGTATGCGGCGAACACGACGGCGGATCAGATCGACAGGTTTGTCGAAGAACCCGTCGCGGCGCCGCTCGTGACGGGTGAGTCCAGCGCGGATGTGACGGCGACGAGCGCGCGGCTCGCCGGCGAAGTCGATCCGCGGTCGCTGAGTGCGGAAGAAAGCGCCAAGCTCGATCAGGGCGCCGAAGCGGAAACGGAATATTGGTTTGAATATATGACGGAAACGCAGTCTCGCACGTGAAGGTTTCGCGGGTGCTGCTCGTACCGCTGCCGGCACGCTCGCCCCGAGCTTCGACGCCGTACCTGTCACGGCGGAGGTACAGAACCTCATGCCGAATACGGCCTACCGTTATCGCTTGGTCGCGAAAAACGCGGTGAGTACGGGTAAAGGTGAAGAACGGCGTTTACGACGCAGGGCTCCGGCACCTTCGCGTTGCCGGATGGCAGGCAGTGGGAATTGGTCTCGCCGGTCGAAAAGCACGGGGCGTTGATCGAACCGATCGGCCAGGAAGGCATCATCCAGGCCGCCGCTAACGGGAACGCGATCACCTACCACGCGAACCAGGCGACCGAACCGGACGCGGAAGGCGCGATGAACGAGGTGCAGATCCTCTCCACCCGCACCAGTACGTGGCTGGAGCACGCGTGACATCGAACCGTCGCACGGTGCTTCGGGTAAGCCCGTAGGCGAGGGTGAGCCCTACCGGTTCTTCTCGGAAAACCTCGCGTACGCGCTCGTACAACCAGCCGGCGCTTTCCAGCCCGGCCTCTACCCAGAAGCATCCGAACAAACCCCGCTACTACGCACCAACTACCTGCCCAACACCAGCGAACAGTGCATACCCCGAGAAGACGACTGCTACAAGGCGCTCGTCACCACCAAACCCCCCTACGCGAACGTCCCGCCGGGAACACACTTCGGCGAAGCCGAAGCAGGCGCAGGCGTGTTCGGCCCGTGCCCGCAGGCCAGCATCTTCTGCGGCCCAGAACTTCTCGGTGCGAGCCCGGACGGCCAGCACCCCGTGTTCCGCTCCTACGCACAGCTCACCAGCCAGGAAACACCACCCAACTCGGGCGGAGAGCTGTATGAGTGGAACCACGGCACCCTCGCGCTCGTCAGCATCCTCCCCAACGGCGAACTACCCACCGCTGTAGAATTGGGTTTCCAAGCAGGAAGACACAAGGAACGCGGTCTCCGCAATGGGTCACGGGTGGTGTTCACCTCCGAAGGTACGATCTATGTGCGTGATAATACCTCTGAGCCGCCGAGTCCGATTGAAAACGGTACCTGCACAGTACCTGCGGATGCCTGCACCATTGCGGTCGGCGGCGGGGAATTCCAGGCCGCGAACAGCGAAACCACAAAGATCTTCTACACGACCGGCGGAAACCTGTACGAGTACACGATCGGCACAGGCAAACCATCCGTGCCGCTCACCGAAAGCGCGAAACTGCTGCCCGGTGCCGTGATCGGTGTGAGCGAAAACGGGGAATACGTGTACTTTGTCGCGAACGGCCCCGTCAAAAACGCGGCAGAAGGCGCCATCACTGGGGACTGCACGCGAGCGCAGACGTCGGGGCAGCTGTGCAACCTGTACGTCGAGCACAATGACGTGACCAGGCTCGTCGCGGTGCTATCCGGCGAAGACCGCCCCGACTGGGCCACAGAAGCGATGAACCTGACGACCCTGACCGCGCGCGTGTCACCCGACGGGCAGTACCTCGCGTTCATGTCCGACCGCGACCTCGTCGGCTATGACACCGCCGACACCGCCACCGGCCACGCTGACGAGGAGGTCTACCTCTATGACGCCGAAACCGGGCGCCTGGTCTGCGCGTCATGTGACCCCACAGGCGCACGACCCCACGGCCACTACTACTTCAACGGCGGAGTTCTAAGCGGTCGACGGAGCATGCAATTCGTCGGCGGCGACGAAATCTGGGAACCCTCGTCGTCGCTCGCGGCGACATCCCCGGCTGGACGCCATACAAGCTGACAGAGGCGGCGTATCAGTCGCGGTATCTCACTGATGAAGGCGGTTGTTCTTCAACAGTTACGGTGCGCTCGTCCCGAAGGACGGGAACGGGAATTGGGATGTGTATGAGTACGAGCCCCAGGGTGTGCCTGCCGGGCGGTGAACATCCGTGTGGCCCGCGAATCGGCGAGCGGCAGCGTCGTGTTCAAGCCCGCGCGGGAATACAAAGTACCTGGGGCCGGAGGGGCGCCTGCTGTCTCGGGCGAGGAACCGGAAGGCTGCGTCGGGCTCGATTTCAGTCCGGGGCGTCCAACGAAGAATCCGCCTTCCTCGACGCTTCCGCTGGTAATGGTGAAGGGGAATCGGCGGGCCGGGAAGCGTGGCGGGCGGCGACGTCTTCTTCCTCACGACCGCGCAGCTCGAGTCCCAGGACACCGACACTGCCTATGACGTCTACGACGCCCACGAATGCACTACCACCTCGCCGTGCATCCCCCCGCCGCCGTCCAACCCGCGCCAGTGCGAAACCGAAGCCTCCTGCAAACAGCCACCAACCCCCCAGCCGGGCATCTACGGCCCACCCCCCAGCGCAACCTTCAACGGCCTCGGCAACTTCACCGAAACGCCGGTCAAATCGGCCGTAAAGAAGAAGGCCGCGAAATGCCCCTCCGGCTTCGTGCGCAGGACGGTCAAACCAAAGCACGGCAAGGCCAAATCAGAGTGCGTCCGCGCCAAGCCCAAGAAGCAGAAAAAGAAGTAGGTGAGTGCGATTCAGCTACGCAACAGAGCGTACGGTGACCGGAGCGTTGTGAGCTTGCCTGCGGCTGTGGGTGGTGGCACAGGGCTTGAACTGCCTTGCTGCGATTCACTTGCTACTGGGTTTACGTCGCTTCTCGGATGTGAGCCCGACGTTCGGCCAGCCGTCCTCTCGGCAGCAGGCGGGCTTGTGCTCGCGGCCTTGGCCGATGTTCGAGATGCCGAGCTGCGTGGCGAGTTCTTTGTAGAGCTTCGGGCCGTCGTGCTCGACGACGTCGATAATCCATACGATGGATGGCTCGAAGGTGGTGATCACCCGCCACTTTTCATAGAGGTGCTTGCAGCAGTAGGGCGACCAGTTATTGCCTGCACCGAGCAGGCGGTAGCCGGCGGCTCCGCAGCCCTGTGCCTTCAGTTCCGATTCCAGTCGACTCCAGCCTGCGGCCGGCTTGCCTCGCAGGCCTTTGATAGCCGCGTTGGCGGTAGGTGTCAGTCGCAGGCGGTGAGTAGCCACAGGTCAACCGTACAGGGTCGCGAGGGGCGGATCCGCTCAGAGTTCGACGAATTCGCCGCGCTTGAACTGCTCGATGCCCTTGATGACGGAGGGTTGGCTGAGCAGGTCGCGGTCGTGCAGGAAGGCGGCGAGCGCCTCGCTCCATTGCCGTGCGGGATAGTTCTCGCGGACGCCCTGCAGGATGCGCTCGACCTTCATCACGCTGGGCTGGGAGACCTCGACGGGCTTGCGTCCCTGCACTGGTTCGAGCAGGCCCTCCGTGAGCCACTTGCGAACGGTGGGCTCGCTGACATCGAGGCGCTCGGCGGTCTGGCTGACGGTGAGTCCTCCCGACCACTGCAGCGTGATCTGCATCCGCGCGCTCAGCGCCTCCAGCTGCGCGAGGGCACGCTCCAGCTTCGCCTTCGAGCGCGAGGCGGACCGCAGCTCTGTGACGAGCTCGGCCAGTTCTTCGGCCTCCAGGCGCGCGAGCGCGGCACGGCGACGCAGCTGCGTGGGGGCCGTGACCGTGGGTGTCGACATGCAGGTAGCTTAGCACACCGCTTCGGAAAGAAGCATGGTTTTGCAAACGCCGAGCGCCGGATGCGTCGCGGTCGCCGGCAATCCAAGAGGTTCATCAACTACAAGGGGAGCAGCGAACAATGAGACTGGTACGACTACTCCCCTTCTTCCATCGAGCAGGCGGGTACCAACCCCGATCGGCGCCCTCGGTAACGAGGTTGGGCATCACCGGCGTCGATCGATGGGGATCGCCTAACAACCATCCATCTAACTGCCTGACGTCCCCTTCAGCAGGTGCGGACTATGCGCAGTTGCGCTCCGCACCTGCTGCCATCGCCCCAACAACCATCCATCTAACTGCACGACAGCCCGGAGATGTTTGTGGACCCCGCGCCGCGGGGCTTCGAGCGAGCGTCAGCGAGTCGGATCACGAGGAACATCGGAGGGTG
The DNA here is from genome assembly GCA_963779405.1 of uncultured Solirubrobacterales bacterium. Classification (GTDB taxonomy): domain Bacteria; phylum Actinomycetota; class Thermoleophilia; order Solirubrobacterales; family Solirubrobacteraceae; genus Palsa-744. The sequence continues at coordinate 80,000 of CAVZYF010000016.1, forward strand.
GAGTGCCTGAAGCGAGCGGATGCGAGCGGTCTCCGTAACTTCTTAAAGTAATCCCCTTGGGGATTGTGGTTCTCGGCTTTCTATTCAGCACTTCATCGGCATTTGGAGCCCGCAACCACACCTTCTCCAAAACGATCGGCGAGCCGGGCCACGGCGCCGGCCAGCTGGAATTGGTCGCGCCCGAAGAAGAATTCGCTTTTGGTCACGGGCAAGGCAGCGACATAAAGGGCGGCAGCGGGGTCGCGGTCAACGACGTGACCGGTGACGTGTATGTCGCCGACACCGGCAATCACCGTATCGATGAGTTCAACGAAAAAGGCGAATTCGTGCTCGCGTTCGGTAAGGAAGTCGATGCGACCACCAAAGGCGACATCTGCACCGCCGCGTCGAAAGACGTATGCAAGGCGGGCGTTTCGGGTTCCGAACCGGGCGAATTGGAGTCCCCGGTGTATATCGCCGTCGATAACTCTCCCGGCGGGGAAGGCGACGTTTATGTCGGGGATACGGGCGATGATCGCGTCACAAAGTTCGGCGGTGACGGCGGCTCGCTGCTCCATCCCGACGGTGTGCTGGACAGCGAATGGGGCAACGGTGGCGCCGGCGGTTCCGCCAACGGCCAGCTCGTCGGCCCGCCCACAGAAACATTCACCGCGTTGACTCGGGATCGCCGTCAGCGACAACGGCAACCTCTGGATCGAGCCGCCAAAGCTGGAACCGCCGCCGAACTGTTCAAGTTCGAACAATCAGGTACCTACACGATGATTCATTTCGAAGGTCCGGGTGAGCCGTCTGGCCTGGCGGTCAACCCGGCCGAAGAACTCTACCTCGCCGACGGCTTCCCGAACGTCCGGAAGTTCACGGCGGCCGGCGTCGAAGTTGGTGAACTGTTCCCTGACGGCGGCTCGAACTTTACCGGGCTGGCAGTCGATGAAAAAACTAACGTGGTGTATCTGGACAGGGAAGACGCGGTGCTCGCGGTGTCCGGGTCCTGTCCGCCACCGAAGAAGGAATGCGAGGTGCTTGAAAGTTTTGGTGCGCCGCAGCTGTCGGCTGGTGCGGGGGTCGCGGTTGACCCAGAAACCGATACGGTGTATGCGGCGAACACGGCTACGGATGTGGTGGACGTGTTCCCGTTGGAACCAGTCGCGGTGCCGCTCCTCACGGGTGAGTCCAGCGCGGATGTGACCGCGACGAGCGCGAAGCTCGCCGGCGAAGTCGATCCGCGGTCGCTGGCGGGCGAAGCGGAAACGGAATATTGGTTTGAATATACGACGGAAACGCAGTTCGCACGTGAAGGTTTCGCGGGTGCTGCTCGTACCGCTGCCGGCACGCTCGCCCCGAGCTTCGACGCCGTACCTGTCACGGCGGAGGTACAGAACCTCGTGCCGAATACGGCCTACCGCTATCGCTTGGTCGCGAAAAACGCGGTGAATACGGGTACAGGTGAAGAACTGGCGTTTACGACGCAGGGCTCCGGTACCTTCGCGTTGCCGGATGGCAGGCAGTGGGAATTGGTCTCGCCGGTCGAAAAGCACGGGGCGTTGATCGAACCGATCGCCCAGGAAGGCATCATCCAGGCCGCGGCGGACGGGGGTGCGATCACCTATCACGCCAACCAGGCGACCGAACCGGGGGTCGAAGGTGCGATGAACGAGGTGCAGATCCTCTCGACCCGTACGAGCAGCGGTTGGAGCACGCGCGATATCGAACCGTCGCACGGCGCTTCGGGTAAGCCCGAAGGCCACGGTGAGACCTACCGGTTCTTCTCGGAAGACCTTAAAGTATGCGCTGGTGCAGCCCGCGGGCGCGTTCGTGCCCGGACTCTACCCGGAAGCCTCCGAACAGACACCGCTGCTGCGCAGCAACTATCTGGGCAATACGAGCGAACAGTGCATCCCCACAGAGGACGACTGTTACAAGGCGCTGGTCACCGAGAGCAGAGAAACGTCCCACCCGAAATACACTTCGGCGATACAGGAGGATTGGGGTTGTTCGGGCCCTGCCCGCAGGCCGGCATCTTCTGTGGCCCGGAACTCGTCGGCGCGAGCCCGGACGGGCAGCACCCCGTGTTTGAATCCTACGCGCAGTTGACCACGACACCGATCCCGCCCAACTCAGGCGGCGAGTTGTATGAGTACAACCACGGCACGATCGCCCAGGTGAGCATTCTGCCCGATGGCGAAGCACCCGAAAACGCGGTGCTCGGTTTTTTCAATGAGGATACTAGGCATGCGATTTCTGAGGATGGCGAACGGGTGGTGTTCGAGGCGGGAAACACTACTTCGGGATACGGTATCTATCTGCGTGAGAACGCGGCGCAGCCGCAGAGCCCGATTGAAAACGGTACCTGCACGGACCCCGCCGACGCCTGCACCGTTTCGCTCGGCGGCGGGGAATTCCAGACCGCGAACAGCGAAACCACGAAGATCTTCTACACCACCGGCGGAGACCTGTACGAGTACACGATTGGCACGAGCGAACCAGTACCACTCACCGAAAAAGGGAAAGTGCTGGAAGGTGCTGTGGTCGGTGTGAGTGAAAACGGGGAATACGTGTACTTCGTCGCGAACGGCACGCTCAAAAGCGCCGCAGAAGGCGCTGTCGCCGGGAACTGCAAGAGAGCGCAGTCGCCGGGCCAGCTGTGCAACCTGTATGTCGAGCACAACGGTGTGACCAGGCTCATCGCGGTGCTATCCGGTGAAGACCGCCCCGACTGGGCCAACGAATCAATGAACCTGACGAACCTGACCGCGCGCGTGGCACCCGACGGGCGCTACCTCGCGTTCATGTCCGACCGCGACCTCGACGGCTATGACACCGCCGACGCCGACAGCGGCCACCCAGACGAGGAGGTCTACCTCTATGACGCCGACACCGGACGCTTGGCATGCGCGTCGTGTGACCCCACAGGCGCACGGCCCCACGGCCACTATTATTATGATGGTGGTGTTATAAGCGGTCAACCCGGAATGCGGCTCGTCGGAGGAAGTAAGATCTGGGAACCCTCGTCGTCGCTCGCGGCGAACGTCCCCGGCTTGACACCATACGACCTTACCAAAGCCGCGTATCAGTCGCGGTATCTCTCCAACGAAGGGCGGCTGTTCTTCAACAGTTACGGCGCGCTCGTCCCGAAGGACGGGAACGGGAATTGGGATGTGTATGAGTACGAGCCCAAGGGTGTGCCCGCGGGTGGTGAACATCCCTGTGGCCCCGAATCGGCGAGCGGCAGCGTCGCGTATAAGCCCGCGCGCGAATACAAAGTAGCTGGAAGCGGTGGGGCGCCTGCTGTCTCGGGCGAGGAACCGGAAGGCTGCGTCGGGCTCATTTCATCCGGCGCGTCCAACGAAGAATCCGCCTTCCTCGACGCCTCGGAATCGGGCAGCGACGTCTTTTTCCTCACCACCGCACCGCTGGAGTCGCAGGACACCGACACGGCGTATGACGTCTACGACGCGCACGAATGCACCACCACCTCACCGTGTATCCCCCCCCCCGCCGTCGAACCCGCGCCAGTGCGAAACCGAAGCCTCGTGCAAAGCCCCGCCGGCGCTGCAGCCGGAAATCTTCGGCGCACCCCCCAGCGTGACCTTCAACGGCCAGGGCAACCTCACGCCGGTCTTGACCAAGAAGGTCACGAAGAAGACCGTCAAATGCAAGCGAAACTTCGTCCGCAAGAAGGTCAAAAACAAACAAGAGTGCGTGCGAAAGGCAAAACGCAAGCAGGCGAAAAGGTCAAACCGGGGGTCTAAGTAATGCGCTCTTTGAGTAATAGCTCATATAGTTGTTTCGACGGAGCGCTTCTGGCCGGCGACGAAAAGAAAAACAAAATCACGGGTGGGCGGGCATTTAATCTCAATTCCTCCGTAAATTTTGCGACCTTTGGTCTCTTGGCCGTGATTTTGTTTTTCTTTTCGTTGGCGGGCCCCGCCCACGCTGGATCAACGTGCGAAGGCTGCGCCCCCTGGTGGCATCTAAACGCGGGCGCCCGTCCGACGTATCTCCAGCCGGGGAGCGGTCATGATGAGGTTCAGGAAGTTGTGACGAGTGCGGCGGTACAGATTAGCCTTAATGTTGCGGGTGCGCCGCTTGTTGTGGAACCGCTTGGGTTGTATGGATACAACGAATATTTTTCCACTGAACCGATCGCGGTTAATGAAGGTACGGCTCCGTTGTCGGCTGCGATTCTTCAGGAGGGTCTCGAAGCGGAAGATGAGTATGGTCCTGGGAATGTGACGGTCAAAGAAGAAGCTGCGCTTCCGAGCGGCGAAAAACGTTTTGTGATCAAGAGTGTCGGGGGGCTGGCTGATCGGCCGGTCAAGCCGGTTGAAGTGCATCACGAAATCGGCACGGCGATGCAGAGTGTTGTGGTTGCGGGTAAACCCGACGGTCAGCTCTTCATCGACGCCGCCAACCTCGGCGACGCCGGCGCGAACGGTGAAACGAATCCGATCGTGATCAAGGACAAGCTGCCTGCGGGTGTGACCGCGATCGAATACGAAGCGGTGGCGGAAGCCGCTGGGTCCGGTAATAAGGCGGGTGAAGAGGTGAAGTGTGAATTGCAGACGTTGCCCGCGGAACCGGACACGGTGACCTGCAAGTTTGTCAGCACCGAACCGGGGGCGGTCCAGCCGATCCTGCCCCCGTATGGGCAGATCGAAATCCGGATCGGGGTCGATCTGGGCCCGGAAGCGCATACGGGGGAGCTCAACCATGTCAGCATCGCGGGTGGCGGCGCGAGTCGTGCGGTCGCGATCGCGCGGCCGATCACGCTTGCCAAAGAAGGACAGACGACGCCGTTCGGCTTTGAAGCGTATGAAGTGACGCCGGAAAACGAAGACGGGACGCCCGCTGTGCAGGCGGGGTCGCATCCTTTCCAGACGACGGTCACGATCGATTTGAACGAGGGCGAAGAGTTCGAAGGGTTGACGCATGAACCGGAGGTCGAACCGGCTGGGGGGTTGATCAAGGACTTCGTCTCGAAGCTGCCGCCGGGGGTGATCGGCAATCCGGAGCCGTTTGCGCGTTGCACGCTACCGGAGTTCCAGAACGAAGATTGTCCGCTGAGCTCGATCGTCGGCGTCTCGACGGTTCGCGTCAACGAACCGACGGAGATCGGTCTGAAGACGTTCCATTCGCCTGTGTTCAACCTCGAACCGGTCGCGGGCGAACCGGCGCGCTTCGGCTTTTTGCCGACGAAGGAAACTCCGATCTTCATCAACGCGTCCGTCCGCAACGGCGAAGACTACGGCGTCACGACCGAGACGAGCAACATAGTGGAGGTCGCGCCGAACCTGCGTGCGCAGGTCACCTTCTGGGGCGTCCCCGGCGACCCCCGCCACAACGGCTCCCGCGGGGGCTGTCTGGAACCGCCGAAATTCGGCTCGTGCGAGTCCGAACCCGAAGAAGTGCATAACCCGCCGCCGTTCTTCGCGCTGCCGACCTCGTGCTCGGGGCACCCGCTGCAGAGCGAGGCGGAAGCGGACTCCTGGTCCGACAATCCGGGTCATTTCGAACACGCCTTCACGAGCGAAGCGGCGTTCAGCGAACAGCCGATGCCCGAGCTGTCCGGTTGCAACCAGCTGCCGTTCGAACCGTCGCTCGAAGTCAAGCCGGATGACACGAACGCGAGCAGCCCGACGGGGTTGAACGTCAAGATCCACATCCCCCAGGAAGGCCAGCTCAACGGTCAGAGCGTCGCGCAGTCCGCGTTGCGGGAAACGGTCGTGGCGCTGCCCCCGGGCTTCGCGGTCAACCCGTCCGCGAGCGACGGTTTGGAAGCGTGCTCGGAAGGCTTGGTCGGTTATCAGGGGATGGATGAATTTGACCCGTTCACGGAACCGGGGATTTTCAGCCCGAAGTTCCTGTCCTACCTGCCCGGTACCCGTGGCGCGGTCAAGGCCGGGGATACGGACATCCTCAAACCGGGCGAAAACTTCTGCCCGAACGCGTCGAAGATCGGCGAAGTCACGATCAAATCCCCGCTTTTGCCCGTCAACCAGCCCTTGAAGGGGTACGTGTATCTCGCCGCGCAGGAAGCCAACCCCTTCAAAGACCTGATGGCGATGTACGTCGTCGCCGAAGACCCGATCTCCGGCTCGCTCGTGAAGCTCCCCGGCCAGGTGCAGCTCTGCCAGGGCGCCGGCGAAATCATCGACGGGATCACCTGCGAAGCGCTCGGTCAGATCGTCACGAAGTTCAAGAACACCCGCAGCTCGCGTTCGAAGATTTCGAAGCGCACTTCTTCGGCGGCGAACGCGCCCCGCTGGCGAGCCCCACGCGCTGCGGGACGTACACGACGAAGGCGACGTTCGTGCCGTGGTCCGCCGAACCGGCGACCGCCACCTCACCGGGCGATGAAGCCGCGGTCACGGTCCACACGTCCAGCTCCTATACGGTCACGAACGGCCCGAACGGGTCGCCGTGCCCGGGAGCGCAGCTGCCGTTCCATCCCGCGTTGACGGGTGGTGCGTTGAACCTGCAGGCGGGCGGGTTCTCCCCGTTCACGCTGTCGCTGACCCGTGGGAACGGGGAACAGAACATGCAGTCAGTCGTTGCGCACCTGCCCGAGGGGCTGTCCGGCTTGCTGTCGAACGTGGAACTGTGCCCCGAACCGCAGGCCGATGAAGGCAAATGCGGCCCCAACAGCCTGATCGGCGAAGCGACGGTGACCGTCGGCGTCGGCGGCGACCCGTACGTCGTCTCAGGCGGCAGGTTCTACCTCACTGGGCCGTACAACGGCACAGGTACCTGCAACACGCCGGGTACCACCCTCCCGGGAGGGACCTCATCAAATGGTTGTGCCCCGTTTGGCATCACGTTTGAGGTTCCCGCCAAGGCCGGCCCATTCGACCTGGCGCACACGGCGAAAAACCACCCGGCGTGCGATTGCATCGTCACGCGCGGCAAGATCGAAATCAACCCGTCAACATCGGCGTTGACGATCACCTCCAATCCTCCCGGGACGGCTTACTCGATCCCGACGGAGCTGGAAGGGATCCCACTGGAAATCCAAAGGATCAACGCGAGGACGACCCGCTCGGCGTTCCAGTTCAACCCGACCAACTGCAGCAAAATGGAAGTCACGGGCACGATCCACTCGAGCGAAGGCGGGGAGTACAGCATCGGTGTCCCGTTCCAGGTGACGAACTGCGCCGCGTTGAAGTTCGAACCAAAGTTCTCCGTCTCCACGTCAGGGAGAACGTCGAAAGCAAACGGGGCGAGCCTGACCGCAAAGGTGACGTATCCAAAAGTCCCGCAGGGAACCGACGCCGACATCGCGCGCGTCAAGGTCAACCTACCCAAACAGCTCCCATCGCGCTTGACGACATTGCAGAAGGCGTGCACGGACAAGCAGTTCGAAGCCAACCCAGCGGGCTGCCCGAGCGCGTCGAAGATCGGCTACGCGGTCGTCCATACGCCGCTGTTGCCGGTCCCGCTGGAGGGTCCGGCGATCTTCGTCTCCCACGGCGGCGAAGCCTTCCCGAGCCTGACGATGGTGCTGCAGGGCTATGGCGTAACGATTGACCTCGTCGGTACAACGTTCATCAGCAAATCGGGGATCACAAGCACAACTTTCAAGACCGTCCCCGACCAGCCCTTCTCGAGCTTCACGCTGACCCTGCCAGAGGGCAGGTACAGCGCCCTGGCCGCCAACGGCAACCTCTGCACCGAGGCCAGCAAACTAACGATGCCAACCGAATTCATCGGCCAAAACGGAGCCGAAATCCACGAGACCACCAAGATCGCCGTATCCGGCTGCAAGAAGGTCAAGAAGAAAGTCAAGCACCACAAGCAGAAGCACAGCAAGAAGCGCAAGTAAATGCGCGCCAAGGCCATACTTGCGTTTACGCTCGTACTGACGGCCTTGGCCCTCACCACAACCCCGGCTCTCGCCGCCCGCAACCACTCCCTCGCCAAAGAATTCGGCAGCAAAGGCCCAGGCGCCGGGCAGCTGGAGCTCGTTGCGCCGGTCAAGCTGCTCGGGGGAAACGGCGGGGATGAAAAGGGCGGCAGCGGGGTTGCGGTCGACGATGCCACCCATGACGTCTATGTCGCCGATACCGGCAATCACCGGGTCGATGAGTTTGAAGCCGACGGCACGTTCGTGCGGTCGTTTGGGTCCGGTGTGCTGCAGTCGCCGTTGTTTATCGCGGTCGATAGTTCTTCTGGGGGCAAAGGCGCCGTCTATGTCGGCGACACCGGCGATAACACGATCACGAAGTACAGCGAAACCGGCGCGCTCGAAAAAGCATGGGGCACGAACGGTCAGCTCGTGGGGCCGCCCGGGGAATCCTTCACGATCCTGTTCGGGATCGCCGTCGCCCCCGTCACCGGAAACCTCTGGGTCGAGGGCGGCACTGGGGGCGGCGCGACCATGTACCAGTTCGACCAAGCCGGCACATACGGCGTGAGCTGGGCCGCAGAAGCCGAGCCGTCCGGTGTTGCCGCCAACGGATCGGACGACCTGTATGTCGCCGAAGGCGCGCCGGATGTGCGCAAGTTCACCGCAAGCGGCGAAGATCTCGGCAAATTGTTTTTGCCGCCGAGCCTCAACGTCACTGGGTTGAGCGTCGATCCGGCGAATGAAGCGCTGTATCTGGATCGCGAAACGGAAGTCGCGGTGGTGTCCGGGTCCTGTCCACCGCCGGAACTCGAATGCAAGGTGCTTGAAAGCTTTGGCGCGGGGGAACTGGCCGGTGGCGCGGGGATCGCGGTCAACCCGGCGGGCGCGGTCGTGTATGTCGCGGATACCGCCACCGATCGGGTTCAGCAGTATGTCGAAGAACCGCCGGCGCCACCGCTGATCGCGAGCGAGTTCGACTCGGAAGTGACGGGGACGAGCGCGACGCTCGGCGGTGAAATCGATCCGAAGTCGCTGTCCGGGGAAGCGGAAACGGAATACCATTTCCAGTACCTCACGGAAGCCTCGTACCTCGAGAATCTCGAGGCGGGGCGTGAACCCTTTGCGGGCGCTCTCGGTACGCCCGCCGGTGAGCTCGCGCCGAGCTTCGATGCGGGGCCTGTGAGTGGGGAAATCTCAGGTCTGCAACCGGACGAGACCTATCACTTCCGGATCGTCGCGACGAACCACTGCCGGCCGTCCGACCCGAGCGCGACCTGCACGAGCGAAGGTCAGCGCGAAGGTGGCGCGGAAGTCGTGGATACGTTCACCACGCAGGGCACTGGCTCGTTTGTGCTCCCCGACGGGCGGCAGTGGGAAATGGTCTCGCCGCCGGTCAAGCACGGCGCGCTGATCGAACCGCTGTTCCAGGAAGGCGTGATCCAGGCCGCCGCGGACGGGGATGCGATCACCTATCACGCCAACCAGCCGTTCGAAGCCGGGGCCGAAGGCGCGATGAATCAGGTGCAGATGCTCTCCACGCGGGGCGGGGTGGGAGGCGGGCAATCCGCGGGTTGGAGCACGCGCGATATCGAACCGCCGCATGTGACCTCGCCCTCCGGCAAGCCCGAAGGCGAGGGCGAGCCCTATCGCTTCTTCTCCGAAGACCTCGACTTCGCGCTCGTCCAGCCCGCGGGCGCGTTCGAACCGGCGCTGACCCCCGGCGAAGCCTCCGAAACGACGCCGGTGCTGCGCACCGATTACTCGGGCAATGCCGGCGAATCGTGCATACCGTCCCCGGATGTGCACTGTTACCGCCCGCTCGTCACCGGCGAGGAAGGTTTCGCGAACGTCCCGCCGGGCACGCAGTTCGGCGAGGAAGAAACAGGGGGACGGCGTGGGACCTGCCCACAGGCGGCGATCTTCTGCGGTCCGCAGCTGCTTGGCGCGAGCCCGAACGGCGAACACGTGGTAATGAGCTCGTATGCGCAGCTGACGTCGATGGTTGTGCCCGGGACGGAGCTGTACGAGTGGAGCGGCGGGACGCTCTCGCTCCTAAGCGTCATGCCGGGCGGCGAACCGGTGCCGACAAGCGGTGGGGCAATCTTTGGCAACAACGACGGCCGCGACGCGCGGAATGCGATCTCGCAAGACGGCTCGCGGGCGATCTGGTCGTTCGAAGGCGCAATCTACCTGCGCGAGCACGCAACGCGGCCGCCGAGCCCGATCGCCCAGGGCAGCACGGCCGTCGACGGGGAGCAGTGCGAAGTGCCCACCGATGCCTGCACCGTGCTGGTCGGTAACGGAGAATTCCAAACAGCCAACAGCGAAGACACCGAAATCTATTTCGCAAGCGGCGGCGACCTCTACCGCTATGACCTGGGCGCAGCCGAACCGGCGCGGCTCACCGAAAACGCCGAGGTGCAGGGCAGCATCATCGGCGCGAGCGAAACCGGCGAATACGTTTATTTCGTCGGCAATGGCGCGATCGCTCCCGGCGCGGTCACGGGAACGTGTAAACAGGAAGGCAACAGCGGGTTTGTGGGTCAGTGCAACCTCTACGTCGAGCACGGCGGTCTCACAAAACTGGTCGCGGTGCTCTCCGGGGCGGACAGCCCGGACTGGGCGAAGGGCGGGACGAACCTGACGAACCTGACCGCGCGACTCTCGCCGGATGGACAGTTCCTAGCCTTCATGTCGGACCGCGACCTCGTCGGCTATGACACCGTCGACGCGCTGGCCGGGCGCCCGGACGAGGAGGTCTACCTGTATGACTCCCTTACGAACCACCTGGCGTGTGCGTCCTGTGAAGTGACCGGAGCGCGACCGCACGGTAGCGAATATGAGGTCGAATATGGTAACCAGGAGATCAGGCGCAACATGCCGTCCGTGGGCGGCGATGAAATCTGGCAGAAGTCCTCGATGCTGGCTGCGACCGTCCCCGGCTGGACACCGTTCAAGATCGAACGGGCCGTTTACCAATCGCGCTACCTGTCGGACAGCGGCCGGTTGTTCTTCAACAGCTACGACGGGCTGGTCCCGAAGGACTCGAACGGAAATTGGGACGTGTATGAGTACGAGCCCGAAAACGTCGGCTCCGAACACGCGAAGTGCGGCCCAGAAGTCGCCGACGGCAGCAACGTCCTCAAGCCCGAACGTGGCTTCGACGTCGAAGGTCGGGAAGGCAAAGAAGGAGCGGGCTGCGTCGGGCTGATCAGCTCCGGCAGCTCAAACGAAGAATCCGCCTTCCTCGATGCCTCGGCGGGCACCGGGGAAGGAGAACACGGCGAAGCAGGCAGCGAAGCCGGTCGCGACGTATTCTTCCTGACGACGGCGAAACTGGCCCCGCAGGACAGCGACCAGGCGTTCGACATCTACGACGCGCATGAATGCACGACTCAGTCCCCGTGTACCCCGGTGTCCGCCGCTGCGCCACGCCAGTGCGAAACCGAAGCCTCCTGCAAAGCCCCACCGACCCCCCAACCGGAAATCTTCGGAGCCCCACCCAGCGCAACGTTCAACGGCCAGGGCAACCTCACGCCGGCGCCGGTTGTCGTCAAGAAGGTCACAAAGAAGACCGTGAAGTGCAAGCGAAACTTCGTCCGCAAGAAGGTCAGGAAAAAAGAAGTGTGCGTGAAGAAACCCAAGAAGCGGAAGAAGCGATGACCCTGCCGCTGTGCGTGCGCGAACCTTTTCATTCCGGACGAAGAGTCGTCCGGCCTGAAAATCTTCGCTCCCGCTCCGCTGGGCTTTGCGTCGCGTTGACCTTTGTCATCCTCGCCTTCACCGCTACGCCCGCCCTCGCCTCCGACTGCCCCGGCTGTGCGCCCTGGTGGCATCTGACCGCGGGCGCGCGGCCGGCACATCTGGTCCCTGGGACCGCTGGCACCGAGGTTCAGGAAATCGTGACGAGCGAAGTGGTGCAGTTCACGTTTCGGGTCGAAGGGGAAGAACTTGTCGGGAAGGCTAAAGAATACTTTGGGGCGTACGCGAATCCCGAATTTTTCTCGAGCGAACCGCTCGCCTTGGACGAAGATACCACCCCCCTGTCGGCGGAAAACCTCCAGAAAGGACTCGAAGAAAAGGACGAGTACGGGCCGGGCACGGTGACGGTGCAAGAGACGAGCGTGGGCGCGAACGGTAAACCGCTTGAAAACGGAAAAATGCGCTTCCTGATCTCCGCCACGAACAAGAAGCACTTCAAGAAGCTCGTTTTTGGTGAAGTAGATGATGGTGAAGCCGAAATCCATGTCCTGAGCGAAGGCAAACCCGACGGTGAGATCTACATCGACGCGACGAACCTCGGCGACGCGGGCGCGAACGGCGGCAATGTTCCGGTCGTGGTCAAGGACAAGCTGCCTCCGGGTGTGACCGCGGTCGAATACGAAGCGATCTCGGGTGGCGCGGGTAACGGCATCGGGATCGGTGGTGGTAGTCACGGCAGGGTGGTATGCGAATTGAGCACGCCGGGTGAACCGGAAACGACGACGTGTACATTTGCCGGGACGGAAGCCGGTAATCCAAAGGTCCTGCCCCCGTACGGACAGATCGAAGTGCGGATCGGGGTAGACCTCGGCCCGCAAGCGCACACCGGGCTGCTCAACCACGTCAGCGTCAGCGGTGGCGAAGCGCAGAAAGACATCTCGATCGTCCGGCCGATCAGGCTCGCCGAAGTAGGGGAACAGACGCCGTTTGGGCTGGAAACGTATGAAGTAACCCCCGAAAACGAAAACGGGACGGTCGATGCGCAGGCCGGGTCGCACCCGTTTCAGACGACGTTCACGATCGCCGTCAACCAGGGCGCAGCGTTCGAAGGGTTTACCAGCGAACCGGAGGCCGAACCGGCCGGGGGCCTGATCAAGGACTTCAAGGCGAAGCTGCCGCCGGGGCTGATCGGCAACCCGACGCCGTTCGCGCGCTGCACCTTGCCGGAGTTCCAGGAAGAAACGTGTCCCGTGGGCTCCGTCGTCGGCGCCGCGACGGTCGTGATCAACGAACCGACCGATGTCGGGTTGAAGACGTTCCACTCGCCCGTGTTCAACCTCGAACCGGCCGAAGGCGAACCGGCGCGCTTCGGGTTCTTGCCGACGAAGGAAACGCCGATCTTCATCGACGCCTCGATCCGCAGCGGCGAAGACTACGGCGTATCGACCGTGACGAGCAACATCGTCCAGGTCGCGGGTGTGCTGCGTACGCAGGTCACCTTCTGGGGCACTCCCGGCGACGTGCGCCACAACAGCGCGCGCGCGGGCTGTCTGGAAGTCCCGCGGTTCGGTCAGTGCGACCCGAACGAAGAAGTGCACAACCCCCCGCCGTTCTTCGCGCTGCCGACGTCGTGTCCGGGCCACGCGCTGGAAAGCGTCGCCGAAGCGGACGCCTGGGGTTCCTCGGGTCCGCCGGCGACGGCCGCCACGAGCGACCCGTCGGTCAGCGAGCAGCCGATGCCGACGCTCAGCGGTTGCAACCGCCTCCCGTTCGAACCGACGCTCGAAGTCAAGCCCGACGATACGTTCGCGAGCAGTCCGACCGGGTTGAACGTCGACGTGCACGTCCCCCAGGGCGGCCAGCTCTACGGCAAAGCCCTCACGCAGTCCGCATTACGCGAAACGGTTGTCGCGCTCCCGGCGGGCTTCGCGCTGAACCCCTCCGCGAGCGACGGGCTGGAAGCGTGCTCGGAGGGGTTGGCGAGCTTCGAAGCGGGGGTCGGGACGAACGGGTTTGAGGAATTCAACCCGGTGCTGGAACCGGGCGTATCCGAGCCCGTGTTCAAGCCGTACATCCCGGGCGACATCGCCGCGGTGGGAGACGTCCAGGCGGGCACGCTCCCGGCGAGCGAAGCCACGTTGACACCCGGCCAGAACTTCTGCCCGAACGCCTCGAAGATCGGCGAAGTCACGATCCACACCCCACTGCTACCCGCCACACAACCGCTGAAGGGATACGTGTATCTCGCCGGCCAGGAAGCCAACCCGTTTGGGGGCCTGCTCGCGATGTACATCATCGTCGAAGACCCGATCTCGGGGTCGGTGGTGAAGCTCCCGGGCGAAGTGACGCTGTGCAAAGGCACGGGCGAAGATCCCGTCAACGCCAACAACCAGCCGATCCCGGGCGTGACGTGCGAAGCGCTCGGGCAGATCGTCACCGTATTCAAGAACACTCCGCAGTTGGCGTTCGAAGACTTCGAAGCCCATTTCTTCGGTGGGGAACGCGCCCCGTTGGCGAGCCCGACGCGCTGCGGGGCGTACACGACCCAGGCGACGTTCGTGCCGTGGTCGGCGGAACCGGCGACCGCGACCTCACCGGGAGACGAAGCCGAATTGACGGTCCACACCTCCAGCACATACAAAGTCACCGCTGGTCCGCACGGAGGCCCGTGCCCCGGCGCGCAACTGCCCGTTCAAGCCGGCGTTGACGGGTGGCGCGCTGAACCTGCAGGCCGGCGGGTTCTCCCCATTCACCTTGTCGATGACGCGCCAGGACGGGGAACAGAACATGCAGTCCGTCGAAGCGCACCTACCCCCGGGACTCTCGGGGCTCTTGTCAAACGTCGAACTGTGCCCCGAACCACAGGCCGACAACGGCCAGTGTGGCCCGAACAGCCTGATCGGCGAAGCGACAGTGACCGTCGGCGTCGGCGGCGACCCATACGCGGTCTCCGGCGGCAAGTTCTACCTCACCGGCCCGTACAACGGGAGTGGCGCTTGTAATACGGCGGGGACGAATGGCTGCGCGCCGTTTGGGTTGACATTTGAGGTTCCGGCCAAGGCTGGCCCGTTCGATCTGGAGAAAACCGCCGCGCACCATCCGGCCTGCGACTGCGTGATCGTCAGGGGAAAGATCGAAATCGACCCGTACACATCGGCGTTGACGATTACCTCCAATGCCCCCGGGACGGCTTACTCAATTCCGACGGAGCTGGAAGGGATTCCGCTGGAAATCCAGCGCATCAATGCAACCACGACCCGCTCCGCCTTCCAGTTCAACCCGACGAACTGCGGCAAAATGGAAGTCACCGGGACGATTCATTCGAGCGAAAACGGGGCATACAACATCGGTGTTCCGTTCCAGGTCACGAACTGCGCGGCGTTGAAGTTCGAACCGAAATTCTCCGTCGGTACAAGCGGGAAAACAAGCAAAGCCGACGGAGCGATCCCTGACCGCGAAGGTCACGTACCCGAACGTCCCGCAGGGCACCGACGCGGACATCGCGCGGGTCAAGGTCGACCTCCCCAAGCAGCTCCCGTCCCGCTTGACGACGCTGCAGAAGGCGTGTACGGACAAGCAATTCGAAGCCAACCCGGCGGCCTGCCCGAGCGCGTCGAAGATCGGCTATGCGGTCGTGCACACCCCGCTGTTGCCGGTGCCGTTGACCGGCCCGGCGATCTTCGTCTCCCACGGCGGTGAAGCATTCCCGTCATTGACGATGGTGCTGCAGGGTTACGGGGTCACGATCGACCTCGTGGGGACGACGTTCATCAGTAAATCGGGGATCACGAGCACAACGTTCAAGACGGTTCCCGACCAGCCCTTCTCGAGCTTCACGCTGACCCTACCCGAGGGCAAGTACTCGGCGTTGGCAGCCAACGGCAACCTCTGCACCGAGGCCAGCAAACTGACGATGCCAACCGAATTCATCGGCCAGAACGGCGCCCCGATCCACGAGACGACAAAGATCGCCGTCAGCGGCTGCGCGAAGAAGCTCACTCGGTCCGACAAGCTCAAAGCGGCGTTGAAGGTGTGCAAGAAAGACAAGAACAAGGGCAAAAAGACCAAGTGCGAAACCGCCGCCCGCAAGCGCTACGGGCCGGTGGGGAAGGCGAAGAAAAAGAGTAAGCGGTGACCCTGCCGCTGCAATCTAAGAGGGCCTACGAGTCTTCAATTGAGGGGCACGCCCCCCGGGCAAATCGCGTGGAAGATCAGTCCGCGTCGGCGGCGCGCGATTTAATCAGGCGGCGAAGCAGCTCCCACAGTCCGAGCGATGGTCCTGTCGGGATCTTCTCGCCCGGAAGGCCCGAGAGTGGGGGCGGCGGCAGTGGCTTGTCCATGCGGTCCATTGTAGCTCCTTTCACAGGGTCGCCAGCAGTCCGAATGCGATGGTCAGGACGATCGGCGCGGCGACCGCGAATGCGAGTACGCGGCTGCGAAGCTCGAGGCAGGGTGAGCAGGAAACGGGACACCTGCTTCCAAAACTTTTTCCCGAGGGGGTCCATGACCACCCCACGAAAGCCCCCCGCATGACCACGGGTCGATGACGAGGATGAAGTGAGCGCTCGTGGGGGCTGATCGCCGCGTTGGTGTCGCGGCCGAGCGTTTTGGCGGTGTGATCGGACATGGCTTGTCGCAGATCCTCGAGGGCGCGCGGGGTGTGCGGGTGGTCGCTACGGATCTCGATCACGAGGGTTTGCAGCGTGTTGTGGCGGGGGGTGATGTGGGGGTCGTGATTCTGGGTGAAGCGAGTGTGTCGAACCCGTTGGTTCCGGGTTTGTTACGGGGTGCACTTCCCGGAGGGTTCCACCCTCCCGGCCGAGGGATCCGATCATTACCGGATGTGGGTTTGGTGGGGTTGGTGCACAGACCGACGCGTGCGTATGCGACACGGATGTTGGGGTATGGGGTGAGCGTGTGTTTATCGACGGAGTCCTCGGCGGCGGAGGTGCTGCGCGGTGTGCGTCTGGCGGCGCGGGGTGGCAGTGCGTTCGTGTCGATCCCACCACGGTCGTCGTTGTCCCCCGCCCGCGCGGACCGCTTGGCGCGTGTGATGGGTAAGCACGTATTGACCCGCCGCGAGCGCCAGGTGCTGGAGTTACTCGGCAAGGGTCAGCGAAACGCCGACATCGCCGACCAATTACAGATCAGCACCGAGACAGCAAAAACCCACGTAAAGCACGTGTATTGCAAGCTGGGGGTGCGTTCGCGCGCGGAGCTGCTGGAGGAGGGGTAGGGGGCGGGGATCGGGCAGGCGAGCGCCTGCCGCCAAGCGTATTTTGCCGATCCGCGCTCTACATATTGCGGATCTGCCCTCTAGATTTTGCGGATCCGCCGGAGTAGTATTGCGGATATGCCAGGTTCGGGCTTATCTTCCGCGGGAGCTCCCATGCTTGTTGAGCGGCAGCTGCGGGCGAGGGTGCAGGAAGCGCTTGGGGATACGCGGGTCGTCGTCGTGCTCGGAGCCCGGCAGGTGGGCAAGAGCACGCTCGTGGCGCAGATCGCCGAGGGCGAGCCGGAGCAGCGGCAGATCATCACGCTCGACGACGAGGCCAGACGCCGTGGTGCGATCGAGGATCCGACCGGCTTCGTTGCCGACCTGCAGGGACCGGTGGCGATCGACGAGGTGCAGCGGGCACCGGACTTGCTGCTCGCGATCAAGCAGTCGGTCGATTCCGACCAGCGTCCCGGTCGCTTCCTGTTGACGGGGTCGGCGAACATTCTGACCGCGCCCACGATCGCCGACGCGCTGACCGGGCGTGCGGAGTATCTGCGGCTGTGGCCGTTCTCTCAGGCCGAGCTCCGTGGAGTTCCGCCAGGTCTGATCGCCGCGCTGTTCGCGGGCAGGGCACCGCATATCGATGGCGCTGAGAGTGGACGCCGTGCGCATGCACAGATGCTCGTGGCGGGCGGCTTTCCCGAGGCGCGCCGGCGCTCTCCAGATCGCCGTGTCCCGTTCTTCGATTCTTATCTGGATACCGTCCTCGATCGTGATCTCCGAAGCATCGCTCGCGTGCACGATCGGGCCAACGTTCGCCGGCTGCTCGATGCCGTCGCGGCAACGACCGGCTCCACGTTGAACCTGAACGATTTCTCCCGCGATTTGGGTATCGCCGCGAACACGGCTCGCGCATACGTCGACCTGCTCGAGACGCTGTTCTTGGTCTACCGGCTGCCGGCGTGGCACTCAAACCTGCTCAGCCGGCTCGGTAAGGCGCCAAAGCTGCACATCGTCGACAGCGGCCTGCTGGCCTATCTGCTCAGCGCGAACGCGGAGCGTGTCTGGAGCGATCCTCAGATCGCCGGTGCGTTGATCGAGACGTTCGTTGTGATGGAGCTCGTGCGTCAGGCAAGCGCCGACCCTGATCCGCCGCGTGCGTTTCACTTTCGTGACCGCGATGGGCACGAGGTCGACATGGTCCTCGAACGCCGCGACGGCACCATCGTCGGAATCGAGGCGAAGGCGTCTGCGACCGCCGCACGATCGGACTTCAATGGGCTGCGGTTCATGCGCGAGCGCCTCGGCGAGCGCTTCGCCTTCGGAGCGCTGCTGTACACCGGAGCGGCGACCGTACCCTTCGGCGACCGTCTCGCCGCGATCCCACTGCAAGGACTCTGGAGTGAGGGGTAGTGGGCGGGGAACGTATTGTCGTCATTTGAATACAAAATAGTGCTCCGAAGACCAAAAATCACCCATTTTGTCACCCAAAGATCACTCGCTGGGGGATAGACAGGTCACAGGAATCCCGGAATAATTCGCATTGCACGGAGGAAGCGTCGCCTCCAACGGCGGCATCTCAACTTCACGGGAGCGAGCTATGTGGCGACTCGGGACGCAGCTGTTCGTCGTGTGCGTGATCTGCTGTTTGACGGGGCTGGCGGTCTTGCCGGTGACCGCGTTGGGGGAAGGTCTGCCGTCTGGCGAAGGGGGTGGGTCCTCTTCGTCGCTGAGCGGTGCGCTGGTGTCGCCACTGCAGCCCTCGGCCGAAGGTGAACAGGCGGGGGTGCGGGGTCGAGCGAAGCCGATGAGCGCCGCGGCAGCGAAGACGAGAGAAGAATCGCGCACGAAGTTCGAGCATCTCGGGCCTGCGCGGGCAGCTCAAGTCGCGCGAGAAGCTTTCCCAGCCGCGATCGAGCAACTGGCCGGTGGGCCGCCGTCATTGCCGGCGGGACAGCGTATCGTTGGGTATGTGGCCCCCAACGCGGCGCAGCTCGCGCTGCCTGGCGGCAAGCACGCCGTGGTTGCGTCGATGCAGCCGATCGCGGTGGAAACGTCTCCGGGACATCGCGCACCGGTAGATCTTGGCCTCACCAAAAGCGGGAGATGCCTATGAGTCGGTGAGGCCGGTGGTGGGGGTCTTGATCCCGCAGCGGCTGAGCGAAGGGGTGCAGCTGCTCGAACTAGGGGTGTCGCTGACGCCGGTCGATGCTCAAGGGTCGCCGTTGGACGGCTCTGAAGGCATGGTGGACGGCGCGAGCGTGCTATACGCGAATACGCAGACTGACACGGACCCGCTGTGAAGCCCATGATCGGACGGGGTCGAGGCGAACACGACTGCTGGTTCGGTGGACAGCCCCAGGCAGCTGTATTCCGCGTCGGGATGCCGGCCGGTGCGCGCCTCGTGCAGGCAGCGGGCGGTGCCGGACCTGGACGTTGTGCAGGACGGGCGGACAGTGCGCTTGATTCGTCCACCCGAGCGGGGACGCGACGGGCGCGAGCGTGCCGGTGTCGATGACCGTCAAGGGCGATCTGCTCACGACACGTGTCGACCCAGAGCAAAAGTTATCAGTGGCCGATCGCGGTCGACCCGGAAGTGGTGACAGACAAACGCTCGGACCGTCGGAATGCCACATAGCCGGTGAACCTGAACGTGTCAGCAGCAACTGGTGCGTGCACGAAAGCCAGGAAAAAGGAATCCCCGGAATCGACGTCAAACACCGCTGGTACTCTGCCGCCGTCGAAGTGCAGACGTGTCAACTGCCGTAAGCTACCGGTGAATACTGTCGTCGCGGCTACCACACGCAGGGCGAATCGAAAATTTACAAGGTGGAAGTGGAAACCGTCGGCAAAGCCAGGAAAGGCGTGCAAAGCTCGAATTGGCTCGCAATCGGAGCACCGAAGAAGGCGAAGTCGAACAGTCAACGACCGTGGCCGAAAGCCCCGAAACGAGGGCGGAATCTGGATATGGACTGACCAAAACAGAACTTTGTGCGGCTTCCGGATGTCCGACTCGGGGGGCAGCAACGGAAATATCGCAGCGTTCAAGCTGGAAGCGAACGAAACCGCTCAGCGAACAGTTTAGTCTCGAGGCCACTGTACAAAACACTCACGTTTACATAGCGCAGGAAAGGCGCCGGAACCAACATTCAACACGAATCGACGTCAGAAATAGAAGTCGAACCAGGAGTCAAACGGCTCAACGCTCTGGACGGGACACATGGTACCGTGGAGAGTGGCTCGGTCCGTACGCGGACAGCGCCGTTTGAAGTCAAAAGCGCACGATCCAGGTATCGGTATCGCCTGGGCAAGGCTCGCGCTCGGTCAGTGGAGACTTGGAAGAGCCGATCTACAAAGATGGCAAGTGCAACGGCGTGCAATGTAAGAGAATTACAGGACATCAATCACCTACAGCCCGAGGATGCCAGAAGGCGAACAGACCATCTGTGGTACGCGCGGAATCTCGCGGGTCGGCCCGGCTGTGAATCGTGTGACGGGATGTTGAGTGAGAACACGCAGCTGGTGAAAGTGGATGCGACGCCGCCGCGCAATCTCGAAGTGAGTGGCTGGTCGGTAAACCGCGAAATCAGCGCGTCGTCGCACGCGCTCACTGT
This sequence comes from uncultured Solirubrobacterales bacterium, assembly GCA_963779405.1. GTDB lineage: Bacteria > Actinomycetota > Thermoleophilia > Solirubrobacterales > Solirubrobacteraceae > Palsa-744. The sequence goes on from CAVZYF010000016.1 coordinate 100,377, forward strand.
TTCAGGCCACGGATGAAGCCCCCGCGGAACTCACAGCTCGGGCGTCAAGTCGATCTCGGTCTCGGTCGATGGTGGAGCGGAAAGTAGCGTGTCCGGCGGCTCGTGTTCGCTCGGCACGTGCACGGGCAGCGGAAAATACACGCTCAACGCCGAAGATCTGAGCGAAGGCGTACATCGGCTGGTGGTGACGGCGACCGACAATGCCGACAACGTCGCGGCGAAGGAATTCACGTTCGATGTGCGTCACGGAAGCCCTGTGTCGGTCGGTCCGGGCACGGTCGACCCGACGACGGCCAGTTCAAGCTGAGTGCTACGGACGTGTCGCTCGCGGGCGCCGGATCGGTGTTCGCGCGTGTATGAGTCGCGCGATCTCACAGCCGGGGCCGAAGGACCATTGGGTCCGCAGTGGGCGATGAGCGTCGGCGGCGGACAGGGTCTCACTGTACTGCCGACCGGCAGCGTGGTGCTCTCGGGGTCGAGCGGCGGGCAGACAACGTTCGCCAGAAACTCCAAAGGCGAATTCGAATCGCCGTTGGGCGATGGCGACCTGAAGATCGAAGCGAAGGAAAAAGAAGCAGGCAAAGGGATCACAGAATATCGGCTGGTCGATTCCACGGCGGGCACCACAACCAGATTCACTCAACCGCCAGGTACGCAAAACACACTCCCGTCTACACCAACCAGTTTGGCGCCGAAGCGACTCAGCTCAAAGACCCGGTGAGCGACGCGGTCGATTCGAGCGGGAACGTTTGGGCCACCGACTACGGTAACAACAGGATTGAAGTTCTCCTCCGCGGGAACGTTACTGGCCGCCTATGGCTCGCGGGGCTCCGAAGACGGACAGTTCATGAGCCCGTGGGGGATCGCGGTCAACCAGAGCACGGGGAACGTCTATGTGACCGATCAGGGCAACGGCAGGATCCAGGAGCTCTCCAGTACGGGATCGTTCGTCCGGGCGTTCGGCGGCAGCGGGTCTGGTGCGGGTCAGGTCGATGTCGAGGCGGGCGTAGCGGTCGATTCGAGTGGGAACGTATGGGTCGCCGATTACGGCAACGATCGAATCGATGAGTTCGGCGAAAAAGGCGAATTCGTAATGGCGTTTGGGTTCGGGGTCTCCAATGGAGAAGCCAAACCCGAGACCTGCACGAGCAGCTGCCGCGCGGGATTGGCGGGCGCTGAAAACGGTGAGTTCAACGGACCATTCAATCTCGCCTTTTCCGGCGGGCACCTGTATGTCACCGACTATCACAACAATAGGGTGGAGGAGTTCTCTACCGCCGGCGCCTATATTTCGAAGTTCGGTGCTACCGGCTCGGGCAACAGTCAGTTCACCGATCCGTATGGGATCGCCACGGACCCGGCCACGGGCGATCTCTACGTGAGCGATTATGGCAATCAGCGGGTGCAGGAGTTCAGCGCGAGCGGCTCGTTCATCACGAAGTTCGGCTCCCCAGGGACGGGCGCCGGTCAATTCGGAGGACCTACGGGCGTAGCGACTAGCGCAACAGGCAGCGTGTACGTCGATGATTACAGCAACGACCGCGTTGAGGAGTGGACGCGCCCGTCGTGGCTGCCGACGCTCTCCGAAGGCGCGCTGAAAAGTGGTATGACGAGCTACGCCTACAAGCCGTCGAAGAGGAAGGCAAGACGGTCATCGAGCCGATCGAGGCAGTCGCTCCCACACCGGCTGGAGTGTCGTGTGGAACAAAACCGGAAGAACTCGAACGAAAGCGAAAGCGAAGGGCTGCCGCGCGCTGACGTTTGAATATGCGAAAGAAACCACCGCAAAAGGCGAAAGCCAAGGCGAATGGGGTAATTACACAGGCCATCTCGAGCGCGTAGAATTTCATGCATGGAATCCATCCACGGGTGCGATGACAAAAGAAGAGTTCGTCGCGCAATACTCCTACGATACACAGGGCCGGCTGCGTGCCGAGTGGGACCCACGTATATCGCCGGCGCTGAAGACGACGTACGGGTACGACCCGGAAGGGCATGTGACGGCTGTGACGGCACCTGGCCAGCAGCCATGGCTATTGCACTACGGTACCCTCGAAAGCGACGCCACGCCGGGGCGTCTGCTGTCGGTGACGCGCCCGGACGCTTCGACTGCGTTCGGGGAAGGTATCGCGCCGGTCAACGCCGAAGTGCCTAAACCATCGACGAAAGCGCCTACGGTGGGCACGGAAATGACCGTCTCAACGGGTACATGGAGCTACAGTCCTCTCAGCTATAGCTACCAGTGGGAGGATTGCACAGGATCGACCTGTGCGGTCATCCCTGGCGCTACCAACCAAGGCTACACGCCTCGTTACGGTGACGAAGGAAAGACGCTCAAGGTCCTGGTGACTGCGACAAACGATGCTGGGTCTGCGACGATTGTATCGGCTGGGGCAAGGGTAGAAGAACAGACAATGTTTCCTCCGACGTATGATCTCTCGTTCGGCTCGTCGGAAAGCAAAGGTGGGGAACTGCGGCGTCCGGAGTACGTCGCGGTCGGCACGTACGAAGGACGGACAACGGTGTTCGTAACCGATACCGGCGCGAACGCGGTTGATGAGTTCAGCACGTCCGGCGTATATGAAGGGGCTCTTGAGGGATACTTCAAAGAACCGACGGGGATAGCGGTAGGCTTGGTGGAAAAAACGGGCCGTCTGTATGTGGCGAACTCGGGATATAAACAGGTCGATCTGTACATTGACGACGGTGCATTATATGAAGAAGCTACTACTACGGCTACGGGCGCGCTGGGCGGAGTGGCTTCCTATAGGTTCAAAGGCTACGTGGCAGACTCAGGCGAAAGCGATCTACGGAGCTTTGAATTCGCTCCAGCGGCAATTCGCGGGATCTTTGGGAAAGCTGGAAGCGGGAATGGAGAATTCAAAGAACCAGCCGATCTGGTCGAGTCCGAAACCGGAGGGTTGGATGTTCCTGATACGGGTAACAACCGCGTGCAATGCTTCAATGCTTCCGGTGTTGAATACGAAGGAAAGTTTGGCGAAGCAGGCTCCGGCAACGGGCAGTTCAAAGCGCCAAAGGGGATAGCGCTAGACAGTAAAGATAACATTTGGGTCGCCGATACCGGCAACGATCGAGTCGAGATATTCGCCAACGGAGCTTGTACGACAAAAAATGGCTATATCACCCAGTTTGGAAGCAAAGGGTCGGGGGCGGGCGAGTTCAACGAACCAATCGGAGTCGCGTTCGACCCCTCGGGCGACATATACGTCGTCGACAGCGGCAACGACCGGGTGCAGAAGTGGATTCCGGGCGTCAAACCGGCCAGCCCTCCCCTCCCGCCGGCGAAACCGCCGACCGTCAGCGGCAGTTCGGTGACGACGATCGAGTACCACATCCCGACTTCGGGCACGGGTTTGCCTAACGTAACGGAAGCGGAAGTCACGAAATGGGGGCAGAAAGACGACCCGACCGAAGGGGTGGCAGTCTTTCCTCCTGACGAACCGATGGGCTGGCCGGCGAGCAGCTATAAACGGGCGACGATCCGCTACTGGGATGCGGAGGGGCGTACCGTTGACACGGAGGTGCCAAGTGGTGGGATCGCGACGAGCGAATACAACGAAGACAACGATGTGACGCGCACGCTCAGCGCCGATAATCGCGCTGCGGCACTGAAAGAAACTGGCAAAACCGCGGAAGTCGCGGAAAAACTCGACACCAAAAGCACCTATAGCGTGGGGGGCTCGGAACTGCTCGAAACCATCGGGCCCGAACACGAGGTCAAGGTCGCCACGAGCAACGGAAAAGAAGTCAAAGCCGGCAGCGAAGTTATGGGGCGCGACCATGTGAAGTACTACTACGATGAAGGCGCGAAAGAAGTCGAAGAAAAAACGCATGAAACGTATGAGTTTGGTGACGAAGACGGAAGACTTCGGCGAAACCGCGAGCAAAGAAAAGTTCGACGAACGCGTCGACGAAGACCTCGTACTCGGGCCAGGAAAACCTTGGCTGGAAACTGCGCAAGCCGACGTCGGTGACGACGGACCCGGTGCGGTCTGAACCTGACGAGCACGACGAAGTATGAAGAAGCGACGGGGAACGTCCTGGAAACGCAGTCTCCGGCCGCGGCCGGTGGAGATGCGAAGGTTCCGCCCGCGTACGGTCTGCAGTTCGGGGCCAAAGGCACGGGCAATGCGCAGTTTGAAGGCCCTGAGCACGACGCGGTTGACAGCCACGGTGATGTGTGGGTCGCGGACTACGCCAATCACCGCATCGAGGAGCTCTCCTCCACGGGCACGTTCATGCTTGCCGTGGGCTGGGGCGTCAAAGACGGCAAAGCCGAAGCGGAGACGTGCACGACGAGCTGTAAAGCGGGGATCTCGGGCTCGGGTAGCGGCCAGCTGGAAGGGCCATTCGGGATCGCCGTGAACCAGACCAGCAACAACGTCTACGTCGCCGACTACCTCGCCAACCGCATCGAGGAGTTCTCCTCCACGGGCGCGTATGTCGCGTCGTTCGGCGCCAAAGGCACGGCGGGAGGGCAGTTCGGCTCCCCGGAGGGTGTCGCGGTCGACGCAAGCGGCGACGTGTGGGTGGCAGACGCCGCCAACAACCGGATCGAGGAGCTGTCCTCGACCGGCACGTTCATGTTGGCGGTCGGCTGGGGCGTCAAAGACGGTAAAGCCGAAGCGGAGGCGTGCACCGTGTCCTGTGAGGCGGGCGTCGTGGGCTCGGGTAACGGCCAGTTCTCGGCGCCGAGCGGCGTCGCGTTCTCCGGCGGCAACGTCTATGTCAGCGACTACGGCAACAACCGCGTCGACGAGCTCTCAACCGCCGGGACCTACGTGTCCAAGTTCGGCTCCAAAGGCACGGCGGCGGGGCAGTTCGAAGGCCCCGCCGGCATCGCCGCCGAAGCGGCGGGCGGGGACCTGCTGGTCGCCGACAGCGGCAACGACCGTGTGCAGAAGTTCAGCGCGGCGGGGGCGTTGGTCGCGGCGTTCGGCGCGAAAGGTTCCGGTAACGGGCAGCTGCTGTTGCCCACTGGGGTGGCGGTCAACGCGACGGGTGGCGTGTACGTCGTCGATCACAGCAATGACCGCGTGCAGGAGTGGGTCCCGGCGGTCACGGGTAACGAAGGCGCGCACGACTCGAAGACGATCTACTACTCGACCGCCCCGAACTCGGAATACAAAGGGTGCGGGGAACACCCCGAATGGGCGAACCTGCCGTGTGAGACCAAGCCGGTGGCGCAGTCCGGGGTCAGCGGGCTGCCCGAATTGCCGATCTCGACGGTGACGTACAACCTCTGGGATGAGGTGGAAAAGACCGAAGAAGCGTTCGGGTCGACCAAACGCACCAAGACCCAGACCTACGATGCGGCCGGACGTGCGCTGACCAGCGAAGAGACCTCCACCGTCGATACGGCGCTGCCGAAGGTCACAAACGAATACAGCACCGAAACGGGCGCGCTCGTCAAGCAGAGCACGACGACCGGCGAAAAAACGAAGGCGATCACGAGCGCCTTCAACTCGCTCGGGCAGCTGACGTCGTACACGGATGCTGATGGGAACACGACGACATACGAATACGAACCGGAAAAGGACGCGCGTCTGGTCAAGACGAGCTACAAAATCGGGACGGAAGGCTTCAGCCAGGCCTACGGGTACAACACGACGACGGGCGCGATGCAGGAACTCACCGACGCGGCCACCGGGACGGACCCCGCCGCGGGCAGGTTCACGGCGACGTACGATGTCGAAGGTAAGATGCTGAGCGAGACCTACCCGAACAACATGACCGCGACCTACGCGTACAACCCGCTCGGCCAGGCGACCGGCATCGAATACGTCAAGAACGCGGACTGCGCCTCGAAATGTCCGGAAACGTGGTTCTCGGACAGCGTCTCGCAGTCGATCCACGGCGAAACGCTCGCGCAGACGAGCACGCTCGCGAAAGACAGCTACGCCTACGACAAGGACGGACGCCTCACCGAAACCCAGGAAACACCGGCGGGCAAAGGCTGCCTATCGCGTCTCTATGGCTATGACGAAGAAGGCAACCGCACGACCCTGACCAAACGCGAATCCGCGACCGAAACATGCGCTAGCGAAGGCGGCAGCACCGAATGGCACACCTACGACACCGCCAACCGCCCCACCGACCCGGGCATCGCCTACGAAGCGCTTGGGAACACTACGACGCTGCCCGCGGCCGACGCAGGGGAACACGCTCTGACTAGCAGCTACTACGTTAACGGGCAGGTAGCGAGCCAAACGCAGAACGAAGAGACGATCGGCTACGCCTACGACCCCGCCGGCCGCACGAGGGAAACGGTCTCCACCGGCAAAACCGCCGCGACCGCGATCGACCATTACGCCGGCCCTGGCGAAGCACTCGCATGGTCAAGCGAAGGCACCGAAAAATGGACCCGCAACATCCCCGGTATCGACGGCGCCCTCGACGCGACCCAAACGAACGCCGGGACCCCGGTTCTGCAACTGCATGACCTGCAGGGCAACATCGTCGCCACCGTCAAGGACAGCGAAGCCGAAACGAAACTCGGCTCGACATACAACAGCACCGAATTCGGAGTGCCACAGCCCGGAACAACGCCGCCAAAGTACGCGTGGCTGGGTGCCGACGGGCTCGGGACCGAACTATCCTCGGGAACCGCGACCAAGGGCGGTGCGTCCTACGTCCCGCAGGTCGCACGCAACCTCCAAACAGCGCCCGTTGTGCCGCCGGGCGCGTTCCCCAACGGCACCGGCACAGGCTCGCAGTACGACTCCGAAATCCCGGGTTGGTACATCTCGCTATCGAATGCGGAGTCCGCGGCCACCATCGCGGAATACGCCGCCAAGCAAGAAGCTCTCAGGAAGAAAGCCGAACAGGAAGCGCTTGAAACCGAGGAACGCATTCATCGCGAAGAAGCGGAAGATAGGCCCGCGCCCAGCGAAGGGGGGGCGGAAGAAGTAGAAGCGGAAGAAGAAGGGGAAGAAGAAGGCGAACCGAGTGCGAGCGCGGCGCGCAGCCGCAGTCGCTATGGTAGTTACAAAGGTAGGGTGAGCGAACAGGGCGGGGGTCTGTTTGGCTCTAGCTTGGGGTCGTATGAACTCTGGATCAATGCGAGTTGGGGCGGGTATGCAGGAGGTGAAATCACGTCACACAACATCGACTGTGGTTGGAATCCAGGCATATGGCAAGCAAGCGAATCGTCCTGCACATATCAGCATAAAGCAAATAATAGTCAAATCGTCGTGAAATTCTACATTACGTTCAGTTTTATTCGGGGACTCTCATCGGCCAGTAGGCGGATATATTGTAGTATGAGAATAGCATCGGAAGGCTACAACCATGGTGGGTGCAAGATCTTGTCACAGGTGGGTGGTTAGCATCTGTCGCGATCGGAAATTGACCAGCGAAGCAATTTGTATACAGTGCTAACAAGGCGAACGCGTTGGGCGATAGCTGTTGGCCTAGTGGTCGCAGCCAGCGGGGTGGTTACTGCCTTGGCGCTGGGCCAATCCGGCCGCGGGGCGCAGATGACGAGCGGAGATGGAGAGGCGTCGATGAGCTTTGTCGGTGCGGCTCGCGTATTTCTCATGGCAACTGCAAACGACGGGCCTCGTATCAGCAGAAATCTCACCGCGCTGACCGCCCGCACCAAAATGAACTGTCCGCTTCTCATGGCGCAGCCGGTGGAAGGGAGGCCGGTCGAAGCCGGAGAGAGGGCCGCGGTACTCGCGCAGGCGGAGGCTCAGGCGCTGGTGGCCGTCATAACGGCCATGCGTCAACCGGTGCGTAAATTCGTGCGCGAAGTCGGGTGGCTGCGGTGGGGCGATACCAGGGCGACGCGCCTGATTTACGGGATCGTACGGGCGGACGAGGCAGCGCTCACATTGCAGCCACGCGATCTGTGCGTCGATGCACGGACGGTGTTAGCAAGCCACAACGGAGAACTGCCGAGCCCTGTGCAACGATCGATCATTGAGCTCGCGGGTGCGTTCCCTGATGGGTCGTTGGCAAGTGTGGCTCGCTTGCTTCCTGGCCTTGCGGACAGCGAACGAAGAGGTGTCGATGAACTTCAGCGGCTCGAACGGGTATTGCAGGCGAGCATAGCTCCACGAATCAACCATGGCCTATCACGACTCGAGACGAGTCTAGGACTTAGCGGAGTGGGCATAGGCGGCGTAGAAAGCGCTCCCGCGATGCCGGGAGGAGGATAGGCATGGGCGGAGCATCGATGCCGCGATATCGAGTGGTTATCTCCGACTCGAGTCATCAGCGGATGCGGCGGTTCCTCGCGACTTTGATCCGTGGCAGAACCCGCGAAGTGCGGTGGTCCGGTGAGGTGGGCTCGCGAGCGCTCGCGGTGGAGGAGGCGCACAATGCCTGGGTCGAGCATTTTCACGAGCCCGTGCCTGCGAAGCCGGTTGTCGAGTGCACTCAGTTATCGGATAGCGGTGTGATACGTGGTCGGAGCAGTCCGGAGCGTAGAATGGCAGAGAACGTTGCGATCGAACGACTCCGGTTCGGACGGGAACGCGGCTCAGCTTTTGCGGTTGAGGTGTTCCCAGGGGAAGAGGGCTATCTACCCCCGCCTGGAGCGACGGACACACCGCCGCCGGTTAACTAAACATGGTACGCCCTCAATACACTCAGATGCCCGTCCCCGAGGAGCCACCTCTCCCGCGTTACGGCCTCGCCGGTTCGTTCGTCGGCGAGCGGTTGAGAGGAGGCGAAGGGTGGGATCTATGCTCGACCGTTCACCGCCCGGCGGATGCGGAAGAGGAGCTAAGCGTGACGGTGACTCGACGCACGACGGCCCGGCTCGAAAAGGGAGCTCCTCGGGTCGCCATTCCTGCCGATGCCGCCCGAGCTCACGTCGCGATGGGGCTGGTGCTGGAGAACCCGAACGCGGGGGATGACATGTTCGCGGCCGCAAAGGAGGTCGCGAGCGATGACGAGGCGTGGAAGGCGCGAAAGATCACCGTCAACGGCGAGGTGGTGGACGGATATGAGAGGGAGTTTGGGGGGAGGTGGGTTGCTTACTATTTGACGCCTCTTTTGATCGTCTCCGTGCTGGCGTCTGTCGCGCTGCGTCCCGATACGGTGGAGCTGATAAGGCTTCATCCGGACGAGGTAGCGCGCATGGACAGCGCGTGTCTGAGCGGTCTCGAGGAAGAGCTGCTCGAGTTGTGCGCTATTGCGCCCCATATGGGCGAGACGACGACGACCCTGCACGAGGAGATGTTGAGCGAGGAGCACGACCGCTCGGTCATTGAGGTTTCGCTGCGCAGCCTTGTCGATCGAGGCTTGATGACTACATCTAGGGCCACCTTCGGTGGTGTACAACGCTTGCGGGATGGTTGCGAGGAGCATCGGGTGTACGAGGACGATTGGTGGGTCGTGACCGATGAGGGCCGCGCTGCAATCGGACGGCCCCCTAAGAGGGCTTGGGGGAATCGTTCATGAGCATAGGCGGTGTGGAAAGCGTTCTCGCAATGCCCTCAGGAGGAGAAGGGTGATCGAAGCACCGATGCCGCGATATCGAGTGGTCATCTCTGACTCAAGTAATCAGTGGATGCGGCGGTTTCTCGTGACTTTAACCCGTGGCAGAACCCGCGAAGTGCGATGGTCTGGTGAGGTGGGCTCGCGAGCGCGCGCGGTGAGGGAGGCACACAATGCTTGGGTGGAACATTTTCACGAACCGGTGCCAGTGAAGCCGGTCGTTGAATGCGCTCGGTTGCTGGATGGCAATGTGACGCGTCGCGGACCCAGATGGTTTTGGGGTCCGGATGGCTCAGTACCTACGACGATGCTGATGTGGGTTGTCGGTGTGATTGTAGGGCGCTTGGGCAGAACTGTGCAGCGGCGTGGTCCTGAGCGTAGGATGGCAGAGAACGTTGCGATCGAACGACTCCGATTCGGAAGGAAACGTGGCTCGGCTTTCGCGGTAGAGATCTTGCCGGGGGAAGAGGGTTGCCTGCCTCCACTGGGTGCAACACGGGCACCACCGCCAGGCAGTTGAACGCCATGGATGGTCAATTGAAAGGCCGGGGTTTGCTTGACCCAGATCCGACCGTGATTGGCCCACCACGCCGCTGCACGGCAACATGGTGGAAGACAGTGAAACCGTGACGAAATTGCTGTCCACCTACAGCAGCACCGAATTCGGCATCCCACGGCCCAGCACGACGCCCCCGAAGTACGCGTGGCTCGGCGCGAACGGACCCGGCCTGAGTAGTCGTGGTGGCGATGATCGGCCGACCGCCGGGCTTATGCGGCTGCCTGATCGGCACGGCGGCGATGGTAAATACGAAACACGTTACTGGGTGTGCCCGATCCCACCGCTCGGTCGGGTCGTGTTGGAGTGTGAGTGGCTGGCCGCATCGCTCGAGCGCACGCAGGTCGAGATTGACGCTAAGATCATCCGCGATGCCAGCGCCCGGGCGAAGGTCATTTTTCCGAGAGAGCAGTTGCCTTCTGATGACGCTTAACTCCACGACCGATTATTTGCCACTCGCGTGACGATATGTTAGGGCGCATCGTATTTACGAAGAAGACAATACTGGCCGCGACCGCTGTGATCGGAGTGGCCGTGCTTCCGCAATTTGCCGGCGCTGCGTTGACCGCCCCGAAGAAGGCGTGTATCCGAGCCTTGCATCGTCAACTCTCGCGTCATCCCACGCGTCTTACGACGGAACCTCCCACAACGCTCACGTCGATTCTCGGGGTGTTGCAAAGCCCGGCGACACCGGCGGACAAGCTTCCCGCCGAAGCGCTTACGGGAATAGTGCCCGCCGGCTACTCGGCGCTCTGGCTTGGCTCTGTCCGTGTGCTGGACACCACCGGTGACAAACGCTACTTCCTCATCCCCGGCGTCTACAATCCGCCGTCGCTGCCCCAGGCCTGCGTCAAGCTGGAGCCGCCAAACGAGAGGCGTCAAGCAAAGGGTCCACAGCGCGAACCACGCGGTCCTGTCGTAACGCTCGAGGCGTACTCGGTGAATGAAAGCGGTGGCATCCCGTACACAGCCTCCGCGATCCAGGCGGGGATGGCGAACGACTTCGCCTCTGGGCGACCGGGCCCAACAACCGCGTTCTACGGACTCCTCCCCGACGGCGTAGCGTCCGTAACCGTCAGGGTGGAAGGCGGCTCGCCGACGACAGTGCCCGTGGCCAACAACTTCTTTCTTACACAAATACCAGCTCCCCATGCGAATCAGCCATACACCATCACGCAGCAGTGGTACGCCGCTGACGGGACGCTCATCAAGACGGTCAGCAGGACAACCGTTGTCAAGGAAGTGAGTAGTGTATTAAAGATAAAGTGATGAATTACGATGGATAGGGCGAGGGGCAGGGTATGACTGAGGAGGGATCGTTGGTCAAGATGAGCACACGGACGATCCTCGGTGCAATGTTGGCCTGCGCGCTGCTCGTGATCTCATCGGGCACGTCCGGCGTGTCGAGCGCGTATGCATCCGGGGCCTTTGGCATCGAACACTATGCCCTGACCACGACTGAAGAAGGCGGCTCGGCGGATACTCAGGCCGGGTCGCACCCGTATGAACTGACGGCCGAAGCGGTGCTCGAGGCAAACGCGCACACGAGCGCGGATGAAGCCAGGAACCTGGATCTTGAATTGCCGCCGGGGTTGATTATTAATCCAACCGGTGTTCCCCAGGATAATGCCGTCGGGATGGTGCAGATGAGCATCGCCGGCAAAAGCGTGTCCGCTGCTGTAAATAATCTGGCTCCGGTGCCGGGGGAGCTTGCGCGGTTTGGCTTCACGCTCGAAGGTGTCTCGTCGATCGCCGACATCTCGGTTCGCACGGGTGGCGACGATGGGATGACCTTGAGCATCCAGGACCTTCCTCAACGGGGGATCGAATCGGTGAAGCTGACGTTGGGAGGGCTGTCGAACTCGACGTTGCTGACGTTGCCAACTTCCTGCTCCGGGTCGCCGCAGACGATGCTCCGGGGCGAATCGTGGGGAGGAGAAGCGGCCTCTCTGTCGGCGTCGCTGACGCAGATGACCGGATGCAATCGGTTGCCGCTCGATCCGGCGCTGAGTGTGTCGCCGGATTCCGCCGAGGCGGGTGAGCCGTCCGGTTATCGGGTGCAGTTGAGCGTGCCCCAGACCGAAAGCCCGGAGGGATTGGCCACGGCGTCGCCCGAGAACGTGAGCGTGACGTTGCCCGCGGGCAGTTCGCTGTCATTGTTGTCGCTGTCGGATGCGACCGGGTGTGGGGAAGAGCAGGCCGGATTGGACTCGGGCGAAACGTCGATGTGCCCGAACGCATCGAAGATCGGGGTGGTGAAGATCGGTACGCCGCTGCTGGCTCATCCGCTGGAAGGCGCCGTGTTTCTCGCCGCCCCTAACGCCAACCCGCTGGGTGCCTTGGTAGCGGTGTATGTCCTCGCCGAAGAACCGGTGTCGGGTGTGCGGATCAAGCTCGCGGGCCAGATCGACGTGAACCCGGTCACGGGACAGCCGACGCTCACGTTCGACGATCTGCCGCAGTTGCCGCTCGGGGAAATCGACCTGGAATCGTTCGATGCTGAACGGACGTTGCTCGTCAACCCACCGTCGTGCGGACCGGCCACGAGCATCGGTCACCTGGCGCCGTGGAGCGGAAACGGTGAAGCCGAAGTGTCTTCGTCGTTCGCTGTGAGCTGGGGCGGCCCTGGCGGGGAATGTCCCGACCCGCTGCCGTTCGAACCCTCGTTGAACGCCGGTACGCTGACCGCGAGCGCGGGCAGCTACAGCCCGTTCGTCCTGGCGGTTTCCCGTGGCGATCGTCAGCAGTCGCTGTCCGGGTTGCAGGTCCAGTTGCCGCCGGGATTGCAGTGGATGTTGGGGAGCGTTCCAGTGTGTGGAGAACCCGCCGCCGCGGCCGGCACGTGCCCGCAGGACAGCCAGATTGGGACGGCGATCATCAGGGGCGGTCCCGCGGGTACGCCGGCGTCGTTCACCGGGTCGGTGTACCTGACGGAAGGCTACGATGACGCGTCGTATGGGTTGAGCATCGCGTTCAACGCACAGGCCGGACCGTTCGATCTCGGCACGCTGGTGCTCAGAGCCGCGCTCGCGCAGAACCAGTCGACCGGAGCGCTGAGCATCGCGAGCAGTCCGTTCCCACAGCTGATCGACGGGGTACCGCTGCAGACACGCGCGCTGGAACTGGACATCGACCGCCCCGAATTCGTGCTCAACCCCACTGTCTGCGAACCGAGGCAGATCGCGGCGACGATCGAAGGTGTCCAGGGCACGAGCGTGCAGGCGTCGGACCCGTTCGCGGTCGAAGGCTGTGAGAATCCGGCGGACGATGGGGACGATGCGACCGGTACTGAAGAAGGCGCCGGCGCCGCAGGGAGCACGGGCGCCGACGATCGCGGTGGCGCGGCGACGGGCGCGGACGGCGTGTCGCTCGCGGGCACGCGCGTTGTGGCGAAGAAGGATGGTCAAGCGGCGGTCGAGCTGAGGTGCGCGGGCCCCGAGATGTGTCGTGGCAGGCTGACGCTGACGGCCAGGAGGAAGAACGCGACCAGGATGAACGGCGAGCAGCGCGGCGGACGACGAGACGACCCCAAGCCGACGACGATCGCGACGGCGGTCTTCGCCATCCCGCCGGGCAGGATCGCGATTGTCAAGCTCAGGCTAAGTCCTACCGGCCGAGCGCTGCTCGGTGCGGATCGCGGGAGTCTCAGCGCGAGCCTTGAGATCCTCGAGCTCGCGCCCAGCCCCGAGAACACCCAGACGAAGACCGTGAACCTTGTCCAACTGAAGACGCATGGTGAGACGAGTAAAGTAGCTTCAGCGTGAGAATGATGCAATCTCCTGTCCGCTCGCTTCTGGCCGTTGGCGCTCTAAGTTGCGCTTTGGCGGCCCTTATCAGCCCGGCATGTGCGCTGGGATATGAAGCCAAAGTGGAACCGGCGGGTTTTTGCGTTGCTGCTCGCGTCGGGGCTGAACTCGTGGCGAGCCATATGCCCCTGGAACCGGCCAACGGCGCCACCGTCCCGGCGGGCACGCCCGTGACGTTTTCCGGGGAATCCAACCAAGCACTGACGTTCAGTGTGGCGTCATCACAAGCGCTGCTGTCCAGCCCCGACATCGACAGCGGCATGGGGTCGCAGTCGGGAGCCTTCAACGAGTTCACCTCGACCAAGGCGACCGCTACTCCCCGGACGATCTACTGGGCTGCATCGTTCACTTTCATCCCGGAAGACTGCGAAACTCCCTCCACGTTCACGACACCCGTCCGCACGCTCGTCGTCACGCCATCCGAAGCAGAACTGGCGGCCGCCAAGCGCCAGCAGGAAGAAGCAGCCGCCAAGAAGAGACAGGAAGAAGAAGCCGCAGCGGTCACACCGACCGGCAGCGTGTCACTCGACGGGTCCACGATCACGGTTGCGAGCAGCGGTGAGGCAGCGGTCAAGCTCGCCTGCACGGGCACGGCGACGTGCGCCGGCAAGCTGACGTTGACGGGGAAGAACACGACCAAGAAGGGCAAGAAGGCGAAGACGGAGACCATTGGGACGGCGACCTTCTCGATCCCGACGGGCAAGACGGCGACCATCGAGCTTGACCTGAACGCCGCCGGTCGCGCGCTGCTGGGCGCGGATCACGGACGACTGAGCGCCAGCCTGACGATCCTGAAGTCCTCCCCCGCGCCGTCGCAGACGCACGCCGAGAACGTGCGGCTCGTGCAAAAGAAAGCGCATGGTAAGGCGAAGAGCTAACGGACCGGCGATGCGGTCTTTCCCGCGCCGCATTTTGTGGCCCGGGCTCCTCGTGTGCGTCCTTGCGGCTTGCGGACTCACACTCTCGTGCGCGCAGGCGCTTGCGGCCGAAGGCAGGCCCCCTTTGATCGGGCCGGTGACCAGGGGCGGTCAACCCACCGGCGAAGGGATCGTTGAAACGCAGATCGACCCCGAGGGCCACGAAACGAACTACAAGATCTCCGCGGACTGTGAAGTGCTCGCACAGTGTCAGCACACTGAAGGCACGCTGCCTGCCGACAACGAAGAGCACACCGTTATGCTCGAGCTGAGCGGCCTCAAAGGAGGCGTCACCTACCACTTCGACATCGTCGCCACCAGCAGCGCTGGCGAAGCCGACTGGCCCGGCGAATTCGACGGTCCCCGAAGTCCCGCCCGGCGCCTGCCCCGACGGATGCAGCTCGAATAAACAATACGAATCTGAAGTCCCGGGCTCGTACAACAATCTCTCCGACGAAGAGTCCGCCAAGACCCTCAAAGAATACGAAGCCAAGCACGCCAAGGAACTGGAAGCCAAGCACGCCAAGGAACACGAAGAACAAGAATCCAGGGAAGCGGCCGCCAGGGCAGCCGAAGCGGCGGCGCGTAAGCAGCGTGAAGAACAAGAACAGGACAAGGGCGGTCTCTCGCTCGCCGCCACGAGCGTCACGGTCCAGGGCGACGGAATGGCGCTGGTCAAGCTCGAGTGCCTCGGGATCTCAAGCTGTCACGGCAAGCTCACGCTCACGGCGAGTGACCCCACCAAGGCGAAAGGCGCGCAGACAAAGGGCGCGAAAGGCGCGAAGGGTGGTAAGAACGCTCGCACGGCCACGATCGGAACCGTGAGCTTCTCGGTCGCGGGGGATGAAACGAAGGCGGTGAAGGTTGACCTGAACGCCGCGGGGCGCGCGCTGCTGAGCGCCGATCACGGGCACTGCAGCGCGAGCCTGGCGATCCTCGAACTGGCGCCCAGCCCGAGCACCCAGACGAAGGCTGTGCAGCTCGTTGAGGAGAAGGTACGTGGCAAGACGAAGAAATAGCAGTGCGCTGGCCGCGGCATGTCTGCTTGCTGCCATCGGCGTGCTGGCGTTTGCAGGGCCGGCTCAGGCGACGTCTACCCCAGTGATCAGCGGAGTCACACCGGGACACGGCGCACCGGCGGGCGGGACCGAAGTGACGATCACGGGCTCCAACTTCACCGGCGCCACGGAAGTCAAGTTCGGCTTGAACAACGCCGAGAGCTTCAACGTCGAATCGGACACCGAAATCACCGCGGTAGCCCCGGCAGGAACCGGTACGGTCGACGTGACCATCGAAAGCGTGGTTGGCACCAGCCCATTGGTTCCGGGAGATCAGTTCAGCTATAGCGAAACGCAGGCCGAAAAAGAAGCCTGGTTCACAAAATTCGCTGAAGAAAACGCCAGGAAGGTGGCGGAAGAAGCGGCCATCAGAATGCGACACGAAGAAGAAGCGACCGCCGCTGCCGCCAGGAAACGTCAGGAAGAAGAAGCGGCAGCCAGCCACCAGAGAGAAGAAGAAGCCGCTCCAAGGAAGAAGGCAGCCGAACCGCCGGACACCGGCAGCGTCTCGCTCGACTCCTCGACGATCGCCGTGCAGAGCAGCGATATGGCGCTGGTGAAGCTCAACTGTCTCGGGATCGCGAGCTGTCGCGGCAAGCTCACGCTCACGGCGAAGAGCACGGTCGAGGCGAAGGGCAAGAAGAAGACTCGCACGGTCACGATCGGAACCGTGAGCTTCTCGGTTGTCGGCGACGAAACGAAGACTGTAAAGCTCAATCTGAACGCCGCCGGCCGTGCGCTGCTCAAAGCGGATCACGGGCGTTGCGCCGCGCACCTGACGATCCTCGAACTGGCGCCCGGGGCGGCGAACACGCAGACGAAGACCGTGCGGCTCGTGCGGGAGAAGGCGGTGGTCAAGGGGAGGGGCTCGTCTTGACCCGCCGCGAGCGTCAGGTCCTGGAGCTGCCCGGCAAGGGTCAGAGAAACGCCGACATCGCCGACCAGTTACAGATCAGCACCGAGACCGCAAAAACCCATGTGAAGCACGTCTACAGCAAGCTGGGAGTCCACTCCCGCGCGGAGTTGTTGGAGGAGGGGTAGGGGCTGGTACGCGAGCGCGCGGAGCCCCCGCCAGAGATGGATCCGAGCTCAGATGGAGGAGAGAGCTTGCCAGAGTCCCGAAGTCGAACTGGGGCCGTTGATTACATCGCCTATGAGGAGCTCGTCGGGGTTTGCACGCAGTCGATAGCCGGCGACGTTCGCGCCTTTTGCCTCGCGCTCCTCTTCGGTGATTACGCCTTGCTCGATCAGCAGCGTCTTTAGCTCTGGCCAGTGTGGGGAGGTGACGATCGCGTGGTAGCGGCGGCTGTCCGTCTCGTGGATGATGGTTGTCCGCTGATAGGCGCGGGCGACTCGTTCGAGCAGCCCGATCAGGTCGCGGGCGTGCTTGGAGTACTCCGGCTCATTTGTGGAGTCCTCCGCGAGCGAGGCTCCGAGGCGCGCCAGCAACAGGCCGATCGCGGACGGTGCGTAGATGTCTCCTGGGGGGTCGTGATGGATGCGCTTTACGTTGACGCCGGGACGAAGGCCCGAGATACCGATGCGGGAGGTGGCGTCAAGGGTGATGCCGTCAAATTCTGAGCTGGCCGCATCGCAGTCTGCGAAGGTGGCCCCGCTGAGGTCGACATCGAAAAACTGACATGCCTCGAGACTCACGCGCTCGAAGCTTGAGGTCCCAGATTTGAGGTCCACGAAGGACAGGCCGCGAACCGTCACGTCGGTGAGGGGTCCGGCCTCGCGCGCGTAAGCAAGCACCAAGCTGGCGAGATTGCGGCGCCTGTTCTCGAAGTTGACACCGGCGGGGCATTTGAACAGCGCGGCATCGAGGGTATGTCCGGGCATAAGCCTCGCGACCGCGTCAGCCGCGACCGCTTCGGGGATCACGCCCCGATCGAGGAATCTAACGAGCTCATCGAGGCACGACTCTTGCATGAGACGGCCGATCGCGCGGCCAAGGAAGTGCTCGAAGTACACCTCGTGCTCGAACGCGAAAGTCGCCTGCGAGCTATGCGCGCCGCGACGCGGCCGAAAGCCAGCGTAGGACGTCACCTTGGTTTCGAGCTGTATCGCCTGTCCGGGATCGAGGTCGGTTGCCTCGGCTACCAGCAGGGCAATTGTGCGCAGGTCGCTTTCGGTGAGCTGGCGAACGCCGTTTTCCCACATCTCGCCCACGGCGAGCTCGAACAGGTAGCGGTGACCGTCGGCATTGAGGACCGGCTCCCCATGCGCATCGACGATCTTCCCCGCCTCGCGCTCAATGTAGGCATCGATGAGGTGCTCGAGCAGGTGGCTGTCGCCATCGGTTTCGGCGCGGCTGACAAAGTCCTCGAACTGGCTGGCGAAGAACGGTCTGCGCAAGAGCTCGCGATCTGAGGCGCCAAGCCGTGCAAGTGCGGCCGTGGCCTGCGCGGGGTCGCGTCCCACGCGGTCACTGGCCAGATACTGCTCGAGCTGCTCATCAGACCATGGTTGTACCTCTGCGGTCGAAATGCTCATCGCGGCGTCTGAGCGCCGTCCGCTCGCGCGGCCGAACTCGAGGTCATAAAACGCCGATCGCGCCGAGACGACCAGCGTTCCGTATCCCTCCAGTTCGCCCAAGAGCGTCTGCAGCGAGCTGAACGCGCCGCTATAACCTGCCGTGCCCAAGAGCTCGTCGAACCCGTCGATCACCGGGACCAGGACACCCTCGCGCGCCAGGCATGCGATCGCGTCTTGGCTGAACGCCGCGCGCAAATCGCCCAGCTCGCCGGCAAACGCGTCGCGCAGGTTGCTCAGCTCGCGTCCCTGCGCCGGCACGTAGAGGCACAGGAACTCGCTTTCGCGTTTGAGATAGCGCTGCGCCTGCACCAGCGTCGTCTCTCGTAGGAGCGTCGTCTTGCCGGCGCCCGCGGCGCCCTTCAGGAAAAAGAGCTGCGTCGCGGCGCCTTCCTCGGCGTGCTCGCGGGCCGTGTCGATGAGCTCCGAGAGCGCCGCGGGGGTCAGGACGCGCGTCTCGGTCTCCTGCCCGGACTCCAGCAGCGCCTCGCTAGCGACAAAGTCGTGCTTCGCGTCGATCTTCGCCACGCAGCTCTGAGCCAGCTGAGCGATGCCCGCCACCTGGTCGGAGGCGAGAAACGCGTAGTACGGCTCATCTCCCGACGTGCCTGATGCCCAGCGCAGGCGACCGCCCGCCTTGAGCGTAAAGATCGCCTCGCGTTTGCTCCCTTGGACCTGCCACTCGACCTGGATCATGTTCCCGGCGACTTCGAAGGAGGGGCTTGTCCCGGGGTCGGCAAATGCGCCCAGATCCTGAGCGATCATGTCCGTCAGACCGTCGATGCGCGCCATCGAACCATCCTAGCAGGCTTACTGATAAGCTTTTTCAGTAGAAATGTCTTCGACCCGTGATGTAGGACGAGCTCTGCACGGTCCGGCGGCCGCGGTCGGCGGAGCTCTCAGCACGATCCCCGAGGATCAGTGGTTCGACCGCAAGTCGTTCCGGATTTCCCCCCGCGAGCTGGCCAACGTCGAGATCGGACTGGCAAACGCGGACGGCGGCATCATCGTGATCGGCATCCACAACGGAGCGCTCGAAGGCACGGATAGCTCTCCGAGTCACCGCAACGAGCTCTGCCAAGCCCATATCGAGTTCTGCCAGCCCCCCGTCCCGGCTAAAACAAAACTCCTCGCGTGCCACCGTGCCGACGGCGAGGCCGATCAACTGCTCGTAATCGAGGTTCCTCCGGGCGAAACCGTCTACGCGAACGTCAAAGACGACGTGTTTCTGCGCATCGCGGACGAGAACCGCCGCCTGACATACGCCCAGCGCCAGGAGCTTCTCTATGATCGTGGACACGGCTCATACGAGGGCCGCGTGGTCGATGGGTCCTCAACCGCCGAGCTGGACCACAACCTGCTCGTCGGCTACGCAAGGGCGCTGGGCCATCCAGACCCCGAACGTCTGCTGCGAGCGCGCGGGCTCGCAGTCGATGAGCAGCTGACCGTCGCCGGAGTGGTGCTGTTTGCCGAGCATCCACAGCGATTCCTGCCTGAGTCCTTTATTCGCGTTCTGCACTACAGCGGCAGCGATCGCGGCACCGGCGCCCGCCAGCATCTGCTCAGAGACGAGATCGTCGAGGGTCCAGTCGGGCGGCAGCTGATTCGAGCGCGAGAAGTGATCCAAGAGGAGCAGCCCCGCAGACGTGCGCTCGCCGGGAGCGGCGAATTCGAAGCAGTCCCCCTCGTTCCCGAAGACGCATGGCTCGAGGGACTCGTCAACGCAGCCGTCCACCGCTCCTACAGCCTTGCGGGCGACCACATCCGCATAGATATCTTCTCGAACCGGATCGAGGTCTCAAGCCCCGGGCGGTTCCCAGGCCTCGTCAACGCGGCAAACCCGCTCGATGCACCTCGCTACGCCCGCAACCCAAGGATCGCGCGCGTATGCGCTGATCAGAACTTCGGCCAGGAGCTCGGCGAGGGCATCCGCAGGATGTTCGAGGAGATGCGTCTTGCCGGCCTGGTCGACCCCCTCTACGAAGAGACCTCGGCAAGCGTGAGGCTGACGCTGCTGGGGGAGCCAGTTGATCGCCAGCTCGAGGCGCGCTTGCCGCGTGGCTCGCGACTCATCATTGCTGCGCTGCGCGACGCCGGGCAGCTCAGCACCGGCGAGGTGGCCGAGACCGTCGGCGTCTCGCGGCCGACAGCCAGCAGTCATCTCCGCGCACTCCGCGACGCCGGCCTGATCGTCTGGACCGGCAAGTCTCCCAACGATCCGCGCGCATCCTGGTCACTCCCAGAAACCTAGAACCATGACCAGATCTGGACGTTCCCCAGAGCGCTACTGGAAAACAACTGGAAAGGCGATTTGGCAGTAGGTTTCCAGCTTCGACAGGAGCTTCGACACGCGGGCTTTGGGACAGCTTCGTCTTAGGTGCGACCGCGCGCCGGCCGCGTCGTTATGGGCACCAAATAGTGCTCCAGCGGCCAAAGATCACCCATTTTGTCACCCAAAGATCACCCGGCGGAACAATGTGTGACAACTTTGTGCCAATTGTGTGCCGATATTGATTAATTGCCCGCCCATCCCTTGATGGCGGGTGTGGCGGTCGTATCGTGCGCTTGCATGAGTGTTCGAGCCGGCGCCGGCCAAGGTTATGAGATGTGGTATGCTCCGTTCTGCGGGTGAGGGCCTCTGGTCTTTAGCCCGCTTTTCTTTTGGGTGTCCGGCGTTCTGTCGCCATGTCTTCTAGTGGAGGCGCTGGCTCGCCGGGAGTCGCTTCTCCGGTGACCTCGAGTTCCGTCATGCCGCCGGCCTCGCCGGGCAACGCTCGCCGAAGGCGCTACTTGCCGAGAAGCTGCGGACCGCGTTCGGAGTGTCGAGCTTCCTGGAGGGCTGCCGCAAGGGCCAGGTGAATGTGCAGCTATATCAAGAGGCGAGCCCAGGCTGAGACAAGGAGCACGAGCCGCGCTTGTGTCGATGCCACCACCGGCATCGTTGTCCCCCGCCCGTGCGGATCGCTTGGCGCGTGTGATGGGTAAGCACGTCTTGACCCGCCGCGAGCGCCAGGTCCTGGAGCTGCTCGGCAAGGGTCAGAGAAACGCCGACATCGCCGACCAGTTACAGATCAGCACAGAGACCGCAAAAACCCATGTGAAGCACGTGTACTGCAAGCTGGGGGTGCGTTCGCGGGCGGAGTTGTTGGAGGAGGGGTAGGGGGATTAGCGAGGCTGGGAGACCGTGCGGCTCGTGCGGGAGAAGGCGGTCGAGGCAAAACGGTGGTGAGCGTTTTCGCGCCAACTTTGTGCCGGGAAGCCCCGTGTTTGTTGGGTTTGCGGTCTCCGGGAGCGAGTGGCGGGAGCGTTTCATCGCCGGTGGTGCGTATGTTCAGCGCATGGATGTTCAGGCATCTTCGCTTCCGCGACCCGGTGACCGTGATGTCGCTCTTGCGGCGTTGGGTGTCGCTCGTGCGGCGCTAAATGAGCAGCATGTCGCTGTTCGCGATCTGCGTGCCCACACCGGGGCGTTGCTGACGGCGACCTCGGTGGTCGTGTCGTTCCTCGGCACGCGGGCTCTGAGCACCAGCCATCTGCGTGTCCTGGCGTTTATCGGCCTCGGCGCGTTCGTCGGATCGCTCGTGCTGTGCCTGTACGTGTTGTTGCCGACCACGAAGATCGAGTCGCTCGGGCAGGGCCGTGATCTGCTCGGTATGGACCTCGACGCGGCGGACCCGGCCACCTACGCATACGAACGACTGGTCGGCACGTATGACGACCTTTGGGCGGCGAACCGTCCGCACATGCAGCGGTTGGGCCGTGTGTTCCGGATGGCCTGCGCTGCGATCGTGCTCGAGGTCGTGTTGTGGGCTCTGCAGCTGGCGCTATCATGAGGATCATGTTCATCAAATGGTTGAAGCTGAAGCGGAAGTCAAAGTCCGAGCAGAAGCCGGAACCAGAGCCGGAGTCCAGGTACCCGCCGCCGATCACCTCGATGATGGTGCCCGAGCCCGGGGCGATCATCGGCGGCAAACGGCGCAGGTAGTACGACCCCGGGTCGAGAACGATCAGTTCTCTCCAACCGGTCTTCGCCAGGCAGCGCTCGCCGAAGGCGCGCCTCGCCCACAAGCTTAGGGTCGCGTTCGGAGTGTCGAGTTTCCTCCGGGGCTGCTGCAAGGGCCAGATGAATGTGCAGCTATACCAAGACGCGGGCTCAGGCTGAGACAAGCTGGGAGTGCAGCGTGCGGGAGCTTGGTGGGCGGCAAGATCAGAGTGTGCGAACCCGGGTGTGATTTTGCCCAAATTTCACCCATTTTGTCACCCAAAGATCCCCCGCTGGGGTATGGACTATGGGGTATGGGCCGGTCATGATTGGGTGTTGGCTCTGTGGTTGGCGATGGTGCCGGGCACGGATGCCATAACCCGAACAAGGAGGGATACATGCTGGGTCATATTCGGTTGAAGCTCGCCGCCCTGGTGGCGTTGGTAGTGCCGTTGGGGGTGTTGGGGATCGCTCCTTCGGCGTTGGCGTCGAACCCGTACAGCGTGTTCGAACAGTGCCCGACAGGTACGCCGGGCGTGCATTTCTGTCTGTACGGCACGACGACGAAAGGGGAATTCGCGATCGGGAAGACGAAAGTCCCGATCAACAAGACGATCACGATTCAGGGCGGCGCGCTGCCGACGGAACCGAGCGAAGCCTCGGGCGCGTTCTATCTGATTCCCGCGAAGAACGGGGAAAGCCTCTCGAAAACGGAATTGAATGTTCCGGGAGGGTTGCTGGATCTGATCAACTGTGAAGAAATCAAGGGCAACGGCCTCGTCGAAGTGCTTGCGCGGAACACGTGTAAAGCGATCTTCGAAAACAAAACGACGGGTGTGACCGCAACCACTGAACTCGTGGCGACGGCGTCGAACCCGGCGATTCTGAGCCTGCATAACCTGTTCGCCGAAAAAGAATCGGCGTTGACGCTGCCGGTCAGGCTGCACCTCAAAAACCCGCTGCTGGGCAACCAGTGCTACATCGGCTCAGAAGCGCATCCGGTGCAGCTGCACCTGACGACGGGCCTCACCTCGCCGCCGGCTCCGAACAAACCGATCGAAGGCCTGGTCGGCGAAGAGGGCGAAGAAGGCGAAGGCGGCATCCTCACGGTCCACCCGCTGCGGCTCGTGGACAACGCGTTCTCCGTCCCGACGACGGAAGGCTGCGGCGAATTCCTGTTCGTCAAAGGTTTCCTCGACGGGATCGTCAACGGCAAACTCGGCCTCGAATCGAAGGCCGGGAACAACACGGCGATCCTCGAAGGCGAACAGAAGATCGCGACCGTTTCGGAGGTGACCAAACACCTGTAGGACACAGGCAGCGAATAGATAGACCGCCTGCCCGCGAGCGGCAACGTCAGCGGGCGGGCGCTCGAGAGCGGACGCGGTCCCCGGGAGCTTCGGGGGCCGCGTCTTTAAAGACCGATGCCGGAGCGTCCCTTTCGAGAGGACGGCGCCCCGGCATCGGACCGATACGAAGGATTAGTCTATCAGATGGTACCAGATGGAGACGCGTCGCTCGACGCGTCGCAACGTGTACAGGATGCTCGTGCCGGCGTGGTTGCGCGGTTGCGCGCGCGGCGGGACGAGCTCGTGCGGGAGATATTCGCGCGTGTGCGTGCGGGCGCGCTGGCGGGTCCGGGCGATGAGGGCGCGGAATATGTGGAGGGGTTGCGTGCGACCGTGGTCGCGGCGGTGGAGTACGTGCTGGAGGGGATCGAGCGCGGCGAGGAGGATGGGAGCCCGCCCACCCCGATCCCGGCGGTGGCCGCGGAGCAGGCGCGGCGTGCGGCGCGTACCGGCGTGAGCCTGGAGACGGTGCTGCGCCGCTACATGGTGGGGCACACGCTGTTTGAGCAATTCGTGATGGACGAGGCCGATCGCGGTGGGGAGAACGAGATCCCGCCCACCGAGCGCGAGGCGTTGCGGGGGGCATTGCGGGGCGCGTTACGCACGCAGGCCGCGGTGCTGGACCGGTTGCTGGAGAAGATGGCGGGGGAGTACGGGGACGAGCTGAAGCGGATCGGTCGCTCGCCGGAGCGGCGCCGGGCGCAGCGGGTCAGGAGGCTGCTGGCGGGGGGTGCGGTCGAGGGTCATGCGGCCGCGGGGGCGGGGCTCGACTACGAGCTCGAGGATCGCTGGCATCTCGGCGTGATCGCCACGGGCCCCGGCGCGGCGCAGGCCGTCCGGGAGTTGGCGGTGAGCGCGGATCGCCGGCTATTGAGCGTCGCGCAGGGCGGGGAGAGCGTGTGGGCATGGCTTGGGGGCAAGGATCGGTTCGCGGTGGGAGATGTCGAGCGGGTCATTGGCATCGGATCTCACCCGCCCGCGGATGGAATCGGATCTCACCCGCCCGAGGGTCTGGTGCTCGCGCTCGGTGAGCCCGCACAGGGGGTCGAGGGGTGGCGGTTGACCCATCGGCAGGCGCAGGCGGCGCTCGTGGTCGCGCTGCGCCGCCGGGGGTTGGGAGGGGAAGTCGTGACGCGTTATGCCGACGTGGCGCTGCTCGCGAGCGCGCTCAAAGACGAGCTGCTGGGCCGGACGCTGATCGACGTATACGTGGCGCCACTGGAAGATGCGCGGGGTGGCGGTCAGGTGTTGCTCCATACGCTGCGCGCGTATCTCGCCGCGGAGTACAGCGCATCCTCTGCGGCTGCCGCTCTGGGGGTGGCCCGCAAGACCGTGGCCAGCCGGTTACGCACGATCGAGAAGCGCCTCGGTCGCTCATTGCACCCGTCTCCGGCTGAGCTGAAGGTCGCCCTGCTCCTGGACGAGCTCGACTCGGCGCCCGTACCGGCAGGAACTTCGACTGGCGCGTGAAATCCGGCCCAGACGGGCCTATCGAGTGAATAGTGACACGTCGCCGTTACAACATGGGTCATTTCACGCACGATTCTCCCCACATTGGCCCTAGCCGAGCCGGCTGAGAGCAAATATAAACACCATGTAGCTCGCTGCTCCAGTGGGGTTCGGATTCGAGTTCCTCTACGAGCGGCATCACAGCCATAGATCCGGTTTTCGGGGCTTCCCTTTTCGAGAGGACGGCGCTCCGGGCCGGACCGATACAAGGGGAGTTCATATGATGAGATCCAAATGTAGGACGGCGCTGCTCGCGCTGGTCGCGATGTGTGCGCTGGGCGCGACCGCCGTGTCCTCGGCCTGGGCCGCGGAAACGCCGGAATTCGTCGGCGGGCCCACGGCAGTTCAGGGCAGCACGGGCGCCGCCACGTTCTTCAGCCCGGGTGGAACGCGCGCCGCCTTTACAAAAGGCTCACTCGCAGGCAGCTTGACCACGAACAAGACGATGCTCAGCTCCGTCTCGCTGCTCTTCCAGGGCAGCGGCGGCGCGGAAGGGGACTGTGTCAACGCCGAAAGCGACACGGCGCTGTCGATCAAAGGTCTCGACGCGAAGCTCGGCTGGATCAGCAAAGCCAAAAACGAAATCGGCCTGATGTTCATTCCGCCCAAACAGCCGATGACCGAATGTCGCTGGCGCAAAGAAAACGTCTGGCTCGCCGGCGAGGTGATCGGCAAGATCACGCCCGTCGCAACCAAAACGAGCCACTTCACGGTGACGTTCAGCGTCCCGGACGGCGAAAAGGATTGGGAGCTGCCGGAATACTTCGAAGGCGAAAAAGAAAGCACCGAAGTCTTCCCGCTCGCGTACTCCCGCGGCTGTGAATTGATCAAAACCAAAAAAGGCGAAGTCGAGGATTGCTCGCACAACCTCCAGGGCGCGGTCGAAACCAAGGTCGAACTGACGACCGAAACGGCCATCGAAGTCAAGGCCTAGGCATCACCAAGGTAGAGCAAACGGTCACCGCTTGGGCGCGGGGTGAGGTAAGCCCCGCGCCGGCGGCCGGAAGTTCCGACGCGTTGAGGTAGAGGCGCGTTGGGGTGGGACGAGTTGGTGCCAGGCTCCGGGGGCTAGAACAGGCCCGGAGCCTGACGCCGCAGGCTGGTCCTCTTGCGAAAGTAGCGACGCCTTCAGGGGTCATGAGCTCAGGCGGAGCTCGAAAGATCCGGAGAGCACCCTTCGCACGGGAGGTTGACTAAGGGGAGTGGTTTTGTACCAAAGGGTCAACTGCGCCCGCGGTGTTGGGACAGCGGCGTGACGGTTCTGGCAGTGGCTCCGGAGGGCTCGGAAAGCGCCTAAAATCACGAGTATGGGAGGGGACCGGGTCGAATGGAGTCTTGCTCGAGTAGCCGGGTTCGTGCTGCTCGTGGTCCTACTGTCAGTGCTTGTGGGAGCGTCCCCGGCGCTCGCGTCGCCCGAATGCGAACGGTGTGCGCCATGGTGGCATCTGACGGCGGGCGCGCGTCCGGCCCATCTGCCTGCCACCGGGCCCGCTGAGATCTATGTGGACGCGACGAATCTCGGGGACGCGGACGCGAACGGCGAAGTGGTTCCGGTTGTAATCAAGGACAGGCTGCCTGCCGGTGTGACGGCCGTGGAAAGCGAAGGTGCCGAATGCGAACTGGCTGCGCCAGGGGAACCGGGAACGGTGACGTGTACCTTTGGTGGCCAACTACCGCCATACGGGCAGATCGAAGTGCGGATCAAGGTCGCGGTCGGCCCGGAAGCGCGCACGGGCGAGCTCAACCACGTGTCGGTATCTGGCGGCGGAGCGGGCAGTGGGGTCTCGATCGCGCGGGCGATAACGACCGTGAGGGAACCCGGGGAAACGACACCATTCGGGTTCGAAGACTATGAAGTGACCCCGGAAAACGAAAACGGTACGCCCGACATCCAGGCCGGAACTCACCCGTTTCAGACAACGTTGACGTTCGATCTCCGCCAGGGAGAGGCGTTCACCGGACTCACCGGTGTAACGGAGGTCGAACCGGCTGGTGGCACAATCCGGGACCTAAAGTTCAAGCTGCCACCGGGACTGATCGGTAACCCGGCGCCGGTGCCGCGCTGCACGCTGCCTGAGTTCGCGGCGGAGACGTGTCCGGTGGAATCGATCGTCGGGGCCGCAACGGTGGTGGCCAACGAACCGATACACACCGGCCTGAAGACGATTCAGACCCCGGTGTTCAACCTCGAACCGCGAGAAGGGGAGCCGGCGCGGTTCGGGTTGCTCCCAGATAAGGAAACTCCGGTGTTTATCAACACTGCGGTGCGCAGCGGCGAAGATTATGGTGTTACGAATGTGACGAGCAATATCGTCGAGGTGGCGGTGGCGATGAGGGCGTGAGGCGGCGTGAGGCGGCGTGGCTGGAGCGTGGCGAGGCGGCCGGAGCGTGGCGGCGGGCTGCGCTGAGTTGATGTCGACCAGCTCATAACCCCCACCCGCATTCAGCGCTAACTCCACGAAGGTTGCTGTCTTATAGCTGACGGATTGCCCCAACGTTCCCAGAATCCCCAAACGCCTCGAGCACCCTGTCGGGTGTTTTTTTTATTTGATATTTGGAGACCGCTCGCCTCCGCTCGCTCCAGGTCCTCCGCCGCTATGAGCTCTTTTCGAAGACGCTCACAACTACGTTCGCTGGAGTGGGCACACCCTCCCGGGAAGGGTCGTCATACATCCGAGAGCTCTCCGCGGACGTCGGACAATTAGATGGATGGTGCGCTGCCCGTCAACCATCCCTCGGCGACGGTGATAACGAATATCGCTACCGAGGTCGCCTCGGGGCTGGATGTTCCAGAGTGGGGGAAACCCCGTAGGCACCCCTCGGCAGAGCTTTCAATCATCTCAACTCCAATCGCCAATAGCTCACTGTCCGTGCCGGTGAGAGACTGACCCCTCTTCGCCGGTTGAGAATTGACCCCCCTGGGGCGGTGGCGGAGGCGCCCGGGGTCTGGTTAGCCTGGTTCGGTTGCTGTTATCGAGACCGGGAGAAGGAGCGTGCTGGACGTGGAGCGGTGGGCAGAGCTGCGCCGGGAGCACTTCGTTCGCGGGGTGTCGATCAAGGAGCTTGAGCGCCGCACTGGGCTGGCTCGCAACACGATCCGGGTGGCTTTGCGCTCGGATGCCCCGCCGGGTTTTCGCTGTCCTTTGCGGCCGTCGAAGCTGGACCCGTTCAAGGCGGAGATCTGCGAGCTGCTGCGCGATGACCACAAGCTGACTGGGGTTCGGATTCGTGAGCTGATCGAGCCGCTGGGCTATGCGGGCGGCAAGAGCATTGTTGATGACTATTTGCGTGAGATGCGCCCGTTGTTCGCGCCGAAGCGCACGTTCCAGCGGACTGTTTATCGGCCTGGGGAGATCTGCCAGTTCGATCTGTGGAAGCCTGAGCGTGAGGTCCCGGTCGGCCATGGTCAGGCACGCAAGGCCTACGTCGTGGTTGCGTGTCTTGGCTAGAGACGTTGGGGCGCTGAGGGCGTGGGGCGAGATGGCGTGGCGTGAGCGGCGTGGCCTGAGTCTGCGGGGGTCAGGGAGTGGCAGAGGGCGTTAGGGGGATGACCCATGCGGTGCGTTGAGGTGGGGGAGCGGCAGGAGGCGTTGGGGCGCTGCGAGGAGTCTGGGTGTGCGGGCTGGTGGCTGGGGTGAGCGGCGCGCTTGGCGTTGGCAAAGAACCGACGGGGGACTTTGCGCGGTTCAAGCAGTGTCCGCGTTTCACGACTGGAGTGAACCTGTGCTTCTACTCGAACGCCTATGGCGGGAAGGTCACGTTGAACAAACAGACTGTGCCACCCACCCGGGAGGGGTCGTCATACATCTGAACACGATCACGCTGCAGGGTGGGTATACGTTCAACGAAGAAACCGAAGCAGAGACGTTTCTAGGTGCGCTGAATGGCGAAACGCTGTCGAAAACGCCGCAGAAAGTGCCTGGTGGCCTCTTGGGTCTCGTGAAGTGCAACGAAATCAGCAAGACCAATTGAGCGGATCCTGTGCGAAGGCTTCTTCGAAAACGGGCTCACCGGTGTGAATGCCGTGACCGAACTGGCGGCCCCGCGGCTAGGTGAGTTGGGGAAAGTCTGAGGGGGTCAGGTAGCGGCAGGGGGCGTAGGGATTGGGGTCTGGCTCGAGGTCGGTTCGCGCCGTCGATGACTGCGGGCTCGACGAACATCGAGGCGGGTGCGTTCAGCCCGTTTACGCTGACGTTCTCCCGTCAGGACGGTGAACAGGAGATCTCCGGGGTTTGAGCGTTACGTTGCCGCCGGGGCTGCTCGGGAAGGTTGCAGGTGTCCCGCTGTGTGGGGAAGCGCAGGCGAACGCGGGGACGTGTGGCTCTGGAAGCCTGATCGGGAAAACCGTCGTGAGCGTCGGTGTCGGCAATGACCCGTACACGGTTACCGGCGGGAAGGTCTACCTGACTGGTCCGTATGAGGGTGCGCCGTTCGGCCTGTCGATTGTCGTACCTGCTGTTGCCGGTCCGTTCAACCTCGGTACTGTCGTCGTTAGGGCAGCTATCTATATCGGTGGGCGGGCACCTAATCACCGCAGGTCACGGTCACGACGGATCCGTTGCCGCAGATCATCGACGGTGTCCCGACTGATATCCGCACGATCGACGCGGTGATCGACCGGCCGGGCTTCACGTTCAACCCGACCAACTGCAACCCGATGGCGGTGACGGGGACGGTGACGGGCAGCGAAGGGGCTAGTGCTGCGGTCTCGAGCCGCTTCCAGGTCGCGGGCTGCGCGGGGCTGGCGTTCAAGCCGAAACTGACGGCGTCGACGAGTGGGAAGACGAGCAAAGCGAACGGTGCGAGCTTGCATGTGAAGCTTGTGCCACCGCATGAGGGTCCTCAATCGGGTACCTCCGCATCGGGGACTGGCAGTACCTCTGGAACCTCGGGATCTGCATCGGGATCGTCCGCTCAAACCGAGGAAGCAAACATTGCTCGTGTCAAGGTGGACCTCCCCAAGCAGTTGCCGTCGAGGTTGACTACATTGCAGAAGGCATGCACAGCAGCCGTCTTTGATGCCAATCCAGCCGCTTGTCCAGCTGCATCGATAGTTGCCTCTGCCAAGGCAGCCACTCCTATCCTCCCGGTGCCATTGGAAGGCCCCGCCTACTTCGTGAGTCATGGAAACAAGGCAACTGCACAGGTGATGGTGGCACTGCTGGGCTATGGAGTAACGCTTGACCTGGTTGGCGATACGTTTATTGGGATAGTGGGGGAGTTGGATCCGAATAACTTCAAATCAATATGACCCAGGTCACCGACGTTCCCGAAGGCTCCTTTGAACTGACGTTGCCTCAGGGGAAGTACAGTGCGTTGACCGCTAATGCGAATTTGTGCACGGTCAAGGGTGGTTTGAAGATGCCCACCGAATTTGTCGCCCAGAACGGCGCGGTGATCCATCAGAGCACGCCGATCAGCGTGAGTGGCTGCCCGAAGGCGAAGACCGCTGCGCAGCTGCGAGCTGCGAAGCTCGCTGCTGCGCTGAAGGCTTGCCACAAGAAGCCGAAGGGTGCCAAGCGTTCTGGTTGCGAACGTACTGCCCATAAGCGATACGGTCCTATCAGACGTAAAAAACGTTAACTGCAGTTTCCCCACCCTTTCTAGAAATCCCAGCCTTTCCAGACAAACCAGCCTTTACAGCAGTTCCCCACCCTTTCTAGGAAGTTCCACCCGCAGTTGTTGTTTTTTGAAAGCGCCCCGCCGCAGCAGCTCGGCCAAATGCGCCGGAAGTGTGCCCTCACCCCCAGAACCCCCGCCCCCGCTGAGTTTTTCCGTCCTGTTCGGCTCGCCGCTTCGCGAACTCCCGAGCGGTTGACGGCAGAAAACCCAGCCCGGCCCGGCCGGCTGGCTTTTGACGAAGGGCCCCGGTTCTCAGGGCGCGCCCCGTCCAACGGGCGGCAACGAAGCGAGCCGCCCAGCACGCAAAAATCATCGGGACCGCCGCCGGGTCCAGCATTCCGGTGAATCCCGCTTCCGACATACCACCCCGGTATGCCGACATTGCGATGAACCTCTTCAATTCGGTGAAGCCAAAAGCAGCTCGGCCGATTCCGCCAGCTTCCTGCCCGGCTCGGCCGCTCGCCCACCGGCAGCGCCCCAGCTTTGCCCGCCGCCGGCCCGCCGTCCACGCCCCTTTTTGCAGCTCTCGCCAAATGCGCCCGCTCAGCGCTCCGCCGCCAGCTTTGGCCGGCCGCCAGCCCACCGCCCATGAGCGGCAACGCGCCAGGTTTCCGTCGCGATCCCCCGAAAACACTGGGCCTTCGAAACTTTCGGCCCGCAAATCGCCCCGGCCATCGCCGCCGTCTGCTTTGATCTGCTCAGTCGATCCCAGCACCCACGGCGACTGCTCGAGAAGCAGGACGGGAACGGGACTCGGACCGGCCACCGCAGCACCGAAGTTCGCATCACCAGCAGCATCGCTCCCGTAGCTCTTTGACAATCGCACATCGCTGATTCCCGGCAAATCGTCTGAATCACCGATTTCCCGAAAATCGGAACACCCTTCGGTGATCTCCGATTTTCCGGCAAACAGGTCGATTCCCAGCTTCAGCTCCAAATCGGCAAAACCGTCGTTTCCCAGCTTTAGCTCCGAATCCGCCAAAACCACCGATTCCCCGCTTTCCCGGCAAACCGGCTGAAGCGACCGAATCCGCCAAACCACGGATTCCCGGCTTCACCACCAAATCGGCCAAACCACCGAAATCGGGCTTCACAGCCAATCGGCCAAATCGGCAAAACGGCCGTTGCCCCGCTTACCGCGTTTAGATCGTTTCCGCGTAGCCCATGGGTGGCGCAGGCCTCGATATCGCCAGCGGCCCGCCCCGGCGATGCAGACAATTGTCGCTTGACAAACGCGGCCTAAATCAGGTAAAAAGGGGGTAGGCCGAAGTAGCCGGCCAGGGGTCTCTCTCAGGACACCGCCATGCGGCCGACAGGCCCCGGATGTCGAGCGAGTCAGATTTTCGAAGCGAGGGGGTGAAGGATCACCAGGGTCTAGTTGACGACCACCAATAGCAAGCTCGTCCGCGTCTGGCGTGTCCAGGCCGGAGCCGTCTCAGTCGGGGACCGCGGTGCCGCCGCGCCTGACAAGACGGGAGGGCCCACGGCTCCGCTGAGGCGGCGGTCGTTCGGGGCAAGAAAAGCCCCGCCCGCGCAACGAAGCAAAGTCCCACCCAGGGGGCAAGCGGCAACAACACCCCACCGCCGGCGCCGAGGATGGGGGGTGGGGGAGCGTGCAAGCCGCTTTGCCCGCGTGTAGCAGCGCCGCGCTAGACCCGATGAACAGGCCATGACGGTGCTCGCGTCCGTGTCCACCGCAGAATCCATCCTCGCCTTTGGCGCCGGCCTCCTGTTCGCGGCCGCGTACACAGGACTCGCATTGTTGACGCCCCACTACCAAGAAACGAAGGGGCGCGAGAAAATAACGCCAGAGCTGGCGGCGGGGCTCGCCCTCGTCGGCTCGTTCGTCGCATTCGTGGGCGCCTTCTGGACAAACGTGGGGATCGTCGGCTCGGTGTTTCTCACGCTTCTAATGTTCTACATCGTCTGGGTGCTCTGGCCGATAATCAAGAGCATCGTTTCTCGCAACAAATAAGAAGACGAACACGACCGTCCACAGTTCCCCAACAGGGACGAATCTCTCGCCTCCCGCCCGCTCGAGAAACCGAACGGATGGGGCGAAGGACCCGGCCACCGCGTAGGCTCTATCCGCTATGGAGGCTTTCGAGTCGTTTGTCGCACTGGCGCTTGAGGCCGAGGGGCTGGTCGTCTCGTCAGCCGTGAAGTTCCCGGTAAGGCTCCAGACCCGCCGGACCGATCGTGTCGAGATGCAAACGCATGGCTACGAGGTCGATCTCGTCGGTGCCTGTGCGGACCGCCTCGTCCTGGCGAGTGTCAAGTCAGCCTTCGGATCTCGCGGAATCGTCGCCGAGCACGTGACCGGCGAGACCGACAACGAAGCAGCTCGGAAGCGATACGCGCTGCTGAACCACCCCGAGATCCGCGGCAAGGTCATCCGAGCGGCCGCACAGCTCTATGGCTACCGGACCAGCCAGGTCGAGCTGCGACTGTACGTTGGTCGTTTTGCCGCGCCGGCGAGCGGTGCTCATGAGCAGAAGATCCGTGCATGGGCGCGAACGAAGCGGGCCGGTGGCGGACCAATACAAGTCTTTGGCCTCGCAGATGTCGTCGGTAGCGTGCGCGAGGCGGCGTCACACAAGCAGTACCGCGACAACCAGGTCCTCGTCACGATAAAGGTCCTCGAGGCAGCTGGGATGCTGACTCAGACGCTCCCCGGCGATCACTGAGTGTCGCCACTGGCA
Source organism: uncultured Solirubrobacterales bacterium (assembly GCA_963779405.1). Classification (GTDB taxonomy): domain Bacteria; phylum Actinomycetota; class Thermoleophilia; order Solirubrobacterales; family Solirubrobacteraceae; genus Palsa-744. The sequence continues at coordinate 133,881 of CAVZYF010000016.1, forward strand.
GTGGTCCCGGGTCCGACGCTTGAACTGGTCCACCTACAGTTTCGATATCGATCGCCAAGCATGACCACGTCCATCAGCTCCCCGCTCAGGCGGCCTCCGCCTCGTCAAACACATCTTGCAGCTGCAGGAGCAGCGCCTTCACCTCCGCCAGTTTGGCTTCCGCCGAACCTGTTTGGGTGTCGGGGGCGACGGCGTCCAGAATGGCTTTGGCGCCATCGTTGGATGCTGTCCCGAGGATCGCATTGAAGAGGCGAGCGGCATTTGACCCCTGCTCGTAGACGTAGACGGTTTCATCCTGGTACAGACCTAGGTCTCCGTGGCCAAGCCCCTTCTGTCGCAGGGCCTCGCTGATCTCGTTATTCACGCCCGGACCGAGCTTCTTGTACGGGCTCGCGTCTCTAAGGCGCTGCATCTCGAAGCACTTGATGCCTCCGGCTGCCACGACCTCACCTCTGATTTCCTCAAAACCTTCGCCAGCCATCTTGTATCTCCTAGTAGTTAGACATTTGTTGTTGCCCAACATAATATCAGACAAGATAATGACGCACAACTTTATCTCAGGAGCTATTCCAGGAGAACTGGAATGCCCACTGGTTGTGACGACTGCCCCACCCGTCTCTTACGGGCCCTAGCCACCAATCCGGCCCCGAACCGATCGATCCTGCCGGTCGGGTACAGCCGAACTTGGCGAAACACCTTGCCAAAACGCCAGGTTGTCTGCTATATATGCATTTATGGCCCGTGGAGCTACCCCAACAGAGTCGATGGCTCGTGCGTTTGTCGCGTTGCGCGGCGCGAACGTGTCCGATCATGAGGCGCTGAGCGCCGCGGTGCGGGATGCCGAGGCCGAGCTCGAGGTCGGCCTCGCGGGGCAGTCGACGTACTCCAAGGCGCAGGCGGCGCATCTGCTGGATGTCAGCACGACCACGCTGGAGCAGTGGATCGCCGGTGGGCTGCTGCCGGTCGCGCGTGTCGTGGGCTACAAACGCGACCGAGTCCCGGCGCGTCCGCTGCTGGCGCTCGCGGCGCAGGTCAAGCAGCTGCGCCGCAGCGGCCGCCACCGCGGGTTGCTCGTCGAGGCCTTGAGTCGTTTGGAGCAGGAGGACCCTGAGTGGCGCGCCGAGTTCGAGCGTCTCTACGGCCCCGGCTTGGCAAGCGGTGGGGGCGACGACGACGGCGACTACGTCTCGGCGGCGCCCGGGCCGGACTTCGGGCCCGAAGACTGAGTTCGCCGTGTGGGATGTGGTCGTTCGCCGTGAGCTGCGGCCCGTGATCGACGCGCTCGCGGGCAAGCGCACCGGGTACGGCGACGCATACGCGCAGCTGCAGCGCGACCCGTGTGTCGAATACCCGACGACGGCGAAGGAGAACCAGACAACGAAGGAGAAGCGGCCGTTCGCGTACCGCCTGTCCGGGCCGCTTGGGCCGAAGGTCTGCGGCGTGCGTTTGAAACGGGGCTATCGCCTGGCCTTCACGATGGGCCCGTCCACCGAGAAGAAGTACCAGGGTTGCGTGCACGTGCTTTATGTCGGCGAGCGCGACACCCGCGATCGGAGGGGAGACGTGTGGCAGATCGTGCACGACCTGTTCGGTGTGGAGAATCCGCCCGCCGACCACGATCGCCCGCCGTGCTGTGACTCCGGTTTGCCGGTGCTCGACGAGCAAGAGATCGCTGACTTCATGGCCGCCTTGCGCAAACTACTGCGAGGGAAAGGGAAGCGTGCCACCACCGGCGGCACGTCAACCAGACGCCCGCGACGACCTTGATTCGCCGTGTCGCCCTCTGGCGCTTGTACCATCGTCGGCAGTGCCACGAGGCCACCTAGACCTAGAGGAGCAGACCGCCGGCAAGATCGTTGCGGAGCAGCTCGGTGGCACCCCCGTCCCGCGCGACGTACCCGGTGCGCCCGACGGCACGCATGACCTCGACATCGTGATCGCTGATGGTCGCAGGGTGCCGCTCGAGGTCACGTCGGCGATCGACGGTGAGACGCACGCAATGGTGAAGCTAGCCCTCGGGGGTTCGCCGGCGCCGTCTCTCGCCCATCACTGGTGGCTCGGCGTGCCGAAGGACAAGCGGGTAAGGGTGAAGCTGCTCATGAAGGGTGTCGTGGCGCACTTGGAGGTACTTGAGCAGCAAGACGTCGAGCAGGTCGGCGGCGCGCTCACGCCCGGCAAGGTGCCCGACGGCGCACCGCAGGCGGTCGTTGATGCAGCGCGCGGCGTGTTCGCGCTTGGCGCAGATCGCGCGACTCGCCGCGGGCCGCCGGAGGACGACGAAGCCGCGCTCGTGATGGCGTCCGTCCACTCGGGTGGCGTGTCCGACTTCGATCAGCTGAACGTTCTCGTGGCTGCCTGTGCCGAAGCGAAGGTGGACAAGCTCATCGCAACGGGGGCTGATGAGCGCCACCTGTTCGTATGGATGCACGACGACGACGCGGCGCTCGCGATGGAAACGCTTCCGCCTCCCGTAGTGAGCCCGATGCTGCCCGAGGGTGTGGACGTCGTGTGGGTGGCGACCGGGCCTACCGGAGACGAGTCGCTGTGTCGTTGTCTCTACCGGCTGGAGCCGTCCGGCGGCTGGGAAACGATCGACTCATAAGGATCCTCACGCGCCCGCGTAAGGCTCAGCGGCCGCGACTATTGCGCTCCGGCCAGCGCAGGCTTGCCGGCAGGCTCTCGCGGATGTGATCTGGCGCGGGAGCTCGTCTCGCGGCGTGCCGGTCTCGAGCGGCGGGTGGAGACCCCGCGGGCTACTCTGTCTCGATGAGTAGCATCGGCGGGTAGGCTGACGGGACCATGCTCGACGAGCTTCAACAGGCCACGCTGGTCGCCATTGATCGTCTCACCCGCGATAACTACATACCTACGGATAGCTCGGCGATTATTGATGAGCTTGCGCGATTGGGCCAAGCGCCAACAAACAGCCTTATTTACACCCGACTGTTCATGCGGCTCAAGGAGGAAGGCTACTTGACGCAGTCCACCACGATCTTGACCAATGGTGCTGACAACGTCGAGCTGACCGGACACGGCCTAGAGCAGGCCAGGGCCAACGCCGACCCGTTCCAGGAGGTCTATTCCCAGGCCCGACGCTCTATTGCCTCCGAAGGGTTCGCCGCTGCCTACCCCGGAGCGTTCCAGGCCTGGGAAGACGCCGAGCGTCTGCTGTTCAGCGAGGAAGTCGAGTCGCAGCTGACCACCATCGGCCATCAAACGTGGGTGGCCATGCAGGCATTCGCCAACGCCTTGATCGAAGTTCACGAACCGCCAAACGTCGAGACGAACAAGGCCCTCGTGGAGAAGCGCCTCGGAGCTGTGATCGATATGTATCGAGGGGAGCTGGGCGCTGACCGTCGTACCCTGCTTGAGAATCTTGGCGATCTGTGGGAGACGACTAACAAGCTTGTTCAGCGTCAGCGCCACGGGGCGGAGAAGGAGGGAGAGCCGGTGAGCTGGGATGACGCTCGCCGGATCGTCTATCTGACGATGTTCCTGATGATCGAGTTCGTGACGATTCTCGAGGAACGCAAACAGCCACCGCCCGCCACGCTTGAGCCTGCCGGCTGACGACTCTCTCCGTCGCTAGTCGGGGTCCGGCTCGATATCGCGTCCATCGGGGAACGCGATCGGCTGGAGCTCTCGATGACTCGCTTCGAGGTTTTTCCGGAGCTGGGTCAGGATCTCTGCTGAGTCACGTTCTCGTTGCTGCTCGCCATTCAGGTCCATCGACAATGCCGCAGGGTATTGAGCCAACCACAAACTCGCGCGATTCTGCCAGTCACTCATCTGGCCATATGTCCGTGCGAGCTGATCGAAGACATCTTGGGAGACCCGTGACGCGAGCAGGTGGGCGTGACGATCCCACGCGTCGCTACTCATGGGTCCTCGCCAGACCGGCCATTGGCTTTGCGCGATTGCGGCCTCCACCACTTTGTGCGCTGAGTGCAACTCTGAGGACATAAGCCGAGCGACCGCACGCTCCTGCTCTTGCCTGCGTCTGCGATCACGTTGTGCGCTCAGCCGATCGATGCGCATCGCGGTGTAGGTGCCGATGCCACCCGCGACAGATGCACCTACGACTCCTCCCAAGATGACTTCCCAGCTCATCCGACGAGCTTTGCACGACTGCCTGACATCACGACGCCTGGATCAGCGTGTGGTGTCGCGCCGGCCGGAAGCCAAGAGCGTTCTGGCGCCACGTTTTTGGGCTGATCCCCGGAAACAAAGGGCCAAGTGTGTCAAAAGTGTGCCAATTGCCCAAAAGCCCTTAAGGCCGAACAGGTGTTCTGTTAGCTTCGAGGAATGGATGTATATCTCACAGATCTCCAGAACCCCAGCGAGCAGGCCACCAACCAGGGCGAGCAGGCAACCAACCCGGGCGGGCGGGTCACCGGCCTGGCCGGGCGGGGCAAAGTATCCCGCGTGTGGGGGGTGGTGATGTTCGTTCTCGCAAAAATCTTTACGGGTGTGGATCCCGCATTCCAGAGGGGTTTGTGGGCGTCTGGGGGTCGGCGGAAGGACACGATCGAGCGTACCGTCCTAAGCCGTGCGTATGGTCGTTGGGCAATGTTTGACCAGACCTTCATAGGCGCAGGTTCGCGGCCCGGTGGCTCTCACGGTGGGGGTCACGAGCAGCAGGTTCAAGGTGATTCCCGGGGTTCCGATCACGAGCTTCGAGCTGTATCTCCCCGAGGGTTCTTACTCAGCAAGAAGATGATGTCCAGAAAGATGAGCGATGAAGGCCCGAAGAGACAAGAATCAGACCAGGCAACTAAACCGTCCCAGGCTCGGCGTAAGATTCAGGCGATGATCGAGATAACCCAAAACCAGACTGGAGGGAGACGTATGTCTCCAGGTCTCCGGACCACCACGTAAAACAGACCAGCGGATCACCACATAAGACTGGCCCCCGGTTAGTCACCAGACCGATCAGCAATAAGCCGCCTCGTTAGAGGTCGGGCGATCGGTTTCAGCCACCACCTCCCCCACCCACCCATAAACAGGTCTGGGTGAGCGGTTTGAGAGGCCTTTAGGCCAAAAGATCTGCTGGGGGCAAACAGGCCTGGGTGAGCGGTTTGACAGGCCTTTCCCTCAGGCCAAACGGCTACCTCCAGGACCTTGGCAATCTGAGGCCTCCGACAGCGGTACCCCTGAAGCTTTGCCCTTTGCGCCCAAATCGCGCCCGCCTCAGCTTTGCCTTTCGCACCGGCTTCGCGCCGCCACCACGCCGCCGCTTCGCCGATCGCGCCAGCTTTCGCACCGCCGACGAGGCTTCGAGCTTCGCGCCGGCTTTCGCCCGCCGCGGCCAGCCGGCCACCTCTGAGGCTTCGCGCTTTGCGCCAGCTGTCGCCCCGTCGACGAGGCTTCGCGCTTCGCGCCAGCTTGCGCACCGTCAACGAGGCTTTGGCCTTCGCGCCAGCTTGCGCACCGTCAACGAGGCTTTGCCCTTCGCGCCAACTCTGCGCCGCCGCCGGCCGCCCTCGCCAGCCACCCCACGAGCGATCTCACGCCAAGTTTCGGGCGCGAGCCCCCGAAAACACTGGGCCTCCGAAACTTTCGCCCCGGAAATCGCCGCCGCCGTCGCTGTCAGCTGCTAGCTTCCTTGACAGTCGATCGCAGGACCACCGGCCGCAGTGAAGGCTTGCACGGGGGCCGCTCGAGAAGCGGCACGGATGTGAGCCAGACGCCAGCAATCAACGATCGACCAAAGCAGCACCGCACCACCGAAGGTCCGCAGCATCCGCTTCAAGTCGTTCCGCCAGACCAGCAGCATCGCTCCGTAGCTCTTTGACAGCCACACATCGCTGATTCCCGGCAAATCGCTCGAATCACCGATTTCCCGAAAATCGGAACACCCTTCGGTGATCTCCGATTTTCCGGCAAACAGGTCGATTCCCAGCTTCAGCTCCGAATCCGCCAAACCCGCCGGACCCAGCTTTATCGGCAAATCGGCCAAAACCACCGATTCCCGCTTTCCCGACAAAACCGGCTGAAGCCAGACCCTTACCGCGTTTAGATCGTTTCCGCGTCGGCCCCGGCAGTCAGATTGGCGATGCAGACAACTGTCTCTTGACAAGCCCCGCCTAAATCAGGTAAAAACTGGGTAGGCCGCAGTACCGGCCAAGGGCTCTCTTCACGACACCGTCATGCGGCCCGCGGGCCCCGGATGTCGAGAGAGCCAGATGCAAGCGGAGTAGGGAGGGGGTGCAGGACCAGGGTCTAGTTGACGACCGCCAATAGCAAGCTCGTCCGTGCTCGGACGGTCAGCGGGGATTCCCCCGCGATCGTGATCGGCACGGAGCCATCTCAACGCCTGGGACCGCGGAGCACCGCGCCGGGCGGGATCGCAAGAGCACACGGCCGCGCCAAGGCGCCGGTCGTTCGGGGAACAGAAACCCCGCCCGCGAAACGAAGCAAGTCCCACGCCTGAGGGGCAAGCGGCAACAACACCCCAGCTCCCCGCGCCGAAGCTGGGGGTGGGGGACGACCGAACGACCAAAGCCCCCCGCCACGAGCTCAGCACCACCGCACCGCCGGCTGAGATTTGACCCCCTCGCGATGCGCTGCCAACATGAGTCGTGGAGAATGCGATTGTGCTTCCCGAGATCGACTATCCGGATTATCTACCGGAGAACGCATGCCTTTGGGCGCGTGAGCACCGCGACCTACTCGAGCTCATCGTCGAGGAGCTTCTGAGAACCGGCACGTGGTCGCCGCTGAAGGATCTGACTCGAAAGCTTGCTCGAGAAGGGCGCCCAGCGGCGCTGCGGTCCATCTTCTGGGAGATGCCGACGCCCTTGGGGTTCATCAACCACAATCCCGAGCGCGTCATTCTCACGCCGTTCGGATTGCGAGCCACGTACGCCGGCCACAAGCTGCTCAGAGGCTTCACCGCGATCCTCACGCTCGCCGCCGAACGCTACGTGGGTGAGGACAATGACCCTGTGATCACGCGCGCCGATGCTGCCCGCGGCACCGGCGACTCAGATCCCTATGTCACGGCGCTCAGTGACGTTGTGCTACTCGGGGCTCCGTTCCTCGGAAGCGGCACAGGCGGTCCGAATGAAGATTGGACACGTGAGATCACCGACGATGTCGTGCGCTACTTGAACGATCGGAGCACCGAGGGCTACCTACGCACCCGAGCCAAAGAGCTGGCCGGCTCTCCCCAGCTCGGGTGGCCACCGATAGAGGCCCTGCAAGAAAATCCGCCTACCGCGCAACAGTCCGAGCAGCGAGACTTCTTTATCTCCCACGCCAGCGAGGACAAGGACGCGATCGCGCGCCCAATTGCTGAGGAGCTGCAACGACGGGGACACAGCGTCTGGTTTGACGAGTTTGAGCTGACACTGGGAGATAGCCTGGGCAGGTCAATCGACCGAGGACTTGCGGAGTGCCGCTTCGGGCTGGTCATCCTGAGTCCCAGCTTCTTCGCAAAGGAATGGCCACAGCGAGAGCTCGACGGGCTGACCACACGCGAGGTCGCGGGGTCAACCAAGGTGATCCTGCCCGTATGGCATGAAGTGGATCAGGCGTACGTAGCCAACTTCTCGCCACCGCTCGCTGGCAAGCTCGCGGTTCACTCGACCGTTGGGATCCCAGCGATAGTCGCGCAGATCGAGCGAGCCCTAAAGAAGGCCGACTTCCCCAACTCCGTCGAGCTTTCCATCCCCACGGTTGTGCAGCCCGTGAAACCAGAGGACGGGCAGGCTGTGCTCTCCCGTCTACCAATCCCCAGCAGCAGCGAGGAACAGGCCAGGGTCGTCGCCGAGCGCCCGGATTGGTGGGAGTATTCGCTATTCGCAGGAGTTCTGCAGCAAGGACTAATTGAGCTAGAGGGCAAGTGGCAGGATCACGAGATGAAGCTGCCCGGCGGCACTCGACGCGAACTCGATCAGGCTTCAACCCCCGACTTTATCGGTCGTGAAGTCTCGTGGATGGGCAAGCAGGTGGGAATTCTTGATCGTATTCTCGCCTCGGATGCCCAACAAGTCGCTTTCGGTCCTGACGGTGAGTCAGGCGATCCTGTGCTGATCGTGCACGTAGCCCGACATCTCGTGAGGAGCTACGAGTCGCTACTCGATTGGGCAGCGACGCTGAGAAGCACGAGCGTGCCAAGCGTCTTCGATGACGTCCTTGAGATTTCTGCATGCCTTGTTGACGCGCCTCTCGTGCAGGTTCGTAAGTTGATTCAGGCCTACGTAGACAAGATCTCGCGCCTCCCTGAACTGGCTGTGGGAGCGAGTGATGAGCATCCCATCAGAATCACGCTTGAGTTCACTGTCGCCCTCGACAAGGCCGTTCAGACGCGACTCGATGACGCGATCCAGCGAGCTAAGGAAGAGATGGCACGGGGCGGGTAGAGAGGGACTGGCATGAGGCACACGATAGACGGGCCGACGTACACGAGATTTCCTGCGGGCGCCCACTAGTAATACATGCATGAGTACAGTCAGTTATGTGACTTGTCAGCTCCATAACCCGCCCCAATTTTCTTGTGCGATCCGGTCACTTCATATAGAAGGCAATCCTGCTTTCAGAACATGAAGGACCAGATCGTATGTTGGGGTTTGAGATAATCATAATTCTCGTTCTACTCATCCGTCTCCTTGAGGGATGAGGCAGCACTAGCCGGGAGCTGCACATGAGCGCTCCCGGCTAGCAGCTGGAGAATGAGTGAGGACTTCAGACGGCGTAGTCAATCTGGATTGGGAACGGCTCTAATATCGCCAGCCAGCCGCCGGTGCGTACCTGGATGACTCCGACGTCCAGCTTCAGTGCGCGTCGATCCGGCGGATGAATGCGTGGATGGTCTCTACGGCTTGGTTGACGTCGGTGATCGGCATGTCGAGGCTGGTGGCCATCGCGGCGTAGCGGTCGGGCCAGTCTGGGTAGATCGTGATTCGCGGCGGCCAGGGTTGCTGGCGGCGGGCGGCGAATGTGCGCGTGCAGGCGTCCTTGACGGGTGCGAGTTTCTCTCTGGCGAGCGCTTCGAGTATCTGCAGGTCGATGAGATCCCAGTAGCGTGGGTTCTCCCCGCCTGGCCGTAGTGGCGGCTCGGTGACCGCGTGCAGCTTTTGGGCGATCTGCCAGTGTGTGGCGAGCACCGGGATGATCTCGGGGCCGTCCAGGCCGATGGTGGTGAGGTCGTGCGCTGGGATCTCTTCGATCTCGTCGCCTCCCGCCTCGACGGGGGCGATCTCAACCACGATCGTCATGAAGGGTTTCGTGCGGAACGCGACCTTGATGCGGACCCTTTGGACGTGTGGGCGTAGCTCCAGCGGTGCTGGCTCGTTGCGCTCGAAGGAGAACTCTTCGTAGTCCTCTGCGAGGGCAGCGTCGAGATGTGTGAGCAGCGTTGACTGCTCGCCGCGCAGGAGAAGATCCACGTCGCCTGTGACGCGTGCCTTTTCGCCGGCTCGGAGCTCCATCGCCACACCGCCTCTGGTGACGAACAGGGTGGCTCCGTCCTCGTCGACGGTGCGTGCCAGCGCGCCGGCGAGCATCATTGAGGCGACGCGGAGATTCAGACGCCGCACTGGCTGGCCGGTCTCGCGCTCCCAGTCGGTGATCAGTCGTTGTAGGCGGTTGACCGTCTTTGGGCGCTTGGGCGGCATGTTTATGCGCGGCCGGCGACGCGTTCCAGCCCGAGTTCCCGTATGAGCGCCTGGTGCTCTGTGGCACTCAGCAATCCGCGAGCGCGGCCGTGGCGGGCGGCCTGCTCGAGCAGGTCTGCACCCAGGTGGGCTTGGGCGCTCTGGCGTAATGCCAGGGCGAGCTTGACGACGGGCACGCCCTCGATCGCGGTGATGTCCGCGGGGTCCAGGTCTTCGCGATGAATGACGTAGCCGTTGGGGATCTCCCGCTGTGGACGGTGCTCGCGCGGCACGGTGATGTGGATCTTTGCGGGGTTCACGTCGCTGACGTCCCACAGGTCCAGCGCCGTGTCGTGGCTCAACACACCCCGTACGCCTACGGGCCACAACGCCGCGGCCATATAGGCCTGCATCTCCCCGCCGGGCAGGAATGGCACCCGGTAGATGCCTCGGCTCACGCGCTCCAACTGTCCGCGCCCAGCTAGCTTCGAGAGCGTCTTCGGCCGGTAGCCGACCCCCTCCGCGTCAGCGACCGTGACCAGCCCGAACTGGTCTGCCGCAGTCTCCGCCAGCTCGCTGAACCTGTCCGTCGGCACGCGCTCAGTATACCCCAAAATGTCTACTTTCAAGCAGATCACAGAAGTCCCGTGTTCCTGCGGCTTGCGTGCGCCTACAGTTGGTCTTCATGAGGACGAGGCCCGCGCAGGCATGACTGACCGAGAGCAGACCGATTTAGATCGACTCGTGCACCAAGCTGTTGTGCAGGCACACGAGCACGTACGGCGGCTCGTGTCTGAGAACAAGGTTGCTTCTTACCACTACGACTATCCGTCGCTTGAGCACTTTGATTCGGGGCAGCCGCGCGTCACTCACGGTAAGGGGCCGATCAACTACGCGGGCCTCTTCAAAATGGGAGAGACCAACGGCTGGTCGGTGTCATTCGATGAAGTGCCGGCGCTCGGCGAGCTAGGCCGACTTGCGGTAGAGGACGAGGCCCTGCGTGCGCGCTTGCTGGTCCCGGAGATCGAGAAGATGGACGAGTGGCGTGAGCATTGGGTCAAGCTCAGCGCAGCGGGCATACCGCTTGATGTCCTTGACCGGCTGATGAATACGGTCGGCGACGGCTTCACCGAGGATGACTTCAAAACGGCCTGGGAGCCAGTGCGCAATGGACTCGTATGGGAGAAGCTCCCGGTCGAGGTCGTGGTGCCGGTCTGTCTGGCGACGTTTGATTTGACGAAGTCCGTAGAGCTCGCTGAGGGAATGCTGCTGGAGCCGTTGCCGGAGGGCGAGCAGCGAGCCCGAGTGCCAAAGACCGTCTGGGACGCGGCTGCCCACGACTGCGTTATTGCTGCTGCGACTCATGCCGTCACGATCCGCGGCTGCACCGTAGACGGACCGGGACGCATGCTGCTCGAATACGGTAGGCGGGAGTTCTACCCCACCGACAAGATAGAGCTGGCGTTTGAGGCCCTACGGATTGCGACGAGCGTTCGGATTGGCTACGCGCAGATCTACATGCGTCCGATCGGTTGGGCTTGGCACTATCCCGCTGACCTGCCGCCGGTCATTCAGGGGTCCATTTCCCGGCGGTATCCGCCCAGGTTTGAGGATTATGGGTGGCTACGTGCGGCGGAGCGCATCACCGAAGCGCAGGTCAACGACGCAGCGATGAACCTTGCCGAGCTGTTGGCGGCTGGTGAGTCGTCCCAGGCGGCTGATAAATCGTTTCAACTTGCGTCGCGGCGGTTTAGCAGCACTGCTCTACGCACCGAGGAGGACGACGCGATCCTCGATCTCTGCATCGCGCTTGAGGCGGCGGTCGGGGATCATGACCGTAACGAGATGACTTACAAGCTGGGCTTGCGGACAGCCGCAATCCTCGCGCTTGCGGGCGAGCGGTATAGCGATGCAACAGTCGTCATGCAGCGTGTGAAGTACCTCTATGGTTGGCGTTCGGCGATCGTGCATGGTGACGACGTGGAGAAGGCCCGCCGCAAGTTCCTCGGTGAGGACAAGGACGTGAACGGCCTCGACGTCGCGACGGCGCTAGTGCGCCACGTCCTTCGCCAGCTCGTACGGCGATCCGACTTGCGTAATGCCAACGCCATCGACACAAAGCTGCTACTCGGAGAACTGGGGGAGAGCAGAGAAGTCTGATCAGCTCAGCCCGATCCGCGACTGGGAAGAGCACGGCGGTTTCGCTCCTCGCGTCTATCCGGCGCCTGACCTCGCCGCCTCACGCGCCTCTCGAAATCTCCCCGACTTTTTTGTACAATCGCCGGGCTGCATTTGGATTGCTTCATCGGGCGGGCGAATACATACGCGAGTTCACGTCCGCCTCCTTTAACGGCATGCTGCCGTGGGGACCAGCTTCTGCCGAAGCCCCCCACGGCACTTGTCGCTGCTCCAGCTGACGGAGTCCCCTCACGGCACGTCTCGCTGCTCAGTCGTGAGCAATCTGGCGCCAAGTTTCTGACGAAGCGGCCCGGAAACATTGGGGTTTGTGGGATGCGCTGGGGCCGGATCGAGCGTCCCGTCCCAAGCGAGCTCTAGGTTTTGGGGATGTCTTCGATCAGAAAGATATTGCCGGTTCCGTCGGGTTGGCCTGAGCCTCCCGCCGCGGCTGCTTATCATGGTCTCGCCGGTGAGATCGTGCAGGCGATCGCGCCGCACACGGAGGCGGATCCGGTTGCGGTGTTGGTGCAGTTGTTGGTTGCGTATGGTGCGTTGATTGGGGGTGGTGCCTGGTTTGAGGTGGAGGCGGACCGCCATTACCCCAACGAGTTTGCTGTCCTTGTCGGTGATTCCGCGCTTTCTCGTAAGGGGACTGCTCTTGGTCATGTCAAGCGGCTGTTCGGCGAAATCGAGGTGAACTTTCCGTCGCGGGTGAAGAAGGGCCTGTCCACTGGCGAGGGTGTGGTGTGGATGTTGCGTGATCCGTCGGCCGGTGATGCTGGGGCGCCGGATCGTCGGTTGCTGGTGACCGAGCCTGAGTTCTCCAAGGTGCTGAGCGGGCGGGAGCTGGCCTCGCTATCACCGGTGTTGCGTGAGGCGTGGGATGGCGAAGCTTTGGAAACGTTGACGCGTACTTCGCCCTTGCGCGCGAGTGATGCTCGTCTCTCCTTGATCGGTCATATCACCGCGATGGAGTTGCGTCATTGCTCGACCACGGTCAGCATGGCGAACGGTTTTTTGAATCGTTTTCTGTTCGTGGCGTGTCGCCGCACACAGCTGCTGCCCAAAGGCGGAGAGAAGAACCCCCTCGCGAAGACCGGCTTGAAGGATCGGCTTGCTCAGGTGCTCGAGCTTGCTCGCTGTGCTGGTGAGCTTCGTCTGCATCCTGACGCTGAGAAGCACTGGACTGCTACCTATGAAGAGATGTCGGAGCGGTCGATGGAGGGTGTCACGGGTGCGTTGACCGCGCGCGCTGAAGCTCACAGCATGCGGTTGGCGTTGATCTACGCGCTGCTGGACGGTGCGATCTCGATCAAGGTCGAGCATCTCGACGCGGCGCTCGCTGTGTGGGATTATGCGGCGCGGAGTGCTGAGTGGGCGTTCGGCGACACGACGGGTGTCCCGCTCGCCGAGCAGCTCTATCGCACTCTGTCGGATGATCCCGATGACCTCTCGCGGTCACAGTTGCGCGACTCGCTGAATCGCAACTATCCCTCGGCGCAGGTCACGGAGGCGCTCGAATCGCTGGAGAAAGCCGGACGCGCCGAGCGCCGCATGAGGAAGAATCCGAATGGGGGACGGCCCGCCGAGGTCTGGAGGGCCATTACACCTGAGACGGCCGCTACACCGCAGCGCAGCGATCGACCCGTCCTCACCCGCGTCGCCTGACCCATCCACCCCCGCGGCCTGGCCCAATCACCCGCGCGGCCCGGCAGTTACCGCGTTTAGATCGTTTCCGCGTCGGCCTCTTCATCAACTGCTAGCCGGCCTGACGGTTATCGCGTTTAGATCGTTTTCGCGTACCCCTTCAACCTGGGCAACGTTGTCCTTAGAGCCGCTATCTATATCGATCCTCACACTGCGCAGGCGACTGATACCTCTGACCCGTTCCCGCAGATCATCGATGGCATCCCGCTGCAGATCAAGCACGTCAACGTGGATATCGACCGTCCGGGCTTCACGTTCAACCCATCCAACTGCAACAGACTTCAGACCCACGCAAGCAACTGCCCCAAGTAATACAGACAACAACAAGAAGCAACACCCAACCGACTCGCCCCAGTGCTCACCCCCGCAGCCTGATCGTTACTTCGTTAGTTCGTTTCTTCGTCGACGCAAGCCAAGACAAGCAAAGCCGACGGGGCTAGCTTGCACGTAAAGCTCGTGCCACCGCATGAGGGTCCTCAATCGACTGGCACTCCGAATGCATCTCCTACCTCTGGCACCTCTGGAACCTCGGGATCCGCATCGGGATCGTCAGCTCAAACCGAGGAATCAAACATTGCAAGTGTCAAGGTTGAACTCCCCGTACAACTCCCATCGAGGTTGACTACGTTGCAGAAGGCTTGCACGTCTGCTCAGTTCGATTCAAATCCCGCGGGTTGCCCATCCGCTTCGGTAGTTGCCTCTGCCAAGGCAATCACCCCTATCCTGCCCGTCCCACTCGAAGGACCCGCCTATTTCGTCAGTCATGGAAACGAAGCGTTTCCACAATTGATCCTGGTATTGCAGGGTTATGGAATAACCATTGACCTGGTTGGCGATACGTTCATATCCAAGTCCGGGATAACCTCCAGTACCTTCGCCCATGTCCCTGATGCTCCCGTCAGCTCCTTCGAACTGACGTTGCCGCAAGGCAAGTTCAGTGCCCTGACAGCGAACGCGAATTTGTGTACGGTCAAGGGTGGATTGAAGATGCCGACCCAATTTGTTGCCCAAAATGGGGTCGTGATCCATCAGTCCACCCCGATCTCCGTCAGCGGCTGTCCGAAGGCTCATAAGGCGAAGAAGAAGCCTAAGAAGAAGTCCAAAAAGCACAGCAAGTCGAAGGGAAAAAAGAAGTAGCCCCCCACGGGGGTCCTTCCCCTCCCCATTCAGCAGGTGCGGACTATGCGGAGTTGCGCTCCGCGCCTGCTGACAAAAACCATCGACCTCTCTAATTGCCTGACAGGCCGGAGATGTCCGTGCTTGCATCACCGATCAGTTTCGAGCGAACGCAGTGAGTCGGCTCTCGAGGGACGCTGGAGCGTGAAGAGCCTAGAGCGAACGGATGTGAGCGGTCTCCCTAACCCCGCAAACAAATCTCCGCTCGCTCGAAGCCTCGGTGATGCAGGCGACCTTCGGTCAGTCACCGCCGGCCTCGAGTCACCGCCAGTTGGTGGCGAGGTGGGTGGGCACCTCATCGCCGAAGCTCTGATCTACTCCATGGTAAGGAGGGGGTCAGGGGTTTGACTCGGTGGGTGCAAGGTGGGTGGGCACCTAATCGCCTGAGCTCTGCACCCCTCGGCAGAGCTCTGACGGTGGGTGGGCACCCAATCCTCGAGAGTCCTGATCCACAATCCTCGAAATCCTTCCCCCGGGGAGGGATGAAGGTACCGCAGTCCTCGAGGGAACCCGCAGGGCACACTGAAACCACACAGGCCCAGGGGCCACCCTCTCGGGAGAGACTTCATACATCTGCGAGCTCTCGGAAACGGCATCCTCAACGGGTCTCCAAAACGGGTGGGCGGGCCATCAATCCCCGGAGGGCCTCGTGCGTGCGTACGCGATGCCGCCGAAAATGGAGGTTGGGTAGAGCTCTCTCTCGACGTGAGGGGACCCATTTGCTTTTAAGAGAAGCTCCAACCTTCCTGTCTTCTCTATGTTTTCGCCCAAGTAACGTCTTTACTGCAGTTCATCCAACCCACCTAGGAAGTCCCATCCGTAGTTGTTGTTTTTTGAAAGCGCCGCCTCCCCGCCACCGCCGGCCGTTTTCCCCGCCGCCCGGCCGGGCCGCCCCAAGCAGCTCCGCCCTTTGTGACGAAAGTGTGCCCTCACCGCCGCCCGCGCCCCCAAACCCCCGCCCCCGCTGAGTTTTTCCGCCCGTTCGCCTCGCCGCTTCGCGAACTTCTGAGCGGTTTGACAGGCCTTTCCCTCAGGCCAAACGGCTACCTCCAGGACCTTGGCAATCTGAGGCCTCCGACAGCGGTTTGACAAGGGGATGGGAGAAGGATGGGAGGCCTTTGCGCGTAGGCGCACCTTTAACAACTACAGCTTCGGACTTCGCGCCCAAATTGCGCCCCCGGCGCCGCCGGGTCCGCCGGGCCCAGCCGCTTCGCCAATCGCGCCAAAAGTGCGACGTCATGTTTGAGGCTTCGAGCTTCGCGCCAGCCGTCGCCCCGTCGAGGAGGCTTTGGCCTTCGCGCCGTCGACGACGCTTTGCGATTCGCGCCAGCTTTCGCGCCACCGCCGGCCGGCCGCCTTTGAGGCTTTGCCTTTCGCCCCGGCTTTCGCGCCCGTGCCGTAAACCCCCGTGCAACTGCAGCCAGCTGCCGGCAAGCTGACGATCCTGCGGGTCACTGACGCCAACGTGGCGTAGCAAGAACCCCCACCGCCCCAGCTTTGCCCCCTGCCCCTACCCACGAGCGTTTGCGCGCCAGCTTTCGGAGCGGGCGCCCCGTGTTCATTGGCTTCGCCCGATCGACCACAGCGGCCGCTGTGCCCAGTGAGACAGGGGTCGAGGCTTCGCCAAATGCGCCAGCATCGAGATGCCCCCGAGCCAGCCCGCTACCGTCCCCGATGAGCATTTGCTTTGCCCCCTGCCGTAAACCCGAGTCAGACCACCAACAGCTGCCGGCAAGCTGACCATCCTCAGGATCACCACGGCCAATTTAGCGTAGCTAGACCCCCACCACCTTCCGTTCCTATACCAACCACCAACCTCCCGCTCCAGTTTCCACCACAACCCTCAGCCCAAATCACCAACAAGCAACCCTCCGCTAAAGATTTGCACATCTCAGCGGGGGGGGCATGTCGGGTGCCGGGGCCGAACAAGCGTACCGTCCCAAGCGTTTGGGAGGATCGGCAGATGTCACGGATAGCCCAGATCCAGCGTGTCGACGTCGACATGGATTTTGCGCCGAGCTTCGAGGACCTGCTTGGGAGCGGGGATCCGGAGCTGATGCGCGAGCCGCTGCGCGGCTGGCTGGCCAGGGGAGACCGTGCGGGCGCGGGCGAGGTGTATGAGGCGTGGTTGAAGGCGGGTGGCGAGCCGGAGCTGATCCGCGTATCGCTCTTGGAGTGGCTTGCCGGTAACGCGGTGACCCCCGGTAACGCGGTGGCCGAGAGGGCGAGCTTCGTCTATTCGGCCTGGCTCGAGGCGGGGGGCGAGCCGGAGCTGCTGCGCGATGCGATCGGCGCGTGGTTAGAGCTCTATGGCGATGATCTGGTGGCGGGCTTCCTCTACTGTGCTTGGCTGTCGGCCGGTGGCGAGCTGCAGGCGTTCTCGGCGCGGATCTGTGATTGGCTGGCCGCGCATACGAACGATCGGGTTGAAGCGCACAACCTCTTCTCTGCGTGGCTCGAGCATGGTGGCGAGCCGGCGCTCGTCGCGCGGTCGCTCGAGCGCTGGTTGGCCGCTCATGCGCAGGACGAGCCGGTCGGCTCGGTCTGCGGGTCGTGGCTGAGGGCGGGCGGCGAGTCGCTCCTCATCGCCGGGCCCGCTATGCGCTGGCTCGGCGGGCATGCGCAGAGCGAGCGGGCGCAGTTCCTGTACAAGGCGTGGCTCGACTCCGGCGGCGAGCGCGATCTCATCAGGACGCCGATCGAGCGCTGGCTCTCGGTTCACGGCGAGAACATCGGCGTGAGCTTTGTGTGCGTGGCATGGTTGAAAGCCGGCGGTGAGCTCCAGTTCGTGAGAGAGTCGATTCGTGGCTGGCTGGCCGCTCACGCGACAGACCGATCCGCGAGCTTCTTGTATGAGGCGTGGTTGAAGGCCGGCGGCGAGCCAGCGCTCGTCAGAGACGACCTTCAGCGCTGGATGCGCGTTCACGGCCAGACCCCCGGCGCCCGGCATGTGCGCCGCGCATGGGACAACGCGAGCCACAGAAGCGCCCCACGCTCGGGTTACGGTGGTTGACATGAATCGAATTCCCACAAACGCAGCTCGGCTGCCGTCTCGCCCCCCGTAAAACCCAGGTGCCGCCAGATCCAGCTGCCGGCAAGCTGACGATCCTCGGGGTCACTGGCGCCAACGTGGCGTAGCAATAGCGACACAAACCGTGTTGGGGTTTACGGTCCCTGCCGGATATGAGCAACCTCGAGAAGAGAAGATCGTCGGTCCTCGCGGTACGATCCGTGTGTGACGACGAAGCAACGACTTCATTCGACCAGACCACGACTCGAGGAGTGACCATGACCGGCTCTTCCACCCAGGGAATCAAGACCGTGCTGCATCCCGTGTCCGATCTGGCGAGCGCCAAGGCGATGTACACGGCGCTGCTCGGTATCCCGCCGCAGCACGACTCGTCCTATTACGTCGGCTTCGACGTCGAGGGCCAGCACATCGGGCTGGTGCCGGGCGGTGGACCGCAGGGCATGAGCGCGCCGGTGGCCTTCTGGCAGGTGCCGGACATCGAGGCGAAGCTCGCCGAGGTGACCGCCGCGGGCGCCACCGTGAAGGAACCCGCGCACGACGTCGGTGCCGGCCGCCTGGTGGCCACCGTAACCGACCCCGACGGCAACGTCCTAGGGCTGCTTCAGGACCCATGAGTGCCGGGCGGCGCAGGACCCCGAACGTTCATATCGGCCGATAAACGGCTTCGCGGAGCCGGCCGAAATGAAGTTTCGGGCCTGCTTTAGCTGAAAACCACTGCCGTAAACCCTCGGTGCAACCACAAACAGCGGCTGGCAAGCTGACCATCCCCAGGATCACGACGGCCAAATTAGCGTAGCTATACCCCCCACCACCTTCCGTTCCTATACCCCCCACACCCTCAAACCACAATAAGCGACCACACCCTCAACTCAACCACCATAAGCTCCACCACCTTCCGTTCCTATACCCCCACACCCTCAAACCACAATAAGCGACCACACCCTCAACTCAACCACCATAAGCCCCACCACCTTCCGTTCCTATACCACCCTCACCCTCAACCACAATAAGCCACCACACCCTCAGCCCAAACCACCACCCACCCCCACCAAAGAGAACCGTCCCAAGCAACCCCTAACGTCCCAAGCCGCATTGGACCGAGGCAAGAGGCGAGAGGTGAGACATGATGGAAGTGCTGAGCAGGAACGAGCTCGACGCAGGCGCCCGCGACATGATTACAAGGACGCTTTTGGTCGAGGAGATGTACGTCCTCTACCGGCGGGGGGCAACGCTCGAGCAGGTTGGGGTACAGGCGGGAATCAGCGCCGAGCGGGTGCGGCAACTGTTCAAGGGGGCCGGGCTGAAGACACGGTCTCGCGGGCAGAGGGTTCAGCGTAAACATGAGCTGTCCAAAGTTGCCGTGAGGGAGATCCTTAAAGCGCAGATACCACTCAATCGTTACAGGACATTGCGGCGTAAGCCTGCGCCCAAGCGGTATGAGGATCACGAGCTACTGGGGTTCCTGCGCAGGGCGGGGGCGGCACGGAGGGGGCCGTTGAGCCTTGTTTTCTACGATCGGTGGGCGGTCGGCCGCTACACGAGCGACGGCAGGAGATGGCCGACACATCAGACGCATTGCAAACGATTTGGGTCGTGGTCGAAGGCTCTTAGTGAGGCCGGGATGCAGGCCAACGAGCAGCAGGCCGGGTGCGGGATGGCATTTGACGCCGATAAGTGCCTGAGGGCGATACGGGTGGTCCACCAAAAGCTGGGAAGGACGCCGACCGCAAACGAGTACACGAGATGCGCACGCGGGTCGGCAGGCGAGTTGCCAAGCCTGACAACCATACGAAACCGCCACGGCAGCTGGCTAACAGCCCGCCACAAGGCCCTCGGCCAGGTCGACTGAGCGACTGAGGGCGGTGCAGCACCAGAACAGCACCGCAAAAAAAGCCCGATTGACCCACATCGCGCGGCGTCAGGGGTGTATGGTGGAGGGGGAGCAGATTTTGGGGAAGGAGCACACGTACGATGGGCGTGTGGAGGAGAGGGAAGGGGAGAGGAATCTGGGGTTTCTGGGCTGCTTTAGCTACCTAAACGCTTGGGCGCCCCCTTACCCTCTCCGGTGGGCGCCTGAGGGGAGGGCTGGGTGATCCCCACTGTCGCACCCGGCCCCTCGAGGGTGCCGCGGCCCGAGTAACCCGGCCGCGGCACCCTCACCTCTATTTACAAATCAGCCGGCATGCGAGCGCCGATCAGTAGCCCTCGGTCGCGTAGGGGTTGAGGAACTGCCGGTGCCAGAACCCGGCGCGGTCGACCTCCGTCAGGGCGGCCTGGTCGCATACGTCGGCCCAATCGGCTTCGATCGTGTCGATCTGGTGGTCGACGATCTCGCGGGCGTCCGTCTCTGAGAGCAGGTAGGTTGATGCGCGGGCGACGCAGCCTGCCACCTGGCTCATGCGGTAGCCGTCCTCGCCGATCGCCATGATCTGCGCGGTCTCGCCGCCGGCGCGCGGCTGCGGGCAGATGTCGTAGGCGGGGGTGAGGGTGAGCGCCCTCCCGTCCCAGAACGCGGCGTGGTTGCGGGCATGGTCGTCGTTGTTGCCGCACAGGATGTTGAACGTGATGCGGGAGAACAGCTCACGCAATGTCGGCAGCGGGTCGGTGAACCGTGTGCGGATCGTTCGTGCGAGCTCGGCGTAGGAGGCGTACCGCGCGCCGAGCTCGTCGAGGCCGAGGACCGTCAGCGCCGAGACCATCGCCCGCCGTCCACCGCTGGCCGGCCGGTCGAAGCGGTCGATCAGCAGCACGTCTTTGCCGAGCGCGTCCGTGAGCGCGACCGTCGCCACGTTCAGGCCGGCGCGGCGCGCGAGCGTCATCGCGACGAGCTCGCCCTTGACGACGGGGTAGAGGTCCGTGGTCGAGCTGAACTTCGCGATCAGCCGGCGGCTGCCGTCGCGCAGCAGCGCCTTCGGCCGGGCGCCGCCGACCGAGGTACCGTGCAGCAGCGCTTGGTCGAGCGCGGGCGAGAGCGGGATGCCCTGCTCGACTCGCCCGGCGGACTCGGCGAGCTCTGTGAGCGTCGCGTCCGCGGTCGACCGCGGAACGTACTCCGCGGCCGAGGGTTGAAAGTCGAGGGCGCCGATCCGGTCTGAGCCGGATTCGAGCAGGTAGGTCAAGAGGTTCAGATCCGTCGTGTCGACGGCGGCGGCGTCCCGGCCGGCCCGGCGGTTCAGGATCACCCGCCTGCCCCACGAGTCCGGGGCCGCGTCCGCAATGCAGCCGGCCACCTCACCGGTCAGCGGTGAGATCTCACCGCGGCGAAGTGGCAGCTCCGGTAGATACAGCGCGATCTTCTCCTCGCGCGCGAGGTAACTCTGCCCGTAGGTGAACGTCACGATCTCCCCGGCGCCGATGCTGTCCAGGCGGCCGGCGATGACCGGGTCGGTTGCGCCTGCCAGCCATATCCACACGAACGCCTGCCGGGGCTCAGAAGTCATCGTCAACCTCCGCGGGCTTGCGCACGAGTGCCGGCAGCACCGCGAGCCGGTCATCGACGCGACCGGCCTCGAGCGTCCGGTGGGAGGGGTCCTCGTGGAACAGTGGCACCCCGGCGACGGCCGCCGCCTCGAACGCGACCCCCAGACCGACCGTCAGATCGCCACGCTCGACCTTGCGCATCGTCACGTGCGTGACCCCGACCCGCTCGGCCAGCTCCTGAAGCGTCCAGCGACGTTCACGCCGCGCCAGCCGGACACGGGCGCCGAGCAGCCGGGCCGCTTCGATCGTCATGGGCGAGTATGTACGAGCCCTCTTCATAGTACGATATTATAATATCCACATTGCAATAACAAAGATATTTTGGTATCCATCAGAGGATATCATAGGCCCGATGAAGGTGGGCCGATGAAGGTGGGCGTCTCCACGACACGTTCTTGGCTGGCGGGTACAGTTACGGGCACCACAGGGTCAGTCGAACGCGGAGGAGCGGGTGATGCGATCAGAAGTCGTTGTGCAGGGGTTCTCCACGGCGGGGCGCGGTGCCGCGACACGAAGCGGCCGGCTGCGCTCCTGGGTCGTGGCTCTGCTGGTGAGCGCGGTGGTGGCGCTCGGGTGCGTGGCAGCGCTCCTAACGCTGCCCGGACGAACTGCAGGGCGCGCAACGACGGCCCGTCGTGGCCTGACGAGCTTGCCGCTGACCGCGCAGGGACCGGTCTCCGCTGCCCTGGGGCAAGACGAGCCGGCCTACCGCGTCACGGCCCTGCGGGCGGTCAACCCGGCGCAGCATTTGCGCGCCGGCTTCTCGAGCCACGGTGTCACCGTCGCCGTGGGCAAGGCGCGGCTTGACATGGCGCTTTCCGCGTACGGCTACGCAAGCGCGCTCGAACCGGTGGGATCTGTCGTCCCGCACGCCGGCGCCAACCGCGTCAGCTACGCCTACGCGGGCCTCACCGCGTGGTATGCCAACGGACCGCTTGGCCTCGAGCAGGGCTTCACCGTGGCGCACGCCCCGGCGGGAGGCACCGTGGGGCCACTGACCATCTCGCTCGCGCTGTCCGGCAATGTCCTTCCCAAGCTCGCTGAAGACGGCCACGGCATAGCCCTCGTACACGCTGGGCGCACCGCCCTGCGCTATGCGGCCTTGCAGGCCACCGACGCGCACGGGCACGTGCTGCGCTCCTGGCTGCAGTTGGTCAAGGGGCATGTGCTGATCCGCGTCGCAGATCGCGGCGCGACCTACCCGCTGCGGATCGACCCGTTGATCCAGCAGGGCGGCAAGCTCACCGGCACGGGCCAGACCGGAGGCGGCTACTTCGGCTACAGCGTGGCGCTGTCAGCCGATGGCACCACGGCGCTGATCGGTGGCGAGCAGGACGACGGCGGCCTCGGGGCGGCGTGGGTGTTCACGCGCTCTGGCTCGACTTGGACCCAGCAGGGCGCAAAGCTCACCGGCTCGGGCGAGGTCGGACCGGGCGCGTTTGGCACGAGCGTGGCGCTTTCTGCCGATGGCGATACGGCGCTGATCGGCGGCTGGAGCGACAAAGAATGGGATGGGGCGGCGTGGGTGTTCACGCGCTCTGGCTCGACCTGGACTCAGCAGGGCGGCAAGCTCTCCGACCCCGGCCGCCACGGATCTCTCGACGAGTTCGGCAAAAGCGTGGCGCTGTCAGCCGATGGGAACACGGCGCTGATCGGCGCGGCGCGCGACAACAACGACGCCGGGGCGGCCTGGGTGTTCACGCGCTCTGGCGAAACGTGGAGCCAGCAGGGCGGAAAGCTCACCGCCACGGGCGCGAGTGGAGGGTCCTACTACTTCGGCCGGAGCGTTGCGCTATCGGATGATGGCAATACCGCGTTGATCGGTGGCGCGAACGACTCCAACACGAATGCCGGGGCGGCCTGGGTGTTCACGCGCTCTGGCGGAACGTGGACCCAGCGGCAAGAGCTGACTGGCGCGGGCGAGGTTGAAGACGGCGAGTTCGGCGAAAGCGTTGCGCTGTCCGGTGATGGCGATACGGCGCTGATCGGTGGCTACAACGACGACAGCGGCGTCGGGGCGGCCTGGGTGTTCACCCGGTCTGGCGAAACTTGGACGCAGCAGGGCGCAAAGCTCACCGGCAAGGAAGAGACGGGCGAAGGCAGGTTTGCCACGAGCGTGGCGCTGTCCGAAAATGGCAACACAGCGCTGATCGGCGCGGGATATATCGGCAATCAGAGCGAAGACGCGGCGTGGGTGTTTACCCGCTCTGGCTCCACGTGGACTCAGCAAGGCCCGAAGTTGACCGGCGCGGGCGGGATCGAAGAAAATCATTTCGGCCTGGGCGTGGCGCTGTCCGCCGATGGCGAAACGGCGCTGGTCGGCGGGCCCTGGGACAACGACTACGCAGGGGCGGCGTGGGTGTTTACGCGCTCAGGCGAAACCTGGAGTCAGGATGGGGAAAAGCTGATCGGCGCGGGCCAGAGCGGGGACGGTGAATTCGGCTACAGCGTGACGCTATCCGCGGACGGCAATACAGCCGTGGTCGGTGGACCTGAGGACAACGATTGGATCGGGTCGGCGTGGGTGTTCACGCGCTCGGGCGAAACCTGGACCCAACAGGGCGCAAAGCTCGTCGGTGACTGCGCCAACAACTGTGCGAGCGAGGGCACCGGCGAGGTTGGCCACGGCCGTTTCGGCGAAAGCGTGGCGCTGTCCGCCGATGGCAACACGGCGCTGGTCGGCGCGCCGCGCGACGGCAGCAGCGGCGGGGCGGTGTGGGTGTTCACCCGCTCGGGCGAAACCTGGACCCAGCAGGGCGCAAAGCTCACCGGCAAAGAAGGCGGCGGGTTTTTCGGCGAAAGCGTGGCGTTGGACGCTGATGGCAACACCGCGCTGATCGGCGCGCCCTCGGGTGTTGGGACGGCTTACGTGTTCACCCGCTCGGGCGAAACCTGGACCCAGCAGGGCTCGAAGCTGACCGGCACGGGCGAGACCGGCAAAGGGAGTTTCGGTGAGAGCGTGGCGCTATCGGCCGACGGCGACACGGCGCTCATCGGTAGGCCTTGCGATTACTTCGACGCTGAAAGTTGTCTAGGCGCGGCTTGGGTGTTCACGCGTTCGGGCGAAACCTGGAGCCAGCAGGGCGCAAAGCTCACCGGCACGGGCGAGACCCCGGAAAGCCGGTTCGGCGCCAGTGTGGCGCTGTCCGAAGACGGCAACACGGCGCTGATCGGTGATCCCAACCAAAGCGAACGCCACGGCGGCGCGTGGGTGTTCACCCGCTCGGGCGAAACGTGGACGCAACAGGGCTCAAAGCTCACCGCCGGCGACAGCGAAAATGGAGAATTCGGCGCCAGTGTGGCGCTGTCCGGGGATGGCAACACGGCGCTGATCGGCGCGCCCTGGGATGACGGCATCGCCGGGTCGGCGTGGCTGTTCACGCGCGCGGGCGAAACCTGGACCCGGCAGGGACCGAAGCTCACCGGCGCGGGCGAGAAGTATCTGGGCAAGTTCGGCGCCAGTGTGGCGATCTCCGCCGATGGCACAACCATGCTGATCGGCGGACCTAGCGACAACGGCGCCGGGGCGGTGTGGCCCTACATCTTTCTGCAGGTGTCGATCCCGCCGGAATTGAGCTTCGGCTCGCAGACCACCGGACAGCCCGGTCCTGTGCTGTGGCTGCCGGTGAAGAACACCGGGCCGGCGCCGGTAACGCTCGCCGGTGAAGCCCAAATCAGCGGCGCCGACGCGGGCGATTTCGCGATCCCGAGCGGCGATGACCTCTGCGAGAACACAGCCCTCGCACCCGAACAGACATGCTCGATCGGCGTGCAGTTCACCGCCTCCGAAAACGGACCGCGCTACGCGACACTCAGCCTCGATGCCGGCGATGGCTACACGCCCACGGTGAGCCTCACGGGAACCGGTGTCGCGGCGAACTCCGGGCCCCCCGGCAACAACGGAACACAGGGCGAAACGGGCCCGACCGGCGCCGCTGGACCGCAGGGCTCGATTGGCCCCGCCGGCCCCGTGGGTCAACCCGGACCCGAAGGCAAGGAAGGACCGGCGGGCAAGGTCGAGATAGTGACGTGCACGAAGAAGGGCGGCAAGCAGACGTGCACGACGAAGCTCGTGACCGGTCCGGTGAAGTTCACGGCCGCCGCGTCCGCGGCACGCGCGACGCTTTCACGTCACGGCAAGGTGTTCGCTACGGGCTCGGTACGCACGGTCAACGGGCACATCGAGTTCCTGTCAAGCAAGTTGGGCGTGCTGCGGCGTGGCCGCTACACGTTGACGATCACGCGTAAGACCGGCCGGCACATCACCGAGACCCGCGAGGCGATCATCATCACATGACTGGTGGGCGGCCGCAACACTGCTCAGAGTTCGCTGGGAAGCGGGTCAGCCCTCGGAGTTAGAATCCGAACGATGAGCCCAACCCCCACCTCAACCCAGCCCCTCCCACCCGGTCCGAGGCTACCGGTGGCACTGCAGACGCTGGCGATGGTGACACGTCAGCGGCCCTTTCTGGAGCGGGCTCGGCGGCGCTACGGGACGATGTTCACCGTCAAGGTACCCGGGCTCGGCAAGACGGTGGTCGTCTCCGACCCGGAGCTGATCAAGCAGACCTTCCGTGCAGCACCGTCGGTGCTGCACGCCGGGACGGGTAGCCCGCTGCGGGTGATCCTCGGCTCCAATTCGCTGCTCGGGATCGACGAGGAGCAGCACATGCAGCAGCGCAAGCTTTTGCTGCCGCCGTTCAAGGGGCAGCGCATGCAGCGCTACGAGTCATTGATCGCGGAGATCGCGGCGCAGGAGATCGACGGGTGGCCCGAGCGGGTCGAGTTTGAGACCACCAAATCGATGCAGCGCATCACCCTGCGCGCGATCTTGCAGGCGGTCTTCGGCGCCGAGGGGGCGCGGCTGCATGCTCTGGAGGAGCTCGTGCCTGCGTGGACGGCGCTGGCGACGCGGCTCGTGCTCGCGCCGTGGCTGCAGCGCAACCTCGGCTCGCGTTCGCCATGGGCCAGGTTCGTCGCGCTCCGCGGCCGGATCGACGGGATCCTCGACGAGCTGATCGCCGCCGCGCAGGCCGACCCCGAGCTCGAGGAGCGGCCGGACGTGCTCGCGCTGATGGTCCAGGCCCGCCATGAGGATGGCAGCCCGATGAGCAACCCCGAGATCCGTGACCAGCTGCTCACGATGCTGGTGGCGGGGCACGAGACTACCGCCAATACTTTGAGCTGGGCGGTGGAGCGGCTGCGTCGTCATCCGGAGATCCTCCGGCGCCTCGTCGAGGAGGCCGCGGAGGGCGGCAGGGCGCTGCGAGAGGCGACGATCCGCGAGGTTCAGCGCACGCGGCCGGTGATCTTGTTCGCCGGTCGTGTCGCGCGCGAGCCCTACGAGCTGGGCGGCTTCCGTTTGCCCACAGGCACACGCCTGTTGCTGGCAGCCTGCCTGACGCACTACGACCCGGAGCTCTTTCCCCATCCCGAGCGCTTCGACCCCGACCGCTTCCTCGACAGGCTTCCGGACACGTATGAGTGGATCCCTTTTGGCGGTGGTGTTCGTCGCTGCATCGGCGCGACTTTCGCCCACATGGAGATGGACGTCGTGCTGAGGGTGCTGCTCGAACGCACAGAGCTGCTGAGCACCGACGAGCCCGACGAGCCATGGGCCATCCGCGGCATCGTCTTGGCCGCGGGACGGGGCGGCCGCGCAGCCGTGCGCCGGCGCGTCGTCCCCGCCCGCGAGCTAACCCCCCAGCCGGCCTGAGCTGCAACTCCGCCAACTTCCCCGAACGTTCCCTAAAGGTCAGGCGCATCGCTCGTGAGCGCGGTCTCCACGAGCTTGGCGGCGGCGCCAGCGCTACCGGCTCGAACGTTCCTAGGAGCTACAGCTAGATCTCTCTTCGCGCAGCTTGCGCTGCGAGCTCGGCGCGCGATGAGACGGCGAGCTTGGCGAACACGTGGGACAGGTGAGCCTGGACGGTACGGGGCGAGATGAACAGGCGCTCGCCGATCTGAGGGTTGGTCAGGCCCTCGGCGACGAGCTGCACGACTCGCAGCTCGGCCGGGCTCAGGCTCTCCCAACCGCGCAACGGCCGCTTGCGCTCTCCACGGCCACGCTCCGCGTAGGCGACCACATCATCGAGCCCGAGCGAGGCGCCGGCTGACCAGGCCGCCGCGAAAGCCTCCTCACTGAGCGTCTCGCGCAGCGCGCTGAGCTCCGCTTCGTAGAGTGGCTGACGCACCGGGAAGCGCACGCAGCCCAGGTCGGCGCGAATGGTATCTGCCGCGCCCAGCAACCGAACGGCCTGCTCTTCGTTCTGCAGCTCTGAGACGAGCGCAGCGAGCGACTCCAGCACGTCCGCGACGCCACCCGGGTCGCCGGCGTCATGGAAGGCGCGCAGCGCCTCGTGCAGCAGCTGCTCAGCTGCGGAGACCTCGCCGGCCGCGCGTGCGAGCCCTGCCTGCGCCTCGAGCGCGGCCCCGATCGCCAGCGGGTTCCCGCTCTCGCGCGCGACGAGCGCCGCTTCTTCGATTGCGGCCACGGCCGGCGCCGTCTCTCCGCGCGCCAGCTGGGCGGCTGCTGTGATGAGCAGCGCGCCGACGGTGAAAGAGGCGTAGTTGTTGGCGCGCGCCGCCGGCAACGCCTCGCTCATCAGCGCCTCCGCGCGGTCGAGCTCGCCGGTGGCGTACTCCAGCAGTCCCAGGTACCACTGCATCAGTGGCGTGGCGTCGTGGGCCATACGCACGCCCAAGGCGATCGCCTCCTCGATGTGCGCTCGCGCGGCCGCCCACTCCCCGGTGCGGATCTTGGCGAAACCGAGGAACCCGAGATCGACCATCGCGAACACCGGGTCGCCGAGCGAACGCGACTGCGCGAGAGCCTCCCCCAGCATCGCCTCCGCCTCCGCGAATCGACACCGCCCCGCCGCGTTGCCGCCGAGCCAGGTGAGCGACTCACGGATACCGAGCAGGTTGCCCGCGGCACGCGATACCGCGAGGGCGTCTTCGAGCAGCGGCGGCGCTGCCTTCAGCCACCCGCCAACGTTTGCAAGAAAGCCGGCTCCGTAGAGCGCATCGGCCAGAAACCAGGCGTCCCCGAGCGGGCGGGTGATGGCGATGCTCTCCTCGAGCACGGGCATGGCAGCCTCCGGCTCGAGCGAGGTCAGCGCCCATCCCATCAGATCGAGCGCTCGACCGACCGTGCGCTCGTCACCCACTTCACGGCCAATCGCAAGCGCCTCCTCGGCATAGCCCCGCGCCGCCACCCAGTCGGCTTCGAACGTCCCGATGTGGCCCACGGCAACCAGCGCCTTCGCCCGAGGAAGCCCGCTTGCACCCTCCCCGGCGAGCGCCGACTCGAGGTGCCCCCGGCCCTCGCGCCAATGGCCACGCGCCTCGAAGAACAACCACAGCGCGGCGGCGAGGCGTAGAGCCTCATCGACGCGCCCCGCATCCACCGCCCACCCGAGTGCGCCGCGGAAGTTGTCCAGCTCTGTCGTGAGCGGCTGCAGCCACTGCTCCAGGCGCGCCCCGAACAGGTCCGGCTCTGCGGACTCGGCAAGCCGCAGGTGGTAGTCGAGGTGCTGGTTGCGCACGAGCGCCGCCTCGGCGGCATCGCTGAGCTTCTGCCGCGCGTACGCACGGACGGTCTCCAGCAGCGCGTAGCGGGTCTTGACGCCCTGCTCCTCGACCTGCACCAGCGACTTGTCAACGAGGCTCGCGAGCAGGTCGAGGATCTGGGCGACCTCTAGCCCGGCGCCGGCGCAAACCGCCTCGACACCATCGAGCGTCCAGCCGCCGGCGAACACGGAAATGCGCCGGAACAATGCTTGCTCCGCCGCGCTCAGCAGGTCGTGGCTCCAATCGACCGAGGCCTCGAGGGTGCGCTGCCGCGGCATCGCCGTGCGTGAACCCCCCGTCAGCAGCACGAACCGCTCGCGCATCGCCTCGGAGATCTCCTGCGGCGTCAGCAGCCGCACGCGTGCCGCCGCCAACTCGATCGCCAGGGGGATTCCGTCCAGGCGCCGACAGATCGTCGCCACCGCCTGCGCGTTCGCGTCCACCAAACGGAAGTTTGGTCGCACCTGTCGCGCCCGATCGCAGAACAGCTGGATCGCTTCGACCTCCGCGAGCGCCGCCGGTGCCAGCTCAGCTTCCGAAACCTGCAGCGAGGGAACCCGCCAGCTCTGCTCTCCCTCGACCCCGATCGACTCGCGGCTCGTCGCCAAAATCACAACACCGGGGCACGCCTCGAGCAGCCTGGCCGCCAACTCGGCGCACGCGCCCAGCAGGTGCTCGCAGTTGTCGAGTGCGATCAACAACCGGCGCTCGGCGAGCTGCGCCGTCAGCGTGTCGATCACCGGCTGCGACGGGAACTCGCGAATCGAAAGCGCGCTCGCGACCTCGCTGGCCACCAGCGCCGAATCGCCGATCGGCGCCAGATCCACCCACCACACACCATCGGGGTGATCGTCAAGCGTCTCGGCGGCCACCTGCAACGCCAGCCGTGTCTTCCCGCTCCCACCCGCTCCGGTCAGAGTGAGCAGGCGCGATCGGCCGAGCAGCTCACGAACCTCCGCGATCTCGGCCTCGCGGCCGACGAAGCTGGTGAGCTGGACGGGCAGGTTGTTCGGGAGGGCCGACAGCGAGCGCAGCGCCGGGAAGTCGTCTCCTAGATCCGCGTGGCACAGCTGGTACACCTGCTCCGGCCGCGCCAGGTCGCGCAGCCGATGCGCACCGAGGTCACGCACACTGACCCCGTCGGGCAGGCCGCCTGCCACGAGCTCATACGTCGAGCGCGACAGCAGCGTCTGGGAGCCATGTCCGATCGCCCGCAGCCGAGCACAGCGATGGATTGAGGGGCCGGTGTAGTTGCGCGCATCGCGCAGCATGGCCTCACCGGTGTGCAGCGCGACACGCACTCGTAGATCCACGCCCTCAGGCCACGGCTCGCTTCTCAGCGCCCGCTGCAGATCGAGCGCGCACGCAACCGCATCTGAGGCTCGCACGAACACGCCGACCGCACTGTCACCCTCTCCCTGCTCCTCCGGAAGCACCCCGCCACGCGCCTGCATAGTCTCGGCGAGCAGGTCGTGACAGCGCGCCATCACCCCCGCCATCACCTCGCCCCGCTCTTCCCACAACAAGGTTGAGCGCTCGACATCGGTCAGCACGAACGTCACCGTCCCAGTCGGAACGATCGCCACCGCGTCCTGGTCAACTCCGCCCACCGGAATCATGATCGCCTCGTCCATCATCCCAAGCCTGCCGTGCCGTGCGGTGGATTACATCGGCCAGATGGCCTATTCGCCGTAAACCTAAGTGCAACCACAACCAGCCGCCGGCAAGCTCATCAACCCCAGGGTCACCACAGCCACAGTGGCGTAGCAATAATCATACGAACCTATGTCACGGTGGCCGAAGAGGATCTGCATGTATCTTTCTGCCCATGGTCCGGGCAAAAAACGGCAGACGCGAACAGAAGGCATTCGAGCATCGCAAGCTGCGTCGGGCGTCCAAGCGGGTGATGCATGGAGCAAGGGTCGGGACTGGCAAGCACGTATCCGGTCAGCCCCTGCCGCGAGACCTGCGCCGCCTGACGCCAGGCGACTAGCCGGGGGCGGGTGCCTGAGCCTCTTGGCGCAGGCGCTGCCCATCTCGGAGGAGCGTAAGGGAGGTCTGCTCCAGTGGGCTGGGTCCTTGCCCGAAGCTTGAGTCATTACAGAGTCCTTGTAATGACGAGCGGTTCTAACAGAACCTCTGTAATGACTCCCGAACCGGGCGCGAAGGCTTCAGCGACCGCGTGCGGAAGAGCTCCTCGGTCGGCGTCCGCTGGGGATCATCAGGGCGAGCAGGCAGCCGACGACGGCTCCGATCAGGAGCCCTAGACCCACGGGGAGAACCAACGAAAGGATGTCTGCCTGCAGATCAGTGCCGATACATTGCGTGGCGGAGTGAATGACGGCGTGTGTGATCGCGTGTGGATGGCACGTACTGGGGGGACGCTGAGAATTGGTGCGGTAGTCTTTCAGGGCTAGGGAGAGGCCGAGAAAGCCTCCCGCCACAGTGCAGCCACGAAACACGAGGTCACGCAGGCCCCGGCCCAGCGTTCGGCGTTGTCGAGGGCTCAATCCCATTGAGCCGTTATCGGCAGACTATTCGGACTACTAAACTAGTTGAGGGTCGCGAACGGCGCGAGTACTGTCGCCGTGGAGGCGCACGATGGATAGATAGGCTCGTCCCTCCGGCCCTACAGGTAGTCTCAAGCCATGAAGACCCCCAGCTCGCGAAGCCTCGCCTGGATCACCGCAATAGTTTGCTTCGGTGCGCTGTCGGTGCCGGCTGCTCTCGGGGCTCAGGTACCGATTCTCGCCGGCCCATGGGGGACCTACCAGAAGGGTTACGGGCACACCAAGCCGGCCACCATCTTCAACGGTGGCGATCCAACCGGGCTCGTTCAACACATTCAATGGAAGACCTGGGGTGGTACGCAGGCGATTGGGACTGGGACAGCCGAGTGGGTTGGCCCGCACCAAGATGTCGCCGAAGGCACCCAGCAACCGGCCCGGATCGTGCTGTTCCAGCTGGGGTCATGCCGGGGCCGGCGTGCCTACGACGCGATCGAGTGGTACTTCCCCCAGCACGGGCAACACTTCGACCCGCACCAGTACATAAACGCCTGCACCGGGACTTACTACCCCACTGGCTAAGCCGGAATCGCACTGCATCTCCAAGCGAACTGCACCAGGCGGTGGCCTAGCCGCTGACCACGATTACTCTGATCTCAAGGCCATCCCGCTTTCCGCTCAAATCTGTTTCGAGACCTTGTGGGTTGCGGATGTGCCGATCACGATCGTACACGAAGCCCACGAAGGCTGACCAATCAGGATGGCTGCGATAAAGCTCTATATCCTCAATTAGCTGCTTTGAGACATCCCGATCGCGTAGCCCTGCCCGCGTCATCTTGGCCTCTATGAGGATTTGCTGAGCCTTTAGGAAGAAGTCGATACGCGAAGACCCCCCAGCGTGAATTGGGCTTGGATCCTCCCGCCGAACGTCACCGAACAGCATCGCCAAGACTCCGCCGAGGAGATCTTGGACGTCGTACTCGTCGAGAACTTCGAAGGCCGGACGCTCGGCATGCCGATGACGAAGCGCATCCACGAGTGCCGGAAATCCGCGTACGACCTGCTCGACGAGTGCTAGCTCTGCTGCCCAACTTGCCTTTTCGCTTCGTTGCTTGGCCAAGGTCAAGAGTTGGCGCTGCTCAAGAAGAGAAGAGTGGAAGGTGGATTCATACGGCACCTCCCAGTAGGAAATCAGAGCGGACTGCTGATCTGCGCTCCAAAGCGCGCTTACAGCGCCTGGCGAATGGAGGAAGCTCTTAATGCGCTTGATGAAGGCTCCGCCCGCGTAAAGATCTTCGAACTTCTCGTGAAATTCCTCCGGAAGCGCGCCCAGTACGCGCGCGTACCAGTCGTCGTAGTCATTTATAAGACTCTCGATATGCACCTGAGTAACCAAGAGTTCTTGTTTACCCTGGATGGCGGCTGCACGCGCATCGAGGTTCGTCGTCTCCGAGATGAGGGCATCAAAAAGTTTGCTGGCAGACATGTTATGGGACTCTACAGACACTCAGCGTGTACATCGTGTGCTTGCCTTCCAAGTGTCGCGACTCGGCCCGAGGCAGCCCATAACGTCCAGCAGGCGCTACCGTCTTGTGGGATTCGGTCATTGAAGTTCCTAGACAAATAGGCCGCCCTTAGTTAATCAGTGCGTCGAACCGCTCACGCAGCAACGCCAGCTCGCCTGTGGCTTGGTATTGGTCGAGCAGTTCTCGAAGATCACCGTCATCGAGCGCTAGAACATAGCCGCGCCCGTCGTCGGCGGTGTCACGGCACCGTGCTGCCATCCGCTCCTTGTCCTCGATACCTCTACAGACCAGCAGACCAACCTGGCCTCGCCGCGGGGAAAAACGCCCCGATAGCTGATCAAGCTCAGGATTCGCCGGGTCCGAAGTGTAGTTCTTGCACTCGATGAAGATCATGGCGCATGGGTAGTGTTTCGCGAGCCAGCCAAAAAATCCCCTTGACGCTGCGTTCGCGTAGGAGATATCGATCACCTTGCGACCGTCATGGATCGGATACTCAATCTGTGGAGACGTGAGATTGGGGTAGAAGAGCGCCGTGAGAAAGTTCTCGATCGCTCTGTGATACTCGGTCGCCGTGTCTCGGCCGCTCGGAATCGCGGTGACCGCCTCCAGGAGCGCCTCTAGCTCGGGTTCCTCGCCGAGGCCCTCGACGAAGAATTCTTCATGCGTCAAAGGCTCCTTGAAATGCCGACGCTTGTGGGCTCTGTAGTTCTCAAGTGCCTCCGGATGTTCTTGCGTCAAGCGAGCGATCGCAGCCTTGTTGCTGCCGTACTTTTCCCTCAGCGACTTCTTCGTTACCCGATGCGAGCCGTTCTTGAGCAGTTGAACCAGCTCACTTCCAGCTGCGAGTTCGACCTCTTGAAGCGTCGTCAGCAGATAGTGACTTAGGTACTCGGAGCGATCATAGTCGAGTGTTTTCCGCACGATAGCCTTTGGTACGAGCAGCAGCTTACCTTCGCTAGTCATCGGCAGGCTGACGAGCGCCGACGTCCACGTCGAGTTCTGTTGATCCCAGAGAGCCCCCGAGTTGACGCCCTCGCACAGCGGCATCCCGTAGTGCTCGCAGGCATCCTGTGTGTAGCGAATCAGCGGCTGACGAATGATGTTCGTCGTGATATCCGAGATACGATCCCGATCGATCCCGGGCACCAGGAGGGCCGTATCTTCAAGATCTTGGAGGAGGCCCGTAACGGCTGCATCGGTCTCAGACAGCGCCTCCCAAACGTCACGTGCAAGGCCAGCTCCCAAGCCAGATCCTCGCGCGTGGTCGGCTGAGAGCCCGAGGTGCGTTTCGTTAGGCTCGTGGAGCCCCGCGAGGAGGCGCTGGGCGCGAAGATCGTCACCAGCGCGGATCGCTTCAAGCACCGTTCGGAAGAAATGCTGGACAAGGCTAACGCACTCCTGACCCCAGTCAGTTGTCAGCAGGCGAAGCGCTCGCGGATCAACATATACGGGTGTGTCGCCACGAATGTCAACATCGACGAAATCGAGTTCGCCTTGGTGACGATTCAGCTGAAAATACTCAGATACGCGCATGGAATGGATACCTACACTGTCTTGAACTCATTGAATGCCTTGAGAAGCTTCATGGTCGCATCGTGATCCAGACCAGATGTAGACGAACAAGGGTCCCTGCTTAGCGCCTGCGGAGCTCCTCGTTGCCAGCCTGGAGGACATCCTTGGCCTCTTTGATCGCGTTGACACCAGGCAAGAACCCGAGGCTCTCCAAGATGATGTCCGCCCAGGTAAGCAGGCGCGCAAGCAGACTCCTGGGGAGACGCTCACGCAAGGGACTTTTCCGAAACCGCTCGAACGCGCGGTGGAAGGCTATACCCCCAACTCCCTTATTTTATACTCCACTAACTCATTGAATCCATCCACCACCCCCGTCCCACACCCATAACCAAAAATATCCGTGGCAACACTACAAAGATGTCCGTGGCAACACTAGCTACGCTACCGAGCGAACAGTGCCCCACACGAAGCCAGCTTGCCAGCCGCTGTTTGCAGTAAACCCAAGTAAACCCACAACCAGCTGCCGGCAAGCTGACAAACCGAGGGTCACCACACCCAAAGTAGCGTAGCTATACCTTCCACTCCTTCATTTATACCCCCACTCCCTTATTTATACCCCCAACTCACTCAATGAATCCATCCACCCATGCCTCAACCCATAACACCCCACCCATACGCTCATAACACCACCACCCAACCCCCACAACACCCCCAACCCGCCAACCATGAAACAATCCCGAGGATGACCGACTTCCTAGTCAAACGAGACGACCTCCGCAAGTCCCGGATCGCCGAGTCGCAGGTGCCCGAGATCGAGCGGGGGCAGGCGCTGCTGCGGGTCGAGCGCTTCGGGCTGACGGCGAACAACATCACGTATGCGGTACTGGGGGAGGCCATGTCCTACTGGGACTTCTTTCCGGCGCAGGAGGGGTGGGGCCGGATCCCGATGTGGGGCTTTGCCGAGGTGCAGCAGAGCGAGACCGAGGGTGTCGAGCAGGGCACGCGCGTATATGGGTATCTACCACCCTCTTCTTATCTCGTCGTGACGCCCGCCGGCGGTGGTGGGGGCGGGTTCGTCGATGGATCGGGGCAGCGCGCGGCGCTGCCCTCGGTCTACCAGAGCTACGCGGCGAGTGGGGGAGACCCGTTCTACCGGGCGGATACCGAGGAGCTGCAGATGCTGTTGCGTCCGCTGTTCATGACGTCGTTTCTGATCGACGATCAGCTCGCAGACGAGGGGCTGACGGCGCGGGGGCCGATCGTGATCTCGAGCGCTTCGAGCAAGACCGCGATCGCGGCGGCGTTTATGTTGGCGCAGCGCGAGGGAGTCGAGCTGGTGGGGCTGACCTCGCCGCGGAGCGTGGAGTTCGTCGAGGGGCTCGGGATCTACGGGAGCACCGTCGGCTATGACGCGATCGAGTCGCTGCAGCGGGGGCCAGCCACGTTCGTCGATATCGCGGGAGACGGTGGGGTGCGCCGAGCCGTGCATTCGCACTATGGCGATGAGCTGATCCACAGCATGACGGTGGGGATCACGCACTGGGAGGAGCTCGGCGCCGCCGGCGAGGGCGAACTACCGGGCCCTTCGCCGACGTTGTTCTTCGCCCCCGATCGCGTCGCCAAACGCTCCGGGGAGTGGGGGCGAGGCGAGCTGCAGAGCAGGGTCGCCGGCGCCTGGCACCCGTTCTGCGAGTGGGTGGGGGGTTGGCTGGAGGTCGTCGAGGAGCAGGGCTTCGAGGCGGTGCGGCGCGTCTACTTGGACGTGCTCGAGGGTCGCGTCGCCCCCCAGACCGCCAACGTGATCTCGCTGGTCGAGTAGGCGGATCGGAGCACGCATGGCCAGTATCATCGTGCTGGGCGGTGGCGTGTGCGGGCTGGGCCCCACCCGCGAGGACCTACTAAACCTACTCGCCTGACCATAGATTACGAGTCCAAGCGTTCAGCGCCAAAAGGCCCGGGTCCAGATTTAGGCAGCTGCGACGACCACGGTGCAGCCATTGCCCTCGAAGGACTCCAGGGCGTTGCGCTGGGCGCGCTTGCCGATCAGCTGCGGTTGCTGTCCGGTGGGGGAGATGTCGATCACAAGCTCGACCCCCAGCGCCTGGGAGATGCGCAACAGCATCGGGAACGCCGGGTTGTGCTCCCCGCTCTCCAGCCGCGCTACGGCGGGCTGGGTCATCTTCAGGCGTTTAGCCAGCGCGGTCTGGCTGAGGCTGTGCTCGGCCCGGTAGGCGATTACCTTCACCGCGACGGCGCGAGCTAGCGCGGTGCGCTCCCACTCCCGCCGGTACTCGGGGTCGGCATCCAAGTGCTCGGCGAGCACCTGCTCGTGGGCAGGAAGATCAGACAGCTTCATGGCATAGCTTCTTCGCGTCGAGCCCAACTATACCAAAATTGTAATAGCCGTCGGTAGGGGCGGTACGACTTCAGGGTAGGTCACAGCCCTTTGAGGTTTTGAGAGGAGAGATGAGGTGGCGTGCTTTCCGTCCACACCTGTTGGCGCCAGTCCCCACACGAAGCGTCGCCAGGAGGGTCAGCCGCTACGCGGCTAGGGAGACCGTGGCCGTCGGATCAGCCGACCGCGACGAGGTCTGCGGCGCGAGCATCGATGCCGGGAGTCTGACCGAGCTCGGCGATCTCATCGACGAACCCCACGACGAGATGGGTCCCGAGCGCCTGGGCAAGTCTGCGGAGCGTCTGCACGGTCGTGGGATGCTGTCCGCTCTCGATACGCGAGATCGCGGAGTGGCTGGTCCCCATGCGCTGCGCCAGCTCGGCCTGGCTGAGCCCGAGCTGCCCTCGGCGTCGGATAACGATTCGCGCCAACGCCTCATATGGCGCGAGTCGCTGCAGCTCGGCGCGATACTCCGGGTCGCGGGCACGCCGCCGCATTGACTCCCGGTGAGGGCCCCCGATCGGTGAGATTGCTTTGCTCTGTCTAGTCATGGTTTGGTTTGTATGTAGCTCTTGTCTATCTTACCAAAATCGGTAAGGGGCTATTACCCAGTCCTGTTCTTGCGCAACATATGGAGCAGGACGAACAGGTTCTTCGAGCGTCTGTAGAGCACGCGATAGAGCACCGGGCCGTAATGGCAGCGCGCCGGTGTGCTTCTTAGGAAAGGCCGAGCTCGGCGAGCTCGCGAGCGACGATCCGGTCGATGTGGCGCTCGGACAGCTCGAAGTAGCTCGAATGGGTCCGTTCGATCGTCTCGACCGAATCGGATCCCAGCAAGACGACCTCAGTGTTGGGGTCGTCACGATGTTCCGCCTCGGTCCTGTCGTAGGCGTTGAGGGCGGCCTCGTAGTCGGTGCCAAACGGGACGAGATCAGCCTTGGCTGCCCGGATGTCGTAGATGACCAGGAAGTGCAGGACGCTGTTGGGACTCATCGTGGCTCCTCGTTGGGGAAATGGCGGCGGGTCGCGGCGAACCTGCTTGCCAGCTGCTCCATAAAGACGCTGTCCGGCTCCTCGTGACGTTCGCGCATCGCCAACAGCTCTGAGACCAGCACGTAGTATTCTCGCAGATCGTCAGGTCCAGCGCCGAACTTGAGGCCCTCGCCCAAGCGCCGGGTGTCCTGCTCAACGGACTGTGCCCAAGCATCCTGCCGCGGCGTGCGAAGCTGCACCTCGATGTAGCAGCCATCCTTCACGACGATGACGTGGACAGCGCGGTAGCCATCGGACTTCGGGCCCGGATCGCGCCCCTCGACGTACTCCCGCACACGTCTGATGTTCCACCTGGGCTGACTCCGGAGGTCCCGTACGATCGCGTCGACCTGATCCTGGGTGGGTACGGTGACTCTCGCTCCCCCGATGTCCTCCATGCGCGAGAGCGCCATTGTTGGCTGGCGCCGCAGCTTGTCAACGATCGTGGCAAAGCGCTTCAGGCGCTGGGTGACCTCGGGTTGCTCAACACCCACCTTCCGCACATAGTGGCGAAGACCAGCATTTACACGGCGAAGCGGCTTGGCATGATCCGCACGCCACTCATCGATCACTCTGATCGCATTGAGCATTTCGTTTGGGGTTGCGCTCTCCAAACGCCGCAGGACCTCTCCAGCGTTTTTGACGCGGTTCTTCGAGTACTCAGCCATTCCGAGCAGCCTACGCTGCGCCTGGGATGGGACACGATGGCGGGCGGCGCGCGCGACCACGCACGCGCCGATGACTACCCCGAGCGCGAGCCTGGTGGGCCGAGGAAAGCTTCGATCGCCGCCCACGCCGCGCTGTGGGTCAGAGGCCCAAGCCGCAACGTCCAGCCATTGCGCAGCTCCTGACGCACCGAGCTCGACCGCCTTCAATGGCTGAGTCGACTAGCCGTCTCGTTCGTAGTGATCTCTTCCAGCGCCGTCAAAAGCGGCCACTGTTGCGGCAGCAGTTCTTGAAGCGCCTCATGGAACCGCACGGGCACAGGTCGTTATCGCCGAGGCGCTCAACGAGTTCAACCTCGCCGCCCTTGATCGTGCGCCGACCGCGCTTCACGTGTGTCTCGGATGGGAAACCTTTACGACGCTTACTCGTCGGCTCAAAAGGAGAACGACGCCTCTGGGTCTATGTTCTTGCGCGGCATGACGCCTCCTTCGGGCTGTGGATCACGAATACGACAACGATAGTCAGGGTACTGATCTGACCCTGCTTTGGTGGAGTCGTGTTTCTGCACCAGCTCGACGATGTCCACGAGTCCAAGTGGCAGGCGGATCGACCCAAGGACCGCGAGTACTTCCGGCAGGCCGAGTCGCAGTAGAGAGGGGCCTGTACAGGTGGCGCGTTTACAAGTCGCGATCACTCGCGAGCTGCGAGAATCTCCTTATGAAGCAGCTCATCTAGACGCCTGTTGAACCCCTCAAACTCGCTTGTCTCCGAGGACGCTTTTGCGCGTATCGCGCCCACCTTCTGAAGGGTATTGTGAAGGGCTACCTCGCTCAAGATGTGCATTCTCAAGACGGCAAACGGTGCCTTGCGTGCGCGCGGCGATACGAGGTAGAGGGCATCTCGACATTCCTGCTCATATTTCAGAAAGCTTCTCAGGCTTGCCTCCGTCCAGAGCACCTGCCACGTATATACGGGGGGCCACGGTCCTCCAATGTATGCGTCCTCATTCAAGAGCAAGATCTCGGCAGGGGCAATGCCCAGATCCCGTAGGTACACAAGTGCCGCCAGCAAAGGCTTTGCGTTCCCGCCTTGCAGCCGCTGCTCGCTGCCTGAGGAAAGACCACGCGGTGGGTGGTCATTTGAGCAGTCCTCGAGATCCACACGCTCGATCTGAAGTGCATTGCCCACGACGAGCAGGTCGAGGGTGGCCGTCAGGAATCCGAAGTGCTGCTCGAGCCCTCGCAGACTCTCGGTCTTTGCCTGCTCCCAATGCCGAGGAGCGTGTGTCGCGCTCTGGTCTGGGGTGAGTGCCCGTAGGCGCTGAAGACACGTTTCGAGGGAATCCCCCGCCGCATAGAGCAGGACCATGTTCTCCTCAGGCGGGTGGTTCTCGAAGTGGATCTCGAGGATGGGACTTCGAGCGCCGAGAGATGTCTGCCAGCCAGACCAGGGATCAGCTCCAGCCGCGAGCCGTCTTATCAGCCTTGCATGCAGACACTTATCACGGCTGGTGTTGATCTTGACGGCGAGATCTATGTCGCCTACGTCCGTGGCCCCCCGGGCAAACGAGCCAAACACTCTGATGGTCTCCACACACGCGCAATGTGGCGTCCTTTGTTCGGCCACGTGCCTGAGCATTGCCTCTAGACGAGCGCTTGCGCTCGCTCGTGAATAACGGCGACGAGAAACTCCCTGGGTCATTTGAGTTGCAGAAGCTGGGCCTCAGTTCGCCTTCGGTCAGCAAGCGCAGACGCCATGCGAGTCCCGACGTGATCTCTTTGGGTGAGCATGCCGAGAACGTTAGGCCGCGCTTGGGACGGGACTCTCGTCCGAGCCCTGAGCGTGGCGTGGGAGCCCGCTCTTTACCCAGCGGCCAAGATCAGCTCACGACGGTCTGAGGAGGCCGGCATCGCGTCATACGTCTGGCCGTCCAACAGCCGCCCTCCGGCCTTCGCGGTGCGGCCGCCCCACTGCTTGAAGAAGAACGCGACGTTCTCTTCCGCGCAGCGATCGCGCAGGTCGTGCACCCACGCCGGGTCGCAGCGGCGATGGCGATGGCCGGACTCGCCGCCGGCGATGAGCCAATCGATGCCGGTGAGGTCAAGCCCCTCGAGGGGACCCAGAAGCGGCTCGGGTTGTTGGCCTGCTCGGGGGACATGCTGCTGCAGGCGTTGGTCGCCTGTGCCGGGGTCACGATGCGCGCGGTCGCGACGTCGCTTGGTCTGGCCATCAGCGGCTCCGTCCACGCCGAGGGGGATCTCGACTTTCGCGGAACTCTGTCGGTTGATAAGGAGGCTCCGGTCGGCTTCACGGCGATCAGGCTGAACTTCGCGCTGCAGACCGATGCGGACGAGGACCAGTTGGCCACCCTGCTGCGCTTGACCGAGCGCTACTGCGTCGTCTTCCAGACGCTCGCAGGTTCGCCCGCCCTGTCAGTGACGCGCTCGCCGGCTGATTGAGAGCAGCACAGGTCGTGCCTTATACACTCCTCCGATGTGCCGTCTGTTCGCTCTGCACGCTGGCGATCGTGATGTCGCCGCGGATTTCTGGCTGTTGAACGCGCCCGATTCGATCGCCCGCCAGAGCGAAATCAACGCCGACGGCTACGGGATCGCGGCATTGACCGCCAAGCGGGGGATGATCCTGATGCGAAACCCGGTCGAAGCCGCCGGGGACAACGCCTATCAACAGGTTGCCCAGCGGCTCGTTGCGGCCGAGATGGTCGTGCACCTGCGGTATGCCGACACGGGCGGCACCTCGCTCGTCAATACCCACCCTTTCACGCAGGACGGGCGGGCCTTCGCCCACAACGGCGTCGTCGGAGACCTCGACCGGATCGAGGCGCGGCTCGGCTCGAATCGGGCGATGGTGATGGGCGAAACCGACTCCGAGCGTTTCTTTGCCCTGATCACGCTGGCGATTCGGGATGCCGGTGGCGACGTTCGCGCCGGGATCACCGCGGCGGTGCGTGAGGTCGTCGAGGAGTACGAGCTCTACAGCCTCAACTT
Organism: uncultured Solirubrobacterales bacterium; assembly: GCA_963779405.1. Classification (GTDB taxonomy): domain Bacteria; phylum Actinomycetota; class Thermoleophilia; order Solirubrobacterales; family Solirubrobacteraceae; genus Palsa-744. The sequence goes on from CAVZYF010000016.1 coordinate 175,270, forward strand.
CGTGCTCGGTGAGCTCGGCAACATCTGGGCTTTCCGTTATCCGGATAAGAACCCCCTTTTGCTTTACCGGCGCGAGGCGGGAGGGGCGAGCGGCGACGGCGAGCTCGACCATGCCGACGCCGCCGGCATGTTGCGGCTTCACTCCGACGACGCCGCCGACACCCCGCTGGTCGTGATCGCCAGCGAGCAGATCAGCGAGGAGCCGGGCTGGGAGGAGATCGCCAGTGGCGAGCTGATCCACGTCGGCCCCGATCTCGCGGTCGACCGCGAAACGATCGTCAGCGAACCGCCGCGCCACCCGATGGTGCTGAGCGGCCGCGCGAAGACGACGCAGTCTTACGCTTGAGCTTCGACTGAGGAGAAGCAATGCATGAAGTGCTGCTTTAGCGCGTGCGTGCCGGCCGTACGAGATCCGTTGCTACATCCGCGACCCCGACGGTCATCAGCAGCGAGATCCGTCACAGCTCGCATTAGGCGGCGAGACCCCTGCAGCGCGACATCGCGACGACGGCATTCGCTTGCAGACGAGCTGCCTCGGCGGCGAGGTGCTCCGCGTCAAGGCGGTGGGCCCACAATCGGGTCTTACGTGCTAGAATTTCGCGTAAGCGAATTGCTTGGCTGCTTGATAGTGGCCTGATTCTTTGCTGTTGGTCGCTGGACGTGCTCGCAGACACACTGTGGCTGCCTCTTTCCACGGACCGCGCCTCGCCGGCAAGCTTTGAGTGCTGATGGAGGTGATGGCGATGCTGCAGAGCCGTGGTGGATTGGTGGATGAGTCAGATGTCCGTGGTCGCTTGACGCGCTTGATGGGGTGGTCCTCTGGCGCGCGTCTAGCGAAAGGCGAGCTCGACGCTAGAGATGCGCGCTCGACGCCGGATGTCGAGGCGTATCTGCGTAGCGCATTCGAGGATGCTCCGATCGGCATCGCGCTGATCAGCATCGACCCGGACAGCGAGGGCCATTTCCTGCAGGTCAACCGGGCGCTGTGCGAGCTGACGGGGTATGCGTCTGGGCAGCTGCGGATGACGGACATCCATGCGCTGCTGCACCCGAACGATCTGTCCACCGATGCGGCGGCGATGATCAGGCTCATCCAGGGCGAGGTTGACGGCTTCCAGCTCGAGCAGCGCCTGCTCCACGCCGAACGGCACGCGGTGTGGGTCACGCTCAGTGCCTCGCTGGTCCGCGACGCGACCGGCAAGCCGCTGTACTGCATCCGCCAGCTGCAGGACATCGAGGAGCGCAAGCGCTATGAGGGCGAGCTCGGCTATCTCGTGGAGCACGATCCACTCACCGGCCTGCTCAATCGTCGGGGTTTCGTCCGCGAGCTCACCCATCAGATGGCCTACGCGCGTCGCTATGGCAACGGGGGCGCCGTGCTGTTCCTCGACATCGACGACTTCAAGTACGTCAACGATACGCTCGGGCACAGCACCGGTGACGAGGTGATCAGCGACCTCGCGCGCCTTGTGGGCAAGCGGCTGCGCGAGACGGATATCTTTGCGCGTCTCGGCGGTGACGAGTTCGCGGTGCTGCTACCTGACGCGGCTGTGGGCGAGGCCGAGACGGTGTCCGCGAGCCTGCTCGAGGCGGTCAGAGAGGGGTGCGGCGTGTCGCTCGGTGAAGGGCGGCGGGTGACAATGAGCGTCGGGATCACCAGCTTCCAAGAGCCCGGTAAGGATCTCACCCCTGACGACATATTGGTCGACGCCGATGTGGCGATGTACTCCGCCAAGGAGTCGGGCAAGGACCGCGTCGCGGTCGCGAGCGCGGCGACCAAAGAACGGATGCGATCCAGGGTCACCTGGGCCGAGCGCGTCAGACGCGCGGTCAAGGACGGCCTGTTCGAGCTCTACTGCCAGCCGATCGTCAATCTCTCGAGCGAGCGCATCACCCAATGGGAGCTGCTGCTACGGCTACCCGGTGACGAGGGTGAGTTGATCCTGCCCGCTCAGTTCCTGTACACGGCCGAGCGCTCCGGCCTGATCTTGGACATCGACCGCTGGGTCCTGAGCGAGGCGATACGGCTGATCGCAGAGCTCGCAGACGCGGGGCGCGAGGTGCGCCTGGAGGTGAATCTCTCGGGCCGGTCGGTGGGGGACAGCGAGTTGCTCAGCCTGGTTGAGCGCGAACTGAAGGAGCGAGCGATCGACCCGGCCAACCTCGTACTCGAGGTGACCGAGACCGCCGCGATCGCGAACATGGACCGCGCACGCGGCTTTGCGACCAGGCTACGGGCTCTCGGCTGCGGGTTCGCGCTCGACGACTTCGGAGCCGGATTCGGCTCGTTCTACTACCTCAAGCACATCCCCTTCGACTACGTGAAGATCGACGGCGAGTTCATCCACAACCTGCCGGCCAGCAGCACCGACCAGCTGATCCTCGACTCGATCGTGCAGATGTCAAAGGGACTCGGCAAGCACACGATCGCCGAGTTCGTCGGCGATCGTGAGACCGTGGAGGTACTGAAGGCGCACGGTGTCGACTACGCCCAGGGCTATCACCTCGGCAGACCCCGGCCGGTAGCGCAGGCGCTCGCGTGCTGAGGATTTACACGACCTAGGCCGGCAGGCGAGCAGACCCGGCTGCCTCGACCCTCGCCTACTCCGACCCCCGGCTATCCCGACCCCCGAGCTACTCGGGCGCCATCACCTCGACCGCGCCGAAGCCCTCGAGCGTGCCGTCGACGAAGAAGATCTCCATCGTGATGTCGGGCTCGACATGGGCCTGGCTGAGGAAGGCCACGACGTTGCGCCCGGTGAGCTCCCGGATCGTCTCCTTGTAGCGGCCGGCCATGACGCGCTGGAAGTCCTCGCGCATCGCGATCACACGATCGGGCTCGCCGCTGTCCATGATCGTCTGCTCCAGCGCGGTGAAGCCACTCCCGCGCATGACGACCACGATGATGTCGTCGAGCACGTACGTCTTGGCTCTCATCGGACCCCGGCCGTAGTGCTCGCGCAGGATGCCGACGATGCGAGTCGAGATCGCCGCCAACAGATGACCGCCGCTGAGCGGTCCGGTGCTGTCGCCAGGTTGCGCGTCCACTTTGCTGCTCCCTACCCTGTGGATCCTCCAAAAGCCGGCGGGCTAAGAGTTTCGCTGAGTCAGCATATTGGGTTAGCCGGACAAGTGAGCCCAGAATAACGCATCCACACCAAGGGTCAACCTGTAGATCCACGTCATGTCTACTCTGAAGGAATCGAGTTTATGGAACGGACTTAATGCGTCGATGCGTATACATAAGATGTCCGTTCAACGCTCTAGCTCGGGAGAGCAGGAGATGCCTACTCCGCCTCTTGCGGCCGCCGTGATGGAGGATCCCTCTGAGGATCTTTGTCGTCTCGGTGAGGCGCTGAAAGCGCGAGCAGGGGATGTGCTCGATCTGACGGTCGCGCGGACCAGGGAATCGGGCAAGGTGCTCGACCCGCTGGTCAGGGACAGCTTCGAGCGAATCTGTACGGTCTCCACGTCGGCGATGGCCACGTGGATGGCGGGGGAGGGTCCGGAGGCGGCGTTGGCGGCCGGTAAGGAGGGGTGGCGTATCTTTGGCCAGCTGGCAGCTACGCGTGCGGCGCCGCTGAACGAGGCGTCCAAGCGTTGTCTGCGCTGGCGCGACGCGGTGGCTGAGGTGCTGCGGGAGTGCTCCGTCCAACTGGATGGGCCGCCCCAGGCGCTCTCTGAGGCCCTGGCGATGTTGCAGCTCAGCTTCGACCTGACGATCGTGCAGATGTGCAAGTGCTTTGAGAACGAGCGTGAGCAGACCGATGAGATGCTCGCGGCTCGTCAGGAGGAGCTTGCGTTCTTGGCGACGCACGATGCGTTGACAGGTCTTCCGAACCGAACGTTGATTCTGGATCGCGTGGAGCAGATGTTGGTGCGTTCGCGCCGCCACCAGGCGCCGGTCGCGGCGCTGTTCGTCGATCTCGACAACTTCAAGAGCGTCAACGACACGCTCGGTCACGACACCGGCAACAAGCTCTTGCAAGCGGTCGCCGCGAGGCTCGACGGCGTTGTGCGCGATGTCGATGCGCTGGGGCGTATCGGTGGGGACGATTTCGTCGTGGTCACCGAGGAGCTTTCGTTGATGGCGGGTCCCGAGCTGATCGCCGAGCGTCTGCTGGAAGCGCTCGAGGAGCCGTTCAAGCTCACCGGAGCAGCGACTCGCCTGACTGTGACCGCGAGCATCGGGATCGCGATCGGCGACCGGGCCTCTGCCGAGGAGCTGCTGCACGACGCGGACATCGCGATGTACCGTGCCAAGTGGGACGGCAAGAACCGCTATGTGGTGTTCGAGTCCGAGATGCAGGACGCCATCAAGAGCCGGGTGGAGCTCGAGCTGGATTTGCGTGACGCGATCTCTCACGATGAGTTCTTCTTGGTCTACCAGCCCACGTTCGATCTGCGCGACATGCGCCCGACTGGAGTGGAGGCCCTGATCCGCTGGAGGCACCCGAGCAGAGGGGTGGTTGCACCCAATGACTTCATCCCCTTGCTCGAGGAGACGGGATTGATCTGCCAGGTCGGGAAGTGGGTGTTGGAAGAGGCTTGCCGTCAGGGCGCGGTGTGGCGCGAGGCCGGCTATGGGATCGGTATGGCCATCAACGTCTCCGGACGCCAGCTGGACTCAGACGAGCTCCTCACCGATGTCAAGGACGCGCTCTGCGAGAGCGGGCTGGACCCCTGCGCGCTGACGCTCGAGATCACCGAGACGACCCTGATGCGAAACGCCGAGGAGACCGCTCGCCGCCTGAGCGCCATCAAGGCGCTCGGGGTGCGGATCGCGATCGATGACTTCGGCACCGGATACTCCTCGCTTGCCCACCTGCAGAAGTTCCCCGTTGACGCTCTGAAGATCGACAGATCCTTTATCGCCCGTTTGACAGAAAACCCCGAAGGCGAGACGCTCATACACACGCTCGTGCAGCTCGGTAAGGCGCTGTCGATCGAGACGCTCGCCGAGGGCATCGAGCACCAGCGGGAGCTGGCCCTCCTACAAGACGAGCAGTGCGACTCGGGCCAGGGCTTTCTCTACGCTAGGCCGCTGGACGTGGAGGGGACCGAGAGGTTTCTCGAGGACTACGCGGCGAGCACACGGGCTTGCCCGGCTGCCTTGGCGCGGTAGAGGGCTTCGTCTGCCGCTTGGAAGGTGCTGCCGAGGTCGTGCCCGTCGAGCGGGTACTCGGCGACGCCCGCGCTGAAGGTCACTGTGAACATGCCCTCTCTGCCGGTGAACTCCTCTTGGCTGAAACGCTCGAGGGTGTCTGTGAGGCGCATCGCCGCGTCCTCGCGTGTCATGCCGTACATGCCGACGATGAACTCCTCGCCGCCCCACCGTCCGACGATGTCGCTGCCGCGGAAGTCGCGGCGCAGGTACTCGCCCATTCTTCGCAGCACGCTGTCACCGGTGGCGTGACCGTTCTGGTCGTTGACGAGCTTGAAGTGGTCGAGGTCGAGCATCGCCACCGACAGGGGCTCGGAGAATCGTGCGGCGAGCGTGAGCAGCTGCGCCAGCCCCTCGTCCGCCTTGGTCCGGTTGGACAGTCCGGTGAGGTTGTCCGTCTCGGCCTCGGCGCGATAGAGACGGATGCGCTCCAGGCGATTGGCGACGCGGGTCAGGAGCTCCGGACCGAGGATCGGCTTGGGGATGTAGTCATCTGCGCCGGCGCTGAAGACCTCTTCGATCGTTGCCGAGTCGGTGCGGGCGGTGGCGAAGATCACGGCCAGACGGCTCCAGCGGGGGTCGTTGCGCACGGTACGGCAGAGCGCGGGGCCGTCGATGCCGGGCATGTCGACGTCGAGGATCAAGAGCTCGGGTGAGACCTCCTCGAGGGTCTCCCAGAAGCGCAGGGGATCCCCGAGGGTCAACACCTCGATCTCGTGGGGCTCTAGCAACGCGCGCGTCGCGTCGAGCAGGGCTGGGTCGTCGTCGACGACGAGCACTCGTGTGGCCGCGAGGCGATCGCGAGCGAGGAACTGCTCCACGGCGTCCAGAACCCCGGCCGGGGGCAGCGACTTGGATAGGAACGCACGACTGCCACGTCTGGCGGCCTGCACCCGGTCGATGAAGGCGCCGGTGCCGGTGAGCACGAGCACCGGAATCGGGGGCGTCGCCGCGACCAGCTCCGAGAGCAGCGCGAAGGCGTCCTGCATGCCGTCGGGCGGAAACGTCAGATCGAGCAGCACGACTCCCGGAGGGTTCTGGGCGCACAGCACTCGCGCCTGTTGCGGGCTGTCGGCTATGTCAGCCTGCATGTCTCGCGCGGCCGCATCCGCGGCGATGCGCTCGCATAGTGCGCGGTCGTCGTCGACGATCAGCACGCGCAGCTGCTCGCCGTTGGGCTCGGTGCGGCGGGTCCCGCGGGGGACGATCACCTCGCCCTCGAGCTCCCGGTGCACCGTGGCGAGGAGCTTTGCCATCGCCTGGGCTCGCGCGGGGTACGGATCGGAGAGTTCCAGCTCGAGCTCACGCGCGACCTCGGAGGCGCGGGTGAAGCCGAATGTCCCGACCGAGCCGATCAGCAGGTGCGCGGCGTGTTGCGCCTCGATGCGCAGCCCCTCGTTGAGCTCAGCCTTACTCAGCGCCGCGACTGCTCGCTCGATCAGGCCCACACGCTCCATGACGTCCGCGCGATGCTCCTGCCAGATCGCGCGCAGGGCTTCCCCGGAGGTTGGATCGGGCCTCACACCGTCCATCCCAGCAGCGTAGCCACTTCTCGGGATAGCCCGGATATGTCGAATGGCTTTGTAATGACCCCAGCTATCTCCAGACGCCGGAAGCGCTCGCTGTCATTAAGCCGGTCGTGTGCCGTCAGCAGGACGATCGGGAGCGAGCTCGTCGCGGGGATTCCGTGCAGGCGCTCGGCGACGGCGAGCCCGTCGATGCCCTCCATCACCACGTCGAGCAGGATCGCGTCGGGGTGCTCTGTGAGGGCTCGCTCGATTCCCTCCTCGCCGCAGGACGCCGTGGTGGTCTGCCACCCGCCGATCGTGCCCAGCGCGATCTTTGCGGCCTCGCGAATCAGCGCTGAATCGTCAATCACGAGGAGCCTGCGGCTTGATGGCGCCACGAGAGTCGCGGTGGGAAGGGTCTCGGTGGGGAGGCTCTCGACGGTGGGGCTCTCGGCTGTAAAGGACATTGGCTCTCTAGTAGGTCTTCGACAGCAGCCGGCAGCTTGATGAGGAGGATCGACCAAAGACCGCGCTGAGCTCCGAGCGCTACAGGTGTGCCGCACGGATGCCGACAGAATTCATATGATCAAAATAATCGGCGATCGGTTGGGCGGTCCGACACGACGAATCGCGATCGCCGGTGCACTGATCGTCGTCCTGGTCGGTGCGGCGGTCGGCGTGACGCTGTGGCGCTTTGGAGTGAGCACGACAAAGTACGAAGCGGCGGTGAAGAACATACATACCGTCGCCGAAACCACCGAAGCTCGAACGGCGGTGTATGACATCCTGAACGGCGCCCGGCCCCTCGCCACGAGTGGGAGCGCGACGGACAACACAACCCTGCGCGAAGACGACGCCGAGCTCGAGCCCATACTGGTTTCGCTCGCAGCTCTCACGACCGACACACCGCTCGAGCAGAATGCGTTGGGTCACGCTCGAGCGATTGCCGCCGAACTACAGAGCGCCGTCGCCACACTCACTCAACACGCGGGGACCCCTGCCGCCGCTGCGGAGATCGACCACATCGCGCATCTGCTCGACGGCGTCGATCGCGAGATGGATGTGGTCGTTGCTCAGGAGAACGCTCAGGACCGAAGCGATCAGCGCTCGGCACAGGCCGCGTCGAGCTCCGCGCTGTTCTTCTCGCTCCTTGTCGGCGCGCTAGCCATGCTGTGTACCGTGCTGCTCACCGTCTACACCGTCCGCCTGACCGGCCGCCTGCTGGCACAGATTCGCAAAACGTCGGGCACGCTGTCCGAGGCCACCAGCGAGATGCGCGCGGCGACGCTCGAGGCCGCCGCCGCCACCAGTCAGCAGTCCGCGGCGATCTCGCAGGTCGCGGCCACGCTCGAGGAGCTCAGCGCAAGCGCGACGGCGATCGCCGATAACGCCCAGATCACCGCGACGGAGGCGCTGGAGACCGGCGAGCGCAGCCAGCAGATCGGTCAGGTGCTCGAGCTGATCAACGGGGTCGCCGAGCAGACCAACCTACTTGCGCTGAACGCCGCGATCGAGGCGGCGCGGGCCGGCGATGCCGGCCGCGGGTTCGCCGTCGTTGCGGGCGAGGTACGCAAGCTCGCCGAGCGCACGGTGCACTCGACCGAGTCGATCGGTCAGATCGCCACCGGCATCCAGGAGAAGAGCAACTCGACGATCCTCGCCACAGAGCAGAGCATGGCGGCGACCGACAACCAGAAGGACGCTGCCGCCCAGGCGGCAACTACGATGGTTGAGATTCGCCGCGCGGCCGAGCAGCTGGCCGCCGAGCAGCAGCTGCGGGCCGGCACCTCCGAGCGCGTCGAGGAGCTCGTGCGCGGCCTGGAGGGAATGCTCGACCGCTACGGTCTGCGGGCCGCGAACGGTCACGCGGACACGCCGGTCCGCTAGCGGGCGGTGTCCGATGAGCAGCGTACAAGTGCGGGTCAGGGTGGGCGGCGAGCAGTATGCGCTGGGAGTGGCAACCGTCCACGAGGTCGTCGATCTCGGTGAGCTGAGCCCAGTCCCGGGGTCAGCCGACAGTGTGCTCGGACTGCTGAACTGCAACGGCGAGATCGTCCCGGCCTTCGACCTCGCGAGCATCCTTCAGATCGAGCGCGACGAGCACCCGCGGCGTTTGCTGATCACCCAGTGCGACGGACAGCGCGCGGCGTTCGCGGTCGACGAGGTGCTCGACGTGGGTCCGCTGGAGGGCACGATGCAAGAGTCGGATTCCCCGCACCTGCTCGCGAGCATGGTCCTCGACGGGGCGATGGTGGGCATGCTCTCCGTGGACGGCCTGTTTGCATCGATCGCCCCCGAGGCGCAGCGATGAGCGCCGCCGAGGTTCCCGCGGATCTCATTCAGATCTTCCGCGAGGAGGCCGCCGAACATCTGGATGGGATGGTCGAGGGCCTGCTCGCGGTCGAGGGCGGACGGGCATCGAGCGATGCAACCGATGCTCTATTCCGCCACGCGCATTCGATCAAGGGCAACGCCGGCATGGTGGGTCTGCAGGAAGCCGGCTCGATCGCGAATGCGATCGAGGACGTGCTCGCAAGCGCACGTGAGGCTGGTGCTCTTTCACCCATGCTGACCGATCCCCTGCTGCACGCGACGGACGCGCTGCGTCGCGCGGTTGCCGGCGAGGATGGAGTGGCCGCCGCGGCGATTCAGGAGCTCGCCACCGGCACTTCAGAGAACGGGTATGTGGCGGAGCATGGCCTACCTGAGCGCCCGGTTGTCAAACCGGAGCGCCCGGCTGCCGAGCACCGTGACGCCGAGCCAAGCGAGCAGGCAGCCGGCGCTCCGAAGGACGTGGCGAGCTCCCGCTCGATCCGGGTCGCGGCGCAGACGGTCGACCGCATGCTCGACACCGTCTCAGAGACGGTCCTCCATCACCGCCGCCTGGAGCACATGCTCGACGAGGCTCCACGAGGAACACAGGAAGCCATCGAGCAGGAGGTGGACCGAGGCGAGCGCCTGCTCGACGAGCTGCAGGAAACGGTGCTCGAGCTGCGGATGGTGCCGCTGAGCTCGATCACCGGCTCGCTGCCACGAGCCGTCCGTGACCTCGCGGCCGCCGAAGGCAAGGAGGTCGACCTCGAGATCACCGGAGCCGAGACGCAACTGGACCGGGTGCTGCTCGACGGCATGTCCGAGGCGATCAACCATCTGCTGCGCAACGCCCTCGCGCACGGCATCGAGCTGCCCGACGTGCGTGAGCGCGCCGGCAAGTCACGTCGCGGAGCGATCGAGCTGCACGCGGAGCCGCGCGGCGGACAGGTCGCGATCGAAGTGCGCGACGATGGTGGCGGCGTCGCCGCCGGCGCGCTCGCCGAGGGCGCCCGCCGCGGCTCGCTCGTGGACGTGCTCGCCGAGGCGGGATTCTCCACGGCCGAGAGCGTCAGCGAAATCGCCGGTCGCGGCGTCGGCCTGGATGCGGTCAAGCGCCAGGTCGAGTCGGTCGGCGGCAGCCTCGCGATCGATACCGAGCCGGGCATCGGCACCTCCACCACGTTGCTGCTGCCGGTCACTCTCGCGTTATTACGGGTGTTGATCCTCGAGCGTGGCGCTCAACGCTTCGGGGTGCCGCTGGCGAGCGTCGCCGAGGTGATCGCCCTGGAGGGAGTGATGATGCTCGGTGGACGGTCGTCGATCCTGGTCGCTGAGAAGTCCCTGGCGCTCCCCGATCTGGCCTCCGTCCTCGGCATCGACACGTCTGAGCTGCCGGAGATCTCGAGGGCGCTTGTGGTGGACGCGACCAATGGGCGCGTCGCCGTCGGCTGCGAGGAGGTGATCGGCGAGCAGGAGATCGTCGTCAAGCCGCTCGGCTCCCTGCTGGCCGGGGTCCCGGGCTACCTCGGCGCCGCGATCCTCGGCGACGGGGCGGTCGTGCTGATCCTCGACCCGGCCCATCTGGTTCGCCAGGCCCCGCATACCTCGACCACGACACGCGCCGGCGCGGGTGTCGCCGCGCTGAAGGCGAGGCAGGCGCCGAAGATGCTCATCGTCGACGACCAATTCACGGTGCGCGAGCTGCAACGCAGCATCCTGCGCGCATCCGGATATCGCGTCGAGGTCGCCTGCGACGGTCGCGAGGCACTCGCCGCGCTCGACACGGAGGACGCCTTCGACCTCGTCGTCACGGATCTGCAGATGCCCGAGATGGACGGGCTAGCGCTCCTGGCGGCGATCCGCGCCGACCCGGAGCACTCCTCGCTGCCCGTCGTGATCGTCACCTCACGCGGCAGCGATGAGGACCGCAAGCGGGGAGCGCAGGCCGGCGCGGACGCCTACATCGTCAAGGACGAGTTCGACCAGCAGGCGCTGCTTCAGACGGTCGAGCGCCTCGTGGGAGCGCAATGAGCAAGCCATCGGAGTCCGAGGTGATTGGTATCTGCGCCTCGACAGGAGGACCCCGGGCGCTCGCCGACGTTCTCGGGCGACTCCCAGCCGACTACGCAATCCCGATCCTCGTCGTTCAGCACATGACCCCCGGTTTCCTCACCGGGCTGGTGAGCTGGCTGCAGAGCGAGCTTGCCCTCCCCGTGGGACTGGCACACGACGGCCAGGAGCTCGAGCCGGGCGTCTGGTTCGCACCCGACGGAGCGCATCTGACACTCGCGACGACGCGCCGCCTGGCCCTCGACACCGACACCATCGTCGGCAACCATCGCCCCTGCGGAGACATCCTGCTCGCAAGCCTCGCCCGCGTCGCGAAAGCGAAGGCGGTCGCGGTGGTGCTGACCGGGATGGGACGTGACGGCGCGGAGGGTCTGGCAGCCGTGGCCGGGGCCGGCGGGCGGACGATCGCCCAGGACGAGCAGAGCTCGGGCGTATACGGGATGCCACGAGTCGCCGCGGAGCGCGGAGCCAAGTCGGTGCTCGCCCCGGTGGCGATCGGCGAGGAGCTCGCTGGACTTGACCGGATCGGGACCACACCATGAGCGTGGCGCTGGTAGAGGTCGCGAGCATGATTCAGCGCGAGAGCGGGATCGAGCTCAAACCATCCCAGTTTCCATCGCTGCAAGCTGCCATCGCCAGGGTCGATCCCGGCCTCACGGCCGAATCGCTACTCGACCAGGCGATCTCCTCACAGACTATCGAGCGGCTGATCGACGAGGTCACGATCCGCGAGACCTTCTTCTTTCGACACCCCTCAGAGCTCGACGCGATCGACTGGCCCTGCGTGCTGCAGAGCGCCCGCGCCCGCGGGTCAGAGCTCATACGAATATGGGTCGCGGGGTGCGCTTCCGGCGAGGAGGCCTACACGATCGCGATTCTCGCATCCGAGGCGTTCGCGAGCGCCTCCCCGCCCGTGCGCGTGCTGGCGACCGATATCGCGCCCACCGCCCTGCAGCAGGCGATCGCCGGCCGCTACGGCGAGCGTGCCGTCCGGAACCTGCCGGGAGGAATGCGTGAACGCTACTTCTCGAGCACCGGCGCAGTGAGCACCGTCGGTGAGCGGCTGCGCGGACTCGTCGAGTTCCGCCGGCACAATCTCGTGCGCGATCCGATGCCCCCAACAGGCGAGCAGCGGTTCGACGTCATCCTCTGCCGCAACGTCCTGATCTACTTCGACCGGCCGACAGTCGAGCACGTGCTGGAAAGACTCGAGGGCGCTCTGGCCCCGGCCGGGCTGCTGCTACTGGGCGCCGCCGACCGGCTCTCCGGACAGAGCCTACCCGTCCCCCGAGGGCAGCCCGGTGGGGCCGCCGCGCGTCTCTGCAGTGCGCGTGAGCCGCACCGCGGAGCCCTCCGGAGATCTCCTGGGAGAGATAAAGCAAGCGTGAAGCGACCGCACTCGACGCCGGCCCGCCACCCGCAGCAGGCATCTCGCGAGCAGGGGCCGCGCGAGCAGCCGCTTGCGGAGCAGACCTCGACCCGTCCCCGGCCGACGTCCGGGGACGCCATGAAGGCCGCCGACGGCGGCAAGCTCGACCTCGCGGTTCAAATCGCCCAAGACGTGCTCGCAGAGGACCCGCTGGACTCCCAGGCGCACTACATCCGCGGCGTTGCCGAGCTCGCGCGCCAAGACGCTCGCGCCGCCCTGGAGCCACTGCGACGCGCCCTGTACATCGACCCCAACTTCTCGCTCGCCGCCTTCAAGCTCGCGTGCGCGCACGACGCGCTCGGCGAGCTCGGACCGGCAAGACGCGCCTACGAACGCACCCAGCGCACACTCGACCACTGCGCGACAGAGCAGACGACACGAGCAGATCAGCTCGACCTGCTCGACATGGCCACTGCCTGTCATACCCGCCTAAAGGCACTGGCGGGATAGCCACAGGCGGCCGCGAAGCGCCGCCGCGTAGTGGCGGGGTGCTGAGCAGGGACTTGGGATGGCTGGCGCTGGTTATCGACGGAATGCGCTCTCCTCGGCAATGGCCTCGTTCAGCGCCTGCGCGAACGATCTGGGCAGGAAGTCGAACAACGCCATTCCCGACGGATCGGTGACGGTCGTGTCGGTGGAGAGCCCCTCGATCAACGGTCTTGCGACGCCCGCGTCGACTGGTGTGATGAGCCCGATCCAGTGGGAGGAGAGCCACGGTGTCAGCAGTGGCACGGGGATGCGTGGGCGGCGGCGCAGTCCAAGCGCGTCGGCCATCTGATCGAGCATCTGACCGTAGGTGAGGATCTCCTCCGATCCGATCTGGATTTCGCGGGAGCGCGTCTGCGGTATCCGGGGAGCATCGATGAGGTAGCGCAACACGTCGCCGATGGCGATCGCCTGGGTGGGTGTGGACAGCCACGACGGTGCGAGCATCACCGGCAGACGTTCCACGAGCGAGCGCAGCGTTCGGTAGCTCTCCGAGCCGGCCCCGACAACCATGCCGGCACGAAACCAAGTCAACGGTGGTCCCTGATCGCGCAGGATCTCTCCGACGCGCAGGCGCGAGCGCAGATGCCGAGACGCGGGACGATCGCCGAGACCGCCGAGGTAGACGATCCGCTCGATGCCGGCGGCGGTCGCGAAGCGGGCGAAGTTGGACGCGGCGCTGGCGTCGCGTTGCTCGTAGTCGGAGTCGCCCCCACGACCCATCGAGTGGACGAGATAGTAGGCCGTTGTGTAGCCCTCGCCGATCGCGCTCAGGGAGCTCGGGTCGAGCACGTCGGCGCGATGCACCGTGACCGCTTCCTCGAAGTTGACCCGGCGCGGATCGCGCACAACACACCCAACCGGCTCGCCGAGCGCGTGCAGCTCGCGCACCAGCCGGCTGCCTATGTAACCAGAAGCTCCGGTGACGAGCGCGCGGACCATACAGAACAAACGAGCATACGCCGCTGGATGAGCTTGATGATCCGCCGGACGGCATCAGACATCGTGCATAGGCCGTAGAGTGACCTCAACTACAAAGGTGGGGCCGCGACGAGTCGACCTCGGAGCCTCCTACGACTGGGAGGAACGATGGCTGAGACTGACCTGACCGAGCCCACGACGATCGACCGCGACACGATGCTTGTCGGGCTGACTGCGATCGGGATCCGCTTGTACGCGGACTCCGGCGAGGTGCTGGCTGACTCGGTCCTCGCGGCAGAGCGGGTCGTGTTCGCGCGTCAGTTCGTAACCCCAAATAAACCCACAACCAGCGGCCGGCAAGCTAACCATCCCAGGGTCACTACGGCCAATTTAGCGTAGCTATACCTCCCACTACCTCATTGCATGCCCACTCATTCACCCCCCACTACCTCATCGCATATCCCACTACCTAATTGAATCCACCCATCCACCCGTCCCGCAGCCACAACAACTACCCTTACACCATGGAACTGGAGGAGTGGCATAGCTGGTGGAAGACAAGCGGCGCCCAAGAGCTACGCGGGCTGCTGATGACCTATTGGGATCCCATCGGGGTTAACGGAATTCCAGAGGCCGCCGACGAGTACGACTCGCCGGCGCTTCCCTGCTCGGTAAGTCTCTGATCCCAGGGCGCCTTTGGAGCGTCACTCGCCATCGACGGTGTATCGCCCGCCATGTCATTCGAGCTCTCGGGCGAAGTGATGGGAGGTGATGCGTAGGCGGTGACGGAAATAGAAGCGGTGCGCGTCGGCACGCTCTGCCCCGACTCCCGAATCCAGGTGCAGTTGCGCGCAGCCCTGCCTCTGCGCCTCTCGCTCGACCCATGCGAAAACGAGGGCTGCATGGCCACCTCCGCGCAGCGCGGCACGGGTGACGAGATCGTCTACATACAGATATCGCCCCCACGCGAGGCTCTCGCAGATGCGAAACCCGGCGACGGCTACCGCGTCCGGGTCCCCGTCCCGAAAGGAGGCGGCCAGGCGATACCCGTGCTCTCGCTGCGCATCGACTTTCGCCACGAGCGCCTCGTGCGAGCCGCAATGCGGACGCAACTCGCTCAACGCGAGTGCCGCCAAATGGGATTCGCCGCCTTCGAGCTCGCGCACATCGGACACGGCGCAAATCCTAATGTTCCGCCACAGGCCATGCTTTCGGGACCTCAGAGCTCTACGCTCTGTATCCAATGCCCGCGCGCGAGGAGATCACGGCCGATGAGACCGTACGACAGCTACCCTCGAACACGTGGAGCTTCTGCGTCGGGCGAGTGTGGCTTGGATCTTTTTGGGATGTCTGATCGCCGTCACGCTCGTCGCAGCGGTCCCGAGCGACGCGGGGGCGGCGTGGGGAGCACCGCAGACTGTCTTTGCGGCCGGAGCTGGTTCGGAATTGCAGGCGCCGAGCGTGGCCCGGGATGCAGCCGGGGACGCGATCGCGGTCTGGGACCGCTCCACCACGTCTCGGGAAGGCGAGAGCAATGCCGTCGAAGCGGCGACAGAGAGGGCCGGGGGTTCATGGTCTGCACCGCTGCGGTTGAGCTTGGGAAGTATCGGCGTCGGCGACCAAGAGGTCGTGATGGATTCCCGCGGTGAAGCGACCGTGGTGTGGGAGCAGTCCACGGTCGCCGGCAAGCCGGGAACGAAGCACAGGACCTTTCGTGACCTCGTCGAGGCCCGCAGTCATCGCGCGAACGGGGGCTGGGGGCCCACTGTCCTACTCGCCTCCAGCCAGGTGCCGCCGCATGAAGTTGAAGAACACGCGCCTGAACCACAGATCGCCGTGGATGGCCACGGTGATGTCACGGTCATGTTCAACATGAGGGAACGCAATGCCGCGTCGGTCAACGGCAGGGAAGACATCCTGCTCTTCGCGCGTCGAGATCGGCGCTGGCGTAAGCCCACGGTGGTCGCGCACACCGTCAACAACGGTGATGTGCGGCTCGCCGTCGATCGGCGTGGCGAGGCGCTTGTTGCCTGGAATCGTGGGGGTCCCTCGGGCAGTCGCGAGGCGTGGGTGCAAGCGCTCCTGATCGCTCACAACGGCAAGCCCGAGGGACCCGTGCAGACACTCTCGGCCAAGTCGAAGACTTCCTACGCACTGGATCTCGCCGCCAACTCGCGGGGTGCCGCGGTCCTCGCCTGGAGCCAGGAGCTCGGAGAAGGCGAGGGCTACGGGCCGGTGGAAGTCGCGACGCGTCCTGCCGGCGGGCGCTTCACCGCGAAACCGGTGACCCTCGTGCGCAAGAGCGTCCCGGCGGTCGCAGCGATCAACCAGTGGGGGACAGCCACGGTGCTGTTTGGGCGCTCGATTGCATCCAAGGGTTCAGAACAGGAAGAAGATGGGCCGCTGGAAGCCGTGGCCCATCCCGCCGACGCCGGCTGGCGCAAGCCCGAAATGGTCTCCCTTGAAGGCATCCCGCAAGCTATGACCTGTGGCCCCAACGGCGAACTCGTGGCCCTCTGGGAAGCCAACCTCGCGTTGTCTGGCGAGGCCCCCCAACGCCGGCGGGTCATGGATGTCGCGACCCAGCCCGCCGGCGGCGTCTGGCAACCACACCAGACGATCTCACCCGAAGGCACCTCCGAAGACGCCTCCGGCCTAGCGCTTGCCGCCAACGGACAAGTCACGGCGATTTGGGTACGCGGCCCGATCTCCGGCACCCAACTGATCGAAACCGCCGACTACGCATCCGCACCGTTCCTTCAGGGACCACCAACAGCGGCAAAAACCGTTTACGCGGAATAACAACCGTGGGTCGAGGCACGATCAGCTCACCGACGTCGGCGAGCGGGTCGCTGGCTGGTATGGCGTTGAGATGCGGGGCTGAGCGGGTTCAACGCTCACCGCAGCTGGTACAGAGGACGACCCCAGCTGAGAAGTGAAACGATATGCCTCGTGCGTCTCGGTGATATCCGCAGCGGCCTGAAACGGGGCGCCTTGCTCGCCATCGGACTGCTCACCATGGCCATCCCGATCTCACCTCTCCTGCGGGCAAGAGTGCGACGGCGTGAAGCTCAAGCTGATCGGGGGCAATAGCTGACGAGACGTCAAGCAGTAGTCAACGCCACAGTTTCGATTTCAGCCGCTGCAGCCGAGCGCGACGTACACGCCGCGCATACGTGTCGCGATCCAGGCCGCGATCCGGATTGATCAGCCGGTCCAGTAGTCCCCAGAATGCCCAGCCCACGCTATTCGACCGCTTTCAGCCGCAAAGTCCTGGACATCGCCTGCTGATTGTAGTCAGCGGAAAGCACGGCGCCTACGCCCCCCTCAGGGTCCGAAAGCCTCATCCATCCGGGCGTCCAAGAGCTTCTTCACGAGTGTCTTCGGCAATGGTTCATCGACCGGGAAGTGCAGCGAGCCCTTTGTGCTTGTGTATCCCTCGGTCTCCTTGGCGAGCCGGCGGATCACGGAGCCGCTGTGCGGCAGGTAGCTCAGGTGGTTCTTGAAAGCTGCGAAACCGGCAATTGTCTTGCCGCGGAGCTTGAACGCCGGCATGCCGTAGGAGATGCACTGCTCTGCGTCGGGGACGAGCGCGGCGATCGTGTCGCGCAACTGGGCAAGCGTTGCTCTCTTGGGCTCATCGAGGGCGCCCAGGTAACGGTCGATCTCTTCCTTGGACACAGACCCATTCTCAACCTCGGCACCGATGGAGTCAACTGTCGTCGACTCGTCAGTGCACCGCCGCAACGAGTGCCAGAACCTTCCAAGCAGGTCCGTCCGGATCCGCGCTGCTCAGCCCTTGGGCGATGCCGCCCGCTCCTCGTCGGTACCCGGGAACCCGCGGATGAGCTTGGGCGATTTCGTCCGGGGGGAAGCGGTTTTCGAGATGACTTTGGTCTTGGACTTCGTCGTAGCCACGCCCGCATCTTAGCGCGTGGGGCCGGGGGAGAGCCTCTTGCAACTGGCGACCCTTACCGCCCAATCGACAGTGTCCGAGCCGACATGCACGACTTCGGGCAGCGTGATCAAGACGCTCTGCTGGTTAAGTGCTCCACTGCCGGCGCCGATATGGAGTTGTGCATAGGTTTGCGTTTTCGCAGGAGGCAGAGCCGGACCGGCCCTCCAGGATTCGCCGAAGACGGCCCGCAGTGATCGCGCTGACTTTGCTCGTCGTGGCTGTCAGGCTGGCCCTGCTCATCTCGGGTCCCACAGGCAGCAGCCTGTTTCATCCGCTGCCATACCCCTCATGCGGGACCGCGGCCTTCGAACCACCGGAGTCGCGAGAAGGCCTGTGCACCGTCTACGAACACTCCAGCATCGTGGTCAAGAACATCGTCGATCGCAACAGCACGCTGCACATGCCCGAATACGACGCCCGTGTGATCACCTGGACGAGCGCTCGGACTCGTGTCCCGAACTGGCGAAACGAACCGAAGCGCTTCCCCGAAGGACACGGGGCACTGGTATCTCTCGAGGTCGAGATCTCCAACCCCGGCGACGAGCCACTGCAGTACGGGCCGCTGATCGCTCGCTCACCCGTGCCGAGCTACCGCTCCCACCCGCCCGCCGAACTGGCGCTCCCGATATCCGCGGGCAGCCCTGGCGAAGGCCTGAGCGTCGTGGCGATCCTCAACCCTCGGGGAGCTCCCGGTCCGTCGATTTTCGGGCAAGCCCCGATTCTGCCCCATTCGAGCATCACCGGCTGGATTTCGTTCGTGATGTCATCGAGCGAAAGCGAGCTGGTAGGGCTGCCGCGGTCCGACCTGATGCTCTCACCGGTGGATGAAAACCCAAACTACGTGGGAATCATCAGGCTCGGGAAGAACGCCGCCGCTACCGACGTCGTACCGTCCAGCAGCGTGTGACTGGCCTACTCTTTCTTGCTGGTGCTGCGCTTGCGCAGGATCATGATCCCCGTGCCGGGCCGGCAATGTTCGTTTGGAACCCGTTCGAGCTTTTCACTCATCAGGGTGGCGCCCCTCGCGGTCGTGACGAGCATCCGGATCGGCTGTTCTGGAAGGCCCGAATAGGCGGCGACGCCAGTTGCTTTGAAGCGTGGAGAAATCGTGGCGGTACGCAGCAGATAACGGCCATGTGTGGTGTAGGCGTAGGCTCGATCTTGCGGGTCGGCAAGCACCCCGAAGAGGACAGTCCACATCGATGCCGAAGGCGAGCATCCTTGCTCGGTGCTCCACGACAAGGGCTTTGACTTTGCGGGTTCGGGCGTGAAGTTGGTTCCCTGCGAGCCACCTCCGATCTCTTGAACGTTGACCGCGAGATTGAAGTAGGTCCGGTGCTGGAAGCGGTAGCGCTCCGCTCGAACCGAGTAGCCGGCGGTACCTGAAAGGCGACCCCGCGCCAGCGTTTGTATGCCACCAGGAAGGAACTGAACCGGTTCGCTCCGGAAGCCGCTTGAGGTGGGTGCACTCCCAGACTGGCGGGAGGCACCACAACCCACGGCGAGCAGGCACACCGAAACCGACAGACCAAGACCCATGAACCTCCCCATAACCTGATGGATCCTACGCATCCTCGAGATCCTCCGAAGCTAAGGCGCGAGGCGGAAGCGCCCTGGAGGGTGTGGTCGAGGCATCCGACGCCCGCCCCTTCTATCGGATCCTCTGTCCTGAGCACATGCCCGCCGGAGCACTCAATCCACCGAAGCCACCCGCGGCATCGAAGCTCCCCTCGATCCATCTGGGGGATGAGCGTTATGAGCGGTAGCTAGCGCCGGGACTCTGCGTGGGGAAACGAGAGCATGGTTCGACAAATGATCTGGTGCAGAGCACGACCACAGCTGAGAAGTGAAACTATATGCCTCGTGAGCCTCGGTGATATCCGCAGCGGCCTGAAACGGGGCCGGGAAGAACGAAGGAGGCTGCTCACCACGGGCGAGCGTGTCTTCGCCTGGAGCTACACGGTTCTGAGCAGTCTCCTGATCCCCGCCGGTGTTGTGCTGCTCCTATTCGGCAGTGGAGCAACCCACGGCATCGGGATCGCCTTGCTCGCCATCGGCCTGCTCACGATGGCCGTCCCGATCTCACCTCTCCTACGGGCAAGAGTGCGCCGGCGCGAAGCCCAGGAAGGTCGGGACGAGAAGGTCGAGCAGGCCTTTGAGGTGCTGACCGACGGCGACCTCGCCGCTCGCGAAGATGCATGGCGCTGACGACCTACCGATCGCCGCCGCCGCCGCCGACTGAGAGCTTTCGGGGGAGCTCGGAGCTCTACTCTCTGTATCCAATGCCCGCGCGCGAGAAGATCACGGCCGATGAGACCGTGCGCTCCGCGCTCTCGTGGAGTGGTGGCAAGGACTCCGCGCTGACCCTCTCGACACTGCGCGAATCTGCGACAGAGCTGAGCTCCTCCGGGTTCGCGCAAATCAGCGGGCCTTTCGGGACGAGCGATGAGGCGTTCGATATCGTGGGCGCGGTGGTCGAGATGTGTCGGCTGGAGCAGGATCTGCCGTCGCTGTCGGTCGTCGGTGACTTTGTGCTCCCGCCCCTCGACGGTACGGAGACCCGAGACTTCCAGACACTGCACTTCGACTTTGGGCTGCCGCTCGATCCGAAGGTCGAGGGGACATCGCACTGTATACCGCCCTCTATATCCCGGACGACGTCACAGGTGTCCAGGCGGTCACGCGATTGGTGCCGCTGGCCGCACTGCTGGGACAGCGCTCCTGGCCGCCGCCTGCGGAGCTCCTCGAGCGAATTAGGTCCTATGGTCGGACACACGGTGCCTGGGACGATGAGGAAGGCTACGTCGAGGGAAGCCTCGCGCGCATTATCGAGGCCGTAGCAGCCGAGCGCTCGCCGACCCTCCCGAGCGTGAAGGACGAGCCCGGTTTCCTCTGCGGGCTCGAGTTCGACAGTCTCTCCTCCGAACTGGCGTTCTTTGCAGGCCACGGCCTATGCATCGACGACGCCGAGACCGACATCCACCTACAGCCCGGAGAACTGTTGCTGTTCGACAACCTGGCGCTCGCGCACGGCCGACGCGGAACGCGCCAACCCGGAGAGCTACGACAGCGTGTCTACGGCCACCACCTCCAGCCCGCGGCCCAGAGGGAGCTGCGCGACCACGTGCTGACAGCGTTCAAGGCCCGCCTGCGTCGCATCATCGAGGAGGACCGCGAGTTGCTCGAGCGCCTCGCGAAGTGAGCACCGCCTACGCCATCTGCTGATCAAATCTGTCCCGTTTGGCTGTCTTCGTCGGAGTTAGACGATGGAGGTCATATGACAAAACGAAACCCCTATGACGGACACTGCAGCATGTGCCATGCGCAGGTGCGCACCCTAGTATCGACAACGACCGCGATGCCGTACAGGCCGCCGACGTCGCTGTAGAGAACGGCTTGCGCAGTTGGTCTCTAAGCGTGTCCAAATCCTAGTTCCCTTGAGGCAGCGGTGCCTCGTTGCGCGATTCGTCCCGATCGGGCCCTGCGCTACGTTGCTTGCCTTAGTCTTACCCACATCCAGGGCACCTCAACGCCACCACAATTTTTGGCTTCAGCTGCATTCTCTTGACGACCTCGAGAAGGCTCTCTCTTGGGAAGGCTCGCAGTGCCTCCCGAGCCGACAGAATCTCGTGCGCCTCATCCCACTTCTGGGCTTTGCCAAGCAGCTCGTAGACAGGGTTCAAGAGGGCTGCAGCACTCACAGGAAGCTCGCTTTCGGAAACCCCTTCGATGTAGAGTGCCGTTGGATACGTGCCGGTGCCCGTTGGACGAAATCCAACTTGCCCGAACATCGCACCACCAGGGTCATCACCCCACCAGCCCCTCCAGATGGAGTCCAGGGTGCCGTAGGCAGGAGGAAGATCATCATCATCCAATCCTCCTCGTAGGGACCTGTCTTCCGTGATCATCGCAAGACCCTTCGCCAGAGGCTCGACGATGTAGGGCAACTCGTCAAGGCCTTGCTCCTGAAGCCCAAGCACGAACCTTTTTGCGAGTGCTCCAGGCGCGACGATATTGCGGGCGACTGCGGCATCCCATCTCGCCAACCTGTCGTCCAGATCTGCAAAGTGCGCGACGAACATCTCGCGATCAAGCGGTTCGAGATCGGGTCGGCGGTTTTGCCCATCAAGTGCCGCTCGCACTGCTTGAAGCATGGCGCGCAGTTCGCCTTCGTGTTTCGGTTCCGCGAAAGGACCGGTGTGCGCGTTGGGTATCTGCGCTTCGAGATCTTTGGCCCGCTCGTCGGCATCGCGAACCGTCTCCCACGCTCCGTGTACCGGTGCCGAAATCAAGTATCGGACAAAGAGAGCACACCAGACTAGGACCACCACCACGATCGCCCCGGCGATGTCGCTCACTGATTCGCTTCGGGCGCCGAAGAACCCCAACAGGGCCGAGGCCGCGAGAACGGCCACAGAGAATCCAACGTGCGAGCCGATTGCACCCCATGTGTCGTCCCAGGCTCGACGAAATACACGTCGGTAGTAGGTCCGCATCCTCTCGTTCTCGTGACTCTCCCAAACGTCAGTATCCGCTGCTGTCATCAGTTGGTGTCCAAACGCGTTCGAGCATAGGTCTTGCACAGTACGAGCGGACCATCAATCACGACCTCGGAACTCGTTCGGTACACAAGCCCGCTCGCCCGCGTGTACTCGACAACCAGGGTGGCGACCCTGGAAGACATCGGCCATGCCGATGACCCGATCTCGATGTCGGCCGCGACGCCTGCGCCGACCGGTTGAAAGTGCGGCAGGCCGTCAACGAACCGTTCGCTACCTCGGTAGAGGCCCACGTCCTGCACGATCGCTGGACCCGATCCGATATTCCAGAGCTTCAATCGCACGAAGTGGCCGTCACTGTCCTTTGCTCGATGAATCTCAAGGGGCGGAGGCACTCCTTCCTCTGAAGGGTCTTCATCCATTCGCAGTTTCATATTTGCGAGGTCGTCCGTTGGCGTTGCGATCACGAACGGCTCCTCAGATGCCTCGACGGCTTGTTGAGCTGCCCTGGCGCTTGCTCGTGTCTCGAATCCGAGCCAGCACGTGAACGCCGCGAGCAGGAGCGTGCCGACGCCGACGATGATGTCGCCCCACGTCATCGAGTTAGCGATTTCGAGGCCAAAGATCTTCAGCGCGATCAGAAACACGGGAAGTAGCCTACGCTTCGAGCCGGAGGTGTAATCGCCGGCTGAGGTCCCGCCAGCCAGCCGACTTGGCCCCTACCGTGTACAGGATGGTCCTCGCCGACACGCTCAGCACAATTGGAAGCCTCGGCTCTGTCGTCGCTGCAGGCGCCGCTCTCATGGCGGTGCTTTATGCGCGATCAACGGTCAGGGAGGCACGCGCCGGCCGTAGGGAGGCGACGGAAGCGCACACAAGGGAGGCTCAACGACAGGTTGAGCTGATCGAGGCGACTAAATCAGCGCATGAGCAAGAGGCCAGCCAGCAACTCCAACTGCTTCAGGCTACGCAAGCGGCCCATCAGCAGGAGATGGTGGATCGAGCAAGGGCGCTCGCGTCTGAGCTTGTGTTGCAGCGACTTACTCAGGTAGGGAGGGTCGAGGAGCTGATCGGTGAGGTGGCTGATATAGCCAGGTTCGAGATCGAGCATCCGCCCCAACGGATTGCGGGCCAGATCGGCACATGGTCGCGCGTAACTGGCGCACTCGCGCGTCTAGAGGCTGCGATCGTTATATGCCAGCGGCTTGGCGTTGCCGGTGGTGTGGGGGACGTTCTTGCCGAAGCTCGGAAAATGTCGATCGACTATCGGCGTGTCGGTACACCTCCTCAGACGGTAGTAGGTGAGGCAATGGGAATGCTCGATCGAATGAAGTTCATCACGGAGACGGACGAGAGCCTAGCCTTCCCTGGGCAAAGCGCGTTCTGAGCAGACGAGGTGGTCAGCAGCACTGGCCTGTCTTCAGCAGGAAAGAACTCGTCTTGAGTAGCCAGATGGATTCCTCTGGGCCGTAGCAAGGGACGAGCTGGTGACGACGTCATCTATCCCAACACACACGATAACTGCTGTCTGCCGTGCAGAACGTAGATTCGACTTTAATTGATTGATATTATGTTATGATTGGTTGATGAGATACGTGCCGCTCCTGAAGGCGAAGCAGGGGGAGTTCCGGGCTCTTCACTATCTGACGGCTGACGTGAAGGCAGCGATAACCCCGTTGCTCGAGTTTCCGCCGCTGGAGGGCTATGGCGATCTCGATGCACCGCCGACGCCGACGGTGGATACGCAGTTGCAGCGACTGCCCCAGAAGATCAAGCGAGCGTGGAACAGTGGTGCTCGGCTCCTCCTCGACCTTGGATTGGTCGATAGTGATCCAGCGCTTGCCGCCGGAGAGCACCCCGTGAGCTACGTGTTTGGCGAGTTGCGAGACCTCGGTCTTCAGGCGGTGCCCGTCACAGGTATCGGTCGTGACGAGGCCTATCGGGCTGCTGTTTGCGAGGTCGCCCAAACCGATGGACGGGGATTATGTGTGCGCATCGTGGCGGAGGACCTCGATGACCCCGAGGCCGCGATCGCGATGGCGATAGAGCAGATCGCGGGGGATGGGCTGGCGCCGGAGGACGTAGACCTTCTGTTTGATCTCGGTGAGCTCGGTGTAAATGTCGGACCTAGTGTCCTGGTCGTCGACGTCGCTTTGCGTGGCTTGGTCGAGCGTGACCGCTGGCGGAGCCTTACCGTGGCGGCTACCGCATTCCCAGATGTCTCGGCCTTCGGTCCGGACTCGGTCAACATCGCTCAGCGCTTTGAGTGGGATCTCTGGAGGCGCGTGCTCGCACGAGAACTTCCGCGGTTCCCAGACTTTGGCGACTACGGCATTTTCGGCGCCCAGTCTGGCGGTACTGGAGCGCCGTTCAATTTCGCTCCGAGTCCCAACGTGCGATACACGACGGACGGCGACTGGCTTATCCTGAAGGCGAAGGGGCCCAAACACGGCTACGAGCAGTACAACGCGCTTTGTGCTGGTCTCGTAGCACGACCTGAGTACGCCGGGTCAGACTTCAGCTGGGCCGACGGTTACATCGCTCGATGCGCTGCTGGCCAGGATGGGCCAGGCAACGCCGGAACCTGGATACAGGTCAGCACCAACCATCACATCACCGCAGTTGTGGAGCAGCTCGCCAACCTTGGCGAGCCTTGAGCGCCGCACGGACCTCTTCGGCAAGCTCGACGGCTGGAATGTGCTCGGCAATAGCACTCCATAGTGCCCGGCGAGGCTTGCTCCGCAGCCCAGTCGCTAGTCCACGGGTCGTAAGCACGGCTAGGGCCTCCTCGCGCCACAGGAGTTCGGCGAGGGCGCGAGACGATGTCCCAGGGTTGATGCTGGGCTTGCGCCGCGTCTCGATCACCACGGTCCCATCGCTGTCTTCGGCAGCGACGCTGATGCCCCACCACGCAGGCAGCGCGTCTTCGACCTTCAGAAGGTGGGCGGGCGCGGCGACCAGCGTCACGTAGTCGAAAACCTTGCCGTAGGCATCGGCCTGTGCCGCCAGCCGGCGTAGGGTGTCACGCTCGGACTTGATCTCCCAGGCTGCCATCGTGCCGTTGACGACAGCCATGTCCACCCGCGCCGCGCCCTGCAATAACCCAAGCTCGTCGAGAATGAGAGTGTCCTCATCACCCATGTGCTCGGCTTCAAGCTGGGCGCGTAGGCAAAAGCGGATGTCTCGGTCTCTCATGGGATCAGTCTTCCACAGGCTGAATAGTCGCGCATATGCTAGAGCGCGCCGCCTCTAGCTTCGCGGTTATGGGCCTCGGTCCTCCGGGCTCGGTGAACGGGGAATCGAACGCCAAGGGCCGATGGTCCGTGAAACCCGAAGCCGGGTCCCTGCCGGTAGTCCCCGCTCGGACGGGGTGGTTCTGGACCTCCTGCAGGCGAATGCGGCGCCGGTGGGTGACGCTGCGCCCACATCCGCAGCGTCACATCGAGCGACTCGGCGGCAGCCCTGTCGGCTATCAGGGATGGCTGATTCTGAAGGTCATTGAGCGTCATCGCGTTGACCGTACCGCGGCCTTGGCGCTGGACGAGTGCCTGAAGATCGAGGAGCCCGACCGAAAAAAGTGGGACTCTGTCCGCTGACTCGGGCGCGCGCCCGACGAGGATGAAGCGGATGGCCGCCTGCCAAGGTGCCAGCGCGACGCAGGCGGTGTAGGTCTCGACCAGGGTGCGGCTGATCCGCGTAGAGGGTCCATGCGCCCGGAGTTCTGCCCACGAGCATTGCAGGATCAACGACCCATCCAGATCAGCATCGACACCGAAGCCGTCTGCGACGCGGAAGCTCGGCGACCACAGTACGGCCTGTGGTGCGACGCGCTCGACCGTCGCTCCTATCTGGGCGTCGCATAGGCGCTTTGCGAAGTTCGCCATTGTTAATCCCAAGGCTAGTGCTCGTCGGTCCGTAGTCACGCTCAGAGCGCGCGAAGACCGGGATATCTCCTCAGCACTTAGCGCGTCAACGATCAGGTCACGCTCCTCGGTGGCCTGGGCGAGCACGGTGATCTGCTCGTGGGAGCCACCAGGTGGGGCCCCGCCCGGCAGATGATATCTGTCCCCTGCGTGAAGTCCCGGCGTTCATAGAGCCGACGACCTATCAGCGTCGATATCTCAAGACCGTGGTCGTTCGCTGTTGCTCGCTGATTGCGAGCAGATCTGCTCTATGTTTGCGAGCAACCATCTACGTTGACTGCTTCGGCGTGCTTACGGCCGCCGACGCTGCGGTAGCTTTCAAGGTGTGTGCCGTCGCTTGCAGGCCATCTATTGCGCCAAGGGTTCTCCGACGTGATGGCGGGTGCTCCGAATGCCGTGCACGAGGCGGCGGCTGAGGGTTTCGCTCGCGGGGCGGGCGCCTACGAGCGCGGTCGCCCGAGCTATCCCCCTGAGGCTGTGTCCTGGCTGGCGGAGCAGCTGGGGATGGCGCCTGGCAGGCGCGTGCTGGATCTCGCTGCCGGCACCGGCAAGCTGACACGCCTGCTGGTGGCCACCGGCGCCTCGCTGATCGCCGTCGAGCCAGTCGATGAGATGCGCAGCGCTTTGGCCGAGATGGCGCCCGGGGTCGATGTCAGAGCGGGTACCGCGGAGGCGATTCCGCTGCCAGATGCCAGCGTCGATGCGGTGGTCGTCGCGCAGGCGTTTCACTGGTTCGCGAGCGAGCAGGCGCTCGCCGAGATCGCTCGCGTCCTGACCCCCACGGGTCGCCTTGGGTTGGTCTGGAACCGCCGCGACCTGCGCGAGCCCCTGCAGGCCGCGATCAGCGAGATCATCGAGCCACATCGTGGATCGACACCGTCTTTCCTGACGGGGAACTGGCGAGAGGCTTTCCAGCACACGCGACTGTTCATCCCAGCGGCCGAGCACCAAGTCCCCTACGAGCAGTCCCTCACCGTCGATCAGCTCGTCGATCGTGTGCTCTCGGTCAGCTTCATCGCCGCACTCCCACCGACCATCAGAGACGACGTGCAGAGCAAGATACGAGCGCTCGCGCAACACCACGACGACAGAACACTGCGCCTCGGCTACGTCACCGAGCTCTACTCCTACGAGCGAGGTCGACAATGAGTAGAGCCGAGATCGGCACGACCGGCATCCCCTGCGGCTGAAGGCCGGTAGGCTCGCGCCGGTGGGAATCTCGCCATACATCAGAGGCCTGCGCGAGCGGGTCGGCCACGACTTGCTGCTGCTCCCATCGGTAGCGGTGCTGCCGTGGGACGAGGAGGGCCGGCTGTTGCTGGTGCGGGAGGCGCAGACGGGTCTGTGGCAGACGATCGGTGGGGCGGTCGAGCCTGACGAATCTCCGGCGCAGGCTGCGGTCCGCGAGACAGCCGAGGAGGCCGGCGTGGTGGTGGAGCTCACCGGAATCCGCGGCGCGACCGGCGGGCCGGGGTTTCGGATGACATATCCAAATGGCGATCTCGTCAGCTACGTGCCTACGATCTTCGACGCGCGTGTCATCGATGGCCAGCCGCGTCCCGACGGGGAGGAGACGATCGACGTCGCATGGTTCACCACGGGCCAGCTCTCAGACACCGCCCTGTCCGAGTTCACGATCGCGCTGCTGGGCGATCTCGCCGTGGCGGTTCTCGGTTACGGCAGCACTCACCGCGCCGAGAGCTGACGATGCCTTCGCAGATCGATGCAGTCATGTCACGAGCGAGAGCGTATCTAGCATCCGCGGGGTTGACCGTCGTCGGTGAGGATCTCGCCCGCCCGTGGGGCGGGTTCCTGCTGATCTCCCAGTCCATGGTCCGTGAATTCGCCCAAGTCTACTTCCCGGCCGCCGGTCTACAGGATGTCGGTGAGCAGCTCGAACTCAGCCCCAAGCTGCTCATGGTGGCCCCGGGGCGGCGTCTGTCGTGGCAGTATCACCGCAGGCGCAGCGAGATATGGCGCGTCGTCGAGGGGCCGGTCGGCATCAGCCGCTCTCTCGGCGACGAGGAGACGCCGATGCGCAGCTACGGCGCGGGCGAGATCCTGCGTCTGGAGCTCGGCGAGCGTCACCGTCTCATCGGACTCCAGAGGTGGGGAGTCGTAGCCGAGATCTGGCAGCACACCGACGCGACCTCACCCTCAGACGAGCTTGACATCGTGCGCGTCTGCGACGACTACGACCGAACTTGACTTGACTCAAGCCATACTGGCCGGCCTCGCGTTCGGAAATTGCGGGATGAGCTTCGATAGAACAAGCACGGCGTCCGAATCTCGTCGTATGGTTTCTTCGATGACCCTAGGAACCCAAACGATAGAGTCAAGCGCCCCCGCCGCAACGAGCATGAGTCTGCGTCGTCGCAACCGAGTCGAGGCGCTTGTACGCGACCGCCTCGCCTCGACCGAGGATGTCTACGTCTTCCGCTCATCTTGGCATCAAAACGGTGGTGGCCCCGAGCCACTCGTAGCTGTTATTGCTCGCAACGATGAGGCTCGGGATCATGCCCGCGAGGCTCTCGCAGACATCGCCGGGTTGCCCGCCGAGCAGTGGCAGACATCATGGATGCCGTTGAGCCTGGGCGACTGGATGATCTGGATCTACCCCGAGCGAGCCTCTTGCTGAGTAGCTCTATGTACCCGACTCTGCCTGTTGACTCTCGCCCTCGTCCTCGAACAGTGGCGCGACGCTGGATGTGAAGGCCCGGAAAGTAGTTGCGTCCAGCTGTGTGAACCCTAGGAACGCGTCGCTGGCGTGCAACGTGTCGCTGAGGCGGTCGTATTGGGCTCGCAGTCCCTGACCCTTGGCCCCGTACCAAGGCCTCAAATATATAACCTGACGCACACCAGCCTGAACGGACTCCTTCAGACACGAGAAGCACGGCTGGTCGGTCACATAGAGCACGGATCCGTTGACTTCGATTCCGTGTCGTGCAGCACTCAGCAGCGCGTTCTGCTCGGCATGAACGCAAAGGCAGATGTCGAGCGCCTTGCCTTCCATGACCTCTGGATGCGGTGACTTGTATGCAGGATCCTCGTCAAGCCGATGGCGCTCCTGGCACCGCAGGCAGCCACCCTCTCGGCAGTTTAGAAATCTGGAGGGCGTCCCGTTGTAGCCAGTGCTGATGACCCGGTCGTTGCGCACGAGCACAGCACCGACCTCGCTACCCCAGCAGTTAGCGTTGTTGCGGACTGCTGCGGCCAAGGACATGTAGTACACGGCGCGCTCGCGGTCACGCTCGGTGTCCGTCTTGAACTCTGCCATATCGTCTGAAACAGTAGTCACAGCGGAGGCGGGGAGGCACTTCGGCCCCAGCTAGCATCCAAACATGGCCCGTGAGGAGCAGGACTGGCGGCTGACCGGGCAGGAACGCTACCTGCGAGGTGCTGCGCTCGTGTGGAAGCCCTACCACGCACGGAGCGAGACCTGGGAGCACGACCACTGCTCGTTTTGCTGGGCGAAGTTCATCGACCCAAACTTCTCGGATACCGCCCATCGCTTTATCGAAGAGCACCCTGAGGTGCTAACCAAGGGATACACAACAACGGCCGAGCACGAGCACGGAGCCGACCATCACTGGGTCTGCAAACAGTGCTACGACGACTTCGTCAACCTGTTCGAGTGGCGCATCTAGAAGCTCCTCACCGAGCCTTTCGCCGGCCCACGTCCGCGGAACCTCGCGCAGGGGGTGCAACTCCGCGTCGTTTGTCGCGTGAGAGTTCTGCATCGCGATGTGCGTGCCGAGCTCAACGTGTTCGCGCAAGGCGAAGGACGTCTGCACTTGCAACCGAGCAACACCTCATCTCCTTGCTCTACAATCCGCACCAAGGCGCACCAGCTGTAGCTGATCGCGAATGCTCAGCCGAGGGTGCCTCCCAGGTCGGACCCTCATCCTCATCCTCGGGCTCGGTCATCCCACCCCTGTGACCGGCGACACTTGCCTCGGTTCGGGCGGCTTGCTTTGTTGTCTCCCATTAAAATACCCGTCCCTATCCACCCCGCCATGTCCTGCTCAGCCGCCGCTGGTGCTCGTGCACTTGTTTGTTTGTTTTCCCTATCCCAACTCACTTGGCAGCCATCCCCTTCGGACCCCTACGTAGCCACCACGTATCCGGCCCGCCCCTCAGGATGATCTCTGCTGCCTGCTCGAAGCCCCTCCGTTCGTAGAAGCGGCGGTTTCCTCCGTCGATGTCTCCAGGCAAGACGCGATTCCGAGTCGGTCGGCCTTCTCGAGGATCGGGCCCAGTAGCGCGATTGCCAGGCCCTCTTCCCGGCGCTCCGGCTTCGTCGCCAGCACGCCCAGATACCAATGCGGCTCATCCGGCACCGCCTCGGCCACAGCATCGTTGTAGCTCGCCAAGGAGCTCCTGCGCAAAGCCGTCGCGAAACCCCAGCTTGACTGAGCCCATCCCAATCATCCTTTCGCCGCTCGGCCTGGCATTCTGGAGCAGGCTCACCCCGTCGCTGCTCAGCTCATCACAATGGGCGATGTAGCGTTCTGTCTGCGGGAAGCCATAAGATCGAACACATGTTCTTGCCGACCACTACTCCTGAGGAGGAGCTCGAGCGGATCAACTCGCGTGAGGAGCGCTACAGCCTCGGCCAGTTCTTTACGCCGCAGCCCATCGCGGAGCTGATGGCTGAGGCGATCATGGCGATCGATCCGCAGACGTGCCTCGACCCCGGGGTCGGGGGTGGGGTGTTGCTTCGCGCCGTCGGGCCTGGGCCCAAGCGTTTCGGGTGCGACATCGATCCAGCGGCGGTCGAGCTAGCGCAGAATTCCCTGGAGGCTCAGGGTGGCGAGCTGGAGCTGGCTCACGGGGACTTTCTGGATCTCGATCGCTGGCCTCTCTCTCTCAACGAGTTCGACGCGGTCATCGCCAATCCACCCTACATCCGTCACCACAACCTCAACCTACGGCACAAGGCGCTCGCTAAGCACTACTCCCGCACGTTCGGCCTGACGATCAGCAGCCTATCCGGCAGCTACGTCTACTTCTTCCTAGAGGCGATCCGGCGTCTTCGATTCGGCGGCCGCTTGGCATTCATTACTCCAACCGAGTTCCTGGATGTTCGCTACGGAGCGCCGCTGAAGGAAGCTCTGCTCAGCTGTTGCGACATAGACGAGCTGATCGTCCTGGAAATGGACGAGCTCGCCTTCGACGGCGTCCTCACGACCTCCGCAATCACGATCGCCACCAAGCGCGAGCGGGCCACTCGCCGCCTGCGGATGACCGAGGCGCAGCTCAACGGTTCGATCGTCCGAGGACGCCAGGTGCAGCTCAAAGCGGATGAGGCCTCCGCGGACGCGCCCTGGACGGCGCTGCTGCCCTCGCGCGCCGAGCGGATCCTGCCGCTAGTCGCCGGGCGCTCGGCGAAGCTAAGCGACTACGCCCGGGTGCGGCGCGGGATCGCGACCGGCGATAACTCCTTCTTCTGCCTGAGCCAAGAGCAGGTAGACCAGTGGGGAATCGAGCCGCGATTCCTGGTTCCAGCGGTCGCGGGCTCGAAGGACCTGCCTGAGAACGGATCCGTGCTCACCCGCGAGTTCTGGCGGGCCCGCAAGGCTTCCGGCGCTCCCAGCTGGCTGCTGTGGTGTCACGAGCCCAAGAGCGCTCTTATGGAGACGGCGGTCTTGCGCTACATCGAACATGGGGAGGCGCTCGGCCTACCCGAGCGCTTCAACTGCAAGGCACGCAAACCGTGGTATGGCGTAGAGCGCGTGCCGCCTGCTGATTTTTTCGTGACCTACATGTCCCGCCAGCGCGCCCGTTTCGTCCGCAACGAGCTCGGCGCGCGCTGCCTGACCTCGCTGCTTAACGTGTGGTCCAACGATGGAATCGAGCCCGATCAGCTACGCCCCATGCTCGAGGACGAGGCAAACGCTCAGCTCCTGCGGGAGTTCGGGCGGACCTATGGCGGTGGGCTCGGCAAGATCGAGCCCGGCGATCTACTGCGCCTACCCGTCAAGCCGCTTCAGATACCGATCGCGCCCGCTGCCTAGACCGCCTATCGCGGGTGGGCGCCCGCCTTGATAAACGCGCTCAGCGCACCCAGCTCGTGCTCAAAGAACGGCAGCACGCCAGCCTCCTGAGCTTGGCTCAGGTTGATCAAGCTGAAAGCGCCAGCAAGGACCGCACCAGTCATCAGCTCGCCTCCGAATTCGCGGCGCCACTCGTTGTGCTTGCCGCGAGTCTCACGGATCAATCGCTTGGTGGAGTTGACCTCCGAGTTGGAAACCTTGCACTCGATCGGGAACAGCCTCCCATCCTTTAGACGCACCGGTACATCGCACTTGGCGCCGGCCAGTGCCGTCTCGCGCGTGAACTCGCCGCGACCTAGCAGCTCCTGGTAGTTCGTGGTCGTCAGACCGCGCTTCGGGTCATCGTCGAGATCGACCATGCGCTGACGCACGTCCTTGCGGTCCACATACTTCAAGCCGCATCGCAGCAG
This sequence comes from uncultured Solirubrobacterales bacterium, assembly GCA_963779405.1. Lineage (GTDB taxonomy): Bacteria > Actinomycetota > Thermoleophilia > Solirubrobacterales > Solirubrobacteraceae > Palsa-744. The sequence continues at coordinate 208,007 of CAVZYF010000016.1, forward strand.
CACCTTGCGCACAGCCTCCTCCTGGGCACGAGAAGACTCGGTACGGCTTCGTGTCTGCGCACGCTGCTCGGCCATGATCCGCGCGGTCATCGCCACGGCGCGACCGACATCCGCCCGCCGTGGTGCACCAGCGCGCTTGTCGGCGAGCCAGGGAAAGCGATCGCCATCCAAGAACTCGCAGATCACCGCCACTGGACCCTCCTGCTGGCTGACGATCTTCAGAGTGTCGGCGCTGATCGCGGGCTTGGTCACGAACCGCGCGGCCGTCAACAGCTCCGGATGCTCCACGAATAGCCTCGAGTCCTCCCCAAGTGAGCGGAGGCTGTCCGTGACCTGGAAGAGCGCCTTGACCTCGCCCTGGCACTCACGCTCGATCTCTGCGAACCCGACGCGAACCTCGGTCTTGTAGCGCTCGACGTAAAGCTCGCGCGAGCGCCGACGACGTACCTCCAGCTCCTCGTCGGTCCACATGGGATACGGGGTCTTTGCCACACGCATGTGCTACGGCACAACCCCCGTTTCTCCTGCGCGCAGGTCCAACCGCGCAAGCGTTAGATCAGGCTCTTGTGACCGGCGACACTTGCCTCGGTTCGGGCGGCTTGCTTTGTTGTCTCCCATTAAAAACACCCGTCCCTATCCCATCCCGCCATGTTCTGCTCAGCCGCCGCTGGTGCCTCGTGTACTTGTTTTGTTTGTTTCCCTATCCCCACCTCACTTGGTAGCCATCCCCTTCGGAGCCCTACATAGCCACCACGTATCTGGGCCGCCCCTCAGGATGATCTCTGCTGCCTGCTCGAAGTCCCTTCGTTCGTAGAAGCGGCGGTTTCACCGAGATGTCAGGTTCTTCGCGCCAGGTAGTCGCGGAACTTTGGTGCGGTGTAGGCGTACTCGCCCTTGCGGATGCGGTAGAGCGCGCCGGCGTCGACGAGGCGGCCGAGTAGGACGTTGACGTTGCCTGGGGTCTTCGCGGAGGCGCTGGCGAGGTCGGCGGAGCGCAGTGGGGGGTAGGGGCATTTGGCGGAGGAGAGCAGGAGGTCCTGCTCGGCGGGGGTGAGAGTGGCCAGGCGTGGGTCGTAGAAGTCGCGGTCGAGCCGTTCGTAGATGTCGGGGCGCGTCGCGTCGAGCAGCTTCCCCGTCAGCCGTTGGATGCCGGCGTGCTCGGCGGCGTCCCACAGCTCCGACCCCCACAGCTGCAGGAAGTACGGGTAGCCCTCGACCTCGGCGGCGATGGTCTTGGCGAGTGTTTCCTCGGCGCTGCGGACGGTCTGCTCGAGCGGCTTGGTGAAGGCTTCCAGTGCCTGCTCTGGCGCGAGCGAGTCGATTTCCTCGCCGCGGAACAGCCGCTCGCTGTAGGAGCGCGCTTTCTGCAGGTTGCCCGTCAGCGTTGGCAGGCCGCAGAGGACGAGCCCGAGCGGGAGCTCCCGGCGTTGCAGTGCGACGATCGGAGCGATCAAAAGCGATAGTGGGTGCTCGCCGTGGCGGTTGCGCTCGTCGTGGATCAGCTGTGCCTCGTCGAGCAGCAGCACGACGCCCGCCCGTCCTTTGGCGAGGGCCACCTCGACGGTGGCGAACAGCTCTCGTGCCAGGTCCTCCTCACGTTCGGAGCCGAACGAAACCGACAGCGAGACTTCCTCCCAACTCACCGACAGGCTGCTGGCGCGCAGCGCTCTGCCGGCCGCGGAGCGCAGTCGCGCCATCCGCGAGAGTCGCTCGCGTGTTCGTCCCAAAAGTGTTCCGATCGCCGCCGCGAGGAGCGTGTCGGTGTTGTGCGCGGGCTGTAACTCCATGAACGCCGGCTCCCAATCGTGCCCATGGGCCCGCTCGGCAAACGTCTCCAGCAAAACGGTCTTGCCAACACCCCGGAGCCCCGTGACCCGCATATTGGCCTGCTGCTCGGGCGCGGCGCGGAGCATCGCGTCAAAGCGCCGGAGCGGCGCGTCGCGGCCCGCGAGATACAGCGGGCGCACGCCCACGCCTGGCCGATAAGGGTTCTTGCCCGAAACTTCAGTCATAACAGATCTTTATAATGATTGGCGATTCTAACAGAATCGTGTAATGAGCCCCGAACCGGGCTCAACGGGCCATCAGCGATGCCATCCCCTTCGGATCCCTACCTGCGGGCTAACCTCAGTGTCCCCCTCGACACCATTGGAGCAGCAAGATGCCTGACGGATCCAACGACACCGTGGCCAACCGGTCCAGCTCGAAGTGGTCGCTCTGGTCGGAGGACTCGCTGCTGTCGATCGGCTCGCGTGGCTCGGTGCTGTCGGTCGGCTCGGTCGGATCGGCGCTCTCGATCGGATCGATTGGATCGTTCGCTTCGGCGTTCTCGATCGGTTCAGCCGCATCGCTGGGATCGATCATGTCCTTCCGCGCCCGCCGAGGCGTGATGAAGCGGGGCGCCTAAAGACCGGATCATCTCCGCGACGACCCGTTCGGAGCCATCGCGGTCGAGCTGCATGTCTTGGCATAGGAGCGCCATCGCGATCGCAGAAGCACTCGAGCGCATCCCCGCGCCACCCACGCCGTAAACCCGTGTACAACCACAAACAGCGGCCGGCAAGCTAACCATCCCAGGGTCACTACGCCCAAAGTAGCGTAGCTATACCCCCCTCACCACACCCCCCCAAACCGTTTCGTCCCAAGCGCGGCCTAGCTTGTTCGGTCCATCTCAGACCGAAGGAGGATCACGATGTCCGCAATATCCCTCACCGAGCGCCAGGACGCCGCCACGGCTCAGGAGGCTGCCCTGCGGGGCGCGCTGACGCAGATCGAGCGGGAGTTCGGCAAGGGCACGCTGATGCGCATGGGCGAAGCCGGCGCGCAGGTGAACTGTGAAGCAATCCCCACGGGAGCATTGTCACTGGATCTGGCGCTTGGGATCGGAGGGGTGCCGCGGGGGAGGATCGTGGAGGTCTTCGGCCCGGAGTCCTCAGGTAAGACCACCCTTGTCTACCATGTGCTGGCGCAGGCGCAAGCGTTGGGAGGAGTGTGTGCGTTCATCGACGCCGAGCACGCAATGGATCCTCTATACGCGAAGGAGATCGGCGTCGATATCGACGAGCTGCTGGTCTCTCAGCCCGACTACGGGGAGCAGGCCCTGGAGATCGCCGACATGCTCGTGCGCAGCGGCGCGGTCGACGTGGTCGCGATCGACTCGGTCGCGGCACTGACGCCGCGTAAGGAGCTCGAGGGTCAGATGGGCGACCAGACCGTCGGTGCGCAGGCACGGATGATGTCGCAGGCGATGCGCAAGCTCGCGGGCAACCTCAACCGCACGCAGACGCTGTGCCTGCTGACGAATCAGATCAGGGAAAAGGTCGGCGTGGTGTACGGCTCCCCGGAGACCCAGCCGGGCGGCAGGGCGCTGAAGTTCTACGCCTCCCAGCGGCTGGACATCAGGCGGATCGAGACGCTCAAGGACGGCACTGAGGCGGTCGGCAACAGGGTGCGGGTGAAGGTCGTCAAGAACAAGGTCGCCGCGCCGTTCAGGCAGGCCGAGTTCGACATCGAGTACGGCAAGGGCATCTCCACGGCGGGCTGTCTGCTCGATCTCGCCGTGCGGTTCAAGGTGGTGGCCAAGTCGGGCGCGTATTACTCCTACGGTGAGGACCGTCTCGGTCAGGGCCGCGAAGAGGCCAAGGCGTTCCTGAAGGAGAACCGCACGATCTCAGAGAAAATCGAAGGGCAGGTCTACACGGCGGTCGGAAACGGCGTGAGGCGGGCGAATCCGATCGAGCCGCTGGCAGTGGTCGCCTGACCCTCAGGGCGTATAGACCTGGGCGGCGGCGAAGTCGCCGCTGAAGGTCCGTCCGGTGCTGGCGAGGATCCGGGGGCTGTGGGTGACGATGCCCAGCTCGCGGTTGTAGGTGAGGCTCTGGCGGGAGAGGTTTTGCGAGCCGATGAACACGGTCCGTCCGTCGGCGCGAATCAACTTGGCGTGGATGTACAGCACGTCGCCCGTGGCACTCCCGTCGCCCGCGTCGCCCGCACCACCCGCGTCGCCCGCAGCGCTTTCGGGGTAGGTACGCACCTGGGCGCCGCAGCCGGCCAGGTGGGTGAGCGCGGCCCGCCACGGCGCCTGGTAGGTCATCAGCACCTGCACGTGCACGCCGCGTCGCGCCGCCTGGCACAGCTCGCTGGTGATGGTGGGGTCGTCCATCTCCTCGCTCTCAACCTCCAGGCTGCGCCGGGCATGAACGATCAGCGCGTCGAGCGGCGCTTGCGCACCGGGGCTCCACACCAGGTCACCGCTGCCCGCGCCGGGGGTGATCTGTATGTGGCGCAGGTCGGCGTCGAAGGTCTCAGCGATCGCCGATAGGTCGGCGGGCCGGTAGTCGAGCACCGCAAAGTCGCGCGAGCTGGAGTAGTAGGCGGGGGTCAGGTTGAGCGTCATGATCGCCGCCACGCGCCGGTCGATCAGGAGGGACTTCTGGTGGGTGAGCGCGAAGTAGGCGGGCGCCCAGGCCACGAGCACGCCGTGTGCGGCCAGGTAGCGATAGGCGGCGTCGTTGAGCGGTCGCCCGGCGCCGTACTGGCCATGATCGAGCAACACCTCCACGTGCACGCCCCTGGCCGCGGCGGCGGCCAGCGCCTGCTCGATGAGTTCGTCGGTGAGCTCGTACATCGTGACCTCGACGCTGCGGCGGGCGCTGTCGATCAGCGCGACGAACGGCGTGTCGCCGGGGCCGGGCTCGGTGATCAGCGACAGCCCTTCGCTACGGATGGTCGTGCCGCCATCGCTCGTCCTACCGCGATACACCGCACTGCCGCCCCCGCCATCGCCCGGGTTGGTGGCAGCGGGCGCAGCACAACCGCAGACCGCGAGCAGGATTGCGGCATACCAGCCGCCAAGCAGAGGACGATTCATCGGGCGCGCGAGGTACACAGAAAGAGCATCTGTCCTTCTTTTCCGACGAGGAGGGTCAGACGGGACAAAACTGTGCCGTCACAAGCGCGGCGTAGCGTTTTTTCCTGTCGTGATGTGTTCAGACCCCAGAGATGAGAAAGGCAGTCCGATGGTTGAAGATCTTTTGAGCAGGATCGAGCAGGAGCTGTATGGACGCATGGAGGAGCTGTATCCGGTGGTGGAGGAGTGCGAGCAGCTGCAGGCCGATCTCAGGGCGCTGGAGGCCTTCCCCGAGCTGCCCGTCGAGCCCGAGCCGGTCGTCGTACCCGAGTCGCCGGTGGCGCCGGAGGTTGAACCGGAGCCTGAACCGGAGCCGCCTTACCAGCCCGAGCCGGCCGCGGCGCTGACCGTCGACGCCGATCCGTCGGGGGTTGTCCTTCGCTTTCCGGCGAACCGCAGGCTCACGCGTACGGCTGCGGTTTCGCCGAAGGTCGCTCGGCTGATGCTCGCGCCGCGCCGTCCCGCGCTCGAACGCTCCGGCATCCCAAGGGTGGGTGTGGGTGCGTGAGAGCCGGAGAGGGGACTCGAACCCCTGACCCCCCTCTCAGCATGGGGGGAGCAGGCTCCCCCATGGGCCCCCCACGTGTGTGGAGCGACCAGCTTTGCATCAAGCCGGAGAGGGGACTCGAACCCCTGACCCCCCTCTCAGCATGGGGGGAGCAGGCTCCCCCCATGGGCCCCCCACGTGTGTGGAGTGACCAGCTTTGCATCAAGCCGGAGAGGGGACTCGAACCCCTGACCCCCTGTTTACAAGACAGGCGCTCTACCAGCTGAGCTACCCCGGCGCGGTTCCAAGCCGAGGGTAGCGGGAGCAGGGGTGCAGAGGTCGGGCAGAGCGGCCGGCGGCCGCGGTGCGCTCAACCCGCGGGGATCGCGTGGGCGAGCGTGCCGTGGCCGTTGGTGGAGGCGGTGGGAACGGGCGGCGGCGGCGCAGCGACCGGCTCCTGCGCGTTCAGGCGTCGCTCGATCTCGCCGAGCAGCACGCCGAAGAGCAGGTGCCGCCAGGCGGACTGGGCGAAGGCGCGCGGGTTCGCAAACAGGTCCGGCAGCTCCTTGCGCGCGGGGTGCAGGCGGTCGCTGAGGGCCGTGAGCGGCCAGGTGAGGAGATTCTCCGCGCTCGCCGCCACCGGGCCGCGCGCCCACGAGGGCAGGGGCATGCGCGGCGCGAGGTTGGCGTAGGCGGCGCCGAAGAGAGCTCCGTTTTGCAGGTGCAGCGCCCAGCCGGCGGCCGGCCAGGCGTTCGTGCGCGTGAGCCCCTTGCCGAGCAGCGCGATGTCGTCGAAGTCCGATCCGAAGGCGCGCTTGTCGAGCGGTATCTGCGCCGCCCACACGCCGGCGGCCAGGGCGCCCGCGATCGCTCCGCGGAGCGTTCTTGAGTAATCGATTGCCATCGCCGGTCAACTGTAACGGGGTCCCCGCGTGCGGTGTATCTCGAGCATGGATCGTTTGCACACAGAGCGGGCCCAGCCGGAGGAGTCAGAGCGGGCCCAAGCAAAGGAGCGAGCGGCAAGCCTGGGCTATTTTCGCGAGCACGCTCTGCGCAGCGGCGTGAACCCGATCCTGTACTGGACGCTGCGGGCGATCCTGGTGCCGTTCTTTTTGCTCTACTTCCGTTTGCAGCGCACCGGCCGCGAGCATCTGCCACGCACGGGCCCGCTGCTGCTGGCCTCCAACCACCGCAGCTTCCTCGATCCCTTCGTGATCGGCGCGCTCGTGCGCCGTCCCGTTTACTACATGGCCAAGCGCGAGCTGTTCGAAAAGCGCTGGCAGGCATGGGTGCTGAACGCGCTCGGTGCCTTCCCCGTCGACCGCGGCGCCGGCGACCGGGACGCGATCGACACCGCCCGCGCAATCCTGCAGCGCGGAGACTGCGTGGTGGTGTTCCCCGAGGGCACCCGCGTGCGCCCCGGGCCGCTCGGCTCGCCGCGGCGTGGCATCGGGCGTCTGGCGCTGGAGACCGGCGCGCCGGTGGCTCCCGTCGCGGTGATCGGGAGCGACGCCGTGCGCAGGGGCTGGCGCATCCGCCCGCGCAAGGTCCGCATCCGCGTCGGCCGGCCGTTGCTCTTCCCGACGGTCGAGCACTGCTCTTCGCCCACGCTCGCCGCCGGCGTCACCGAGCGCGTGTGGGCGTGCGTCAGCCTGCAGTGGGACTGGCTGGGTGGCGCACAGGCTGCACCCCCGGCGCTCATCCACGAGGCTCCGGCGCGCGAGATATCGCGCGCCGCCTGAGCGTCGACGGGCGCGGAGAGGCGGAGGGATAGGGTGCGATGAGTGGACGAGGCCGAGCAGAAGTCAGGGAAGTCAGGGAAGTCGGGGAAGCCCGACGAGCAGAAGTCCAAGCGGAAGCCGAAGGCGCAGCTCGACGCGGAGTTCTCCGATCTCTACCGCGCGCACCTGCGCGACGTGTACAGCTATGCGTATTACCGGATCGGCAATCACCACGACGCGGAGGATCTGACCGAGCAGACGTTCCTGCAGGCCTACCGTCACTTCGAGCGCGCGCAGCGCGAGTCGCATGGCCGGCCGTTGCGGCCATGGTTGATCCGGATCGCGCACAATCTCGCGGCCAACCTCTACCGCGACCGTGCCCGCAAGCCGGCGACGCCGATCGACGAGTCGACCACGCTGATCGCGCCCCATACGACCGAGCAGCTGGTCGAGGGGCGCGAGCAGCTGACCCGCGTGCTCGGCGGGGTGGGGCGGCTGCCGGAGGATCGGCGCGAGGCGCTGATCATGCGCTTTGCGCTCGGCATGGACAACCGCGAGATCGCCCGCGCGCTGGGACGGTCCGACGGCGCGACGAAGGTTCTGATCCATCGCGCGATCAAGCAGCTGGAGGGGTTCGTGAGCGATTCCGGCGAAGTGGGCGACACCGGCGCGGCGAAGGGTTCCAGCGGAGCGAGCGATTCCGGCGAAGCGCGGGAGGGCCACGATGAGTGAGGCATTGCCCAACAACTTCGAGGGGTTGCTGCGCGAAGCATTGGCGCCCGTGGAGCCGCCCGAGGATCTGGCGTTGCGCCTGGAGAGCACCCTGGAGAGCATCACCGAGATGGCCGCCGAGGAGTTGCAGGAGTGGGAGCTGTCGGCGATGCGCGATCCCCGCAACTGGGCTCGACCGGCGGCGGCGCTCGTTCTCGGCGGCGGCGCGGGGGTCGCGCTGGTGCTGCTGCGCTCGCGCCGGCGGGCGCACGGCTCATCCGGTGCTCTGCACGGCGCGCGCGAGAGCGCCGAGCGCACTGTGCGCGATCTCGGCCGGGAGACACGCAAGCTGCTCGGCGACCGCTGATCCACCGCGCCGTGCGGCGCGTATCTATGGTGAGATGATCCGACACAAGCGCTCCGCCGAGTCTGCCTCGACCGCTTTGAGGCGTCTCGCCGACGAGGATTTGATGCAGCTCGTGACCGAGAACGACGACGGGGCGTTCGCGATCCTGTACGAGCGCCACACGAACGTCGCGTTCTCGCTGGCCTTTCGCATGTGTGGCAAGCGTCAGGTCGCCGAAGAGGTCGTCCAGGAGGCGTTCCTCTCCGCCTGGCGCAGCGGCGCGCGCTATGACCGCACGCGCGGCAGCGTACGCACGTGGGTGCTCGGGATCGTCCACAACCGCGCGATCGACGCGCTGCGCCGGGGCAAGGTCCACGAACGTGGCAGGGTCAGCGACGAGGGCATCGAGGAGCGTTTGGAGGCGCCCGAGCGCACCGACGAGGAGGTCGGTGCTCGCGACGAGGCCCGCGAGATCCGGGTGGCTCTCGACGAGCTCCCCGCCGAGCAGAGCCATGTGATCGAGCTCGCCTACTATGGCGGCTTCAGCCACAGCGAGATCGCGGCGATGCTCGAGACACCGATCGGAACCATCAAGGGTCGCATGCGGCTCGGCCTCCAGAAGCTGCGATTGCAGCTCGGTCCCATGCAGGTGATCTCATGAGTACGACGAGCGAGAACCACTGCGAGCGAGGCGTCGATGTCGGCGCATATGCGCTGGGCGCGCTCGACGAGCACGAGGTGGAGCCCTTCCGGGAGCATCTGGAGAGGTGCGCGGAGTGTCGCGAGGAGCTCTCACAGCTGCAGGGGGTGACCGATTCGCTGGCGATTGCGGTGCCCCATGCGCAGGCGTCGGCCGATCTGCGTGGGCGGTTGATGGGGGTCGTGCATGGCGAGGCGGAGCTGCTGCGGGCAACCGGCCACGATGCCGATCGTCCCGAACGCGCGCGTTCGGGACGGCGCTGGCGCGTGTTCCCGGCGCTGGCGGCCACGGGTGCGCTGGCCGCCGGGGTGCTGATCGGCGCGCTGGCGCTCAACACCGGCTCGAGCCAGCAGACGCGCGTGATCCAGGCGCAGGTGTTGCCTCCCGCCGCCGGTCACGACGCCACGGCGGCGCTGCGCAAAGTCGGCTCGCACGTGCAGCTCCAGGTGACGGGCATGCCCGCGCCCGCGCTCGGGCGGATCTATGAGGTGTGGCTGAAAGACGGCTCCCAGCCACCCGAGCCGACCGACGCGCTGTTCTCGGTCACCGGCCAGGGCAACGGCACGGTCGGCGTGCCGGGCGATCTGAAGGGCGTGAGCAAGGTGATGGTCACCGAAGAGCCGGCCGGCGGCAGCCTCAAGCCGACGCACAGCCCGGTGATCGTCGCCTCGGTGTAGTCCGGCGGGGCCGAGATAGGCTCTGGGCCGGACATGGCCACCTGCTATCGCCACCCCTCGCGCGAGACGGGGGTCTCGTGCTCGAACTGCGGGCGGCCGATCTGCACCGACTGCATGACGACCACGCCCGTGGGGATGCGCTGTCCGGAGTGCGCGCGGCAGAAGACACAGGTCAAGACGCTGCGGGGCACCCAGCATCGGCCCGAGGTGACGATCGCGCTGATCGTGATCAACGTGGTCGTGTTCCTGACCGAGGGCAACTTCACCTTCAGCGGGGGGCCGACGGGCAAGGTCTATGAAGAAGGTGCGCTGTTCGGGAGCCTCGAGGGACTCCCCACGCTGGGCGTGGCTCACGGCCAGTGGTGGCGGATCGTTACGAGCGGGTTTATGCACGAGAACCTGATCCACATCGGCTTCAACATGTACGTGCTCTACATCCTCGGGCAGATGCTGGAGCCGGCGCTGGGACGGGTGAAGTTCGGGACGATCTACGCGGTGTCGCTGCTGTGCGGATCCTTCGGGGCGCTGCTTGTGACACCACACTCACCGACGGTCGGCGCCTCGGGGGCGGTGTTCGGCCTGATGGGCGCGGCCGCCGTGGAGATGCGGGCCAGGCAGATCCCGGTGATGCAGAGCGGCGTGGGCGGTCTGATCCTGCTCAACCTGGTGATCAGCTTCGCGCTGCCCGGGATCTCCTGGGGCGGGCACATCGGTGGACTGATCGGCGGGGCGGTGGCAATGCTCGTGCTCCGGCTCGGCGCCCGCTATCGCTCCCAGGCGCTCGCGCTGGCCGGCTGCGCGGCGATCGGCGTGGCCGCGTTCGCCGGATCGATCGCGGTCTCGAAGGCGACCGAAGTCGAAACGACGCCGACGCCTCAACTCATCGAACCGGGCCAGTGACCTCCGGCGACGCTCCGTCCGAGGATGGCATCGTCTGAAGGGCCTACTCTTATCCCGATGACGCTGGCCGACCAGGAAGTCGAAGAACGCCTCGCGGGCGGCGAGTGGCGCAGGGAGGGCGCGGCGATCGTCCGTGAGTGGACGTTCGCGGACTTCGCGCAGGCGATCGCGTTTGTCAACCGGGTGGCCGGGGCCGCCGAGGCTGCAAACCATCATCCGGACATTACGGTGCACGGCTGGAACAAGGTGCGTCTGGAGCTGAGCACGCACTCGCAGGGTGGCCTGACTGAGGCCGACTTCGGCATGGCAGCACGCATCGACCCGCTCGCGTGAACGGCCTGAAGCTCATCTTCGCGGTCGTGCTGGTCGCGGTGAACGCGTTCTTCGTGATCGCCGAGTACGCGCTCGTGCGCTCCAAACGCGCGCGCCTGGAAGTGATGCAGGAGGAGGGCGCGCGGGGGGCGGCGCTGGCGTTGGAACAGCTGGAGAGCATCAACGATTACATCTCGGCCGTCCAGATCGGGGTCACGATGACCTCGATCGCGATCGGCGCCCTGGGCGCGCCCGCGCTCGCGGAGATCCTGAAGGAAGCGTTCGGCGCCACGATCAGCCACGGCGTGTCGGTGGCGATCTCGGTGATTCTTGCCTACCTGATCGTGACCTCCGTCCAGCTGGTCGCCGGCGAGATGGTTCCCAAGTTCTACGCGATCGACCGCGCCGAGGCCGTGGCGCGGCGGGTGGCGCGCCCGCTGCAGGCGTTCAGGGTCCTGTTCCACCCCGTGATCGTCGCGCTCACGGCGGTGTCCAACCGCATTCTGCGACTGCTCGGGGTCGACATGACCCACGAGCGAGAGGGCGGCTCGCCCGATGAGCTCAAGCGCCTGATCGCCGAGTCCCATGCCGGCGGGCAGATCGACCCCGGCGAGGCGGGGATGCTGACGGGCGTGTTCCACCTGCACGAGCAGGAGGCCCGCCAGGTGATGACCCCGATCCCGGCGGTCGTCACCGTCGACGTCTCCCAGGACGTCGAGACGGCGCTGAAGCTGTGCATCTCCTCAGGCCACACGCGGCTGGTGGTCACCGAGGAGGAGAACCGGGACCGGGTCAGGGGCCTGGTACACGCGAGCTCGCTGGCCAAGGCGCTGATGGAGGAGGGTCCGCGGGCGACGATCGAGCCGCTCGTGCACGACGCCCCGATCGTGCCCGAGACCAAGCCGCTCGACGATCTGCTCGCGGATCTGCAGCGCCAGCGCACCTCGCTGGCGGTGGTCGTGGACGAGTACGGCCGCGTGGTGGGGATCGTGACGGTCGAGGACATCGTCGAGGAGGTCGTGGGGGAGATCGACGACGAAACCGATCCCGCCGCCGGCGAGGTGCGCCAGCTCGCCGGCGGCGACTGGTTCGTGCGCGGGCACGTGGCGGTGACCGACCTGGCCGACTATGGCCTGGAGCTGCCGGTCGACAGCGACGCCTACAACTCCGTCGGGGGCTTCGTGTTCGCTGAGCTCGGGCGCCTGCCCCAGCGCGGGGACACCGTCAACGCGGACGGCTTCTCGATCAGGGTCGAGTCGGTGCGCGAGAACCGGATCGAGGCGGTGCGCATCCGCGAGCGCCGGCCGATGCCCCCTCGGGAGTCCCGCGAGAGCCCTAATTCCTAGGACTCAGAGAGCCCCAAACAGAGCCCAAGCACACGCCCGGCCCGCGGGGGGAGCGGGCCGGAGCGTGCGCACTGGGAGGAGGCGGTGTGCGTGCGACTACTACGTCGCAGCTATCAGTATCGCGAGCTTGATGAAGGCAAGCTAAAAGTCAGGAGGGCTCCGAGTAAATTCTCACGAAGAAGCGGACAGGCGCGCTCAGTAGGCGTGAAATCCGCGCTTGCTCTTGCGGCCGAGCGCGCCTTCGGCGACCATCGACTCGATCGCGGTTGGGGATCGTCTCGCCGATCGTCTCGCCGATCGCTTTCGAGACGTCGAGCCCGATCAGGTCGAGCAGCGCCAGCGGACCCATCGGGTGGCCGGCCCCGAGCTGCATGCAGGTGTCGATGGCCTGCGGATCCAAGCCGGTCTCTTCGAGCAGACGAGACGGCGTTGAAGAGATAGGGGAAGAGCAGGCGGTTGACGACGAAGCCCGGGATGTCGGGGACCTCGACGGGAGTCTTCTCGAAGGTCTCGCACAGCGCGAGCGCCCGCGCTCGCGTGTCCTCGGTGGCGGCGGCGGGGAAGATCAGCTCGACCAGCTGCATCTTCGTGACGGGGTTGAACACGTGCAGGCCGACGAATCGCTCGGGGCGTCCGCTGGCGTCCGCGAGACGCTCTACCGACAGCGAGGAGGTGGTGCTCGCCAGCAGCGTCGCGGGGCCGGCGATCAGGTCGAGCTCGGCCAGCAGGCCGGACTTGATCTCGATGTCCTCGACCACCGCCTCGACGACGAAGGTGGCCTCGGCCAGAGCCTGCGGGATCGGTCACGACCTGCACGTGCTCGGGATCGACGTCGGCGCCCAGGCGGTCGAGGGTCCGCTCGACGGTGGCGCGCGCCCGCTCGGCCGAATCGAGCGAGCGGGCGAGCAGCAGCACCGGACCGTGGTGTGCGGCGGTGGCGGCGAGGCCGCAGGCGATCGCGCCGCTGCCGACAATTGCCAGATGTTCGTCCACTTGCTGCCTTTCTTCGGTCTTCTCAGCGCTTCTCGGCGGATTGACTGACCAGTCAATCTAATGGGGAGGACGCGATACAGTAGAGGGCGCGGGAGCCGCGCATCTTCCAGAAGCGCTCCAATCTCTTCCAGAAGCGTACGGGTTCCTCTCCGCTCAATCCCGGGCAACAGACCGTAGGAGGACTTCAGTCATGAGGCAAGCAGAGGGCCGCGAGGTCGTGATCGTCGAGGCAGTGCGCACGCCGATCGGCCGCGGGCACAAGGAGAAGGGCTACTACAAGGACATCCACCCGAACGCGCTGCTCGGCAAGGTCTACACCGAGGTGATCGAGCGCTCGGGCATCGACGCCGGCGAGGTCGAGGACGTGATCGCCGGTTGCGTGCAGCAGTTCGGCGAGCAGGGCTTCAACATCGCGCGCAACGCCTGGCTGCAGGAGGGGCTGCCGATCGAGACGCCCGGCACCACCGTCGACCGCCAGTGCGGCTCCGCGCAGCAGGCCGTGAACTTCTCCGCGGCGCTGATCGCCGCGGGCGTGCACGACGCGATGATCGGCTCGGGCGTGGAGCACATGGGCCACTTCCCGTTCTCCGCCGGGATGAAGACGCAGGAAGACTTCGGCTTCGCGTTCACGCCGGAGCTGATGGCCAAGCACAACATCGTCGGGCAGGGCCTCGGCGCCGAGATGATCGCCGATCAGTGGGAGATCTCCCGCTCCGAGCTCGACGAGCTCGCGGTGCGCTCGCACCGGCTGGCCCACCAGGCCACCGAGGAGGGCCGCTTCGAGCGCGAGATCGTGCCGATGACGGTCGACGGGCAGGAGCTCGTTGCCGACCAGGGCATCCGTCCAGACACGAGCCTGGAGACGCTGTCGCAGCTGAAGCCGGCGTTCAAGCCGGACGGGAAGATCACCGCCGGCAACGCCTCGCAGATCTCCGACGGCGCCGCGGCGGTGCTGCTGATGAGCGCCGATAAGGCCAAGGAGCTGGGGCTGACCCCCCGGGCGCGGATCGTCGACCAGACGACCGTCGGCTGTGACCCGGTGAAAATGCTCGAGGGGCCGATCCCGGCCACGCGCAAGATCCTCGATCGCAACGGGATGAAGATCGACGACATCGACCTGATCGAGATCAACGAGGCCTTCGCCCCCGTGGTGGCGGCCTGGCGGCGCGAGCACAACCCGGACATGGACCGCGTGAACGTCAACGGCGGCGCGATGGCGCTCGGGCATCCGCTCGGGTCGACCGGCGCGCGGCTGATCACGACGCTGCTGCACGAGCTCGAGCGCTCCGACAAGGAGATCGGCTTCGTGACGATGTGCTGCGGCGGCGGCCTCGGCACCGGCACGCTGATCCAGCGCGTCTGAGCCGGCCTCGGCGCCGGCACGGCTCAACCCGCCGCTCGGCCCGCTCCCCCGTCCAATTGACCGCGACGGGGGGCAGGGCCAGCAGCGCCTGCCAGGTCGCCGCTTCGGTCTTGCCGGTCGGGGCGATCCCGTGGGCGGACTGGAACGCGGCGAGGTTGGCGGCGGTGGTCGCGTCGAAGATGCCAGTCGTCGCCTGCGCGGGGATCGCGTCGGCGAGGTGCTCCTGCATCCACAGCACCGGATCGCCCTTGTTGCCCTGCGTCAGTTCTGTGTAGCCCGGGTTCGGAATGACGCTGCGTCAGCGGCGCGAGCGGTTCAGCCAGCGCGGTCCACTCCGAAGCCGGGGTTTCCTGCCAGTCCCACCAGGACAGGCCGGTCGCGCCGTAGTCGACGGCCTCCTCGCGGAAGCGCAGCAGTTCTGCGTTCGAGGGATGGCTGTAGGTCTGCCCGAGCGGGTAGATCGCACGGCCGTAGACGCGGTTTGAGATGTAGGTGTTCGCGTAGGCGGTGTCGACCGAGTTGCCGATGTCCTTCCAGTACATCTGCGGCGCGTTGAACTGCGCCCCGTTCGGCCCGAGGAACACGGAGTAGGGGAAGGAGGGGTGGTCAGTAGACGTAGGGGAACGACGCGAGGCCGAGGGGGTAGGTGGCCCCGATCTTGGCGCGCAGGTCGGTGATGTAGGTCTGGGCGGCAGCCATAGCGGCCTTCGTATTCGCCCTCGGCGTCGATCACGAGGCAGTCCGCCCCGTTGGCGACCGCCTCGGCGCCGAGGTTCGCCTCGCCGGCGGGGTTGGTCCCGTAGACGAACTGCCATGCGCAAACTTTCAGGCCGTTCGCGTGCAGTTCGGCGACCAGCTGCGGGCGAGAACTGGCTCCAGTAGTTCGACGATCCGTCGGAGCTCTTCACGAACACCGTCGTCACGTCGGCCGCATGCGCCTGGGCGACGATCGCGGCGACGCTGCCGCCGTCGGACTGGCTGACGTACCAGATCCACATGCCCTGACCTTCGAACGCCGTGCCGCTGGCCGCGGTGGCGGTCGGGACGGTGGGCGGTGCCGGCGGCGGCGGTGGGTGCAGGGCGTAGCGCACGACGGTGATCGGCCCGTAGGAGCTGGTGTGGCGTCCGTGGCTGAGCAGCACCATGATGTGCCCGGAGTGGGCCTTGCTGGGGACCGTCAGGATCAGGCCCTGCGCTGAGGTGCGTAGGTGTGCGTGGGGCGAGGTGCGGCCGATGCGGCGCTCCGGGTGCGGCGGGGAAGGCCACGACCATGCCCTTCGTCAGTCCTTTGCCGCCCAGCAGCAGGGTCCCATGGGTGGAGACCTCGTGTGCGTTGGTGTTGCATCTGGCGGTGGGCATGCAGCTGACGCTCGTGATCCGCACCGTGAGGACGTGCAGGCTGGTGGAGCTGCTTGGAGGTGGTCTTCGCGGGCGGCTCCGGCGCGCGGCGGGGCGGAGGCGCCGCCGGTTGGCGCGCCGCCGGCGCCGGCAGCCGACGAGCAGCAGAGCAGCGCGGAGAGCGACTGCCGCGAGGAAAGACATGGATCGCTGGGGGGCGCCTGCTCGCCAAGAAGATCCCTTCGCGCCGGAAAACCTGAGTGCCTCGAACCGGCGGTCATCGACCTTAGCCGCTGTGCCTGAACAAACCGAACAGCGGCAGAGAAGTTGCGTCAGTCCCAGCGAAAGCCTAGCGCGGAGGGCGAGGGCGCGAGCGGGCTGGAGGGCAGGTCTGCGGGCGGCTCGGGCAGGTTGAAGCCGGCGGGGGCGACGTCGTTGGGGGCGTCGGCATGGAACAGCGAGGCGAGATACTGGATCTGGCCGCGGCCGACGCTCAGCTCGGACTGCCCGCCGCCGTAGCAGCCGATCTCGTGCGCTGCGCAGTAGTCGTAGACGTCGAGCAGTGTTTGCAGGCCGCCGAAACGCGAGGGCTTGACGTTGATCGTGCGCGGTGGCCAGGGCAGCGCCTCGATGTCCGCGACCGAGTGCAGCGGCGCGTCCCAGGTGACGCGGGCGCGATGGGGGCGCAGGAGCACTTCGGTCTCGGGCGTGAGCTTCGGATCCTCGATCCAGGCGTCGGGAAAGGCCTCGACGACGCGGCGGTAGAGCGCGGGGTCGGCGGGGTTGTCGACGATCGTCCCCTCGTACTGCCCCTTCAGATCGACCGAGTCGACCGCGCCCAGCGCGACGAGTCGCGCGATCAGCTCGTCATCCCAGGAGGGCGTGGGGTCGAGCTTGAAGCGCAGCTCCGGGGCGATCTCCAGACGCCGTAGCAGAGGCTCCAGCGACGGTGGCTCGCCCAGGCGCTGCGAGGCGACGAAGCGCAACGGCTCGCAATCGCGTCCCAGGGCCGCGTGCAACGTCGTCCCGGCCTGGCGCAGGGAGAGGTCGAGAGCGGCGGACTCGAACGCCCAGTTGCGATAGAGGCGAAACTCTGGGCGGTCGGAGGGCTGCGGGAAGAGGTCGAGCGTTCGCAGGTGCTCGGCAAACGAGGCGAGCGTCCAAGTGCCAGTCAGCGGTGCGCTTGCGCCGGCGCGCTGCAGTGCCTCCTGGTCCTCGGCCGCGTAGGTGACGTCCTCGCCGAGGCCCTCCTCGACCCGAGCCGCGCAGCCGGATGACGGTGGTCTTGCGCACGAACTCGCCGGAGAGCGCGGCCTCGTGGCCTTCGAGCTCGTACCCCTCGATCACGACGGGCAGCTCGGCGAGCAGCTCGTAGGTGCTCATGCCAAACCCCATGGGCACGCAGGGCAAGCTGGGCAAGGACGCAGGGAGCGTGGCGTGCTACGCACGCGAGCGACTGAGGACGCCGATCCAGTGCCGCCATGCGTGCTCATGGGGTCTCACCTTCCAGGCGCGCGACGAGCTCGTCCAGGCGCAGCTCCTCCAGCGCCGCGCCGACGGCCTCGAGCTCCCCGGCGCAGAGTTCGATCAGGGTCTTACCCTCCTGGACTAGGGCAAGCGTCTCGTTGAGGCTGGCCTCCCCCGAGTCGAGGCGGCGGATTATCTCCTCGACGCGCGCGGCGGCCGTCTCGTAGGTCATGGGCTGTGAGTCGGACACGGACTGGCGGGTCGGTCATGGCAGGACCTTCGCGGGGACGGTGGCGTCGGCAAAGCGCAGCCGCACGTCCGCCGTCTCGCGGGCGAGCGCGGCCGTGGAGATCGGCTCGCCCGAGGGAGACTGGACGAGCGCGTAGCCGCGCTCGAGCGTGCGCTGAGGGTCGTGGGCGGCCAGCGTGAGGGCGAGCTGGTTGAGCTCGTTGGGGTGCCGCCGCAGGCAGTCCTGCAGCGAGGATTGGACGTTGCGCTGGAGCACGAGCGCGCGCCGCTGCGGTGAGGGCGCGCTCGGTGGCGAGGCGCCGGCGCGAGCCGGCGCGGGTCTCGCGCAGCTGCTGGTGCAGGCGAGTGCGCTGGCGCGCGAGGTGATCGGCGGGGGCGCGGGAGAGCGTCGCGAGCAGTCGCGCGCGCGAGAGCACCGCCCGGCGCCCGTGCTCGCGTAGGCGCGAGGCCGCGACCGGCAGGCTCGCCCGCGGCAGGACCGCTCGTCGTCCGTGCTCGCGCAGCCGCGCAGCCGTCGCGGCGGTCTCGGCGCGGGCACGCCGGCAGTCGACGCCGACGGCGGCCTCCGCGGCGTGCGTGGGTGTGGAGCAGCTGACGGCGGCGACGTCGTCGAGCAGCGTACGGTCGGTGTGGTGGCCGACCGAGGCGATCACCGGCACCCCGAGCAGCGCGACCGTGCGGCAGAGGGTCTCGTCGCAGAAGCAGAGCAGGTCGGCCAGGGAGCCGCCGCCGCGGGCGACGATCGCGACCTCGACCTCGCCCACCGCGGCGAGGTCTCCCAGGGCGTGGATGATCGCGGGCGCCGCGTGGCGATCCTGCACGGGGGCAAAGCCCCAGACGAGCCGTCCGGCCCAGCCGCGACGGGCAAGCGCGGCGAGGATGTCGTCGCGCGCCTTGCCGCTCTCGCCCGTGATCACGCCGATCGTGCGGGGAAGCAGCGGCAGGTGCAGGCTCTGTTGGCGCTCGAGCAGCCCCTCGGCGTCGAGCGCCTTGCGCAGGCGGTCGATCCGCGCGAGCAGGTCTCCCTCCCCGGCCACGCGCAGGTCGGTTACGGAGAACGAGAAGCTGGGCGAGGAGGTGGCGCTGCCGGGGTAGAAGTCGCAGCCGCCCGCGATCACCACCTGCATGCCCTCGGCGGGCGCTTGATCGCCCGCGCGCGCGAGGATCGAGTCCCAGTCCTTCTGCCAGACCGCGCATGGAATCGCGCCGGAGGGGTCGCGCAGCTCGAAGTAGACCCGGGCGCGGGCGGGGCGCAGGTTTACGAGCTCGCCGACGAGCTGCACGTGGGTGAACGAGCGCAGCTGCCGGCGCAGCGCGGCGGCGTACTCCCCGACCGGGAACGGCCCGGCGAGGCCGCTGCCGGGAATGCCCGGGTCGGCGGGTGTGGCTGGAGGCGCGAGTGGCGAGGACGGGGACATCGAAGTCCAGCATAGGCGCTAGGATCGACGGAGAGATGTGGAGCAGCGACCCCCGGCCTGGCGAGTAACGCCGTGGCGAATCGCAACAGGGGCCGTGCCGGACGCTCACGCAAGCGGCGCCCGAGCGCCGCGAAGGCGGCCGGGGAGCGTCAGCAGGGAGCGGAGGTAGCCGGAGAGGGTTCGGGGACGCTCGCAAGCGCGACCGTGTCGGCCTCGGGGCGGAAGGCTGCAGGCGAGCAAAAGACCTCCCCGGCGACGCGAAAGGCAAAGCGGACGCGCCACGCGGGGCGCCGCCGAGCGCAGCGGAGGCGGTTGGCGGGATCCGCTGTCCGTGGGCGAGCGCCCGCAGGCGCCGTGGCACCCGCTGCCGCTGTCCGAGCTGCTGATCCTGGTCGGAGCGATCGGCACCGTGTTCGGTCTGGACCGTTTGCAACACGGGGGGATCTCCAATGGCGGCCCGGCGCTGTTCGCGGGGATCGCGGCGGTGTTGATCGGCACGGTCGAGGTGACGCTGCGCGAGCATTTGAGCGGGTACCGCTCGCACACCCTGATCCTGACGCTGATGCTGCTGCTCGTGTTCCACGCGGCCGTGATCTTGACCGTGGCTCGCTGACGAAGGTGCCGAAGGCGCTGAACGTGGGGTTGCTGCTCGTCGACGTGGCGCTGGGCACGATCCTGTTCAGGCTGCTGCGCGCGCGCTACGTGGACGCGAGACGCGAGCGCAAGTTCGCGCGCGGCGCCGCTGAGCCGTTCTCAGGCCGGCGTGGCGGAGAAGATATCGAGCGATGAGGGTGGCGTCCGCGTGTCGCGATCCAGGCGTTTGTCAGGGCTCTCCAGCCGATTGTCGTTGCCGGCGATCACAATTGGGTCGCTCGCAGATCTCCATCAGCCGCGAGTAGATGCGTTTGCCGACGTGCTCCTCCAATTTCCAGGGTTCCGGTGCGAGCGGCCCATCGGCGTCGGAGTCGATGTCGGTGGTGAAGACGATCGAACGCTGGCCCTCGTAGCGGGCGTTGACGATCAGGTAGAGCTGCTCGAGCACCCACTCGGTCGGTCGCACGACGCGAAGATCCTCGATGTGCAGGAGATCGACGCTCGCGAGCGTCTCGATCACCTCGTCGGAGGTTTCGCCGCTGTCGGAGTTGTACGTCGCGCGGATGCGATTCAAGAGCGCGACCGCGTTGAAGCTCAGGACCGAGTGCTGCGAGCGGGCCGCCGCGGCGGCGACCATATAGCCCAAGGTCGTCTTGCCGGTACCGGTGTGACCCATCAGCCACATGCCTTTGCCGATCGCGAGGTTGCGCTGGATGTCGTTGCAGAAGCGCTTGACGACGCGGACGGAGTCGGCGTTTGGATCCTGGGCGATCTGCGTGAGCGGGTAGCGATCCCACGAGAGGTCCATGTAGCGCCGTGGCACGCGGTCGCGGAGTCGGTGGGCGCGGGCATTTGCGATGCGCTGGGCCCTGCAGGCACAATCCCGGGCCGTATTCGTCGCCTCGTCGACCAGAAAGCCGCTGCCGTCGCACCTCTCGAACGGGCAGTGCGCCTCGCCGGCGGGTTGTGGGCGCAAATCCATCATCCACCTCTAGTCAAGCAACTACTCCGGCGTCCAACGACCACCAACCACGCAAATCGCCAGGATTTTTTTCGAGCTCACTGAGGCGAGGTCGAGCGAGGGGAGCGGGCGCTCGCCCAGCTCAGCGCCCTCGCCGCGGGTCTCGCCCTCGAAGCCGAGGCGCTGCAGGCGCGCGATCTCGCGCTCGCCTTCGATTCGCGCCGGGTGCTCGGGCGGGAGGTTCGCGATCAGCGCGGCGATGCGGTTGCGCAGCTGCAGCGCGAAATGGGGGGTGGAGGCGCCCATCAACTGGCGCACGTCCTCGACGGTCACCTGGTGCTCGCCCTCGCTGCGGGCGAGGCGGTTGGGGTCCTCGGCTTGGCTCATGTGGTCATATCTCCGAGTTGGTCATTCGGCGAGCGGGAGCGAAGGTTCTTCGGTGGCGGTGGCGCTGGGCGAGGTCTCGAGCAGCGTGTCGATTTCGGCTTGGGTGACCGCCGAGATCGCCTGTTCGTCTCCGATCAGCCAGCCGTGATTGTAGACGCTGCGGACGGGCGGGACCTGGGGGGAGTAGGCGGGTTTGATGTCGCTGAGGTAGCCGGTGAGCGCGGGAGGAATCGAAGTCCCCGCGCCCGCGAGCGGAAGCAACGCCGTCGAGCAGGAGCAGCGGGCCGAAGTCGCCGTTGGCGGAGAGCGACGCGGCGGCGGGCGCGTCCAGCGGCCGGGAGAGGTTCACGAACACGAGACCGTGGCCGGGTTCGTGGATGCCCCAGCCGAACGCGCCGTCGGCGAAGCGCGCGACGGCGATCGCGTTTTCGATCGGGTTCCCGCCCGCCCGTCGCTTTCTTCGCCCGAGCCACCGCCGATCGGCTTGACGGCTCCGAGGTGCGCGAGCTGGGCGAGCACGCGGCTGTTGACGGCCGACGGGCCGACCACATAGATCGTCGGCCGGTGCAGGCTCCTCAGCTCCGCCCTCGTCGCCGTGGGGACGCCCGTGGAGGCGACGAGCAGGATCGGCGCGCCGCTCTCGGCGGAGAGGCCGGCGGCGGGCATCGCGAGCGCGGGTGGAGCATTCTCGGCGAGCACGATCACCTGCCGGGGAGCGACGCCGCGGGCGCGGCTCTCCAGCTGCGCAACTTCCGCGGCCAGCGCGGCGGGTTCGCTCGCCCGCGAGCGTGGACGTGCGATAGCCGGCAGGCGCGGCGGCGGTGGTGGTCCCGATCCGGATCACCTGTGCGCCGCCGGCCTGAGCGGCGCCGGTGGGGCGCATCGCCGCAAGCGCCTGGGAGCTGACCGAGGGCAGGGTGGAGCCTTCGCTGTACAGCAGCGGCGCGCCGAGCGGCGCGCTCGCGAGGGCGGAGGCGGCCAGTGCCGCCGGCCAGTCGTGTTCGTCTGCCAGCACGACCGCCTGCGGCCGCGTGCTCACCGTCAGGCCGGGATACACCGCGCGGGCCACCGCCGCCGCGTCGGTCGCCGGATCGGAGCCGCCGAGTCGCGTGGTGTTCTTCGTCGCCAGACCGCCCGCGCCCTGGGTGCTCACCTGGGCGATCGGCGCACCGGAGGAGCCCGCGGGCAACGGCGCGGACTTGCCGCAGCCCGCGAGCGCCGCGCCGGCGAGCACGGCTATGAGTGAGCGGGATACGGGGCGTTCACTGGGGGCGTTCATCTGCTCGGGACACGGATACGGGGGCGTTCATCTGCCGGGACACTATCGGGCGCTCCAGCGCACGAAACGATGCTCTGGCGGGATCACCGGCCTTTCCAGGGGTGGTTGGCCTCAGCAGCCGACGTAGGAATCGATGATCCCGCCAAAGCCCGGCATTTGCGGGGTAAAACCCGCGAAATCTCCTGCAACCGGTGCAAGCGTCATTGCACCGTGCTAGTCTGCCGCCCGAACGCCGAATCCTTGACTAGATGTCAGGGAACGGGGGACCCAAGTTGTTGGGGCGAATCCCACGGTGAACCGTGAGAAGCGCAGGCTCTTTCAGCGCTAGCCCGTCAGCTAACCCCGCAGGCCGACGAAAGAGGTTGTGGTTGTGCGGGTGCGAACCCTCAGCAGCACGGTTATCTGTAGCTTGACGATCCTCGCCGATGGCGGCCACGCCCGCCTTGGCGGCCTCGAAGACCGGCGGCGTCGCCGCGGTCTCGCCCACGCCGGAGCCGGCAGTGGAGGCGGTGACGCCCGACCCCCGGCGACGCCGGTGAAACCGGTGCACACGGACCCCGTCACGGCGCCCACCCCGAACATCGCCTACACGGGGCCGGTGTATGAGAAAACCGTGACCGGCCAGGTCGTCCCCTACGTGCCCCCGGCGCCCACGGGTCAGGTCAACGGCACCACCGGCGGCATGCCCGTCGGGACCGCGGCCGATACGAAGCCGCAGCTGCTCGTGCCGGGCACGATCGCGCGCTATGTGGACGGACTCGCGGCGGCGCCGATGTCGGTGCCCGCGGCCGTGCAGGAGATCATCTGGGCCGGCAACGAACTGATCGGGCTGCCCTACATCTACGGCGGCGGCCACGCCTCGTTCATCTCGCCCGGCTATGACTGCTCGGGCACCGTCTCCTTCGCGCTGCACGGCGCCGACCTGCTGCAGACCCCCGAGGACTCCTCCGAATTCGAAGTCTGGGGCTCGCACGGGGCCGGGCGCTGGGTCACGATCTTCGCCAACCCCGGTCACGCCTACATGACGGTCGCCGGGCTGCGCCTGGACACGAGCGCGGCCGATGACCCGAGCAACGAGCAGGGTCCGCGCTGGCGCCCGCTGCGCCAGGGCAACGAAGGCTTCGTCGTGCGCCACCCGCTCGGTCTCTGAGTCTGCGCCAAACCCAGGGTCGGCTACGCTTGAGTCTGGCCCCACGCGGCCCAACCGCCGCACGGCCACGTTCGAAGAACAGCAATAGGAGGATCTAGATGGCCGGTCTGACCGGGCGCATGTCAACCGTCGTGAAGGCGAAGGTCTCGAAACTGCTGGACCGGGCTGAAGACCCGCCGAGACGCTCGACTACAGCTACCAGAAGCAGGTCGAACAGCTGCAGAACGTGAAGAAGGGCATCGCCGACGTGGTGACGGCCAAGAAGCGCTTGCAGATGCAGGAGGCGACGCTCAAGCAGAGCGTGGTCAAGCTCGACACGCAGGCCCGCCAGGCGGTGTCCGGCGGCCAGGAGGATCTGGCGCGGACGGCGCTCGAGCGCAAGAACGTCGCCCAGACCGAGCTGCAGGGGCTCGACACGCAGGTCACAGAACTCGAAGACCAGCAGCAGAAGCTGACCGATTCCGAGCAGAAACTGCGCGCGAAGATCGAAGCGTTCCGGACGAAGAAGGAGGTCATCAAGGCGCAGTACTCCGCGGCGGAGGCGCAGGTGAAGATCTCCGAGGCCGCGACCGGGGTGGGCGAGCAGATGGCCGACGTGGGGCTGGCGATGCAGAGGGCGGTCGACAAGACCGAAAACATGAAAGCGCGCGCCGACGCCGTGTCCGAGCTGGAAGCGGCGGGGACATTCGACGACGTGACGGCGCTGGGCTCCGGCGAAGACGACATCGATCGTCAGCTCAAGCAGCTCTCCAGCCAGCCGGCGGTGGATGAGGAGCTGGCGAAGATGAAGGGCGAACTCGGCCAAGGTCGCCGCCCCCGCGGCCCAGCAGATCCCGGAGCACAGCGAGGCGCCCGCTGAGGGCGGCGAGGAGCCTCCTCCCGCGGCCGCCGCCGACGCCCAGCCGGCAGAGGATGGCCAGGCATGATCGTGCGCGTGTCGACCGAGGGGCAGTACGAGCTCGAGGACGGGGCGCTGAATCGCCTGCACGAGCTCGACGACGCCTGTCAGGAGGCGGTGGAGGCGGGCGATGGCGCGCGTTTCCACGGTTGCTACGAGCAGCTGCTCGAGCTGATTCGTGATGAAGGCTCGGAGCTGAAGGACGACGATCTGAGGGGCTCGGATCTGACGCTGCCGCCGCCGGACATCACGCTCCAGGAAGCGCAGAGCGAGTTCTCCGCGCACGGGTTGATTCCGGACTAGAGCGGGATTCCCCAGAGCGGGAACCAGCGCTCCAGTTCGGGCTCGATCGGCAGTTCAGAGGACATCTGGGCCTTGAGCTGCAGCTCGCGCTCGGTCGAGCGTTGTTTGGCGCTCGGTCGGACCCTCCGGCACAAACGGGTACCAGAAGCCGCGCTTGTAGTTGTAGATGAAGTACACAGGTCGTTTCTGCGCGTCGAGGAACGCGAACACGGCGCACAGCAGACGCTCGCCGTAGCCGGCGGTCTCGATCGAGCCGGAGACCGCGTTGATCCCGACGGCGAGGTCTTCGACCGATGGCGCGGCGGGAGGGTTGTGCAGGACCATCCAGCGGTAGCCGAAGGCGTCGTCCTGCGTGGAGACAGTCGTGCCGGAATCGCCGCCGGTGGCCCGCACGACCTCTTCCATTTCTCCGAGCGTCGATTCGAACTCGGCCGTCGCCAAAGCCTGGAAGACGATCGCGGCGGCGCCGGAGGGGTCGATCGAGTGCTCGGTCTGCAGCGCGATGTAGGCGGTGGAGATCGCGAACAGGCGATCGGGCGCGGGAGCCGGCGACCGAGTGGCGGCCGGTGAGCATGTCGCGCAGGCCCACTACTTCGCGCCCTCCTGCAACTGGGACTCCAGCCGCTCCAGCGCCGCCAGGCGCGCCTCCAGGGGCGGGTGGTCGGCGAAGATGTTCATCAAGCGACTTCTTCGTGCGCGCGGGCAGGATGAAGAAGGCGCTCATCGTTTCGGCCTTGCGCAGATCCTGGCTGGGGATGCGCTCGATCGTGCCGCTGATCTTCAACAGCGCCGAGGCCAGCGCGCTAGGACGCCCGGTCAGCACGGCCGAGCCGCGGTCGGCGGCGAACTCGCGGTAGCGCGAGAGCGCCCGCAGGAGCAGGAAGGAGATCGCGTAGACGAGCGACCGAGACGAGGATCACCGACGAATAGACGTCCTCCTCCTCTTCGCATCGTTGCCGTAGCCGCCGCCGAAGCCACCCCGAAAAGAGCGAGAACTGGCGATCGTCGCGGCCAAAGTGGCGAAGAACGAGGCGAGCGTCATCACCATCACGTCGCGGTTGATCACGTGGGTGAGCTCGTGCGCCATCACGCCTTCGAGCTCGGCGGGCTCCAAGAGCGAGAGGATGCCCGAGGTGGCGCAGACGGTGGCCGCCTTGCGCGAGCGGCCCATCGCGAACGCGTTCGGCATCGAGGTGTCCATCACGCAGACGCGCGGCTTGGGCAGGTTGGCCTGCACGCAGAGGCGCTCGATGATCCCGTGCAGCTCCGGGGCTTGTGCGGGTGAGACCTCCTTGGCGCCGAGCGTGGCTAAGGCGATCTTGTCGGAGGCGAACAGCTGGCCGCCGAGCAGCACCAGCGCGACGATCACGATGATGCCGGCGCCGGCGCCGACGGCGATCAGCACGCCGATGAACACGACGTAGACGAGGCCGAGCAGGAACAGCGTCAAGAGCATCCGCGCCTGCAGGCCGGTGTCTTTGCCAAAGTCAGATCGCCGTGCGACACGGTGCGGATTGTGGCAGAAGCAGATGCGCGTGCCCTAAAGTTGGGGCGCGAACAGATGTCCCGGCGAAAGCGACCACGATGAAGCCCGAAATCGAAATCCTGGGCATCTCGATCAAGACCTTCGGCGTGATGTTCGCGCTCGGCTTCCTCGCCTGCGGTGCGCTGGTGGCGCGGCGCCTGCGCGAGCTGGGCAAGCCGGTCGACTGGTCTTATGAGATCGTGTTCTCAGCGCTGCTCGGCGGCCTGATCGGCGCGCGGGGGTACTACGTGATCCAGAACTACTCGCAGGTCGAGCACGACCTGCTCAAATCGCTCTTCTCCGGGTCGGGCCTCGTCTGGTACGGCGGCGCGATCGGCGGCGCGATCGGCGTGCTGCTGTGGATGCGCTGGCGCGAGCGATGGAACTGAGGATGTTCGACATGTGCGCGACGGCGCTCGCGCTCGGCTACGCGATCGGGCGGATCGGCTGCCAGGTCTCCGGCGACGGCGACTACGGGATCAGATCGAACCTGCCGTGGGCGATGGGCTATCCCCACGGCACGGTCCCGACCCCGCCGGGCGTGACCGTGCAGCCGACCCCGATCTACGAGACCGTGACGATGTGCTTGGTGGCATACCTGCTGTGGCACATACGCGACAAAGTGCGCCCGGGGGTGGTGTTCGCGCTGTATCTCGTGCTGAGCGGGTTGGAGCGATTCCTCGTCGAGTTCATCCGCCGCAACAAGGAGGTGCTCGCCGGCCTGACGGCGCCGCAGGTGGAGAGCCTCGTGCTGCTCGCGATCGGGCTCGTGTGGTTGGCGCTGATGACACGCGAGGGCGGATTGAGCGGCCTGCGCGCCAAGACGAGCGCCCCACGCCCGACGAGCGCGCCTGACGCCAGAGCCGTCCGACGCTGTCCCGAGCCCGCAGGCGATAATCCCCGGGATGGCTACAGAGACGGGTCTTTCGCAGGTATTTCCGCTCGGCAGCCGGCTGAACGAGCGCGGGCGGCTGGAGGTGGGCGGCTGCGACACCGTGGAGCTGGCGCGCGAGTTCGGGACGCCGGCCTACGTGGTGGCGGAGGATGACCTGCGCGCGCGGGCACGTGCGTTCGTCCAGGCCGGCGCGGAGGCGGGGCACGCGGACTTCCACGCGGTGTTCGCCTCGAAGGCGTTCCCCTGCACCGCCGTGCTCGCGCTGTTTGCCGCAGGAGGGTCTCTGGTGCGACGTGGCCTCCGGCGGCGAGCTGCACCTGGCGCTGAACGCGGGCTACGCGGCAGAGCGGATCGTGATGCACGGCAACGCGAAGTCCGAAGTCCGAGCTCTCGATGGCGCTGGAGGCTGCGCGTGGGCCTGATCGTGGTGGACAACTTCGACGAGCTCGACCGCCTGGAGCGGCTGATCGCGGAGGGCGCACGGCGGGGGAGAGGCCCAGGACGGTGCTGATCCGGGTGACGCCCGATGTGCGGGGCGAGACGCACGAGAAGATCTCCACGGGTCAGGCCGACTCCAAGTTCGGCTTCTCGATCGGACGATGCGCGGGCGGCGATCGAGCGGGTCGAGGGCATCGACGGGCTCGAGCTCGCCGGCCTGCATGCTCACATCGGCTCGCAGTTGCTCGAGTTGGATCCCTTTCGCCGCGAGGTGGCGGAGCTCGCAAAGCTCGGGTCGGAGACCACCGCCGGCGGGTTCTCCATCTGGGACCTCGGCGGTGGTCTCGGGGTCGCCTACACCGAGTCCCAGCCGAGCCCGCCAACGATCGAGGAGTATGTCGGCACGCTCGTCGCGCGGTGCGCGGGAGCACGGAATGGACGCTCCGGGCAAGCGGCTGTTGATCGAGCCCGGCCGGGCGTCTGACGGCCAACGCGGGGGTGACGCTGTACACGGTGGAGAGCGTCAAGCGCAACGTCTCCACCTGGGTCGCCGTCGACGGCGGGATGTCCGACAACCTGCGCCCGATGCTGTACGGCGCCTCCTACGAAGCGCACGTGGCGGATCGCTTCGGCGGCGCCACGAGCTGCGTGCTCGCGGGCAAGCACTGCGAGTCCGGCGACGTGATCGTGCGCGAGGCGCTGCTCGACGACCCGCGCCCGGGCGACGTGATCGTGACGCCGGCGACCGGCGCGTATGGGTTCGCGATGGCGAGCAACTACAACGGCGTGCCGCGGCCGCCGGTCGTGTTCTGCCGCGACGGCGATGCGCGCGAGGTCGTCAGGCGCGAGAGCTTCGAGGATCTGATTGCGCGCGATGTCCACTGACCAGTCCCTCCGACCGAGCTCCTGAACCACTCGATGTCCACCGAACCATTCAAGGTCGGCTTGCTCGGCCACGGCACCGTCGGCTCGGCGTTCGCCGCGCTGCTCGCCGAGCGGGCCGGGGAGATCGAGCGCTTCAACGGCCGCGCGCCGGTGATCTCCGGCGTGCTGACGCGCACCAAGGGCGACTTCGCGGAGATCCTCGACGAGCGCTGAGCTGATCGTCGAGGTGATGGGCGGGATCGAGCCCGCGCGGGAGCACCTGCTCGCGGCGATGCGCGCCGGCAAGGACGTGGTCAGCGCGAACAAGCAGCTGCTCTCCCAGCACGGCGAGGAGCTGTTCGGCGTCGCGCGCGAGCACGACGTGCACCTGCGCTTCGAGGCGGCGGTCGCCGGCGCGGTGCCGGTCGTGCGTCTGCTGGAGGAGTCGCTGGCCGCCACGCCGATCGAGCGCATCCACGGGATCGTCAACGGCACGACCAACTTCATCCTCTCGGAGATGGCCCGCGGCAGCACCTACGCGCAGGCGCTCGCCGAGGCTCAGCGACTGGGCTACGCCGAGGCGGACCCGAGCGACGACGTCTCAGGCCGTGACGCGGCCGCGAAGATGGCGATCCTCGCGCGGCTGGCGTTCGGCGCGCCCGTGCACTTGGACGACGTGCCCTACGAGGGGATCGAGCACCTGCAGTCAGACGACCTCGAGTACGCCCGTGAGCTGGGTCTCGGCCTGAAGCTGATCGGGACGGCCGAGCGCCGCGACGGTGGGCTGTCGGTGCGCGTCTATCCCGCGTTCCTGTATGCCGGGCATCCGCTCTCCTCTGTGTCGGGCCCGTTCAACGCGGTGACCGTCGAATCGGAGGCGATCACCGAGATCACGATGTCCGGCCCGGGCGCCGGCGGCCGGCAGACCGCGAGCGCGGTGCTGGGCGATGTCGTGAGCGTGATGACCGGCGGCGCGCGGCCACCGGCACCGCCGCTTGCAGTTGCGCCTGCTCGAGGACGTCCCGAGCGCGTTCTACGTGCACCTGGAGGTGGCGGACCGTCCGGGTGTGCTGGCGGCCGTCACACAGGTGCTGGGCGAGCAGGGGGTGTCGATCAAGTCGGTCGTGCAGCGGGGTCTCGGCGAGAATGCGCGGCTGGTGATGGTCACCCATCAGGTGGCCGAGTCGAGCCTGCGCGCGGCGATCGCGCTGCTGGAGGCGTCCGAGTTCATACGCTCTACACCGCGGACAATTCGTGTGATCGAAGAGGAGTTCGGATAAATATGAACCAGGCCGTCGTCAAGGTCCCCAGAGTGGAGGACATCCCGCCGAGCGGCGCGCACGTGCCGCTGATCGAGCGCTACCGCGAGCGGCTGCCGTTCGAGCCGGGGGATCCTCTGGTCAGCCTGCAGGAGGGCTCGACGCCGCTGCTGCGCGCGCCGGTGCTCTCGGAGCTGGTCGGCGCGACGGTGCGTTTGAAGCTCGAGGGCGCCAACCCGACCGGATCGTTCAAGGACCGCGGCATGACCTGCGCGGTCTCGGCGGCGGTGCGCGACGGCGCCAAGGCGGTGATCTGCGCGTCCACCGGCAACACGGCCGCAAGCGCGGCCGCGTACGCGGCGCGCGCGGG
The DNA here is from genome assembly GCA_963779405.1 of uncultured Solirubrobacterales bacterium. Taxonomy (GTDB): domain Bacteria; phylum Actinomycetota; class Thermoleophilia; order Solirubrobacterales; family Solirubrobacteraceae; genus Palsa-744. The sequence continues at coordinate 237,867 of CAVZYF010000016.1, forward strand.
CATCACCTGCGCGGTGATCGTCCCGGAGGGGAAGATCGCGCAGGGCAAGATGGCCCAGACACTTGTGCATGGCGCGCGCGTGATCTCCCTGAAGGGCAACTTCGACCAGGCTCTGACGCTCGTCCGCGAGCTCACGGACACGCACCCGATCGTGCTCGTCAACTCTGTCAACGAATATCGCATCGAAGGTCAGAAGACCGCCGCGTTCGAGATCCACGAGGGCCTGGAAGGCGGCCTTGAAGCGCTGTGCATCCCCGTCGGCAACGCGGGCAACATCACCTCCTACTGGCGCGGCTTCCAGGAGATGGGGGCGGCGCCGAAAATGTTCGGCTTCCAGGCAGCCGGCGCGGCGCCGCTGGTGGAGGGCAAGGTGATCGAGCACCCGGAAACGGTCGCGAGCGCGATCAGGATCGGCAACCCCGTGCGCTGGGAGGACGCGATGGCGGCGGCTACAGACTCGCGCGGCGCGATCAGGATGGTGAGCGACGCGGAGATCCTCTCGGCCTACCGTTTGCTCGCCTCCAGGGAAGGCATGTTCTGCGAGCCGGCCTCCGCGGCGTCGGTCGCCGGTCTGCTCAAGTACGGCGCCGACGGCGCCGAGCAGGTCGCGTGCGTGTTGACCGGCCGCGGCCTGAAGGACCCGGAGACGGCGATCGCGAACAACGACGGCATGGTGATCCAGTGCGCCGCCGAGACGGCGGCGATCGAGGAGGCGGTGCTGGGTGATCCTTAGGCTCGTCGTGCGCGTGTTACCGGCCGGCATGGGAGCCGCCCGCCCGCCTGGGCGCAGGCGGGCGGGCGGGGATGATCCGCCGCCGCGTCGTGCGCGTGCCCGCGTCCTCGGCCAACCTCGGTCCGGGCTTCGACTGCATGGCCGCCGCGCTGGCGCTGCACCTGGAGCTGGAGGTCGAGGAGACCGGCGAGTTCGCCGTCGAGAGCGACCTGCCGATCCCGCGCGGGCGCGAGAACCTGTGCGTGCGCGCGTTCGAGCGGCTGCACCCCGCGGACGGCTTCACCTTCCGCATCCGCTCGCAGATCCCGCTCTCCGGCGGACTGGGCTCGAGCGCCGCGGCGATCGTCGCGGGCCTGATGGCCGCCGACCACCTGTTCGAGCTGGACGCCGACCTGCTGGCGCTGGCGAGTGAGCTGGAGGGCCACCCCGACAACGTCGCGGCCGCGTTGCGCGGCGGGTTCGTCGATCTGCGCCGACGGCGAGGCGGTGCGCTTCGAGGCGCCGACGGGCTTGGAGGCGTTGGCGGTCGTGCCGGATCAGGCGGTGCGCACTCGCGCAGGCGCGCGCGGCGCTGCCGGCGGAGGTCCCGCTGGGGGAGGCCGTGTTCAACGTCGCCCACACCGCGCTGCTGACGCTCGGCCTCGCCCGCGGCGACTGGGATCTGGTGGCGCGCGGCCTGCACGACCGCCTGCACGAGCCTCGCCGCGCGTCGCTGTTCCCTCGCTCCTACGAGCTGGCGCTGCGCGCGCGCGAGCTGGGCGCTCTGGGCGCGACGATCTCAGGCGCGGGGCCGACGGTGCTCGTGTGGTGCTTCTACGAGCAGACCGGCGCCGTCGTCGAGGCGCTGCGCGGAGAGATCGACGGCTGGGCGACTTTGCTGCGGACGCCGTTCGAGCCGCAGGGCGCTTACGTCGGGGAGCTCTGACCCAGCCGCGCGAGCACTTCGCCGGTGAGCGCCAGATAGTCGGCGCCGAGGTCGGGGCGGTGGTCGAGGATCGACGTCGCGCGCTCGGCCGACTCGGCGTAGGCGATCGAGGAGCGGATCACGGTGTCGAATACCTGCTCGCCGAAGCGCTCCTTCAGCGACGCGAGCGCCTCGCGCGAATGCACGGTGCGCATGTCGGCGAGGTTCAGCAGCACGCCCAGCAGCTGCAGATCGGGGTTCAGGCTGTCCCGCGCGAGGTCCACCACCTCCATCGCCTGCTCGACCCCCTGCAGCGCGAAGTACTGGGCCTCGGCGGTCACGAGCGCGCGATCGGCCGCCACGAGCGCGTTCACCGTCAACAGCCCGAGCGAGGGCGGGCAGTCGATCAGGATCACCTCGTACTTCTTCGGCGCCTTCGCGAGCGCGCGCCTCAGCGTCATCTCCCGGCCCATCTTGCCGCCCAGCATCAGCTCGGCCTCGGCCAGGCTCAGGTTGGCGGGGATCAGATCGTCGTGGATCGCCTCGGCCGCGCTCGCGCGCCCCGACAGCACGTCGGCGATCGTCGGCTCGGCGTCGGGTGGGACGTCGAAGTAGTCGGACAGGTTCCCCTGCGGATCGAGGTCCACCGCCAGCGTCCTCACATCCGCGCGGCGCAGCGCGTCGGTGAGCGTGCGCACGGTGGTGGTCTTGCCGGTGCCCCCCTTCTGGGAGAGCACTGCGATCGTGGTGGTCTTCGCCATGCGCGGGCGATACTACGCGGCGAGCCCTCCCGGGCGTTGCGAGGCCCTCAGCCCGTGGTTTGACTCGCCGCCCCAGTCCGCCGTTTGCCGAGGCCTGCCCTGGCGCCGCGGCCTACGCTGAGACCACGCTGAGGAAGCTGAGCCGGTAGCGCCCGACGAGGATCTCGTCGCCGTCCTTGAGCGTCTGTCCCTCGATCCTCGCGCCGTTCACGAACACGCCGTTCAGGCTGCGATCGTCGAGCACTCGCACGCCGTCGGGCTGGCGCACGATCAGCGCATGCCGGCGCGAGACCGTTGGGTCGTCGAAGCGCACGTCGGCCGCAAGCGAGCGTCCGATGCGCGTCCACTCGCGCGTGAGCGCCACCATGCGCCACTCGCCGCTCTCCTCGTACACGAGATACTCACCGGGCTGCTCGACACGCTCTCTCGCTTCGGCCAGCAACGCGTCGTGCTCGGACTTGGAAAGGTCCTCCGGCGGCCGGTGACCGGTCAATGTCTCCTCGTTACCAGGTCGTCTGGCTAGCGTGTTTGCGCTCTCGGCGCGCTCCGGGCCTCTGCCGGTGTCCATTCGCCCGGCCCGAAACAGCGAGGCACGGGCAAAGTCCTCCCCGCCGCAATGCGGGCAGTCCGTGAGGGTTTCCGAGCCGACGAGGGTCAGCACGTAGTCGCAGCCCAGGCAGCGAAATGAGCCTGCCCCGGCGACGGTTCCCGATGTAAGCATCTCCATCTCTGCTCCCTTAGGTACCCAGCCATTCTTGCACTTTCAGCTCCTACCCATCGTTCGGCTGTCCAAAACGGCAGGAACCCAGCCTATGAGGACGAATCTTTCAGACCATGGCCTCCCCCGAACGCCATGTCGAGCAACTCGAGCGCGTTCTCCTTCGTCGCGGCGTCGGTGCGTTGGAGGCCGATCGGCATCGCTGCACCGACTGCGGGCGCACTCCCCTCACCGGCGAGCACATCCACCTGTACGGACGCGCCCAGGGCATCGTCTGCGAGCTTTGCCGGACCCTGCGCCGCGAGGCCCCGGTGGCGACGGAGATCGTGCGCCACTCAGAGCACGGTCACGCGGTTCGCCTCACCGCCCGCGCCGCCTAGCCGCGTTCGAGGTGAGCGCCGTCTAGACTGGCGTCCCCGTGCACCCCGTGACAGTGTCGATCATCGTAGACGCCCCCCGTGAGCAGGTGTTCGAGTATCTGAGCGACATCGCCAATCATCCCGAGTTCACCGATCACTATCTCGTCGAATGGCATCTCACGCGGATCGATTCGGTCGGGCTCGGCGCCGGGGCGCGCTTTCGCGTAAAGGCGCCCGGTAACCGCTTCAGCTGGGGTGACGTCACGTTCGTCGAGGTGCAGGCCCCGTATCGGATCGTCGAGGCCGGCCGCACGGGCAAGAACAACCGCATTCGTACGCTCGGCGTCTACGAGCTCGCATCCGCCTCGCCTGGCGCCACGCGTGTGCGGTTCACGTTCGAGACGGTGCCCGTAACGCTGTCCGATCGCCTGCTGGAGGGGCTCGGCGGACATGGCTGGCTAAAGCGCAAGAACAACAAGGCGATGCGCCGGCTGCGCTCGATCTTCGAGCGCGATGAAGGCCGGGGCGCCTACGCCGAGGACGTTGGACGGCGCGTCACGGTCGCCGCCGGATAAACTGCCGCGTCGCATGTCCAGCCCCCCGCGCAAGATCCTCCTCGCCGTACTCGCCCTCGTGGCGGTGTTCGCGCTCAGCGCCTGTGGCGACTCCCACACGAGGGTCACCACCGGCACCTACGCCGGGGAGTCCGGGAAGAACGCCCCCTACCTGAATGTCGGCCCGCTCGTCTACGAGGTCCAGCTCTCGCGCGAGCTCAACCCCGCCAACATCGAAGACGCCGCCTACCTGAAGGGGCTAACACCTGCCGAGGCGCATCTCGAACCTGGCCAGGAGTGGTTCGCGGTGTTCATGCAGGTGTGGAATCACAAGTCCGTCCCGCTGCCGGCGGCGACCAACCTGACGATCTCAGACACTCAGAACAACGTCTACACACCGATCGTGCCGGACGCCGAAAACGAATTCGCCTATCGCGGCGGTCCGGTGCCGGCCAAGGGCGAACTCCCGCTGCCGGAGTCGGTCGCCGCCTCGGGCGCCACCGGGGGCGCGGTGCTGCTCTACAAGATCCAGGTCGTCTCGCTCGACAACCGCCCGCTGGAGCTGAAGATCGTCGCTCCGAACGACGCTTCCCAGACGGCGTCGGCCGAGCTCGACGTCTGACGGCGCCTCGTTGCCCCTGGCTGCGTCCTCGGTCGCTCGCGTGACCGATCGTCCGGGATCGGCCAGCACGCCACGCTGGGGTGGGCGGGCCTTCAAATCCTTGCCAGGAACGACGATTCGCTCGTCAGTGGGTGGCTGAAAGCCCCGCTTCGAGCACCTGACGTGCCACGGGCGCCGCGGTCGCCCCGCCGGCGCCGTCCTGCACGAGCAGCACGCCCACGACGATCCGCGGCGCGAGCGCCGGGGCGAAGGACGCGAACCAGGCGTCGGTGTTGCTCGCTTCGCTCTGTGCCGACCCACAGCTTTCTGCCGGCTTCGATTCCCCTGAGCCCGATTCTTCCTTTGAGCTCGATTCAGATTCCGAAGGCGAGCAGGTGCTCTCGCTCTTCAGTTCGGCCGTGCCGGTCTTACCCGCAACCGTCACCCCGGGGATCGCCGCGGCCGTGCCGGTGCCTTCACGCACGACGCCGATCATCAGTTTCCTGACAGTGTGCGCCACTGCCGCGCTGCTCACGAACGCACCGCCGCCGGAGGGTGGTGCAGCCGCCGGATTGAAGGTCGGCTGGGGTCGCCGTCCGCCGTCGGCGATCGTGGCGGCGACCGTCGCCATCTCCAGCGCGCTCGCCTGCACCTCGCCCTGGCCGATCGCGGTCGAGCCGACGTCGAGCTGACCCTGGATCTGGGATGCGGGTGGCAGCGTGCTTTCCACCGCGCCCGGAACGCCGGGGCTGTGGTTGAAGCCGTAGCTTTCCGCGGTGGCCACCAGCCGCGCCGCACCGAGCTTCGCACCGAGGGGCGCGAACACGGAGTTGCATGAGACGGCGAATGCCAGTGCGAGCGTGCCGCCGCATTCCTCGCCGTTGGCGTTGTTCAGCTTGACGCCGTCGAGTGTCGCGTAGGTCGCGTAGGGGAAGACGGTGTGCGGGTTGGCCAGGCCTGCGTTCAGCACGCCTGTGAGCGTGATCATCTTGAACGTCGAGCCGGGCGGCTGCAGATCGTCGAGGCCGATCCCGGCGACGGCCAGGATCTGCCCCGTGGCGGGGACCATCGCGACGATTCCGCCGAGCTGTCCTCCGAGCGCGGTCACGGCGGCGCTTTGCACCGCCGGGGAGACGGTCGTACGCACCGTGCTCGCCGCCTTGGGGGTCGCGGTGGCGAGCACGCGAGCCGTTGCCCCTGACCGTGCGTCGACGGCGAGCAGTTCGCCTCCGGGGATGCCGCGCAGGCTCGCGTCCAGCGCCAGCTCCAGCCCGCTCACGCCGACGATCGCGTCCGCGGGCACGCCTTCGGCCTGGAGGGCATGCAGGCTGGCGGACGGGATCGGACCGACCGTGCCGACGACCGCGCTCGCGACCGAGCCGAGCGGCGAAGGGCGCTGCCCCGCTTCGAGCGCCGCGCCTTCGGCCAGGACCGTTCCGTCACGGGCGAGCAGCGTCGCGCGGCGTGGCAGCGTCGTGTGGCGGCTCAGCCGCTCGCCGGGGTGCAGGCCGGGGAACGCGAGCGAGCGCGACCAGGCGATCCGCGTCCCGGAGCCGCTTCCCTGCATGGGCAGCGTGAAGTCGCTCGAGAGCGCTCCGAACAGGCGCGTCTCCACGCTCACGGGCACCTCCACCCCGCCGGCCGCGCCGCGGGGCTTGCCGGTCACACGCATGCCGGTCGCGGTCGCCGTGGCGGTGGTGAGCGCGCCGCGGTAGGAGTTCGCGAATTCGCTCGGCGTCAGCTCGCGCTGGGATTGGGCGTCGATGTCGGCGTACATGCTCGCGTAGTCGCTCCTGGCCCAGGCGGCGGTGAACCGTTCGGCGAGCGTGTGCGCGTAGGACGGGGAATGGCTCGCGCCGGCGATCGCGCCGATCAGGAAGGCCACAGCGGCCAGGGCGATCACTGCTTGCGCCAACCGCCGCCGTCGCTGTATGTCCTCCTGGTGGCCGGTCTGCGATGGCGCGGGAGGACGCCTGGGGGAGGGCGTAGTGCTCACGGTCCCACCCCGCTGCGGACATCCACCTCTCCGAACGGTAGAACATGGGAGATGACGGAGCTCGACTGGTTCATCGTCGCGTTCGCGGCCATCCTGGCCGCTTTCGGCTTCCGGCGGGGCTTCATCGTCGGAGTGCTCTCCTTCGGAGGGTTCGCGCTTGGTGCATTCCTCGGAACTCGCCTGGGTCCTCTTCTGCTGCCCCGTGGGTCCTCCTCGCCATATGCGCCCGCCTTCGGGCTGATCGGCGCGCTGCTGGCCGGCGCGATTCTCGCGAGTGGGCTGGAGGGTCTGGGCTTCAGACTGCGGCGCGCGCTCTTCCTCCCGGGCCTGGGCTTGCTCGACGGCTTGCTCGGCGCGGCGCTCGGCGCGGCCCTCGGTCTGGGCATCGTCTGGATCCTCGCAGCCGTGGCGGCGCAGACACCTGGCCAGAGCCAGCTGCGCGCGGACATCCAGCGCTCGGCCGTCCTGCGCGAGCTCAACCAGCTGCTGCCGCCGTCCGGCTCGATCCTGAACGCGCTCGCGCGGCTGGACCCCCTGCCCCAGGTCGCCGGCCCCTCGCCGGATGTCGCCGCGCCCCAGCCTGCCGTCGCGCGCGAGCCGGGTGTGCGGAGCGCCTCGCGCAGCGTCGTGCGCGTGCTCGGCACCGCCTGCGGCCTGGCGATCGAGGGCTCCGGCTGGGTGATCCAGCCGGATATCGTCGTGACCAATGCCCATGTGCTCGCCGGCGAGCAGGACACAACCGTCGAGCCCGGTGGTGATTCGCCCAATCTGCCGGCGCGCGCGATCGCGTTCGATCCGACCGACGACATCGCCCTGCTGCGCGTCCCCGACCTCTCCGCGCCTACCCTCAGCCTCGTCTCCGAACCGAGCTCGGGCACCGCCGGCGCGATCCTCGGCTATCCCGAGAACGGCCCCTTCGACGTGCAGCCAGGCCGGATCGGGCGCACGCAGACGGTGATCACCCAGAACGCCTACGGCCAGGGGCCGGTCTCGCGGCTCTTGACCCCGCTGCGCGGCCTCGTGCGCCCCGGCAACTCCGGCGGTCCTCTCCTCGACGGCGCCGGGAATGTCTTGACCACCGTGTTCGCCGGCACCGTCGGCGGCGGTCCGCACGGCGGCTACGGGGTCGCCAACTCGACGGTCGCCCATGTGCTGGCCGTGGCCGATGAAGCTGGCGCCGACGCCCAGGTGAGCACGGGGCCTTGCACCTCCGGCTGATTCAGCTGGTGCTCCGCTCCTATCCGTTGCTTGCGGTCCCCCGCCGCCCCCAGCCGCTACGCTGGGCGCCATGTCGAAGACCCTGGTGATCGCCGAGAAGCCCTCCGTGGGGGGAGACTTGGCGCGCGTGCTGAAGGGGCCGTTCAAGAAGCAGGAGGGCTTCCTGGAGGGTCCGGACCACGTCGTCACGTGGGCGGTGGGCCACCTCGTGCAGCTCGCCGACCCGGACGAGTACGACCCGAAGTTCAAGACCTGGCGGATGGGAGACCTGCCGATCGTGCCTGAGAAGTTCAAGCTCGTCGTCCGCGACGAGCGCTCGCGCAAGCAGATGTCGGTCGTCACCAAACAGCTCGGTCGCGACGACGTGGATGAGGTCGTCAACGCCTGCGACGCCGGCCGCGAGGGGGAGCTGATCTTCGCGTATCTGTACGAGAAGGCGAAAGCGAAGAAGCCCGTGCAAAGGCTGTGGCTGAACTCGATGACGAATGCAGCGATGAAAGAGGCGTTCAAAGAGCTGCGCCCGGCGGCGGAGTTCGCGAAACTCGAGCAGGCGGCGCGCTCGCGCTCGGAGGCCGACTGGATCGTCGGCATGAACGCCACGCGCGCGGCCACGATCCGGCTGCGCAGCTCCTTCGACGGCGCGGTTTCGCTCGGTCGCGTGCAGACGCCGACGCTGGCGATTATCGCCCGCCGGGAGGAGGAGATCAAGGCGTTCGTGCCCGAGCCGTACTGGCTGGTGGATGCGACCTTCGAGGCCGATGAGCAGCGCAGCTACATCGGCCGCTTCCACGCTCAGGCCAAGCCGCGGATCGCAAGCGAGGCGGAGGCGGTCGCGATCGTCGATGCGTGCGAGGGCAAGCAGCGGGAAGATCACAAAGCTCGAGAAGAAAAAGCAGAAAGAGCGCGCGCCGATGCTGTACGACCTGACGACGCTGCAGCGCGAGGCGAACACGCGCTACGGGTTCTCGGCACGGCGCACGCTGTCGGCGGCGCAGCGGCTGTACGAGGAGCACAAGGCGCTGACCTACCCGCGGACGAGCTCGCGCTACTTGACGACGGACATGATCGGCGAGATCAAGCCGATCGCCGAGCTCATCGGAGGACAGGCCGACTACCGCAAGGCCGCGGAGTACGTGAGGGGACTGAAGGAGTTGCCGCTGGGCCGGGTCGTGAACAACGCGAAGGTGACCGACCACCACGCGATCATCCCGACGCGCTCCGAGCACAACGTCGAGCGGATGGGCAGCGACGACAAACGGATCTACGACATGGCCGTCAGGCGCTTCCTCGCCGTGTTTCACCCCGAAGCGGTGTTCGAGAACACGAAAGTCGAGACGACGGTTGCGGCCGGGCCGGAGAGGGACGGCGGGTATGTGTTCCGCACGCACGGCAAGCTGCTGCTCGAGCCCGGCTGGCGCGGGGTGTACGGCGAGGAGGCGGCCGATGCGGCGAAACCGGAAAAAGAGAAAGCCGGGGAGGAGGACGAGGGCACCGCTCAGCAGCTGCCGCGGCTGGAGCAGGGCGAGGACGTGGAGACCAGGAAGATCTCGAGCGCGCGCAAGGAAACCAAACCTCCCCGCCGCTACAGCGACGCCTCGCTGCTGGGCGCGATGGAGACCGCGGGCAAGCTCGTGGACGACGAGGAGCTGCGCGAGGCGATGAAGGACTCGGGGATCGGCACGCCGGCGACGCGCGCGGCGATCATCGAGCGGCTGATCCAGGTGGGCTACGTCGAGCGCGACGCGCGCTCGCTGGTGGCGAGCGAGAAGGGGTTGAACGTGATCAGGCTGCTGAACGCGCACGCGCTGACCTCGCCTGAACTGACGGGCAACTGGGAGCACCGGCTGGGCAAGATCGAGCGCGGCGAGGACTCGCGCGAGGCCTTTATGGGCGATATCGCTGGCTTTGCGAAAGAGACGATCACCGAGCTCGACGAGACGCTGAAAGACGTGAAGATCCCCCGCGCGAAGCTCGGGCCGTGCCCGATCTGCGGGCACGAGATCGTCGAGAACCGCAAGGGCTACTCGTGCTGGGCGCGCACCGACCCGGGCTGCGGGTTCGTGATCTGGAAGAGCAAAGCGGGCAAGACGCTGCCGATCCCGATCGCGCGCGAACTGATCAAGACCGGCTACACCTCCCGCGCGGTAACGGGCTTCAAAGGCCGCAGCGGCCGCTCCTTCCGCGCGCACCTGGCGATGAGCCAGACCGAGGAGGGCAAATGGCGCGTGGAGTTCGACGAGGCGTGGGCGAAGGAGGGCGCAAAACCTCCGGAGACCGAGGAGCCCGATGCGCAGGACGCCACCGCCGCAGCAGCTGTGGTGGTTGACGCCAAGAGCGCCGCATAGGGTCGGGGGCGCAACTTTTAGCGACGGAGGCGAGCGTGTCGGGCTCGTGCGTAAGGATGAGACGCAGTGCCGATCACGCTGATCACCGGCCCCGCGAACGCGGGCAAGGCCCGCGAGGCGCTGGGCGCCGTGCGCGGGCATCTGGCTCATGGGGTGCAGCCGCTGCTGGTCGTGCCGACGCGGGCGGACGTGGAGCGCTACCGGCGCGAGCTGGCGCTGGAGGGGGCGGTGCTGGGCGTGCGGGTGGAGCGCTTTGAGGGACTGATCGGCGAGGTCTCCAGGCGTGCGGGGGTGAGCGAGCCGGTGCTGGGGAGGGTCGCTCGCGAACGGGTGCTGACGGTGCTGGCCGCCGGGGGTGGGGACGGTGGATTTCGGAGCACGCCCGGGTTCGTGAGCGCGCTGGCGGCCGCGGTGGCGGAACTGGAGGTGCAACGTGTGACGCCGGCACGGCTGCAGGCGGCGCTGAAAGCGTGGGCGAGCGTCGACGGGGCGGGCGCGGTTGCGGGCGCGGAGGAGCTGGGGAGGCTGTACGGGGAGTACCGGAAGCTGTTGCGGCGGATCGAGCGTACCGACCCCGAGCGCCGCGCGGCGCAGGCGCTGGATGCGTTGCGGCGTGAGCCGGCGTTGTGGGGAGGGACGCCGGTGGTTGTGTACGGCTTCGACGATTTCGGCGCCTTGCAAATCGACGCGATCGAGACGCTCGGCGCGGTGGTGGATGCGCGTGTGACGGTGACGCTTACCTATGAGCCCGGCCGGGCGGCGTTCGCAGGGCGTGCGGCTACGTTCGAGACGCTGCGGCCGCTGGCTGTGGAGCATCGGCGACTTCAGCCGCGCGCCGAGTACTACGCGCCCAGTGCGCGAGCGGCGCTGCACCATCTGGAGCGTTCGCTGTTCGAGCCGGATGCTGAGCGCATTGACGCGGCCGGCGCGGTGCGGCTGCTGGAGGGCGGAGGCGAGCGCGCGGAGCTTGAGCTTGTGGCGGGCGAGGTGAGGGCGCTGCTGGAGGGGGGGATGAGGGAGGAGGAGATCGCGGTGGTGCACCGGACGCCGAGCGCTGTGGCGGAGCTGCTCGGGGAGGTGTTCGGGGTGCAGGGGATCCCGTATGCGCTGGAGCGGCGGGTGGGATTCGCGAACACCGCGACGGGTGGAGCGCTCGTCGGGGCGCTGCGTAGCACGACGGACGAGGGCGAGGTGGGCGACCTGCTGGCCTGGCTGCGAGCGCCGGGTCTGCTGGCGCACCCCGAGCTGGCCGACAGGCTGGAGGCCAAGGCGAGGCGCGAGGGGGTGAGCAGCGCGGCGCGGGCGCGAGCGATCTGGGAGCAGGAGCATTGGCGGCTGGAGACGCTCGATCGCTTGAGCGAGGCGGCCCGGCGCGGTGGGAAGGCGCTGAGCGAGCGTGCGGCGCGCGAGCTGGAGTGGCTGTTCAACGCACCCCGGCGCGGGAGGGCGGCGCTGCTCGAGAGCGATGAGCTGGACGAGGCGCGCGCCCTGGCGGTGGGGAGGCGCGCGCTGGCGGAGTTGAGCGGGCTGGCGCACGGCGCTCTCGAGCTGGTACTCGACGCGGCGGAGCTCGCGAGGGTGCTTGGGGGGTTGGAGATCCTCAGCGGTGAGCGGGCGGGGGAAGGAAGGGTGGCGGTCGTCGACCCGCTCGCGCTGAGGGCGCGGCGGGTACGGGCACTGTTCCTGTGTGGTCTGCGGGAGGGCGTGTTCCCAGCGAGCGCGCGGCCCGAGCCGCTGCTGGCCGAAGAGGAACGTAGGCGGTTGGCGGAAACGTCGGGGTTGCGGTTGGGGGGGAGTCGGCAGGTGGATGCGCTGGCAGGAGAGCGGTATGCCCTGTATGCGGCGGTGTCGCGTCCGGAGGAGCTGCTGGTGCTGAGCTGGCACGCGGGAGACGACGACGGCGTGGCGGAGGCGAGGTCACTGTTCGTAGACGACGTCGTCGATCTGTTCGAGCAGGGGTTGGAAGAGCGACGCGCGCGCAGGCCGCTGGGGGCGGTCGGACTTGCTCAGCCTGGAGATTTCACGTCCAACGCGGAGCGGGAGCCCCGAGGTCCGATACCCCCCGTCGTGGTACCCGATGAGCTCACAACCACATCCTTCGCGCCCACGTCTGGCGATCGCTCGCGCCCGCCCGGCCCAACCCCACTCGGCCCACTGCGCGTGGAGGAGGTGACGGCGGAGCTGAGAGAGCACGTCTGGTCGGCCTCGTCGCTCGAAGTATGGGCTGGGTGCCCGGTGAAGTGGTTCGTAGCGCGGATGCTCCGCGCCGAGGACCTCGACCCGGAGCCCGAGCCACTCGCGCGCGGGAGTCTGGCGCACGCGGCGCTGAAGGACACGCTCGAAGGCCTGCGCGAGCGGACCGGCTCGGCACGCCTGACCCGGGCGCGGTTGGGGCTCGCGAAGGAGCTTTTGCGCCAGGCGCTGGGTAGACGCGAGGCTGAGTTTCCGCTGTCGGCGGCGCTGGAGCGCCGGCCGGGCCTTGCGCCGCCGCCTCCAGGCCGATCTGGAGCGCTATCTGGAGCACGCCGCCGAGCACGAGAGCCCGCTCGAGCCGAAGTATCTGGAGTTGGGGTTCGGGTTCGGGGAGCAGGAGCGGGATGCGGATCCCGGGCCCTCCGCGGATTCCACACCGCCCGTCCTTCCCTCCCAAGCCGAGCTGCCGGCGCTCGACCTCGGCGATGGGCTCAGGCTGCGTGGGCGGATCGACCGGGTGGACATTGCCGCGGGTGGCGGGCAGGGGGTCGTGTACGACTACAAGGGGCGACTCGCGCCGCCGGCGGCGAAGTGGACCGAGCAGGGGAACGTGCAGGTCGCGCTGTACATGCGGGCCGTCGAGGAGCTGCTCGGGTTGGAGGCCGCGGGCGGCTTCTACCAACCGCTGAGTGGCTCAGACCTGCGCGCGCGGGGCGTGCTCGACTCCGAGAGCGGTGTGGAGATCGAGTGCGTGAGGGGCGAGGTGCGTGAGCACGCGGAGGTGAGGGAACTGCTGGCGCAGGCTCTCGCAACGGCACGCGCGGCGGCGGCGCAGGCGGGACGCGGCGAGCTGGAGCCCCGCCCGCGCACGTGCGCGTACCGGGGCGGTTGTATGTATCCGACGATCTGCCGGTGCGAGGCATGACCCAGCTGAGCTTCGACGAACGCGCGCCGCTGCGGCCCAGCCTCGACAGAGCCGACCCCACGAGGCGGATGCTCACCGAAGCGCAGGAGCTGGCGGTGGAGCGCCGGAGAGAGCCACTGTTGCTGGCTGCCGGAGCGGGCAGCGGGAAGACATCCGTGCTGGTCGAGCGGTTCGTACGCGCAGTGCGCGAGGATGGCGTGGCGCCCGGGCGGATCCTCGCGATCACGTTCACCGAGCGCGCCGCGGGCGAGCTGCGCGAACGGGTGCGCGCGCGCTTCGTGGCGCTGGGCGAGCGCGAGGCGGCACGCGATACCGAGGCGGCGTTCGTGAGCACGTTCCACGGGTTCTGCGCGCGCCTGCTGCGCGTGCATCCCCTGGCGGCGGGACTCGACCCCGACTTTGAGATCCTCGACGAAGGCTTGGCCGCGCGCTTACGTGGGCAGGCGTGGACAGCTGCGTTGAGGGGATTCCTGGAGGGCGAGCGCGACGACGCGGTCGACCTGGTGGCGGCATGGGGCGCCGATCGCGTGCGCGCGATGGTGGCGGGCACGTACGCGGAGCTGCGCAGCAGAGGCGAGCGTCTGCCGAAGCTGCCCGCCTTGGTTTTTCAGCCGACGCTGCCCTCGCCGGCCCTCCAGCCGACGGCCCCTGAGCCGGCGCTGTCTGAGGAGAGCGTTGGAGAGAGGCACTCCGAGCAGGTCCTGGTATACCTACCGTGATGAGCTCCCAGCGGGGAATCCGGAGGAGGTCGATGCGCAAGGCGCGCGTGCCTGCGCGCTGCTGGGGGAGCTGCTCGAGCTCTTCGGCCGCGAGTACGAGCTGCTGAAGGGCAGGCGCGGCGCTGTCGACTTCGACGATTTGGAGCTCGGTGCGGGGGCGCTCTTGGAAGAGCACGAGAACGTGCGCGGGGCCTGGGCGGAGCGGTTCGAGCTGATGATGGTCGACGAGTTCCAGGACACCAACCCTCGCCAGCTCGCGATCCTCCAGGCGCTGGAGCGCGGGAACCTGTTCACGGTGGGTGATGAGCTCCAGTCGATCTACGGCTTTCGCCACGCCGACGTCACCCTGTTCCGCGCCCGCCGCGACGAGCTCGCCGAGCGCGGCGCCAGCCTCTCGCTGACGCGGAACTTCCGCGGTCGCGGGCCGCTGCTCGACGTGGTGAACACGGTGTTTGGAGAGCGTTTTGGGGATGGGTATACGCCGCTGGAGGCGGGCCGCGTGGACGAGACGGGGCCCGAGGAGCCGATCGTCGAGCTGCTGTTGACCCACAAATTGGGGTGGGACGAGGACGAGGATCTGGCCAGGCGGATCGCGGGCGAGCTCCCGCATGCGCCGCGCTGGCGCCAGGCCGAAGCGCGGCTGCTGGCCCAGCGCGTGGCGGAGCTCGTGCAGAGCGGCGCCGCGAAGGCGGGGGACGTGGCGGTGCTGCTGCGCGCGGTCGGCGACCTGGAGGTGTATGAGCGGGCGCTGCAGGACCGCGGCCTGAGCACGCTCGCGACGGTCGGAGGCTTCTGGGGTGGCCAGCAGGTGGGCGACCTGCTGGCGTACCTGCGCACGCTGGCCAATCCGTTGGACGAGCTGGCTCTCTACGGCACGCTCGCCTCGCCGCTGGTCGGCGTGTCGAGTGACGGGCTCGCGCTGCTGGCGCGTGCCGCGAAAGCGAGCGGGCGCAGCGTGTGGGAGACGATCGAGCGCGTCGGGGAGGAGCTTTTGGAGCACCGCCTGCCCGCCGCCGATCGTGACCGGCTCGTGGGGTTCCGCGCGCGTCTTCGGGCCGAGCGCGCCGCGCGCGGGGCGGCGGACGCTCTCCCAGCTGATCGAGCGTGCGCTCGATCAGAGCGGCTACGCCGAGCACGTGCTCACGCTGAGCTGGCCCGAGCGACGGCTGGCGAACGTGCACAAGCTGCTGCGCGTGGCCCGCCGCTATGAAGCGAGCGAGGGGCGTGAGTTGCGTGGCTTCCTCGACCACGTCGCCCACCATCAGGACGGGCTCAGCGGCGCCGAGCCGGACGCGCCCGTGGCCGATGGCGAGACCGATGCGGTGCGGCTGATGAGCATTCACGCGGCGAAGGGCCTGGAGTTCGGCGTGGTCTGCGTCACCGACCTTGGACGCGCGCAGAACCTGGGCGTGGGAGACCTGCTCGTGGACGGCGACCGGGTCGGCCTGCGCCTGGCGCGCCTGGACTCCTCGGAGGCGACTCCGTCCTTGGCGTGGCGAGAGCTTTCCGAGGAGCGCCGTTTGGCGCAGGCCGAGGAGGAGGACCGGATCCTCTACGTCGCGATGACGCGCGCGCGCGAGCGACTGCTGTTGAGTGGTGCGGTCGACTTCGAACGCTGGCCGGAGCAGCGGCTCGGCGCCCCCGCGATCTCCTGGCTCGGCCCGGCGCTTTCGGCGGAGCTGCCCGGGGATGTGCAGAGGTTGGATCCGCCGGTGCGGGAGCTCCTCGTCGGCGCGAGCGATGGGACGCGGGTACGTGTGGGCTTGCGCCTGAACGCTCCCGAGACGGTTGGCTCGGTGCTGGGTCTCGACGGACCTAGCGAGTGCGGGTGGCGGTGGTCTTTCTCCGTCTCTGACCTACGACGACGCAGGCGAATGCTCAGGGTCATCCGCCGGCAGGGGATCTCGTGCGTCCAGGTGATCGTTCGCACCCTGAAGGCTCCGCGCCGTTCGGTGATATGGCGCGTCTGGACACGCTCAGCTACACAACCCTCACCGAGCTCGCTCGCTGCTCCTATCGCTTCTACCTCGAACGAATCATCGGCTTGCCCGAGCAGCGCCCGCCTGTGCGCGCGGAGGGCGAGTCCCGCGGGGATGGCTTGGATGCGCGCGTGCGCGGCACGATCGTCCACCGGCTACTCGAGTCGCTCGACTTCCGTCCCGGCTCCGCCCCTGCCGCTGATGACGTGGCCCACATCGCAGGCGAGCTGGGCGTGCGCGTCGGGCCCGCCGAGCGCGAGGAGCTCGCGACGCTGCTTGGCTCAGCGCTCGCCACGCCTCTTGCGGCGCGTCTTTCGGCCGCTGCTTCCGGCGCGCGCCGGGAGCATCCGTTCGCCTTCTCGCTCGGCGCCGGCGAGCCACTGCTCACCGGCGTGCTCGACATTCTCCTCCGCGAGCCCGACGGCGGCCGATTGGTCGTGGACTACAAGAGCGACCGCGTCGCTGCAGAGGAGGATTTGGAGGCGGTGGTCGAGCGCGATTACTCGATCCAGCGCCTCCTCTACGCCCTCGCCGTGCTCTCAGACGGTGCCCCGCGCGTGGAGATCGTTCACTGGTTCCTGCACCGTCCCTCCGAGCCGGTCGGCGCTGTGTTCGCCGCGGCGGATAAGCAGCGGTTAGAGGATAGGATCGCTCAGTTGGTCGAGAACGCGCGCGCACACTCGTTCATAGTCAGTCAAGATCCACATCGCGGCCTGTGCCTGACCTGTCCGGGACGTTCGGGACTGTGCTCGTGGGGCGACTCCGAGACGCTCCGTGAGCGAGAGCATGGGTCTTGACGGGGGACGCCTTGGATTCGGATGGGGAGCTGTTCGCGCGTGCTCGCGCCGGCGACGCGCACGCGCGCGAGCGGCTGGCTGAGCGCTATCTGCCGCTCGCCCGCCGGCTCGCCCGTCGCTATCAGCGCAGCGAGGAGCCGCTCGACGATCTGGAGCAGGTCGCCTCGCTCGGCCTGCTCAAGGCGATCGACCGCTTCGACGCCGGCCGCGAGGTGGCCTTCTCGAGCTTCGCGGTGCCGACGATCCTCGGCGAGATCAAGCGCCACTTCCGCGACCGCACGTGGTCGTTGCGCGTGCCCCGCGACCTCCAGGAGCTGGCGCTGCGGGTGGATCGAACGGCGGCGGAGCTGTCTTTGGACAAACATCGCGCGCCGACCGTCGCCGAGCTCGCCGAGGCCCTGCACACCACCGAGGAGCAGGTGCTCGAGGCGCTGCGGGCCGGTGGCGCCTACCACGCCGGCTCGCTGGACGCGCCCCGTCCCGGGCGGGCCGACGCGGAGGGGTCGGGGGAGAGTCTGGCCGACACGCTCGGCGTGCGCGAGGACGGTTTCGAGCGGGCCGAGCAGCGCGCGATCCTGGCGCCGCTGCTCGCGCATGTCTCCTCCCGCGAACGCCTGGTGCTGATGCTGCGCTTCGGCGAGGACATGACCCAGGCGGAGATCGGCGAGCGGATCGGCGTCTCCCAGATGCAGGTCTCCCGCCTGATCCGCCAGGCGCTCATCCGTCTGCGCGCCGGCCTGGCCGAGCCTGCGCCGCGCGATGAGTCCCCCGCCAACGCGCGATGAGCCGCCGACGCCCGAGTAGCGACGCGCTCAGCCGAAGCGCAGCGCGAGGACCAGCTCCTCGGCGCTGCTCACCAGCTGAAGAGGGCTCGATCCGCAGCTCGTCAGACAGCCGCTCCAGCACGTTGCCGACGCCGGGGACGGCCGCGTCGGCGAGTAGCTTGGTGGCGCCCTGCTCGGCCAGCTCGCCGACGCGCATTTCGATTCCCTGCCTGTCGGTCTCGATCGTGAAGGCGAGATGGCCGTTGCGTGCGTGCGCCGGTGCGTGCGCGGACAGGGCGTCGCAGAGAATCATCGCGTCGTCGAGCCGATTCATGGGGCAGTCGGTTCGTGCGAGCATCATCGAGATCACGCGACCGAGCACGGGGGCGGCCAGAGGCCCGTTCGCCAGGCGCAGGGACACGGAGTTCTCCGCTGTCGGATCCTGCTTGACGGGTGTACTCGTCACGAGCCTGCCGTCACGAGCTCTTGGTGTGGAGCCGGCCGGTGGTGCGGGGGCACTTGGGTCACGAGCTCGCGGTGGAGAGTGGAAAGGTCATGCGCACCTCGGTGCGCTCGTCCTCGTCGCGGCCGAGCTGCACAGACTCCGTCAGCGACGCGATCAGCGGCAGTCCGAGCCCGAGGCCGGGACTGTCCGGTCGCGGTCTGATCCCCGGGCCTTCGTCGCGCACGAGCACCTCCAGCTTGTCTGCCTGCAGGGTGGCGGCTACCTCGAGCAGCCCCTCGTGCTCGTCTGGGTACGCATGGACGACGACGTTCGTGCACGCCTCGGTGACCGCAAGGCGGATGTTGGAGAGGACCTCCTCGTCGAGGGCGAACGCCTCGCCGAGCGCCCCGAAGGCGTGGCGTACAACTGCGATATTCGAGGCTCGCGCGGGTAGCGCCAGCTCCATGTCCGGCGTTGTGGTGGCCGGCGTCATCGTGGCTCCTGAGATCCTTGACGTGCTCTCGTCTGGGTTGATAATGCCCTGCGCGGGCGATTTTCACACATCGGATGTCGCAGGACGCCCATGCGGCCGCGCACCCTCTCCAAGTACCTCCGCGCTGCTACGCTTTCTGGCTCCGCCTCAGGTGCCCACCTAAACCCGTCCGGGATGTGCCCACTCGCACGGGATACACCGCTCCCAGGGAGCACTTCCATGACCACGCACACCATGCAGCCGCCAAAGGCCGTCGGACTTTACGACCCCAGCTTCGAGCACGACGCGTGCGGCGTGGGGATGGTCGCGCGCTTGGACAACCGCCCGACGCACGAGGTGATCCGCAAAGCCGATTACGGCGCTCGAGAACCTCGAGCATCGCGGCGCCTCGGGCGCCGATCCGCGCACCGGCGACGGCGCGGGGATCCTGCTGCAGATGCCCGACGAGCTGCTGCGCGCGGTGGTGGGCTTCGAGCTGCCGCCCGCGGGCGCCTATGGCGTGATGATGTGCTTCCTGCCCAGAGAGGACGAGGCCGCGCGCGCGCGGCTGGAAGCCCTGCTGGAGCGGACGGTCCTCGCGGAGGGCCAGCGGGTGCTCGGCTGGCGCGAGGTGCCGGTTTGCCCCGAGCACACGGGCGAGGTCGCAGGCGCCTGCCGCCCGGTCGTGCGGCAACTGTTCGTCGGGGTCGGATCGGCTGAGCAGTCAGACCAGGACTCCTTCGAGCGCAAGCTGTACGTAATCCGCCGCGTCTGTGAGCTGACCGCCGAGGACGCCGGCCTGTATGTCTGTTCGAGCTCCTCGCGCACGCTCAATTACAAGGGCATGTTGATCAGCTTCCAGCTGGCGGCCTTCTACCCGGACCTCGAGGACGAGCGCGCCAAGAGCGCGCTGGCGCTCGTGCATTCGCGCTTCTCGACGAATACGTTCCCGAGCTGGGAGCTCGCGCATCCCTACCGGGTGATCTGTCACAACGGAGAGATCAACACGGTCAAGGGCAACGTCAACTGGATGCGCGCGCGCGAGTCCGAGCTGCAGAGCGAGCTCCTCGGCGAGGACCTGCGGAAGATCCTTCCGGTCGTCACGCAGGGCAACTCCGATTCGGCGACGTTCGACAACGTGCTCGAGCTGCTGCTGCTTGCGGGCAGGACACCGGCGCACGCGGTGATGATGATGATCCCCGAGGCCTACCGTGACCGCGATGATCTGCCCGAGGAGCTGAAGGGCTTCTACGCCTTCCACGCCTGCCTGATGGAGCCGTGGGACGGGCCGGCGTCGGTCGCGTTCACCGACGGTCGCGTCGTCGGCGCGACGCTCGATCGCAACGGGCTGCGGCCGGGACGCTGGGTGGAGACGACCGACGGGCACGTCGTGCTGGGCTCGGAGATCGGCCTGCTGGACATCCCCGCCGATCAGGTGCGCCGGTTGGGTCGTCTACAGCCGGGCAAGCTGTTCCTCGTCGACCTGCAGCGCGGGCGGATCGTCGAGGACGGCGAGGTCAAGCACGAGGTCGCGACTCAAAAGCCATACGGAGAGTGGTACGCGGAGCGCTCGGTCCACTTCTCCGAGCTGCCGCCATCCGATCAGGTGACACTTTCAGAACAACCCATACAACTGCGCCAGCGAGCATTCGGCTACTCGATGGAGGATCTGCGCGTGCTGCTCACGCCGATGGCGCGCGAGGCGACCGAGCCGATCGGCTCGATGGGAAATGACTTGTCTCTGGCGGTGCTCTCCGACCAGGCGCCGCCGCTGTTCTCTTACTTCAAGCAGCTGTTTGCCCAGGTCACCAACCCGCCGATCGATCCGATCCGCGAGGAAGTCGTGATGAGCCTGGCGACGAGCCTCGGCACGGAGCGTAATCTGTTCGGCGAGACGCCCGAGCACGCGCACAAGCTGGCGCTGGAGCAGCCGATCCTGCTCAACCGCGAGCTCGAGACCCTGCGCCACGTCTCCTATGAGGAGTTCAAGGCGCGCACGATCGACATCACCTGGCCGGTGGCGGAGGGGGCGGCGGGGATCGAGGGAGCGCTCGCGCGAGTCTGTGCCGAAGCCCACGACGCGATCGCCGAGGGCGTCAACATCATCGTTCTCTCCGACCGGGTGATGGGCCCGAGCCGCGCGCCGATTCCATCGCTTTTGGCGGTCGCCTCCGTTCACCACCACCTCGTACGCGAGGGCACGCGGTTGCGCGCGGGGATCATCCTCGAGTCGGGCGAGCCACGCGAGGTGCATCACTTCGCCACCCTGCTCGGCTACGGCGCGAGCGCGATCAACCCTTACCTGATGCTCGAGACGCTCGACCGGCTGGTCTTCGACGGGCGCATCACACGGGTCGGGGAGGACGGCCGCGAGGTAACGCTTACGCCCGAGCAGGCCGCTCAGAACGCGATCAAGGCGATCGGCAAAGGGCTGCTGAAGACGATCTCAAAGATGGGCATCTCCACGATCCAGTCCTACTGCGGCGCACAGATCTTCGAGGCCGTCGGACTGGAGCCGGCGCTGATCGACAGGCACTTCACCGGCACCGCCTCGCGAATCGGCGGGGTCGGGTTGGAGGTGCTGGCGACCGAGGCACTGGAGCGCCACGCTCGCGCCTGGCCAACGACAACCTCTCGCGAGGGCATCGATACGAGCGGGCTGCTCCCCGTCGGCGGCGTCTACGCGTGGCGGCGCGACGGCGAGCACCACATCTGGAACCCCGAGACGATCGCGCTCGTCCAGCACGCCGTGCGCGCCGCGAACGGCAATGTGGGCGCGGCGCTGCAGGGCGACGCCGAGGCGCTCGCGACGGTAAGGGACAGCGCGGCGTACGAGCAATACCGCGAGTACGCGGAGAAGGTCAACGAGGATTCCGCGCGCAAAGCGACCTTGCGCGGGCTGCTTCAGATCGGCGCGGGCACACCACGCACGGCAATACCCCTCGAGCAGGTCGAGCCGGCGAAGGAGATCGTCAAGCGCTTCTGCACCGGGGCGATGAGCCTCGGCTCGATCTCGCGCGAGGCCCATGAGACGCTCGCGATCGCGATGAACCGGCTGGGCGGGCGCTCGAACACGGGCGAGGGCGGGGAGGACCCGGCGCGCTTTGAGCCCGACGCAAACGGCGACCGGCGCCGCTCGGCGATCAAGCAGGTCGCCTCGGGCCGCTTCGGCGTGACGATCCACTACCTCGTCAACGCCGACGAGCTGCAGATCAAGATGGCGCAGGGCGCGAAGCCCGGTGAGGGCGGCCAGCTGCCGGGACACAAGGTCGACGAGTACATCGGCTCGATCCGCCACACCACCCCCGGCGTGGGCCTCATATCTCCGCCACCGCACCACGACATCTATTCGATCGAGGACCTCAAGCAGCTGATCTACGACCTGCGCTGCGCCAACCCGCGGGCGCAGGTGTCGGTCAAGCTCGTCTCAGAGGTGGGCGTCGGCACGGTCGCCGCGGGCGTGTCGAAGGCGAACGCCGATCGCGTGCTGATCGCAGGCCACGACGGCGGCACCGGCGCCTCGCCGCTGTCCTCGATCCAGTCGGCGGGCGTGCCCTGGGAGATCGGCCTGGCTGAGACGCAGCAGACACTGCTGCTGAATGACCTACGGTCGCGAATCGTCGTGCAGACCGATGGCCAGCTGAAGACCGGCCGTGACGTCGTGATCGCGGCGATGCTCGGCGCCGACGAGATGGGCTTCTCCACGGGGCCGTTGATCGCGACCGGCTGCATCATGATGCGCGCCTGCCACCTGAACACCTGCCCGGTGGGGATCGCCACCCAGGACCCGGAGCTGCGCAAGCGCTTCAAGGGCACCCCCGAGCACGTCGTCAACTTCTTCTTCTTCGTCGCCGAGGAGGTGCGCGAGATCCTCGCTTCGCTGGGCCTGCGCTCGCTCGACGAGGCGATCGGCCGCGTCGATCTACTCGGCACGCGCGAGGCGATCGATCATTGGAAGGCGCGCGGCGTCGACCTGACCCATGTGCTGCGGTCCGTCGAGATCACCGAGGGCGGACCGCGCCGGCGCGTGGAAGCGCCCCCGGCGGTGCTCGAGGACGCGCTCGATTGGCAGCTGGTGCAGCGGGCGCACCCCCTGCTCGAGCGCGGCGGCTCCGATATCGCTGGGAACGGTCAGCCGGGCGGCACGCCTAAAGGCCAGGAGCAGGTGCGAATCGAGCTGCCGATCCGCAACCGCAATCGCTGCGTCGGGGGCATCCTCTCCAGCCACATCGCGCGCGCCTGCGGGGCGGAGGGTTTGCCCGCGGACTCGATCGTGGTCGACTTCGCGGGTTCTGCCGGGCAGAGCTTCGGCGGCTGGCTGGCGCCAGGGGTGGACTTTACGTTGCGCGGAGACGCCAACGACTACGCGGGCAAGGGGCTCTCCGGCGGAGTGCTCTCCGTCAGCCCGCGGGCGGGCATGGGCGAGCACTTCATCGCCGAGCAGAACGTGATCGTCGGCAACACCGTCCTCTACGGCGCGACCGCCGGCAGGGCGTTCTTCCGCGGCCTGGCGGGCGAGCGCTTCGCGGTGCGCAACTCGGGCGCGAGCGCGGTGGTCGAGGGCGTGGGCGATCACTGCTGCGAGTACATGACCGGCGGCCGGGTGGTGGTGCTTGGGCCGACGGGACGCAACTTTGCGGCGGGAATGAGCGGTGGCGTCGCCTATGTGCTCGACGAGCAGGGAGCCTTCGCGGAGCGCTGCAACATGGGCATGGTCGGCTTCGACGAGCTCGACCAGGACGATGCGATCGAGCTGCGTGCGCTGATCGAGGAGCACGGCCGGCGCACGGGCTCACCGGTGGCGGCGCGGGTGCTCGCCGATTGGGATGGATTGCTGGAGCGTGGAGCGTTCGTGAAGGTGATGCCCCACGACTACAAGCGCGTGCTGCGCGAGCTGGCCGAGCAGACCGAGGGAGTAGTCGCGGCCTGATGGGCAAGCTGGGGAGCTTTTTGCAGATCGAGCGCCATGGGATTCCCCAGCGGGACCCGCGCGAGCGCGCGCACGACTACCAGGAGTTCCAGCTCACGCGGCCGGTGGGAGAGCTGCGCGAGCAGGGGGGACGCTGCATGGACTGCGGCGTGCCGTTTTGCCACAACGGCTGTCCACTCGGCAACCTGATCCCCGACTGGAACGACCTCGTCTACAACGACCGCTTCGAGGACGCGATCGTCGAGCTGCACGCGACGAACAACTTCCCCGAGTTCACCGGTCGTCTCTGCCCCGCCCCGTGCGAGGCCGCCTGTGTGCTGGAGATCCGCGAGGGCGACGCGGTGACGATCAAACAGATCGAGCACGCGGTGATCGGCCGCGCCTGGGAGGAGGGCTGGGTCACGCCCCGCTCGCCGCGGCGCGAGACCGGGCAGGGCGTCGCCGTGGTCGGATCCGGGCCGGCGGGCATGGCAGCGGCCCAGCAGCTGCGTCGCGCGGGCCATCGCGTGACTCTCTTCGAGCGCGACGAGGCGGCCGGCGGGTTGGTGCGCTTCGGGGTACCGGACTTCAAGATCGAGAAGACCATCGTGCAACGGCGCGTCGAGCAGCTCATAGCGGAGGGCGTCGAGCTGCGCTGCGGCGTGGAGGTCGGCCGCGACGTCACCGTCGAGGAGCTGCGGGGAAGCTTCGACGCGGTCGTGCTGGCGACCGGCTCACGTACGCCGCGCGATTTGCCGGTGGCGGGCCGCGAGCTCGATGGTGTGCATTTTGCGATGGACTATCTCTACCAGCGCAACCGCTGGGTTGCGCGAGAATTTGGTCCCGAGCCGACTGTCGATCAACCCGCCCTCGCGCGGGAGATTACGGCGAAGGACAAGGACGTGGTGGTGATCGGCGGCGGCGACACCGGCGCCGACTGCGTCGGCAATGCGCTACGGGAGGGTGCGCGCTCGATCGTCCAGCTGGAGCTGCTCCCCGAGCCGCCGCCAAAGCGCCCTGACGACCGCACGCCGTGGCCGGAGTGGCCACAGAAGTACCGGCTGAGCTATGCGATGGAGGAGGCGAAAGAGCTCGATCTGGGCGAGCAGGACTACTCCGTCACAACGGTCCGGTTCGCCGGCGATGGTGCCGGCGCCGTCGCGTTGCTGCGGATCGCCCAGGCCGCGCCCGCGCCCCCATTCGCCCCGGTGCAGGGCACCGAGAAAGAGCTGCCTGCGCAGCTCGTGCTGCTCGCGATGGGCTTCCTGGGACCCGAGCAGGCGCTGCTGGAGCAACTCGGTGTGGAGCAGGATCCGCGTGGAAACGTCAAGGCGATCAAGCCCTACACGACGTCCGTCGAAGGTGTGTTCGCCGCCGGCGACGCTCGCCGGGGACAGTCGTTGATCGTGTGGGCGATCAACGAGGGCCGCCAGTGCGCCCGGATGGTCGATCGTTACTTGGCGGGGAAGCTGAACGGCGGAGTCTCGGCGGAGGGCTCCGCACCAGGACGGCGGCTCGGCCGGACACGAGGATGCCGATGAAGGCCCCGAGGGACCGCCGCAGCACGTCGGGCCCGGCATCGAAGCGGGGTAGCCGCTCCTAAACTGGAGTGGTGCCCACCTTCTGCCGCCACAACCGCTTCATCGAGCGCTGCCCGATCTGCAGCAAGACGCTCGCAGGCAGCGCCGCGGCCGAAAAGGCGGCGACAAAACCAAGGCGCGCTGCCGCAAAAGGCGCCCCCGTGCGCCCGCATCACCCGCGTCTGCGCGCTGGCGGCAGGGAGGTGCGCGTCAAGCGCGAGAGCCGCGCCGGGGACGACGGCTATCGCTCGGGGTTGTTGCCCGGCCTGCGCGCTTCCAAAGACGCCGAGGCGCTGGCGCAGGAGATCGCCTTCGCTCACGGCCGTCTGCTGGCGCTCGGCGCGGCGCCCCCCGACTTGTACGGCGAGGTCCGCGCGCTGGCCGCGCAAGACATCGAGCGGGCGACGTGGAGCTGTTTCCTGATCGCCTACTTCTCGCCGCTGGAGGGCGAGGATCCCTTCGCCGGCATCCGCATAGCTCTGGGCGCCACCCGCGACGGTGGCGCCTACGACCTGGGCCGGCTGGGCGACCTCGACGAGATTCCGCTCGGTCCGCGCACCTCCCACGATCCCGCGCGCGGGGCGAGCACGCTGCTCGCCTACCGCCACTGGGCCGAGCGCGCCGGGGGCGGCCCAGTCGGTGACGTCGCGGCCGGTGAGGGCGGCGCGGCGCGCTCGTTCGAGGGCGATCCTGCGTGGAGCCCACAGCGGCGCTTCGAGCGCGGCTTCGAGCGCCTCGCGCTGCCCGGCTTCGGCCGCATGGGGCGCTATGACCTGCTCGTGACGCTGGGGTGTCTCGGCCTGTACGAGCTGCGCGCCGACTCGCTGCACCTGACGAGCGCAAGCGAGGCGCACTCCGGCGATCTCGCCATGCTGGCCGCCAAGCGGGTGTTCGCGATCGGCGATCCGCTGTTGCTCGAGCGCCGCGCCCGCGCGCTCGCCGAGGCGATCTCGGTGCCGATTGAAACGCTCGACCTGGCGCTCGCGAACTGGGGCTCTGGATTACGGGCGACGCTCGGAGTCCGGCGTGAGACTTGCGATCGAGACGCTCTGGAGCGCTGCCGGGAGGCATTTGAGCTGTAGAAAAATGCCGTCCACACCGCCACCTACAGTCTCCGTAATGCCGCTCTGCTTCATCGAGCCCCAAGACGCGATTCGCGTGATCGCCGAGTCGGTCGGCCGTGAGGCCCGTCGGCAATTGGTGGGCGAGGTGGTGCGCGCGTGGGTGGACGATATTCCCGACCAGGAGCTGTCGATCCACTACGCCAAGGCGATCGCCGATCTCGACGAGGACGACCTGCATCTGCTCGCCGCCTGGCACGCTTCGCTGGAGGTCGGTCAGCCGGTTCCCAACACGGAGTTCCTCGTCGGTGTGTTCGCGAGCCTGGGCGAGAACCGGCGCGAGGCTTTGAAGATCGCGGCGGGCTTCCGCGGCGAGGAAGCCTTTCAGGCGGGTGTCTCCGAGGATCAGGCCCTGGACACGGTATTGCCCCGCCTCTCGCGCGAGCGGGCGGTCGAGTTGGCGACGGAGTGCATCCAGCTGTACATGTGGGACAGATTGGGCTGCGACAACTAGCCCAGCTAGACTCGGAGCATGCCCGCCCCCACAGTCGATGAGGTGATGGATGCCCTGTCGAACGTGATCGACCCGGAGCTGGGGTTGGATTTCGTCGAGCTGGGCTTGATCTATGGGGTGGAGGTCGATGACGGGAACGTGCACGTGACCTTCACGCTGACCACACCCGGGTGTCCGATCGGCCCGCAGGTGACCGAGCAGATCGAGGAGTTCGTCGGTGAACTGGACGATGTGAGGACGATCGAGTCCGAGATGGTCTTCACGCCGCCGTGGTCGCCGGAGAAGATGTCAGAGGACGCGAAGTTCGCCTTAGGCTACTAGGCGGGCGCGGCTGACGTTCTCGCGGGCGAGCGACACGAGCGCCGCGAGTTCCTGGCGATCGAGTCGCCGATCGCGTCGATGTCCGGCAGGGCGTCGAAGTCGCCGAGCAGGCCGAAGTTCATCTGGCCGTTGTAGGACATGATCGCGATCGCCAGAGCATGGTGCTGGGGGAGGAAGGCGACAGGGTAGGCCTCGAGCATCTCGCGACCGAGCACATACAGGGGGAACTGCGGGCCGGGCACGTTCGTGACGAGCAGGTTGAACAGGCGCGTGGAGAAGTTCAGGCGCGAGGCCTGTGCGAGGATCGTCGGGGGGGCGAAGTTCTGCACGCCGGCGATCACCTCGGCGCCCAGGGCCTGCTTTGACTCCTTCAGGCCGTCCATCGCGGAGGAGACGAAGCGCAGGCGCTGAACGGGGTCTGCGATGTACACGGGCAGGGGCCCGCGCATCACGACGATGCGGTTGCCGCCCGCGCCGTGCTCGTCCTCGGCGCGGACGGAGACCGGGACGAGCGCGCGCATCTCCATGCCCTCGGTGCGCACCCCGCGGGAGATCAAGAACGAGCGCAGCGCGCCCGCGACGACCGCCAAAACGACATCGTTGACGGTCCCGCCGAAGGCGTTCTTGACGAGCTTGAAGTCCTCGCAGCGAGCTGCCGACGCCGACGAAGCGCCGGTGGGGGCCGATGTCGACGTTCAGAGGTGTCTCCGGCGCTGGGTTCAGACCGGCCCAGACGATCTCGCCGATGCCCTCGGCCGCCTCGCGCGCGCGGGCGAGCGCGTGATCTGGGTGCGAGAGCGCGTCGAGCGCGCCCTCTGCCAGCGCGAGTCCGGTACGCACGGCGCCGAGCAGGCCGGCGGCCAGGAGCTCGGCGACGCCGGGCTCTGCGTGCGGCTGCCAGGGGCGCCCGGAGTGTCGCAGCGGCGGCGGGTCCGGCGAGAGGTCGAACAGCACGGTCGCCAGGTCGATCCCGGCGATCCCGTCGATCAGGGCGTGGTGGCTCTTTGAGATCAGCGCGAAGCGGTCGTCCTTCAGGCCCTCGATCAACCACATCTCCCACAGCGGCTTGGAGCGGTCGAGCTGCTGGGAGAAGATCCAGGCGGTCAGGCCCTGCAGCTGCTCCCAGCCCCCCGGGGTCGGCAGCGCGGCGTGACGGATGTGGTACTCGAGGTTGAAGCTCGGATCGTCGACCCACACCGGTCGGCCGCTGTCGAGCGCCGTATGGGCGAGCTTGTGGCGGTAGCGCGGCACCAGGTGCAGTCGCCGGCGGATCTGCTCGAGGAACTCCTCCATCGAGGGAGGCGGTCCTTCGACGATCGTCAGCCCGCCCACGTGCATGTGCGAGGTCGGCCCCTCCTGGTGCAGGAAGGAGGCGTCGACCGGGGTGAGCCTGTCGAGGTGACGTTGCGCCATGCGGCTTAGCGTACCTGGAGCCCCTCTACAATGTTGGAATGTCCGACCCCGACTCCGAGCCCTTCGCCAACACCGTCGAGAAGGTCCTGCTCGCGGCTCCGCGCGGTTACTGCGCGGGGGTGGATCGTGCCGTGCAGACGGTCGAACGGACGCTCGAGATTCACGGTCCGCCGGTGTATGTGCGCAAGGAGATCGTGCACAACAAGCACGTCGTGCAGCGGCTGCGCGAGCGCGGCGTGATCTTCGTCGAGCGCGAGACCGACGTGCCGGAGGGGTCGGTGTGCGTGTTCTCCGCCCACGGCGTCGCCCCCAGCGTGCACGCCAACGCGCAGGCACGCGAGCTGCAGACGATCGACGCGACCTGCCCGCTCGTGACGAAGGTCCACCGCGAGGCGCTGCGCTTCGCCGAGGAGGGCTACACGATCGTGCTCGTCGGCCACGACGGCCACGAGGAGGTCGAAGGCACGATGGGCGAGGCCCCGGAGCGGATCGTGCTCGTGCAGTCAGAGCAGGACGTCGACGAGCTGGAGGTCGAGGACCCCGAGCGGATCGCCTACGTCACGCAGACGACGCTCTCGGTCGATGAAACGAGCTCGATTCTCGCGCGGTTGAAGGAGCGCTTCCCGGCGCTCGTCGGTCCCCGCACCGACGACATCTGCTACGCCACCACCAACCGCCAGACGGCCGTCAAGCAGCTCGCCGGCAGCTGCGATCTGATGCTCGTGATCGGCTCGCGCAACTCCTCGAACTCGGTGCGGCTCGTCGAGGTCGCGCGCGATTTCGGCGCCGACGCACACCTGATCGACAGCGCGAGCGAGGTGCGCGAGGAGTGGCTCGACGGACAAGCGCGTCGTGGGCATCTCCTCCGGCGCCAGCGCGCCCGAGAACCTCGTGCGGAGAGCTGGTCGACTTCTTCCGCGCGCGGGGCGTCGCAGACATCTCCGAGGTGGACGCGGTCCGCGAGGATGTCCGCTTCATGCTGCCCAAGCAGGTGCGCGAGGCCGTCGTCGCGCGGCGAGGCGTCCTGAGCATCCGGGAGATCGGTCGCGCGTCGCGGCCGAGCATCGCAACGACCGCCCTGTCCAGGTCGCGATGCGCACCCTGATCGTCTCCGACCTGCACCTGGGCAGCGGCTAGGGCTCGGATGTGCTGCGCCGTCCCGAGCCCCGCGCGCGCGCTGCTGGAGGCGCTGCGAGGACGTCGATCGGCTGGTGCTGCTCGGCGACGTGCTCGAGCTGCGCCACGGCCCGCCGCGCTACGCGATGGCCGCCGCGCGGCCGTTCTTCGAAGATCTCGGGCGGGTGCTCGCCGGGCGCGAGATCGTGGTGAGCGCCGGCAACCACGACCATCTGCTGGTCGAGTCGTGGCTTCGGCGAGCGCGCGCTGCAGGCAGCCGGAGCCGCTCGGACTCGAACAGCGCCTGCTCCCGGAGCAGGCCTCGCCGATGCTCGCGCAAGCTCGCCGAGTGGGCGGCGCCGGCGCGCGTGAGCGCCGCCTATCCGGGCCTGTGGGTGCGCCCGGACGTGTACGCCACGCACGGCCACTACCTGGACTGCCACCTGACGGTGCCCACGATCGAGCGCCTGAGCGTCGCGCGTGATGAGCCGCGTGCTGGGGCGTCCCGGCCGCGTCCTTCAGCCGCGTCGAGGACTACGAGGCGGTGGGGGCGCCGGTGTTCGCGTGGCGCGACACGGTCGCCAGGGACGCACGCGTCGGCGACGCCGTGAACCGCGTCGACACGATCCGCGCGTGGCGAGCGCTCGCGGGTGAGGCGGGGGTCGCTCCTCGCGGGTCCGCAAGCTGCGCGGGCTCGCGCTCGCGGGCGCCTTCCCGCTCGCCGTGGCGGCGCTCAACCGCGCCGGGCTGGGGCCGCTGCGAACCGACATCTCAACCGAGGAGCTGCGCCGGGCGGGGCTGCGCGCGATGGGCGAGGTGGCCGATCGCCTCGGCTTGGGCGACGCCCATGTGATCTTCGGCCACACCCACCGGGCCGGGCCGCTCCCGGGCGACAGCGAGTCCGAGTGGCTCGGACGCGGCGGCGCGCGGCTGATGAACTGCGGCTGCTGGACGTACGACCTCGTGTTCTCGGCCGCGAGCGCCGGTGAGACCCCCTACTGGCCCGGGACCTGCGTGCTCGTCGAGGATGACCGACCCGCCGCTGCTGAAGCGCCTGCTGCTGGATCGCTCGCACGCCGAGCTCGCGCCGGCCGCGGCCGGCGCGCTCGCAGCCGGCATGCTACGCCAAGCCCGGCGTAAAGCAGGTCGCCAGGCACTCCACGCCCGGCGCCGATCTCCAGAGTCGAGCGCTGCCCGCGGTGTGGCGCTCGTGCTCGATCAGCGGGTAGGCGCCAGGGTGGGAGACCTCGAGCTCCTGCGTGGACTCCGAGGACGTCGCTCCGGCTGTCGCCACCGGTGCTCCGAGTCTCGACCCGCACTGTTCCACTCCCGTCGAGCACCGCCCACACGCCGCCGGCCTCGTACGGGCCCGAGTAGGCGCCCGGCTGGTCCTCGGTCTGTGGCACCAGCGCGGCGTCCGGCGCGTCCTCCGGGCGCAGCGGCGCTAGCGGCTCGCGCTCGACGCCCAGCAGCTCCTGGATCGCCAGCTCGGTTTCGGCGTAGGCGCCCTCGCCGTAGTGGTACTCGAACAGCCGTGCGCGGCCGTCGAACAGGTAGCGCGCCGGCCAGCCCTGGTTCTCGTAGTCGCGCCACAGCTCCAGCTCGCGGTCGATCAGCACGGGATACTCGATCCCCAGCCGCGCCACCGCCGCCCGCACCGCGTCCTCGTCGCGCGCGGGCGCAAAGCCGGGGGAGTGCACGCCGACGATGCGCAGCCCGTCCTCTGCGTAGCGCTCGTGCCAGGCCTGCAGATAGGGCAGCGTGCGCAGCGAGTTCGGCCGGCAGAAGTCCCAGAACTCGATCAGCAGCGGCTTGCCGCGCTGGATGATGCTCGCCTGCCGCCCGACCACGTTCGCCCAGGGCAGCCCCGTGGGGAACAGCGGCGCAACGATCGTGTCCGTTGGCACCCTCAAAACGGAGCGCGCCTCAACCTATGCTGCCGACCATCTCCAGCTGGATCAGGCGGTTCAGCTCGACCGCGTACTCCATCGGCAGCTCCTTCGTGACGGGCTCGATGAAGCCGTTGACGATCATCGCCGCGGCCTCGTCCTCGGTGAAGCCGCGCGAGCCCATGTAGAAGAGCTGGTCGTCGGAGATGCGCCCGACGGTCGCCTCGTGGGCGACGGTCACGTGGGGGTTCTGGATCTGGATGTCGGGCCACGTGTCCGATTTCGATTCGCCGTCCATCATCAGCCCGTCGCACTGCACGCGCGACTTCGAGCCCTGGGAGTTGGGGCCCATCTTCACGAGGCCCCGGTAGCCCATGATCCCGCCGTCCTTGGAGATCGACTTGGCGAGGATGTTCGAGGTCGTGTTCGGCGCCAGGTGCACGACCTTCGCGCCGGTGTCCTTGTGCACGCCTTTGCCGGCGACGCCGACGTTCAGGTGGTCGGCGCGCGCGCCCTCGCCCATCAGGAAGGAGCCGGGGTAGAGCATCACGTACTTCGCGCCCATCGAGCCGCCGACCCACTCGACCGTGCCATTCGGCGTCGACGACGGCGCGCTTGGTGTTGAGGTTGTAGACGTCCTTGGACCAGTTCTGCACGGTCGTGTAGCGCGCCTTCGCGCCCTCGTGCACGAAGATCTCGACGACCGCGGAGTGCATCGAGTTGACCGAGTAGGTCTGCGCGGTGCAGCCCTCGATGTAGTTCACCTCCGAGCCCTCGTCGGCGACGATCAGCGTGTGCTCGAAGGTGCCCTCGCCGGCGCCCTCCATGCGGAAGTAGGACTGCAGCGGCAGGTCGCACTTGACGCCCTTGGGGATGTAGCAGAAGGCCCCGCCGGACCAGACGGCGCCGTGCAGCGCGCGAGAACTTGTTGTCCTGCGCGGGGACGCACTTGTTCATGAAGTACTTCTGCGACCAGCTCCGGGTACTCGGTGACGGCCGTGTCCATCGAGCAGAACAGGATGCCCTGCTTGGCGTACTCCTCCTTCAGGCCCTCGTACACGGGCTCCTGGCGCCACACGCCGACGACGCCGGCGAGGTGCTCGCGCTCGGCCTGGGGGATGCCGAGGTCCTCGTAGGTCTGCTTCATCTCCGCCGGCACGTCGTCCCAGCAGTTGAAGCGCCCGGCGGTCGGGGGCGAGTAGAGCACGAGGTCGTCGAGGTTCAGCTCGCTCAGGTCCGGGCCCCAGGTCGGGATCGGCTTGCGTTCGAAGATCTCCAGCGCCTTCAGCCGTTTCTCGGCCATCCAGTCGGGCTCGCCCTTGATCTTCGACAGCTCGCTCACGACCTCGCGCGAGATGCCCTGGCGGGCGCGCAGCTGGCCTTGATCGTCCTCGACGATCGGGCTGGGCTTGGTGATCCTGGTGCTGTCCGTCGTGGCCATCTGGCTCCTCGCTGCGGTCGCTCTGCGAATCCTGTGCTCTGGAGTAGGGATTGTATCGCGGGCGTCAGGCGGCGCTGGGTATCCCCTGGGTATCCCTGCCTCAGACCGGCCAGGCGTGGTCGCCGGTGACGGCGCCGCGCACGACCTTCAGGTTGAGCAGCGCGCACTTGCGCCGCGTCGCCGAGACGGGGATCCCGAGCAGCTCGATCATCCAATCGGCGCCGAGCCCGCCGACCTCCTCGAGGCGTCATGCCCTTCAGCTCCTCGGAGGCGATCGACGCCGAGGCCTGCGAGATCGCGCAGCCGTGGCCGTGGAAGCGCAGGTCCTCGATGCGGTCGTCCTTTACGCGGATGTGCACGCCCAGCTCGTCGCCGCACAGCGGGTTGTGCTCGAGCGCCTCCAGGTCGTGGGGCTCGAGCTCGCCGAAGTTGCGCGGCTGCTTGTAGTGGTCGAGGATGTAGTCGCGGTAGAGGTCGTCCATCGGGGTTTCCGCGGCTCTCATAGTCCGAACACCTCGCGGCCGGCGAGCAGCGCGTCGACGAGCGCGTCGATGTCCGCGGGTTCGTTGTAGACGCCGATGCTCGCACGCGCGGTCGCGCTCACGCCCAGGCAGCGCATCAGAGGCTGCGCGCAGTGGTGACCCGCGCGGATGCAGACGCCGCCGCGGTCGGCCAGCTCGGCGATGTCGTGGGGGTGCATGCCCTCGATCGTGAACGAGGCCAGCCCGCCCCGCGCCTCTGCCTCCGGCGGCCCGATGATGCGCAGGCCGGGACATCCCCGAGGCGCTCCAGCATGTATCCGGTCAACGCGCGCTCGTGCGCGCGCACGCGGTCCATGCCGATCCGCGAGAGGTACTCGACCGCGGCGCCCAACCCGACGGCCTCCGCGATCGGGGGCGTGCCGGCCTCGAACTTGTACGGCAGCTCGTTCCAGGTGGCCGCCCTGGAAGTCGACCGAGGCGATCATGTCGCCGCCGG
This sequence comes from uncultured Solirubrobacterales bacterium, assembly GCA_963779405.1. Classification (GTDB taxonomy): domain Bacteria; phylum Actinomycetota; class Thermoleophilia; order Solirubrobacterales; family Solirubrobacteraceae; genus Palsa-744. The sequence goes on from CAVZYF010000016.1 coordinate 271,572, forward strand.
TCAGGAACGGCTCCATCGCCTCCAGGATCTCGCGCCGGCCGTGCAGCACGCCGATCCCGGTCGGCCCGAGCGCCTTGTGGCCGGTCCACGCGTAGAAGTCGGCGCCGATCGCCGCAACGTCGACCGGCATGTGGGGCACCGCCTGGGCGCCGTCCACGAGCGAGACCGCGCCCGCGGCGCGCGCGCGCGCAACGATCTCCGCGACCGGGAGGATCGTGCCGAGCACGTTCGACACGTGGGTGACCGCGACCATGCGCACGTCGCCGCGCGCGAGCTCTGCGTCCAGCTGGTCGAGCGAGACCTCGCCGCGCGCGTCGACCTCCAGGTAGCGCAGCTCCGCGCCGCGCTCGCGGCAGAGCACCTGCCAGGGGACGATGTTCGCGTGGTGCTCCATCTGCGTGATCAGCACCGCGTCGCCGGGCCCGACGTTCGCGCGGCCCCCGGCATCCACGCCTCGCGGTGGTGCCCCGGCCCCGCGATAGGCGACGAGGTTGATCGCCTCGGTGACGTTCTTGCAGAAGATCGTCGTCTCCGGCTCTGCACTGACGAACGCGGCGACCTGTTTGCGCGCGCCGTCGTAGGCCGCGTCGGCCTCCTGGGCCAGCGCGTACACGCCGCGATGCACGTTCGCGTTGTGCTCGCGCAGATGGTCGGCGACCGCCTCGATCACGACCTCGGGCTTCTGCGAGGTCGCGCCCGAGTCGAGGTAGATCGAGCCGCACGGCCGTCGAAGCGGCGGGAGAAGATCGGGAAGTCGGCCTTGACCCCGAGGGCGCTGCTCAGCGACTGGTGGCATAGGCCTCGATGTCATCGCGCGCCGCCGCCAGCTTGCCGGCGATCTTCGCGCGCACGAGCTCCTCCAGGGCCTCGTCGGCGAGCTCGGCGATCAACGGCTCGAAGAAGCCCTCGACGATCACGCGCACCGCCGCCGGGCGGTCCAGGCCGCGCGTCTGCATGTAGAAGATCGCGGCCTCGTCCAGCTCGCCGACGGTGCCGCCGTGGGAGGCGGAGACGTCGTCGGCGGACACGAGCACCGACGGGATCGCGTCCACGCGCGCCTTCGGCGAGAGCATCATCGAGTGGATCTGCAGGTAGGTGTGCGTCTGCTGGGCGCCCGGGTCGATCTGGATCAGGCCCTCGAAGCTCGCGCGGCTCTCCCCGGTCGCGGCGCCGCGCCAGTGCACGTCCCCGCCCGAGGGGCCGGTCTCGTGCAGGTCGACCGCGAACACGTCGAGGTGCTCGTGCTCCTCGGTGAAGAACAGGCCGCGGAAGGCCATGTCGCCGCCGGGCTCTGAGACGGCCAGCTCGAGGTGCTGGCGCACGAGGTGCCCGCCGAGCAGCGCCGGCAGCCAGTGGCAGTAGGCGTCGCGCCCGACGCCGACGAAGCGCGTCGATACGTCGTACACCTCGCCGGTGCCCCAGTCCTGCACCTGGGCGAGGCGGCAGCGCGCGCCGTCCTGCAGATACAGCTCGAACGCCCCCGCGTGCAGGGACTGCCCGTCTGAGAAGTCCTCCGCGAGGTCGTACTCGTGCACGCTTGAACTCGCTGCGCTCGCCGCCGACCACGAGCGTGCGCGCGTACTGCGCCACGCCCGGGCCGTCGATCGCGTAGACGATCTCGAACGGGTCCTCGACGACGACGCCCTCGGGCACGTGCAGGAAGGCGCCGCCGGTCCAGAACGCCGCGTTCGCGGCCTCCAGCTTGTGACGGTCGATCGTCAGGCGCTTGGAGTACCAGCGCTCGGCCAGCTCGCGGTGGTCTTGGAAGGCTTCCTCCAGCGAGCACAGGATCACGCCGCGCTCGGCCAGCGCGGGGTCGAGCTCGACGTGCGACGACGGAGCCGGCGCTCTGCACGATCCGCCCGGCGTGCGGGCGGTCGGGGAGCGTGCGCGCGACGACCTCCGGCACGACCCCGGCCGTTCGATCGTGTCGCTCGCGCGTCTCGGTCTCCAGTGCGTCGAGATCGAGGCTCTGCAGGCTCGTCGTCCAGAACCCCGAGCGCCGCCAGACCGGCAGCTCCGAGGTCTCGTACGACTTCAGCGCGGCCTCGCGCAACTGCTCCAGCGTGCGCCCGTTGCCGGCCCCGGCGCCCGCGAGCGCGTGGTAGAGCGTCGCCTCGCGGTGGCGGCCGGGCTTGACCTGGCCGCCGTGCCGCCGGAGCCGTTCCGGCGCTGCCGGGGAGCGCTCAGCGCCAGCTCGCGGCGCCGCCGACCTCCTGGCGGATCTGGTCGTAGCCCTCGCGCTCGAGCCGTTCGACCAGCTCGACGCCGCCCTGCAGCACGATCCGGCCGTCCATCAGGATGTGCACGAACTGGGGCTTGATGTAGTGCAGGATGCGCTGGTAGTGCGTGATGATCAGCGCGCCGAGGCCCTGCTCCTCATGCAGCTTTTGCACACCCTCGGCGACCGTGCGCAGCGCGTCGATGTCGAGGCCCGAGTCGGTCTCGTCGAGGATCGCCACGTCGGGCGCGAGCATCGCCATCTGCAGGATCTCCGCGCGCTTCTTCTCGCCGCCGGAGAAGCCGTCGTTGAGATGGCGCGAGGTGAAGGCTTTGTCGACGTCGAGCAGCTCGATCGCGTGCTGCAGCTGGGTGCGGAACTCCTTGACCTGGATCGGTTCCTCGCGCTTGGCGTTGATCGCCATCCGCAGGAAGTTCGCCACCGAGACGCCGGGGATCGACACCGGGTACTGGAAGGCGAGGAACAGCCCGGCCTTCGCGCGCTCGTGCGGTTCGGCCTCGGTGATGTCCTCGCCCTTGAAGGTGATCGTCCCCTCGGTGATCTCATACGAGGGATGCCCGAGCAGCGTGTTCGCGAGCGTCGACTTGCCCGAGCCGTTCGGGCCCATCAGCGCGTGGACCTCGCCGCGCGAGATGTCGAGGTCGACGCCTCTGAGGATCTCGCGCTCCTCGATGCGCACGTGCAGGTCTCTGATCTCTAGGTCGGCCATGTTCTGTTTTCAAGCTCCAGTTGTCAGTGGTTTGGGTTCAGCGATTCCGTTCAAGAGCGCCGGCGAGCGCGAGCACGAGGTCGGCGAGCGTCGTCTCTTGCAGCGTGCGCACGATCGCAAAGCGCACGCGCGTCCACAGGAGCTTGGTGGGGCAGACGTGGGCGGGATCGGACTCGCGCGAGCACACGATCGAGCCGTCGGAGGCCTGGGAGATGCACTCGATCGGCGCGATCGACCCCTCGAGCGCCTCGACGACCTCGGCCATCGTGATCTCAACGGGCGAGCGCGCGAGCAGGTAGCCCCCGCGCGAGCCGCGCCGCGAGTCGACCAGCCCGGCCTTGCGCAGCCGCGCGACGAGATGCTCGAGATAGGCGAGCGGCAGGCCGTCGTGCGCGGCGATCTCGGCAAGCGGGATCGGATCCTCGCCGGCTCGCCGAGCAAGCTCGACCATCACGCGCACGCCGTACTCGGCCTTGGTTGAGAACATCATCGTGTCATTTCCTACCTGCCAGCTAGGGTATCAGCCGCCTTCGAGCTTCCTGATGTCGTGCGCCAGCCCTTCAGGGGTGAGCTCTTCCACCTGGAATAGATCCCGCTTTTGCCCCGAGCGGTCGATCAGCAGCACCGACGCGGCATGCGGCGAGTCGGTCTCGCCTAGCAGCGAAGGAACGATCCCGTAGGCGCGCCAGACCGGCCGCAGTTCTGAAAGCGTGCCGGTCAGGTACTCGACGCGGTCCGACAGGGCGGCTTCGCCGAGGAAGCGGCGCACGGCGGCAGGGGTGTCGGCGGCCGGGTCGGCGCTCACGATCAGCACCGGGGTGGGGTGGGCACTCATTTCGTCGAGCGCCCCCCGGATCTGCTGGGCGATCAGCGGGCAGGTGGGCTGGCAGGCGGGGGAGAGGAAGGTCAGGATCGTGACCCGGCCGCGGTACTGATCCAACGACACGCGCCGGCCGTGCTGGTCGGTGAGCGTGAAGTCGGGAGCGCTGAGGGCGCCCGGCAGCAGCGCGCCGTCGAAGTCCGAGGAGGCGTCGGCAGACGCCGGGCCGGGCGCTGTTGCTGAGGCGCCGGCCGGGGAGCGATCGGCCGGCCGATCGAGGATCAGGACGAGCGCGCAGGCGAGCACGACCGCGGTCGCGAGGCTGAGCAGGAGGATGCGAGAGCGCCGGCGCATGGCGCGGGATAGCGTGGCACAGCCCTTGCCCGCAGCGATAGGGACGCTATACTAAATGAAGTCTCCATGAATCCCGCCCCTGATTTAGGAGTTTCGAGATGAGCCAGCAGAGCAGCGCCGAGCTTCTACGCCAAGTCAAGTCCCAGATCGATGAGGTCGATCCCGCCGAGGTCAACGAGCTGATCGACGAGGGCGTCGCCGTGATCGATGTGCGCGAGACCGACGAGGTCGCCGCCGGGCATCTTCCCGGCGCCAAGCACATCCCGCGTGGCTATCTGGAGTCGCGGATCGAGGGCGTCGTGCCCGACCGCGACGCGCACGTGATCCTGTACTGCGCCTCCGGCAACCGCTCCGCCTACGCCGCGCGCACGCTGAAGGAGGACCTCGGTTATACGAACGTGTCGCTCGATGACCGGCGGGATCACGCTGTGGAAGGACCGCGGCTACGAGGTCCAGGTGCCCCGCACGCTCACAGCCGAGCAGCGCGAGCGCTACTCGCGCCACACCCTGATCGGAGAGATCGGCGCCGAGGGCCAGCAGAAGCTGCTCGACGCGAAGGTGCTGCTGCTCGGTGCCGGCGGGCTCGGCTCGCCGACCGCGCTGTACCTCGCGGCGGCCGGGGTGGGCACGCTCGGGATCGTCGACGACGACGTCGTCGACCTGTCGAACCTGCAGCGCCAGGTGATCCACACGACCGACCGCGTCGGCGTGCCGAAGGTGGACTCCGCCGAGCAGTCGATCAAGGCGCTGAACCCCGACGTGAACGTCGTCAAGTACCCGGTGAGGATCGACGCGTCGAACATCGTGGAGATCATCGAGGGCTACGACGTGATCGTCGACGGGGTCGACAACTTCCCCACCCGGTATCTCCTCAACGACGCGACGCGTGCGGTTGAAGATCCCCGTCGTGTCCGCCTCGATCCTCGGCTTCGACGGCCAGCTGTCGGTGTTCAAACCGTACGACGGCCCCTGCTACCGCTGCCTGTTCCGCGAGCCGCCGCCGGCCGAGCTCGCGCCCTCCTGCGGCGCCAACGGCGTGCTCGGCGTGCTGCCGGGGACGATGGGCCTGTTGCAGGCGACCGAGGTGATCAAGCTGATCCTCGAGCATCGGCGAGCCCGCGATCGGCAGGCTGCTCCTGTACGACGCGCTCGGAGCGACGCTGACCGAGGTGAAGGTCCACAAAGACCCCGAGTGCCCGATCTGCTCGCGCCCGCCGGAGGAGATCTCCGACGAGGAGCTCGGCGTGTTCCCCGACTACGAGGCGTTCTGCGCCGCCGCCGGGTAGCCTGCCCGATATGGCGACGATCAAGATTCCCCCGGTCCTGCGCGCGAGCGTGGGCAACGAGAAGCAGGTGCAGGCCGACGGTGCGAACATCGGCGAGGTCCTCCGCGACCTCGCCGCTAACCATCCGGCCACCCAGGATCAGTTGTTCGGGGCCGACGGGGCGCTCAACCGCTACGTGAACGTCTACTTGAACGACGAGGACGTAAGGGTGTTGGATGGGTTGGATACGGCTGTCGGAGACACGGACACGCTGGTGATCCTCCCGGCGATGGCCGGCGGGTTGTAGTACACGCTTCTTCCGCCGGAGTCCTCATTAGCCTTCGCGTCCAGGTTTGACGCCTGGCCTAAATCTTTTCGTCCCGTCGAACGATTGGACCGCGTTCTTATGAGAGCACGCCGCTTTTTCCTACCCGGTTTCGTCTCTGCTCTGGCGCTGCTCGCGCTCGGTGCTGCGCCGGCTGTCGCGACGGCTGCCAAACCCCCCAAGTACACGCTGTCGGTGGTCGAGGGCGAGACCACGGTTCCTGAAAACTCCATCGTCAATACCAGCGGCAGCGTCGAACCCAAGGCGTCGGTCGCCGTGTCGATCACCCGCAACGGCATCGAAGTGGCGAGGAGCACCGGCAGCGAAGGCGGCGTCTGGATGTCCCAGGTGCCGCAGGGGGGCGACGTGGTGAGCCTGGAATCGCCGATCGGGACCAAGGTCGGAGCGGTCGTGTATGACGGCTTGCCCTCGCTCGACCCGACCGTGTGTGCGGGCTCCACCAACTTCTCCGGACAGAACACGGCCGGTGAGACCGTTAGAGGCGGCTACTTCACGGAAACACCACACCAGCCCTATTCCCCGGAAAGGACGGGCTATGGCAGGGCACAGGTCACGATGCTGTCCGGTACAAGCTTTGGTGGCAGCTTCCTGTCCCCACTGGCGCTCGGACAGACGGTCTACGCGGTTGAGTCGCTGGAAACTGCGCTCGAAGGCGGAGCGGTGTTCGATTACACCAGCGAAAACGACCGCCCCGTGGGCGCCTGCCCCCCACCGCCACCTCCACCGCCTTCGCCACCACCACCGCCGGCCCTGCAGGGCGCGATCTTCAAGTTCGTGAAGACCACGATCCACAGGTTCCTGAAGTCGGGCCTGATGGACGAGGTGACGATCAACCAGCCGGGAACGGTCATCCAGGATCTGTACCTGCAGGACGGCAAACTGCCGGCGTTCGCCAGCAGCAGGGGCAAGCACCACCATCGCAAGATCCCACCGGCCCAGCTCGTGGCGCGCGGATCGACGACGGCCAAAAGCGCCGGCACGGTGAGCGTGCTGATCAGGGTGACAGCGAGGGGCCGTCGCCTGCTCAGGCACCGCGGCCATGTGCAGCTGGTGCTGGTGACGACGCTGCGCAGCACCTCGGGCGCCAAGCTGAACTTGGCGCGTCGCACGGTCACGCTCAAGCGCTAGACCCTCAAACGGTGCGGATTCCAGCCCCCCCGGTGGCGTGCCTTGCACTGCTCGCCGCCGGGACGCTGAGCACTCTGAGCGGCGCGCCGACGGCCGGCGCGGCCGTCTGGCTGCAGCCCCCACCCGTCCTGCCCATCCCGTCTAGAAGTGGCGCGGAAGGGTCACCGCGGCCGTTTGGCGCTGAGCCCCCACCCGGCGCCGAACCTGCCCCCACCGGCCGAGGGTTGACGCGCGCGCAGAACCGAGCGCTGCTCTTTGGTCCGTTCCCGCACGGCGGGCTGGTGCGCGGGGTCTCCGAAGGCACGCTGCTGCTCGATGAAAGCCCGCAGGTGCGTGAACTGGCGCTGACCCGCATCCGTGACACCGGAGCCACGACGGTGCGGATCCCCGTCGACTGGCGTGATTTCGTGGCTGCCGACCCGCCCGCCGGCTTCGAAGCGCGAAACCCGGCGAGCCCGGCCTACCGGTTCGCCACGCTCGACGCGGCCGTTCAGAGCGCCGCGGCGGCGGGTCTCGAACCGCTGCTTGTGGTCTCCCATGCCCCGGCCTTCGCCGAAGCGCCGCATCGCTGGCCCTACGCCTACCCCGGCAGCTGGGCGCCGAGCCCGACGGCGCTCGAAGAATTCGCCGCGGCGCTCGCCCGTCGCTACGACGGCTCCTTCCCCGACCCCGCGACGCCCGATCGCGCGTTGCCGCGCGTGAGGCTGTTCCAGGCCTGGAACGAGCCCAACCTGGCGCGCTACCTGGCGCCCCAGTGGGTCGCCCAAGAAGGGCACTGGAGCGCCTTCTCACCACTGCTCTACCGCCAGTTGCTCAACGGCTTCTATGCCGGCGTCAAGTCGGTTCAGCCCGCCGATACGGTCATCACCGCCGGGGTGGCTCCCAACGGGGACCCGGCGGGCGTGGGGCGGATGGCCCCGCTGACGTTCCTGCGGGAAATGCTGTGCCTGGCGCCGGCCGGCCAATCGAGCGCTACCCACCCAACGGACCGGCGGAGCAGCGCCGTCAACCTCCGGCGCAGCACGGGCGGGCGATCGAGCGGCGCGGTCAGCCATAGGAGCGCTGTGCCCTGCCCCGAACCGCCGCATTTCGACGTGCTGGCCTTCCACCCGTTGTCGGTCGGCGATCCCGATCTGCCGGCGGCGTCCTCGTTAGACGTGTCGATCTCCGACGCGGCGAAGATCACGGGGCTGTTGAAGCAAGCCGAGCGCGCGGGCACCGCGCTGCCCGCCGGCGAAAAGCCGGTGTGGGTGACAGAGCTCAACTGGGAAAGCGCGCCGCCGGCGCCCGGGGGCGTGCCCGACCGGCTGCAGGCCCAATGGATCTCGCGCGCTCTGCACCGCCTGTGGGTCGCCGGTGTCGGGCTCGTCGACTGGCAATTCCTGATCGACCCCTACCCCGCCGAGCGCGCGAACACGCCGGCGGGCGGGATCGTCGAATACCAGCGCCCGGCGGGGCTCTACAGCGCCGGGGTCGGCGGCAATCCCGAAAGCGCCCAGCCGAAGCCGTTCCTGCGCGGCTTCACGTTCCCGTTCGATCCTCTGCGTGTGGACCGCAGGCATGTCCGCGTGTGGGCGCTGCTGATGGGACCCGGACAGGCCGTCCTGTTGCAACGGCAGGGGCGTGGCCGTGTGTGGCGGACGATCGCGCGCCTGCACGCCGACCGCGGCGGCGTGCTCAACGTCCTCGTCTCGCTGGCCGGCGCCGCGCGGTTGCGTCTGGAGAGCGGGGCGCTCAGCAGCGCGCCGTTAGCCGTACCTCGGGGAGGGAGCCGGTTGTGAGCGAGGGCAGGCTCGACCGCCGATCGTCCACTTGGCGCCCTGTCCGGAGGGCGATACGGGGGGCCTGCCGATAGGTGGTCCAGCAGATGAGATCGCTACGCCAGACACGCCGGCTCGCGCGGCTGCTCGCAACGTTCGCCTGCGCTGTGCTCGCCTGCGCCGGTACCGCGCTTGGGGAGGCCAACCACACGGGTTGGCCTCCCCAAGAACACCACGAGGGCCACCCGAACAACGAAAGCGGGGTGATGCGGGGTAAGGAAGGCGTGCACAACTACCTGCTCGGTGGGGGCGGCAACGACACGATTTACGCCGGCAACGACGGTGACGTGATCTGGGGCGACTCGCACCCGGGCGAACAGCCCACGAGCCAGCGGGACTTCCTGCATGGTGGTGAAGGCGAAGACTGGATCTACGCGAGCTACGGCTACAACGAGATCTGGACCGGGGCGGGCAACGACCACATTGCGCTCGTCTACGGCCACGGCATCGTGTTCTGCGACGGGCCTGGCCTGAAGACCCTTGTAATGCGCTATCTACCGCAGAACCGGCCGTGGAAGCTGGTGGGCTGCGATCACAAGGTGATCTTCCCCTACCGGGCGTAGTTCCCGAGTGGTCTACAGCGCCGCGGCCGCGGGAGCCGGCTCGCTGTCCTGCGTATCCGGCCGTGAGGTGTCGGGCATGCCGGCGGGCGGGATGTGGCTCATCGCGTGCTCGGCCAGCGCGGTGATCGTCAGCGAGGGGTTGACGCCGACGTTCGCGGGGATCGCCGAGCCATCGCAGACGAGCAGGTTCTCGTAGCCGTAAACGCGCTGACGGGCGTCGATCACGCCGCTGGAGGGGTCGGGCGCGATCACTGCGCCGCCGAGGATGTGGGCGGTGGTGGGGATGTTGAAGAGCGCCTCGGTGACAGAGCTCTGGGCGATCCCGCCGGTGCGCTTGGCGAGCCATTCCGCCGCCTGGTTGGCGACCGGGATGAACGTCGGGATCGGCTTCTCGGGGTCCTGCTCGGTTTTCAGCCAGAGGGTGCCAAACGGGCCCTGGTGGGGGCGCAGCGCGATCGCGTTGTCGAGCGTCTGCATCACGAGCAGGATGATCGTGCGCCGCGAGTAGTGCTTCGGAAACAGCACTTGCGCCAGCCGCCGTGGGTGCAACAGGACCTGGACGAGCCACTTCAGCGGGCGCGTCAGGCGCGTGCCGTCGCCGACGAGCAGCGTGTAGAGACGGTGCATCGAGTCGCCGTCGTCGCCGTAGGTGACCGTCTCGATGTGGGTATTGGGGTCGGGGTAGATCGAGGAGGTGATCGCGACGCGCTTGATCAGATCGTCGGGGTAGTCCTCGGGCACGGTGACCGTGAGGATCGACTCTGAGTTGGTCCGCACCAGCTCGCCCAGGCGCGCGGAGATCCTGCCCAGGGATCCATTCAAACGGCAGCGCTGCAGCAGCCTGTTCGTGCCAAGCGGCCCGGCCGAGACGACGACTCCGCGCGCGCGCTGCACCTGGCGTTCCTTGCGCAGCCACGCGCCGGAGCGCACCGATTCGACCTCGTAGCCGTCCTTCCCCGTGCCGTCGCCGAGCGGGCGCACATCCACAACCGTGCGTTCGGCCATCACGCGCGCGCCGCGCTTCTCGGCCAGGTAGAGGTAATTCTTGACGAGCGTGTTCTTCGATCCGTGCGGGCAGCCGACCATGCAGCGACCGCATTCTCTGCAGCCGGTGCGCTCGGGCCCCTCGCCGCCGAAGAACGGGTCGGGGACGGTCTTACCGGCCCCGTCCGGCCCACCGAAGAAGACGCCGACGGGCGTCTTTTTGTAGGTGTCGCCGACGCCCAGCTCCTCGCCGAGCTCGCGCAGGAGCTGGTCGGCGGGGTCGTCGGTCGGTGTCTGCACAACGCCGAGCATCCGCTGCGCCTCGGCGTAGTGGGGGGCGAGCACTGACTCCCAGTCGTTCATCTCCGCCCACTGGCGGTCCTCGAAGAACTTCGTCGGGGGGACGTACAGAGTGTTCGCGTAGCCGAGGCTGCCGCCGCCGACGCCGCAGCCGGAGACGACCGAGACGTCTTTGAACGTGGTCAGCCGGAAGATGCCCTTCATCCCGAGGAAGGGATTCCAGAAGTAGCGCTTCAAATCGGCGGTCGAGCGCGGCAATTCGCCGTCGGCGAAGCGCCGGCCACACTCCAGCACCCCGACGGAATGCCCTTTTTCGCAGAGGCGCAGCGCCGAAACGCTGCCGCCGAAGCCGGAGCCGATTACGAGCCAGTCGAAGTCGAAGTCGCCCTCCATGTCCCATCGATATTCTAGTGATTGCACGAGGGTGCGGCGAGGGTCGCTATATTTCGTGAAGTAATGGCCGTCCAGCCGCTGAAGAACAAGCCCTGCGGGGGCCGCTACGGGGATGTCGTGCAGTCGATCGGCAACACGCCGTTGGTCGAGCTGCCGCGTCTGTCCCCCAAGCCCGGCGTAAGGATCTGGGCCAAGCTCGAGTCGCGCAACCCGACCGGATCGGTCAAGGACAGGGTGGCGAAGGCGCTGATCGAGGATGCCGAGGAGAAGGGCGCGATCGGGCCGGGCATGACGATCCTCGAACCGACCTCGGGCAACACCGGCATATCGCTGGCGATGATCTGCTCGCTGAAGGGCTACAAGCTGAAGGTCGTGATGCCCGAGAACGTCACGCCCGAGCGCACACAGCTCTTGAAGATGTACGGCGCGGAGATCGTCTACTCCGAGGGCTCGCTCGGCTCAAACGGGGCAGTCGAGAAGGCCCTGCAGATGGCGTCGGAGGATTCCTCCGTGTACATGCCCTACCAGTATGGCAACCCGGCCAACCCGAACGCCCACTACAACGGCACGGCGCTGGAGATCCTCGAGGAGCTCGACGAGGTGAGCGCGTTCGTCGCGGGTCTGGGCACGGGGGGCACGCTGATGGGCAACGGTCGCAGGCTGAAGGAGGCTTTCGGCGACGCCTGCAAGATCGTCGCTGCGGAGCCGATGCAGGGTGAGCCGGTGCAGGGCCTGCGCTCCTTGGATGACGGCTTCATCCCGCCGATCATCGACATCTCGCTGCTGGACCGGAAGATCTTCGTGACCAACCACGACGCGATCGTCTGGACGCGCAAGCTGCTCGATCAGGAGGGCCTGTTCGCTGGTGTCTCCAGCGGCGCGATCGCCAGCATCGCCGTGCGGATCGCGGGTGAGCTGGACGAGGGGAACGTCGTGTTCGTGGTCTGCGACGACGGTTGGAAGTACCTGTCGAGCGGCATCTACACGCTGCCGGTAGACGAGGTCGAGAACCTCGACTCCACCGTCTGGTGGTAGCCGGGCTCGCGGTGGTTCGCCCGAACTTCCTGCCAACATGAAGATCACCCACGACCTTCTCGACGAGGTGATCGAGCACGCTCTAAAGGACCCGAAGAACGAGGTCTGCGGGGTCGTGGCCGTCGAGCTCAACGGAACGGGTGTCGATCAGCGCGCGCGGGCGGTCGACGTGCATCGGGCGCTCAACGTGCACGCGAGCCCGCTGAAGTTCGAGATAGATCCCTCTGAATTGCTCGAGCTCTACAACTCGATCGAGGCGGCGGGACTGACGCTGGGCGCGATCTATCACTCGCATGTGCGCAGTAAGCCCTATCCATCTCAGACCGACATCGGCTTCGCGGCGAATTGGCCGGCGGTGGAGTGGATCATCGTCGGCCTGGCCGACGGGCAGGCGCCGGAGGTGCGCTCCTACCTGATCGAGGATGGCCAGGTGCGGGAGGTAGCGCTGGAGGTGGAGTAGGTGGCGAACGAGGAGCCGGCCAGGGCATCGGTGGGGGAGGGCGAGCAGCCGCTGATCTGCCCGGGGTGCGAGCGCGAGCATCCGCCGAGCGAGCGCTTCTGCGTGGCGTGTGGGATGCCGCTGGTCCACGCCCCGGGCATCGAGCTCCTCGCCAGCGAGCGTCAGCAGCAGGCACGCAAGATCAAGCCGCAATACAGCGAAGGCAGGCTCGTGAAGATCGCCGGCGCGCAGAACGGCGCCGAGGCGGAGATGATTCAGGGACTGCTGCTCGAGGAGGGAATCCCCAGCATGCAGCGCCGCGCGCGGGGCGCCGACGTCCCCGACTTCCTGGTCGCCGGCCGGCGCGACATCCTCGTCCCCGAGTCAGGCGCCGAAGCGGCCAGGGAAGCGCTCTCCTGGGAAGGGTCTTGACAAGCCCGTCTAGACCAGGACCGGCTGGCCGGCGCTGCGAGTGATCTCGGCGATCTCTTCGGAGGCGCGCTCGAACTCGGCGTCTGAGAGCACGGGCGTGCCCTCGAAGGGCAGGTCGCGCTGCAACTCGACCCAGCCCTGGGCGGCGGAGTACTCGTCCTTGACCTTCACTGTGACCGGCCGCGGGATGCGGTAGGTGCGTAGGAGCAGGACGTGCAGCGGCTGATGACGGCGCCAGCCCAGGCGCTTCTCGGCGTAGTCGGTCGTCCACACGTAGAAGGGGGAGAGCGCGTCGACGCAGCGTGGGTCGGCAATTGTGAAGTGACCGGCGACTTCGGCCCAGGCGCGGATGCGCACGCGATCGGGCTGCTGAATGCCGCCGGTGGCGAAGGCGTGTAGCGGCGGCTCGCCGTCGCTCCAGACGCCCTCCTCGAGCGCGCGGCGCAGCTCGGGCTGATGGGATTCGCGCACGAACTCGCCCGGCTCATGGTCGAAGGTGGGGTACAGGAAGAAACGCTCGTGGGCGAGCCGGAACGGCTTGCCGGGTTCGCGGATTCCGCCCTTGCGGAGGGTTATCAGCTGCTCGCCTTCGGCGAGAGCACGGACGGTGACCGCCCATTCTTTGAAAGCAATTGGCATGGAAAGAAAGACGAAAGCAGGAGTAAGGAAAGTCTCGATAAATCCTCAGGCTCTGAACGCCCTCCGAAGCGACCGGAAGGCGAGCCCGACCCCTTAAAGATACGAAACCTGGGAGGAAATCCCAAATCCCCTGCAAATAGACATCTTTTTTTGTGCTAAATCGCTACAATCGCCGCCCGGCAAGTCCCTCGGCGGCCTCGATGATCGCGGCGTAGTCGTCCTCGCCATGGCCGCGGCCGAGCGTGGCTGTGAGCAGGTCGCGCGCGTGCGCGGCGGAGGGAAAAGGGATGCCGGCGGCCTGGGCTTCCTCGAGGCACAGGCGCACGTCCTTGAGCATGTGTGCGGTCTTGAACAGCGTCGTGTAGTCGTGCTCGCGCATCGGCGTCGCCTTCAACGCCAGCTGAGCCGAGGCGCCCGATCCCGCCGAGGTCACCTGCACGAACGCGTCGAGGTCCACGCCCGTGGCCCGCGCGAGCAGCAGCGCCTCCGCGAGCGCCGCCGCGTTGGCGGCGCCGAGCGAGTTGTTGATCAGCTTGAGCATCTCGCCCTGGCCGAGCTCGCCGACGTGCACGATCACCTCGCCCATGCTCTGTAGCAGCGGCTCCGCGCGGGCGAAGTCCTCAGCGGCGCCGCCGGCCATGATCGTGAGCGTGCCCGCCTCTGCACGTGGCGAGGAGCCGGTGACGGGAGCGTCCAGCATCCGCACCCCCCGCTCGCCCAGCGCCGCCGCGATCCGCCGGCTGTCGAGCGGGGGCGATCGTGGACATGTCGACGCACAGCAGATCTGGGCGGGCGGCCTCGATCACGCCGTCCTCACCCAGCAGCACGGAGTCGACCTGATCGCCGTCGACGACCATCGACACGACGATCTCGCTGGCCCGCGCGACCTCTGCGGGGGTGTCGGCCGCGACGACCGCGTCGTGCCCGGATGCCCAGGCGGCGGCCTTGCCGGGCGTGTGTGTCCAGACCGTCAGCGGAAAGCCGGCCCGCGCGACCCGCGCGGCCATCCGTGAGCCCATGATCCCGAGGCCGAGAAAACCAACCGATCGGAGATCGTCCGGCGCAGACATGGCCCGAGCATACGACTTCGAGGCGCTCAGGCGGCGGCGAGCTCCCGGTCCTCGGTGTCCGCGAGGTGCTGGTGGGAGGGGCAATAGCCGTTGTGCGATAGCGGCACACGCTGGCAGGCGGCGCCTTTGCGCGTGGTCGCGCGACATTGGGGTGCCTTGCCGCTGATCGAGGCGTAGCCCGCGAGGGGGTTCTCGATCAGGAACTGCTCTGCCAGGGCGATGTAGCGGGAGACGACGCGGTGGACGTGACCCTGCTCGCTCATCGGGAACAGCGAGCGGATGTTGCAGAACAGCGTGCGCTCGGGGCGCGCGAAGAAGAGATGTTCGACGGCCATCCGCTCGACGACCGCCTCACACGCCTGCAGCAGATGCTCGTGGTTGGCGTTGACGGCGATGTCCGGCTTGGGAGCCAGGAGGTGGGGAGCAAGCTCCCGGTAGATGGCCCGGCTGAACTGGTACATGGCGACCCCTCACCCTCTTTCTCGATCCGAACCGGTTTGGCTGTTTGCCCACCGGCCGTGAAAAGACATTCCACGAACGAAAACACGTGGCCTCGAAGAAAGGATCGAGATTTCCCGAAGGGAGGCGAAGACTTAAAGATCTTTATGAGGATCTTCAAGCCCACCTCTCCCAGGCGCCGTCCCCGCCGCCTGAGAGCACGAAATGATGTTGATCCAGCGCGGGATCTGGCTCGGGATAGTCCGAACGCTGGTGGGCGCCCCGGCTCTCGGTGCGCGCGAGCGCGCTGCGGGCGAGCAGGCGGGCCAAGGGGTGGGGATCGTCGAGCAGGTGGCGAAGACCCTCGGCGGAGCGGACGATGCCGGCGTCGCGCCACAGCGCCTCGCGCGTGATGGGAGTGCCCGGTGACGGCGAGGGGAGCGCCTGAAGCGCCTCGAGCTCCGCGGGCGATGCGGATGGCGAGGGCGAGGACTCCTCGGTCGAGAGGGCGTGTAGAACGGCGCGGCGGGAGAAGACGAAGCACTCGCTGAGCGAGTTCGAGGCGAGGCGGTTGGCGCCGTGCAGACCGGTGCAGGAGGACTCGCCGACGGCATACAGCCCGGGCAGGGTGCAGTGCGCGTGCAGGTCGGCGACGATCCCGCCCATCATGTAGTGGGCCGCCGGGGCGACCGGGATCAGCTCGCGCATTGGGTCGAGGCCCGCCTCGCGCAGTGCGGCGACCACGTTGGGGAAGTGCGCGGGGTCGATCGCGCGCATGTCCAGGCCGACCGAGCGCTCGCCGGATTCCCGCAGGCGCAGTGCGATCGCGCGCGAGACCTCGTCGCGGGGGGCGAGCTCATCGACGAAGCGCTCGCCGGTGCAGTCGTGCAGGGTGGCGCCCTCGCCGCGGATCGCCTCGGTGATCAGAAAGCCCTCGCGCCCGGCGAGCCCGATTACGGCGGTGGGATGAAACTGGAGCAGCTCGAGGTCCGCCAGCGACGCGCCGGCGGCGTGGGCGAGCAGCAGGCCGATTCCCTGGGAGCCGGGCGGGTTGGTGCTGCGCGCCCACAGCGCCGCGGCGCCGCCGGTGCCGAGCACGACCGCGCGCGCGGAGACGATCCGCCCGTCGTCGCAGACCAGGCCGCGACAGCGCGAGTGCGGGGGTGGTTGGGTGGGGTTTTCATCCGTCCACAGCGCGCGCGCCCGCGCGCGCTCGAACACGCTGATCAAAGGCTCCTCGGCGACGAGCGCAGACAGCTGGCGCACGACGCGGCGGCCGGTCGCCGAGCCCCCGGCGTGGACGACGCGCCTGACCGAGTGCCCGCCCTCCAGACCGAGCGCCAGGCGCCCGGATCGGTCGCCGTCGAAGCGAACGCCCAGGGCCTGCAGGTCTTCCACCCGGGCGGGCGCCTCGCGCACGAGAATCTCCGCCGCCGAGCGCCTGACGAGCGCGCGTCCGGCCCGCTCGGTGTCGGCGAGGTGCAGCTCGAAGCTGTCATCGGCGGCGAGCGCCGCCGCGAGGCCGCCCTGCGCCCAATAGGAGGCTGTCTGGGCCAGCGGCGTGGCGGAGATCAGCACGACGCTCGCCCCCTCGCGCGCCGCGCAGAGCGCCGCGTAGAGACCCGCGGCGCCGGCGCCCACCACCGCGATCTCGGCCTCGAAGACTGGACCGGCCTGAGTGGAGCTCACTCGGAGCTCACTGTTTCGGAGCTTTTGTGGCGCTGTTTGGCGTGGTCGGTGCGGTGGTCGGAGCGGTGGTGGTGGCGGTCGCGGTGCTCGGGGTCCTGAGCCCGGGCGCCGTCGTGGCGCCGGGCGTGGTGACGCCCGAGGTGCTCGTGCCGGGGGCGGTGGTCGTGTCGCGTGGGCCGGCGCTCGGGGGGCTCGTGCTCGGGACGGTCGTCGTGGTGGTGATGGTGGGAGGTATGGTGGCGGTCGGCGCCGTCGCGGGCGCGGTCGTGACGGCGGGCGCGGTCGTGACGGTTACGGTCGCGGGAGCCGTCGTCGAGTGTCCGGAGCCACCGGCGAGCGTGACGAGCGCGGCGGCGAGCACTCCGAGTGAGAGCGCGGTGATGACCGCGAGCGCGATCACCGGTGCCTTCCAGGCCGGGGATGCCGCCAGGCGCGTACGGGCAGCGGCGCCGCAGCGTAGGCACCACTCCTGCTCGGGATCGAGCGCCCCGCCGCACAGGGGACACGCTTCGCCCGCGGGCGGTGGAGCTGCGGTGGGGACGGGGGCGGGGGGTGGGGCGACGCTCACGCGTCAGGGTCCGAAGGACGGACGATCACGGTGGGCTGGTCCGGGTTGGCGGGCCGCGTCGGTTGAGCGGTCGGGGACGGCGCGGGCGCCTCGGACGGCGCCTCGGAGGGGGCGACGGGTCGATCGATCGTGGTCTGCTCAGCGGAGGCGGCGGGGGTCGGCTTGGGGTCGGGGTCCGATGCGGGGGTGCTGGTGGTGGGTGTGGGGGAAGCCGGACTCGGTGCGGGCGCCGCCGCGGCCGGGGCGGGGGCGGGGGCCGCGGGCTGACCTGGCGTGGAACCCGACTGGGGCGGCCCGGCGACGGGCCGCTCGGCGTGGCGGTCCATCGCGAGCCCGCAGTTGGGACAGAAGCGGTCCTCGCTGCCGTGGATCGCCGCGCAGCGCGGGCAGGCGGCGATGCCGGCGTCGCGCAGCACGGTCACCGGCTGATGCTCGGCGAGGGCTCCTTCGAGCGTGCGCAGCTCGTAGTCGATCTGGCCGAGCGTGCCGAGCTTGGCGAGCACGAGCGCGTCATTGCGCTGGCCGAAGCGGTGCAGGTTGAAGACGAGCCCGCCGAGATCGCGGTAGGCGAGCTCGCGTGCCTTGCGCAGGAAACGTGCGCGGCGGCGCATGCGCCCGCGCTCGCCGAACCCGGGAGGCCCGGTGGGCGCGGGGGCGTCCACCGCCGGGGGCTCGCCGTCCGGCGCCCGAACGGGGGTGGCGTGGGTTGCCGTTGCGGGTGCGGTTTGCTCCACCATCGCCCCATGCTACCCACTGCTAAGGACCCTTTTCCACTGTGCGCGTGTCAACTATCGGGATTGGTTCTCCGGGTTTCGGAGTGAGCTCGCGGGGGCCTCGGCATTCTCCAGCGTCGCGCGCCAGGCCGCGGCGACGCGTTCGGCCAGGCGCGGACCGGAGAACGGCTCGGCGTGGGCGCGCCCCTGGATCCGCGACTCCGTCGCGCTCAGGTGGGGCTCGAGCGCCGCGCGCCAGGTATCGAGCTGGAATGGTGCGCAGAGCGTCCCCGCGACCCCGCGCAGCGCCTCGGGATGGATCCCGACGGGCGTGGCGAGCACGGGTACGTCGCAGGCGAGCGCCTCGAGCACCGCCAGGCCGAAGCCCTCGTGCCCGGAGGGCATCAGGACCGCATTGACGGCGTTGAACCACAACGGCGCGCGTGTGGGATCGACGCCGCCCAGCACGAGCAGCTCGACGTCGACCGCGCGCGCCAGCTCGAGCGCCAGGTCGTAGCGCTTGATCGCCCGGGCCGGGTCGGCGGCAAACAGCAGGTAGGGCTTCTCGGGGTCGAGACCCAGCTCGCTGCGCGCCTGCGCGCGGGGGATCGGGTAAAAGCGCTCGAGGTCGACGCCGCAGGGCAGCACCTGCGCCCTCGCTCGCGCTTTGCGGCCGCTCGGCAGTTCCTGCGCGAGCGAGCTCGAAACCGCGGCCAGCAGGTCGATCCGGCCGAGCGCGGCGCCGGTGATCATCCGCGTGCGCGGGTGACGCATGTCGTTGCCGTGGACGGTCAGCGCGCGAACGCGGGCCGGAACCGCAAACGCCGGCCAGGCGGTCAGGCCGTAGTGGGCGTGCACGATGTCGAAGGGCGCGCGCGCAGGGCCGGCGAGTGAGCGTCGAGGGGCCGCCGTAGCGGCGGCGCAGATCGCGGGCCGCGCTGCGCGAGCGCGCGGGCGCCGGGGCGAACTCGTAGAGCTCGATCTCGAGGTCGAGGCCCTGCAGGCGCCGCAGATCGGCGACCTGGTCGCGGACGAAGGTTCCGCGCTCGGGGTGTGCGGCGTCGGGCAGCATGTTTGAGAGCACGAGCGCGCGCACGATCCTCCGACCGTAGCGCTCTGGAATGATGGCTCGCATGTCGAGCGCACCCGCGAGCACATCCCCACGATCCAGGAGCGATCCGCGCGGACGGCCGATCGGCGTGTTCGACTCGGGAGTGGGCGGGCTGACCGTGCTGCACGAGCTGCTCGTGAGGCTGCCGCGAGAGGACTTCCTGTACCTGGGCGACACGGCGCGCTTTCCCTATGGCGAACGAACGCCGGAGGAGCTCACGCGATTTGCTGCGGAGGTGACCGAGGAGCTCGCCGGGCGCGGGGCGAAGCTGCTGGTGGTGGCGTGCAACTCTGCAACCGCCGCCGCCCTGCCCGCACTGCGCCGGCGGATGATGGAGACGACGCTCGGAATCGACGTGCTCGGTGTCGTGCGTCCCGAGGCGCTACGAGCGGTCGCCGCCACGCGCACGGGGAGGATCGGGCTGCTGGCCACCCCGACGACGGTCGCCAGTCGCGCCTACGAGGACGCCGTCGGCACGATCGATCCGCACGTGACGTTGCACGCGGTGCCGTGCCCGACGCTGGCGTCGATTATCCAGGCTGGCGAGCAGTTCGACGAGCGCGCCGTGCAGAGCGTGCGCGAGGTCTGCGCGCCGCTGAAGCAGGCGGATGTCGACACGGTGATCCTCGGCTGCACTCATTATCCATTGATCCAGCCGATGCTCCAGCGGATGCTCGGCCCGCGGGTGACGCTCGTCAGCTCTGGGGCGGCGCTCGCGCGCCAGGTGGAGCATGCGCTGAGCACACGCGATCTGCAGAACCCGCGGGAGGGTGAAGGTGAGTACCGCTTTCTGTGCACGGGCGACATCGAGGCCTTCGAGCAGGCGGGTACCCGTTTCCTGCAGATGCCGCTGGGGCCGGTCGAGCGCGTCGAGCTGGCGCCGGTCGAGGTGATGGTGTGAGCGGCCCTGAGCGCAGCTATGGGCGCGGCCCGGGCGATCTGCGGCCGATCGCGATCGAGCCTGGGTTCATGCGCACCGCCACCGGCTCGGCCTTGATCTCCGCCGGTGAGACCCGCGTGATCTGCACCGCCTCCGTGCAGGAGAGCGTGCCCCGCTGGATGGCGGGCAACGGCAGGGGCTGGCTGACGGCCGAGTACGGGATGCTGCCGGCGTCCACCGGCGATCGCAAGCAGCGCGACGCGACCAAGGGGCGCCAGGACGGGCGGACCGTCGAGATCCAGCGTCTGATCGGACGCTCGCTGCGCGGGGTGATCGACCTGTCGAAGTTGGGCGAACGCACGGTCTACCTCGACTGCGATGTGCTGCAGGCCGACGGGGGGACTCGCTGCGCGTCGATCACGGGCGCGTATGTGGCACTGTCGCTGGCGTGCGCGCGTCTGCGGGCCGAAGGCAAGCTGGAGGGCTCACCATTGACCGGCTCGGTCGCGGCGGTGTCCTGTGGGATCGTCGACGGAACCGCCCTGCTGGATCTCGACTACTCCGAGGACTCGACCGCGGAGGTCGACGCGAACGTCGTGATGACCGGTGAGGGTGGGCTGATCGAGGTGCAGGCCACGGCCGAGCGCACGCCCCTCTCGCGCGCGCACCTGGACGAGCTGCTGGCGCTTGCGGGCGCGGGGATCGAACGGCTGCGCGGCGTGCAGGAGCAGGCGCTCGCCGCATCGTGAAGTGAAACTGCTGCTGGCCACCCACAACGAGCACAAGCGCCGCGAGCTCGCGCGCCTGCTGGAGGGCCACGAGGTGGAGCTGTTGCCGGCGGACGTGACGCTGCCGCCGGAGGAGGGGGAGACGTTCGTGGAGAACGCGCTCGGCAAGGCGCGCGCCGCCGCACGGGCAACGGGCAGGGTGAGCATCGCCGACGATTCGGGGATCGAGGCGGCGGCGCTCGGCGGCGCGCCGGGCGTGCGCTCGGCGCGGTATGCGGGAGAGGATGCAACCGATGAGGAGAACCTGGCGAAGCTGTTGCGCGAGGCGCCGGCTGGAAGCGCGCTTGAGTACGTGTGCGCGCTCGTATACGTCGATCCCGGGGCGCCGGGCGAGGAGCGCGTGTTCGAGGCCCGCTGTGCGGGTTCTCTGGCGGCGGAGCCCCGTGGAGCGGGCGGGTTTGGTTACGACCCCGCGTTTCTACCTGACGCGAGCCCGCCGGATGAGAGCGGGCCGAACGGGAGGGATGAAAGCCCACCCGTTCGGGCGGGGAACACCCTCACGATGGCGCAGCTATCGGACGAGCAGAAGGACGCGATCAGCCACCGGGGGCGCGCCGCCCGCGCGTTGCTCGAGTGGCTCAAAGAAGGTTGATCGCCGCGGAGATCGCGACCGCGAGGCCGAGGCCGGCGTAGCCGTTGTAGCCGGAGAGCAGCAGCAGCAGCGCGGTGATCAGCGCGACGAGCACGGTTATGCTCCAGGCGACGCGTTCGAAGGTCATCTCGCCATTGTCGCGGATGTCGTGGCGGAGGCGACCGTCCGCGCGCGGTGTTAGCTTCGAAGTAACGGTTTCACGAGCGAGGAGGACGAAGTGACGAAGTCCGAGTTGGTCGACCAGGTGGCGGATCGTGCCGATCTGACCAAGCATGACGCGGGGCGCGCGGTGGATGCGGTGCTGGCCACCGTGGAGGACGCATTGCGCAGGGGCAGCGAGGTGACGGTGTCGGGGTTCGGCAAGTTCCACGTCGGCGAGCGCGGCGCGCGCCAGGGCGTCAACCCGCGTACCGGCGAGCGCATCCAGATCGCCGCTTCGCGGGTGCCGCGCTTCACCGCGGGCAGCGGGCTCAAGAGCGCGGTGAAGGGTCGCTGAACCTGTTCCCCGGATTCGGAGACACGCTCACGGCGCGTGTGCAGGCGCGCAGGTCACAGATTGTGCTCGGACTCGATCCGGACCCGAGCATGCTGTGGCCGGCGCCGGGCGAGCCCGCGCCGGGCATATCCGCTGAGGGCTCCCCCGCGGAGCGTGCCGCGAGCGCGGTGCTCGACCACTGCAAGGCGTTGATCGACGCGACGGCGGAGGAGTGTGTGGCGTGCAAGCCCCAGCTCGCGTGCTTCGAGCGGCTGGGAGCCCCCGGCTGGAGCGCGCTGGTGGCGGTCGCCGAGCACGCGAGGGCACGAGGGTTGCTCGTGATCGCCGATGGCAAGCGGGGCGATATCTCGGTGAGCGCCTCCGCGTATGCACAGGCTCTGATCGGCGGCATCGAGACACCGTTTGGAGCCATCCCCGGGCTCGGTGCGGACATGGTGACGGTCAATCCGCTGATGGGGGCGGATGCCGTCGAGCCGTTTGTGAGCGCGGCGCGCGCCGCGGGCGCCGGGGTGCTGGCGCTGGTGCGCACGTCAAACCCGGGTGCGGCCGATGTCGAGGACCTCGAGTTGGGTGGTGGTGCAAGCGTGTGGGAGCGACTTGCGGGAATCGTCGATGAGCTGGGCCGGCCCGGCGTGGGGGAGTCGGGCTTGAGCGACGTGGGCGCGGTCATCGGGGCCACTGTCCCCGGTCACCTCGTGCGCGCCCGTGAGCTGATGCCGCACGCGACGTTCCTGCTCCCCGGGGTCGGCGCGCAGGGGGGGCGGGTCGAGGATCTCGCCCCTGCCTTCGCCCCGGGCCGGGCGGGCGGACTCGTGAGCGCCTCCCGCAGCATCGCGGGCGCCTACCTCGACACCGGCGAGGAGCCGGCGACGGCTGCCTGCGCCGAGGCCGAGCGCCTGCGCACGCAGACATGGGCCCTGGGGTAGCCGGATATCGGATCTCGGGCTCCAGGCAGGTTCGCTAGCCTCTGGGTGTGCGCTCCACGGCATCACCCGCCGTTCGAAGTGCCGGAATGTGGGTAGAGAGGCAGAGATGATCATCACGGTCACGCTGAACGCGGCGATCGACAAGTCCCTCTCGGTGCCGAACTTCCGGCTGGGGCGGCGTCATCGCACCGTCGAGCAGCGCACGATGGCCGGCGGCAAGGGCGTGAACATCGCTCGCACGCTGAAGACGCTCGGCCAGCCGGTGATTGCAACCGGCTTCGCGGGCGGCATCACGGGCACGCACATCGTCGAGCAGCTCACGGAGGAGGCGATCCTGAACGACTTCGTGCGCATCCGCGAGGAGTCGCGCACGAACACCTCGGTGCTGGACCCGACCACGGGGGAGCAGACGGAGATCAACGAACGCGGCCCGTCGGTATCCCAGCACGAGGTTGAGTTGTTCCGCGAGAAGCTGCTCTACCTCGCTCGCGGCGCCGCGATCGTTGTGTTCGCCGGCTCGCTCCCGCGCGGCCTGGAGCCCGACTTCTATGCGGTGCTGATCCGCGAGCTGGAGCGCACGGGGGTCACGACCGTGATCGACACCGAGGGCGAGCCCCTGCACCAGGCGGTCCGCGCCGAGCCCGATGTCGTCTCACCGAATGTGATCGAGGCCGAGGAGCTCGTGGGGCACGAGTTCGCAAGCGAGCAGGAGCGCTCGCTGGGGGTGCGCGAGATCGCCGCGCTCGGTCCTCACGAGGCGATCATGACGCTCCCCGACGGCTGCTTTGCCCAGGTGCTCGTCGACGGCCGGCCATGCATGCGGCGCGTGAGCGTCGAGGTGCGCGAGTCGATCGCCAAGCGCGGCTCCGGCGACGCTTTTCTGGCCGGTTACATCGCCGCGCGCTACGAGGGCCGCTCACCCGACCAGTGCCTGCGCTTCGGCGTGGCCTGCGGCGCGGAGTCCACCGCCAGACTGGGCGCGGGCCTGATCGACCCGCGCGAGGCGCGCCGCCTGATGGGCGATGTCGAGCTCTCCGCGATCGAGCTGCCCGCCGAGGTGGGCTGAACTACTTGACGGTCTGGAACCGCCGATCGCTGACTGTTCTGCCTTTGACCGTCGTGCTCGCGCTCGCCGGCTGTGGCGGCGGCGCCGGCAACTCGGCCGGGAGTGCACCCACCCAAACGACAACGCCGTCCTACGGCACCGTCCAATCCGCGATCGGGACGATCGTGCTGAGTAGCCCCGCCTTCAAGCCTGGCGGCGCGATGCCTGTGCGCTACACCTGCGACGGTGCCGGCGTCTCGCCACCGCTTGCGTGGCGGAACGTGCCCGCGGGCGCGGCTGAACTGTTGCTGCTGGTGATCGACCTGGACGGCGGCAGTGGGGGCGCGATCAAGTGGGCCGTGGGCGGGCTCAGTCCCGGCTCACATGGGATTCCCGCCGGCAGGCTGCCCCACGGGGCGGTCG
This sequence comes from uncultured Solirubrobacterales bacterium, assembly GCA_963779405.1. Classification (GTDB taxonomy): domain Bacteria; phylum Actinomycetota; class Thermoleophilia; order Solirubrobacterales; family Solirubrobacteraceae; genus Palsa-744. Next base: position 295,780 of record CAVZYF010000016.1, read on the forward strand.
TCGGACTGAACAGCGCCGGTGAGGCCCGCTGGGGCGGAATCTGCGGTGCGAGGGGCCGGGTGCACCACGTCGCGTTCCTCCTCTACGCGCTCAGCCGCAAGCTTGGCTCCAGAGCGGGGTTCAGTCCCGTCCTCGTGCGGGGCGGGCTCAAAGACGCGACGCTGGCGAGGGGCTTGACGCTCGCCACATATCGGAGGCCCTGATCGGAGCCCCGAACTGAATGAACAACCCCATGAGAGGACCGAACCGTGAAGCGTCTCGACCGCCTCAGCCACCCGTGACGTCGCGGCGCAAGAACACCAGGTAGGCCGCAAACAGCGAAGGGATCGCGTACAGCGCGCAGACCCACGCCGAATGCCAGATCGGCGTCCAGTCGGTCGGGGTGCGCAGTAGGCCGTGCCAGTTCTCGAACTGTTCGGTGAGCAGATAGGGCTTGAGGCCTTCGATGCCGGGGATTCCGGAGATGATGAACAGCAGGATCACGAGGCCGACTGTGCCGACCACGGCTGCGGCGCTGTTGCGCGTCGTGGTTGACAGCAGCACGCCGATCGCAGTGACGGTCAGCAGCGGGATCAGGTAGACGGCGTTCGCGGCGAACACGAGCAGCAGGCCTTCCGGCGCCGAGACGACGGTGCCCGAGAAGGTGACCACATCGTGGAAGCCCCAGGAGGCGACGCCGGCGACGGTCGCCACGACGGCTGAGAGGAACAGCGCGATCGCGGCGTAGGTCATCGCCGCCAGCGCCTTCGCGGCGAATACCTGGCTGCGGTCGACCGAGCGCGTGAGGATCGTCTTCAGCGTGCCGTTTGAGTCCTCGGCCGCGACGATGTCCCCGGCGACCAGGGCGGCGATCAGGGGCAGCATGAAGACCGACAGGAACAGCAGCATCAGCACAGGGGTCGCGAGCCCCGACTGGGTGATGTGTGAGGCGAAGATGTTGCCCTGGTCGTGGCCCCTGTGGGTGTGCAGATTCTGGACCAGCACGAAGATCAGCGGCAGGATCGCAGCCAGCCCGAGCCCGAGGTAGGTGCGCTTCTGCGAGACGAGCTTGCGCAGCTCCCAGCGGTAGGCGGTGAGGGTCGAGGGCCGCCGCGCGTGGACGGCGCCGGGGGCCGGCACGGTGGGAGTGGCCGCGACGCTGCTCACGACACCCGCTCCGACGGCTCGCCGGTGTTTTCGCGTCCGGCCCCGTTGGCTTCGGTCAGCCGGAAGAACAGATCCTCGAGCGTCGCGAGCTCCGGGGTCAGCGCCAGGATCCCGATGCCCGCCTGCGCCAGCGCCAGCGACAGCGCGCCCACGTCCCGCTCCTCGGCTTGAAAGCCCAGGCCGTGTGGGGTGGGCGGGGTCCCGACAACGTGCTCGACGCCTCTTTGCGCGCGCGCCAGCTCCAGCGCGCGTGTGTCGTCGGTCGTGCGCAGGCGGTAGCCGGCCCCGCCCTGGCGGCGCAGGTCTGCGAGCGCGCCCTCGTAGACGACGCGCCCAGAGTCGACGATCGCGACGCGATCGCACAGCTCCTGCACCTCCGGCAGCTGGTGGCTTGAGAGCAGCACCGTGATCCCTTCGTCGGCAAGGCGGCGGATCAGCGCGCGCATGTCCCGCATCCCGCCCGGATCCAGGCCGGTCGCGGGCTCGTCGAGCATCAGCAGGCGCGGGCGGCGTAGCAGCGCCGCGGCGATCCCCAGGCGCTGGCGCATCCCGTGCGAGAAGCCGCCCACGCGATGGCCGGCGCGCGGGGTCAGCTCGACGATCTCGAGCACCTCGTCGATGCGGTCCTTCGCGCCGTCCCCGTCGAGCGCGGCCAGCAGCTCGAGGTTCTTGCGCGCGGCGAGGTACGGGTAGAAGCGCGGCGCCTCCACGAACCCGGCGACGCCCTCCAGTGCGCGGGCGCCCTCGCGTAGCGGGTCGCGCCCGAACAGCTCAACCGTGCCCTCGGTGGGAACAATCAGCCCTAGGGCCATTCGCAGCGTCGTCGTCTTGCCGGCGCCGTTGGGTCCGAGGAACCCGTAGACGTCGCCGACGTTGACGTTCAGGTCGATGTGATCGACCGCGAGAACCTCCTTGTAACGCTTGACCAATCCTCTGGCCCGGACCGGTGGGGCCTCGTCCGCCATCGCCTCCTGGGGCGGCGCTTCGATCACCGGCTACAGGCCCTTGGCGACCGCTTCGACCGCGGCTGGGCTTACCGCGCCGGCGAGGAGGTAGCGCACGCCGGAGCGCTCGAAGCTGAGCAGCGTGCCGAGCTCGGTGGGCAGCTCGGAGGCTTCGATGCCGTTGATCTTGACCTTCTGCAGGCCTGCTTCGGACGCGGACGAGGTCTGCTTGGCGTCCGCGCCTTCCTTTGTCTTGCTTTCGAGCACCGCGACCGACGTGATCCCCTGGCCGTCGGTCGTGACATGGGGATGCTCGCCACTGTGCGTCGAGGAATCGGCGGACGAGCCGTCCTGCTTGGGAAGCACGATTTCTTCGATCTTGGCGTTCGCTGGCGGCGTGAATTCGAACGTCGACGCGGCGACGGGGCCGTAGGAGATCGAAGTGGCAGCCAGTTCGATCGCCGGGGAAGAGCTCGTCGAGGAGTAGATCGCCGCGCGTAGAGGGACGCCGTTGGCGGCGTCCCAGGAGAGCTCGCCGCCGCCGATCAGACTGCCGCTTTCCTTCGGCGACACGTGCACCGTGTAGGCGGCCTGGCCGGCGATGTCGGTCGGCGTCGCGCCAGAGACGTTGACGTGGTCCAGGTGCGAGATCGCTTCTTCGATCTTCGCGACCGATGGAGCTTCGTGGTCGGCGGTCGCGGGGGTGGGGGTTCCTAAATCCGAGGAGTCGCCCGCGCCGCCTTCACGAGGCGGAATCGTGTAGCGATAGAGCGTGTTCGAGGACGCGTCGTAGATCGACACGGTGTGCCCGTCGTAGAGCACCTGGGTGTCGCCCTTTTCGGACTGCAGTTCGAGGCGCACGCGACCATCCCTGGCGACCCACATCCGGCCGGAGCCACCGGTTACGAGCGGGTTGGATAAGAGCGCGCCGCCGCCGCTGCCTTCGCCGCCGCCGCTGGTGAGGTTGGCGCCTTCGAGCAGGTGGTCGGTCAGCTGGATGTTCGCGCTGATCCCTTGGACCGGTTCCCCGTCCGCCCCGGCGAGTGCGTCGTGGATCGCATCGGCGAGTGGCTTGGGCGGCGGCGTCGGTCCCGTGCCCAGCGCGAACGCGAGCGCGGTCACGGAGATGCCGATCGCGACCACCAGCCCGCAGAGGAGCAGTAGGCGCGAGAGGGGGAGGCGGCGAAGGAGATAGGTCATCTGGACTCTCTCCTCCAGGGTAGCGCCGCAGCTTGCGCCAGCCTAAAGGTGAGAGTGCTCTCATCGAGTGCCCACGGGCCGGCGGCCCACAGCCTGCTGGCCGCATCGAGCGCCTATGGACCGCCCAGCCGCGGCAGACGATATTGTCCCCGCCTAGATGAGCTCCGAGAGTCCTTCGCAGACACTTCCGCCGGCCGAATCCAAGGCCAGCCAGCGCCTGATTACGTTCGCCGTCGTGCTGGCGTTCGCCTTCGGCCTGATCGTGCCCGCGCTCGTGCTGGCGCACAACGCCGAAGACAAGCAGAGCGAGGCGATCGGCGGGGTGCACCTGAACGCCGAAGAGGTCAAGGGCCGCGAACTGTTCTCCCACACTTGCACGGTCTGCCACACGCTGGCCGCGGTCAAGTCCGTCGGGCGGATCGGCCCGAACCTCGACGTGAGGATCGGCGAGGAGCTCTCGACCCCCGCCGCGCGCAAGGCGCTCGTGGAAAACGCGATCCTCGAAGGCCGCGCGGAGGGCCTCGGCAACATGCCGGCCGGGCTGTACCAGGGCAAGGAAGCCGAAGATGTCGCCGCGTTCGTAGCCGCCGTCGCCGGCCACTGACTCGACCGGTTTAGCCAAAAGTCGATACCGGACAGCCAGACCATCGACTAAGGTCAGCGGCGATGGCGACGCAGCCGAAAGAGGAGCGGGCGAAGACCACGGACGACGTGAAGGCGCTCGTCGCCGAGCACGAGATCAGGTTCATCCGGTTCTGGTTCACGGACATCCTGGGGCAGTTGAAGTCGTTTTCGATCAACGCGGCTGAGCTCGACGACGCGTTCGAGGCGGGGATGGGCTTCGACGGCAGCTCGATCACGGGCTTCAACGCGATCGAGGAGTCGGACATGATCGCGATGCCCGACCCGAGCACGTTTGCGGTGCTGCCGTGGCGCCCGGAAGAGCAGGGCGTGGGGAGGATGTTCTGCGACGTCGTAACGCCCGAGAAAACGCCGTATGAGGGCGACCCCAGGCACGTGCTCCGCCGCGCGATGGAGCGCGCGCGGGGAATGGGTTTCGATACGTTCAACGTCGGGCCCGAGCTCGAGTACTTCCTGTTCAAGGACTCTCAGAGCACCGAGGTACTCGACAAAGGGGGGTACTTCGACCTGACGACGCTCGACGCGGGCTCGGACGTGCGCCGCGAGACGGTGCTGGCGATGGAGCAGCTGGGGATCCACGTCGAGTACACCCACCACGAGGTTGGGCCCTCACAGCACGAGATCGACATGCGTTATGCGGACGCGATGAAGATGGCCGACGACTGCATGACCTACCGGATCACCGTGAAGGAGTACGCGATGAAGTACGGCTGGCACGCGACCTTCATGCCGAAGCCGCTGTTCGGCGAGAACGGCTCGGGCATGCACACCCACCAATCCCTGTTCGCGGATGGGAAGAACGCGTTTTACGACCCGGACGACCAGTACTTCCTGTCAGATGTCGGCAAGGCGTTCATCGCCGGTCAGCTCAAGCATGCGCGCGAGATCTGCTCGATCTTCGCGCAGTGGGTCAACTCCTATAAGCGCCTCGTGCCGGGCTTCGAGGCGCCGGTGTACGTGGCGTGGTCGCGGCGTAACCGCTCGGCGCTGGTGCGCGTGCCGCTGTATCACCCGGGGAGGGAGAAGGCGACACGCATGGAGCTGCGCTGCCCTGATCCGGCGTGCAACCCGTACCTGACGTTCGCGGTCTTGTTGCAGGCGGGGTTGGAGGGGATCGAGAAGGGCTATGAGTTGCCGGAGCCGATGGAGAAGAACCTCTACCACCTATCGGGCGAGGAGCGCAGGCGCCTGGGGGTCGAGCAGCTACCGGAGAGCCTGGGCGAGGCGATCGAGCTGACGGCGGAGTCCGAGCTGGTCTTGAGGACACTGGGCGAGCACATGTTCAACCGGTATGTCGAGATCAAGCGCCAGGAGTGGGACGACTACCGCGTGCACGTAACCCAATGGGAGCTGGATCGGTACCTCTCTATCTTGTAGGAATCGCACACGCGATCGGGCGGGCGGGGGAGAAGCGCCAGTGGAGCACCTGCAACAGGTGGCCGAACGCGGTCGGGTGGCGCGGTGCGATGTCGCGCAGGAGCGCAAGCATGCCGAGCGCCTGGCGCTCGTACTCGTCCTCACCGGTGAGCTCTGAGAGGCGCAGCAGGCCCATCGCCGCAGAGGAGCCACCGGCGGGGATCGGTGAGTCCTCCAGGTCCTTGCGCCGCGCGATCAGCGCTTCGCCGGCGTCGGCGGCGGTCGAGAAGAAGCCGCCGTTCTCCGGGTCTGAAAACCGCGCGATCAGGGTGTCCGCCAGGGAACGGGCCTCGACGAACCAGCGCTCTTCGCAGGTCGCTTCGAACAGAGCCAAAAGGGCCTCCAGCAGGAAGGCGTGGTCCTCTAGGTAGCCATCGATCTTGGCGTGACCGTCGTTGTAGGTGCGCAACAGCCGCCCGTCGGAGTCACGCAGGTCGCGCAGGATGAACTCTGCGCAGGCGACTGCCGCCTCAAGGTATTGATCCCCACCCACCCCTGAAAGCGCGGCGCCGGCCTCGGCCAGGGCGGTGACCATCAAAGCGTTCCAGGAGGTCAACCTCTTGTCGTCCAAGCCGGGGCGCACACGAAGTTCGCGTACCTCCAGCAGGCGGGAGCGAATTCGCGCCTGCGCGGCCTCGTCCGGGCGCTCGCCGCGGTCCTCCAGCACGTTCAGGCCCGGAGCGGGATGATGAGGGTCGACGAAATTTCCCTGCGCGGTCGCGCCGAACCAAGTGATCGCCACATCCGCGTCCTCGCCGAGCGCGTCCCGAAGCTCGTCGAGAGTCCACACGTAGAAGCGTCCCTCCACTCCCTCGGAGTCGGCGTCGAGCGCGGAGTAGAACCCGCCCTCGGGGTCGCGCATCTCGCGCAAAGCCCAGTCGAGCGTGTCGCGGCAGACCTCCTGGAGGCGGGGCTCGCCGGAGCGCTGGAACCCGTGCAGGTAGGCGCGTGCGAGCAGGGCGTTGTCGTAGAGCATCTTCTCGAAGTGCGGCACTGTCCAGGTCGCATCGACGCTGTAGCGCGCGAACCCGCCGCCAACCTGGTCGTGGATGCCGCCGCCGGCCATCGTGTGCAGGGTTTTCAAGGCCATGTCCTGCTCGCCCCGGCACAAGAGAAGCTCGATCACCGAGGCCTGGGGAAACTTCGGCGGACCTCCAAATCCTCCATTGACCGGGTCGAACACTGCCCTGAGGTTCGCGACGCCCGTCGCGAGCGCGCTCTCCTCGAGCGGCTCGGCGGAGGGCTTCAGCCCCGCCCCGCCGGACAGCCGCTCGCGCAGGCCTTCGCCGCCCGCCCGAATCTCCTCACGCCGCTCCGACCACGCCTCGCCGATCGCTTGCAGCACTTGCGTCCAGGCGGGCATTCCGTGACGGGGCTCGGGCGGGAAGTACGTACCGCCGTAGAACGGCAGTTGCTCGGGCGTGAGGAACACGTTCAGCGGCCAGCCGCCGTGGCCGGTCATCGACTGGACGGCCTCCATGTACAGCGCGTCGACATCGGGGCGCTCCTCGCGGTCTACCTTCACGCATACGAAGCTCTCGTTCATCAACGCGGCCGTGCGCTCCTCTTCGAAGGACTCGCGCTCCATTACGTGGCACCAGTGACAGGAGGAGTAGCCGATCGAGACGAGCAGCGGCCTGTCCTCCTCACGCGCGCGCGCCAGCGCGGCCGGACCCCAGGGGAGCCAGTCGACGGGGTTGTGCGCGTGCTGGCGCAGGTAGGGCGAGGTCTCGGCGGCGAGCGCGTTCGGCACTCGCTCAGCGTAGCCGGGCCAACTTTCCCAGCGGGAAGGCGAGCGGCGTCGAGGACCATTCGGCTTCGCTTGCGCTCCCGCCCGTACCGGCGCGCGAGAGCTTGACATTGGCGACATTCACGTTGAAGCGCTTGCCTCCAAGGGTGCCCGTGACCTGCTTGCCCGAACCCACGCGCACGGTGCCGCCCGAGGCGCTCGAACCCGTGATGCGCAGGGTCGTGCTCTGCAGCTGGCCGTTCTTCACCGGGAAGGTGCCGCTCAGTTCGACACCCGGGACGAACGTGAAGCTCCTCAGCTGCAGCTTGGAGGGGCTCAGCTTCGCGTAGCCGCCGCGCAGCCCGCCGAAGCTCGATCCGCTGGGCAGCTGCGCGTCGGCCTGCAGCGTGGCGCCGACCACCTGCCGGTTCAGGTCGACGATCGTGTCGAGCACGGCGGTGAGGGTCAGGCTCGGCTTGCCGCTCAGCCCCGGGACGGGGTGTACGTAGGCGAGCTTCGTGGGGGTCAGCGGCGTGGGCGCGAACGGGTTGGAGCTCGGTGCGCACGGCTGCACGGGCGTGCCACCGAAGAATGCCGTCACCGCCAGCGAGGCGCAGTCGCCGAAGTCGCTGCCGATCACCGAGTGGCCGGTGTAGGGCACGACGAGCAGCTGCGCATCGGGAATCAGGGCCGCAAGGAGCCGGGCGTTGGACGTCGGGGTGCGCAGGTCCTGGGCGCCGGAGAGGATCAGCGTCGGCACGTTCGGCAGCACGCCGGGCTCGACGCTCGCCGCCGAAGCGTCCGGCCAGCCTGCGCAGGCCGAGATCAGGCTGTTGCTGAGCGCCGTGGCGGCGTCGAACGGATAGAAGTCGGTGCTCGGCAGCGCGTTCAGGGCGCCGGTGGCTTCCGCGAGCCGCGTCGCTGCCGGCGCCGAGCGTTGCCAGGGGAAGGGCATCTCCTCGCACGTCGTCGTGACGTACAGCGCTTCGTCGATCTGCTCGGATTCTTCGGCGGCGTGACCACCGGGCACGCTTGGAATCAGTCCCTCGGCCAGCAGCTGCAGGCGCAGCAGCGGATCGGGGTAGTTGCGCAGGGCCGAGCGCACCGCGGCCGGTAGTAGCGCGCGCAGGGCGGGGTTCAGATCGCCGGCCTCGAGAATGCCGAGCAGGCCGGACTCGTTCAGGGTTGCGCTGTGGCGGTGGCCCGAGCCGTCGTACACGGAGCCGGTCAGTGGTCGCTTGCGCAGCTGCGCCGTCAGGCTTGCGATGTCCCCGAGCGGGTTCGCGGTGATCCCCGTGCAGGCGTCCTTCGAGCACAGTTCGGTGAGCACCGAGCCGATCGCCTGGAAGGTCGGGATCGAGAACGGTTCCGGCCCGTCCGGCGGCACGACCGAGTCGAGCACCAGCGATTCCACGTGCTGGGGGTAGCGTTCGGCGTACTCCTCGGCGACCTTCGTGCCGTAGGAGGTGCCGTACAGGACGAGCTTTTCATAGCCCGCGGTCTGGCGGATCGCCTCGATGTCTTCGACCGATTCCTGGGTCGTGTAGTCGCCGCGAGCCGGTCCGATTTCAAGCGCGCAGCGTTCGAAGGTCTGGCTCGCGCTGATGCCGCTGAAGCTGCTCAGCGCACCGCAGCTGAGGGGATCGGATGCGCCGGTGCCGCGCTGGTCGAAGATCAGCAGGTCGCGTGTGCCGAGTGCCGGGGCGAGCGCCTTGGCGATGAATTCGCCCAGCGGCAGTGCCGCCTGGCCGGGTCCGCCGGCCAGCGCGAGGACCGCCGTCTTGCTCCGCGCAGCGCCGGCCTGTTTGCGCTCGACGCTCAACGAGATCGTGCCGGACGCAAGGCCCGTCCGGGCGAGTGGGACGGGGACCGTCGTGCACGAGAACGCTGCGTTGCTGGCACAGGGGACGAACGTCAGCGCGCCGGCCGCGGGGGCCTGCGCGAGGGCGAGCGGGCCGAGGATCAGCGCCGCCGCGAACAGTGTGGTCGGCGAGCGCCTGGGCATCGCCGCAGACGTTAGCGGTAGCTGCCACGGAAGCGCGCCGTTTGCGCGCTGACCACGCCGTCCGCCGTCTGGACACGCTCGCCGTCCAGCACTCCGTCGAGCTGCTTGTGGGGGCCGAGACGCAGCGTGCCGTGGGCGGCCGCGGCCCCTCCGATCCGAAGCTCGCTCGCCTGTGAGGTGAGCTTGCCCGAGAGGGTCACGCCTGGCACGTAGGAATAGTGGTCGAACGTCAATGTTGCGCCCGCGAGTCCCGCCCAACCGGCGCGCAGGCCGCCGCTGCGCAATGACAGTGAGCCTCCGAGTCCGCCCGATTCGAGCTGCTTGACGAGCTGGAGCGCCAGCTGGCGGTCGAAGTACCCCAGTGTGAGCACGACCGCCTGCAGTGTGCGGCCGGGCAGTCCGTGGCTGCCCCGTGCCGGGGCGAGGTCCGCCAGGCTCCTCGGCGCCGGCGGCGTCAGGCGCAGGATCGGCGGTGGCGATGTGGCCGCGCAGGGCTTGATCGGCTTGCCCGCGAACAGGGCTTGAAGGGCATCGCTCGCGCAATGGGTGGGGTCTGAGCTGAGCACGGAGTGCCCGGTGTTCGGCACCACCAGCAGGTGCGAGCCGGGGATCTGCGCGGCGACTTCGCGCGCGCCTGAGGTCGGCGTGCGCAGGTCGTCGGCGCCGCTCAGGATCAGCGTCGGGACGCTCGGCAATGGCGCTTCATTGGGCGCGGGCGCGGGCGCGCTGTACGGCCAGTAGGCGCATGCCGGCACGTCGCTGAAGTCGAGCACGTTCGCTCGAGTAAACGGCGCGATCTGATCGGTGGGCAGCGCTTCGATCCGGGCCTTCGCTTCGGCCAGACGCGTCGCCGGGCCGGCCGCGCGGTTCCACGGGAACGGCTCGTCTTCGCAGCTCGTCGCGTAGTACAGGGGGTTGTCGAAGCTCTCGCTCGGTTCTTCGGATTCGCTTGCTTCGCCGCTTGCGGCGCGTGCCTCCAGGCGCGCCAGCGCGGCCGTGTCGCCGTCCGCCGCCGAGCGGACCGCCGCCGGGAATTCGCTGCGCAGGATCGGTTCCAAATCGCCCTCGATCAGGGTCTCGAGGAGACCGTCGGAGGAGATGCGCACCGTGTGGGCGACGCCTTGGCCGTCGATCACACGGCCGCGCAGTGCTCCGCGCGTCAACCGCCGCACGAGCCGCGCGAGGTCGCCGACGGGGTTGGGGGTGATGCGCGCGCAGGCGTGCGCGGCGCACAGCTGGCGCAGGATGCGGGGGACCGCCGCGAGCGTCGCGCGGTTGAGTGGTTCGGGGCCGTTGGGGGGCACGACCGAGTCGAGCACCAGCGCTTCGACGTGGCTGGGGTACTCCTGCGCATAGTCCTCGGCGACCTTCGTGCCGTAGGAGGTGCCGTACAGGACGAGCTTTTCGTAGCCTCCGGCGACGCGCAGCGCCTCGATGTCGGCGACGGTGTCGGCCGTCGCGTAGAAGGAGCGCGTCGGCCCGAGCTGCGCCGCGCATTCGGCGATCGTGGGTCCCGGAGGCGTGTTGGCGCTGAGTTCGAAGCGGTGGCAGGACAGTGGCCCGGAGAGGCCGATGCCGCGCTGGTCGAACACGATCAGATCGCGCGTGTCCGCGATCGGGCCGAGCACCCGGGCGAACTGTTCGGTGAACGGGATCGCCGCCTGCCCGGGGCCGCCCGCGAGCGCGACGATCGCATCCTTCGCTTCGCCGACCGGGGCGCGGTGGCGGCGGATCGCGAGCGTGATCGTCCCGGGTGTGCCCCCGCTCGGGTCCAGTGCAACGGTGAGATGGCCACAGGCAAAGTCGTTGCTGTCGCCGCACGGCGCCCACGCGATCTGGGCCTGAGCTGCCGCGGCCGATGCCGCCGCGCAGAGGCACACCGCCAAGAGAACGCCGACGGACCTCGAGAGTTGCATTTTTCGGAATCTATCTGCTGAGGTTCACGGACGCGCCACAATTGCTCCCACACGTTAGTCTCGCCTCACCAATGGCCTCCTCTCGTGAGATCGTGCAGGCTCCCGGCGCCCCCGCCGCGATCGGTCCCTACAGCCACGCGGTGTCAGCTGCGGGGCTGCTGTTCTGCTCGGGTCAGATCCCGCTCGATCCGGCCACCGGCGAGCTGGTGGGGGATACGCCCGCCGAGCAGGCGCGCCGCTGCCTGGAGAACCTGAGCGCCGTCTGCGAGGCGGCGGGGACGACGCTGCGCCGTGCGGTGCGAATGACGATCTACATGACCGATCTGGCGGCTTTCGCCGAAGTCAACGACCTCTACGGCGGCTTCTTCGACGGCGAGCCCCCGGCGCGGGTGACGGTCGGCGTCGCGCAGCTGCCAAAGGGCGCTCAGGTCGAGATCGACGCGATCGTCGCGCTGTAGGCGTCGTCGGAGACCGGCTCGGCGCCGTAGAGCGCGCGGGTCAACAGCTGCCACAGGGTGGCGCGTTCGCCCGGATCGAGCGCCTTCAAGACGTCGTCCTCGATCGCTTCCTGGGCGTGCTCGGCGAGGCTCAGCGCCTCGGCGCCGGCGGGGGTGAGCTGGACCATGTGGCGGCGGCGATCGTCGGGGTCGCGTAGGCGCGTCACATAGCCCAGTTGCTCGAGCTCGTTGAGCAGCAGCACGACGTTGTTGGCGTCCATGCAGAAGGCCTCGGCCAGCTCGTGCTGAGGGCAGGCGTCGTGGTCGCGCACGTAGCTGAGCGCGACCAGGTGGCGCAGCTGCATCCCCAGCAGCTCGTCACTGCTGCGCCGGTAGACCTGCTTGGCCAGCCGGGTGAGCAGCACCATCGAGCCCGGAGCACATGCCCTCTCAGCACCCATCGCGTGTGATTTTACACCATTCTCCATTTGTTTTCATTCTAGCAACGATTATAAATTTTATGTTGATCGTCCCTATGACAAGGATGATCCATGATATGGTGTGCTACTTCGCCACCCAGAAGGAGCCACACATGAGCCAGATTGCCCTCGCAGACCAAACCGAGCAGGCCACAACCGAGAGGTCAGACATAGAGCGCAAAAGCGAGCGCCGCCGCTGGATCGCGCTCGGGGTGCTGTGCCTCGGCCAGTTGATGATGGTGCTCGACGCGACGATCGTGAACGTCGCGCTGCCCTCGATCCAGCGCGACCTGCATTTCTCTCAGGGCAACCTCACGTGGGTGATCGACGCCTACCTGATCACCTTCGGCGGTTTTCTGCTGCTCGCCGGCCGGATGGGTGACCTCGTCGGCCGCAAGAAAGTCTTCCTCGCGGGGCTTGTCCTGTTCACCGCCGCCTCGATCTTCTGCGGTCTGGCCACGAGCCAGAGCATGCTGATCGCCGGGCGCTTCGTGCAGGGGATCGGCGGCGCCGTCGCCTCCGCGGTGATCCTCGCGATCATCGTCACCGAGTTCCCCGAGAAGGCCGAGCAGGCGAAGGCGATGGGCATGTACGCGTTCGTCTCCGCTGGCGGTGGCTCGATTGGGCTGCTCGCCGGCGGCGCGCTGACCCAGTCGCTGAGCTGGCACTGGATCTTCTTCGTGAACGTGCCGATCGGCGTGATCACGTTCGTGCTCGGCTCCGCGCTGATCGTGGAGAACAGGGGCATCGGCCTCGCCGGCGGCGTCGACGTTGCCGGATCGATCCTGATCACGCTTGCGACGATGCTCGGCGCCTTTGCGATCGTCAAGTCGACCGAATACGGCCTGCTCTCGGCGCGCACGCTTGGCGTCGGCGGAGCCGCGCTGGTGCTGCTCGGCGCCTTCTTCACGCTGGAGTCGCGCATCGCCAACCCGATCATGCCGCTGCGGATCCTGCGGCTGCGGATGCTGATGGGCTCGAGCCTCGTCCGCGGCTTGCTCGTGACGGGGATGTTCTCGGCCTTCTTCCTCGGTGCGCTGTACCTGGAGCGCGTGCTCGGCTACAACGCGATCGACACCGGCCTCGCGTTCATGCCGCTGACGATTTCGATCGCGGCGCTGTCGATGGGGCTCGCGGTCAAGGCGGTCACTCGCTTCGGCCCGCTGAACACGCTGGCGGCCGGTCTTGCCGGCATCGCCGCCGGCCTGCTGCTGCTCGCGACCCAGGGCGTCCACGCCGGCTACTTCCCGGGCCTGTTTGGAGCGTTCCTTCTGATCGGGCTCGGCGCCGGCGCCTCGTTCCTGCCGCTGTTGACGATGGGGATGGCCGACGCGCCACCGAAGGACGCCGGCCTGGCATCGGGGATCATCAACGTCTCGGTCCAGCTGTTCGGCGCGATCGGCCTGGCGACGCTCGGCACGATCGCGACCGACCACACGAAAGCGCTGGCCGCGGCGGGACACGCGCTTCCGAGCGCGCTCACCGGGGGCTATCACCTCGCCTACATCGTCGCCGCGAGCTGCGTCGGGCTTGGGATCCTCGCCGCGTTCCTGATCCTGCGCCCGCCCGCGGGGACGGTGCCGCAGGTGACCGAGGATGTGGAGTACGAGCTCGCGGGCTTCACGCCTGAGCCCGTAGCGCAGCCCGCCTGACCTTCCCGCTCGCGGTCTTCGGCAGCTCGGGCGCGAAGTCGACGATCCGCGGGTACTTGTAGGGCGCGGTCTCGCGCTTGACGTGCTCCTGCAGCTCCCTCGCCAGCTCTGGCGAGGGAGTGCGGCCGTCGCGCAGCACGACGACCGCACGCACGACCGCGCCGCGCTCCGCGTCGGGCGCGGCCACGGCGGCGGCCTCGGCCACGGCGGGGTGGGCGACGAGCGCGGACTCGACCTCGAACGGCCCGATTCGGTAGCCCGCCGAGACGATCACGTCGTCGGCGCGGCCCTCGAACCACAGGTACCCATCGTCGTCTTCATGCACGCGGTCGCCGGTGTGCCAATCGCCACTCGGAGGATCCTCGCCGAGGTAACCGAGGAAGAAGGTCGGCACGCTCGCCGGATTCGCCACCAACTCCCCGTCACGAACCGACAGCTCCACCCTCGGTAGCGCGCGCCCCATCGAGCCGGGCCGCGCGGCCTCGCCCAGAGGCATCCCTGTGAGCTGGCCCGTCTCCGTCTGGCCGTAGCCGTCGCGGATCTCCAGGCCCGTCGCCTCGCGCCAGGTGTGCAGCACCTCCGGGTTGAGCGCCTCGCCCGCCGCGACCATCGCGCGCAGGTCTCCCAGCGCTCGTAGCGTCGCGCGGGCGGCGATCACGCGGTACTCGGTCGGCGCCATGCACAGCACGTTCACGCGCTCGCGCGCGAGCAAGTCGAGGCGCTCGGCGGGGTCGAAGCGCGCGTCGTGCAGCAGCGCGCTCGCGCCCGACAGCCAGGGCGCGATGAACACGTTGCGCGCGGACTTCGACCAGCCCGAGGCGGCCGTGCACCACACCAGCTCTCCTGGCTGTGCACCCAGCCAGTGGGTCGCCTGCAGGCGCTGGCCGTCGAGGTAGCGCTGTCCGTGCAGGACCGCCTTCGGCTCGCCCGAGGTGCCGCTCGTGAACGTGATCAGGCAGGGGTCCGTCGGAGCCAGCTCGATCGAGGGGGCGGACGGGCCGGCAAACAGGGCCTCGTCGGGCACGAGCAGCACCGGACACTCCGGCCTGGCCGCCTCCAGCTCCGCGCGGTTGCGCTCGTCGGCGACGATCATCTGGGGCCGCGCCACGGCTAGGCGCAGGGCGAGATCTTTCGCCCGCAGCTGCTCGGTACAAGGCAGCACGACTGCGCCGAGCCGAAAACAGGCGCACATCGCAAAGACCCACTCGGGCCGGTTGCCGATCAGCGTCATTACCACGTCGCCGCGACCGATCCCGCGAGCCTGCAGAGCCCCCGCCAGAGAAGCGCCGCGGGCGGAGACTTCAGCAAAGGTCCACTCGCGCCGCGAGCCCTCGCGCGAAAGCTCCACGAGCGCGAGCCCTGACGGGGGCAGTCGGTCGAGCACGTCGCGAGCGAAGTTCATGCCGGTATTCTCTCTGCTGGAGGGTGCCGCAGCCGGCCCGGGCCGGCGAGGTGGGCCCCTCGTCCTCTTGATCAACCGAAAACGACCTTTGGAGTGCCACGCATGGCAGTAGCCACCGCCACAACGCCGACCGACCCTGACGATCAGCAGGCGATCACCGAGATGGTGAGGCAGTTCGCCGACGAGCAGATATTGCCCAACGCCGAGCACTTCGACCATGAGGACGAGTTCCCCGAAGCGATCGTCGAGCAGATGAAGGAGCTCGGCCTGTTCGGGGTGACGATCCCCGAGGAGTACGGCGGGATGGGGTTGGACCTCACCACCTACGCGATGATCGTCGAGGAGCTCTCGCGCGGCTGGATCTCGATCTCGGGCGTGATCAACACGCACTTCATCGGCTCCTATCTGCTGATGAAGTTCGGCAATGAGGAGCAGAAGCAGAACTACCTGCCGCGCATGGCGACCGGCGAGATCAGGGCCGCGTTCTCGCTGTCCGAGCCCGAGCTGGGTTCCGACGTGCAGGCGATCAAAACGCAGGCCAAGAAGCAGGACGACGGCTCCTGGGAGATCAACGGTCAGAAGATGTGGGTCACCAACGGCCTGCGCTCGGATCTCGTGTTCGTGCTCGTCAAGACCGACCCGAACGCCGAGAAGGCCTACAAGGGTATGACCTGCTTCATCGCCGAGAAGGAAGGCGGCGTCAGCGAGAACACGGGCGACTACGCCGGCCTCACGGTCCCGCCGCAGCTGCGCAAGATGGGCTACAAGGGCGTCGAGTCGACTGAGCTGGTCTTCGACGGCTACCGCTGCCCCGCCGAGAACATCCTCGGCGGCGAGGACGCGGGCCTCAACAAGGGCTTCGTGCAGATGATGGACGCGCTCGAGGTGGGTCGCGTCAACGTCGCCGCTCGTGGTGTCGGCATCGCCCAGCGCGCGCTCGAGCTGGCGCTGCGCTATTCGCAGGAGCGCAAGACCTTCGGCAAGCCGATCGCAGAGCACCAGGCGATCCAGTTCAAGCTCGCCGACATGGGCACCCAGGTCGAGGCCGCGCGCCTGTTGACGCTGCGCGCCGCACGGTTGAAGGACGCCGGCGAGCGCTCGGATTTGGAGGCGGGAATGGCCAAGCTGTTCGCATCGGAGGCGGGGCGCTTCTGTGTCGAGGAGTCCTTCAGGATCCACGGCGGGTACGGGTATTCGAAGGAGTACGAGATCGAGCGGTTGTACCGCGACGCGCCGCTGCTGCTGATCGGCGAGGGGACCTCGGAGATCCAGCGGATGGTGATCGGCAAGAAGCTGCTGCAGCGCCACAAGATCTGATGTCGGTTCTGATCTCGCCACACGATCCGATGTCGACCTGATGTCAGAGGACGCGAAAACCCTGATCGAGCTGGCGGTCAACAGGTTCCTCGAGGAGGTGCCGGCGCTCGAGCCGATCAAGCTGGTGGTCGCGGTCGAGCTGCGCGGGCGCGGCGATGTGCAGCACTTCCGCTTGGAGATGCCGGGTGTCAAGGTCACGAAGATCCCCCCGACCGACGCGCGCGTGCGCGTGGAAATGAGGAGGGAGTTCTTCAACGTGATGGCCCACGAGGCGAAGGTGCCGGACTGGATCGAGGCGTTCACGTACGGCCAGGCGAAGGCCTCGGGCCCGGATCAGTTCTTGAAGCTGATCCGGAACGTCGTGGAACGCCAGCAGGAACGTCAGAACCTGCGCCCCGCGCGCAAGCACGAGGAGTGATCAGCGACCGTCTCAGTGGTATGCGCTGAGCTGCTGGGCCAGGAAGACCAGCGAGCGCGAGCAGGAAGAGGCACATCACGATCAGGGAGAAGTTTTCGTTCATGGGCTCGATACCACTTTAGTCCACCGCGCGGTTGACGTGGCTCAGGCGAGGACGGCGCCGTCGTCGTAGAGCTTGATGATCTTCACCGGCTGATCCTGGCCCGAGCCTCCGGCGGCGTCGAGGCACAGCCGGCAGAGCACGCACTCGTCGAGGTTCTGCTCGACGATCTCGAGCGCGCCGCCGGAGCCGGCGAAGATGTCGACCGGGCAGACCTCGGCGAGCTTGGCGGCGATCGCGGGGTCGGCGGCGACGCTGTCGTCGACTTCGACGGCGATGAAGATGGCGTCCTTCCTCACGCCTGCGCCCCTCTCGGCGAGCTTGGCCTTGACCAGGTCGGGGATCTCGTCGATCCGCTGCACGACGGGGATCCCGGCCGCCTCCAGGCGGGCGATCTTCTCGGTCGCGCTGTCCTCCTTGCCCTCGACGATCGTGCCGGCGTGCCCGAAGGACATCCCCTGCATCTCCTCGTCGTCCATGAACTTGCCGGCCATGAAGGCGATGATCGGCAGGCGCGAGTGGTGCTCCTTGACCCACTGCGCCAGCTGTGCCTCCATGCGCCCACCGGGCTCGGTGTAGATCACGATCGCCTGGGTCTGCTCATCGGCCTCGAAGTACGGCATCAGCTCGGCGTAGGTGGAGCCGATGATCGCGTCGCCGCCGATCGAGACCGCCGTGGAGACGCCGAGTCCGGCGGCGGTCAGCGTCGAGGAGATCTCCGTGGTCATGCCGCCGGAGCGGCTCATCACGCCGACCGCGCCGGGCTGGTAGGCGACGGCGGCGTTGCGCGCCGGGCCGCCGATGCCGCCCATCTTGGCGACGCCCGGGACGATCACGCCGAGGCAGTTGGGGCCGATGATCCGTGCGCCCTTGGCGTCGGCCAGCTCGACCATCATCGCGACGTCGCGGCGCGGGATCCGCTCGGTGACGATCACGATCGTCTTGATGCCGGCGTGCAGCGCCTCGAAGACGGCGTCGCGCGTGCCCGGCGGGCGGGACGGTGACGACCGAGCCGTCGGGAACGACGCCGCCGTTGTGCTCGACGACCTGCTCGACGGTGTCGAAGACGGGCACGCCGTGGACCTCACGGCCCTTGCGCCCGGGCGTCACGCCGCCGACGATCTTCGAGCCGTAGTCGAGGCACTCGCGCGTGAGGTTGACGGCCTCGCGTCCGGTGATGCCCTGGATGATGAAGGTCGTGTCCTGGTCGATCAGGATGCGACATGGCTAGGCCGCCGCCCCTTGGATCTTGGCGACCGCGCGACCGGCGGCCTCCCACAGCGAGACCGAGCGGTCGCAGTACTCGATCCCGTAGCGGTCGAGGATCTTGAAGCCCTCCTCCTCCCAGGCGCCGGGGATGCGGAAGATCGCGATCGTCTCGCCGGGGTCCTTGCCGAGCTCCAGGCAGGCCTTGATCACGCCGCGCGCGACGATGTCCACGCGCGTGTTCGAGACGATCGACATCATCACGGCGATCTTCTCCACGCCGTCTTTCTCCAGGACCTCCTTGGCCAGGCCGCAGGCCTTGGCGACGGATGGGTTGCCGCCGATCTCGGAGTAGTTGGCGGGCTTGCCGCCCTGCTGGCGCACGGCGTCGGTGAGCGTCAGCGAGCCGCCGCCCGCGCCGATCACGAGGCCGATGTTGCCCTTGAAGCCGGTGTCCTTGCCCTGGATCACGCCACGGTGATCGGCGGCGTCGATCGCCTTGACGGCCTCTTCGAACGGGGTCGGCGTGTGGTCCTCGCGGGTGCCCTCGTCCGCGCCGATGCCCAGCGCCTTGAGCAGGCCCTTCTGGCGCGGCATGCCCTCGTTCTCCATCTCCATGTGCGCGTCGAGGGCGACGAACGAGCCGTCCTTCAGCTGCGCCAGCGGGTTGATCTCGGCGAGCGTCATGTCGTTGTCGAGGAACAGCCGGGCCAGGCGGGCGAGCACCGGGGTGGCGCGCTGCAGGGCCTTGCCGGTGACGCCGGCGGCGGCGATCACCTGCTTGGCCTGGAAGTCGGAGAAGGGCTCGAGCGTGGAGAAGTGGCCGCGGCCGACGTGGTCGGGGTGCTCTTCGGCGACCTGCTCGATGTCGATGCCGCCCATGTCGCTGAACAGCATCAGCGGCTTCTTGGCGGTGCCGTCCCAGACGACGCCGGCGTAGTACTCCTGCTCGACCTCCGCCTTCGGGTCGACCAATACGCCGCGCGGCATGTGCCCGCCGATCTCCAGCTCCAGGATGTCGCGCGCGTAGGCCTCGGCTTCCTCGGGCGTGTCGGCGAACTTGACGCCGCCGGCCTTCATCCGCCCGCCGGCGAGCACCTGCGACTTGATCACGGTCGGCCCGCCGATCCGCGCGGCGATCTCGGCGCCTCGGCGGGGTCGGTCGTGAAGCCGTAGTCGGTGACGGGGATGCCGGCCCGCTTGACGATCTCGCGCGCCTCGAACTCGAAGAATCTCATGCGGCGCGGAAGCCTATACGGCAGCGGGCGTGGCCGGCTCGCTCGCCGGAACGAACCCGTAGGCCTCCGCCAGCTCCGGGTCCTTGCGCGCGAGCATTTCCGCGAGGTTGACCATCACCTTGCACTGCTTCCAGGTGGCGTCGTCCTGCATCTTGCCGTCGATCATGTGCACGCCGCGCCCGTCGGGGATCGCGGCGATCACCTTTTTCGCGAAGGCGACCTCGTCGGGGTCGGGCGAGAAGACCTTCTTCGCGATCGCGATCTGGCCGGGGTGCAGCGACCAGGCGCCGACGCAGCCGAGCAGGAAGGAGGCGCGGAACTGGGTCTCGCAGCCCTCCACGTCGGAGATGTCGCCGTAGGGGCCGTAGAAGGGCAGCGCGCCGACGGAGGTGCAGGCGTCGACCATGCGCGCGATCGAGTAGTGCCAGGGGTCCTGCTGGTAGCTGGCGCGGGGGGCGTCGGGGTGCTCGGGATCGGGGTCGGCGATCGTGCGGTAGCCGGGGTGCCCGCCGCCGACGCGGGTGGTCTTCATGCGCCGCGAGGCGGCGAGGTCGGCGGGGCCGAAGGACATGCCCTGGATGCGCGGGGAGGCGCAGGCGATCTCCTCGAGGTTGGCCACGCCCTGGGCGGTCTCGAGGACGCGTGGAACAGGATCGGGCGCTCGAGGCCGGCCTTGGCCTCGAGCTGGGCGAGCAGGCGGTCGACGTAGTGGATGTCCCACGGGACCCTCGACCTTGGGGACCATGATCACCTCGAGCTTGTCCCGATCTCGGTCACGAGCTCGGTGAGGTCGTCGAGGACCCAGGGCGAGGCGAGCTCGTTGACGCGCGTCCAGAGCGCGGTGTCGCCGAGGTCCATCTCGCGGCCGACCTTGATCAGCCCGGCGCGGGCGGCCAGCTTGCGGTCGACGGGGACGGCGTCCTCGAGGTTGCCCAGCAGGATGTCCACCTTCGGCGCGAGGTCGGGCACCTTGGCGACCATCTTCGCGTTGGAGAAGTCCAGGAAGTGGATCATCCGGGACGGCTTGAACGGGATCTCCCGCAGCGGGCTCGGGGGCGTCGATCGCGAGGGGCTTGAAGAAGTCTCGGGGGTTGCGCAAGTCGGTTTCGTCTCCTGTCGGGGGATCGTCGTCGGAGCCTGAACGGTATCGCCTGAGCGCTCGTCACTAGTGTTCAAGGCAACGTCAACATCGAGCAGAGCTACAGGAGACCCCGCCACCCATGAGTGAGACCGCAACCCAGACCGTCGAGACCGAGCAGGCCGCCCGCGAGGCGAGCGGCGCCCATCCGTACGGCCGCTACCTGGAGGAGTTCGAGGTCGGCGCCGTGTACAAGCACTGGCCCGCGAAGACGGTCACCGAGTCGGACGACCACCTGTTCTGTTGATCACGATGAACCACCACCCGCTGCATTTGAACGACGTGTACGCGGCGAAATCCCAGCAGGGCCGCAACGTGGTCGTGGGCCCGCTGGTCTACTCGCTGGCGCTCGGTATGTCGGTCTCAGACGTGAGTGGCAAGGCGATCGCGAATCTGGCGACCGAAGAGCTGAAGCACCCCGCGCCCGTGTTCCACGGCGACACGCTGTTCGTCGAGTCCGAGGTCCTGGAGAAGAAGGAGTCGCAGTCCAAGCCCGACCGGGGCACCGTCAGGGTGCACACGCGTGTCTTCAATCAGGACGGCGTGCTCGTCGCGGAGTTCAAGCGGTTGGTGCTCGTGCCGCGGAAAAACCCCGGCTCAACCGGCTCGGCCGAGGGCAACGTCGAGTAAATCGGGGGTGCGATAC